>NZ_JASGXC010000002.1:0-784121 GCF_032913585.1 Gluconobacter sp. GP1
CCACATTCACGGATAACGGCGCAAACTCACTCGGTGGCTCGTCCTCCCAGACCACTCCTGTATATCAGTTGTATGTTTCTGACGGATCTGTGGTTACAGGGAATCAGACGTCCGGCATCTGGCATGGGAGCTGTATGACGATAGTTTCTCCTACAGATACGGTGTCTCAAAGCACAATATCCAATAACAACTGCTGGCAATCTGGTGCGATCAGTATTTCTGGCAGCTGGAATGGTAGTAATAATGTTTACAATACGTATGTAGGTTCTTCCACAACGGTCAACCTCAGTAATATTTCAAATGAGGCATTGACTTCGGTTACGCCGCCTAAGGGCGTCTTTTATATCAATGGTCTAGCTGTCGTAAAAACGACATTACAGGCTAGCTCTCTTGTCCTCGGAACGTCGGTTCCGGCAACAGCAGATGCCCCTGCATCCTACACCAATCTTGCATATTTCAACTCTGATCCGGCGACCCATAATATCCTGATCGGCGATGCAACAGCCGCTAACACATACGGCGGCCAGTTGCTTATGCAGGCTTATACAAAATCGACGCTTCTATCGAAGGTGAAGGGGGCGGAGGGTGGCATGGCTCTGTGTTCAGACTGTGCCGGGGGGAATGCGCAGCCAGTGATCTACTCTGGGGGGCAATGGGTTCCTGTCCTCCTGGGTACGCCTTTGGCGCCATAGTCGCCACTGGCAGCCCCGCTCTGCGAGCATCTTAAATTTTCATCGGTCTTATCAAAAGCCGTCCCAGAGGGGCGGTTTTTCCATATGTGGAGACACCGTTGTGGATCTTGCTTCATTGCTGAGGTTTGTTCCTCCGGCTTATCTTTTTTGCGTCGGTCTGATCTTGGTGAGCATATCAATCCTCTTGAATGTCTGCGGATACCTCCGCTCCAGAATTCCACCGCCGGATCCCGGTTCGAGGTGGACACGCCTTTACCAGATCATGAGCATTCTGGCGTTTGAGCAGAAATACGCATCTGCGATTTATAAGATCGGCATGACGGCCGTTCTGACGACACGGGCTGAAGCGCCGCTTCTAAAAAAGGCTGGCGTGGACAGTGGGGTCCAGATCCTCGACAGCAAGGGCAAGCCCAAAGCGCCGACCTGACTGGCCCCGTCAGCTGGTCTTGGATCGATCATTCTCATTCCTCAGATCTCCGAAGGAGGCAGCCCCCCAGCTGTCAGACCGTCGGATGCAATGCCGCCCATCGAGGCGGCTTTTTTTATGGAAGAAACACGTATGGCTTTTAACTCTGTGACGGCCCTTGAAGGTCTTGTGAATCAGGCTCTGGGCAAGGCTGACACCCCTGCGGTCCAGCAAGGCATCAGCGTCGGCGGCCTTGTGCTTCAGGGCGTTCTGGCAGCTAGCATTTCCCGTCTAGCTGGGCATGTGGATGTGAACGCGCTCGATGCTGCTCTGACCAAGACGCTGGAAGGGGCTACGGAACTGGAGCGCGTTCTAGCAGCCGGTCCGGTCGTGCAGGCTTCTGCAGCCGAAGCTGCTGACCTCAACCAGCCTGCCCAGTGAGTACCGCCAATCTGGCGATTGTTGGCGTCATGCTCCTTGTGGGCGTGGCGTCGGCCCTCGGGCTCTATCGAGCCGGAGGTAAGTCGCAGAAAGCCGATACGGCTGACCATGACGTGAAAGATGCGCAAGCTGCTCTCAATCGGGCCTCCGCTATGGCCCAGGCTGAAACGGATAAGCCAGCAACTGAGAGCGATGTCTTAGCGAGATTAAACAGAGGTAACGCATGAAGTGGATCGCACTTACTCTGACAGTCGCCGGCTGTACCCCCGCCCACTATGTACCGTGCCCTACAATAGTGCATTATTCTAAAGACGATCAAACGGCGTTGGCTAACGAGCTTCATGCAAATCCACACGCTCAGACCATACACTGGATCGGAGACTACATTGGGCTTCGCGACCAAGTACGAGAATGCATAAAATAAAAACTCTTTATTTCGTAGGATTTTTTACTGGATCAGGATAAATAAAAATTTGTATGTCACCATTATCTACAGGTTCACCTGCCTCACCCTCCAAATTGTCAAATCCATACATCAATAATGACGAACAAATAGCTTCAAGAATAGCATTATCAGATCTTGCCATAAACGAAATGCCATGGGAAAATATTTTTCTATTCATCCTAACTGCTGGATAAAAAACTATTTCCCATCCCGCCTTTCTTAAGGGGGAGGCTATAGATTCTGCAAATTGGTAGCAATCAGGACAAGAAGAAATCATAAAAATAACTTTTTGCGGATTGGAACTAATCGATATTACTCTTGAATATAAATCTTCCTGCGCTTTAGTTGTTAGTGATCTACCTGCCTCTTTGGTCTCGATGTTCGTAAATCTATGTTCTTGTTCGTCCCCTACATATTGAGATGCCACCTGACTCAATACTGCAAAACAAAGTGAAAAAATTAGAGGCAGATAAGTATGTAAATAATAATATCGAGATTTAACATTTTTATCTCCAACCCGATCCGTTACAGAAGCGGTCTCCGATAATGGATTAGATTTTTTTGTAATTCTATTTGCTTTTTTCGAACGCCAAAAATCTTCAAAAAAGTTTGAGGCAACTGCATAGAAAATTAAGATTGCCCCTCCCCATCCAGAGAGAGTTTGGATAGTAGACCAACTCATATTTTAAAAATCCCTTATTTCGAAAATAACTTATTACACTTCTATCATTTCCTATATATTAGGTAGTTACTTTTTATTGATACACTGTCACCAGCTCCTTGCCTGCACAATTTCACAAAGATGAGTCGTGTAACGACCGGACAGCAGTGATGCTCTTGGACGCCAAGTTCGACTCAGCCCCGTGGAAGACGAACGGATCATCCCAGCCCCGAACCGCGCATTGATTGCATCCATGGCAGCCATAGCGGCAGATGAGACTTTTGGATCTCGCGTTAAAAAAAACTGAGACTGCTGTCCGGCTGGTCTAAGGTCTGTCAGGATCACTCCTGCTTTGAAATAGCGATATGATGGAAGCCAGATAGCTTCTGCAAGCTGGGTGGCATGTCGGATCAGATCCCGGGTGTCAGCCGTGGGGTCAATCCCTGCACCAACATGCTTGGCGTACCAGGGATCACCATTATGAGGATTCGTTTGGATAAGAACGGACAGATGAGCAGCTTCAAGATGCTCGGCGCGTAGCTTCTCTGCAGCCCTGGCTGCGTAGTGTGCAACAGCTTCACGGATATCGGACCATTCTGTCAGAAGGCGTCCAAAGGTCCGTGTTGAGGCAATGCTCTTGCGGGTAGGCGACACATCTGCAAGCGCAAGACAGGACTGGCCTCGCAGCTCGGCCTGGACACGAGCCCCGACGACGGTCAGTACGCTGCGAATTGTTTTCGGATCCAGTGACACAAAGTCTGCCACCGTCTCAACACCCATGGCCTGCAATTTCTTCACAGTTTGCCGTCCAATTCCCCAGACCTCCTCGATGCTGGTGACAGCGTACCATTCGGTCCGGACAAGCGGGTCTGTTAGATCGCACAGTCCGTCGAGACGCGCATGATCCTTGGCTAACCCGTTCGCCAGCTTGGCGATCGTCTTTGTTGGTCCCCACCCGACGCAGGTCGGAATTTTCGCCTCTTGCCAGACAGCCTCCCTGATATCCTTGCAGCGCTGATACAAGTCACCTGGCAGGCTTGTTAAATCGAGGAACATCTCATCGATCGAATATGGCTCGACAGCAGGAACGCGTGCCTGAAGAACCTCATACATCCGGCGGGACATGTCGGCATAAAGGGCATAATTGGACGAATACCAGACGACCGGTCGAGCTTCAGGCCGTTTGTGGGCGAAGTGCCAGGGATCGCCCATCTTGATCCCAAGGCTTTTCGCTTCGCGTGTTCTGGCTATAGCGCAGCCGTCATTATTACTGAGAACCACGACCGGCTTGCGCTTCAGGCGTGGCTCAAAAGCACGCTGGCAGGAACAGTAGAACGAATTGCCGTCAATCAGGCCAAAGACAGGCATCAGACGTCTGTGCGGACTAGGCCGGTCGCTACGGCCCAGATTGAGACGTCAGTGTCATCATCCACCTGAAGAGGTTTTTTGGCACCTGCCGGGCGAAGCCACCAACCGTCGGGACGCTGTGTCAGCTCGCAGACGCGCAGATCATCCCCAACGCTGGCTATCACGACGACACCGGCCCTTGGGGCCAGGGCAGAATCGACCACCAGAATATCGCCGTGCTTGATGCCGCGTCCGACCAAGGCATCACCTTCGACGCGAACGGGATAACGGCTTGGCTGACGCAGATCTAGGACGGCGGCCATCAAGTCGATGGTACCCTCGATGTTGTCAGCTGCCGGTGATGCGAAACCCGTCGTGCGGTCGCCTTGATACGCCATGTTCTCCTCCTGCTTGGTGAGAACAGAAAGAGAACAAAGGAGGCTACGTCAAATGAAATTTGAAACGTTTTTATCTAATGCAAAGATTTCAAATGCTTAGAAAGTCATCATGCTAAAGCGGACATAGCTTTCTGTGCCATTGGCACAGGAAACTATCGTCATGCATCGACTAAACCGAGATTTTTGGACTGTAGCTCCCTCAGAAAATGGCTGTTTTTCCTATGGAGCACATTTTTGGTAAGGGAGAGGTCGACAGTTCAATCCTGTCCAGCAGCACCAGTCTTTTCTTCTTGAAATATGATGCTTAATTAAAATTCTTAGGCTTAACTGGCCCAGAAAACGCGTTTTCTCGCTCCGTGAATTTTGGGGCTAAGGCTCACAGAGAAACAATTCTCAAAATCGTCTCGATGTTAAAGCGAATGCGCTCTGCCTGAGCAGCCTCGGACATCAGTTCCCGTTCAAAAATGATCGATCCTGTATACTGGTTGGTGAAGTAGTAGTAGCTGACGGCTGCTATAGTGATATTGAGCTGGACCGGGTCAACGCCCTCTCGGAAAAGTCCCTGCGCCACACCGCGCTTTAAAATCGTGTCCACGAGTCCGACGAAGCGCCTGCTGACAATCTTGACGGTTTCTGAAGACTTTAAATGCCGGGCCTGTGCTAGATTCTCGCTATTCACCAGTGAAATGAATTCAGGGTTCCGGATGTAATAGTTCCAGGTAAAACGGACGAGTCGTTCAAGGGCTTCTCTAGGATCTAAACTATCCAGATCCAGCTTTTTCTCAGATTCGCGAATATCGAAATAGGCATTTTCCAGAACTGTCTGGAAGAGTTTCTCTTTACTTTCAAAGTAGTGATAAATCATGCGCTTATTGGCATTGGCTTCCAGCGCGATTGCGTCGACGCGGGCCCCTTCAAGGCCGTTTTTTGCAAACTCTTTTTTTGCGGCCTCTAGAATCCGGCTTTTTGTAGCTTCTGCGTCGCGGATTCGAGGGCGGGGCGACTGTGTGTCTGGGGACTGTGCACTCAACGGGAAATCTCGCTTTTTGCTGGAGCCGGGCCTGAAGTTCCCGCTTTATGGCCGGAAACGCGCAGACGTCAAAACATCACATAAAAAATAACATATAAAAGAGATTTACTTATCACTATAACGTGATTTATGAGATTTTCCATTCTGCGCTACCAAAGTAACCAGATGGTGCGAAAGGCGCTTTGATCTCTCCATTGTGGAGGGGCGAAACCAGGGGGCAGGATTGAGAAAAATATTCCGCGGTAGCGGTTTTTTCGGAAACATTTTCGAAGGGGCGGCTTTCTTGTGGAGAGTAATATTTTCAAACCAATGCCTGGGTAAGAGTTAAATCCCTTTCCAGCGCACCGCTTACGGCAGGCGGTTCGACAGTATCTTTACCGTTAAACAATCCTGGTGCGCTGACCGTCTGCTCACGGGACAATCTGAAACGACGATGCGTCATTGAGCGCTCGTCAAAAAAGACAGGGAGAAGCCGTCAATGAACAAGATGGCACAGAAACTGGCTCCATCCGGAGTGGCTCGTGACTTTGGGTTTTTCATCGATGGTGAGTGGCGCCACGGACGTGAGATGTTCGAGCGCAAGTCTCCCAGTCATGATGTTATTGTCACGCGAATTGCACGTTGCACGGAAGAGGATCTGAATGATGCCGTAGTCGCCGCGCGTCGTGCGTTTGAGAACGGCACATGGGCTGGTCTGGCAAGCTCAGAACGCAGTGCGATCCTGCTGAAAACGGCTGAGCTTCTGAGGCAGCGTCGCGATGACATCGCCTTTTGGGAAGTGTTGGAAAACGGCAAGCCGATTTCTCAGGCCAAGGCCGAGATCGACAACTGTATTTCCTGTTTCGAGATGGCTGCCGGTGCCGCGCGCCTTCTGCACGGCGACAGCTTCAACAATCTGGGCGAAAGCCTGTTCGGAATGGTTCTGCGCGAGCCGGTGGGTGTCGTTGGCCTCATCACGCCTTGGAACTTCCCGTTCATGATTCTGTGTGAGCGCGTGCCGTTCATTCTGGCATCTGGCTGCACGGTCGTCGTGAAGCCAGCGGAAGTCACCAGCGCAACCACGCTGATGCTTGCCGATATTCTGACGGAAGCGGGCCTGCCAAAGGGCGTCTATAACGTCGTGACGGGCACCGGAAAGAGTGTCGGTCAGGCTCTGACGCAGCATCCGGATGTGGATATGCTGTCCTTCACTGGTTCCACGGGTGTTGGCCGGTCCTGTATCCATGCGTCCGCAGACAGCAACCTCAAGAAGCTTGGCCTAGAGCTTGGTGGCAAGAACCCGATTGTCGTCTTTGCGGACAGCGATCTGGAAGATGCGGCCGATGCGGTAGCCTTTGGGATCAGCTTCAACACCGGGCAATGCTGCGTCTCGTCCAGCCGTCTGATCGTTGAAGAGTCTGTAGCTGACAAGTTTGAAAAGCTTGTTGTCGCCAAGATGGAAAAGATCCGCGTGGGCGACCCGTTTGACCCGGAAACGCAGATTGGCGCCATTACGACGGATGCTCAGAACAAAACCATTCTCGACTATATCGAGAAGGGGAAGGCCGAAGGCGCGCGCGTTCTGTGTGGCGGTAACAAGGTCGATCTGGGTCGTGGGCAGTACATTGCGCCAACGCTCTTCACGAATGTGAAGCCAGATATGTCCATTGCGACTGACGAGATCTTTGGCCCTGTGCTGTCCGTCTTCCGGTTCAGCACGCTTGAGGAAGCGATCTCCCTGGCCAATGACACGGTTTATGGTCTGGCCGCGTCTGTCTGGACGAAGGACATCAGCAAGGCCCTGAAGGTGACGCGTAAGGTTCAGGCCGGGCGCTTCTGGGTCAACACGATCATGGCTGGCGGCCCTGAAATGCCGCTGGGTGGTTTCAAGCAGTCTGGCTGGGGTCGTGAAGCGGGTATGTATGGGGTGGAAGAATACACCCAGATCAAATCCGTTCACGTAGATCTCGGCAAACGGACGCACTGGATCGCATAATGATGACTGGTTTCGATTACGTTATCGTTGGTGGCGGCTCGGCAGGATGTGTTCTTGCCGCCCGTCTCTCCCGAAACCCGGCGGTGCGCGTCTGCCTGATCGAAGCAGGCAAGCGTGACACCAATCCGCTCATTCACATGCCGGTTGGCTTTGCGAAAATGACGACAGGCCCCCTGACATGGGGGCTTGTCACCACACCGCAGAAGCACGCCAATAACCGCCAGATTCCTTATGTGCAGGCGCGTGTTCTTGGTGGTGGTTCATCCATCAATGCCGAAGTTTTCACACGTGGCCATCCGTCTGATTTCGATCGGTGGGAGCAGGAGGGAGCTGACGGCTGGGGCTTCAAAAACATCCAGAAGTACTTCATCCGCTCTGAGGGAAATTCCATTCTTGCCGGATCATGGCACGGAACGGATGGTCCACTCGGCGTGTCGAACCTGGATTGCCCCAATCCCGTCAGCCGCGCCTTCGTACAGAGCTGCCAGGAAATCGGAATTCCGTATAACCCTGACTTTAACGGTCCAGTTCAGCAGGGCGCTGGTATTTACCAGCTGACGGTGCGCAATAACCGGCGCTGCTCTACGGCCGTTGGATATCTGCGTCCCGCTCTGAAGCGTAAGAACCTGACGGTTATTACTGGTGCGATGGTTCTGAAGGTTGTCTTCGAGGGGAAGCGCGCAGTCGGCGTGCAGTACATTGCGGACAAGCAGATGCACACTGCGCGTGCTGAGCAGGAAGTGCTGGTCACGTCCGGTGCAATCGGTACGCCGAAGCTGATGATGCTGTCTGGCGTTGGTCCGGCTGCGCATCTCAAAGAGCACGGTATTCCCGTTGTTCATGATCTGCCGGGTGTGGGTCAGAATCTACAGGATCACTTTGGTGTCGATATCGTTGCTGAGCTGAAAGGCCATGACAGTTTCGACAAGTACAACCAGTACAAGTGGATGATGTGGGCTGGCCTGCAATATTCGCTGTTCAGAAGTGGTCCAGTGGCGTCGAACGTCGTGGAAGGCGGAGCTTTCTGGTACGGCGATCCGGCTGCAAGCTGCCCGGATCTTCAGTTCCACTTCCTGGCGGGCGCTGGCGCGGAAGCGGGTGTGGCCTCTGTTCCGAAAGGGACGTCTGGCATCACGCTCAACAGCTATACGCTCCGTCCAAAAGCGCGCGGGTCTGTCACGTTGCGTTCGTCTGACCCTCGGGAAGCACCGGTTGTGGATCCGAATTTTCTGGGTCACCCGGACGATCTGCGGACAACCGCTGAGGGCGTTCGCCTGAGCTATGAAATGTTCGGCAGCCACTCGCTGCAAAAATACATCAGCAAGGTCTGCCTGCCAGAAGGCGGTGGGCGTACGCTCAAGGCATATGAGGATTATGCTCGTCAGCAGGGTCGCACATCCTATCATCCGACCTGTACGTGCAAAATGGGCAGGGACGAAATGGCCGTTGTTGATCCACGCCTGCATGTGCATGGCCTGGAGGGCATCCGGATTTGCGATAGCTCGGTCATGCCATCGCTGCTTGGGTCTAACACCAATGCGGCAACGGTCATGATTGGTGAACGAGCGGCGGACTTTATTCTGGGGAATGCTTGAGAACGATAACCTTCTCAAGCGGCGCCTCATGCATCGCGATTTTTACAAGATCATAAGTAACTAACAAGATAGTTATAGTGGATCAAAGGCAATGACCAAGACCAGAACCGCAGCGGAAGCCGTCAGTCTTATCAAGGATGGCTCCACCATTGCGATCAACGCATCGTCCGGGCTTCTGTGCCCCGACGACGTTCTGAAGGCGCTCGGGGAACGTTTTGAAAAGGAAGCGGCCCCGAAGAGCCTGACGACGATCCATCCGATCGCGACGGGTGACATGTTCGGGACCAAAGGCGTGGATCACATCGCCCAGCCTGGCATGATCAAAAAGATCATCGGCGGGTCTTACCCGTCCGGTCCCAGCAATGCTGAGCCACCGCTTATCTGGCAGCGCATTCTGGCCGAGGACGTCGCCGCTTATAACCTACCATCTGGCGTTATCTTCGACATGCTGCGCGAAGGTGCGGCTCTGCGTCCTGGCGTGTTGACGAAAGTTGGTCTCGATACATTCGTGGACCCGAAGCGGGAAGGCGGTGCGATGAATGAGACCGCACGCTCCAATCCCATCGTGCGTCATATGGACTTCGAGGGCGAAGACTGGCTGTATTTCTCGGCGCTGAAGCCGGACGTTGCGATCATTCGCGCCTCGACTGCGGACGAAAATGGCAATCTGACGTTCGAACAGGAAGGCGCCACGCTGGGTGCCATGGAAATGGCTCTGGCGGCTCATAACAATGGTGGTTTGGTCATCGCGCAAGTCCGCCGCGTGGCAGAACAGGGCACGTTGAAGCCGCATGACGTCAAAGTGCCGGGTATTCTGGTGGACGTTGTTGTGGAAGCCCCGGATCAGCTTCAGACCACTGCCACACCTTATGACCCAGCAATTTCTGGCGAGATTTTTCGGCCTCTGTCGTCTTTCGCTATTCCGGATTTCAATCCGGGCAAGGTGATTGCGCGACGTGTGGCGCAGGAGTTGAAGGATGGCTGGGCGGTCAACATTGGCTTCGGGATTTCCGCCAATGTGCCGCGCATCCTGCTGGAAGAAGGCCTGCATGGCAGCGTGACATGGGTCATCGAACAGGGGCCGGTTGGCGGCGTTCCGCTGCTGGATTTCAAGTTCGGTTGCGCCAGTAATGCCGAGGCGTTCGTCGCTTCTCCCCATCAGTTCAGCTACTTCCAGGCGGGCGGTTTTGACTGCTCCCTGCTGTCCTTCCTTGAGATCGGGGCTGATGGGTCTGTTAACGTCAGCCGCCTTGCTGCCACGCCGCATCGGACGGCAGGGGCGGGCGGTTTCGTAGACATTACGGCACGGGCCAAGCGCATCATCTTCTCAGGCAATTTTAATGCCGGAGCCAAGATGCACATTGAGGACGGCCGGCTCGTGATTGATCGGGAAGGCAAGATTTCCAAGATCGTGCCAGAGGTGGATCAGGTCAGCTTCTCAGGGCGCAGAGCCACCGAAACAGGCCAGGACGTCACCTACGTGACGGAACGCTGTGTTCTCAAGCTTCTGAACGGTGAACTGACGGTCACGGAAATCGCGCCGGGCATCGACTTGCAGAAAGACGTGCTCGATCAGGCGTCCACTACGCTAAAGGTTTCGCCTGAACTGAAGGAAATGGATGCCGTTCTGTTCAAGGATGCCGTGATGGGGCTCAAGCTCTGAACGCCCCAGGCCGTCCTTTCCGTGAGTGGAGTCTGAAAGAAGCCATGACAGTCGACGATCACAGTTTCCTGACAGGTCTGTTCAATGCCGCCATTACCGCGGCCGATGCAGACCTCGTGCTGGCTGCCAACCTGCCGGAACGCCCGAAAGGCAAGACGGTCGTGGTTGGGGCCGGGAAGGGGGCAGCCCAGCTTGCCGCAGCCTTTGAGCGCGTGTGGGATGGTCCGCTGGAAGGCGTTGTCGTCACCCGTTATGGCTATGGCTACCCTACAGAACAGATCCGCGTTCTGGAGGCTTCCCATCCTGTTCCGGATCAAGCCGGTCTGGCTGCAACGGCGGCTTTGTTTGAGGCGGTGCGCGGATTAGGTCCGGATGATCTGGTCGTTGCTCTGATCTGCGGAGGTGGGTCAGCCTTGCTGCCATGTCCGCCAGAAGGATTCACGTTGGAAGATGAAGCGGAGCTCAGCCGGGTTCTCCTGTCTTCTGGCGCGCCGATTTCTGTCATGAACAGCATCCGCAAGCAGTTTTCGGGGATTAAGGGCGGTCGTCTGGCCGCTGCGGCTTCCCCGGCGAGAGTCGTTTCACTCATAGTCTCGGATGTACCGTTCGATGATCCGGCACAGGTGGCCTCTGGACCAACCGTGCCTGATACGAAAACACGCGAAGACGCGCGGCATATGGCCAAGGCCTGGAAGCTCGCACTGCCGTCTAAAGTGCAGGCATGGCTTGACGGAGAGCTGGGGCAGGCGCCGCGTCCGGAAGATCCGGCATTTGCCGGGAACGAAGTGCGTATCGTGGCGTCGGCTCATCTGTCTCTTGAGGCGGCAGCCGCAGCGTCCCGGAATCTTGGAATTTCTGCTGTTATCCTGTCCGACGCGATTGAAGGGGAAGCCCGGGATGTCGGGAAGGTCCATGCAGCGATCGCGCGTGAAGTGATTATTCGTAATCAGCCATTCCAGAAGCCGGTTGTCATCCTCTCGGGGGGAGAAACAACGGTGACATTGCGTGGACGTGGACGGGGTGGTCGCAACACGGAGTTTCTCCTGTCGTTTGCGCTCGCGGCTGAGGGCCTTCCGGTTTCCGCACTCGCTGCGGATACAGATGGAATTGACGGGTCTGAGGACAATGCGGGTGCCTTTGCAGATGGCGAAAGTATGGGAAGACTGCGCGCGCGCGGGATCAATCCGTCCATCCTGCTGGCGGAAAACGACGCCTATACTGCCTTTGAGGCACTAGATGACCTATTTGTGCCAGGTCCTACCGGGACAAACGTCAATGATTTTCGCGCTATTCTGCTGAGGTAGAAAAAGATGGCGAAGTAAAAACTGTTCCTTAACGAGAACGAATTCATTCTGGGTATTATGAACATCAAGTTCTTTTGATTTCAAAACGCAGAATGGCCTTGAAAACAGATCAGTCATTATACTAACTAACTGGTTAGTTACTAATTAAGGGAATCGGGTTATGTTTCTCAATGAAATGCAGGAGCAGGTTCGCGAGACCACACGGTCCTTCGTGGATGAAGTCATCCGCCCTGCTGCTGAGGCCCTCGACCGTGAAGAACGCTTTCCGGCCGAAATTTACGAAGAAATGGGCCGTCTTGGCCTGTTCGGCATTGCAGTTCCGGAAGAGCTGGGAGGGCCTGGCTTCGATACCCTGACCTATGCCGTCGTGATGGAAGAACTGTCCCGCGGCTATGCCAGCATCGCCGATCAGTGTGGCCTGGTGGAACTGATTTCCACGCTCCTGGTGCGTCACGGCACGGATGAGCAGAAGAAACTGCTGCCAGACATTCTCTCCATGAAGCGCAAGGTTGCTTATTGCATCACCGAGCCGGAAGCCGGCACGGACGTGTCCGGTATTCGCACCACAGTTGAACGTGATGGCGATGGTTGGATTCTGAACGGCGGCAAGATCTGGATCCATAACGCCCCGGTGGCGGATCTCGGGTTCGTTCTGGCACGGACGGACAAGGAAGCCGGAAACCGTGGCATGTCCATTTTCATTGTGGACCTGCATGCCAAGGGCGTTGAGCGCGGCCCGAAAGAGCACAAGATGGGTCAGCGGGCCAGCCAGGTTGGTGCGCTTGATTTCTCCGATGTGCGCCTCGGCCCGGATGCTCTTCTGGGCGAGATGAACCGTGGCTTCCACATGATGATGAGCGTGCTGGACAAGGGACGCGTGGGCATCGCGGCGCTCGCTGTTGGCATCGCACAGGCTGGTCTTGAAGCCGCTGTCGATTATGCCGGAACGCGCAAGCAGTTCGGCAAGCACATCTCCGAATTCCAGGGGGTTCAGTGGCTTTTGGCCGATATGGCCAAGGACATCGAAGCGGCCCGTCTGCTGGTTCATTCCGCTGCGGTGAAGATCGATAACGGTCAGGACGCCACGCGCTCCTGCTCCATGGCAAAATGCTTTGCTGGTGACGTGGCTGTGGCCCGTACGGCGGATGCTGTGCAGGTCTTTGGTGGCTCCGGCTACATCCGTGGCTTTGAAGTTGAGCGTCTGTATCGCGATGCCAAGATCACACAGATCTATGAAGGTACGAACCAGATCCAGCGCATGATCATAGCGCGTGAACTGCTCAAGAAGGGCGCCCGTACATGAGACAGGTCGCTCTCGTCACCGGCTCTTCACGCGGGATCGGCCTGGCCGCCGCGGAAGCGCTCGCTAAAGAAGGCTTTTCTTTAGCGGTAAATGGACCGGTTGATGATGCAGAACTGCGTGCAGCCGTGGCCCGTCTGGAAGGGCTGGGCGCCAAGGTTGTAGCCGCCCCGTTCGATGTGTCCGACATCAGCGCCCATGAGGGTGTTCTGGCGCGGATTGAAGACGAACTCGGCCCGCTGACAACGCTGGTGAACAATGCGGGCGTCGGCGTTCTCCAGCGGGGTGACCTGCTGGATGTGTCCGAAGCAAGCTGGGACCGCTGCCTGACGATCAATGCGAAGGCGGTGTTCTTCCTCTCACAGGCTTTTGCAAAGCGCCTTCTGAGCCGGGAACGGTCAGCTGATGCGTTCCATTCGATCGTCAACGTCACATCGTCGAACGCGACGGCTGTGGCGGTGCAACGGTCTGAATACTGCGCGTCAAAGGCTGCGGCGGCCATGGTGTCCAAGGCTCTGGCTGTGCGTCTCGGGATCGAGAATATCGCGGTCTATGACGTTCAGCCTGGCCTGATCGCTACAGAAATGACGGCTGCCGTCATCCAGCACTACCGCCAGCGCGCGGAAGAGGGGCTGACCCTGCTTCCGCGTGTTGGAGAGCCCTCGGACATGGGGCGCATCATTGCGGCCCTTGCCACCGGGAAACTGCCCTACACCACAGGCCAGGTTATTTCGGCGGATGCCGGAATGCTTGTGCCGCGCTTCTGAGAAACGGTTATGAAGATCATCCTGCCCGACGAAACCGGCCGGAAGATGGATTACCATCTGATCGGTACCCCTGTTCCTCGCAGTGTCCTTCCTGCCAATCCGGCCCGGATCGTCTATTCGGCGGCCCATGTCGTCGCTGATCCGTTTACGGATAATGCACCGTCCGGCCGCGCTACGATCGACTGGAAGAAGACGCTTGAGTTCCGTCGCTATCTCGTCGGCATGGGCCTCGGTATTGCTGAAGCGATGGACACGGCCCAGCGCGGCATGGGTCTGGACTGGCCCGGTGCGCTGGATCTGATCCGTCGCACCAAGGCCGAACTGCCCGATGCGATGATCGTGAACGGTGCGGGGACAGACCATCTGGACCCGAAGGATGCACGCTCCGTCGATCATGTGCTTGCAGCATATCTGGAACAGGTCGAAGCGATCCAGAAAGTTGGCGCACGCGTCATTCTGATGGCCAGTCGTGCCCTCGTCCGCGTGGCGTCCAGTGCTGAGGACTATAAGCGGGTCTACCGCGAGGTGCTCTCTGCTTGTGATGAGCCTGTCGTTCTGCACTGGTTGGGCAAAGATTTCGATCCTGCTCTGGCAGGCTACTGGGGCACGGATGATTTCAATGAGGCGCTGGAAACAGTCCTGAGCATCATTGAAGAAAACGTCGCGAAGGTGGACGGCATCAAGATTTCCCTTCTCGACAAGGAGAAGGAAATAATCATGCGCCGCCGCCTGCCAAAGGGCGTGCGGATGTATACGGGTGATGACTTCAATTACCCGGAACTGATCGCTGGTGACGAGCAGGGCTACAGCCACGCACTTCTCGGCATTTTTGATCCGATTGCACCGCTTGCTGCTCGTGGTGTGAAACTGCTCGGCGAGGGGGACGTGAAAGGCTTTCACGACGCTCTCGACCCGACTGTTCCACTCGCTCGTGTGATCTTTCAGGCCCCGACGCAGTACTACAAGACGGGTGTGGTGTTTCTGGCCTGGCTGAATGGCTTTCAGGATCACTTCGTCATGCTGAATGGTGCGCAGTCCATGCGGTCCCTCCAGCATTTCACGGAGATCTTCCGTCTCGCAGATGGCTGCGGCCTGTTGCGGAACCCGGATCTGGCTGTGCACCGCATGAAGTCCCTTCTGTCGGTGTACGGGGCCTGATCATGCGGGACTTTCGCCACGATCATTCGGCTCTCGCCCTCAATACCGCAACGCTTGGCCATAATGTGCCGGGTGTCGGGGCAGGGTGGTCACCGGAACAGACGATTGACGCCTGTGCTGAACGTGGCATCGGCGGGATCGTGTTCTGGCGGCGGGAGATCGAGGGCCGGGCTGCGGAAATTGGAGACCGGGCGCGTCAGGCTGGGGTGAAGGTTGTCGGCCTGTGCCGGACGCCCTTTCTGGTCGGTCCGCTGGGGCTTCAGAGCGAAGAGGCAATCCTGTCGGATTTCCGTCAGTCCATCGATCAGACAGCCGCGCTCGGAACCGATGTTCTGACCATCGTTGTCGGTGGTGTGGAAACCGGCACGAAGGGCGTGGCTCACAGCCTGGACATCGTGGCGGACCGGATGGCGAAGGCCATTCCCTACGCTGAAGCCTGTGGCGTGAAACTCGCGCTGGAGCCGCTGCATCCGGCCTATGCCGGAGACCGCTCCTGCCTCACGACCACCCGTGACGCCCTGGATCTGTGCGACCTTCTGGCGTCGGATAGCGTGGGCGTTGCGATCGATATCTACCATGTGTGGTGGGACACGGACCTGCCACGCCAGCTCGCTCGTGCGGGAAACCGCATTCTGGGCTTTCACCTCTGTGACTGGCTTGTTCCCACAACCGACATCCTGCTTGACCGCGGGATGATGGGGGACGGCGTTGCAGACCTGCGGGGGATCCGCAGGGAGGTGGAAGCCGCCGGGTATTCCGGCTTCTGCGAGGTGGAAATCTTTTCCGCGAACAACTGGTGGAAGCGCCACCCGGCTGACGTGCTGGACACGATGGTCGAACGCTTCCGCACTGTCTGCTGACCCATCGGAGGGCATCATGAAGATCCTCGTCCCTGTCAAACGTGTCGTCGATTACAACGTCCGCATCCGCGTAAAGGGTGACGGATCTGGGGTCGAGCTTGCGAACGTCAAGATGTCAGTCAATCCGTTTGACGAAATCGCCATCGAAGAAGCCGTCCGCCTCAAGGAAAAAGGTATCGCCACGGAAGTGGTTGCAGTCTCCATTGGTGTGCCGCAGGCGAAAGAAACACTGCGCACCGTGCTCGCCATGGGCGCGGACCGTGCCATTTTCGTCGAAGCAACGACGGATGTGAATGTGGATATTGAGCCTCTCGCTGTCGCCAAACTGCTGGCGAAGGTGATTGAGGATGAGAAACCAAACCTCGTCATCGCAGGCAAACAGGCCATCGATAATGACATGAACGCGACTGGTCAGATGCTTGCCGCCCTGCTGGGCTGGGGCCAGGCCACCTTCGCATCATCCGTCGAGATTGAGGGCGACAGTGCAACCGTCAGCCGTGAGGTTGATGGTGGTCTTCAGACCATCCGCGTGAAGCTGCCCGCCATCATCACGTCCGATCTGCGCCTGAACGAGCCGCGCTATGTCGCGCTGCCCAACATCATGAAGGCCAAGAAGAAGCCGCTCGAAGAACGCAAGGCGTCTGACCTCGGCGTGGATATTGCGCCACGTCTGAAGGTTATTCGCACGGCTGAACCGCCTCAGCGTCAGGCTGGTGTGAAGGTCAGTTCCGTTGATGAGCTGGTTTCGAAACTCAAAAATGAAGCAGGAGTGATCTGATGTCTGTTCTGCTGCTCGCTGAAGTGGTTAACGGCCACCTCGTAACCGATACCGTTGCCAAGGCCCTGTCTGCCGTCAAAGCGCTGGGCGATGTGACGGTTCTTGTTGCTACCCAGAACGGCGCGGAAGCTGCCGCCGAAGCTGCAAAGCTTGAGGGTGTCTCCAAGGTCCTGCTGGCGGATGATGCGTCTCTGGCTCATGAACTGGCTGAACCTGTCGCCGCCCTCATTGTGTCTCTGGCATCCGGGTATAGCCATATCGCTGCGGGCTCGACGGCGTTCTCCAAGAATGTTCTGCCACGCGTTGCCGCTCTTCTGGATGTCATGATCCTGTCAGACGTAACGGCCGTGAAGGATGCCGAGACGTTCGATCGTCCGGTCTATGCCGGCAATGCGATCCAGACGGTGCAGTCCTCTGATCCGGTGAAGGTCTTCACCATTCGTACGGCGGCCTTCTCGGCTGTCGGCGAAGGTGGCTCAGCTAGTGTGGAAAATGTCTCCGTTCCCGCTGATCCGGCGCTGTCGTCCTGGGTGGAAGACAAGGCAGTTGAATCCGAACGTCCGGAGCTAACGGCTGCCAAGAATATCGTCTCAGGTGGTCGTGGCGTCGGATCGAAAGAGAACTTCGACACCATCGCCAAGCTTGCAGACAAGCTGAACGCTGCCATCGGCGCCAGCCGTGCGGCTGTGGATGCAGGCTACGCGCCGAATGACTGGCAGGTCGGGCAGACGGGCAAGATCGTGGCGCCTGATCTGTATATCGCGGTCGGCATTTCCGGTGCGATCCAGCATTTGGCGGGCATGAAGGATTCCCGGGTGATCGTCGCCATCAACAAGGACGAAGACGCCCCGATTTTCCAGGTCGCGGATTATGGGCTGGTGGGAGACCTCTTCACCATCCTTCCCGAACTGACGGCAAAACTCTGACAGGCCCCGGCGGCCTGCAGGGAGGAGAAAGATCATGACTACGATCGAACGGGAAAGCATGGACTATGACGTTGTCATCGTCGGCGCTGGCCCTGCCGGTCTCTCCGCGGCGATCCGGCTCAAACAGAATGAGCCGGACCTCTCCGTGGTCGTACTGGATAAAGGGTCTGAAGTCGGGGCGCATATCCTGTCAGGCGCGGTCATTGATCCGTGCGCGCTGGATGTGCTGCTTCCCGAATGGCGGACCATGGATGCGCCCATCACCGTGCCGGTAAGGGAAGACAATTTCTTCCTGCTGACGGAAAAGAGCCAGATCCGCCTGCCTAATGTTCTGATGCCAAAGCTTATGGACAACCACGGGAATTACATTGTCTCGCTGGGGAATGTCTGCCGCTGGCTGGCACAGGTCGCAGAGGGTCTGGAAGTGGAAATCTTCCCCGGTATGGCGGCAAGCGAAGTCGTTTATGACGATCAGGGTCGCGTTGCGGGTGTGGTGGCTGGCGAGTTCGGTAAAAACCCGGATGGAACGCCGGGTGATGCCTACGAGCCGGGTATGGAACTGCGCGGGAAATACGTGTTCTTCGCCGAAGGTGCGCGGGGATCACTGGCTCGTCAGCTAATGGATCGTTTCGCGCTTTCCGAGGGCAAGGACCCGCAGAAATTCGGACTGGGCCTCAAGGAAATCTGGGAGATCGATCCCGCCAAGCATCATGAAGGCACGGTCACACACACCATGGGTTGGCCGCTGAACAGCAAGGCGGGCGGTGGGTCCTTCATCTACCATCTCGACAACAATCAGGTCTGCGTCGGGTTTGTCGTCCATCTGGGCTATGAAAACCCGTATCTGGACCCTTACCGTGAGTTTCAGGAGTTCAAGCACCATCCGATGGTGGCCGAACTGCTGAAAGGCGGAAAACGCGTGGCTTATGGTGCGCGTGCGCTATCCGAAGGTGGCTGGCAGTCCATTCCGAAAGTGACTTTCCCTGGCGGCGTTCTGCTCGGGTGTTCCGCCGGGCTTGTGAATGTTCCGCGCATCAAGGGCAGCCATAACGCCATTTTCTCAGGCATTGCCGCTGCCGATGCGGCACGCGCAGCGCTGGCGGCTGGGCGCGCTCAGGACGAACTAACGGATTATGAGGACGAACTGCGAAACGGCCCTGTCGGGACAGACTTAAAGGCCGTCCGTAACGTCAAACCTCTGTGGGAGCGGTTTGGCCTTCTGGGCGGTGTTGCGCTCGGTGGTCTGGATATGTGGATGACAACTCTGACGGGACTCTCTCCCTTCAGAACGCTCGGGCATGGAAAGTCCGATGCCGCGGCAACGGGGTTGGCTGCCAGTTTCAAGCCGATTGAATATCGTAAGCCGGACGGGCAACTCAGCTTTGATCGCACAACCAATGTGGCGTTTGCCTTCACCAACCACGAAGAACGCCAACCCTGCCATCTGACACTCCGTGATCCATCCATCCCAATCCAGGTGAACCTGCCTCTCTACGCTGAGCCTGCCCAGCGTTACTGCCCGGCGGGCGTGTATGAGGTTCTGCGTCCAGAGAATGAACAGCCACGGTTTCAGATTAACTTCCAGAACTGTGTGCATTGCAAAACCTGCGACATCAAAGATCCAAGCCAGAATATTGTTTGGACAACGCCGCAGGGAGGTGATGGACCGAACTATCCAAACATGTAAATTCAAATAAAAAGAAATATAACTCGTCTCTTTTATTTGATTTTACTTGAATAAACAACCTGAGAACATGCTGCGTTGAAAGACTATTCCCATAATGGGAATCTGAAGTAAGGAATAAGGCAATGAGTGGCATCGACCTTTCGGCACCACCGCCGCCAGTGTCTCTGAATGGTAAAAGTGTCCTGACGGCAATTCTGGCTGCTGTTGCGGGTCTGATGTTTGGTCTCGATCTGGGTGTGATTTCAGGGGCTCTGAAATTCATCGGTCTGGAATTCAACGTCACGGACTTCGGCAAGGAGTGCATCGTCTCATCGATGATGGTTGGTGCGGCGGTAGGTGCCGTCTGCGGTGGGCGCCTGTCCTATCTTTTTGGCCGGAAGCGCCTGCTGCTGTCTTCAGCTGTCCTGTTTGTTCTCGGGTCGCTGCTGTGCGCGCTGGCAACATCCGTCACGCTGCTGATTGTGGGGCGTATGGTGCTTGGCGTGTCTGTTGGCATCGCAAGCTTTACCGCTCCACTTTACATCTCCGAGATTGCGCATCAGCACTACCGTGGGTCTCTGATCTCGGTTTACCAGCTCATGATTACGGTCGGGATTTTTGTAGCGTTCATCTCTGATGCGCTGCTGGCTTATTCCGGTTCATGGCGCTGGATGCTCGGCATCGTCGCTATTCCAGGCGTCGTGTTTCTGCTTGGCGTGCTGCTGCTACCTGACAGTCCCCGTTGGCTCGTACTCCGGGGCCGTAAGGACGAAGCCTTTACGGTTCTGCATCAGCTGCGCGGCCATGAAGGTGATGCGCGCGCCGAGATCTCGGACATTGAAGAGCAGCTTGCGCAGATTGAGGGCGGCTACGGTCTGTTCAAGGCCAACGCGAATTTCCGCCGCTCTGTTTTTCTGGGCATCCTGCTTCAGACCATGCAGCAGTTCACGGGCATCATCGTGGTGATGTACTACGCCCCCCGCATCTTCGAAGTCGCAGGTTTTGGCGATAACGCAGCCATGTGGGGCACGGCCATTGTCGGTCTGGTAAATGTGCTGTCGACGTTCATTGCCATTGGCTTCGTGGACAAATGGGGCCGTCGCCCGATGCTGATTGCCGGCTTCATCATCATGACGATCGGCATGGCTTCAGTCGGGACGCTGCTCTACTTCGGAACCGGCAATAGCGAACTTGCGCGATATGGCGCAGTGATCATGCTCTTGGCCTTCATCGTCGGATTTGCGTTCTCTGCCGGTCCGCTGGTGTGGATCCTGTGCTCGGAAGTTCAGCCCATCAAAGGGCGCGATTTCGGCATCGGTTGCTCCACCTTCACGAACTGGGTCACGAACATGATCGTCGGCCTGACGTTCCTGACGCTCCTGAACACCATCGGGAATGCCCAGACGTTCTGGATGTACGCGGCGTTCAATGCGTTCTTTATCTACCTCACCCTGAAATTTGTGCCTGAAACCCGTGGTGTTTCTCTTGAGCAAATCGAGCGGAACCTGATGGCGGGCAAGCCACTCAACCGGATCGGTCTGTGATCCTGCCCCTCGGCACGACTGTCCCGGCGCTTTCACACCTGCCGGGACAAACCGCCTTTGCGGCGGTTTTCCCTGACGGAGACCAAAGACAATGACAGTAAAGATCGCCATTAACGGTTTTGGCCGTATTGGCAGACTGGCCCTTCGCAGCATTCTTGAAAGCGGCCGGGATGACGTTGTGCCCGTCGCCATCAATGGCCCGGGGTCAGTTGAAGACAAGATTCACATGCTGACATATGACAGCGTGCATGGCCGCCTGCCAGGGGAAGTCCACGTCGAAGGCGATATGCTGACCCTGACCCATAACGGGCGGTCTTACGGTCCCATTCGCATTTCATCCGAGCGTGACCCGTCGAAGGTGCCATTTGACGGCGTTGATGTAGCCCTTGAATGTTCCGGACTGTTCACCACCAAGGAAAAAGCTTCTACGCTTCTTCAGGCCGGTGCCCGGAAGGTCCTGATTTCAGCGCCTGGCACGGATGTGGACGCGACCATCGTCTACGGCGTGAACAATGACATGCTGAAGCCGGACATGACGGTCATTTCCAATGCCTCCTGCACAACGAATTGTCTGGCGCCGCTCGTGAAAGTGCTCGACGACAATTACGGTATCGAGTGCGGATACATGGTGACGATCCACTCTTTCACCGGAGATCAGCAGATCGTTGACCGGCGCCACAAGGACCTTCGCCGGGCAAGAGCCGCGTCGCTCAACATGGTGCCTACGTCCACGGGAGCGGCCAAGGCAATTGGGCTGGTTCTGCCGCATTTGAAGGGTCGTCTGGATGGAACGTCCATCCGTGTGCCAACGCCCAATGTTTCGCTGGTATCGTTCGACTTCCTGTCCCGCCGTCCACCGGAAACGGCCAAGGACGTCAATCGCGTCATGCAGGAAGCGGCTTCGGGGGCCTTAAAAGGTATTCTGGCCTATAGCAGCGCCCCATTGGTCAGTAGCGACTTCAACCATTCGCCTGCATCCTCGAATTTTGACGCCACGCAGACGGCCATCATGGAATGTGGTCGAATGGTTCGCGTCTGCTCATGGTATGACAATGAATGGGGTTTCTCGAACCGCATGATCGATACAGCTTTTCTGTTCGGTTCCCTGTAAACGGACGACGGCATTTGTTTCAGGATGTGTTTCGGCGCATAAAAGCACTTTCCTGACTGGAGAGTGCTTTTGATGATGTCCCGTCTGAGACTTCTGGCTGCGATGGCGTGTTTTGGTGCGCCACTTCCTGCTCTGGCACAGGCGATAGCGCCGATGCCGGCAAGCTGTGACAATGCAAAATTCCTGAGTGACCAGCAGACCTTCGAGCAACGTGGCGCCACCCGGACGGATCTTCCCGAGCATATTTGCGGGCGCGTCATCGCCATTGCACCGCATGCGAAGCGGACCCGCAGCGGTTGGCATGGCTATTTCTACCTGGATGTAGGGCAGGGCGTGTCCATCCGGATTGTCTCCGGGCTGGATGAAATGACTGCCCCCCAATGGCCCTGGGTGCAGAAGGGCGACACCGTCGAGGTTCAGGGACGGTACTACTACGACAGCCTGCGCAAGCAGGGGGTCGACTGGACGCATCACGGCACCAGCCGCAAATGGCCTTGGCCCGGATATGTGACCGTTAACGGACACCGCTACGAATAAAAAAAAGCCCGTAGGAATGTCCTACGGGCTTTTTCGTGACGGGCGGTCTAGTTGGTCGCTTCGTCTTTCTTCTCGGCGCTGCTGTCGCCTTTGACGCCGGTCCCTTCAATGATCTCGAAGTCCAGCACGTCGTTCTTGAGGCCAATCTTGACGGCCCCGCCTTTGGCCAGTCGACCGAAGAGCAGTTCTTCGGCCAGCGGCTTCTTGATGTGCTCCTGAATGACGCGTCCCAGAGGACGTGCGCCATACAGGCGATCATAACCCTTCTCGGCCAGCCATTCCTTGGCGGCAGAGGAGATTTCGATCGTAACGTGACGGTCAGCCAACTGGGCTTCGAGCTGGAGAACGAACTTCTCCACCACACGGCCTACGGTTTCCGGCGTCAGGTTAGCGAACGGAATGATCGCATCCAGACGATTGCGGAACTCAGGTGTGAAGGTGCGTTTGATCGCCTCTTCATCCTCGCCGGCACGGCTGGTCCGGCCAAAACCGATCGCTTCCTTGGACAGGTCAGCCGCGCCCGCATTCGTGGTCATGATCAGGATCACGTTACGGAAATCGACTGTCTTGCCGTTGTGGTCTGTCAGACGGCCATGATCCATGACCTGAAGCAGGACGTTGTAAAGGTCCGGATGGGCCTTTTCGATTTCGTCCAGCAGCAGGACGGCATGAGGATGCTGGTCGATCGCATCCGTCAGCAGTCCACCCTGATCGAACCCGACATACCCCGGAGGCGCACCGATCAGACGGGAGATCGAATGACGCTCCATGTATTCGGACATGTCAAAGCGGATCAGTTCGATGCCGAGAGACGACGCCAACTGACGCGCAACTTCCGTCTTGCCGACGCCCGTAGGGCCGGAGAACAGGTAGTTGCCAATCGGCTTCTCAGCATCACGCAGGCCCGCACGGGACAGCTTGATTGCCGCAGCCAGTGCGTCAATTGCCTTGTCCTGCCCAAACACCATGTTCCGCAGATCCCGCTCCAGATGGCGCAGGGTCTCGCGATCATCCGCCGTGACGCTCTTGGGTGGGATGCGGGCAATCTTGGCGATTGCATCTTCCACATCCCGTAGCGTCACGGTCTTGCGGCGCTTGTTCTCAGGCACCAGCATCCGCGCCGCACCAACCTCGTCAATGACGTCGATGGCTTTATCGGGTAGTTTGCGGTCATGCACATACCGGGCCGCCAGTTCGACGGCGCCACGCAGGGCTTCGTCGGTATAGCGAACCTTGTGGTGCTTCTCGTAGCTGCCCTTAAGGCCGCGCAGGATCTTGATCGTGTCCTCGACTGACGGCTCAGGGACGTCAATCTTCTGGAAGCGCCGGACCAGTGCACGGTCTTTCTCGAAGTGCTGACGGAACTCCTTGTATGTCGTGGAGCCAATGCAGCGCAGCGTCCCTGCAGCCAGAGCTGGCTTGAGCAGGTTCGATGCATCCATCGCACCACCAGACGTCGCACCCGCGCCAATGACTGTGTGGATTTCATCAATGAACAGGATCGCACCGGGCGTCTGGTCCATTTCCGTCACGACAGCCTTGAGGCGTTCTTCGAAATCACCGCGGTAACGTGTCCCAGCTAGCAGGGAGCCCATGTCGAGAGAGTAGATCGTGCAGTCCTGCAAGACTTCAGGCACGTCTTTCTCAACAATACGCTTTGCCAGGCCTTCCGCGATCGCAGTCTTGCCGACGCCCGGGTCACCCACATACAGCGGGTTGTTTTTGGTGCGGCGGCACAGGATCTGGATCGTGCGCTCGATCTCCTGATCGCGACCAATCAGTGGATCGATCCGCCCTTCACGGGCACGGTCGTTCAGATTGACGCAATAGGTCGCGAGTGCGCCGTCCTTGGCTGTTTCCTTGCGCTCTTCACGCTCGGAATTATCCTTGGATGCAGCGGCAGCCTTACGGCCAGCGCCACGGTCCGGCGCTTTGGCGATGCCATGCGAAATGAAGTTCACGGCGTCGAGTCGCGTCATGTCCTGCAATTGCAGGAAGTACACGGCGTGGCTTTCACGTTCCGCAAAGAGCGCAACGAGAACGTTGGCACCCGTAACTTCATCGCGGCCTGTGCTTTGCACATGGATAGCCGCGCGTTGAATTACGCGCTGGAAAGCCGCTGTTGGTTTTGGTTCTGTCGGACGGTCGGATGCAAGACCGGCAAGGTCCTTGTCCAGAAAGTCCGTCAGGTCCGAGCGCAGCTTGTCGAGGTCAATCCCGCAGGCGCGGAAAACCGTCAGTGCGTCGGCATCTTCTGTCAGAGCCAGCAGCAGATGTTCGAGGGTGGCATACTCATGACGCCGATCACCTGCGAATGTCAGGGCGCGGTGGAGCGTCTGTTCGAGCGTACGGGACAGCATAGGGTGGCGCTCCTCTCGACCTCTCGTGGAAGAGGTATCTTGTCGTGGTGCAACACGTAACGCCAGTCAGAAACGTAAGGCTGAACAAGAAATTGTCCGATGCCTGTATGACTGTGGCGGGAAATCAGTCTTTTTCGATCGTACACTGAAGCGGATGCTGGTTCTGGCGGGCCAGATCCATAACCTGAGCGACTTTGCTCTCCGCAACTTCGTAGGTGAAGACGCCGCAGACCCCTACGCCCCGCTGATGCACATGCAGCATGATGGTGGTGGCCTCTTCCCTGTTCTTGGAGAAAAACCGCTCCAGCACGTGCACGACAAACTCCATCGGTGTGTAGTCATCGTTGAGCATGAGAACCTTGTACATCGACGGCTTGCGCGTTCGTGTACGAGGGCGAACGACAACGCTGATCTCAAGATCTTCGTCATCGGGCAGGCGTGGATTTGTCGGACCTTTTGGGTCCGATGATCCCGGCCCCATCCTGACTGGTCCGAAAATGGACTCGGCTTCAGAATGGGAGGTGGCTGGTGAAGGGAGATCGTAAGAAGACATGACTGGTATGATATGGGACGCTTCCCCCGACTTGAGAAGGGGGTAAGGATGAGTACATTTCGTGAATATCGCCATCTTCCTGACATGTTCTGGTCGGGTTTGGGTCATGCTTACGAAAAATTAAGCAAACTGCCCCAAACCTTGTGGACGGGCGCTTTTTGTTGCGCCTAGAGTAACGGGATTAAGGACTGCGTTAAACAGTCCGATGTTTCCAGCGTTCAATGTTTTGTTCAGAGGCTGCCACATAATGCGTTTCCCTGTCCGCAAGGCCCTTCTGTTATGCGCTCTGACTGCAGTTGGTGCGGGCTCTGCCAAGGCACAATACGCAGGCCACACGTCCAGTTTCGTGATGGATGCACATTCAGGGGCCGTTCTGTCCCAGTCGGACGCCGATCTTCAGCGGTATCCTGCATCCCTGACAAAACTCATGACGCTGTATCTGACCTTCCGTGCACTGGAAGCACATCAGATTACGCTGGATCAGGAAGTCCCGGTTTCCATTCATGCTTCCATGCAGGCTCCGTCCAAGCTTGGACTGGTTCCGGGTACCCGGCTGACCGTTGAGCAGGGCATTCTGGCGCTTGTCACCAAGTCAGCGAATGACGCTGCCTGCGCTCTGGGTGAGTTCCTGGGTGGCGGCGACGAAGTCCGTTTTGCTCAGCTCATGACGCAGCAGGCGCGTGCGCTGGGCATGGCCAACACGACGTTCCGCAACGCCTCCGGCTTGCCTGACCCTGATCAGGTTACGACAGCGCATGATCTAGGGCTTCTTGCACAGCACCTGATCAACGATTTTCCGCAGTATTATCACTATTTCGGCGTGCCTTCCTTCTATTTCCATCGTCATCTGGTTCCCAACCATGATCCGATGTTGAAAATCTATTCGGGCGCTGACGGCATGAAGACGGGTTACACCGACGCCGCCGGTCGGAATCTCGTCACGTCTGCCATCCGTGGAAACGTTCGCCTGATTGGTGTGGTGCTCGGGTCGTCCTCGAATGCGCGTCGGTCCATGGAAATGGCGTCCATTCTGGATGATGGTTTTGCTTCAGAAGGCGTCGCGCCACAGCCTCTTCTTCATCCGGTCGCGCCGCGCACTGTCATGATCGCGTCTGCGCGTCGTGGTAGTCGTTTCGCTCATCATGGGACGATGGTTGCATCCAGCCGTCCTGTTGAAGTGGCGGATGCGCCAACGTCACCACGTCGTTATGGGCGTGTTGCGCATCATGCTGTCTCGGTTCGCATGGTCAGTGCGCACCATGTTGCTGCCCATCACAAGGCAGGTCGTCACCCACGCGGGTGAAAAACTCGCCTCCGTGCCTTGCGATCCGCTCGTGACGGTCGCATTTTGTCCCGACCAGTTTTGAGATTGAGGATCGGGCGGTAGACATGGATGATAGTTCGCGTGGGATTGTTCTTTATGACAGTGAAGATTTCAAACATCTAAGAACGGTCGGTCATCTTGCAGCGGCAACGCTGGATATGATCACCGAGCATGTGCAGCCGGGCGTTACGACGGAAGAACTCAACACTCTTATTCATGAGTTCACTCTGGCTCACGGCGCCACGCCGGCTCCCCTGAATTATCATGGCTTCCCGAAATCCTGCTGCATTTCGATCAACCATGTTGTGTGTCACGGCATCCCCGGTGAGAAGAAGCTGGCCAACGGCGATATCGTCAATATTGACGTCACGTCCATTCTGGATGGCTGGTACGGGGATAATTCCCGGATGTACATCGTCGGTAAGGCCCCCAAGAAAGCTGAAAAACTGGTTGAGGTGACGTATGAGTCCCTCATGCTTGGTATTGAGCAGGTCAAGCCAGGCAAGACGCTGGGCGATGTTGGTCATGCCATTCAGGCCCATGCGGAAAAGAACCGCTTCTCCATCGTGCGCGATTTCTGTGGACATGGCATTGGCCGGGACTTCCATGCCGCTCCGAATGTTCTGCATTACGGAAAGCCAGGGCAGGGCGTAAAGCTCGTACCGGGAATGGTTTTCACCATTGAGCCGATGCTGAATATCGGCAAACCTGAAGTGAAAATTCTTGATGATGGCTGGACAGCTGTCACGCGTGACCGGACGCTGTCTGCACAATTCGAGCATATGATTGGTGTGACGGACGACGGATGTGAAATCTTCACGCTGTCCCCGAAAGGTTACAACAAGCCCCCATACGGAGCTGGCGCATGAAAAAACTCTTTGCCCTGATTGTCGCGGGCCTGACGGGGGGCACGGCGCTGGCTGCTCCCACGGCAGCCCCTTTGAGCTCTGCCCATGATCCACTGGCCTTTGGTCCGGATCATACCTCTCCGGGCGTTCTGGTCTCTGGCAAGCATGGCATGGTGGTTTCTGCCCAGCATCTCGCTTCTGATGCTGGTGCCAAAATCCTGGCGGAAGGTGGCAATGCCATCGACGCTGCGGTGGCCGTTGGCTATGCGCTTGCTGTCGTTTATCCCGCTGCAGGGAACATCGGCGGTGGCGGCTTCATGACGATCCGCCTGAAATCCGGGCAGACAGTGTTTGTGGACTTCCGGGAGCACGCCCCGGGTGCTGCGACAGCTACCATGTATCAGGATGCGTCTGGCAAAGTCATTCCGGGGCTTTCAACGGAAGGCTGGAAAGCAGTTGCCGTTCCGGGGACTGTCGCAGGCTTGGATACGATCCTTCAGAAGTGGGGGCGTTTGCCACGGGCAAAAGTCATGGCTCCAGCCATAGCGCTCGCCCGTAATGGATTTGTGCTCAATGAAGGCGACGTGCAACTTCTCGACACGTCCACGAAGTATTTCCGTCAGGATCCGTACGCACGTTCTATTTTTCTGCGCCCGGACGGATCGTCCTTTCAGCCTGGAGACCGGCTGATTCAGAAAAATCTGGCCAATTCTCTTGAGCTGGTCGCTAAGAATGGTCCGAAAGCGTTTTACGAAGGTCCGATTTCCGCTGAAATCGTGCGGGCCAGTGAAGAAGGTGGTGGCCTTCTGAAGCCGTCAGATTTCACGAACTATCATATCCGGTTTCTTGAGCCGATCCGCTGCACCTATCGTGGGTACACGATCGACACGGCACCCCCTCCGAGTGGTGGTGGCATTGCGTTATGCGAAATTCTGAACATTCTTTCCGGCTACGATATGCACGCCCTTGGCCTGCACACGGCGGCATCTGCGCAGCGTGAAATTGAAGCCATGCGACATGCGTACTCGGATCGACGCGATCTCGGGGATCCGGCATTCGTCAAGAATCCGATCGAGCACCTGAATGATCCGGCATATGCCGCACAGGTCAGGGCAGGGATCCCGCTTGATCAGGCATTGCCGTCCAGCACCCTCCGCGCTGGTGAGGCGCTTCCGGTTAAAGCTGCCCAGGCTGCTCCTGACACGCAGGAAAAGCACGAGACGACCCAGTTCTCGGTATTGGACAAGAGCGGCATGGCCGTTTCCGCGACATATACTCTGAACGGGTGGTTCGGCTCGGGTGTCATGGGTGGCAACACCGGCATCTGGCTCAATGACGAGATGGATGATTTCTCGGCCAAGCCGGGCGCATCCAATATGTTTGGGATCGTGGGTTCAGAAGCCAACGCCATTGCGCCTGGCAAGACGCCGTTGTCGTCCATGTCACCGTCGATTGTCTCCAAGGATGGCAAGGTGATTATGGTGATCGGCAGCCCCGGTGGTTCCCGCATTCCGACGATCACACTCTCGGCCATTCTGGGCGTGCTCGATTACGGGCTGGACATCCGGCAGGCCGTGGATCTGCCGCGAATCCACGAGCAGTGGGAACCATCTGCTGTGGAGTTGGAACCAGGTGCCCTGACGGACGACGTCATGGATAAGCTGAAATCTGAAGGATATGCGCTGTCTCTGCACCGCCCATGGGGTGTAGCAGAAGGTATTCTTGCGGACCGTCCAAGCCTCTCTGCACACAAAACCGGGCTCATTTATGGGGCTGCTGATCCGCGTCATGCAGGGGGTGAAGCCGCGGGTGAATGATAGGGGGTTGTCAGACACCCCTATCTCCGTGTTAGGAGAGCGCCGGGAGGTCGGCTTTGGACGGATACCTTGCCAACCCGGTCAGGTCCGGAAGGAAGCAGCCGCAGTGAGTTTTATCCGGGTTAAATGTCCGGCCTCCTACCTAGTGCAGCCTGTGGGCGCGGCAGTTTTACTGCCAGGCGCCCCGGTGCAAGACCGACAGAGTGCGGTCTCATTCCCCGCTCTGACGGCTTTCCAGTTTCATGACTGACGATATCGACGACCTTCCCCTGCCGCCTGAGAGCGGTGGTGGCTTCTTTGGTGAAGCCCCGGCCGAGCAGGTTCCAGTTCCTGTTCAGGCAGAAAAAAGCACGCCTTATCGTGTCCTTGCCCGAAAATATCGCCCCCAGACACTCGATGACCTGATTGGTCAGGACTCGCTGGTACGAATCCTGCGTCGTGCGTTCGAGCTGAAGCGTGTGGCGCATGCCTTCATGCTGACGGGTGTGCGCGGTGTGGGGAAAACCACGACTGCCCGAATTATCGCCCGCGCCTTGAACTGCATTGGGCCAGACGGGAAGGGTGGACCGACCGCGGAGCCGTGTGGCGTCTGTGCAAACTGCACTGCCATCCTCGCGGACCGGCATCCGGACGTTCTGGAAATGGATGCAGCGTCTCGCACGGGCGTTGATGATGTGCGTGAAATCATTGAGGCGACCCGTTTTCGTCCGATGCAGGCGCGCATGAAAGTCTTCATCATTGATGAAGTGCACATGCTGTCGCGCAATGCGTTCAATGCTCTGCTGAAAACGCTGGAAGAGCCTCCGTCACAGGTCACGTTCATTTTTGCCACGACGGAGTTGCGGAAAGTGCCGGTGACGGTGCTGTCCCGCTGTCAGCGGTTTGACCTGCGGCGCGTGCCTCAGGCGCTGCTGACCGAACATTTCGGACGTATTGCTGAAAAGGAAGGAGCCACTCTTTCCGAAGACGCTTTGGCGCTCATTGCCCGTGCAGCTGATGGCTCGGTCCGTGACGGACTATCTCTGCTGGATCAGGCGATTGCACAGGGTGCGAGCGACGCCGATGCCGTGTCAGACATGCTGGGTCTGGCAGATCGTGGACTGGTCTTTGATCTGCTTGATGCCCTTATGGCCGGCAAGGCAGCAGAGGCTCTGGACCTGACCGATCAGGCCTATGCGCGTGGTGCTGATCTCGGCGTTCTCCTGACGGATCTTCTGGATCTTCTGCATCTTGTTTCCCGTCTCAAGGCGATGCCGGGTCTTCGTGAAAGCCGGGACCTTCCAGAAGCCGAAAGACTGCGTGGTGGCGTGTTGGCAGACAGGCTCTCAACCAGCAGTTTGGGACGAGCCTGGCAGATTCTTCTGAAGGGTGTGAACGAAGTCGAATCCGCGCCGGATCGTCGTCAGGCGTCTGAGATGGTCCTGATTCGACTGTGCCACGCCAGCCTTCTACCGACGCCTGACCGTCTGATCCGTCAGTTGACTGAAGGCGGGGTCGATCTCTCCTTGCCATCAGGCCCTTCGGGTGGAGCTGCTCCGTCCGGAGAGATGTCGTCTGGGTTGCAGACTGCGCCTGTGCTGTCGACGTCCGTATCGCCAACTGACACGGGTGGCCCTCGTGCGCATGTCCGTCTGGTGGCCAATGGCGGCGAAATTATTGAGCCGGGTTATGCGGAGGCCGCTCCTGAGCTGCCCCCGGAACCCGAACTTCCTCCGACCCCGCCGCGAACATGGCGCGAGATGGTCGCTCTGGTGTGGGACAAGCAGCCGCAGTTGCATGGGGTTCTGCGCTCGTCGGTGCATCTGGTACGTTTTTCACCCCCAGATGTGCAGGTTCGTCTGGAAGACCCGCACACCAAGGCGGACCGTCTCCTTCAGAATTTTCTTGAAGAGGTGTTTCCCGGCCAGTGGCGAATCAGTCTTTCCACAGCCGAAGGTGAGCCAACCCTGGATGAACAGGGTGCGGAGGTGGTGGCCATCAACCGTGCAATGGTTGAGGCACACCCGTTGGTCCAAGCCATTCTTGATGCTTTCCCCGGTGCGAAAATCGGCGATGTGCAAGACCACTCTCTTGATGAATACGGTCTTCCACCCGAAATAACCGCACCATTGACGGAGGACTCTCCTCCGGATCTGGAATTCGCGCCTCTGGACGCTGATTTCCTTGATGAAGATGATCTGAACTGAAAGACCAGGAGACGTTATGAAGAACCTTGCAGGACTGATGAAGCAGGCCAGCCAGATGCAGTCCAAAATGGAAGAGGCCCAGAAAAATCTGGCAAATCTGACGGTAGATGGTTCGGCTGGCGCTGGTCTCGTGACGCTTCAACTTACGGGCAAAGGCGAAATGCGGGGTCTGAAAATTGATCCGAAGCTGGCCGATCCGAATGAAATGGAAATGCTGCAGGACCTGATCGTGGCAGCCTATACGGATGCCAAGAACAAGGCTGAAGCAGCCAGCTCTGAAGCCATGCGCGACGTTACGGGCGGTCTGGATCTGCCGCCGGGTCTGAAGCTGCCGTTCTGATCTGAATAGTTTTTCTGCGGGCGTCACATCATGATGATCAGCAATGACATCGAGCAGCTGATTTCCATGCTGTCTCGCCTGCCGGGGCTCGGCCCTAGGTCAGCCCGTCGCGCTGCGCTCAGTTTGCTGCGGCAGCCAGAGGCGCGGATGTTGCCTTTGGCACATCTCATGGAACGGGCTGCCACAAGCGTCCGCACATGCTCCCTTTGTGGCAATCTCGACACCATTGATCCCTGCCACATCTGTACGGATTCAACCCGTGACGGCGGCCTGGTGTGCGTGGTCGAAACTGTGGGTGATCTGTGGGCACTGGAACGTGCTGGCGTACATCGCGGGGTCTATCAGGTTCTGGGTGGGACATTATCGGCGCTTGCCGGTCTCGGGCCCGAAGATCTGAATGTCTCATCCCTGCTGGACCGTATTGCCGAAGGTGGCGTGAGAGAGGTCATCCTCGCTCTTGGCGCGACAGTCGAGGGGGCGACCACAGCGCACTGGCTTCAGGAAAAACTGGCATCAACGGGCGTGGTCGTCAGCCGTGTCGGACATGGTGTTCCTATGGGGGGCGCTCTGGATGTGCTCGATGATGGCACGTTGGCAGCCGCCCTGATTGCACGACGCGCATTATGATTTCCGCTCTGGTCCCCCGTACGGCGATTGTGACCGGTGGCGCGCGTCGGATCGGTCGGGCGCTGGTTGAAATGCTGGCCGGGCAGGGTTTTTCTGTCGCCATTCATTATCGCGACAGCAAAACAGAAGCGCTGGATCTGCTCGATCACATTGGCGGCCGCGGATGTGTAATTGGCGCAGATCTGTCGTGTGAAGCGGATGTGAACAGGCTGGCTGCTGAAGCAGTTCAGCAGCTTGGTCCGATCGGTGTGCTCATCAACAACGCTTCAGCGTTCATTCGTGATGAAGTCGAGACTGTAACTCGCGAAAGCTGGGACCAGCATCTTGAGCCGAATCTGAGGGCTCCGTTCCTCCTCTCTCAGGCGATGGCAGCAGCCCTGCCGTCAGAGGCTGAAGGGCTGATTTTGAACATGCTGGATCAGCGCGTGTGGAATCTGACGCCACATTTTATCAGCTATACCGTGTCCCGAGCAGGCTTGTGGACACTGACACAAACGCTTGCGCTGGCACTGGCGCCGCGTATTCGCGTTAATGCCATTGGCCCAGGGCCTGTTCTGCCAACAGTAGGCCGACAGTCTCAGGAGCATTTTGACAGGATGTGTGCGCAAACGCCTCTGAAGCGTGGGTCGTCTCCCGAAGAAATCGCTGAAGCCGCGCTCGCGCTGTTTTCTCTCCCGTCCGTCACGGGGCAGATGCTGGCCATGGATGGCGGGCAACACCTGAACTGGTCGCCTGCGCGATAAATCAGGGCTGAGGTTTCAGCGCACCAGGCAGATAATCTTCCACAACCAGAGAAATTGGTGCGTTGTCTGAAGCGCGTCTGAGGACCGCACGGTTTTCGAGCACGATTCCTGTGGTGTTATCTGGAAAACGTGTTTCGAGTCGCTGGCGATAAAAATTCGTCTTCGAGACAGCTTTGCCAAAAGGCGTATCCGTCGTTTCCAGCAGATGGTTCATGTCATCTGTCAGACGTTCCGGCACATACCAGTTCCAGGCATCAGAGAGCGGGACATCCCCACACAGAAGCTGAACGTGACGTGTGCGAACCTGCCGAGGGTCTGAGACCTCCAGAAGACGCAGGGTTTCCTGTGAAAGCTGTTCTCCAACGGGGAGGCGCACAACGCGAATGGGAACGGAGCAGTGCTCCTGAAGAACTGCTGTTGCGCTGGGATGGCGCTCCAGGCGGTCCTTTAATGCACGAACGGCTGCGCCATCCGGGGACAAGGCGTCTCCCGGACCGGCACAGCCGCTCAATACTGCTGCAAAGGAAAGAGCACGGACGACCTTAGTGGTCGTCGCGGTCGTCCTTGTCAGTCGAAACTTCGATGTCGTTCGAGAGATCATCGTCATCATCCAGATCGTCGTCTGCTGCGATGACATCGTCATCTGCATCATCGTCCGTGTCCAGATCGACGTCTACATCATCCTCGTTCTCGTCCTTCGGAGCGTTCGGATCTTTCTCCTCAGGCAGCGGTCCTTCGCTACGCTTGAGACGGCCGATATCGTTCGGCTGGGTGGTGCCACATTTCGGGCACACCGTAGGGACGCGGTTCAGGTCATAGAAGCGGGCGCCGCACTCAACGCACGTCCGTTTTAGACCGAGTTCGGGTTTTGCCATGTTGCGCAAGCCTGCCAATGCCTCGGATAAGGAACGCGGCCATGCCAGCTTGTTTCCGCCATGTCAAACTCCAAGTGTCCCGAAATCTGCATGAGGGGACGTATTTCAGGGTGATTGACACACAGGAATGACCCTCGCATGAAAGTGCACATGCAAGCGCGACCTCTGACAGTTTCCGCGTCCCCGAAGGGACTTTCCGGCCGTACCCTCGTACCGGGTGACAAATCCATCAGCCATCGTTCGCTGATGCTGGCCTCCCTCGCACATGGCCGTACGAAGGTTTACGGCCTTCTGGAGGGTGAAGACGTTCTGCGCACCGCAGACGCCATGCGCGCGCTGGGTGCGGCGATCACGCGTGACGGTGCCGTCTGGACCATTGATGGTCGTGGCGTCGGTGAGCTGACGGAACCGGCAGACGTGCTGGATATGGGGAATTCCGGGACAGCAGCGCGGCTCTTGTCCGGTATTCTTTCTTCCCACCAGATGAACAGCGTCATGACCGGGGATGCCTCCCTGCGCTCCCGTCCAATGCGTCGGGTGATGGACCCGCTTTCGAAGAACGGTTCCGAATTTTTGTCCCGTGAGGGCGGCCGTTTGCCGATGGCCGTGCGTGGCAATGGTCAGGCGAAACCGCTTGAATACCGTCTGCCAGTTGCTTCTGCGCAGGTGAAATCAGCAGTTCTTCTGGCCGGGCTGAATGCGGTTGGCCGTACGGTTGTGGAAGAGCCAGTCGCCACCCGCGACCATACGGAAAATATGCTTCGTCATTTTGGCGTGGATGTTGATGTCTCCGTTCTGGATGCTGGTGGACGCCGAATCGAGCTGACCGGACCGGTGAAGCTGACTGCGCGGGACGTGACAGTTCCGGGTGATCCATCGTCTTCTGCATTCCCCCTTGTGGCTGCGCTGCTGGTTCCTGAGTCCGATCTGCTGATTGAAAATGTTGGTTTGAACCCGCTTCGGACGGGTCTGTTCACTACCCTGCTCGAAATGGGTGCTGATCTGACCATTGAAAACGAGCGCATTGAGGGCGGGGAGCCTGTGGGCGACCTTCGCGCACGATACAGCAAGCTGAAAGGTGTGGATGTTCCGCCAGAGCGCGCACCGTCCATGATTGACGAATATCCCGTTCTGGCCGTTGCCTGCGCTTTTGCGGAAGGTTCCTCCCGCCTGCGTGGTCTGGAAGAACTTCGGGTGAAAGAAAGTGACCGTCTGGCTGCTACGGTTTCCCTGCTGAATGTGAATGGCGCTGAAACCGAAGTGGTTGGCGATGACCTGATTGTCCGTGGTTTTCAGGGCCAACTGGGTGGCGGAAGCGTGACAACGCACATGGATCATCGCTTGGCCATGAGTGGGATCGTGTTTGGTCTGGCGGCGCAGAAGCCGGTCCATATTGATGATACGGCCTTCATTGAAACCAGCTTCCCCGGTTTCGTTGATCTCATGAATGGTCTGGGTGCGGATATCCGGGCATGAGCCGTCCGCTGGTCATTGCCGTTGATGGGCCGGCCGCTGCCGGAAAGGGGACGCTGGCCAAGGCGCTCGCCTCCCGGCTGTCCTTGCCCTATCTGGATACGGGCCTCCTGTATCGTGCAGTTGCAAGGCGCATGATTGATGCAGGTCTTGACCCTGCGGGAAATGCTTCTGCACAGGCGGAAGCGCTAGAGCAGGAGGATCTGCGGAGAACCGATTTGCGCGTTCCGGAAATCGACCGCGGCGCCTCACTGGTAGCTAGCCAGCCTGCTGTGCGTGAGGCTCTTCTGGAGCGTCAACGTGTGTTCGCCGCCCAGACAGGGGCCGTTGTTGACGGGCGGGATATCGGCACAGTTGTTTTCCCGGATGCGGACGTAAAGTTTTTCATCACGGCCTCCCCTAGGGCGCGGGCCCTTCGTCGCCATCGCCAAGTGCACGGGGACGCAGCGATTGCAGAGGCGGAACTGGACGCTGCAGTCGCTGAGATCATCGCGCGTGACTCGCGGGATTCTTCGCGGGATACTGCGCCTCTGGTGCAGGCCGCAGATGCGCTTCTGATTGAGACGGATGAGCTTTCTGCAGAGCAAGTGCTTGAAAAGGCGCATGAAGAAATCAGGCGGCGCATAACTCGGATCTGAGTTGCGGTATCTGCCCGTCTGACACCTGTTTTTTTATTGACAGAGCGCCTGTGGAAGGTGTTGTTGCGGGTTAGCACGTTGCCCGAAGGGGGAAAGTGTCGTCCGTCATGCGTTTTGCGTGCGGGCCATAATTTAACGGACCCGGTCTGACCTTTTGAGGCAGCGGGGAGTCGTCATGCCAGATTTCGATCCGCGTGGCGCAGACGTGGATGATCGGTTTCAGGCCGAAAATCCGGGAATATTGTATTTACATGGCTTCAGCCACACAGGCCCCTGCCGCTCACGGCATGGAAGATTTTGCAGCCCTCCTCGAAGAGACCCTGGGCCGCGACACCGGTTTTGACGGCTCCGTCGTCACGGGCCGCGTGATCCGTCTGACCGACGAATTCGCTATCGTTGATGTTGGTCTCAAGAGCGAAGGTCGCGTTTCCCTTAAGGAATTCGGCCCGCCAGGCGCTGCTCCGGACGTAAAGCCGGGCGACGTTGTCGAGCTGTATGTCGAGCGTTACGAAGACCGTGACGGTTCCATCGTTCTTTCCCGCGAGAAGGCTCGTCGTGAAGAAGCATGGACCGCTCTGGAGCGTGCATTCGGCAACAACCAGCGCGTCAACGGCACGATCTATGGTCGCGTCAAGGGTGGCTTCACGGTTGATCTCGGCGGCGCAATGGCGTTCCTTCCGGGCAGCCAGGTTGATATCCGTCCGGTTCGTGACGTCGGCCCGCTGATGGGTCAGCCGCAGCCGTTCCAGATCCTGAAGATGGATCGCGCACGTGGCAACATCGTTGTGTCCCGTCGTGCCGTTCTTGAAGAGACCCGTGCAGAGCAGCGTTCCGAGCTGATCCAGGGCCTGAAGGAAGGCATGATCCTTGACGGCGTCGTCAAGAACATCACCGACTACGGTGCGTTCGTTGACCTCGGCGGCGTTGACGGCCTCCTGCATGTCACCGACATCGCATGGAAGCGCATCAACCATCCGTCCGAAGCTCTGCAGATCGGTCAGCCGGTTCGCGTGCAGGTCATCCGCTTCAACCCGGACACGCAGCGTATCTCCCTCGGCATGAAGCAGCTTGAAGCTGATCCGTGGGAAAACGTCGCCATCAAGTACCCAGCTGGTGCCCGCTTCACGGGTCGCGTCACGAACATCACCGACTACGGTGCATTCGTCGAGCTGGAGCCGGGCGTCGAAGGTCTGGTGCACGTTTCCGAGATGTCCTGGACGAAGAAGAACGTCCATCCGGGCAAGATCGTCGCTACTTCCCAGGAAGTCGACGTCATGGTTCTGGACGTGGACAGCTCCAAGCGTCGTATTTCGCTTGGTCTCAAGCAGGTTCAGCGCAACCCTTGGGAGCAGTTCGAAGAAGAGCACAAGGTTGGCTCTGTCATCGAAGGCGAAATCCGCAACATCACCGAGTTCGGTCTGTTCATCGGTCTCTCCGCAGACATCGACGGCATGGTTCACATGTCCGACCTGTCCTGGGACGAAGCTGGCGAAGCAGCCATGGCGAACTACGAGAAGGGTCAGGTCGTTAAGGCCAAGGTCCTCGACGTGGATCCTGAAAAGGAGCGTATCTCCCTGGGCATCAAGCAGCTTCAGGAAGATCCGGCAGCCGACACCCTGTCCCGCATCCAGAAGGGTGCTGTTGTGACCTGCGTCGTGACGGCAGTTCAGGCAAACGGTATCGAAGTGAAGGTCGACGATCTGCTGACCGGCTTCATCCGTCGTGCAGAGCTGGCTCGTGACAAGGCTGAGCAGCGTCCGGAGCGTTTCGCAGTTGGCGAAAAGGTCGATGCGAAGATTGTTTCCGTTGACCGTGCTTCCCGCAAGCTCGCGCTGACGATCCGCGGCCGTGAGGTCGAGGAAGACAAGGCTGCGATCAGCGAATACGGTTCTTCTGACTCGGGCGCTTCCCTGGGTGACATTCTGGGTGCGGCAATCCGTCGTCGTACTACAGACGTCTGAAGAGACTGAAAATCAGATAACTCTATGTTGTCATGATTTTAGAAAAGGGCCGCGCAAGCGGCCCTTTTTTGTATTTGAGATGTAATGATCTTCTTTCTTGTCAGGGGCTTTTGTTGCTGTAAACCTTCAGGTAAGAATTGAGTATCGTGATGGCAGCGGTCTTGTGGTCTCTTGCCCGGAAGACTGATTGCGTCGGTTTGAGATGGGAGTGGGCGCTTTGCGCTCAGGAGATTGATGGCGGTTATTTACAACACAAATTATACCCACAATCCCAATTCCTACCTTACGCTGGCGGTCGAACGGGCGGCCCGATCTCTATTTGGTAATGACCAGGTTGTTGTCGCTGACAATATGTCCCTGGGCAGTATTGCTGCTTCTGGTGAACATGATGTTCTGATCTGCCTGGATGCGCAGCGGATTAATCTTCCACTGATCCGTCGCGTTCGACCTGCATTCAAGACCTTGATTCTCTGGACGTTTGAAGACCCGTTCATGCGGGACTTCAATGTTGAAAATGCCGGTCTTTTTGATTTCGTCTTTACGAACGATCCGTCCTGCGCCGAATACTACCACGGCAAGGGGCACTACCTGCCTCTGGCAGCGAGCCGCTCCATTCATGAGCGTAAGGTTCTTCCGGCTGCTGAGCTGGAATATGATATCTTTTTTGCTGGCACGATGTGGCCGAACCGCGTTCAAACCCTGCGACGCGTGATTGCTGCCTTTCCGGATGCCAAGCTGAAGCTTGTTTGCCCTGGTAACGAATATCTGCCGCCGCTCCCCGCAGATCTTGCGGCTCTTGCGATCCAGCGCCCGATCAGCCACGAAGCGTTTATTGACTTCGCGAATGTCAGTGCTGTCACTCTGACGATGTTCCGTGATTACGCCAGTCATGGCGACGTCAGCCAGGCGACAGCTCCGGGGCCACGCTTTTTCGAACTTGCTCTGGGCGGTACGGCACAGGTTGTCGAAGCGCCGGAAAGCATGGGCAGCGAGCATTTCGATACGGTCGAAGGAATTAGCCTTGCGCGTGATCCCGATGGCGTCGTGGATGCCGTTGCCCGTATCCTGAACAACAAGAACACGCGCCGCAAAGCGGCGCAGGCGTCCCAGAAGTCAGTACTGGCGCATCATCTGTACGAGCATCGTCTCGAGAAAATGCGTGATATTACGGGGGCTGATTTTGGCCGCCGCAAATCCGCCGACATCGTGCCGGTCGAGCGTCGCCGTCGTCTGCGGGTGCTGATGTGCACGCATTCCACAATTCATGAGCAGGCGTGGGGCGGTGTTGAAGTCTACCAGCAGGCACTTTGTTCCCTGCTTGGACGCGACGTTGAGTTTTTCTACTGGTTGCGTCGTGGCACGTTCTGCCGTCTGACGACTGCGAGTGGACAGGAGCTCGAGCGCTTTGACGTGCCGGAAGTGGGCTGGCAGGACGCGATGTGCGACGCGCCTGAAGAAATGGCGTTTTCGAGCGTAATCAGTCAGTACAACATGGACATTGTCCATTTCCAGCATCTTGGACATCACGCACTGTCATTGCCCATCATCGCCAAGGCCAATGGTGTGGGCGTGGTTTTCTCCGCGCATGACTTCTGGCTGGTCTCGGCTCGTTACAACCTGCTGAACCACGAACTGCGTTATGTGGAAGATGAGGTCCGGTCAGTCCTGTCAGCAGATATCACGCTGAAGGCTTCTGAGAATGTTGATCATGGTGGTGAACAGACGCGTCGGGCCTTTGTCGCCAAGATGCTTCACTCTGTTGATGCCATCATGTTCGGGACGCAACATTCTCGTGATCTGACGCATGAGATCTATCCGATCCTCAACGAAAAAATCAGTCTGATCACGGGTATCCCGAGCCCTGAGAACACTGTGCCCGTCAAGCCGAAGAGCTATGCTCCGTTGGGTGACGCGCCTCTGAACGTTGCGATTGTCGGTAACTTCCTGAGAACCAAGGGTGCAGATACGATCCTGAGCCTGATCGAGATCGCTCACCCAGATCATTTTGTCTTCCACATCTTCGGTTATGTGCACCCCGAGTATGAAGCTGTTCTGAACGCAAGCAGCCGCTCGAATGTGAAGCTCTATGGCCGTTATGACATGGGTGACATCGAGGCCCTGAAAAAGGCTGATGTCGCGCTCAACCTGTCGATTTGGCCGGAAACATATTGCATTTCCCTGTCTGAGGCCTGGCAGAACGGTCTGATTCCCATTGTGACCGATGTTGGCGCTCTGGGGGATCGTGTTGAAGACGGTGTCAACGGTTTCAAGGTCCCCATCAATCGCCCAAGCATGGTTCTGGAACGTCTCGAACTTCTGCGTTCTTCCGAGCCTGTGCGTAAAAAGATTATGGCAAACATTGGCCCGCATCTTTGGACGCATGCCCGTGACTATGCGGACGGCTTGCTGAAACTTTATCAGGATGTCGTGCCACGTCGTCCGATGGGCGTTGCGGATCTTCGCCTGGATGCAGGGCAGGTGCATCTTCTGCCGCACGCATCATGGCGTCATCAGGCTCCGCCGCGTCATATTTTTGATCCGCCGACCACGCGTGATCTCTCTGTCGAGCTCCCCATTCCCGTATCGGACTGGTTCTCCATCCAGGGCGCCGAATGCTACATTGACGACGTTTGTCATCATGTCTTTGCCACGAACGAAGACGAAGATTTCAAGGGCGCCAATGAGTTCCATATTCGTGGCTGGTTCCTGCTTCCAGGCGTCAGCACTGCTGGACGTATGCTGACTGTGCTGATTGAAGAAGGCGCGGACAGTCCGTTGATCTTCCTTGAATGCGAACGTGAAATTCGTGGCGACATTGTTGAAATGTTCAACGGATCTCCGCGTCGTTCAGGGTTCTCTGGTAAGACAGCCCTGCGTGGAAAATGGTGTGAAGGTCGTTTCCGTGTTGGTCTGATCAATGTCATCAACGGTCAGGCAGCTTTCCAGCTGACGTCTATTCAGATCGAAGTTGAGGGCGGCAAGATTGACGCGATTCATCGCTCAGCGCCTTCGAACGACGTGATCCTCTCTGACTTCAATCGTGTTTCTCACAGTGATGGGCTGCTTCGCGGTATCAAGCTGTCTGGTTTCCAGAAGAATGAACTGCATCCGTATGGCAGTGGCATGCTGGAAAACTTCATTGACGAATTTACAGGCGTCATTGGAGAGCCGGTTCAGGAGATTGAGCCGTTTGGAAGCATCTATGTTCGCGGCTGGGCTTTCCTGAAGAGCCTGTCTCGCGCAGGGCAAATTTATGTTGGCCTGATTCAAACGGAGCGTGACGAAGTGACGTTGTTTGCGACAGACCGTATTGCGCGTCAGGACGTGGCAGGCGTGCATCGTGATGCTCCGCTCTGCGCAGGTTTCTCGGGCACACTAAGCCCGATGCAGGGGTATGCTCGCCCGATGGATGGCGTCTATCGTGTCGCGCTGATCAATGTGACCGGGGATGTTTTCGGCACGCATATTACGGATCTGGTTGCGACGTTTGATGGTGGACGGATTGTATCGACAGGCCGTGAAGGTCTAACACCGGAACAGGCTGAGCGTTCGGAGCGGCTTCTGAATGAGAAAGCCATAGCCTGAACCTGGGGGTCAGTTTTTCCATGTCCGATCCGGTTCCTGAGTCTTCTCCCGCTGCGCGCGAGCCTCGCTGGCGCCAGTTTGATGCGCAGTGGTATCTGCTGCGCTATCCGGAGGTTGGGGACTGGATGCGCGATGAAGGCCATCAGGATCTTCATGCGTTTTATCTTGAGACGGGCCAGCGCTACGGCCATTCTCCTAACCGGTATTTTGACGAAATCTGGTATCGGGAAACCTATGCGGATGTCCGCCGGGACCTGATCCAGGAAAAATACCGGTCAGGCTTTGAGCACTATTGTGCCGAGGGCTATCATGGTCATTCGGCACACTGGCTGTTTGACGAAGTCGATTATCTTCGCCGTTATCCGGAACTGACCCGACGCTCCTTGCAGGAGCAGGGGTTCTCCAACGGCTATGATCATTATCTTGAAGTTGGCGAAGCGCGCTACTACAGCGGGCATCGTTTTTTCGACGATGAACTCTGTCGCCGGCTTGCCTTACGTTATCCCGATTATTTTGACAGCCGGATTGGCCTGTTTGCATCGTGGCTCAGCCTCCCGTCCGATATCGCGGATGCTGGGCGTGTCTCCTGGTATTTTGATCCGGTCTGGTATCTGGAGCGCTATCCGGACGTTCGGCGTGATATTGCTGAAGGGCGCTATAGCAGTGCGCTTCATCATTATCTCACCAATGAAACGCCGCGGCTCTTTGATCCGCAGGAAATGTTCTCTGAACGCTTCTACGCAGACACTCATCCAGATGTGGTTGCCTGTCTGGACATGGGCTCTTTCCGCAATGGCTATGAGCATTTTTTGCTGTTCGGGGCACATGAGGGGCGTGCGCCTGAAGCCGATGTGGATCTCGCCGCTCATCTGAGCCGTCCGCAGGTCCGTAACGACGTGCGGAACCATCTTTATGACAGCCCTTTTGCTCATCTGGTTGCGGCCAGAATGGGCGAGGGGCAACGTGCTTCGCTGGTCGAAACCCCTGAGATTGAGGAAAGCCAGTCAAGGCAGGTGTTCGAGCGGGAAGCAGAAGCACTTCTTCCGGCATTGGCTCGCCATCCGCTGGATTTCACCGTCGTGGGCGTGCCGGAACTCAGTGTCATTGTCGTGGTCTATGACCGGATCGCGCTGACAATGCAGGCTCTGGCCTCATTGCGCGCAAATTATTCCGGGGCCATCCAGCTTATCGTCGTGGACTCTGGGTCACACGATCAGACACGTCGTCTCGACGAAATGGTTCATGGCGCTAAAATCCTGCGCTTCAGATATAACATTGGGTATCTGGAAGGCTGCAATATTGGTCTTGCAGAAGTCGATGCGCCGTTTGTTCTTTATCTGAACAACGATCTACGGCTCTATCCAAACAGTGTTGCACACGCTTTGCAGCGTCTGCGTTCAAGTGATGATATTGGTGCGGTTGGTGCCAAGCTCATTCGTTCGAATATGCGCTTGCAGGAAGCAGGCTCCATCATCTGGCGTGATGGCGCAACTTATGGATATCGCCGGGAAGACAGTCCGAACCTTCCTGAAGCAAACTTTGTCCGGGACGTGGATTACTGTTCGGCAGCATTTCTGATGGTGCGGTCGTCCATTCTGATTCAATTGGGTGGCTACGACCTGCGGTACCGTCCTGCTTATTTTGAAGATACGGATCTGTGTGTCCGCATTCTCAAAATGGGCGCACGGATTGTTTATGATCCTAATGTCGTGGTGGAGCACCTTGAGTACGGCAGTTCCGGCTCTGTGGGATCTCAGACGCTGATCCACGCCAATCTGCGCATTTTTTCGCGTGTGCATCAGGATTTTCTGCGACATCAGCAGCCGGCTCATATTCGAAATGCTGTGCAGGCGCGGGAGCGTCGTTCAGATCGCAAGCATATCCTGTTCATTGAAGATCGCCTTCCTCTGAGGCGTCTGGGTTCAGGGTATGTCCGTTCCAATGACGTGGTGCGGGCTATGGCGGGGCTGGGATATCAGGTCACTGTGTTTCCCCTTCTCCCAAGGGACCAGAGTGAACTGGACCTGTTTGGAGATTTCCCGGAGACGGTAGAGCTGATCGCGGATCAGCATCTTTCCACCTTTCCAGATTTTATTCAGGCGCGTGCTGGATATTACGATCTGGTATGGGTTGGCCGCACGCACAACATGGCGCGCCTCCTGCCTATCATGAACGAGGCCAGCCGCTATCTGCCGACAGCGGGTGCGGTGCTGGATACGGAAGTGATTTCCACGCCACGCACGCTGGAGCGCATCAAGGTGCTCGATCTGCCGAAGCCGGCATTAAGCTTTGATGAGATGCTACGCCGGGAACTGGAATGCGCTCATTACTGCCAGCAGATCGTCGCGGTCACTGAGCAGGACGCAGATCTGGTGCGTCGCGCCGGGTACGAAAATGTTTCCGTTCTGGGACATGAAATGCGGACCCGTCCGACGAAGGCCACATTCGATGCCCGGCGAGATATTCTTTTCCTCGGTGCACTGCATGATGAAGGTGCGCCGAATCATGACAGTCTGGAGTGGTTTTTAGGGGAGGTTCTCCCCGCTCTGGATGATCTTCTGCCGTCAGATGTTCGGTTCACGATTGCGGGCTTCATTCATCCCTCGGTGGATGTGAGTGCGTTTGCGCGGCATCCTCGTGTGGATATTGTTGGTCCGGTGCATGATCTTGCGCCGCTGTTCAACAGGCATCGCGTCTTCGTTGCGCCTACGCGGTTTGCCGGTGGCTTACCGTTTAAAGTGCAGGAAGCTGCCGCATTTGGCGTGCCGATGGTTGTAACGACCTTGTTGGCGGGGCAGGTGGGCTGGACAGACGATGTTGAATTGCTGTCTGCGCCTGCGGATGATGCCAAAGAATTTGCGTCTGATGTCGCCCGTCTTTATCAGGACAGTACACTCTGGGCCCGACTGAGAAGTGAAGCGCTGAAGGCGGTGGAGCGGGATTGCGCACCGGCGCGGTTCCGACAGGATCTGTCCAAGATCCTTGAGGCGTGTATAGCTTGAAGACGCCACGCACCCGGGGCATGAAGTTTAAGGAAACAGGTGAGGCTATGTCGACAGAAGTGAAAGATCGTTCCTCTGAAACGGAGCGGAAAGTGTCTGGCCTGACCGGACGTGTTCTGGTGTGCAGTGGCGGCCGCTATGAAAGTCAGGCCAATGCCCAGATCCGTGAATCGATCATGGATGGATGGGGTGAGTGCTTTGGCGAAGAGAACGTTACGGCTGTTCACATTTCTGCGGCAGCAGCGTCCATCAAGATCCTGAAGCCAACGATTGTTTTCGCCATCGGGTCATATCTGCCGGAAAGCACCTATTTTGGTGAGGTCTGCCGTGAGGCCAAGAAGATTGGCGCTGTCACGGTTTTCTGGGCCACAGAAGATCCCTATGAGCAGGATGCGAACTATCGCATCGCCGATGACTTCGATGTCGTTTTCTCCTGTGATCGCTGGGGCCATAACTTCTATCAGCGTGATCTGGTGTTCCATCTGCCGCTGGCTGCAAGCCCGAGCCTGCATTACATGCCGATTGAAGAGAATGTCGAAAAGACGATCGATGTTCTGTTCTGTGGTGTGGCGTTCACGAGCCGTAAGGACATTGTCCGCAATCTGCTTCCGGTTCTGCGAAACCTGAACATCAAGATTGTTGGTCCTGGCTGGGGCGAGCTGGGCATTGGCTTCTCGGATGCCCGTATTGAAAAATCCCAGCTGGTTGAGCTGTATCGCCGTTCCAAGCTGGTGCTGAACCTTGGCCGTTCACTCCACTTCGAGAACAAGCGGTTTGTGATTGCTCCTTCCACGCCTGGCCCGCGGACGTTCGAGGCTGCTCTGGCAGGCGCGTTCCAGGTCTTTCATGAAGATACGCATGAGCTTCGTCGGTATTATAATGCAGACGAAATTCCGGTCTTCTCAAACCGGATCGATTTTGAGCGGCTTGTGGAGAAGTACATCGGAGATGATGAAGCCCGTTTGGCTATGAGCCGTAAGGCACAGGCCAGAACGATGGAGCAGCATCTTTACAAGCACCGTATCCAGCAGGCCCTGTCGGTTCTTCAGGCTGAGGGCTTCCTTGGCTGAAAAGCGACTGGAATTTGTGATTTTATTAAAAGCCGGGCTGTTGTGCCCGGCTTTTTTGTAAGGATATTCGGAAATGCAAACCATCTGGCTTATGGCGTTGTTGCTGATCGCTGCATTTCTGGAGGTCGGTGGTGATGCCCTCGTGCGAACTGGCCTGCATACAGCCGGTCTGGGGCGTGTGGGCTTTATATCAGCCGGTGCGCTTGTGCTGCTGATTTACGGAATAACCGTCAATCTTCCCGACTGGGACTTCGGGCGATTGATGGGCGTCTATGTTGCACTGTTTTTTATCGCAGCTCAGGTCGTGGCGTATTTTGCTTTTGGTCAGACCCTGACCTTACCTGTCTGCATCGGTGGACTGCTGATCGTCTCAGGCGGTGTTCTGATGACCGTCTGGCGTTGAAGGGATCAGGCCGGAAAATAATATCCCGGCCTGAAGTTAGAGTGTTTACTTCGGCTGTGGGCCAAGGACGATCTGCGCGAGATCATCTGGGCGAACCCACTTGCTGAACGCGGCCTGCACCTGCGCAGGTGTCATGTCGTAAATCGCCTGAGCTGCTTCTGCTGGCGCATTCAAAGGCAGTCCCAGATCAATCAGATCCAGATAGCTGCCAGCGAGAGCGCCAAAGCTGGCGCGTGCCATGGGTTGGCGACGCAGCAGAGACGCCTTGGCCAGATCCAGACTTTCCTGAGAGACAGGCTGGCTGCGCATATCCTCCACATCCTTGATTGCAAGGGCGCGTGCCTTGTTCACTTTGTCCGGGTCCGCACCGAAGCTGATGCCGAAGGAGCCGCGGGTCCGGGAGTAACTGAAGGCACTTCCTGCCCCGTACACATAGCCTGTGCGAACGCGCAGATCCTGCATCAGGCGGGAAGAGAACCCATCCCCAAGAATTTCGTTTCCGACAGCCAGAGCATGACGATCCGGGTCCGTGACCTTCATGCCAATGGTCTCCACGAGTTTCACGTCATCCTGTGACCGTCCTGGATCTGCGACAACAGCCTGAGAGGCCTTGCTGAGAGGAATGGACGGCAGATCAACGACAGGGGCAGGGCCTTCAGCCTTCCAGCTACCAAAAGCCTTTTCAACCTGTTCATGAGCATCTTCAGGGCTGATGTCCCCGACAACCACAATCGTCGTCAGGTCCGGGCGATATGTGGCCGTGTAATAGGCTTTGACGTCAGCGAGCGTAATTTTGCTTAACGTGGCTGGAGTGGCCTCGCGAAGGGTCGGGTCAGTTGCAGGGACGAGTGCCCGGCGCGTGGCACGGCCAAAGCGGTAGGTTGGAGACTGAAGCTCACCCGCACGGGCCTGAAGGGCTTCCATCTGCGTGACATGGAAGGCCTTTTCCGGGAAGGCAGGGTGCAGTTCGTGCTCTGCCAGCAGGGACAGACCTTTGCTGAAATTCTGGGTGAGTGTGCTGAGACTGAAGCCAGGGCCAGCGCTTTCGTCTGCCGAGATGTCATCAAGCGCGCTGGCAAGGGCCAGACGGTCATGGGAGGTGCTGCCATACAGGAACATGTCAGATGTCAGGCCCGCGACGCCTTCCTTGCCAGCAGGCTGCTGCAGGGATGCATTCTGCCGGATGGAGCCGATCAGCTCGACCGTATGGCTGACATGCTCGGGCTGGACCAGAAGGTGCAGACCATTCGAAAGCGTATAGGCCTTGGGAAGAGGTGCGGCGGCCGGAATGCTCAACCGTGCGAGGGCTTCTTCCGCCCATGCGGGGAGGCTGACTTTGCCTGATGGTGGCGTGTTGAAAGACTCTGCGCCACCAAATCCTTTACCGCCAATAGCTTTGCCCTTTTCACTCGGCGTCAGGGTGGCGCTGATGGCGTGTTGTGGATCAAGGAGCGTTTTAGCCAGCTCATCCACCTGTGCCTTCGTGACGTTCCGGAACGCCGCGATCATATCATCCGGGCTTTCAAGATGCTGGATGGCGACAGCCTGGGACCAGTTCTCTGCGAGTTCCGAAATGCTGTTCGCATTGAACTCCAGAGACGCAATCTCTTTGCGACGGGCGGCTTCGATCAGATCCGCGGGAATTCCGTCTTTGCGAAAGCCATCCATGAGAGACGCAAGCGTCCGGCGGAGTTCGTCCGGGTTTGCTCCCTTGGGGAATCCTGCGTAGGCGACAGCGAGGCCAGCCTGCGCATCCGGGTCATACATGAACCCTGCGTCCAGAGCCTTACCGTCCGGAACCAGACCGAACAGGACACTGCGCTGGCTGGCAATGGCATCGGCCAGCAGGGTTACGGCAGCATAGTTCGGGTCACGCTGTCCCGGCATCCGCCAGGCCATGGTGACAAGGCCGATCGGTAGATCTGTATCCAACGACAGGGACTGTGCCTTGGCGGGCGTGGGTGTGACAGCAGCGCGGGCAGGAAGTGTAGCCGCTGCAATATTGCCAAAGGCTGCCTGAACTTTCTTCAGGGTGTCCTGCGGGTCCACATCGCCCGTAATGACGAGGATGGCGTTGTTGGGAGCATACCAGGAGTTGTAGAACTGCTTCAGCAGCGGGGCAGTCGTGGCATCGAAAGAGGGACGCGTCCCGAGTGCGTCATGCTCGTAAGGTGTGCCGGCGTAAAGTGCGGCACGCACCTGAGAGAGATAGCGGTAGATGGGGCTCGACAGGTCGCGTGAGACTTCCTGCTCAATGGCGCCTCTTTCATGGGCCCATTCTTTCTCTGTGATGTTCAGCCCGCGCATACGACCGGCTTCGATCCGCAGAAGAACATCAAGGTCCGCAGCGGGGGCCTTGAAATAGTACTGGGTGACGTCAGACGTTGTGTCGGCGTTATCATTGTTGCCGAGCTGGGCGCTGATGGTGGAAAGCTGGTCCCGGGAGAGTGTTTCGGAGCCGTTGAACATCATGTGCTCAAGGGCGTGTGCCGTTCCCGGAAAACCCTTGGGTGCGTTGACGGAGCCCACTTCATAATTGAGCATCGTCTGTACGACGGGTGCCAGAGTATCCCGCACAATCACGACACGCAGGCCATTGGGCAAGGTGGCACGGGTGACGGAGGCCGGTGCTGCCGTGGCAGCCTGAGGCACCGCAGGGGCAGCATGTGCGCCCGTCAGGAGAGGCGGGGCCAGCATGGAGGCTGCGAGCAGTGTCACACGGGTCAGGCGGGAGAAACCGGGCATAGGTTATTAACTTCCTACGGGTAAAATGTTCTGCCAGGCAGTAAATCGACTGTCAGGGATGCTGTCTACCGAGGGAGGATTGCTGAAGGATGAATAAAAAATCATGTGACGCGGTCAATCAGAGGCCGCTAAGAACAAAACTACTATGACCGCTTCCAATTTTATCGTCCGCTTTGATGACTGGCTGATTGACCGGCTCTTTCAGCCCGTCGCGAACAGACTGCCGTCAGTTCTTCCCGTCGTGCAGTTGGGCATGAGCTTTCAGCTTGGCTCGCTGATGCTGAACGGCGCAGCGCTGCTTCTGCCGATTGTGCTGTTTGGCGCAACGATGGGCGGCGTGGTGGATACATCGCTGATCTGGTTCATGAACCTTGCATTCTTTTTGGGCATGAAAAAAACGATCCCGATGATTCGGCCAAACATGCTGAATCCCCTTCGCCCCATGATGCTGAGCATGAGGATGATCGCCATGGCATTCCTCATCTATCAGCTTTTCCGCAGCGTGGACGGGGTTGGAATTGGCTGGATTCTGTCCCAGCTCATGACGCTGTCTCAGCTGACGTTTGTGATCGGTCTGTATTTTGTGGCCTGCCAGCCTCAGCCACCCCGACAGCGGATGTCTTCGCGGAGAGGCCCTATCATTGAAGGCGTCTGGGCCGGGAACGGTAGTATTCGCTGAAGGAGACGGGCAGTGAGAATCCTTCACTGTCTTCTAACGCGGGAGTTCGCGGGCACTGAGCGTCACGTTGCTGAGCTCGCGAACCAGCAGGCTCTGACACATGACGTGACGGTGCTTCTGGAGCGCCATACCGCTGATCTTCGAACAGGCGGAGATATTGCGCATCACTTTTCATCCTCAGTCCGTATCGTAAGGGCTTATCGCGCAGGATATCTGCCGACATTGACGGCGCTGGTATGGAACGAGACCTTCGATATCATCCATACTCATCTGGGTAAGGCGTCGATCCGGGCAGGGGTTTTGAAGACTCTGGGACTGATGGGTGAGACCCCCGTCATCGGTACGCTCCACAATGCTTATCGTGCCAGAACTTATGGAAAACATGACGGCCTGATCTGCATCGCCCGGTGGCAACAGGCCAGCCTGCCAGCAGGTTGTCGAAACCAGAGCGCAGTGATTGCAAACTGGACCATTCCTTCCGTCCTCTGCCATCCGGAGCGTACCAAGCTTCGGGAAGGCTTCCGGCAGGAGCATCGCCTTCCATCGGAAGCTTTTGTGATCTGTGCCGTTGGAAGAATGGTGGAAGAGAAACGGTTTGATTGTCTCCTTCAGGCCTGGAGACAGGCCGCTCTGCCACCTGACACGTATCTTGTTCTGATTGGTGACGGCCCAGAACGTGCGCGGCTTGAAAACGTCTGCGCAGGCTACAGGGATCGCATCATTTTCGCGGGCTACCGGTCAGATGTGCCGGACGTGTTCTGTGCCTTTGACGGATTTGTTCTGCCCTCCAGACGGGAGCCGTTCGGGCTGGTACTGCTGGAAGCGATGGCGGCAGGATTACCGGTGTGCGCGACAGCAGCAGGCGGTGTTCTGGATATTCTTGAAAATGTATCCGACTGTCTGGTTAAGCCAGACTGTATCGACGCACTTGCCGCCGGGCTTGTGCGCCTGAGGCAGCAGCCTGGCAGAACATGGGACCTGTCCTTCCATGTGCTGGAAGAGCAGGCCCTCAAGACAGAGCAGTTCTACCGCCGTTTCTGCTGAGTATCGCGATCAGAGATCGTAGTGTTTGGAGACGTAGCTGGAGAGGCCATTCGGGTTGTGCATGATGTGCCAGCTTTCTGAAAAAGATGGCACGAACTGGAACAGGAAGACCAGCAGCGACAGGAAAAACAGCAGCATTCCTTTACCGACAAACTGGATACGCCGCCAGAAATAGAGTGGCGGGATCAGGATCCAGAATGCAGAGCCGGGACGGAATCCTGCAGCAATCAGGGCGCGGCGATCTGTCAGCATGGACGTGAAGATGATCGCAAAGCTGAGAAGAACGGCGATGATGCTGGACTGGCGGTCAGGGATGTTGCCGAACCAGGCCAGAACGTTGACGATCATGCTGCTGACAAAGGGACCAAGAATACTCAGCCAAGCCCAGCGGTTCGAGACCCTGCTGGGGGGCAGAGCAGGCGGGACCCCTTCGGGCTGAGGCGGCCAGAACGCGCAACTGCCTGCCGGATGCCATTCCGCACCGAAGGCCTCGGTCCAGCAGAGAGTTGAGTGCTCAATACTGCCGGTCGAGATGAGGGCACGCATACCATCTTCAGAAAGCGGGCCTTTGCGGCTTCCGTGTTCTTCGTAAAACCAGCTCACAGTCCGTCCTTGGTTTGGGCAGTTGTCATCATGCTGACAGAATGGCGGCTCAATCTGACTGAAAGAGATGTCTCAGGCAATACTGAAGGCTTCAATCTGCTGGGAAGGGTCAAGTGATGAGAAAATATTCGTTTGGTTTAATGGCTGTTTTTTGTCTGGGGATAAACCCGGCTTTTGCATCAAAGGTCACTAGTTTTCAGATTAAACTCGCTTCTCCCACAACAGTTGACCGCCAGACAGTGCTTTATACCTGTCAGGGAAACGGTGATGCGGCCAAGGAGCTTCTCTCACGCTTGCCGCAAAAACGCGTTGCGGTTCAATATATCAATGCAGATGCCGTCAGCTTGGCTGTCCTGCCAATTGAAGGGCACACGCAGGTGTTTTCAAACGTAATTGCTGCGGATGGCGCCAAATATGCTGCGGCACAGTATGTCTGGTGGAACAAGGGAAATGACGCGTTCTTTTCCAGTGAGATGGACGACAAAGCACTTGTAACATGCCATGCCGTTTCAAAATAAAGATATCATGTCGGTATCGTTTCAATTTTCCAGCAAACATGCATGATGCGGGCTTATCACGACTGATAAGGAAAGCAGGTCATGTCCGTTGTCTGCATGCAGGAATTTCTTGAAAAGCTCCCTAAGGCTGAACTTCATGTTCATCTGGAAGGAACGCTGGAAGCGGACTTGAAAATCAAGCTGGCTGAGCGGAATAATCATCCTCTCAGGTCCAGCTCTGCTGAAGAAATTCGACAGGGTTACGTCTACCATGATCTGCCCTCTTTTCTGACGCTGTATTACGAAGGCGTCGAGCTTCTGCAGACCGAGCAGGATTTTCATGATCTCTGCTATGACTATCTGAAAAAAGTTGCGCAGCAGAATGTTCTTTATACTGAGATGTTCTTTGACCCGCAGCTTCACACCCGTCGCGGGATAGCGTTCGGGACAGTCATCCGGGGCTTCAATGCAGCTCAAGAGGAAGCAGAGAAGGACTTCGGCATCCGCTCTCACCTTATCATGTGCTTCATACGTGAAATGAGTGCGGATTCTGCCGACGAGACCTTTACCCAGGCTCTTCCTTATCTTGAAAGACCGGGTAGGAGCCGCATCATTGGTGTGGGTCTGGATTCAGACGAGAAGGGTAATCCGCCAGCCAAATTTGCGAAAACATTCGCCCGCGCAAGAGCGCTGGGCCTTCACTTGACCATGCATTGTGATCTCGATCAGCAGAATACGCATGAGCATATCCGGCAGGCTCTTCAGGATCTGGGCAGCGAACGCCTCGATCATGGATTGAATGTGCTGGAAAAGCCCGAACTGATTGCGATGGCTCGGGACAAGGGCGTGACATTCACGCTGTGTCCGTCTCCGAACGATGTCATCAGGCCGGGGCGGTCCCGTCAGGATATTCGGGACATGCTGGCAGCGGGACTGAAAATTACCATCAATTCCGACGACCCGGGTTACATGCAGAGCGTGTATATGACGGAGAGTTTCGCCAAGGCGCAAAGTGCAGCGGACCTGACGCGGCACGAACTCATACAGATTAGCCGAAATGCCTTTCAGGCGGCCTGGATTTCGGACGACGAGCGGGCGCTTTATCTCGACGCACTGGAAACATTCGCGCGAAACCATAGGGTTGAGATGTCATCCTGAACGTGGAGCAAAGCGACTTCCCCGAGATTTATGCCCTCTGCCGCAGGGCATAAATCTGGAAGTTTAAAAATAAAATCAGGGATTATTATTTATTAAAAAATTCAAATATTTTTTATTATTTCTGAAAAATTACCAATAAAGTATAAATTAAGAAACTCAGGTATTAATTAGATACAAAACAAGAATTGATTATCTTTCTTTTAAAGCGACTATCGTCGCATGGCACCAATCGCTCCTGTTCTGTCCCGTCTGTCTCAGCATGTGCAATCGGCAGCGCTATGGAGCGTCATTGGCCTCCTGCGCAGTGTGGGGCCGCAATACGCCTCGACAGCGGGCGGCTGGTTGATGCGGAATGTCGGAATGAGGCTCCGGGCAACCCGCATTGCGGATCGAAACCTTCAACTCGCTCTGCCTGACTTATCCTTGCCGGAACGACAGCAGATTATCCGGGATGTATGGACGAACCTGGGGCGGAACGTGACAGAACTCCCCCATCTTGCATCCTTTACCCGTACGGAAATGGGACCGGGATGGGAGATCGAGGGTGAAGAGCATATTGATGCCCTGAAGGAGAACGGCTCACAGGCTTTGTTTTTCTCAGGGCATCTGGGGAACTGGGAGCTCATTCTGCCCATCGCAACTAGTCTGGGTATGCCAGTTGCGGGTTTTTATCGGGCCTCGTCCAATCCGGTCATCGATCTTGTGACGCAGACAATGCGACAGAAGGCTCTAGGCCCGACCGGGACCATGTTTCCTAAAGGACCCAAAGGGGCCCGGCAGGCCTTAACGCATCTTCAAAGCGGTGGCTCACTAGGTTTTCTGGTCGATCAGAAAATGAATGACGGGCTCGCCATTCCGTTTCTGGGACGGGATGCCATGACGGCGCCAGCGGTGGCGCAATTGGCCTTGCGCTTTAATTTGCCCATCATACCCGTCCATATCGTGCGACTGGGGAACGGTCGGTTCCGTATGGTGTGTGAAGCCCCGCTTCAGGCTGAACGAACGGGCGATCGTCATGCGGATATTCGGTCAATCTGCGTCGCCATGAACGAGACGCTGGAGCGGTGGATCCGCGAAAGGCCAGGAGCGTGGCTTTGGCTTCATCGCCGCTGGCCCAAAGAGCAGGTCGCTCTTCCCGCCGTCTGAAAAAAGCCCCGCTGCCGGATGGCAGCGGGGCTTTTGTGTTTCAGGGGAGAGGATGTCCGCTGACAGGAGCCTGTGGGCTGCCAATCAGATCAAGGATCTGCTTTTCAAGTTTCGGAACATTGATGCGCAGGACAACTTCGTTCTTGCGTTCGCCCAGACCTGGCTCATAGCCCGGAGTCCAGGACACAACGTCTCCGTAGCCGGGGCCAAACTGGCTGTTCACATCCACAAACAGATCCTGCTTTTCCGTGATGATACTTGGGTCCAGCCAGACGGATGCTGCAATTTCATCCCAGAGCGGAAAGCCGCTCAGATGCCACTTCATGACATGTCCGACGGGCGTACCGGTCGCTTCCAGCTTCTTCAGGAATTCAGGCGTCAGTTCCGTATCTGTCGACGGATCGGCCGGAACCATCACGATGTGCTTCCACGGTGCGCGGAGAGCTGCACTTGCGCTTTCCGGGTCCAGACGGAAGTTGAATTCACGACGGGGGCTGTTCAGAAATTCCCGCGCGAACTGATGTGCCACTACGCCGGGCCGTGTCTGGCGCGGGTTCAGGCCACCGCCCATGTAAACGAGTTCTTTCGCAAGGCCCGCAAATTCCGGATCAAGCGTCTGGGCCAGTGCGATGTTGGTCATCGGACCCGTTGCAATGATGCTGACTTGTCCTGGATATTGGTGAACCATCCGAATGAGGAAGTCAGCTGCGCGCTCGGTTTCTGGCTTTTTGACCGGATTGCCATATGGCAGGTCCGGAACAACATCCGGACCATGATAGTAGGGAAGTGGCTGCTCGGTCTTTTCGACCCATTTTTTCATCCACACCCCTTTCCAGATCAGCTTTCCGTAAAGGGCTTCCCAGCGGTCCGTCAGCTTTTCCGAGTTCAGGAACGGGTAAGTTGCGCCCGGAACAACGGGAATGTCTGCCCGGCCTGCCACTTCCACGCCCCGCAGCGCGTCATTCGTCGCTTCTTTCTGCCAAACGTCACCCGTGACAGTCGTGATGCCAAGCACGCGGACATTGGGGGCCTTGATGATCATCCACTGGGCGATGCTGAAGCCGTCATCATCAAAAATGACAAGGCGTGGGTCAGCTTTGGCCTGCGCGGAAGCTGCCAGCAGGCCGCCAGCGACCAGTCCAAGCGCCAGCGTGCGGCGCAGGGCCTTCCGCGTTTTTCTAAAACGTTCCGGCTTCGGGACAGTGGGGTGAAGGGGCATGGGCAGAGGGTTCCATAGCTGGTGGCAGGCAAGGACGTGACAATACCGCAAAGGAAATCATTGCACAGAGGCAACAGGACGTTCCATGCGAACGCAATTCTAGAACGCGAGTGGCCCGTTGTCCTTGACTTCCTTGATGACAAAAAACGTCCGTGCCTGTCGCACCCCTGGAAAGGCAATGAGCTTTTCTGCGTGAAGCCGATTGAAATCCGCCATGTCTTCCACACGGATTTTCAGCAGATAATCAAAATCGCCCGCGACCAGATGACAGTCCAGCACCATGGGCATGGTTTTCACAGCCTCTTCCAGTTCTGCGAAGCTCTCGGGAGTGGACCGGTCCAGCACGACGCCGACCAGAGCGATCGTTCCCAGCCCGACTTTGACGGGATCAATCTCGGCGCGAACGCCACGGATATAACCGTCCTGAAAAAGTCTTTGGGTGCGCCGATGACATGTCGCGGCGCTCACGTTCACACGCTCGGCCAGCTCGGCATTGGACATACGCCCGTTGCCTTGCAGAAGGCGAAGAATGTTCAGGTCGATCGCGTCCAGATCTGGTGTGATGGAATCTTTCATTATTTCCTCAAAGTATAAGAGAAACATCCATTAAAATTCTATTTTAGGGATAAAATACAGAAATTATTGCCTGAATTAGAAAGCACCTTCGAAGAATATTTTATTACTGCTTTCGGGTGTGAACACCTTGGGAGGCTGTCTGTGAACCTTGAGAAATTTGAGCATTATCCGCTGACTTTTGGAAAAACGGCTATTGAGCATCTTCCACGTCTGAGCGAAGCCCTGGGTGGCAAAGTGCAGATCTATGCCAAGCGCGAAGACTGCAATTCGGGCATGGCGATGGGCGGCAACAAGCTCCGCAAGCTGGAATATATTGTTCCGGATATTTTGGCCTCTGGCGCAGATACACTGGTCTCCATCGGCGGTGTGCAGTCCAATCATACCCGCATGGTCGCAGCAACAGCCGCCAAGCTAGGTATGAAATGCGTTGTCGTGCAGGAGAAATGGGTCCCGCATTATGACGCTGTTTATGATCGTGTGGGCAATATCCTCATGACACGCCTCATGGGAGCTGAGTCACGCATTGTGGAAGATGGCTTTGACATTGGCATCCGCCAGAGCTGGGAAGATGCCATCCAGTCCGTGAAGGATGTTGGCGGCAAGCCCTATGCCATTCCGGCTGGTGCATCCGTTCATCAATATGGGGGCGTTGGTTACGCTGCTTTTGCGGAAGAAGTCGCGGAGCAGGAAAAGGAACTCGGCTTCACGTTCGATTACATTATCGTCTGTGTCGTGACGGGCTCGACGCAGGCGGGAATGATTGTCGGATTTGCAGCGCAGGGCCGTGCAGATCGGGTCATTGGCATTGATGCCTCCGGAACGCCGGAGCAGACGCGCGAGCAGGTGCGGGAGATCGTGGACCGTACAGCCGAGCTAGTAGAGCTTGGTCGGACAGTGCGGGACGATGAGATCGTTATCCTCGAGGACTACGCCTATCCTGCTTACGGCGTTCCTTCCGAAGAAACGAACGAAGCCATCCGACTGGCGGCCCGTACGGAAGCCATGATGACGGACCCTGTTTATGAAGGGAAATCCATGCAGGGCCTGATTGATCTGACGAAGAAGGGATATTTCCCGGACGGGTCAAAGGTTCTGTACGTTCATCTGGGCGGCGCACCGGCCCTGAACGGCTACAGCTACTATTACCGCAACGGCTGATGTAGCCATAAAAAACGCCGCGTCCCAATCCGGGGCGCGGCGTTTCTTTTTTTCGGTGGTGAAGCCGGATTTTAGCTGTTGTGACCGTTCAGTTCACGCAGCACATCTGCCGGACGCATTGGCAGATGGCGCAGGCGCACACCAATGGCGTTGAACACGGCATTGCCGATGGCAGGAGCCACGACCGTCACACCCGGCTCACCAAGGCCCGTAGGCTTTTCGGTGTTCTGGACGAACTCAATGTCCATGTCCGGCACGTCCGGAAGGCGTACCGGCGTGTAGGTGTTGAGGTTGCTGTCCTTGATCGTACCGTTGACGATCTCGGTGCCTTCAAACAGCGCCATGCTCAGGCCCCATAGAGCTGCACCCTCGGTCTGTGCCAGTGCGCCACCCGGATCAACGATCGTGCCAGCATCCAGAACCAGCCAGAGCTTCTGACAGGTGATGACGCCGGTCTTGCGATCAACGTGGACCTGTGCCGCTCCAGCCGTCCAGGTCGGCATACCGCGTTCCTGTCCGAAGCTTGTGGCAATACCAATGCCAGTGTCTGCCGGAAGCTGCGTCTTGCCGTAGTTGATCTTGTTGGCAAGGCGCTGAAGGGCTGCGGCCTGACGCTTGGCACCGCCTACAGCATTGGGAGCGGAGCCTTCGTTCCGTCCTGTCGCTGTGAACATGGACAGGCGGAATGCCAGCGGGTCCTGCTTCGTCTGGTGTGCCAGTTCGTCGAGGAAGGACTCAAGCGCCCAGGGCGTCCAGCCTGCGGACACGGAACGGAGCCAGCCCGGACGGAAAGTCTTGTTGGCCAGATCGTTCGTGATGGCACGGACGCGGGTTGGCCCGGTTTCGTACCAGTGATCAGCGCCCGCAATGGCAAACGGATCGTAGGACTTGCCGTCTTCGCCCTTGGCCAGAAAGGCTGGTGCCATAACGAGTGTGGGCCAGCCTGCTGTTGCAGCGTAATCCATCGCCACAATCTTTTTCTGGTCTGCATCGAGGGCAACGCGAACCGTCTGAAGAGAGGGGGAACGAATGGAGTCAAACGCCATATCGTCCGAACGTGTCAGGATCAGCTTGACCGGTGCGCCACCGATGGCCTTGGACGCCAGAGCCGCCGGGATGGAATAGTCACCGTTCAGGCGACGACCAAACCCGCCGCCCAGCAGGTAAGTGCGCATGACAACCTGCTCTTCAGGCACCTGAAGCGCCTTGGAGAGCTGCGGCAGAACGAGGGACTGCCACTGATTGCCGGTATGGATTTCCCACATGCCATCAATATGACGGGCCACCGCATTGACCGGCTCAAGCTGGTAATGCGCGACAGAGGCACAGGTGTAGCTGCGTTCGAAGGAGTGTGCCGGATGGGCAAATGCCTCGTCCACACCCTTATCGTTGAAGACGCGAGCGCCAGTGCTCTGATCTGCAATCAGCTTGCGGCCATGCTCGATGATGTCTGCTTCCGAGACATTGATCGTCGGACCGGGATTCCACTGAACCTTTAGAACGTCCGCAGCTTTGATAGCGGCGGGATAGGTCTTGGCCAGAGCCACGACCCAGCCTGGAACGATGCCAGATGGATCATCCAGAACAACATAGCGAATGTATCCGGGGATCTTCTTGGCTTCGCTGTCATCGACGGACTGCACCTTCGCAGCATAACGTGTCGGCGGCATCTTGGGGCGGCCATAGACCATCCCTTCGAGCTTCACGTCGATGCCGTAGATCGCTTTGCCGGTCGTTTTGTCCGGAATATCCAGAGCAGGAACCGGCTTGCTGATCAGGCGGCGCTCACTGGCGGGCTTGAGCGGCAACTTGGCCATTTCGTCAGCCGTGAAGCTGCGCGTCGGCTTGGCTTTCGAGACGATCTCACCGTAGGAGACGCTCTTGCTGCCAGCCGTGACCGTGCTGTTGCGGGCAACGCATTTGTCCGGCGTTGTGCCGAGCAGCTTTGCGCCTTCCTCCAGCATGATCGTGCGGGCTGCGGCACCCGCCTGACGGAACGTGTCCCACGTATCCCAAACGGACCAGGAGCCGCCGGTCACGAACTTGCCAGCCCATTTCGGGGCGGTGTCCACTTCCGTGATCTTGATGTGATCCCAGTCGGCTTCCATTTCGTCCGCAATAATGCGGGCGAGGGCGGTTCCGACGTGCTGACCCATTTCGGCACGGACAACATTGACGTTGATGGAGCCGTCCGGTGCGATGGCGCACCACATGTTTGGCTCGAACGCGGCTTCCGGCGGCATGGCAGACGGATAGGTCTGCGCAGCTTCGGCCTTGCGGGCGAAGCCGAACATCAGACCTGCGCCTGCTGCCGTCATCAGAAAACTGCGGCGAGACAGGCGGCCTGCGTCGGATCTCTTGGCGATCTGTTCGATCTTAGCCATTGGTGGCGCCTCCCTGCTGCGCGGCAGCTGCTTCCTTGATGGCCTTGCGGATGCGGACATACGTCATGCAACGGCAGAGACTGCCGCCCATGACGCCGTCAATCTCTTCATCCGTTGGCTTCGGATAATCTTTCAGAAGGCTTGCGGCCTGCATGATCTGGCCGGACTGGCAGTAGCCGCACTGCGGCACCTGCTGGTCACGCCAGGCGACCTGCACGACGTGATTGCCTTCCGGATCGAGACCTTCGATCGTGGTGATCGAGGCGCCTTCGATGGAAGACAGCGGCGTGATGCAGGAGCGTGTGGCGCGCCCACCGACATGCACGGTGCAGGCACCACATTCGCCGATGCCGCAGCCAAACTTGGTGCCGGTCAGGTTCAGTTCATCCCGCAAGACCCACAGCAGAGGGGTATCATCCGGTGCATCGACCGAAACGGGCTGTCCGTTGAGTTCAAATTTCGTGGTCATATTTCGTTTTCCCTGTCCTGCCCGGATCAGTGCGAGGCGTTAACGGGCGGTGCGGACAGCGTGGCGCGGGCAGCCGCGGCCTTCTTTTCCAGATCCGTCCAGGGGGGGAGGGTGGTGCGGGTGCGGCGGAGATACGCGGCAATGCGGGCCATGTCATGGTCCGAAAGGGCCGTGTAGAAGCTTGGCATGGCGATATTGTCCTGACCTTCGGCAGCGCCGATGCCATGCAGCATGACCTGGAACAGATTGTTCGGCTCATCCAGCCAAAGCGCGTTGTTCAGAGCCAGTTCCGGGCGGCCAGAGACCGGCATCGGGCCGGAATTGTAATGGCAGGCGCCACAGGCCCCCTGATACAGGCGCGCATCCGCATCCAGTGTCTGCGGGCCAGTCAGATCCTTGCCGGACATCTGCATGGCGCGAGCAATGGCAGCCTGATCGCCCTGAGAACGCTGGGCAGCCTTCGCGACGTCTGCATAATAATGAGCAATGGCATGCACATCGTCTTCCGGAATCTTGGACAGGAAGCGATGCGGCACCGGAGACATTGGGCCAGCAGCAGAACCATGCAGCGGAGCGACGCCGAAGCGCAGATACTGGAAGAACTCGTCTTCCGTCCAGACAACCGGCGTTGGGTTGTGGTCGTTCAGCGGTGGAGCAATCCAGCCATCAATGACAGCACCATCATAAGCATGGCTCAGCTTCTCTGCACCCAGAAGGTTACGCGGCGTATGGCAGGCACCACAATGGGCGTTACCTTCGGCCAGATAGGCCCCGCGGTTCCATTGCGCATCATGCTTCGGGTCGTTCTGGTAGCGGCCCGGCGTAAAGAACAGGAGCTTCCAGAAACCCTGACCTATCAGACGGATGTTGATCGGGAAGGGGACCGTGTTGTCACGCGGCTTCAGGTGCACGGCCGGACGCGTCATCAGATACGCATACAGGTCCGAGACGTCCTGATCGTTGACCTTCGTGAAGTGGTCGAACGGGAACGCCGGATAAAGCTGTGAACCATCACGGGCAATGCCCTTGTTCATGGCGCGCTTGAAGGCTTCCAACGACCAGTTGCCGAGACCCCATTCCGGGTCAGGCGTGATGTTGGAAGAGAAGATGTCACCGAATGGGGTGGCCATCTTGAAGTCACCGGCCAGTTCGGGGCCGGGGCTGCCATCCACGCGGGTGTGACATTCGGCACAGTATCCACCGGCGGCAACGATTTCGCCACGCTTGATGGCGTCTGCGGAAAAAGAGGCCGCAGCGGGAGGGGAGATGGGGGCGATTGCGGGGTACCACGCATAGGCGAGGAAACCGAGGCCGCCCACTGCACCGAGGCCCACAATACTGGCGGCTATCCGTTTGAGCATTCTTGTACTGTCCCGGCACTGTTTGAAAAACTGCCGTCCACAACGTGACGGATGATTGTTCCCCTCAATATGGCACGGGCACCAGAAAGGGAAGATTGAGATAACTCAAAATTCGGTCTGATCGAGGTCAAAGTGCAGTTTTCATCGGGGGCGGGTTTCAATGTCACACAAATGGGGAGGGTGTTCACTCAAATTTACGAGATGATGCGCCAATATTCATATTTCAAAATAGGGATTTTATTAGTCCTATATCGGCGTGTCATTGTCTGTTCACTCTTGAAAAAACGATTCGGAGCGATTGAATATTTTGTCACTCGGTGCCAAAATGAATTCGTTCTTCTGGGGCTGTTCGCAATCCTGTCGCATGAAAAGAAGAGCCGCCCTGTTTCCGAGCGCATCTGAGCCGGAGTAGAGTGGGGCAGATCGTTGTGTGAAAGGGCGGCTCATTATCATTCGTCCGACTTACGTCCGGAGCCTCGCTGGAGGGGCTCTGGTGCTGTCCATTGTGTTGGCTCTGTGCTGCGGCCGTTACCCGCTGTCTCCGCATCGTGTGGTGATGGTGCTTGGGCGGTTACTTCACCTCTGGGGAGGGCAGGATCCTGTTGCCGATGCTGTGGTCCAGCAGGTTCGGTTGCCGCGGGTTGTGGCCGGAATTCTGGTGGGAAGTGCGCTATCCTGCGGTGGCGCAACCTATCAGGCCGTCCTTCGGAATCCCCTTGTTTCGCCTGACCTTCTGGGTGTTCTGAGTGGCTCCGCTTTTGGGGCGGCACTCATGATTGTTCTGGGTGCGTCACCTGCATGGATTCAGATCGGTGCGTTTGCTGGTGGTGTCGTGGCCGTGGGGTCTGGAATTTCCATTTCCCGTCTGTTGCCACAGGGCGGCCTCCTGACATTGCTGATGGGTGGCCTTGTGGCCAATGCCGTTTTCACAGCGCTTCTGTCTCTTGTGAAATACACTGCCGATCCGATGGATCAGTTGCCCGCTGTTGTGAACTGGCTACTGGGGACACTGTCCCAGACGGGATGGAAAGAGCTTTCCTGGTTGACTGTTCCAGTGCTTGTTCTGGTCGCTGTACTGGTTTTACTTGCGCCTTTACTGGATGTGCTTTCTCTCGGAGACGATGAAGCGCGGAGCCTTGGGGTTCCTATTCAGATTATGCGGCCTTTCGTCATTCTGCTTGCGACGCTGGCCTGTGCCATGACGATTTCCATGGCGGGTATTATTGGCTGGGTCGGTCTTCTGGTGCCTCACATTTCCAGAATGCTGGCGGGCGCAGAGCATCGGCGGATGATGCCGGTCTGTGCCTTGCTGGGAGCCGCCGGTGTTCTGCTGGCAGATACCGTGTCGCGCAGCCTGACCTCCGGAGAAGTGCCACTCGGGATCATGACCGAGCTTTTCGGTGCCCTTGCCTTTATTCTCGTGCTTCGGCGTCTCCGCGGGGACGCGACATGAGTGGGGTTTTTCTGTCCTGCCAAGGTATTACGCTGAAACGATCGCCTCGATCGGTGGTGCTGAATGATGTCAGCCTGACGTTCCAGCGTGGTGAACTGATTGGGCTTCTTGGCCTTAATGGTGCGGGCAAAAGCACCCTTTTGCGCATTCTGCTGGGGTTGCTCAAACCGACGTCTGGTGAGGTGTATCTTGAAGGTACGTTGTTATCGTCTCTGCGGCCTTTAGACGTGGCGCGGCGTCTGGCGTATGTGCCCCAGGCACACGCGATGACGTTTCCTTACACGGTCCGGCGGATGGTCGAACTGGGGCGTATTCCCCATCATGGCGTGGCAGGGCGCCTCGGAGCGGAAGACCGGCTCCGCGTTGATCAGGCCATGGATCGTCTGGGACTTCTCGCCTTGGCAGAGCGTCCGGTGACGGAGCTGTCTGGCGGCGAAAAGCAGCGTGTCGTGTTGGCGCGGGCCCTGGCGCAGGAAGCAGTCGGGCTTCTTCTTGATGAGCCAATGAGCGGTCTGGACTATGGTCATCAGCTTCGTTTGATGAGTCTGCTTGTAGAACTGGCCGCTGAAGGACATCTCATTCTTCTGACGTCCCACCGGCCCGAAGAATTCTTTTCCGCCGGCCATCGCGCGCTTATTTTAGAGGAAGCGCAAATTGTGGCGGACGGCCCACCCGAGCTTATTGTGACGGCTGAACGCATGTCCCGTCTTTATGGCGTTCCTCTGGCGCAGATTGATCATGCCGGGAAACGTTTTTTCCATCGTGAGGAGAGTGAATGATGAGACTGTCTCGACTGGCTGGAGGGCTTCTGGGTCTTTCGCTCATGGCCACCACAGCATTTGCTGCTCCTCCCACACGTCTGGTGGAGGGATGGTATGCCCATAACGCCACGCTCATTATGCTGGGCGCGCAGGACAAGATCATCGCGACGGTCGCCAAGCCATCAATCATGCCGTGGATGTTCCGTCTGGTGCCGTCGCTTTCCAAAGCTCAACCTCTGGACCCGGGAAATCTGAACGGAGAAGAGCTTTTACGTCTCGCACCGGATCTGGTGTTTGTCACCGCGTCGAGCCATTCCGTCGCGGCGCTCTCCAAGGTTGGTCTGCATGTTGTCCCTGAGGGCTTTGATCGTTTTATAGGGCTTCTGGAATGTGTGGATAGCACGGCCACCCTTCTTCAGACGCCCCTGGCGACGCAGCGTGCGCAGGCTTATCGTGTCGCTTTCCTTAAGGAAATTTCTCAGGCCGCAACCAACCCGCAAGGGCCCAAAGTGCTTCACGTTGAATCTTTGAAGCCTTTGCGGGTGGATGGAGATCAGAGCATTATCGACCAGTGGATCCGTTCTGCTGGTGGACGCAATGCGGCTGTGGGCGTGCATGGGAACAAGCAGCCTGTCTCTGTCGAGCAGGTGCTTTCCTGGAACCCGGACATTATTATTGTGGGCGCCACTGCAGGGAATCCTGCCCAGCTTGCCAGCGATGGCGTCTGGTCTCAGCTCGCCGCTGTCAAAGCTGGCCGTGTTTACCGCAATCCGGCGGGAATTTTCCCGTGGGATCGGTATAGCCCTGAATTGCTTTTGCAGGTCGACTGGGCCCGTCAGATTGTTCAGACGGGTCATGTGGATGAAGCCGGAATGATTACAAAGATGCAGCAGTTCTATCGTCAGTTTTACGGAATTACGCTCCGGACTGAGGATGCGCGTCGCATGCTTGCAGCTCTGCCGCCGGAGTGACACGATAAGGCAGAGTGATACGGTGAAAATCGTTTCAGAGACTGATCCGTAACTGCAAGGAAGCCTTGAATGACCCGGACCACGCCTTTCCCTTATGGTTCTTTCTGGAAAAAAGTGTGTCTGGGGAGTGCTTTGCTGGCTGGCACGGTTTTTGGAGGCATGGCCCACGCAGCACCTGCTCTGATGCCTGTGCCGCAATCCGTCTCGGCGTCCAATGGTGTTGCATCCCTTGCGGGAGGTGTCCGGATTGTCTGGGCCACCCCGCCGTCCCCCCTTTTACAAAGAACCGCAGCCCGGTTTTCTCAACGCGTCGGTGCTCTGACAGGCTCATCTTCTGCGCATGGTGGCCCGTACGTTCTGCATATCAGTGCAGCCTATGATCCGGCCTATCTCACGGTTGGTGCCAAAGAGCATTATGCTCTCACGACATCAGCGGATGGCGCCCATCTGGAAGCTGACGGACCGGCAGGCGTTGTGCATGGGCTGGCTACATTCCTGCAGCTTGTTCAGAAAACATCAGATGGAGTTGTGGTAGAACGGCTGCATATTGATGATGCTCCACGCTTTGCGTGGCGTGGCCTGTTGTTGGATGTGTCCCGGCATTTCGCTTCTGTAGAGACCGTCAAACGTCAGCTTGATGCCATGGAGCTTCTGAAGCTTAACGTGCTGCACTGGCATCTGAATGACGGGACCGGCTTCCGTGTGGAGAGCCGTGTTTTCCCAAAGCTGACGAGCGTTGGATCGCACGGGCAGTATTATACGCAGGCTGAGGTTCGAGACATTGTGGCGTATGCTGCGGATCGCAGTATCCGCGTTGTGCCTGAATTTGACGTGCCGGGTCACGCGCTTGCGGTGTTGCAGGCCTATCCGGAACTGGCCGCCCAGCCACTGCCAGAGGTCAACGCCGTTGGTGAAAACCTGAACAACCCGGCGATGGACCCGACCAATCCCAAGACGCTGACATTCATTCGTGCGCTGTATGCGGAAATGGAAACACTCTTTCCGGATCATTATTTTCATTCGGGTGGTGACGAGGTTCTGGGCACTCAGTGGACCAGCAATCCAAAAATTGCGGCCTATATGAAGGTGCACGGATACAAGGATGCACCAGCCCTTCAGGCAGCCTTCACGGCGCAGGTGGAAAAAATCCTGTCCAGCCAGGGCCGCGTCATGATGGGGTGGGACGAAGTCAGCGAAGCGCCAATTCCCAAAAATGTTGTTGTGGAAGGGTGGCGCGGCTCAAAGTGGACGGGTTCTGCTACACAGGCCGGGCATCCGGTTGTCGTGTCTTCGGGCTATTATCTGGATATGTTGACGCCGTCCCGGACGCATTACGCCATTGATCCGTATGACACCAAGGCGAATGGCATCACGCCAGAAGAACTGACGGAGACACATCCGAAGATCACCCCGCTGCTTCAGGCTTTCATCCAGGACCCGAATGCAGCGCCTTTGACCGATGACCAGAAGAAAATGGTTCTGGGTGCAGAAGCCGCGCTCTGGACGGAGGTTGTCTCCGAAAACATGTTGGATGCCCGTCTGTGGCCCCGTACCGCAGCTCTGGCCGAGCGGTTCTGGTCTTCTGAAAACGTGCGGGATGTGGATGATCTGGAGCGCCGCTTGCCTGTGGTCATGGCAGAACTCCAATCAACAGGGTTGCAAGCCGTGCAGCATGAAAATGCGTTGAAGGAGGCTTTGGCACCTGCGCATACCGGCCCTCTCTCCACGCTTTTGAGCGTTACGGTTCCGGTGCGCAATTACGCCTTGAATCGTCTGGCGTCCAAAAGTGGCGATGCCATGCTGTCGGCTCCGGTCGCGATTGCTGATCCGGATGCTTTTGAGGCTATCCGCTTCAACGATATGGCTAAACGGTATGTCGCGGGTGAAAAGAGCCTGAAGGTTCCCTTGAAGGCCATGCTGGCAAGCTGGGCTGCCAATGATGAAGCTTTTGTCGCAATTGCCGCAGATGTGCCTGCTCTGGAGGAGGTTACGCCCGTATCTCATACGGTTGCGGCCCTCTCCAATGCTGGCTTGAACGTTCTGAACGGAGCTTCAGGAACAGCTTGGCGGCTGGATGCGCAGCATCTGATCGCTGCACAGGAAGAGCTGTTTCACAACTCATCCAACCATCTGCTGTCCCTGAGGCGCGAGCAGCCTCCCGGGGGGCTGCTGATTGCCGTTCTGCCTGGCATTAAAGCCCTTATTTCCAGCCAGAATTAATGCCTTGTTCCATACCTCGCTTTTCTGCGCGAGGTATGGCTCTTGGCGTCCAGGTCGTTTCGACTGTAAACTTAAGTTACAGGCCCGCGGACGGACCAAAAGGCCTGCCTGTTTTTCACATTTAGGCCTCTCATATGCATCAGAAGAAACTCTCCCCCAAGGTCGCTTTGCTGCTGTCCGCCAGTTTTGGCCTGGCAGCGCTGCCTTCGATTGCGTCTGCCAAGCCCGCAGCGCCTCAGATTACTTATGACCAGTATGGTCTGGATCTGGCCGGGCGGGATGTGAGCGTCAAGCCGGGAGATAGTTTCTTCGATTATGCCAATGGCAGCTTCCTGAAAGCGCTCGAAATTCCGTCGGATATGAGCAGCTACGGGCCGTTTAACGCGCTGGCTGAAGCCTCCCGTCAGCGCATTCAGTCCATTCTGAAAGACCTGTCCGCGCATCCGGTCGCTCAGCCTCAGACGATCGATGAGAAGCTGGGCACCTATTATGCGTCTTTCATGGATGAGAAGGCTGTCGAAGCATTGGGTTCCAAGCCGCTGGATGCTGAAATCGCAAGCATCCACACAATTACGGATCTGAAGGCATTTGCGCAGTTTAGCGGGGCGTCGTCCGATACGTTCGGATCATCGCCGTTCGCGCTGGACGTGGATGTGGATGCGAAAGATCCGACGAAATATGCGCTCAGTGTCGATCACGCCGGGCTCGGGATGCCGGATCGGGACAATTACCTGAAGCCGGAATTTGCATCCAAGAAAGCGGCCTATCAGGCATATGTCACGAAGCTTCTGACGCTTGTTCACTGGGCTGATCCCGCCAAGTCAGCGGCAGACATTGTGGCTTTTGAAACCGAGATTGCCAAAGTTCATTGGGCGCGCACGGAACTCCGCGATCCGGACAAGACCTACAACCCGATGACGGTAGAAGCGCTGGTCAAAAGTGTTCCTTCTTTTGACTGGATGACATGGTTGCGGGCGTCAGGTGTGCCTGAGGCCGGGCTGGCGCAGCGGGTTGTTATTGTTGGTGAACCTTCCGCCATCAAGGCGGAAGCAGACCTGATTGCAAAGACGGATCTGAACACTCTGCGCGCCTGGCAGGCGTTCCATACGGCGAGCAATGCTGCATCGTTCTTGCCGGATGCTTTTGTGCAAACGCGTTTCGCCTATGTGAAGGCCATGTCAGGCCAGCCTGCTCTGGCAGCGCGTTGGAAGCGTGGTGTGGATTTCACGAGTTCCGCCATGGAAATGGCGCTCGGCAAAATCTACGTGGAGCGATATTTCCCGGCTTCGGATCGTGCGGCCATGCAGACGCTGACGGGAAACCTGAAAGCAGCTTTCCACAACCGCCTCGAACACAACACATGGATGAGCGCACAGACGCGTGAAGCCGCGCTGAAGAAGCTGGCCAGCTTTGAAATTCAGGTGGGTTACCCGAATGAGTGGCGGGATTATTCCGAGCTGGTTGTGAAGAAGGGCGATGTGTACGGCAATGCCGAGCGCGCTTTCGCTTTCGACTGGCACTATCAGTTAAGCCATCTCGACAAGGTTGTTGACCGCAACGAGTGGCTGATGTCGCCCGCAACGGTGAACGCCTACAACAATCCGCGTTTTGTGGAAGTCGTGTTCCCGGCCGCAATCCTTCAGCCGCCGTTCTTCAACCCGAAGGCTGATCCGGCTGTGAATTACGGGGCGATCGGTGGTGTCATCGGGCATGAAATGACCCATTCTTTCGACGACAAGGGCCGTAAGTACGACGACAAGGGGCGTCTGCGGAACTGGTGGACAAAGGAAGACGAAGCGCGCTTCCAGAAGCTCGCAGATCGGTTTGGTGCGCAGTATGACGCGTTCGAGGTTCAGCCGGGCGTGCATGTGAACGGTAAGCTTACGATGGGCGAAAATATTGCCGATCTTGGTGGGCTGACACTGGCGCTGGATGCTTATCATGCGTCCCTGAATGGGAAGCCAGCTCCCGTCATTGATGGTCTGACGGGCGATCAGCGCGTGTTCATGGGGTGGGCACAGGTCTGGCGTGAGAAGGTTCGTCCGGATACGGAGAAGCAGATGGTCGTTATTGACCCGCACTCGCCACCAAAAGCTCGCGTAAACATCCCGATGCACAACGTGGATCTCTGGTACAAGGCCTGGAATGTACAGCCGGGTGACAAGCTCTATCTGACCCCGGATCAGCGCGTCAAAATCTGGTAATTGCGTATGATGGGGTGGAAAACCACCCCATCTACTCGCTGGTTTACGGACGCATATAATGGGCTGCCGCAACCATGTTGATGAGTGCAGCTTTCGTCTCCGGCCATTTGCGGGTTTTTAGTCCGCAATCCGGATTGACCCAGAGGGCATCCGGGCTGAGGGTTTTGCTGGCAGCCCGAAGCAGGTCCACCATTTCCTCGACAGACGGCACGCGTGGGGAATGGATATCGTAAACGCCCGGCCCGATTTCCGCAGGGTAGCGATAGGCTGCGAACGCATCGAGTAGTTCCATGCGGGAGCGGGCGGTTTCAATCGAAATCACATCCGCATCCATTGCGCCAATGGCGGCAATGATATCGTTGAATTCCGAGTAGCACATATGGGTATGGATCTGCGTGGCGTCCTGCACACCTGAGGCTGAAATACGGAAACTTTCTACGGCCCAGTCCAGATAGGATTGCCAGTCTGCGCGACGGAGCGGCAGGCCTTCACGCAAGGCGGCTTCGTCAATCTGGATAATGCCGCATCCAGCTTTCTCCAGATCGCACACTTCATCCCGGATCGCGAAAGCGATCTGTCGGCACGTTTCCGAACGCGGCTGATCGTCTCGTACGAAAGACCAGTTCAGGATCGTGACAGGTCCCGTCAGCATACCTTTCATCGGGCGGCTGGTGATGGACTGGGCATATTCCCACCATTCAACCGTCATGGCTTTTGGGCGTGACACATCCCCGAAAATGATGGGCGGCCGGACATAGCGAGACCCGTAGGACTGCACCCAGGCGTGCTTCGTGAACGCAAAGCCGGAAAGCTGCTCCCCGAAATATTGCACCATGTCATTGCGCTCAAACTCGCCATGCACCAGCACATCAAGATCAATCTCTTCCTGCCAGCGGATGGTCCGGGCGGTTTCTTCCCGCAGGAAGGTTTCGTAAGCCTCGGAAGAGAGCTCTCCTCGTGCATGATCCGCACGGGCTTTGCGGACTTCCGGCGTCTGGGGGAAGGACCCGATTGTTGTCGTTGGGTAAAGCGGCAGCCTGAGTTTGGCCTGTTGCAACGGACGGCGCGCGGGGAAAGGGGAAAGGCGCTGGGTGAGAGCTGGGTTGCGATCTGCAGAGCGTGCCTGAACGGCAGGATCGTTGATTTTCGTGGAAGAGCGACGTGCCTGAAGAGCCGCAGCGTTTTCGGCTAAAATGGTTTGCACAACGCCCCGGCCTTCATTCAGGGCGCGCGCCAGTGTGTGCAACTCCTCGATTTTTTGAACGGCGAATGCGAGCCAGGATTTTACATCCGCGTCCAGATCTGTCTCCCGTTCCAGGTCAATGGGTGTGTGGAGGAGAGAGCAGGACGGCGCGAGGATCAGGTCACGCTGGCCCACCAGCGGTTCAAGATGGTCCAGAAGCGCGTTCAGGTCGGCCTTCCAGATATTCCGCCCATCCACTACGCCGAGAGACAGCAGCAGATCAGGTCGTGCTTTTTCCAGAATGGATGCAAGCTGCTCGGGAGCGCGGACAAGATCCACATGCAGGCCGTGAACTGGCAGGCTTAGGGCGATGTCCTGATTGTTTCCGAGCGCACCGAAATAAGTGGCGAGCATCAGTTTCAGGTCTGGAACTGTGGTTGTCAGAGTTTTGTATGCTGTCTTGAACGCTGCGGCAGCATTTCCCGGCAGATCCAGAACAAGACACGGCTCGTCAATCTGAACCCAATCTGCGCCTTCTGCTCGGAGGGCGTTTAGAACCCGTTCATAAACGGGCAGCAAGGTAGGGAGCAGATCAAGGCAATCAAACGCCGGGCCGTCACATTTTCCCAGAAGCAGGAAACTGACAGGGCCGAGCAGAACAGGGCGTGTCTCAATCCCAAGCGCCTTGGCTTCACGATATTCATCCACCGCTTTTGTGGAGGCGAGGCGGAACGTCTGGTCTGCTGCGAATTGCGGGACAAGGTAATGGTAGTTCGTGTCAAACCACTTGGTCATTTCGGCGGCAGGGACATCCTGAGGGGTGTCATGAGCATGACCGCAGCCACACTCTTCGGATGTCGTCTGGGAGCCGCGCGCCATGGCGAAGTAGGTTCCCAAGTCCACCTTGCCCTGCACGTTGCCGTAAATGGCGGGAACAGCATCGACCATTGCGGATGTATCCAGCACATGATCGTAAAGCGAAAAATCGTTGGAAGGGATGATCTCTGCGCCGAGGTCTTTCTGGCGCTGCCAGGCTGACGCCCGAAGGGACGCGGCGGTGGAAAGCAGATCATCGGCGGAGGAATTTCCCGCCCAGTACTGTTCAAGAGCGGTTTTCAGTTCACGGCGGGTGCCGATACGCGGAAAGCCCAGAGTTGCGACGCGGACGGTCATGAAAGCCTCGACAGGTTCGTGGCAGTGCGCTCGCAGGGCATGCAGGATCGTTCACGCCCCGAACAGGAAATGTGCGGCGTGGAGACATGCGTGACCCGTCCGGAACGCCCCGCCGGAGGATGTTATGTGCCGTGGCAGGTCTCCTGGCTTACGGGTCTCCGCGCTGATTCCGCCTTCCCGGACTTTCGCCCAGTGGCCTGTATGGAATCGGCACTCGCCGCTGACAGTTGCGGGGGCAGCGCCGGCTTTGCACCGGCTTCCCTCTTAGCCACGCCGGATGCGTGAACATCCGGCATGGAACCATGACAAGCCTTATGACTGCCGCATGTTCTAAAAAAGAGTCAATAGCTCTTGCTCATATAAAGAACTCCTTATATGTAAATCCGCATGGAACAGGCCCTCATCATTTTCCAAGCACTGGCAGACATGACCCGTCTGCGGATTCTGGCCCTTCTGCGCGAGATGGAACTGTCCATCGGCGAGGTGGCGCAGGTGCTCGGGCAAAGCCAGCCCCGCGTGTCACGGCATGTGAAGATCCTGGCAGATGCGGGATTGATTGAGCGCCGCAAGGAAGGAAGCTGGGTCTTTTTGACTTTGGGTGTTCCGGAACGTCTGGAGCCTGTCTTTATGGCGCTGGATCGATGGACTGCGCGGGAACCGGCGGAAATCCGTGCGGATCGTATTCGCTTGCAGGCCATTCGGGATGTTCGTGCGCTCGCGGCGGAAGACTGGTTTGAAACCCACGCAGCAGAATGGGACGCATTGCGTTCCTTGCATGTGTCCGAACAGGAGGTCGAAGCAGCGATCGTAAAGACGCTTTCAGCATCTCCGATCGGCCGGCTCGTGGATATAGGCACCGGAACAGGTCGCATGATGGAGCTGCTGGGGGCCGGCGCTCAAACAGTCATCGGGTTTGATCGCAGTCCTGCCATGCTGCGATTGGCGCGGACCAAGCTTGCGGAAGCTGGTCTGGAGCAGGCTGATCTGCGGCAGGGGGACTTTCAGGCCCTTCCGTTGCCAGAGCATTCAGCCGATGTCGCAGTCATGCATCAGGTTCTGCACTACGCACAGCATCCGGCTGCTGTAATTGCGGAAGCCGCGCGTATTCTGGATGCCAACGGTCGCTTACTAATTATCGATTTTGCCTCCCATAACCGGGAAGAACTTCGCACACGGGATGCGCATGTCCGGCTTGGATTTACCGATGCGCAGATGGCGACGTGGTTTCGCGCAGCCGGTCTGGTTCCCGCAGAGCCGGTGGCTCTTGAAGGCGAACTGACCGTGAAACTCTGGCTTGGCCAACGCCCCAACTGATCCGAATTATTGAATAAGGAGCTGGCGTGATGCCCGCACAGACAGGGCCTCTGCCCGCAATTTCGTTCGAGTTTTTCCCCGCAAAGTCGGAAAAGGCAGCCGCCACGCTGCTGGAAAACGCAAAAACGCTAGCTGCTTTTGGTCCGCTGTTTATGTCCGTGACGTATGGGGCAGGTGGGTCAACACGGGACCGCACCCTGGCCACCCTGAAAGACATGGTTCGGGAAACTGGCGCGCCAATGGCTGGGCATCTGACCTGCGTGGGAGCCTCCAAAGAAGACGTCAATGCCGTGGCGCAGGCGTACTGGGACGCTGGTGTGAAGCACATTGTGGCTCTGCGTGGTGATCCGCCGCCGTCAGCCGGGGGCGTCTATGAGCCTCACCCGGAAGGCTACGCGGGGGCAGTGGATCTGGTGCGCGGGCTGAAGGAGATTGCGCCGTTCGAAATCTCCGTTGCGGCATATCCGGAAACGCATCCTGCCGCGCTTAGCCCGCGATCGGATCTGGAGCATCTGCGAGCGAAGATTGATGCGGGTGCGGACCGGGCCTTAACGCAGTTCTTCTTTGAAGCGGACACATTTCTACGCTTCCGGGACCGCGCTGCGGCCATTGGAATCGAGCGGCCGATCGTGCCGGGTATTCTTCCGGTTGGAAGTGCTGCGCAGGCCTGGAAGTTTGCCGATATGTGTGGTGCGAACGTGCCGAAGTGGATGCGCGACCTGTTTGAGGGGCTGGATGAAACGCCCCAGGCACGCGCGTTTGTCGCGGCCACGATTGCCGACCGGCTGTGTCAGACACTGAAAGCTGAAGGGGTGGAGCAATTCCATTTCTATACGTTGAATCATGCAGATACAGCATTAGCCCTTTGCCGCCTTCTTGGGCGACGTCCGATCTGAAGCGGAGAGGGCTGGATTTCCTGCGTAAACGGGGTGACAAAAGGGAATGACAAGATTCCCGATCGTTCTTCTCGACTACGATGGTACTCTGGCGGAAACGCAGCCGGCCATTCTTCGCAGCCTGAAGGAAGCCTTTGAAGCCAGCGGCTACAAGGGCCCTTCATCAGACGCCCTGAAGCATCAACTGTCAAAGGGTGGGACGCTTCAGACGCTGTTTCAGGCGATCATTCCCGACAGTGATGTTGATGATGCGAAGGCTTTTGTTCGTCATTATCGGGCTTATTACCCTAAAGCCGATCAGGAAGAGACCGTCCTGTTTGACGGGGTGAAGTCAGTGCTCGACGATCTTAAGGCTGACGGGGCAACGCTGGTAATTCTCAGCAACAAACATGCTCCAACTGTTCATGCCAGTATCGAGCGCTTCGGGCTTGGTGGGTGGATCAGCAATGTGATCGCGTCCGAACCAGACTATCCGCACAAGCCGGATCCCCGCGTCATGACGGACCGTGTGCGGCCGTTGTTCCCGGAAGTTCCCGCATCGGATTTTCTGATGGTTGGCGACACGGCGGCAGATCTTGGATTTGCCCGCAATAGTGGCATTGCATCCTGCTGGGCGAGTTATGGGCACGGGTCTGCAACGCAGTGCATTGACCTGAAGCCGGATTTCCAGATCGACAGTATTGCCGGGCTTCTGAACGTCGCCCGCTAATACAGTGTGGTTCAGCCCTTGGGGGCTGGACCAATGCTGCCGCGAGCGACGAGTTCTGTTTCCAGAATGACGTTCTTGTTCTGGCGGCCGTCCTGCTGGGTTAGAAGACGGACTGCCTCCATGCCTTTGCGTTCATGAGGCTGCCGGATTGTGCTGAGGTCCGACAGGGCAGCGGCAGGAATGTCATCAAATCCAAAAATCGACACGTCTTCAGGAATGCTGAGACCCGCCGCACGAATTGTCTGCATGGCGCCAATTGCAACGCGGTCGCTCATTGCCAGAATTGCTGTCGGTGCATTTTGCCGGTTCAGCAGAAAGCGCGCGCCTTCAGCCCCGGACTCTTCAGAGTTGATCGGAATTTCCCAAGCCGGCACGTTTTCGGGGGCAATACCGGCTTCCTGGAGGGCTGTTAAGTACCCCTCAAGACGCATGGCAATCGTGCTGTGTGCAATATTGGCGCGACGCTTGGCTGTCAGGATGCCAAAATAGTCGTCATGGGCAGTTTTGAGAGACAGGATACCGAAGCGACGGTGTCCTAGCTCAAGCAGGGTCTTTGCCGCGTTGTAGGCGGCTCCACGGTCATCAATGCCGACATATGGCACGTTGTCCAGACGAGGCTGATCCACCACAACGAGCGGAACGTTCCGCTGCTGCGCCATCAAAACGCACCGGCTATCGGGGGCCACGGAATAAAGGATGTACCCGTCGACCGCAGCATTACCGAGCGAAACAGGTGTGTTCATGTTGCGGAGGCTGCTGCCTGCTGAAATCAGGGCCAGATCCGTTTCCATTTCGTCGCAGCTTTTCGCGACGCCGTTCAGGACGGCGAGAACGGCAGGATCAGAAAATGCGTATGGGAGATCTTCACTGAAGAGAAAGCCCAGTGCCCCGGAATGCCCGGTTGCAAGCTGTTTCGCTGCTGGATCAGGGCCTGTATATCCAAGCTCCTGGGCCGCTGCGAAGATCTTTTCCCTCAGCGCAGCCGAGAGTTGGCCCGGCCGGATATAGGCATTCGAGACTGTCGTGTGGGACACCCCGACCTGTGCCGCTACATCCTTGAGCGTAACCTTGCGACGACCGTACTGACGGGTTGTTTTCATATGTTATCCAATAATGAAAACGCTGCCTTCGTGCAATCCTGACGGAAGAACGAGAAGGCACCTAATATGCAGGTGCCTTAGGTAAATGCTGGTCTGAACGTCGTCTGCCCATCTTCACGATTACGACAAGAGGGTAAACGTCTCAGTTTTTTGGCTTTGTTGTCGCAGTATTTTTCTGCGGAGCAGGTTCAAACATCGCCCGGCATTTCGGGCTGAGCTGATCCATCTTCTTTCTCATGCAGGCTGTAATCTTGGCTTCGTTAGGAATGGCAAACGTGCACAGGCGGATGGCGTCACCTTGGCAGGCCTGTTTCTGCTCGTCGCGTGTCGCGGCTGACGCCGTGCCAGACAGGGCGCCAAAACCGGTCAGGCAGGCCAGAAGCATCAGATAGCGGGTCATGGACCTTCTCCTTTTCCATCTAAAAGCGTTTGATAAGCAGGACAGTTTCCGTTGGCTCGCACGGTGAAACAGGGTGTGGTGCAAGCCGGGTTCTGGTTATCGGGAGAGCGGACGGACGATGCGTGCAAACCTTGCGCCTTCCAGGGAAGAACGTTGGGCACCGGGTTTGCGTGAAGGGGCTGTAGCTGTTGGTGAGACTGCCAGTCCGTCAGGGCGGAGTGTCATGATGAGCATTCTGGCGCGAGCGGCATCAGGCGTATCAGCCATGCAGTAACTGATGGCGCGGGACTCTCGCTGAGACTCAATCAGTCCACTGCGGCGGAGGGTGCCGAGATGCTGGCTCAGTGTTGGTTGGCCAATACCTGTCATGGTCTCAATTTCACTGACAGCATGTGAGCCATCGAGCAGGGCCGACAGGATCATGAGGCGTTGAGGCTGCGCGAGCAGGCGCAGCCATTCGGCAAGATTTCGGCTTTCTTCGAGGGCGAGAAGAGTCATGGGCGCGGCTTCTTCGGCTGAAGGAACCAGCTCGGACCTGCTTTCTGAACTGCTTCCTGGGTCTGAAGAGGGGGAGCAATAGCGGCCTGTCCAGGCTGCCAGCCTTCCGGTGTTAGCACGTTGGAGCGATCTACTTCCTGCAAGGCGGAAAGCATACGCTGCAACTCGGCCACTGACCGGCCAACGCTGGCAGGATAGCTCAGGATGGCGCGAATAATTCCCGTCGGATCAATGAAAAAGACGGACCGTACCGTGGCGCTGTCCTGTGCTTCCAGATCCATCATTCCGTAGGCGCGGGCGACCTCCATGGAGGGGTCTTCAACGATCGGGAAAGGAATGCGGACATTGAAGCGTTCTTCAATGGCCGTAATCCACGCCAGATGAGCGGGAAGACTGTCCGCAGAAAGCCCAAGGAGAACGCAGTTCCGTTCGCGGAAAAAGGTCTCCACTTTGGCAAAGGCAATGAACTCGCTCGTGCAAACGGGTGTGAAGTCCGCCGGGTGTGCGAACAGCATGACCCAGCGGCCTCTCAGCGAACTCAGTACGAATTCACCGTGGGTTGTGCGTGCCGTAAAATCGGGGGCCTCGTCGCCTATGCGAAGGGGGAAAAAGGCGGAGTCTTCAGTGAGTGGGCCTGTCATGATGCTGTATCCAGCCTGTCCGGGTCTTGACTGTTGATAGTTTATTACTTTATTAAACACATAATTGTTTTCTTGGAAATGTGTAACTCCAGAGGTGAAAACGCCATGCCTGATGCTGCCATTGACGCTGCAACTGCCCAGATTGGACGTGTGCAGAGTGGTGAGGTTCCATCCCCTGTAGTTTGCACGTTCTTTGATGAAGCGACAAATACAGCCAGTCACGTTGTTCACTGCCCGATTACCAAACGCGCTGCGATCCTCGATAGCGTGCTGGACTATGATGCTGCTGCGGGTCGGACATCCAATGGCTCTGCGCAGGCGATTGTAGATTATGTGCGCCGGGAAGGGTTGTCTGTTGACTGGCAGCTGGAAACCCATGCGCATGCCGACCATCTGTCTGCAGCGCCCTGGCTTCAGGAGCAGCTCGGCGGAAAACTGGGAATTGGCGCGAACATCGTGCGCGTCCAGAATGTATTTGGGAAAATCTTTAACGCGGGTACGCGTTTTGCACGGGACGGATCTCAGTTCGATCATCTTTTCCAGGATGGGGAGACGTTTTCCATTGGCGATCTGCCCGTCACGGTCTTGCACGTGCCAGGCCATACGCCAGCAGATATGGCGTTCGTGATCGGAAACTGCGCCTTTGTGGGCGATACGATCTTCATGCCGGACTTCGGGACCGCACGCGCCGATTTTCCGGGTGGGGATGCCCGTCAGCTTTTCCAGTCCATCCGTCGGCTTCTCTCTCTTCCGGAAGAAACCCGCCTCTTTCTTTGCCATGACTATAAAGCGCCGGAACGCGATGACTACGCATGGCTGACCACTGTGGCCCTGGAACGTGCTCATAATATTCACGTTCATGATGGTGTGAGCGAGGAAGATTTCGTGGCGATGCGCACAACGCGTGACGCCACCTTGGCGATGCCGAAGCTTCTGATGCCGTCAGTGCAGGTCAATATGCGTGGCGGTCATATGCCAGAACCAGAGGCTGACGGCATCAGCTACATCAAGATACCCGTCAATCGCCTCTGAGCCGGTTGACCGATTCAGATATTTTTGTCGGAGAGCACGTCATGCCAACCACGTCTTTAACGGATCGCTACGCTGTTTCCCCTCAGGTCACGCCGCAGGATGTTGCGGATCTTAAGGCCGAAGGTTTCCGGAGCATCGTTTCGTTTCGCCCGGATGGTGAAGCGCCGGATCAGCCGGATGCGGCGGCCGTAGAAGCGGTTGCAAAGGCGGAAGGGCTGGCGTTTATCGCAATTCCTGTGAAGGCGGGAACGGTGCCAAGCGATGCTCAGGTGTTGCAGGCCAGAGAGGCACTGGCGTCTCTTCCGGCTCCGGTTGTGGGTTATTGTCGGTCAGGAACACGGGCTGCCCAGATATGGGCGCTCGCAGAAGCTGGTACACGTCCTGCTTCGGAAATTCTTGCAGATGCCGCGCGTGCCGGTATTGATCTGGGTGGGTTGAAGTCGCGCTTGGATGCTGTGCCTGCTCCGACCATGGCTGCACGTGAAGGCGCGCGGCATTTTCAGGTGCTGGTTATCGGCGGCGGTGCGGGCGGCCTTTCTGCCTCCGCCAGTCTGCTCAAGCGCAATCCTGCTCTGGCTTTGGGAATTGTTGAACCCTCAGAAGAGCATTTCTATCAGCCGGGCTGGACCCTCGTAGGGGGCGGCGTTTTCAAGGCATCCCAGACACGTCGTCGGGAACAGGACCTGATTCCCAAGGGTGCTGTCTGGCTGAAAACGTCTGTTGAACTTTTCCGCCCCGAGGCGCGTGAGGTTGTCCTGAAGGACGGCACGGTTCTGTCCTATGATGCGCTGATTGTAGCGACAGGCATCTCCCTGAACTGGGACGCTATTCCTGGCCTGAGTGAAACGCTGGGCAAAAACGGGGTGACGTCCAACTATCGCTTTGATCTGGCGCCTTACACGTGGCAACTGGTTGAGAAGCTTAAGGGCGGCAAGGCTATTTTTACGCAGCCGCCTATGCCCATCAAATGCGCCGGGGCTCCACAAAAAGCCATGTATCTGGCCAGTGACGCCTGGCGTCGTCGGAGCGTTCTGAAGAATATTTCCGTCGAATTCAACACGGCCACGCCGGGTCTGTTTGGGGTGAAAGAGTTTGTTCCCCCTTTGATGGATTATGTGCGGGATTACGGTATCGCCCTCCATCTGGGATCAAAGCTGGTCGAGGTAAATGGTCCTGCCCGGACGGCTGTTTTTGAGCGGAAGACGGACGCAGGCGTGGAGCGTGTGGAGAGCACGTTTGACATGCTGCATGTTGTGCCGCCTCAGGTTTCTCCCAAGGTTGTCAGGGAAAGTGCCATTGCCGGGTCGGACGGTTTTGTTGAAGTGAATCCGGAGACGCTCCAGCATGTCCGGTATCCGCAGATCTTTGCTCTTGGTGACGTGATTGGAACGTCCTGCGCCAAGACGGCAGCTGCTGTGCGGGTCCAGGCCCCTGTGGTTGCAACGAATGTTCTGGCCTTCCTGCAGCGCAAAGATCCGGTGTCTGGATATGACGGATATGGCGCATGTCCCTTGACCGTTGAGAACGGCAAGATTGTTCTTGCTGAGTTCGCTTATGGCGGGAAGCTGGCGCCCACGTTGCCGAAGTGGCTGCTCAATGGCCAGAAGGCGACCCGCCTCGCTTGGTGGCTCAAAAAATACGTCATGCCGGCTCTGTACTGGAAAGGAATGCTCAAGGGGCATGAGCTCTTCGTTGCGCCTAAGTCCCTGAAGTCCGGTAAGAAATAAGTATCGGTCAGACTGATGCAAATCGCGCTTGAGCTGTTCTGTGGTGTCATTATCGGTTTTACGCTGGGGCTGATTGGCGGTGGCGGATCAATCTTGGCCGTTCCGCTGATGGTCTATGTCGTGGGGGTGAAAAATCCCCATGTCGCGATCGGGACAAGCGCCATGGCTGTTGCCGTCAACGCACTGGCGGGGCTTGTCAGTCATGCGCGACAGAAAACCGTCAAATGGCGGTGCGCAGCAGTTTTTGCGCCTTTTGGTGTTGTCGGGGCGCTGGTGGGTGCTGCGCTAGGTAAGGCTGTTGACGGGCAAAAACTGCTGCTTTGCTTTGCAGTCCTGATGATTGTTGTCGGTATTCTGATGCTTAGGGGACGTCGGAACCCTGGCATCGCGGGCGCTGCCTGTAATCGCGACAATATGCCCAAGGTCATGGCCAGCGGAACGGCTACAGGGCTCCTGTCGGGCTTCTTTGGCATTGGTGGTGGGTTTCTTATTGTGCCCTCGCTGGTTGCCTGCACGAGAATGCCCATTCTGAATGCGATAGGGACGTCTCTGGTCGCCGTTGCTGCTTTTGGGGCCAGTACTGCTCTCAGCTACATGCTGTCCGGGTACGTTGACTGGACGATGGGCGCGCTTTTTGTTCTTGGCGGTGTGGTGGGTAGTACGCTGGGGACCTCAGCAGCCCGACGCCTGGCGGGAGCCGGTGGTACTCTGACTACGTTCTTTGCATGTGTGATCTTTGTGGTGGCTACGTATATGATCTGGCGGAGTCTTACTATCATCTAAACTTGCATATTGGATTTCTGGCTACGTCCATCATCTGTGATGTGGTGTTGGTGCATTCATAATTAAATTAATTATCCTGTTTCAGGCAGGAAATACTAAGCTTCAGGAAGAGCTGAAAGAAACCTGTGAGGGGTTTTTGAACGCGTCTATCAAAACGAGGACACCGAAAGGGTAATTTGCCAGCATCTCATTGGTGTATCGGTCTTTTTTCGTGTTCCATTCCTCAATCGTTATGACATACTGAGATGTAATGGTCAGACGATTGGGAGAATGAATGGTGACGGATGTTGGTCAGCGGTTGCGGCTCGTTCGTGTTGCAAAAAATCTTTCCCAGCGTGAGTTGGCCAAGCGTACCGGTGTCACCAATTCCACAATTTCCCTGATTGAGTCGGGGGATATGAACCCCTCAATCGGCACTTTGAAACGTGTTCTGGACGGTATTCCCGTCACACTTGGCGATTTCTTCAGTTTCGAGACAGAAGGACAGGAAAAATACTTCTATCTGGCTGATGATTTAACTGAAATTGGGCAGAGCGGTATTTCTCTGCGTCAGATCGGCGGCAACCTGTTTGGTCGCGCGCTCCAGGTCCTGCACGAGCGTTATGATCCTGGGGCTGATACGGGTGTCGCGTATGCGCATGACGGTGAAGAGGCTGGCGTTGTCATTCGCGGTCAGGTGGAGGTGACGGTGGAGAACCAGTCCCATATTCTTGGGCCGGGAGACGCCTATTACTTTGACAGTCGCAAGCCTCACCGCTTTCGCTGTATCAGTGACGAAGCCTGCGAAGTGATCAGTTCGTGTACACCTCCGACGTTTTAAAAAACGCCGCAAGCGCTAATGGCTCTATGCCGTCAGTGCGCGCTTTTCCCTGAAGCCGTCGCGTAGATAATGTTGTAGCGGGCCGATTGTGTAGTGGCGCCTTACATCACGATGGGCAGCAAGATAGGCCTCACTGTTCCACAATGTCGTGGCTAGTCCCGGCCCCTCAATGAAAGCGAGCTCTGTTGAGCCAATCCCTATGAAAACGCGCACGCTGTCATCATACAGATGCGTGTATTCTTCGGCTGTTACCAGAAGAGCCTGAACAGCATGAGCACCTTCTGCATGAGGTTTGGTCAGGTATGCGCGGAGAGCAGCCTCATCATCAGCATCGACAAGCCCTGTCACTTTGTTTTTCAGGCGATCCCTCCAGGCCGCATAGGGAAGGTGATGGTCATGCAGATAAGTGAAAACAGTACTCTTGAACTCATCGCGGATCGCTGAGCGCGGCTCATGTTGCCCGTCATCACAGATGGATATTGTCTGTGGATCGACTGAGTCGTTATCGAGAATGGTGAGGTTTTCGAACCCGAAGAGCCAGGCGTAATGCGTGATCCATCGCGCCAGTGCAGACAGGGCACGCGTCTGAACGCAGGGTCCGGCTCGTGTTCACAGAAATATATAAAGAGATCGGCCTCACTTCGCTATCCCGTCCAAAATGGGCAGAAATGATTGGTCCTGAACTTTACCGTTCACTGCTCACAATTTCATGAGGGGTGTTTTTTAGGAGAAACGCACCAATCTTAAGGCTTGTGGAAAGCCTCTCGGTTTCGTTAAGGCTAGATGCAAGACCTTATTCAATCAGGGAGGCAGGGCATGTCCCAGTCATCATCTTTAGCGGTAAAGGAAGCTTTTCCGCCGCATCTGGCAGATATGAGGGTCAGTCGCTCACCGGGCAGGCCTATCAATCTTCTGCTGAAGGATACGATTCTTTCAGCGATTGCCACGGTCCTGACGGAAGAGGGCTATCAGGGCCTCACGATCGGAAAAGTTGCCAAACAGGCAGGTGTGTCTACCGCGACGGTCTATCGCCGGTGGCCTACCAAGCAGGCCATGTTCTTTGATGCCATCCGTCAGTGGAAGTTCAGCCTCACGCCTGAAATCGATACGGGCAGTTTTCTGGGAGACGTCGACCAGTTGATCGAAGCGCGTATTCGGTTCCTGGCAACTCCGCTGGGCCGCACATATGGTACGCTCCTGGGTGAAGCCGTGCATAACCCGGAATTCGGCACTGTGCTTCGCGAAGTCAGTATTGAGCCAGCCCGACAGCAGATGCATCGCTTTCTTGAGCGCGCAAAAAAGCGAGACGAAGAGGCTTTCTGCTATCCGGCGGATACGGTTCTGGATGTCATTCTCAGCACCATCCACTTCCGTGCCATGGATACGCTGTGGAACAAGAGCATCGACACGGAAGTCAATATCCGTGACCTCAAGGCTTTGACCCGCTGCCTGATTGGGACGCGCCAATAGGGGCGTGTTTCAGAAGCCACAGGAGACGCGGCCGCCGATGAAACGTGGTGTGCCGGGAATGTAGAAATACGTTGTTGTCGCCATTCCTCCGCTTTCGAAATACTGGCGGTTCAGGATGTTCGAAGCGTAAATCGTTGCTTCCCAGTGCCCGGATGAGGGGCGAAGGGTCGCATGGGCGCCGAGTAGGAAGTAGGGAGGCAGGCGATAAAAGCCGGTGCCTCCTACGGCAATGGCCTGGCTGCCGCGATAAGACCAATCCGGGCCAATATCCAGTCCCAGATGGTCAGTCAGTGCCTGCCGCCACTCTGCCTGTCCGTTCAGGGTGAGTTTTGGCTGGCCGTTATCAACACCAGCGAAGTTATTGTTAATGGCCTTCCAGACACCTGTCTTGGCATAATAGGCGTTTGTCGCAGCACGATTGACGTTCGGAAAATCCTGATAATTGCCACGCTGCCAGCCAATGTTCTGCGTGACAAAGACATGCCGAACCGGGTGCATTTCCACCGTACCCTCAAAGCCCCAGCTTTCGGACTTTGGGACATTGGTGATTTCGCTGAGTGGGCCGTAATTCGGGATCATCACGGTCCCGACAACCTGCTGTCCATGGAAATCATTATAGAAGGCCGCGCCATTCAGGCGGAGCTTTCCCGGGATTGGATCACTTTTGAAGCCGACTTCGTGGGTTAGAACTGTTTCCGGGCCAAACGGATCGAGCTGCGCCTGAATCTGGGTATTGTTAGCGCTGAACCCGCCAGGTTTGAAACCTTTGCTCAGCTTGTAATACACCATCGTGCTCTGCAACATCTGCCAAGACACGCCGACTTGTCCTGCGAACTGAGCCGAGGCAGTGCTTTCAGGCTGAAAAACATGTGTCGAGCCGCCAAAAATTTCTGATTTCAGACCTGTCAGAGAGCGGTCGTCGATTTCATGCAGTAGGCCACCAAACAGCGTGACGTTGTGCGGCAGACGATAGCTGATGTGACCGAACTCGGACGTACTTTCCTGGTTCATTCCGAAATTGGTGGACATCATATAACCACGGGCCGAGTAGTCTGTGTAATCGAACAGGAAGCGCTGTTTCATACGGCTGCGCTGATAAAATGCTCCGACAACCCATTGCAAACGACTGTTCGGGTCGTTTGAAGACAGGCGCAACTCCTGCGTAAATGCGTTCGCACTGATCGTCCGGTACGTATCCGCCTGTGACGCAGATGTGCCGTCCTGATCCGTATACTCTCCCTGGCGTTCCGTCTCAAAAGCGCTGATGGAGGTGATTTTGGCAAAGCCGAGATCACGGTCCATATGCAGGTCGAAACCCCAGAACTGGTTGTGCTCGCTTGGCTTGAGGCTGCGAGGTCGGCCGATCAGATCGGCGAACTGAGGCTTAAGAGACCATTCAGCTTGCTGTCGTCCCAGTGAGGGCAGGCCCTGTGAGCCGATCAGGCGATAGACCGGAACGCCTGTGACGACTTCGCTGTTATCCTGCACGAAATGACCAGATAACATGATGGTCGTGCGACTATCGGGGCGCCAGCGGAGCTTGCCGCGTAGGGCCCAGGAATCCGCATCCCCAAGATGTGCCCCCGTGAGAGGATTGGTCTGCCAGCCACCACCCTGTCGCGTCTGACCGGCAAGACGGAAATCCAGTCCTTTCGCCAAGGGGCCGGACACATAGGCTTCGCTCCGGCTACGGGCGTAGGATGCTATGTCTTCGCTCGCGCCATAGTGCCAGGTGCTTGTTGGGTCCGCTGTCCGAAAACGGACCTCACCGCCTGTGTCAGACTGTCCGTGCATGGTGCCGACTGGGCCAGGAGTGATAGTTGCATCTGCCAGATCGAACATCAGGCCACTGGCCATGGTTGAAAACGCAAAAGGCACGTCATCGAAATAGGTCAGAACGGTCGGAATGTTGTTTTGCGTGAAATCGTTGAAGCCGACCCCGCGAAGGTAGAAGTTTGTGGAAGCCGTTCCGTTAATGGACTGGATCGTCAGATTGGGGGCCACGCGTTCGACATCCCGTAACGTGACAACGCCACGTTCGATCAGTCGCTCGGCAGTCAGACGCGTGTCTGCATCCGGCTGTTCTTGTGCGGCCTGGAAGGCAAAATCCGTTCGTTTGACACTGACTTTGATCGTCTCATCAGCCTGCGCATTAACTGATTTCGGGTGTGTGTGCCGGGGTGTCTTGTCATGCTGTTGTACGGCAGGCGCTGCCCACAGAGCTGATGGGAGGCCAGCAAGACTGGCTCCGAGAAGAAGAACCCTGCGGAACGACATGGGGACACTGGTCTCCGGGAGCGGAAGAACGGGAAATTGTGGCTTTTATACCGCACGTGAACTGCAGAGCCAACAATCAGGAGGGAAAAGGTCCAGTTCTGCTTGATTTGTTATGATATAACATAATAAGGAGTCGCACTTAGAACCTTCTTCGCCTTCTGAGGACAACATGCTGCCTTTTGTGTCTGCTCGATCTTTTATTCTGCTGCTTGGGTGCACGACTGCCCTGTGTGGTACGGCATATGCTCAGGACGCAACGACAGGCACGACAACCGATACGGAAACGTCCCGTTCCAGCTTCGGTCATTCTGACGACCAGCACGGCACAACCGTGACGGAAACGAGCCGTCAAGGGGAAGACAATATTGTCGTCAATGCCCATCTGGAACGTGCCCGAGATGCGCTTCAGTCTTCCACGGGTGCCACGACCTATCATTTCAGCCGTCAGGATATTGAGACTAATCCGGGCGGTGATAATGCTCCCCTTACGTCTGTTCTGCTTCAGGCTCCGGGTGTTGCGCAGGATAGTTATGGCCAGATCCATGTTCGTGGCGACCATAACGAAGTTCAGTTCCGTCTGGATGGTGTAGCTCTGCCTGAAGGCATGAGTGTCTTCGGTCAGGCGCTGATGACCCGCTTCGCACATTCCATGTCCCTGACGACGGGCGCGCTCCCTAGCGAGTACGGATTTCTTCAGGCTGGTGTGATCGATATCAACACCAAGAACGGCTATTCCGATCCCGGCGGCAGCATCTCCATCTACGGTGGCGCGCGCGACTATTTCTTCCCGTCTCTGCAATATGGTGGTCACAAGGGGAAGTGGGACTGGTTCGCTACGGCTGATTATGTCCACAACCGTGTTGGCATTGAAAATACCACCCCCAGCTTCAATGCGATTCACGATCTGACCAATCAGTATCACTTCCTCGGTCACGCCCGTTACACGGTTGATGAAAATACCCGGATCAGCCTGACTGCCGGTGTTTCCAATGCCGAATATCAGCTCCCGAATAATCCGGGTCAGCAGCGCCAGTTTGCCAATCCGTCCTATACGGGCAGCACCCTGTCCCAGAACCAGTATGGAAACGGCGATAGTAACAGCCTGAGCGAGCACCAGAAGGAAATCACGGATTTCGGCATGTTGTCCCTTCAGAAGGACATGGGCCGCCTGAGCTTCCAGACGTCTGCCGTGCTGCGATACAGCTCCCTGCGTTACTCGCCTGATCCGCTGGGCGATCTGGTTTATAACGGTATTGCACAGCGCGCAGCGCGCTCGGTTTTCTCAACCGGCAACCAGACGGATGCGACCTGGCAGGCCGCGAAGAACCATACCGTCCGTTTCGGCTATCAGGTCTATGTTGAGCGTAATACGTCCAAGTCTGATTCAACCGTTTATACGCAGACGGGTGAAGATGATGACGGCAATGCCGTTTACTCTGGCGATACGACCAATATTCATGATGGTTCTGGCCGGACTGGCTGGATGTACGGTCTGTACGCTCAGGATGAATGGCGCCCTATCAAGAACCTGACCATCAATTACGGTCTGCGCTTTGACGGTGTGGATGAATACACCCATTCAAAGCAGGTCAGCCCACGCATCAATATCGTTTATAAGCCCTGGCATGGTGGAACCTTCCACGCAGGCTATTCCCGTTACTTCACGCCACCGCCGTTCGAACTCGTGACCGGAACGGCCCTGTACAAATACACTGGCACCTCCGCTCAGCCCGCCAACTACAAAAACAGCACGGTCAAGGCTGAGCGCGACCATTACTTTGACGCAGGTTTCTCCCAGACGATTCTGCCGGGCTGGCATGCGTCGTTTGATGCTTACGTCAAGCTGGCGAAGAACATGATCGACGAAGGGCAGTTTGGCTCCCCAGTCATCCTGTCTGTGTTCAACTATCGTCGTGGCCAGGTCCACGGGTACGAGTTCTCCACAGACTACACACGGGGTGCCTTCAGTGTTTACGGCAACTTTTCCTGGTCGCGCGCTATCGGCAAGGATGTGGTGTCTGGTGAATGGAACTTCGATCCGGAAGATCTGTCGTATATCAAGAAGCACTGGGTCCATCTTGATCATGATCAGCGTTGGACGGCTTCTGCGGGGACGAGCTACACGGCGTTCTACAGAACTGGTCATCCGCTGCGTCTATCAGCAACGATGGTTTATGGAAGTGGTCTGAGAGCAGATGGGGCGACGCCGAATAGTGCGTCCGTTCCGCAGTATGCGACGTTCAACCTGTCGCTGGTTCAGTCCTTCAAGGATCTGTTCCACGTTCCGTTCCTGAAGCAGACGCAGGTTCGTCTCGACGTCACCAATCTGTTCGACAAGACGTATCTTCTGCGTGATGGCAGTGGAATTGGTGTCGGTGCGCCACAATATGGTCTGCGCCGTACAATCCTGACCGGTATTGATCAGCGGTTCTGATCGTCTGAACTATCCGTAGTTAAGAGCGGGGGCAGCTGCGAAAGCAGTCTGCCTCCGTTTTTGTATGGAACGCGGCTGAAAAGGCCTATTCTGCAACATCCATTTCAGGGACGATCGATTCACTTCTGATCCAGGGTGGGCCGTCCATGTTCAGAACGTGTGGGATTTGAGACAAGGGAACGGCTTTTGAAAAATGCCAGCCTTGCAGGAAGTCACATCCCATCAGGCGCAGTTCTTCCGCTTGCTCAGCTGTTTCTACGCCTTCCGCGACAACAACACGGTTCATGCTGTGAACAATATCGATAACACCTTGGATAATGGCCGTATCGATGCCGCGTTCCGTAACGCCTGAGGTAAAGACGCGGTCGATCTTGATATGATCGAATGTCACGGTTCGGAGATGGGTGAGAGACGCAAAGCCGGTTCCGAAGTCATCCAGTGAAATCTGGACGCCGGCGCGATTGAGTTTCTTGAGTTCGTCCAGAATATGCTGGTTGTGCTGGCCGAAGAGAATTTTTTCCGTAATCTCGATTGTTAGTTTTTCAGCCGGGACAGCATATTTCTTCATTTCACGGAAAAGCCGTTCCGTAAAATTATGATCCCGAAAATCATCTGACGTTACGTTGATGGAAATGCGGTCAAAAGGAATCTTGTGTTGCAGCAGATACCGGATGTCCGTGAGAGCCTGTCGCAGCACGAAATTTCCAATTGCAATACTGAGCTCGGCATCGTCGAAAGCATCATAAAAATATTGCGGGCTGAGAAGACCGCGCTCTGGATGATCCCACCGTAAGAGAGCCTCGAAGGAGGGAGGGCGTTCCTGATTTAAAGGGAGAACAAGCTGATAGAAAAGTTTGAACTGCTTCTTTTTCAACGCGGCTTGCATGGCTGTCCGTAGCCGGGAACGACGCTCCGTTTTTTCTTTCATGAAAGGAGCATATTTTTTGATTCTATTACGGCCGTCTGCTTTGGCTTCGTAAAGTGCAAGGTCTGCACAGCGTAGAATTTCGCGTTTCCGACTGTCATTCAGTTTTGAGACGGCATATCCCAGACTGGCGCTGCACAGATGCGTCAAACTGCCGCTGCGAAACCGAAATCGCATGGCTTCAAGAATTTTCTGAAGCTTGATTTCAAAGATCTGTGGATCGTTTGACACCATGATGATGGCAAATTCGTCGCCACCAATGCGTGCGATGAAACAGTCGGTCGACTGAAAGGTCTTCAGGCGACCTGCAATTTTTTTCAGCAGGCGATCACCGGACTCATGGCCCGATGTATCATTGATGATCTTGAACGTATCGATATCGAGCAGGCACAGGCAGAAATGCCGGTTGTCCGGATGTTCCTGTGCGAAAAGGACCTTCAGATACTGTGAAAATGATGTGCGGTTGGAGATATTGGTCAGGAAGTCAGTGTTGACGGCTTCCTGCAGTTTCAGCCGGTTTGCTGTCAGGCGTTGTTCGGCACGTTTACGGGCGGTGATGTCAAAGCGGATGGCCACATAGTTGATGACTTTCCCTTTTTCATTGCATCGGGGAACAATAGTCGTATCGACCCAGTATAATTTTCCGTTCTTCTTTTTATTGCAGATCTCACCGTGCCAAACGCCACCTTGCGCGATGGTGCGGTACATCTTCTGGAAAAAATTAGAATCATGAACGCCTGAATGAAGCATTCGATGATCTTGCCCAATCAGTTCAGCCCTGGAATAGCCACTGATTTCAACGAATTTTTCATTAACGGAAAGAATTTTTCCTTTAGTATTCGTTACGGCAACAATAGCCGAGCAATCAAGAGCATGGAGAACAAAGGAATCGTGAGAACTTTCGGACCATGCCTGAAGTGATTCAAGATAAGTTCCGAAATTCTGTTCCTGAAAAGTGTTCACTAAGCCTGTCCCGCTTGACCATAAATCCGAGTGTCGCGAGAAAACACTAAAAAAATACTAACAACGTTCTTTTGTGTGGGTATATCTGAAAGATAATATCACAAAAAGACCTTTTTTCAGGTCATAAGCGTTAAGGCAAAAGCGTTCTGTTCGCCAGAAATAGCTTTCTGGGAAATACAGAAGGGCTTTAGCGCACGGTATTTCATGGATTTGCTGAATTTATCCTCAGCAGAGGATGCACCGAAAAGGTGTCAGATCTGTCGTCCGGCTGGTGGGGCACCGAACGACAGAATGTCGGATTGGGAATATCCGGAGTGCTTAAAGAGAGCCTTCCCAACCGCCCCCTAGAGCGCGGTAAAGATGTGTCATTGAAACGGAAACGCCTGCTCTGGCCTCGGAAAGGGCGCTGCGTGTTGCGAGAAGCGCATTTTGTGCAGTGAGAACGTTCAGGAAGTCGCCCGCACCCTGACTGTATTGTAGCTGGGCAATGTGAACGGCCGTTTCGTTCTCGGTAACGCTTTCTTCAAGCCGTTTCTGGCGGTCCTGAGCTGTACTAAGGTCCGTCATGGCATCATCTATTTCTTCCCATGCATGGAGGATTGTGCGCTGCAGAGCAATGGCGGCTTCCTTCTGCTGGGCCTTGCGAAGGTGCAATTGTCCTGTCAGACGTCCGCCCTCAAAAAGGGGCAATGTCATGGTTGGGCCAAAGCCGTACTGACGCGAAGCCCATGATCCAAGTCCGCTGAACTGGAGTGCCTGAATATCCAGGCTGCCAGACAATGTGATGCGTGGGTAGAAGTCTGCAATCGCCACACCGATACTTGCCGTTGCAGCATGCAGGCGTTCTTTGGCCGCGCGAATATCCGGTCTCCGGTCCGCGAGTTGAGAGGGCAGGCCTGTTGGAATGTTGGTTGGGACGGGCGGAATAATGCCCGGTTTGTTCAGTGTGCTGGCCAAGGCACCGGGTTCACGTGCCACAAGGAAACTGAGGGCATTGATCAGATGCACACTCTGGCTTTTCAGAGGAGGCAGACGGGCTTCGAAGCTGTGCATCTGTCCACGGGAATAGGCGACATCCAGTTTTGTGGCAGTTCCCTGTGTAAAGCGCAGCGTTGTCAGGGCCACGCTGTGATGGGCAATGTCGATGCTCTGCTGGGTAATGGCGATCTGTGCCTGCACATTACGGAGTGCAATATAGTCCTGTGCGGTCTCCGCCATGAGGGAGACAAGCACATTGCGCTGCATGTCTTCCGTTGCATGCATGGCCGCTGTGGCGGCTTCAACCTGCCGCCGGACATGCCCCCAGAAATCAACTTCCCAAGACGCACTCAAGCCGTATTGGGGAAGGTTGAAAGAGGGATTGCCCTTCGCGCCATCAGCGGCGGCTGGGCCAAATCCCTGCGCACCACTGGCAATATCGCCGGGACTGGCCTGCTCGGTTGTTCCCAGAAGTCCAAGGATACCGTTGGTGCTGGCGCGCTCCCGTGCGTAGGACGCTGCTCCATCCAGGCGGGGCATTTGCGCGGCACTGGCAATCCGTCGTTCTGCGGTGCTTTCAGCCAGATTCAGGGCTGCTGTTCGCAGATCAAGGTTGTTGCGGGCCACGTCAGCTTCAAGCTGTGTCAGCACCGGGTCGTTGTAGAGACGCCACCATTGTGGATCGAGTGCAGCCTGCGTCGGATGATCTGCGGCCGGTGTAACGCTCTGGTGGTATTGCGCGGGCGCGTGATCTGGTGGGGCGTGATAGTCCGGACCGACCGTACACGCAGTCAGGGCCGTGACGGACAGCAGGGCCGTAACCCGGGAGAAAAAAGAAAGGCGCATGGGGTGTCTCACTGCCAGGCGTAACGGTTGTCGCGGGCGTGGGGGCCTTCAGGCTGTGAGGCTGTATCAACTTCCGCTTCAACAGACATGCCGACACGGACCTTGGCCGCCAAAGGCTGTCCTGCATCGAATGTGAGTTTGACCGGGACGCGCTGGACCACCTTCGTAAAGTTGCCCGTTGCATTATCGGGCTGGATTGCTGCAAAGGCCACGCCAGTCGCAGGAGCCAGACTGTCCACGTGGGCATGGAGAGGATGACCGGGGAAGGTATCGACCCAGATGGTTGCCCGCTGACCTGTTTGCATTTTGGTCAGTTGGGTTTCTTGAAAGTTAGCGAGGACATAAGCTTTCTGTACCGGCACGACAGCCAGCAGACCTGTGCCGGGGTGCACATACGCACCCACGCGGACGCCACGCTCACCGATAATGCCATCAACCGGGGCAGGAATGGTGCAATAAGACAGATTGAGTTCGGCCTGATGTTCTGTGCTCTGTGTCTTGAGCAGAGCGCCTTGAGCACGCTGAATCTGAGCCTGAAGAACGGGAATTTGTTGTTTCGCGCTGTCCACACCTGCTTTGTCGCGCGCGATGGCCGCCATGGCTTCACGAAGACGGGCATCCGCGCCCTGTTGCTGCTCCAGAGTGCTGGCACCCCCGGCAGACAGATTGTGGTAGCGCGTTGCATTTTGCTGGGCGAAGACAAAGCTGGCTTCGTCAGCTTTGACGGTATCGGATGCGGCGGCGATCAGGCTGTCCTGCCGTGCGAGGGCTGCCTGTAAATTACCAACTTCGCCTTCGGCTGCGGCTACATCGCCCTTGGCTGCCGCAAGCGCTGCGCGATAGTCATCGTCTTCGATGTGGGCAAGTTCTTCCCCCGCGTGAACGTATTCGTTGTCTTCCGCCAGAACGCGGTCGATACGGCCGGACACCTTCGGGGCGACGGCTGTGAAGTCGGCCGTGACGTAAGCATCATTGGTCTTCTGGTGCACGCCGTCACCCACGAAGAAGCGATCGGCGCTCCAGGCCAGTCCGGCCAGCACCACGACGGCACACCCGGCGAGAAGAAGAGGCTTTCCATAAATCATGTCTAAGAGATCCGGATCTTAATGGGCGGGGGCGGAGAGGGGAGCCGCCGGAACAGAGGTGGGAGCGGGTGCAGGTTTGGGCGCCGGGCCTTTACCGGGCGGATAAACGCGTTTGGGCAGGATAATGGCCAGAACGACGTAAGCTGCGCACAGCACTGCAATCACGAGGTATATGTCTGCCAGAGCAAGCACGACGGACTGTTCATGCACGTAGGTGTGGAAGATCTGCAGCGCATTGCGTGAGACATGTGCACTGTCAGGTGAGCTGTTCTGGATGGCGTTCTCGATCGGATTTCCCATGCCTGACAATGCCGTCGCATTGTTGCCGGAACGGTCGAGCAGCATGTTGGAATGGTATTGTTCACGCCGTCTGAGCAGGATTTCGAACAAGGCCGCAGCAACAGCGTTCGCCATGCCTTTGAGCATATTCACCATGCCGGAAATGAATGGTCCATCTGCCGGTCCGAGAGACATCGTGGCCAGCATCAGGACGGGAATGACCACCATGGGCTGCCCCACGATCTGGAGGCCCTGCAGAAGATAGAAATTATCCCGTACCCAGTCCGGTGTGAGCCACGTTCCAAGGAATGCAGCCAGTCCGAGGCAACTCATGCCAATGCCGAGCAGATAGCGGCAGTCCACTGAACGCATATTGCAAAGAGCCGCCGTCAGCGGCAGCATGATGAGCTGTGGCAGGGCAACCATGAGCGCAATAGGTGCCGTCTGCGATGGGCGATACCCCCGGACTTCTGCCAGATAGGTGGATGGAACCTCCATCATGAGGCCACAGATCACCAGGACCCCCACAAGCGTGAGCATCGACATGGCGATGTTACGGTTCTTCCAGTACTGGAGCCGGAAAAATGGTGTGTGATGGTGCCATTCGTGGAACAGGAAGCCCAGAAACAGGGCGCCTCCCCAGAATGTCAGATGGGAAATAATGGGAGAGCGGAACCAGTCCAGCCGGTCTCCCTGATAGAGAACCGTCACGACACAGAGAATGGACGGCACACCAATGAAGAACCCGCGCCAGTTGAACTTCATGAAACGTTCGAGATGTACGGGGTCTTTGGGAAGGCCATAAGCCATCATGGCAATGGCTATCGCACTGAGAGGGATGACTTCCCAGTACAGCCAGTGCCAGCCGAAATGCTCGAACCATAAGGCTTCCAGTGGGCCGCCCAGATTAGGGCCAAAGGTCGCACTCATGGCGTAACCCCCAATACCAAACACCTTGATGGGGGGCGGAAGGTATTTGAGCATGACCGTCATCAGGACAGGCGGCAGACATCCCGCGCTCAGACCTTGTGCTGCGCGCAGAAAACACAGGGAAATCATGTCCGGCATGAACGGCAGCGGAATGGACAGCAGGGCAAGCACTGCCGTCATGAAGATCGAAAACCGGTAGATCGAGAACGTCATGTAAAACCATGGCGTGAAGGCCATGGCGGCAATGTTGAAGGCTTCGTAGGTCGAGATGAACCAGGTGCCTTCATCATGGCCGATATGCATGGCGCCACGAATGTCCGACAGGCCGATTTCGGTGATGTGTTCGTTGAACCCCGCAACATGAACGGCCAGCAACATGCCAACGCACCCGATCAGGGTGCGCATCCCGAAGGGGGGCATGTAAGACGGTTGCGCGGGTGGCGCTGCGGTTTGTGAAGGTAATGCCATCAGCTGCTCTCTTGGTGTCTGAGCGCATCTATCGAGGCATGGTGGCCGCAGAAAACCCTCACTTCGGGTAAGTGAGGATTCCATTTTTCGGAAGGGTGAGCGAGAAGTCTTTCATTTCTGTATGTTGGACCGCATCGTTCCTGTTTATGCTCACAGGAACGTTTGCCGTTACTCGCAGGAAGGATGTCGCATGTCAGACAAGCAGCCTCTCGGACGCCGTTATGATCTGGATCTTCTGCGTTACCTTCAGGTGCTGGTGGAGGAGCAGAGCGTCTCCCTCGCAGCGCGCCGTCTCAAGGTGAGTGAGCCCGCCATGAGCCGGCATCTTGCGCGTTTGAGAACCGTGTTCGGGGATCCGATTCTTGTCATGTCAGGGCGACGTATGGTGGCGACGGCCTTTGCGAACCGTATTCGGGATCGTGTGCAGACGCTCGTTCGGGAAGCGGATGACCTGCTCAACGATGGCGCCACGCTGAACCTGAAAGCCATGTCCCCGAAGTTCACCATCCGGGCGAATGATATTGTGGTGGGAGCGTTCGGGCGCCCCATTCTTCAGGCGCTGCAAAAGGAGTGCCCTGACTGCCGGATCGTGTTCTCACCGGAATCCGAAGGCACGGCCAGCGAAGCTCTGCGGGGGAACAAGATTGATCTTTATATTGGCGCGACGGATGAACTGAGTCCTGAAATCATGCGACAAACCCTGTTTGAAACGTCGTTTAGTGCGCTGGTCCGGAAAGGCCATCCTATCCTGAAGGATAAGATAACGCCTCAGTCTCTGGCCGCGTACGACCATGTGAGTGTGTCCAGAAAAGGCCGCTCGAACGGACCGATCGATGCGATCTTGAAGGAACGCTATGGGTTGTCACGCCGGATTGCGATGGTTGTGCCGACCTATCATTCTCTGATCGCGGCCATTGGCGAAACTGATCTGATTCTGCCTTTGCCCAGAACTGTTATTGAGCGTTTTCCGCTTGAACGCATGGGGTTGGACAGCTTCGAATTTCCGTTCGAACTGCCGCCCGTTCGGCCTTTTCAGGCCTGGCATCCACGCGTTGATATGGACCAGTTGCACCGCTGGCTGCGTGAAACCGTGCACCATGCCGTGCGGCAGGAACTGTGGCGAATTCGCACTGAGTGAGATGTGTTTGAAGAATATTTTATATTATTGTTGAGAATCATTTGCATTCGCACTCGTTCTGAGGAAGATAGCGCCAGTTTCGGCATGCAGATGTGATGTGCATGGTCTTGGAGGAATGCATTTCCCGAATAAGCCGTCTGCTTGAATGCGGTGATGGCGGCGGGATCGTTCCGGATGATCAAGGCTGGCGACTGTTTCGTCTGTGTGCTGTCGGCCAATCAGTTCAGGTGGTTTCATGCCTTCGAAAAACGAACATCTCAGCCCGCGATCTCTGACAGATAGCCTGATTTCCACCGAGGCAGGTCAATCCTCCACCGTCAAATGGCAGAAACTGGCGCTTCTGGCTCTGGGGGCCGGGCTGGGCGTGACGGAAACCGGAGAGGCAGACGCTCAGGATGCCGGGGCTGCCAACGATGCGGCTTCCGTCAGTCTTCCTGCTGTTAAAGTTCACGGACAGACCGACACGGCTGCGCCGGAACAGACCAATACGAACAACACCACACTCGATATCGGGCGTATGCCGGATACCGTTCGGGAAACGCCTCAGATCATCAGCGTTGTTCCCAAGGCGTTGATCGAACAGCAGCGTCTGTTCACGCTGGATCAAGCTCTGGCGAATGTTCCGGGCATCACCATGTCTACCGGTGAGGGGAACGGCGGCCTGAATGGCGATCAGTTCCGTATTCGTGGCCAGCAGGCCCGCGGTGACATTTACGAAGATGGTTTGCGGGATTTCGGCACCTATGTGCGTGACACATTCAACACCGAAAGTGTTGAAGTGGTCAAAGGCCCGAGCGGCGAGTATTTCGGTGCGGGTAACGTGGGCGGTGTGATCAACCAGACGCTGAAAAAGGCGCATCTTGGAAATCATTACGCCCTGGATCAGTCCATCGGAAGCGGGATGCAGTATCGCGGTTCCGCAGACGTCAATTACCAGCTTGGCAAACATACTGCTCTTCGCGTGAACGGCATGTACAACAAGCAGGACGTGACAGACCGGAATAATGTTCGGTCAGACCGTTATGGCGTGGCGGCTGATCTTGGTTTTGGTTTGGGAACGAAAACGACTTATCACCTGAACTATCAGTGGCTCGGAAGCCGCGGAACGCCAGATTACGGTGTGCCGATGATCCAGATTGGCAATACGTACACGCCAATTACCGAACACGGATTGAACCGAAACACGACATATACGCGTAGCTTTGACCGGGATAATTCCAATATCCACATGGTCACGTCGAAATTCGCAACTGAAATTGCGAAGTGGCTGACACTCAGCAACGACACGCGTTTCAGCCATTATCATCGTGATTACGCAGCGACTAACCCCAGTGCCTGTTCTGGCACCTGTGCTTCCAGTTTTCTTGCCGGGGGAAATCCGTCTCTGGCCTACGGCGCAGGCGGTGGTGCTGCTTACCAGCAGGATGGCTGGGGCATTCAGAACGTTATGATGACGCGTTCGAAATTTGACACGTGGTTCCTGAAGCATGATCTGCGGGCTGGTGTGGATATCAACTACACCAAGGACGATCGGATCATGGGCACGTATGTGAACCGGACGAACAATCAGACCATCCGCAACCCGTACTACTCTTCGCCGGGCACATATATCACCTGGCCATCCAGCGGGCATCGGACCGCAGATTTCCGTGATCTGGGCCTGTTCCTGGCTGATAAAATTCACCTCACCAAGAAACTGTCCATTTTCGGAACGTTCCGCTGGGATAGCTATAAGAGCACGTACTGGAGTGCTGCGGCTGCCTCTTCTGGTACACAGGCGCAGAGCTCCAACAAGTTCAGTCCGTCTGCCAGCATCATGTATGACATCACCAAAGATGCGACCGTCTATTTCACGTTTGCTCGCTCTTACAAGCCTGTCGGAACGGATGTGTCTTCCCAGATCACCAATCAGGCCAGCGTCGGCGACGTTGCGGTCAATGGTCGTGATCTGAAACCGCAGCGCAGTGATCTGTTTGAAGTTGGAAGCAAGCTGGATTTCTTCAACAAGCGCCTCGGTGTGACGGGAGCACTGTTCCAGATCAACCAGAACAACTCTTACACGTATGATGACGATGGCAGCATCATCACGGGTTTCCAGGATGCTGGAACAGGCCGCCGGATCCGCGGTGTTGAGCTGAGTGCGACTGGCAAGATCACGCAGGCCTGGGATATCTATGCCACCTACGCATATATGGGCGGCAAAGTGACGAACAGCGCTACGATGTATGGTAATCAGGCGCCTCAGCTTCCGCACAATACGTTCTCGGTCTGGAGCACCTACAACCTGTCGCATATGGTGCTGAGAGCAGGGCAGGGTACGCTGAAGGCTGGCGGCGGTGCACAGTACAGCTCCGGCTACTGGGCTAACGAGGCCAATACGGCGCGCATGCCTTACAACTTCTCGCTGAACGGCATCGTGTCCTACGACTACGGCCGTTATCATGTGCAGTTTAATGCCAATAATCTGACCAACCATCTGAATTATGGTTCAGCGTTCAGCTCTAGCCGCGCTGTTCCGATGTCAGGGCGGACGTTCATGGGAAGCTTTGGCCTCAATTTCTGAAGCGAGCTTCAGACAAAACTGTTTGCAGCCCTTCCGGTCATTGGCCGGGAGGGTTTTTATGGTGAGTATCGGTGAAATATCATGGCGTCGTGCGGACAGCCCGTTGGTCCAGATTTTGAAAACGAAATGCCAGTGGTGAGTTGCCCTCCGCAGGTACAGGCCCAATTGCTTTTGGGCCAAATGCATGTGGATAGGGGGTGGCTGGCTGAGGCTTTTCCATATTTTGAAGCGGCTGCACGGAGTGGTCATCCGGTCGCCGTGAATATGCTTGGTCGCGCGTATGAGAGAGGGTGGGGCGTCCCGCGTAACCCCGTTCAGGCCGCCGCATATTTTGAGACAGCCGCCGCCCGCGGAGAAACGTGGGCCATGTTCAATCTGGCGGATCTTCTGTTGCTGGGAGATGGGGTTCCAAAGAACCGCGCGCGCGCCTACCGGCTCTATGTATCGTCTGCCGAAAAAGGCAATGTGAAAGCCCTCAATATGTTGGGGCTTCTGCACGAAGACGGCATCAGCGGGGTGCCTGATCCGGAAGGTGCGAAAGTTTTCTTTCAGGCAGCATCGGAAGGAGGGGACTGCTGGGCAGACCTTAATCTCGCACGTCTTGCGCTGGCACAGCAGGATGTCCCTGTTGCGGTATCCTGTTTCCAGAGGGCTTTGCAATCCGGTTTCCCGGATGTTTCCCAGGCTATTATTGGTCTGATTGGGCTTAGTGAAAATTCTGCTTTGCATGCCGTGAAAGCACAGGCCATCCGGCAGCTTGCACAGAAAGAGCCGCCCCGCATTGTCTCCACCACATTCGATCAGCTTTCGTCCGGCGAAAGATTATGTGCGGAGTAGCGACGTCTGCATTGGGCTTACAAATGCATACACTTCTGTCGCAGCGCATGACGGGCAAGCGATGTCATATGATCGAGCTACTGAAACCTTGTTCATGGAGACGTGCGTCTTGAGGTCTGTTTTCCAATACTGTCGACGTCCGGTATGGAGCCTGCTGGCCGCGATATTTCCGATCATGCTGGCTCTGGGGATCGTGCAGTCTGCGAAGGCCGCGTCCATTGCAGGCCTGCCTTCGGTCGCTCCTGTCATATCGTGTGAAATGCTTGGGAAAACGGATCTGGCACCGTTTGTCGGTGCGTCTGTTGATCATCAGGTTGCGGTCGTTCTGGAAACGCCAAAAGGCAAATTCTGCAAGGTTACCGGGCAGATCGCGCCAAGCATTTCCTTTGAAGTTGACCTACCCATGGAACACTGGACGCAGCGGTTTCTGCTGGGCGGTTGCGGTGGCCTGTGTGGCATGACGCGCGTTGGTGTCAGCAATGCTGGTGCCTGCGCTCCTGCTTTGAATGGTGAATTTGTCATGGCCGGTGATGATCTGGGTCACACTGGTCCCATGATGGGATTACAACAGGGCTTCTTCGGCAAAGACCCGCAGAAGCGAATTGATTTTGCATATCGCGCCAATCATCTGACGACGGTCGCAGCCAAAGCACTAACGAAAGCGTTTTACGGGCAGGCTCCGAAATATTCCTATTTTGTAGGTTGTTCGGATGGTGGACGCGAAGCGCTTATGGAGGCGCAGCGTTTCCCAGATGATTTTGACGGCATTTCCGCAGGCGCTCCAGCCGCACTCTTCACCGTGCAGAACTCATTCTATCATGCGTGGAATGTCCGCGGGAACCAGCGCGCTGATGGCACGAGCATCCTGCTACAGGATCGCGTTTCAGTCCTGCATGACGCGGTTGTTAAGCACTGCTCCACATTGTCGGGAACTGCGGACGGTATTCTGGAAGAGCCGAGAGCCTGTCATTTCGATCCTGCTTGGGTGCGGTGTCCGGCCGGTCAGGCCAACACGTCCCATTGCCTGACAGCGGAGGAAACACAGGCAGCACTTCGGATCTATAGCGGGGCAACTGATGCGTCCGGCCGGTCCTATATTCTGCACGGGCCATTCCCCGGTTCTGAAACGCAGTGGGCGCTGCCTTCGTCCCCAACGGGCGAGAGTATGAGCAATGGAATTGCCGCGTCTGCCATTGCCTATGTCATTTCACCAGAGGTGAACGAAAAGGCCACGGATTTGACGCAGTTCCAGTTCGATCATGCGACGTTCGACGTCATGAACGAATTGGCACCGCTCTATAATGCCGAGAATACGAACCTTCATCCGTTTCAACGCCGGGGCGGCCATCTGATCCTCTGGCATGGACTGGCCGATCAGTCGATTTCCCCCGTCAATACGATTGCCTATTACCAAGGCGTACAGAAGGAAATGGGACGTACCCTGACGGACCGTTTCCTGCGTTTCTATCTGCTGCCGGGTGTCGGCCATTGCGGAAATGGTGACGGCTTCCCGCAGGTGGACTTCCTATCGCCGCTGATGGCGTGGACGGAAACCGGAACTACACCAAACGCGATCCTGACGGAAAAAATCGCACAGTCCGATATGTCCATGGGAAAAGCAGGAAGCGCCGGGAAAGTCGGGGGCGGTCAGATCCATGCAGCGGTCATGCCCAGTCAGCCTTATGCCAGTCCCAACGGTGCAGCCATCGCCAGTCGACCGGTTTATCCTTACCCGTTTACCGCCCGCTATACGGGGCATGGCGATGTGAATTCCGCTGCGAATTACCATCCTGTGAAGACATCTGTCGCCCTGCCAATGACGTTTGACAGTTACTCCAACTCCCTGATCGGGCCGGATAATCAGAAGGATTACACGGTGCGCGACGGGAAGCTGGCCGTACTGGAGCATACTCATGGATGACAAACTGAATGCCGTTCTGGATCTTTATTATGAGCGGATCCTGAAAGAACGGGAGGAGCATGCAGACGGGATTTCCCGCCCTGCGTCCGACCGTTTCATGGCTGTAGGCCCGCAGACCGGGCAACTGATCAACATTCTGGCGCGCAACCTCAAGGCTCCGACGATCCTCGAACTGGGCACGTCCTTTGGCTATTCCACCCTGTGGCTTGCGGAAGCGGCACGTCGGACGGGTGGTCGTGTCATCACCATGGAGCTGGAACGGGAGAAGGTTGCTTTCGCCAGAGATATGGCTGCGCGTGCCGGTGTGGAAGAACACATTGAGTATCGTATCGGGGATGCGGTTGAGATGATTTCAGAGCTGAAGGATAGCATTGATTTCGTCCTCCTAGATCTCTGGAAGGATCTCTATGTGCCTTGCCTTGAAGCCCTGATGCCGCATCTGCGGCCAGGCGCCGTTCTGGTCGCGGATAATATGGTTATTCCGGGCGGTGAAGACGCTCGGCGCTACCAGGAATTCGTTCGCTCACAGCCGGGTATTTTGAGTGTTCCGCTCTCCGTCGGGACCGGGCTGGAAGTCAGCCGTTTTCTGCCCGGCTGAATTTTTCATTCTCTAACAGGGCGTTTGCGTCCTTTTCTGGAAAGCTCAATGTTCAGAACTTTCATGAACCGTTACGGAACCCCACTGACGACAGGATTTTTCCTGATCTCGGCCATTACCGGGGTGGCACTTTTCTTCCACTGGGGCCCCGGCGCTTTCCATCCGATGCATGAATGGCTGAGCATGGTCCTGCTCGTGCCGTTTGCGCTGCATCTGATCAAGAACTGGACGTCACTCGTCAATTATACCCGGCGCGGAACACTTTATGTTCCGCTTCTGGTGGCACTGGCTTCAACAGCCTATTTCTTCCTGCCGCAATCGTCCTCAGGCCATGCTGGCAACAAGCAGGTTGCCTTCATGCTGGTACCGTTGGTGACGCAGGCGCCCCTGTCTCAGGTCGCTCCGCTCGCGCATATGGATGGGGGAATGCTGGCCCATAAGCTCTCTGCGCATGGCCTGACGGTGACATCTGAAGACCAGTCGATTGCGCAGATTGCTGAGGCGAATGGCAAGAATACGAATGACGTTCTGGCCATGGCGTTTCAGAGTGGCGGCCATGGACATCAGCATGGCCCATCAGAACACGATCAGCACGACGAGCATTGATGCGAGACCGATTGTCCCGTCCAGGAAACGGGGCAATCCAGCTTAAAGCTCAGCCCATTGCCGCAGAAGGTTGTGGTAGGTTGAGGTCAGACCCAGAACCGCTGGGTGATCATCGGGAAGCGCCTTGCGGGTCTCGATGATGGAGCGATCAAAATCGTACATAAGAGCGCGCTTTGTATCGTCGCGGATCATGGATTGCGACCAGAAGAACGATGCCCATCGGCTCCCACGCGTAATGCGGTTAACGCTGTGCAGGCTGGTAGACGGATAGACCACCATGTCGCCCGCAGGGAGTTTGACGTTCTGATTGCCGTACGTGTCCTGAATGACGAGTTCTCCACCGTCGTAATCTTCTGGGGAAGACAGAAATAGTGTGGAGGAAACGTCCGTCCGGATGCGGAAACCAGCGCCTGGAATAGGGCGGATGGCATTATCAACATGTGCGTTGAAATGCATTCCGGTATCGTATCGGTTGAAAAGTGGTGGATAAACTCGCAGGGGCAGGGCCGCGCTATTAAAAGTTGGATTGCGCCCTAAAGCTCTCAGAACAATTTCTCCAAGCTCACGGCACACCTCTGAATCCTGTGGAATCTGAAGGTTTAACTTTGCCTTTGCAGACTGTTCTCCCGCTGTAACACGCCCATCTGTCCACTGCGCCGTCTCAAGGTGGTCACGGCAATAGCGTACCTCTTCAGGAGACAGGACATTCGGAATGTGGATCAGCATGGGTGTGGTCTTTCTAAGACGGGTCTTGGGGCTTTTTTCAAAGCGGCAGAGAATCTTGCTTGTAATTAAGAATGACTCTCATTATCGTTCTTTAAAGCTCTTTGCAGACTAGTGCAATCCATGTGGCGCGTGTTGCCCGGATTGTGCGCGGCGACTGTCGGTTTGTTGCAAGGACATCGTGTTTCAACCCCGAGACAGGAGGGCGCAGCGTGTCGCCCCGACAGGCACAGTAATGTCTCTTACCTTCTCCCCCTGGCAGATGTTTCTTGGCGCCGGGCCGGTTGTCCGCTGCGTCATGACGCTTCTGGCGGCGGCATCCGTCGTCACATGGACGATCTTCATTGCCAAAACTGTTGAGCTGATCCGTTTGCGGGCGCAGCTCAAAAAATCAGAAACGGCTCTGGAAGACGCAGACACACTGCATCTGGGAGAAGAATGGACGCGCGACGGTGCGGGTATCGCTCACGCCATGGTGCTGGCCGCAGAAGCGGAGCGCCGCCGCTCGGAAGATATTCCTGCCGATCGTGACGGCATCAAGGAGCGGATAGTTCTGCATCTTGAGCGTCTGGAAGCTGCTGAAGGCCGCCGTCTGATGAGAGGGACTGGCGTGCTCGCCACAATTGGTGCGACGTCTCCCTTCATTGGCCTGTTCGGAACGGTGTGGGGCATCATGTCCTCCTTCACGGGCATTGCCGCTGCTCATGCGACCAGCCTTGCCGTTGTTGCTCCTGGTATCGCAGAGGCCCTGCTGGCCACGGCGCTTGGTCTGGTCGCGGCCATTCCTGCTGTTGTGATCTACAATCATCTGGCCCGTCAGACGGCGGCCTGTCGCGCCTGCGTCGCGGATCTGACGTCACTTGTGATGCGTCTGGTCTCCCGTGATCTGGCCCGCGCAGCGCTTGCAGCAAGCGGCAATGTCGTCCGCTTCATGGCTGCTGCGGAGTAATCGCAGGCATGGCTATTCATATTCGTCATGCCGATGAGTCGGTGCTGGAAGCGCATGAAATCAACGTGACGCCGTTTATCGACGTCATGCTCGTTCTGCTCGTGATCTTCATGGTTGCTGCACCTCTGACGACGGTCAACGTCCCTGTTGATCTGCCATCTTCTACTGAAACGCCTGCTCCCCGCCCGGATGAACCGGTGTTCCTGACCGTCAAGGCTGACCATACGCTGGCTCTGGGCGAAGATGCCGTCAGTTCGGATCAGCTCGTTGATGCACTCGGCAAAGCCAGTAAGGGCAACAAGGAAGAGCGCATTTTTCTGCGGGCGGACAAGACCGTCGATTATGGAACACTGATGGATGTGATGGGGCAGCTTCGGAAGGCTGGTTTCCTCAAGGTCGCGCTTGTCACGCTTCAGGGGCAGGAGGCTGGGGAAGGACCGTGAGTTCTTCACACGCGTCTCTCCCCACGACCTTCCGGGACTGGTATCAGTCGTATCAGCAGACCGAAGACCAGCGGAGTGTCCGTGTCTGGGGTTTGTCTGGTGCTGCGATGACTGTTCTGACAGGCATCGCACTCTGGTGGGCCGTGACACATGCGCCGCCACAGGTTGCGGCCCCAAGTGCTGCCCCCCCGCCTGCTATCGCGATTGACATGTCCCCCATGCCGACACCTGCGCCGGCTCCTCCTCAGGATGTTGATCCGGGCCCACAGCAGATGGTCACGCCGCCGGAACCGCAGCCGGATACGCCTCAACAGGTGGATGCCCCGCCGTCTCCGGCGCCACATCCGCCCGTGCCTGTTCCAAAGGTGGAGAAGGTCAAGGTTCACAAGAAGACAGTAAAGAGCCCGCCTCAGCCCGTGAAACCGGTCCCGATGCAGGCTCCTGTTGCCGACAAGATGACAGCGCCGCCAGCTGCAGACAGTACGCCATCTCAGAGCAGCAGCGCGGCGTCTGCCTCTCACGCGAGTCACTCCAGCAACGCGCCCGTGACCTGGCAGGGCGATATTCTGGCGCGTTTGGAACGTTTCAAGCGTTACCCCGCAGAAGCTCTGGCGCAGCATCAGGAAGGAACTCCTGTGCTGTTTTTCGTCATGGATCGGCGTGGGCATGTTTTGTCTGCAAAAATCCGGAAAAGTGGTGGTTTTGCATTGCTGGACGAAGAAACACTGGCGGTTGTCCGGCGTGCAGAACCGTTCCCGCCGCCGCCGGAAGAGATTGCAGGGACGACAGTTTCTCTCACTGTTCCTATCGAATTTTCCGTCGAGGACCAGTAAAGGGAAAAGCTGAAGGAATGCTCCAGTCAGATCGTGGCTGGAGATGACATCGAGGCTGGACGTCTCCAGTTTCCGTAAGCGTTAACGTCAATCAACGCACAGAACCGAACAGCCCCTGCGCTGTGCCGGGCCTGTGCGTCTGTCGTCATGCAGTCCTCAGACCCGTTGCTCAGGGTTAATTCAAGGATGAGAAGATGACCGTTACTGACACCACAACCATTGCTCCCCCGGAAATTCGTCGCGTCATGCACGAGCTGAAACGCCGTGACCTGACTGTTGTGGACGTCGGGCGTGTGACGCCACACATGATCCGCATCACGCTTCAGGATGAGAGCCTTCGGGATTTTCCCAGCCTGTCACCGGATGATCACATCAAGATATTTGTTCCGCAGGGTGATGGTGAAATGGCCCGTCGGGATTACACGCCGCGCGTGTTTGACCGCGCTGCTGGGACGCTGGTTCTGGATTTTGTGGACCATGATGGCGGACCGGCGGCGGACTGGGCCCGGCGCGCCAAGCCTGGCGATCATCTGGCCATTGGTGGCCCCAAAGGATCGCGCGTCATTACGGGAGATATTCGCAACTGGCTTCTGATTGGGGATGAAACCGCACTTCCCGCTATTGGCAGGCGCGTCGAGGAACTGGATGCCGGAACGCCTGTCACCACACTGGCTGCGGTGACAGATGCCTCAGAGGAACAGTCCTTCAAAACGAAGGCGTCCTACACACCTGTCTGGGTTCATCGTCCAAGCGAACAGGCGCATCAGGCCGAGCCGTTCTTACGCGCCTTGCAAACCATTCAGATCGCGCCGCAGACATTCATCTGGGTTGCGGCTGAAGCATCCGTTGCACGCTCTATCCGAAGTGTTCTGGAAAACGAGCGTGGAATTTCGCCGCAGTGGATCAAGGCGTCCGGGTACTGGACGAAGGGCTGAAAATGGAAAAAGCCGCGTGTGTTGAACATGCGGCTTTTTGTGCGAGAGTGCGTTACTGGAAGGGCAGATAGCGGAAGTCGAAGAAGATCTGGCTCATACTGGTATGCGGATCGCCGCCAATGCCTTTCCAGATGTCCCGCCGTGCATAAGCAAGCTGGGTGCCACCTTCAACAGTGCCAAAGCGGCCTTTGAAGAACCTCCACCAGGCACCGATCGTCGCCTCTGAAACGCCGCGTGTATTGGCGGAGCAGGTGAGGGACGAAAGCTCCTGCAGGCAGCCAGCATTTGAGTACAGCGGGTTGCCGTAGCCGTAAGACGACCCTTCACTGTTGAAATAAGCATGTCCCACGCGCTGTGTGCCAAAATATCCATACACATCAATATGCGGGTTGGGATGTGCAATCAGGCCTGCCTGTGCCTGAAGACCGAAGAGGGGCACCGGGTCGCCCTGGGCATTCAGTGTGGCATCCGGAAGCAGCACGGAACCGTAGCGGTTGATGCCCCATCCCGCGAGACCGGCTGCGCGGAATTCCAGCTTGCCTGAAATGATTGGCAGGATCAGCGATCCCCCTGCGCCACCCGCAATGGCGGTGTTGTTGTGGCCTGTATGATTGATGGTCACGCGATCATGCGGGAAATGCAGAATCCCTTCGACTTCGTAATGGCCCCAACTGGGATCGTAAGCCAGTTTGCCAATAAGGTCTGGTGCGATTTCGTTTGAGAAATTCGCCGTGTCATTTGTTAGGCCAACGCCATTTTCACCAATCGTGGCTGTGTTGCCGTTTGGAAGGGACACCGTGCCGTTGGTGTTCGTGAAGCCTGTGGTGTCATACAGGGTTGCCGGGTTTTCGATGGAGAAACCTGCCCAGAGGCGATGGTCCATGAAATCCTTCACGACGCGCACCTGCCATTGGCGAGCCCATGTCTGACCCGCCAGCATGGAGGCTTCAATGGTTTCTGGAAGGCTCTCCTGACGGGCCACGATACCAATACGGCCGGGCGTCAAAAGGCTCCAGGCCTGGCCGCCGAGGAAATGCCAGCCAGCTTTGTTATCATCATAGGCCAGATAGGCCTGACGCATCCGGAACGCATAGCTGTTGCTTTCATATGGATCCGTCGTAACTGCACCAGCACCGAAATCGGATTCAAAGAAGCCTGAAATGGTCGCTTCGGAATTAATGTTGCCGCGTGCCAGGAGGGAGAGGCGGCTATAGCGGGCGCTCCCTTCGAAATTATTGGTGTGATATCGCGGTTCATTCGGATACGGCATGTCCTGCCAGTAATTGAATGTGCCAGATGCGACATGGCGGTTCTCAAGAACGGCTGCCATGTCCACAAAGCCACCGAGCATGAGCGTGACAGGCCCAAGGTGAAACACGCCATGGTCGCCCACAGCGCCTGCAGCCTGCGCGCCGATTGTTTCACGCGGATGTGGGCCGACACCATTTTCAGCGAAGCGCACCATGACATCTTCTGTCCGCTTCCCGACCACGGCCAGTTCAGATCCGGTGCCAGATTCAGTCACTCCGTGGTCGCGACGATCTCGTGCAACACGGTCTCTTGAGTCTGATGAGGGGAGAGCGCGGGAAGCGTGTCCTTCAGGCGAGTTGGCGTTGGATGCGAATGTTGCTTCTGAAGCAAGTTCTGTTGGGTGCGGGGACGAATGGAGTTGTGGCGCGTGAGACGCAACTCCATGAATGGCAGACCTCGAAGGCGTGCCGCGAGCGACCATTGTCGTGTTCGTCGTTGTCTTGTCTGCTGGCTGAGCCGTGTGATGATGCTTGGCCATCTCTGAGCGCAGCATGACAAGATCGTGATTGATCTCTTCCTGTTCCTGCTGAACATGTGCCTGCGCTTCCTGAAGGCGGTGCATCTCCTTTTCCATGCGAGACATCACATCGTCATCTGCGTGCGCCTGTGAATGTACTGCGAGCAGGCCAAACGCTGTGCTCATCATCAGGAGCCCGCGGATAGAAAAAACAGTGCTGCAGGCCAGGCGCAGAGGGAAACGGGACAACTACGTTCTCCATGTCAAAAGATGTCTGATCTATGACACGGAATCGTGATCTCAAGAGTTAAAAAAGGTTTCAGACTCATGGAAAATCCAGAGCCAGAGCAAAATTTGGAGAGATGTATAAGATTGCAATGTCTGAACATTCAGCTTCGTTCAAAACGCTGGGCACAAACAGAAAATTCCAGCTCTGAGACCGTACAGAGTACGATCAAAGCTGGATATCTGCGTCATTTCATTTTGAGAAATGTGCCTGTAAGCTTTTGAAAAGCTTGGTGTCCCGTACGGGATTCGAACCCGTGTTGCCGCCGTGAAAGGGCAGTGTCCTAGGCCTCTAGACGAACGGGACTGGAGGCGTGAGCGGGTGTATAAGGGGGTTCATTTGTGCCGTCAAGCACTTGAAACGTCAGAAATGAAAAAAGTTAGATTTTGTCGTTCCTGCCAGGTTTCCACCCTCAAATGCCCTGCCAGATGCAACAGCGGCATCGTCCGATCTTCCAGCAACGGGACAAATGGTTTGTCTCCCGCACGGAAGACAAGTGCCTTCAGGCGTGTCCCGCCGTCTTCCCCCTGGAACATCACGCGCAGGGTATTTCCGTCCTTGCCAATGCGATCAGTCTTGACGCATCGCACATTGCTGATTGCCAGAACGGGCTCTTCATTGCCGGGTCCGAAAGGAGCCAACCGCGCAAGCTGAGCAGCGACTTCAAGCGAGGCTCCTCTGAGTGTGGTGAGGCCATCGATCCGTAATGCGTCCTGAACCGGAAGAGCACGTGCTTCGGAAAGCGTGTTGTCCAGTAGTTCATGGAATGTGGCAGCATTGCCGGCTTCCAGCGAGAAGCCGGCAGCCATGGCATGGCCACCACCGGTCAGAAGAAGCCCGGACTGTCTGGCCGCGATGATTGCAGCACCGATATCCAGTCCAGGAACAGAGCGGGCAGATCCTTTGATAATTCCGTCCGCGAGAGCGCCCACCAAAGCCGGACGATTGAATCGCTCCTTCAGTCTCCCCGCAACAATGCCCACAACACCTGGGTGCCAGGTTTCACCATGCAGAAAGATCACCGCATGATTGGCTTCGATCTGCTGTTCAGCCTGCTCCATAGCCTGAGCAAGAATGCCAGCTTCGACGCTCTGACGTTGCCGGTTCACATTATCCAGCTCATCCGCAAGAGCACGAGCTTCCACGACGTCTTCGGAGAGCAGAAGTCGCAAACCAAGATTGGCCTTGGCAATACGGCCTCCTGCGTTAATGCGTGGCCCCAGAGCGAAGCCACAAGCCATCGCACTGGCTTCTTCCTTCACGCCTGCCACAGAAGACAGTGTGGCTAATCCCAGGCGCTCTCCGCGCGCCATGACGCGCAAACCCTGCATGACGAGTGCACGGTTCAGCCCGGTAAGAGGCATGACGTCACAGATCGTGGCAAGAGCCGCGAGATCCAGACGCTTAAGAAGGTCAGGGGCAACGCGTCCATCCGTAAACCAGCCGTCTCGCCGAAGAAGACGTACGGTGGCGACCATGGTCAGGAAAGCGACGGCCGTTGCGCAGATTGCGCCAAGACCAGAGGTGCAGTCGAGGCGGTTCGGGTTAACGACAATGCCATTGGGCAGGATCGAGCCATCCGGCTTGTGATGATCAAGGACAATGACGTCCGTTTGGCCGTGAAAGCCGTTCAGAATGTCGATCGCAGCAGTGCCGCAATCGATGCAGACGAGCAGGGTTGCACCTTCGGAAACCAGTTTTTCGAGTGCTGGTGTGTTGGGGCCGTAGCCCTCGGTCATGCGGTCTGGGATGTGTGTGCTGACGGTACAGCCAAATTCCCGGAGGGTGTCACAGATGAGCGCTGTGCCGCAGGCGCCATCCACATCGTAGTCGCCAAAGAGGCCGATATGTTCATGGGTGCGGACGGCTTGAGCAAGTCTGTCAGCAGCTTTGTCCATATCCTGCAGGCAGGAAGGGTCAGGCATGAGATCCCGCAGACGCGGGTCCAGAAAGGAGGCTGCTTCCGTGGCTGTGACACCACGGGCAGTCAGGATACGGGCCAGAAGTTCCGGAATGGCTGCTCTTTGAGCCATTCCAAGGGCAAGGCGGTTATCCGCCTCTGCCAGACGTGGATCGCGCCAGATCCACCGACGGTTGCCTGCGCTGCGGGATACGCCGAGTACCAGGCCCGTATCGTCTTCTAACATGCTACTCCATTCAGGATGGTCGATTTGTCTTCAGGCTGAAGTCGTGATGGCTCTCAATATAGCGAACTGTGCCAGATTTTGAACGCATAACGATCGAATGCGTCTTGGCGCGGGTTGGGCTGATCCGTTCCACACCCTTCAGCAGAGAGCCGGTGGTGACGCCTGTAGCGCTAAACAAAACGTGACCGGCGGCCATGTCGTGCAGACCAAGAAGGCGCGTTGGGTCTTTTCCGTCAGCCATTTCGCGGGCGCGTTCACGCTGTGCATCGTCTTCAAACAGGAGGCGGCCCTGCATCTGACCATTCATGCAGCGGATTGCGGCTGCTGCCAGAACACCCTCGGGAGCACCGCCGGAACCTGCGTAAAGATCTACGCCGCCGCCATCGATGCAGGTTGCGATAGCCGCAGCAACGTCACCATCGCTGAGAAGCTGAACGCGGGCACCAGCCTGACGGGCACGGGCAATCAGTTCTTCGTGGCGTTCACGGTCCAGCGTACAGAGCACGAGGTCTGACACGTCGCGGTTTTTGGCCTTCGCAAGGTTGCGCAGGTTTTCTTCGATGGAAGAGTCCAGATTGACGACATCTTCCGGCAGGTCCGGGCCGACGACAATCTTTTCCATGTAGATGTCCGGGGCGTGCAGGAACTTGCCGCGCTCGGCGAGGGCGACCACCGTAATGGCATTCGGCAGGCTCTTGGCGCACAGGTTCGTGCCCTCAAGCGGATCGACCGCGATGTCCATGGCTGGGCCGCCGGAGCCGACCTTCTCACCGATGTAAAGCATCGGTGCTTCGTCCATCTCGCCTTCGCCAATGGTGACGACGCCATCAATGGCGACCGTATCAAAGGCGGCGCGCATGGCCTGAACAGCCGCACCATCGGCGTCGTTCTTCAGGCCGCGGCCTGTCCAGCGGTCAGAGGCAATAGCGGCCGCTTCCGTGACGCGGACAAGCTCCAGCGCCAGGTTGCGGTCAGTTACGCGGTAGGGAAGAACATTTGTAGGATCGATCACTGGAGAGAATCCTCGATCTTGAGCACCAGGGGAGCTCCCTTAACAACAGGGAGCGCGGAAAGTGCTGTGATAGCTGCAGAAATAGCCTTTTCTGGGGCCTGATGAGTCACCAGGGCCAGATATGCACGTCCCGCTGCAGCATCATGTTGCGAGACAAAGTGCACGGAAACATCATGGTCCCGGAGAACCGATGTCAGATCAGCCATGACACCCGAGCGATCTTCCACATCCAGACGAATATAGAAGGCGCTCTTCAGTTCCCCGAGGCTGGTGCAGGCAACGGGGGCTGGTGTGTTCCTGACGCCCCAGACCGGAAGGTCTGCACCACGGGCCAGATCGATCAGGTCTGCCACCACGGCGCTGGCTGTCGGGCCTTCGCCCGCTCCCCGGCCGGAAATGGTGATAGGACCACTGAACGGGCCTTGTGTGGTGACGGCATTGAATACCCCTTCCACGGCGGCGATGGCTGCCTTGGCGGGGACCAGACATGGGCGAACCCACGCCTCGATCCCGCTGTCTTTGCTGGCACGAGCCATGCCGAGCAGTTTGATACGGTATCCCAGTTCGTTGGCGAACGTCAGATCCGCCGCTGTCACATCTCGGATACCGTGGACAGGAAGAGTGTCAAATGCGATGGGCTGAAACGCGATGCCGGCGAGGATGGCCAGCTTGTGAGCCGTGTCCCATCCGTCCACATCCGTGGAAGGCTCAGCCTCTGCATAGCCTTTGGCCTGAGCTTCGGTCAGAACATCTCCGAAATCCCGGCCAGTCGTGCGCATTTCCGTGAGGATATAGTTGCAGGTGCCGTTCAGGATGCCACCCACGCTATGGAGACGATCTGCAGCCAGACCTTCACGCACAAGTTTGATGGCGGGAATGCCTCCAGCAACAGCGGCTTCGAACAGGAGAGGCGCATTATTTTCGGCTGAAAGGCGTGTCAGTGCGGAACCATGCAGGGCGACGAGAGCCTTGTTGGCGGTCACAACAGGCAAACCACGCGTGAGTGCCGTTTCCACCATGTCACGCGCCGCGCCTTCAGATCCGCCGATCAGTTCAACAACAACGTCGATCTCCGGGTCCTGAGCAACGGATACGGCGTCGTCATGCCAGCGGGTGGTAGACAGATCGACGCCGCGATCCTTGTTCTTGCTGCGCGCTGTCACCGCCACAACTTCGATCGGGCGGCCAGCGCGGGCGGTAATCGTTTCAGCGTTCTCCCGCAGGAGACGAATGACGCCGACACCGACAGTCCCAAGTCCGGCCAGTCCGATCCGCAGTGGTTTCACGATGATGCAGCTCCAAGAAGGTCAGCGGTCGATGCGCCGGCACCGTGCCGGCTCATGAAGCTCTTGATGGCCCGCGTCGCCTGACGCAGCCGCTGAGTATTTTCGACAAGTCCGATCCGGACGAACCCTTCGCCATATTCGCCAAAGCCCAGGCCGGGTGCGACGGCCACGCCAGCTTCTTTCAACAGGAGCTTGGAAAATTCCACGCTTCCCATGTCGGCGAAAGCGGGGGGAATAGGGGCCCATGCGAACATGGATCCGGCGGGGGCAGGAACGTCCCAGCCCGCAGCGCTCAGGCCACGCAGCAGAACATCCCGGCGATCTTTATACATGGCGCGGATGTCCGATACGTAATCCTGTGGGCCATTTAGAGCCGCAACCGAGGCCACCTGAATCGGCGTGAAAGCACCGTAGTCCAGATAGGACTTGATACGCGTAAGGGCCTGAATCAGCTTTGGGTTGCCAACGGCAAAGCCCATGCGCCAGCCCGCCATGGAATACGTCTTGGACATGGAGGTGAACTCCACGGCCACGTCCTTTGCGCCTGGCACGGCCAGCAGGGATGGTGGTGGCTCATCTGCGTTGAAATAGATCTCGCTATAGGCGAGGTCCGACAGTATCCAGATGTTTTCCCGGCGCGCGAAGGCCACGATTTCCTTGTAGAAATCGAGATTGGCGACAAAGGCCGTTGGGTTGGACGGGAAGTTGACAATCAGCGCGGTCGGCTTCGGAACGGAGTGACGCACGGCGCGGTCCAGTGCGCGCAGCATGTCCTCATCCGGTGTGGCCGGAATGGAGCGGACGGACGCGCCTGCGATGATGAACCCGAACTGATGGATAGGGTAGGACGGGTTCGGCACAAGGATCGTGTCACCGGGGCTGGTGATGGCGGCGGCCAGATTGGCCAGACCTTCCTTGGATCCCAGCGTCGCGATGACTTCCGTTTCCGGATCAACTGAGACGTTGAAGCGGCGTTCATAATAGTTCGCCATGGCGCGGCGCAGACCGGGAATGCCGCGGCTCACGGAATAGCCATGCGCGCGCGGATCACCCACGGTTTCGACCAGTTTCTGCACGACATGAGCCGGCGGAGCACTGTCCGGATTGCCCATGCCAAGATCAATAATGTCCTCACCGGCCGCTCGCGCGGCAGCCTTGGCCTTGTTCACTTCAGCGAACACGTAGGGCGGCAGGCGGCGGATGCGGTGGAACTCTTCGGTCATGACCAGCTCAGGGTGAGAAGATTAAGGGAGGAGGCACGATAGACAGGTTTTTCCGTAAGAGGAACAGTCCTTTACGGGGGCATGGCGCAGGGAAGGGGTCAGCCCCCAATCCGTACGCGGACACCGTCCCCAATGGCTTCCGCATGAATGCTGATGTCAGATGCCGGAACACCTCTTTTGACAAGAGCATCAGCTACGGTCCGGGCGCGCAGGAGGCCCAGAGAGATTTCTCTCGCCTGATCTGCGGCGGAGAGCCCCGCATCCGCACTCATGGCTGCCCCAAAGCCCAGAATCGTCACCTTCTGCTTGCCGCGATGGGATAGCAGGCGCTGGTAATCTCCAGACGGGTCGCCCACCACATGATCTGTGGAAGGCTGAAAGCGGATCAGCGTTCCTTCGGGCGTGGAGCTATCAATATCCGGGCGAAGCGGGCCGCTCAGATTGGCGTCCATTGGAATATCAAAGCCAGGGAACTGGGGTGGCGGTGGCGGTAATGCGCCAATCTGCGGATATTCTCCCGGAGGTGTTGGCGGGATCGATTTGGCGATGACGGGAGGAAGCTCTGCTTCTGGCTGCTTCTGCTGGTCAGACTTTACAGTTTTCGCCGGTGCGGGCGCCTTGGCGGGCATTACGGGCGCGCTTGTCGCTGTATCTGTTGCGGCAGCATCCTGAGCTGGCTGCCCGGCAGAGGCCATGGTCAGGCTGTTTTGTTCGTCTGAGTCCGTGCCCGTTGGATTAACGGCGGAAGCGGCTGTCCGGGGAGGTGGTGGTGGCGCTACCGGCAACGTGCCGCGTGCTGCGGTTTCACGCTGGGCAAGATTGCGCTGAGCCTCAAGCTGCATCGTGAGGTTAATGCGGGCTTCCGGGGACGGCATTTCCGGGAGTTTCGTGGGGGTGCGCCCTACATGCGGGTAGGGCTCGTTCTGGCCTGGCGGAGGCGGACGCAGCTTGGCAATTTCTCCGCCTTCGAAGCTATGCCACCACCCGGCGGTCGTATCGACAGGGTCCTGATGCTGGCAGCCGGCAAAGAGGGGAGTGGCCAGCAGCAGCATGAACGGGATCTTTCCCGCATTTCTGCGCGTTACCGCTTTCCCGGGATGCGTCATGTTCCCTGAACCCACTGTGCCGTTCCTGCCTTCGCCAAATCTCTGAACAGGGCGGAGACTAGCCGTTCGTGATCGGGATGGCGAGACTTCGTCTTTCCCGGACTTGGCATGAAGGCAAACGAAGAGCAGGATAGGGGGATGAAGACGCACGATGGATCTGGAAACGACATGGACATCACCAGAATGACCCTTACCCGTCTGGACGACGAGCCCGATGCCCCTGAGGCCCCGGAAGACGACAACAAGACGCTGAACAGCCCGATCAGCGAACTCGAAAGCCGCCTGTTCGACCAGCGCAAGGTTCTGATCTTTGGTGGGATCAACGACAAGATCGCCCGTGATGTGACGGGGCGCCTGCTGGCGCTGGCCGGTTCGTCCGACAAGCCGATCGACGTCTATGTGAATTCCCCGGGTGGACATGTGGAGAGTGGTGACACCATCCATGACATGATCCGCTTTGTGGATTCGATTGCGCCCATCAATATGATTGGTACTGGCTGGGTCGCCTCCGCAGGTGCGTTGATCTATGCAGCGGGCCGCCCGGAGCGTCGCGTTTGCCTGCCGAATACGCGGTTTCTGCTTCATCAGCCGATGGGCGGTGTGCGCGGTCCGGCAACGGATATCGACATTGAAGCCCGTGAGATCATCAAGATGCGTGAGCGTCTGAACCGGATTTTCGCCAAGGAAACGGGACAGACCTACGAGAAGGTCGCCAAGGATACGGACCGCAACTACTGGATGTCCGCGAAGGAAGCGATCGACTACGGGCTTGTTCACCGTATCATCCACTCCGCGACCGACCTGAAGTAAAACTACAAGCTCCAAGGGGCACGGCGTGCCGCAGGGCACGCCGCGAAGACTATCATGAAAAGCCTGGCCGAAATCTATTCCCACCTTCCCGACGCACCGTCGGAGAAGACGCTTGAGCGCGTCGATTATGAAGCGCGCCATTGGAGCAGCCCAATCAAGGGGCCTCTCAAGCCGGGAACGGAAGAGCACAAGAAGGCTGTCGCGCAGATGTTTCGCGACACGTTCAATCCATACAAGCCTTCGGTCATTGACTGGCCGGAACTTGATCCGGAAACGCTGCATCGCATCACGTCCCTGCCAATCTGGGATATTGCTGTTCAGACCGAAGGCAAGGCACGCCTCCGTATGGCCGCCTATGCGGCGATGATTGATGACCCGGACATGAAGGACGCTCTGTCCCGCAATGCCTGGGAAGAAAATCGCCATAAGGAAGTTCTGACCAAGCTGGTTGAAGCCTACAAAATTCCGATGGCGCCTGAGCCTCCCTATGTGGAGCCGAAAGACACGGAATGGGCCTACCTGGTGACGGGCTTCTCTGAATGTGTGGACAGTTTCTTTGCCTTTGGCCTGTTTGCCTTGGCTGAGCGCGCAGGGCTTTTCCCGCCGGAACTGATCGAGACATTTGAGCCTGTGATGCAGGAAGAATGCCGTCACATTCTGCTGTTTGCGAACTGGCTGGCCTGGCATCGGGCCACAATGCCGTTCTGGAAGCGCCCATGGTTTGAAGCGCGTGTTATCGGAGTCTGGATCTTCCTGGCGTATGAGCGCATGGGCTTGGCGCGCAGCATCGACGAGAGCGGTGAAGAGCACACGCAGGACAATAATTTCACGGTCACCGGGGCCAAGGACATGACGAATATGGATGTCAATGTTCCTGACCTGATGCAGCTCTGCCTTGATGAGAATGACCGCCGCTTTGCGGGCTATGATCCGCGGTTGCTTCGGCCGACAACCACTCCGGCCATTGCGAGAGCGATTATCAAGGGAGTGAAGACATGGGCATGTCTGCGCAGCAAGCTATGCCCCGCGAAGTCTGTTGCCTGAAATAATTTTTAGAACTTCTAAAGACCAAAAGGATCAGGCTCGCCTGATCCTTTTTTTATGCCCTGTTTCAGGTCTTTAATCTGCCGGAGGGCCCGTAGCTATCAGGTCTATGCCTTGTAATGCTTTGGGCGGAAGACAGGGCAAGAAAGCGTTTCTTCAATCTGATATTGGCTTTGCTGTCTTCCAACAGACAAAAAAAGAGGCCCCTTGTCGGAGCCTCTTTTTGCTGAAGTCAGTCTTCAGTTGATGCGTCGTCATCACTCTCTGGGCCTGTCATCATGGCTTCTGCCACGACACCGGCTTCAGAACGTACGCGACGCTCGATTTCCTGCGCCATTTCAGGATGGTCTCGCAGGAACTGCTTGGCGTTTTCACGTCCCTGACCAATGCGTTGGCTATCGAAAGAGAACCATGCGCCGGATTTCTCGACGATGTTCGCTTTCACGCCAAGATCAAGAAGTTCACCGACCTTACTGATGCCTTCACCGTACATGATGTCGAACTCAACCTGACGGAACGGCGGGGCCATCTTGTTCTTGACCACTTTGACGCGCGTCTGGTTTCCAACGACTTCATCCTTGTCCTTGATGGAGCCGATGCGCCGGATATCAAGACGAACGGAAGCGTAGAACTTCAGCGCGTTACCGCCTGTTGTGGTCTCTGGGTTGCCGAACATCACACCGATTTTCATGCGGATCTGGTTCAGGAAGATGACCAGTGTGTTCGATCGTGAGACGGTTCCGGTCAGCTTGCGCAGGGCCTGGCTCATGAGGCGGGCATGAAGGCCGACGTGGCTGTCACCCATATCGCCTTCGAGTTCTGCCCGGGGGACCAGCGCGGCCACTGAGTCCACCACCAGAACATCAATGGCGCCGGAACGAACCAGCGTATCGACGATTTCCAGCGCCTGCTCACCGGCATCCGGTTGGCTCAGCAGAAGGTCATCGACATTAACGCCGAGCTTCTTGGCATATCCAGGGTCAAGCGCATGTTCCGCATCGATAAAGGCGACCGTACCGCCCTTTTTCTGTGCTTCAGCCAGAACATGCAGTGCCAGCGTGGTTTTGCCGGAGCTTTCCGGCCCATAAATTTCGACAACGCGGCCGCGGGGCATGCCGCCAATTCCGAGAGCGATATCAAGCCCCAGGGAACCGGTTGAAATGACGTCAGCCTGCTCTTTCGGGCGCTGGCCCATCCGCATGATCGACCCTTTGCCGAACGCACGCTCGATCTGGCTGAGAGCGCCTTCAAGCGCCTTGGTCTTGTCCATTCAATCCTCGTAATCGTTCATGGCTGGTGGGCAGGAACACGATAGACCTTGCCAGGCCCTCCGCATAGGAGGGCACCTCTCACCGGAGAGAATTTCATCGTGTTCTGAGGTGTCGTGTTCACAAATGTTCTGGTCATCATATCATGAGAACAAGAGGCTTCGCCAAGGGGGTAGCATTAGAAAAAAGAAGATTCTTTTTATCTGATCGGAGAATGGTTGCCGGCTGGCCTTCTGAGTTTCCACACATAAGCAATGACTGCGGCCACGACCTTGAAATGCTCTGCCGGAATTTCACTTTCGAGAGGCAAGGGATAAAGAGCGCGGGCCAAAGGAGGATTCGCTACGATGGGTACGCGGTGGTCTTGTGCTAGCTCTCGAATGCGCGCGGCTACGTCGTCAACACCTTTGGCAACGATCTTAGGGGCACTTGATGCGCCCTTTTCATAAACAAGTGCGACGGCATAGTGCGTTGGATTAGTCACAATGACCGTGGCGGTTTTTACGGCGTCCATCATGCGCTGCCTGGCCACCTTGGCGCGCATGGCTTTCAGTTTTCCTTTAACGTGCGGATCGCCTTCAGTATTTCGGTATTCTTCCTTGAGCTCTTCCCGGCTCATTTTGAGTTTGGCTGCGTGCCGAAAGCGCATCCAGAAGATGTCGCCTCCAGCAATCACAAGTTGAGCCAAAATCATGCCTGTGGCGCCACTGAGCCCCAGACGAATAACAGTCGTCAGAATGGCGCTTGCGTTGAGGCCTGTCATACTCCGGGCGTCAGGGATAATGCCTTTCGCCAGGTGCCAGAGTACCGCGACGAAGATAAGCAGTTTGACGAGCGCTTTGCATGTATCCGGCAAGGTTCCGCCGCCCAAAATCCTCTTAAGACCTCCCATAGGAGAAACACGGGACATCTTTGGGAGTAATGATCCGGGATGAATCAGAAAGCCGGTTTGCAGGAAGCCCACACCTAGCGTGAGTGCCGTGATGAGTCCTGCTACGGGAAGGGCGAGTGCAAGCCCTGCGGTGATGGTGTGTTGTGTTGTGGAAAGAAGGCCGCCCTGTACCATCGAAATGGTGCCGGCATTGTCCATGAGACTTTTCATGCTGTGCACAAAGTTGGGCACCAAAAACGGAAGAAGCGCGAAAATACCCAGGAGGCCACCGAGCAGGACAGTAAAGCTCATGGCTTCTCGAGAAAGAACGATTTGTCCGTCGTCTCGGGCTTTCTGGAGCCTTTGTTGCGAAGGGGCTTCTGTTCTGTCTTCTGCGTCTGCCACGCGTCAAAGCCCTGGCAGTGTGCGGAGCACATCAACAGCCTGTCCTTGCCAGACTGTCAGCATGGCCTGGAGTGTTAACCCCAGGAGCGCAATGCCTCCCAACATTTGTAAGGGGTTCGCGGTATTATAAATTTGTAGATTTGGGAGCAGCCTCGTCATGATCCCGAGCATCATTTCCCAGATAAGCGACAGGATCAGAAATGGAGCACTGAGTTCCAGGCCAAGAGTAAAAGCCTTGCCCGTCATCTGAATAATACTGCGCGCGGCATCTCCAAAAATGGGCCAGTGTGGAACTGCAGCATGGTTCATGAGCGCCCCTCCCGGCGGAATGAGGCTGTAGCTGCCAATCACTGCGTGAATTGGCAAAAGGTAGGCACCGGTGATCAACAGGATCAGAGGGGCGAGCAGATTCATGAAGCGTGCGGGCGCTGAGCTGCTGGAGCCAAGGTCGGGGTCTGGCTGGAGCACGCTGGAAATACCGATGAACATGGCGATCATCTGACCAGCAATAGGGAGCGCCATCGTAATCAGGCGTGCAATCCATCCGATCAGAAGGCCAGCGAAAAGCTCCACAGATATCATTCCTGCGAGCGCTATCGGGCCGAGCGTGTCGAGCTGCGAAGTGTTCAGCAAAGGGAGAACCAAGGGAAGGATCAGAAAGGTAAGCGTCAGGGCAATTCCTGCTCTGATCATCATGGGGAGCGACTGTTCCCCCAGTCCTGGCATCACCATGACCGTCGCACCCGTTCGGCAAAGAACCAGCACAAACGCCAAGGCCCATTCTGTCAGAGCCTGTCCTGACAGATCCGTTGGAAAAGGAAACGATGTCACGTTGTTCCGACGAGAATGAGCTGATCAAACAGATGTCGGGTGAACGTCAGTAGGGTTGCCGTCATGAAGGAGCCTGCCATCACCATGACAACACCGATGGCGATTACTTTGGGGACAAAAGACAATGTGCTCTCATTCAGCTGCGTGACGGCTTGAAAGAGTGACACCAACAGGCCAACGGCCAGCGCAGTGAGGAGAGCCGGAGCGCTCAGTTTGAGGGCGACAATGAAGGTCTGCTCCAGAATCGCGCCCAGATCGATTGCCTGCATTGGTCAGATCGTCATTTTCATAACGTCCTGGTACGCCTGCACCATTCGGTCTCGAAGGACCGTGGACGTCTGCAGCGCGAGTTGGGCGTTGGATACGGCTGTGACGATCTGGGTCATGTCCCCGCCGCCATGCAGTCCGGCAGCAGACTGTGCTTCTGCATCATGGCCAGTGTTGATGACGCTGCTGACCGCCTGCGACATGACAGAGCCGAAATCGCCCGAGGCAGCCGTGCCATCAGGAACGTCGTCCGTCACTCCTGTCTGAAAACGGCTCTGAAGGCTTTGGGCGTATGCGCTATGCGCTTGGGAAAGGGACGTGATCATGAGTTATTTCAACAGGTCCAGTGTGCGGGACAGCATGGTACGGGTGCTTTGCATGGTGTTGAGGTTGGCTTCGTACGAGCGTTCGGCTTCGCGCATGTCCATCATTTCCACCATTGAATCCACGTTGGAAATTTTCACATAGCCCTGTGCATTGGCCGCTGGATGAGACGGGTCATACTTCGTCTGGAAGTCAGACATGTCCCGGCCGATTTCCTGCACATCGACTGTGGAACGATCAGTGTCGTTGTCCACGTGTTCTGCGAAAGTGATGGTTTTTCGTCGGTAGGGATCTGCGCCGGGTGTGGAGCCTGTCGTGTCTTGGTTGGCAAGGTTTTCGGCCACAATCCGCAGGCGCTGGGCCTGAGCATCCATCCCGCTGGCAGAAATGCCGATGGTGTTGGAGAGGTTCATGGGTCAGCTCCCCTTATTTGCCGAGAACTGTCTGAAACATGCTCATGTATTTTCCGTAGATATTGACTGCGAGATGCTGCTGGTCGCTCACGTCTGCCACTTGTTCCATCTGCTGATCGAGGGAAACCTGGTTGCCATCCAGAGACTGCTCGGTTTCAACGTCTTGCACATGCATGACGGAGGCTGATGAGCCTATATGTTGAGGCTGCGTCGCCGTTGGCGTGATCTCGAACTGGCTTAATGCCGCTTCAAAAGGGGAGACATCCTTGGGCGTGTAATCAGGGGTATCTGCATTGGCGATGTTACCTGCAAGAACCTGCTGACGCGCCTGAAGCCAGTTCAGACGGTCCTGACCAAGGGCAAACAGGTTTGTGCCACTGGTCGCTGTGGTGTCCGTGTTGCGCATTGCTGCAGTTTCCCTCCATGCAGAACCCTGTTTCGGCCCGATAGAGTTGATCATGGCGGAAAGTGCTTAATGAATGGTTGATAGCATCCATGATTCTCCGGCCTCCGATGATAATCGGGGGCGTGATGAGCAGAATTCCAGCCGCTATTAGGCGTCTATTAATCTTTGTCCGGCACTCTTTTCCAAAGTGAAGGAAATACGGTGCCATGACTCTCCATGACGGTTTGACTGCCTGTTCGGCGTTAATGTTCATAATAGTGCTTCTTGTCGGTCTGAAGCCTTTGCTGAAGGCCGTCCGCTCTCGTCAGGGAGGGCATGGAAAATCCGGTGCGGGGCTGTCTCTTGTGGGACAGATGGCCTTGGATCGTACCCGGCGACTTTCAGTCATACGGTACGGTAGCCGCGAAGTTCTGGTATTGACTGGTGGCAGTCAGGATGTGCTGCTGGAATGGCATGGTGACAGAACCGGTTTTGCTGCAGCGCTGGAGGAGGCTTCGTGAAGTCCTGCCTTCTCCTGTTTGCGCTCCTGCTCTGTCTTTTGTGTCCGCATCTGGCATATGCTCAGGCCGTCAGTATTGATCTGGGGCAGTCCGGCGGGGCTGGAACGACCAGCAGGCTGGTGCAGCTCAGTGCCCTCATCACCGTTTTGTCGCTTGCCCCCAGTCTTCTGGTGATGGTGACAGCCTTTACGCGGATCGTGATTGTGTTGTCGCTGCTGAGAAGCGCACTCGGCGCGCAGGGCACGCCGCCGAACACCGTTCTGATCGGGTTGGCGCTTTTTCTGACGTTATTTGTGATGCAGCCTACGCTTCAGAAATCCTGGGATACAGGCGTTGCTCCCATGATGGCGGGGCAGGTTGGTGAGATGGAAGGGTTAAGCCGGTCTGCGCAGCCTTTTCATGATTTCATGGCCGCTACGGCACGGCCTGCAGACATTTCAACCTTTCTGGACATTGCCCATGAAAAGCCGCCTCAAAAAATTGAGGACACACCGTGGCGTGTTCTTGTGCCGGCTTTCATGATTGGAGAGCTGCGGCGCGGTTTTGAAATGGGATTTCTGCTGTATCTGCCATTCCTCGTCATCGATCTCGTTGTTTCGAGTGTCTTGATGAGCCTTGGCATGATGATGCTCCCCCCCAGCACAGTGTCTTTGCCCTTCAAACTGATCTTCTTTGTGATCGTCGATGGCTGGTCACTGGTGGCGGGGAGCCTTGTAAGAAGCTTTACCGGGTAATCAGTTCGTTGTTCCGGCGGCAAGGCCTGCGCCGCGCGGATCGGTGTTTCCGTGGCAGTTATTGCCGTCAGTGCACGTTACTGCGTTGACGCGACCTGCGCCGGAATGGGCAATTTCTGCCCCCTGAGTTGCAGCCCGTGCCGCATCGCCTACAGCATCCGCAGCGTCATTCTGGCCAGACGCCGCAATCGCAGCCTTCAATCCGCGACGGTCTCTCAGAATTGCCGCCGCGAGGAGGGGGCGAGGTGTCGCGGCGGGAGATGCACCAAGCACGATGCCCGTGCTGCCAGCGATACGACCTGTTCCAAACAGATTGTTCTCGCTCAGGCTGCAGGCAACGGCCATGCCATTACGGTCCGTGACGACAAAGGATGTGGAGGCTGGAAGTGCAGGAAGAGCGCTACCTCCTGTCTTGCCGTTATCCAGAGCTGCCTGTGCGGCAGCGATATCCGTTGCGCCCGAAGCGCGCCAGGCGCTGACAGCGCCCTGGGCAGATGAACCGGTTGTATAGCGAATGGCTGCGCCAAGGCCGCCATCAGCGGGTGGCGCAAGGAACGAAGCGCTGATGCCGTTGGCTTGTGTGGTGAGAGCAACTGTCTCAACCGGCAGCGTTCTGCGTAGATCGCTGGTGTTGAGGCCCCCACCAGCTTTTTGAGCGGCTGTGCTGTAAACGTCCGCCAAGGCACCATTATACAAATCACCAACGCCTGCTGACCGGACGCGCTCCAGAAAGCCAGCCAGACGAGGCTGGATCAGAGTATCGCCAGAAGTCAGGGTTCCAGCTTCGCCACGACCGAAGATCGCCCGTGCATTTTCGTCAGCCAGAAGGGCAGTGCGTACGACCGCCAAATCAGAGGCAAGAGCCCGGCTCACGGTGATACCGTTGCTGGCAAGGTTCATCGAGGGGGCGATCAGGTCGTTGAATTCAACCGAGCCATAATGGTGATGGATCAGGAACAGGCCGCGAAGCGTTGCAGGCGTGGACGCCGGGCGATTGCCACCTGCACTGCTACCAGCAGCAGGGAGGAAACTGATGCTCTGAGCAGGGACGCCGGGCTGGGATATGAGGCATGCACCTCCACCGCCCAGAGACGCGCGGGAGGGAAGGGTCACACCAAGGGCAATGGCTGTGGCCACTGCGGCGTCTGCAGCATTGCCTTTGCGTGCCAGAACATCGTGGCCAACAAGTGCTGCCTGTGGTTCGTCAGCGACCACTGTGCCGATGCTGCCGGTGAGAGCCGGGGCAGGAGCTGTGCCCACGAGGGACGTGAAGCCAGGAATGCTTGAGCAGGCGGTCAGCAGGAGCCCTGAGGCTACCGAAGCCAGAAGGTGGAACGACACGCGGCCTGCCTTACGGGAGCCGCGGAGGGAAATCTGGTTTCGACGGTGCGCCACCTGGCGTTTCTCCACTATCTGGTCTCGGGTCCGGCAAGTGAGATGCTCCCCATTCGGAAGAGACCTCACATTCAGTTTGCTCAGTCATAACGGTAATCCCTCTGTTGTGGGAGAGGTCTTGGTCGCTTCTCTTTGTGACAGTCTTTCATTAATGGCCGCGGACAGTTACGGTGCCGCGTTTTCTGCAATCCGGAGCCTTCTGTGAAACATCGCCTGTCTGCAACGGTTTTCGCCGTTTTTGCTGCGCTTTCTTCCTACGGGAATGCTGCGATGGCCGCTTCGGGAAGCCCCTCAGAAAACTTTACGCCTGCACAGCGTGCCGAAGTGGTTCAGATCCTTCGGCAGGCTCTGAAAGAAGATCCTTCCATTCTGACGGACGCCATCCGCTCCCTGCGAGAGAAAGCAGAGCAGCAGAAGCAGGATTCGGCTCTTGAGGCTGTAAAAACGCATCTGCATGACCTGCAGACGGCTCCTGACTATGCTGTTCGCGGTAATCCGCACGGAAAAATTACCGTGGTGGAATTCTTTGATCCGCGTTGCTCATATTGCCGGGCCATGATGCCGGAAGTTGATCGTTTTCTGGCCCGTCATCCAGATGTCCGTCTGGTTGAAAAGGTTATTCCAGTTCTGGGGAGCGGAAGCGTGCTGGATAGCCGGGCCATTTTCGCTGCCAGCGCGCAGGGGAAATATGACGTGATGCGTCAGGTCCTGATGGCGGATACCACCAAGCCGACCATGGAACGGATTACGGAGCTTGCGAAGGCAAACGGTCTGGATGCTGATCGCCTGAAAGCAGATATGAGCTCGCCTGCGACTGTCGCTCTGATCACGACCAATCTGGATCAGGGCCGTGCCATCAATCTTGACGGGACGCCGACGTTTATTTTCGGTTCGGCTGCCGTCGCTCCGGGAGCTCTTAATGAAGAGCAGATGGAAGCCTTTCTGGAGCAGGCTAGAAAATCCTGAATTCTTAAGAGAAGCTCTTCGGTGCCGGAAGGTCCGTCGCCGGAGAATGTGAAAAGCGTAAATTTCGGATCCCAATTGGTGCCGTAATTGAGTGCCATATGAACATGGAGGCGTTCTCGTGAAGATCGTCTTCCATGTAGCAAGGCGGAAACTTCGCCACTGTCCGTTCACATGCGGGCGGACTACGATGCAGGTCTCTTACAGTTGAAGAAGCTGGGATTCTCCGGCTCTTCTCGCACCAAGGTATATCGAAACTGTTCTCTCTGTTTCCGTCTGAAAGTAGCCCTTCACGTCTTTCTGGCTCCCCTTCAGGAAGACAGCCCTTATTGATGGGTATCCTGAATGTTACGCCGGATTCGTTTTCTGACGGCGGTCATTTTCAGGCCCCGGAAACAGCGCTGGCACACGCCCGGTCCATGCTCACTGACGGTGCCGACATTCTGGATATTGGGGCGGAGTCAACGCGACCTGGTTTTCGCTCAGTGCCGGCCGATGAGGAATGGGCACGGCTTGAGCCGATTATTAACCGTCTTGCGCCTGAGGGCGTTCCAATCTCGGTCGATACAACGAAAGCCGTGGTCGCTCGGAAATCTCTTCAGGCGGGCGCACGAGTTATCAATGATGTTTGGGGCTTTCAGGCCGATCCAGATATGGCGTTCGTGGTGGCAGACAGGGGAGCCTCGGCGGTTCTCATGCACAACCGGCATGATTGCGATGATCAACTGGACCTACTGGCGGACTGGCGCCGGTTTTTTGATTACTCACTTAATCTGGCTGAGAAGGCTGGGGTAAAGAAAGACTTCCTGATTCTGGACCCGGGAATTGGTTTTGGAAAAACACAGGATCAGAACGTCCAGGCCGTGGCCTCCCTAGGCATTCTGAAACAGGAGTATGGTCTGCCGGTCCTTCTGGGGCTCTCCCGGAAGTCTATGTTTGGATATCTTCTGGGCCGTCCTGTAGATGAACGGCTTGCGGGAACCCTGGCTGCCAATCTTTTCGGTGCAGATGCTGGCGTTGATATTCTGCGTGTTCATGACGTTCGGGAGCATGCAGATGCGCTGGCAATGCGCCAGATTCTGAAGGACTGTAAATGATTACCGCCCCGCTGACTGCCGTCTTTGTCCGGGATCTTTGTCTGTTCGGTTATCATGGCGTGTTGCCGGAAGAGAACCGGATCGGGCAACGCTTCATCATTGATATCGAGATTCGTGCAGATCTCTCAGGGGCTATCGAAACAGACGACTACCTTCAGGCCGTCTGCTACGGCACTTTGTGCGATATCGCTTCTGACATCGTGACCGGAAAGCCCATGGGCCTGATAGAGGCCCTGGCGGGACGGATTGCTGATGAGGTTTTGAGGCGTCTGGAGCGTGTTGAGCAGGTGCTTGTGACCGTACGTAAGCCGTCTGCACCCGTGCCCTATCCCGTATCGGAAACCGCGACGACAGTTGAGCGCCAGCGGGTTCATGAGGTTGCGTTCTCGCTGGGCGCCAATCTGGGGGACCGTGAGGCAATTCTGGCAGCCGCAACAGATTGCCTGTCTCTGGAGAGTGGCTTGCAGCTTCTGAGCGTCTCCTCCCTGTACGATAGTGCACCGTGGGGTGGGATCGATCAGCCGGGATTCGTCAATCTGTGTGTAACGGGTCAGACAACGCTGCGTCCTCATGCAGTGCTGGCGATTTGTAAGCGGATTGAACGGGAGTTGGGTCGGCAGCCGGGTGTCCGCTGGGGCGCGCGGGCCATCGATATTGATCTTCTTCATTATGATGAATGCAGTATTTCTGACCGCATTTTGACGCTGCCGCATCGTCATCTGTTTGAGCGGGCCTTTGTTCTCGAACCTCTGGCGGAAATAGCGGCAGAGCGTGTGATTGGTGGACGTCGAGTGGCGGACGCGCTAGCAGTCCTGCCTCGAACCAGCGGAGATGTGACCCGGCGTGACCCGGATCGTGCCGCTTCGGGGAACGAAGGAGCCTGAAACCCGACATGACTGACCGGAACGCCACGGCTGCAAAAGCCAGCAATGAAGATCTGCGCCCGCTCGAAGGCTTGTCTCGGCCTGCCGATGCGCAGGAGCGGATTGCGGGCGCAGTTCGTACAATTCTGGAAGCGATCGGGGAAAATCCGGAACGCGAGGGCTTACATGACACGCCTCAGCGCGTGGCAAAGATGTATCTCGAAGTGTTCGAAGGTCTGTATGAAGACCCGCGCGACCATCTGAAGACGCAGTTCTCAGCAGACCAGCACCATGGTGCTGTTATCGTCAAAGATATCCATTTCCATTCCATGTGTGAGCATCACCTTCTTCCGGTGCACGGTAAGGCGCATGTGGCCTATCTGCCGGCAGGCGGGCGTTTGACGGGCCTTAGTAAGCTGGCGCGCGTTGTGGAAGGTTTTGCTCGACGTCCCCAGTTGCAGGAGCGCCTGACCGATCAGGTCGCGCAGGCCATGGAGGATGTACTGGCGCCGGAAGCTGTTCTCGTTGTGATTGAAGCCGAGCATATGTGCATGAGTATGCGCGGTGTACGCTCGCCTGGTTCCACTACGGTTACAATGATTGCTCGTGGAACCTGGAAGCATGACCATGCAGCCCGCATGGAGATCCTGTCTCTTCTGCGAAGCTGACAGGCTTTAAAAATCCGATATGCTCATGTCTGCCCGGTTCCACCAGCAGGCGTGGGCAGCGCGATCGACTTGCGGAAGATAGAATGAGGGATCGCCGCTGAGCTTGACCGTGTTGGTCGGGGTTTCTTCAAGCTCAATTTCATGAACACGGAGCTTTCCGCCCTGATCGGCCAGAATGGCTGTCAGCTTGGCAAGCAGAAGGGCAGTCATGACCTCGGTCGTGGGGTCGCCTGGCGTGACGACGATCCTGCGTGCGCGTTCAGGCTCGTGATCCCGGAACCATGCCAGCAACGGGTCTTGCTCCGATAGCTGCAAAGCATGGTCGAGACTGTTATCCACAAAGTCATGCCAGCGGGTTTTGGCCTCTGCGAATGGCAGAATCATGTTCTGGTGCCCGTCCAGTCGTTTCTCGTCAACGGGCCGGAGTGTCACCTTCACATATTCATTATGCCCATGCGGAACCGCACACTTCTCACTGGTGCCAGTAATAAGCCTGTGGCCCATGCAGAAACGGCGCGTAAAGACGAGTTCTGCGGTCATGCTTTGCTCTCGCAATAACGGCGCCATCCTTCAGCACGGAGCTGACAGGCCGGGCATGTGCCGCAGCCATAACCCCAGGCGTGCTGATGTGTGCGATCTCCCATATAGCAGGAGTGGCTCTCCTGATTGATAAGATCTACGAGCGCTTTTCCGCCAAGTTCTTCCGTCAGATCCCAGGTTTGGGCTTTGTCGATCCACATCAGGGGTGTGTGCAGCACGAAGCGCTGGTCCATGCCCAGGTTCAGGGCAACCTGCAATGCTTTGATCGTATCGTCGCGGCAGTCGGGGTAGCCCGAATAATCGGTTTCACAGACGCCCGTAACGATATGCTTGACGTTGCGACGATAAGCCAATGCTGCTGCGAACGCCAGGAAGATCAGGTTGCGACCTGGCACAAAGGTATTGGGCAGACCACTTTCGTTGAAGCCAATTTCGGCTTCTCGGGTCAGAGCGGTCTCGGACAGGGCGCCAAGGGATGCCAGATCAATGGTATGATCTTCGCCCAGCCTTGCTTTCCATTCTGCAGAATGGGCTGCCATCTGCGCGCGCAGGGTGTCACGGCACTCAAGCTCGACAAGATGTCGTTGTCCGTAAGCGTAACCTACCGTCTCAACACGATCGAAACGGGATAGAGCCCAGGCGAGGCAGGTTGCTGAATCCTGGCCGCCAGAAAACAGGACGAGGGCGGCGTTGCTCATGGAATTCCGATCATCTTGTGAGTTTGCAGGGAAAGGCGCCAGCGCGGATGTGCCAGACAATACGCAACAGCAGCCTGCGTGTTCTCCAGGCGGTTAGGTCCATCCATTGGCTGCAACCAGAAGTGCTGGAAAGACAGCGTGTCGAACAGTTCGGGCGGAAGCTCGATCTGTGGATATACGAGCTTGAGTTCCGAGCCATTTTTCTGGACCAGGGCGCCGCCCGGCTTGGGGCTGACGCAGATCCAGTCGATCCCGTCCGGTGCGGCGATTGTTCCGTTGGTTTCAACGGCAATCTCAAACCCCCGGGCCTTCACGGCAGCAATCAGTTCCGCATCCAGTTGGAGAAGTGGCTCTCCTCCCGTGAACACAACATAACGGCGGCCCGAAGCATCAGCGACGCTTTGCCAGCATTGTTCGATCGTATCCGCCAGAGTGGCAGCGTCCTGAAAGCGGCCGCCTCCTTCACCGTCGGTTCCAATAAAATCCGTGTCGCAGAAGCGGCATGCTGCCGTTTCACGGTCCTGCTCTCGGCCTGACCACAGGTTGCACCCGGCAAATCGGCAGAATACCGAGGCGCGACCCGTCTGCGCACCCTCTCCCTGGAGGGTGACGAACATTTCCTTCACAGCATAAGACATGACCGCAGCATTTCGGCGAGGACGCGGCCAGATGCAAGGGAAAACATTCTTTTATCTGCGGACAGGTGTTTCGACGGCCCGCAGGGGTGGGCAGAAACGTCTTTCATGGTAGGGAGAAGCCCATGGAAGACAGCAACTCCCGTACTCCCATACTCGATCTGGCTCCGCAGAAGGGATTCGGCCGTATCCGGGCCGCATTGGATGACCTGAAGGCCGGCTTTCGGCTGCTGCCACTGGCTGTTGCTCTTGGCTGGCTGGACATCAAGCTCCGATATCGCGGGTCAGTGCTGGGGCCATTCTGGCTGACACTTTCGACCGCAATCATGACGGCAGCCATGGGGGTGGTCTACGGCTATCTTTTCCATATGGATCTGCCGCATTACCTGCCGTTCCTGTCGCTTTCGATTGTATTGTGGGGGTATGTCAGCGGCGTCATTAATGATGCCGCAACGGCTTTTACTCAGAGTACGTCGCTATTCCATGCCAGAAGAATTCCCGCCACGCTGCCGGTTATTCGACTGATTGTCCGTAACGTGCTGATGCTACTTCACAACGTGGTCGTGATTGCCGTTGTGTTTGGCATCTATCATATCTGGCCCAAGCAGAGCTGGAGCCTGCTTCTGAGCGTTCCGCTCTGGCTTCTGGACAGTTTTTCGATCATTTTGCTGATTGGCATGCTGGGGGCACGCTTTCGGGATATTGCCCCGATCATGGCGTCACTACTGCAGATCTTCTTTTTCGTCACACCCGTGATCTGGAAGCCGGATCTGATCTACGCCGGGCGCCAATATCTACTGCTCGATCCCTTTTACCCCATTATTGAAGTCATGCGTGGCCCACTCATGGGGTACGAGGTCAGACCCGTTCTTTGGTATGCCGCTATCGGACAGGGCATCCTTCTTTGGGCTGCTGCTGCTGCATTGTTCTGTCGTATGCGTGCCCGTATTCCATACTGGATCTGATGTAATGCCAAGTATTGTCGTTGATCAGCTTCGGATCGATTTTCCCCTGTACCATGGCCAAAGTCGCTCATTGAAGCGGCATGTAGGGGACAGGTTATCCAGTCTTCGTCCTGGTTCTCCGGCAGCGCATCTTGTTCAGGATGGCCGTGAGAGAACTATTGTTAGCGTTTTACAAGATATCAGCTTCAGTCTCGCGCCGGGTGAGCGGCTTGGTCTGATCGGCCGAAATGGTGCCGGCAAAACGACGCTTCTTCGTTCGCTCGCGGGTATTTACGAGCCAGTACACGGGCGTGTTCGCCTGGAAGGCTCAATCGGGACATTGCTGGATAGTAGCCTTGGCATGAACATGGAGCTGACAGGACGCGAAAATATCCGCCTGTTTGCGCTGCACGGTGGCCTTTCCAAGCAGCAGACGGCGCAGTTGGATCAGGATGTCGAGGCATTTGCTGATCTGGGCAGTTATATGGATATGCCCGTCAAAGCCTATAGCTCAGGAATGACGGTTCGCTTGGCTTTTGGCTTAGCAACAGCCATGTTGCCGCAGATTCTGCTCATGGACGAATGGTTCCTGGCCGGTGACGGTGCCTTCATGAACAAGGCACGGGAACGGTTGGAAGCCATGGTTCAGCACGCGGATATCTTGGTGATTTCAACCCATCAGCCAGATATTATGCGGAAATGGTGTACGCGGGTTATCTGGCTGGAAAATGGGAAAATCCGGATGGATGGACCTCCGGATGAGGTTCTGGAGGTTTACCTCACAGCCTGAGTGAGTCGGTTCAGGCCATCGTATCCAGGCTCCTGCTTTTGTCAGTGGCTCCAGACGTGCTGCTTGTTGTGCTTTCAGAAATAATATTGCCGGACGAATCTGTAACTGTGGTGGTGACAGTGCCATCAGCGTTTGTCGTCGTGGTTGTCTCTTCGGCGGTAGAAGAGGAGGACGACGCGTTCGAGCTCTGGCCGGTTGCTGTGGCATAGAGCGCCGACATATTGGAAGCGGTACTAACAGCAGAAATGGAAGACATAAGTGCACCCTGAGAAGATGAGAGGATGCTTAGAGTTTCTTCTTGGGAGGTTAAGAATTTCTTACGAAATTAAAGGCTCTTTGTAGCCAAATGTAACGCTAATTACTAAAAAGCTAAAAGACGGAAAATCCCGTTTTTTACTGTAAATTTTTTTGGGAGGGGATTTAGTGGCCACTCTTTAAGGAGAGTGGCGCGAGTGACGGGGCTCGAACCCGCGACCTCCGGCGTGACAGGCCGGCGCTCTAACCAACTGAGCTACACCCGCAAATCGCTTTAGGCGATCTTTGGACCGTCCGTTCGGGGCCGTGTTGGCTTCCTCTCGGTCGGTGGCGGTGATTTAGCAGCGTGCTCTGGGGGTGGCAAGAGCGTTTTTTAAAAAAATGCTTTTTTCGAACAAAAAAAATGACTTGCAGGAAAAACGTGACCTGCGGACAGTGTAACTGTTTGAAACGTTTGATTGGGTACGTGCGGTAATGCGGGTGTTGAAGCGATTGGGAGCCGTTGGACTCCTTTCAGGGGTTCTATCGGCTTGCGCGCCTACCGGGCCTCATAACTGCAAGCTGTATATCAGTGGCGTCATGCCCATCATCAATGAGTCTGGATCGCCGATTGTCCGAGCCGGCATAAATGGGCATCCGGCGGCTCTTATAGTCGATACCGGGGCTACGACTTCTGTAATCGGGAGTGCCTATATCTCGCCGTTTGGACTGGAAGTCATGGGGCCGGTCGGTACCATGACGGGTGTAGGCGGCAGCGAACTCGTTCAGGCTGTTCGCATCAAGAGCCTGGAAATGGGGCCATCCAGCGCCAAGAATTTTGCGGTCATTGCCGGTGGGAAGTTTGGGGGGCATGCTGATGGTCTGCCTGTCGTTGGGCTGTTCGGGCAGGAATTTCTGGCAAACTACGATACCATCGTCGATGTGCCTGATCATGTTGTCCAGTTGGTTCGCACGGAAGACTGTTCGTTTCCGACACCAGGGTGGGACGGAACAGTCCACAAAATTCCCGTTACCCACTCTTCGACAGATGGATTGAAAACGAGGCTCCAGATCAAGATTAATGGCAAACCAGCCGAGGCGATCCTGGATACAGGTGCTTCCTCAACTCTGGTGACAATGAGTGCAGCACGAAGGGCAGGGGTCACTCAGGCTATGCTGAATAATGATCCCGTCATGCCTGGATATGGGGTCACGCGAGACCCTATAAAAATCTACCGACATTTCTTTTCTACGCTGGAAATTGGGGACATTGTTTTCAGAAACATCAGACTGGATGTTGTTGATGATCTTTCAGAAAGCGATGTTCTTCTGGGTAGTGACTTCCTGAAGCATTACCGGGTTTGGATCTCTCGGGATGATTATCTTTACGCTCAACATGATAAAGATATTCCTGCTGCAGACGCGGGCCAGAGTACAGCCTCGCAGCCGTAGTCCCTGGATGCTCTGTCAGCGCTGTTAACGGAGTATAAATCAGTCACTTGTAGAACAGCCCTTCATGCCTCTCGCGCCGTGCGGACTTGGGGCAGGTTCTGTTTTGACAGGGTGATCTGGAATGTTCTTTTCGCGCGAGCCTGTACGCCCTGAGAGCAGTGGCATCACATTGCCGCTGCTGTGCGTAATTCTGGCGTTTCCTATGATGCTGCTGTTTGGAGCAGCGTACTGGCGCGTACGCGAAATGTCTGGCTACGGAATTTTAAATTGCCTTGCGCCAGATGCTCTAGTTTTTCTGGGCATAATTCTCTCCGACATTCTGATCTTTTGGAAAGTGTTTCTTCCAGCCAAGCGTCTGTCGTACGGCTTATCTCAACTGGCAGTTCAGGATGTCTTCTCTTCTGGTAACCCTTTTCCTGATCTTGCTGGCGTTCATGAACGTTTGCTAGGTCTGCAAACTGATCTGGAGAGAAGTCAAAAGCGTGCTGTCGAAGCGCAGGCTTCCATAAAGAGTGCTCAGGAAGAAGCTAATCGTTCCCAAAGTGAAGCGATGGCCGAAGCTGGCTCGCGCGATGAGATGATAGACGTACTTGGGGCTGCGTTAAAGAACCTCAAAGCAGGTCGCCTTGACCAGAAACTGGAGGAGGTCTTCCCGGAAAAATACGAGCGCCTTCGACAAGATTTCAATGCGACACTTACGGACCTTCAGAGAATTCTGATGTCTCTTAATGATAGCGTCGGAACAATCTCTTCCGGATCTGCCGAAATTGCGTCTGCCGCCGATGACCTTGCTCATAGGACGGAACAGCAAGTCAGTCGACTTGAAGAGACGACTCAGTCCGTTGGAAGTGTGACGGAGACGGTCAAGAAAACCGCAGACGCGGCAATGCATGCCAGTATTGTGGTGACCCAGACGCGTGAGCGCGCCGAGAGTTCTCGAGATGTCATGGCAGCAGCAATGGCTGCAATGCTTGATATTCAGCAATCATCCAAACAAATTGGGCAAATTCTGGGGCTTATCGATGATATTACGTTCCAGACAAACCTACTGGCGTTAAACGCTGGCGTAGAGGCAGCCCGGGCTGGAGATGCGGGACGAGGGTTTGCTGTTGTCGCCACAGAGGTACGAGCTCTTGCTCAGAGATCGGCCAATGCTGCGAAAGATATCAAAAATCTTATTACGTCCAGCACGCAGCAAGTCAGCAAAGGCACGGTCCTTGTTCAGGAAACTGGTGCTGCCATGAAGACCATCGTTGAAAATGTCGGTGAGATCAGCGTGCTAATTGGAGAAATCGCGACTGCTGCGCAAAGCCAAGCAAACGATCTGTCTGAAATTAGCCTGGCAGTAAACCAGATGGATCAGAATACCCAGCAAAATGCAGCAATGGTCGAGCAAGCGACGGCTGCAAGCCATAACCTCAGCAAAGAAGCGCGAGAATTGGTGCAGATTGTTCATCATTTTCATGTCGGCGATCGGAACGTATTTGGAGCCGTGCATGCGCAGGTCGATCATAATATCGTTCCCGCGACCTCTTTATTTTCAACGAATGATTTTCAGACCTCTGACGACGGCTGGGAGGAGTTTCGATGATGACAGTGCTTTGTCTCCCGGCAGATATGGGAACTGCATTTGCAAAGCATTTTTTGCAGCAGCTTAGAGACCAAGCGACAGATATTGTTTTGGATGGTGGCGCTGTCAAACGTCTGGGGGGGCGGTGTTTCGAAATTTTACTCTCAGCTCAAAAAACAGCTCATGGGCGCCAAGCCTGTTTTTTTATTCAAAATCCATCCGTTGAATTTCAGAAAGCTCTCGAATTGTTGGGAGGCACCTTCCTACTTGAGAAGGAAAATAATCAATGAATATAATGATTGTTGATGATTCTAGAACGATCCGAAATATTCTGCGAAATATATTGGAGAAAGCTGGATATAATGTCTGTCCTGCAGAGGATGGATTGGATGCGCTAGAAAAGCTAGAAGTATTTGATCCAAATATTATTATTACGGATCTGAATATGCCACGAATGGATGGCTTAGAGCTTGTTAAAAGGCTGCGATCCGGACCGAAAGCGCAATACGTACCAATTCTTTTTTTGACGACTGAGGGAAGTCCAGAAATTCGCAACAAAGGACGTGAATCTGGGGCCACGGGATGGCTGTTAAAGCCATTTACTGCGGATCGCTTGCTTGAGACTATTGAGCGAGTGTTACCATGAACGATCAAGATGGCTTGGAAGAAATTCGTCAGGTTTTTTTTCAAGAATGCGAGGAACACTTATCTGTACTTGAAGACGAACTCGGAAGCATCGGGACGTCTCCGGATAAACTGTCGAAAATAAATACGATATTTCGTTCAGTTCACTCTATTAAAGGTGGAGCTGCAGCGTTCGGAATGGAAAATCTGGTACGTCTTGCTCATTTATTTGAGGAGGTACTGGAAAAATTTCGATCAGGTCTACTTGATATTGATCAAAGTTCAGTCGAAATTTTTTTAAAAGCGACTGATTTTTTATCTGATATTGTTTCATTTTATCGATTTGGTACTTCATTATCTGATTCGAATGAAACCTACGCTGATCTCAACCATTATTTGAATGATGGAATCGATCCAGATCAAAATTTGATATTGAATTCCATGGTGCCGGAAGAGATAGATGAATTTAAATTTCAGCCGGTCAAAATAGATATCGTAGATCAAAAAGAAAATACGTTCTTTTTTGAAATAAACCCGAAATATTCATTTTATTCGAACGGTGACGATGCAATAAATTTTCTTGTATTTTTACAGAAGAAAGGAATTATTGAGGTTGAATTGGATGCTACTGAAGTTCCGTCTCTGACGTCTTTTGAAGCAGATGTATGCTATCTCAAATGGAAAATAATTCTGAGAACACCTGAAGCTAGGGAGAATATTGAAGAGATATTTGAGTGGTCAGGGGGGGATCTTGGCTACAAATTTATCGAATCTCCCTTCTCCAAAGATAATTTAGAATTACAACCTTTACCCATCCCGACGCATGAAAGTTCAAATGATGGTTTAGTCGATCCTGCATTAGTGAATCGAGTTTCTCAATACGAAAATAAAGAGCATTCTACAATTCGTATTGATACATGCAGAGTAGATAAACTCGTAGATTTAGTAAGCGAGCTGGTCATTAACCAGGGAGCTATACGGACTCAGATGCAATCAAGTAATGTTTTGCCCGGATCGTCACTTGATATCGCAGTTTCTGAATTGAATCAGCTTACCCAAGAGTTACAAGAAAATGTAATGGCAATGCGTGCGCATCCCATTAAAGCTGTTTTTCAGCGTATGAACAGAATTGTGAGAGAGGCAGCGCGTCTTTCTGGAAAGCATGTGGTGTTTCATATCGAAGGTGAGGAAGCAGAAATTGACCGATCAATCTTGGAAAAACTTTCTGAGCCCTTAATGCACTTGATCCGAAATGCCATAGATCACGGTCTAGAAGAACCAAATATTAGAAAAAATAGTAATAAAAACAATGAAGGAAATTTATATTTAAGAGCTTTTATTTGTTCTGGACGGTTTATCATTGAAGTAGAAGATGATGGATCCGGATTAAATTGTAGTAAAATTTATAAAAAGGCAATTTCTAAGAAAATTATCATGCCAGGAATTCATCTTGAAAAAGAAGAAATTCAAAATTTAATTTTTTCCCCAGGTTTTTCTACTCTTGATGTTGTTTCGGAATTGTCTGGTCGCGGTGTGGGGATGGACGTAGTAAAGAAGACTGTATCTGAGATAGGTGGAAATATTTCGGTTTTCTCTGAAGAAGGAAAAGGAACTAAATTCTCTATTTCCTTGCCTATGACGCTTTCTATTATTGATGGTTTAATATTTAAATCCGGAAATCAAAAATTTATTGTTCCAACAAATTATGTTGTTGAAGCCTTTTTATTGGAAGAAAAGAAAATATTAAAAATATCAGAAAATGAGTTAAAATATTTATACAGAAATGAATTAATACCTATAAATATTAAAGAGAAAAAATATCTATCAATATGTTTGGTTTTGCAAAATGAGAAAAAATCGAACTATGCTATAGTTGTGGATGAATTAATAGATCAATCAAAATTTGTGATCAAATCAATAGAAAAAAACTATAAAAAATTATCCGGATTTTTATCTTCAACTATTCTTGGAGATGGAAGTGTAGCGCTAATTATTGATGTCGATTCTGGCATCGGTAGTTTTTTGTAACTAATTATCTAGAATTGGAATTTAATATATGTCAAAAAGTCTGGTTTTTTTATCCAATAATCAAGAATACTCTATAGATATATCTTATGTGAAAGAAATAAAAAATTGGATAAAATCAACCATTATTCCAAACTCTCCAGAGTTCGTGGAAGGTATTATAAATATTCGTGGGTCAGTTATACCGCTGATAAATTTTGGTAAAAAAATTAATAGTTATAATGAAAATATTTTAAAAAAAGCTATTATAATTTTAGAGGGAGATAACAAAATAATTGCCTTTTCTGTCGATGATGTTTTGGAAATACTATCTTACCATAAGGAGGATTTGCGACGAATAAATTTTAATGAAAATTGCTCTTTTTTAGAGGGGATTATTTCTTTTGATGAGAGGAATATATTTAAAATAAATGAGTCGTTTTTTATAAAAGAATGCATAAATGATTAATAATAAGGAACTTCTAAGCAAAGAAGATTTATTAACTATCTCAAAAATTGCAAAAAAAATATCTGGAATTAATCTTGATCAAAGTAAAAAATATACTATTCAATCAATAATTTCTCGAAGAATCAAAGAGGTTAATGCTGAAAATATAAACGATTATTTTAAATTAATGGAATCTAGAGGAGGTGAATATGAAAAAGACAAAATGATATCGGCTTTAACAACAAATGTTACGTCATTTTTTAGAGAAAAACATCACTTTTGTTATTTGTATAAATTATTATGCTGTGATTTCCATGCGGAAATAATGAGAGAAGAAGGAATTCGTATTTGGTCTTCCGCCTGTTCAAGTGGAGAAGAAGCCTATTCTGCTGCAATGACAGCAGCTGAAGCAGTAAATTATTCGCATATAAAAAAAATAAAAATTCTAGGTACTGATATTGATCCGGAGATGATAAGGCGAGCTCAAGATGGCATCTATTTCAAAAATAATATTCCAAAAAATTTCTTAGAAAAATTTAATAAATTTTGTGATTTTTCTGGGGAAGAATTCTATTTTTCAAGAAATATTAAGAATTTAGTTTTATTTAAAAAACTAAATATTATTGGTGAATGGCCATTTCAAGCGAAATTTCATGCAATTTTTTGTAGGAATGTCACAATTTATTTTGATAAAAAAACGACCGATCTTTTGTGGAGAAGGCTGTCTAGTCGTCTTCACATCAAGGGCGAAATTTATATTGGTCACTCTGAGAGAATAACTAATTTTGAAGAATTGGGTCTCCGCCCTATTGGAATAAATGCTTACAAAAAAGTTGTATGATGCAAGTGCACCATAAAATTTTCGACCCTTATTTACGGCATTCACCTGTATCAGTCTTGATTGTAGATGATTCGCTTACAAGTCGAGCGCTCATAACGCTTGCATTGAAGCGAGATAAACGCATTCAAGTAGTTGGAACTGCAACTACACCTCTTGAGGCGCGGGATATGATTATCCGACTGAAGCCAGATGTTTTGACACTTGATGTTGAAATGCCGGGGATGAATGGGCTGCAGTTTCTTGAAAAGATCATGCGTTTACGCCCAATGCCGGTTGTTATGGTTTCCAGCCTCTTATCTCCACATGGGGAAATTACAGAACGGGCTCGGCAGATGGGCGCTGTAAGCTGCTTTTCTAAAATGCCTACTTTGCAAGGCGAGGACGCGTTTGCGGGGCTTGGAGAAGCTGTGGTTCAAGCTTCGTTATCGCGAACGGCGACCCACTCAGTGAAAAAAGACGTAAGCGATGCCATCGTGGCAATCGGTGCATCTACAGGTGGTGTAGAGGCTCTTTCCGAGGTTTTGCAAAGCTTTCCCGTTGATTGCCCACCCACTGTGATTGTGCAGCACATGCCGCGGCAGTTTTCTGAGAATTTTTCTCGGCGTTTAAACTCAATTTCTCGCCCTCAGGTTAATCTTGTGACCGATTTTTGTCGCCTTGAACGGGGGCAAATTTTGATTGCGCCTGGAGGCGAGGCGCACACGGAAATTGCTTATGATGAAAACATTGCGTCTTACGTCTGCCATTTGGTGCCGCGGCCGACAGTGAATGGCCATAGACCTTCGGTGGATGCGCTTTTTCTCTCTGTCGCTCGATCAGCTGGCTCCCGAGCTGTTGGCGTCATTTTAACCGGGATGGAAGCTGATGGTGCGCGAGGGCTACTGGCCATGCGAGAGGCCGGGGCCAAGACAATCGGGCAGGATCAACACACTTCAGTCATCTATGGGATGCCCAGAGCCGCATTTGAGTGTGGCGCTGTAGAGACGCAACTCCCCTTACCTAAAATAGGCGCTGCTATTCTTCGGCTGGCCGATCCCCACAAAATGGAGACTTATCAATGATTTCTGCTTCCTCCATGTCTGTTCTGCTTGTGGATGACCAGACATCCATTCGTTCTCTGTTGAGAAACAGTCTTGTTCAGTTAGGCTTTGTGAAAGTTTCTGGCGTCCGTAACGGGCTGGAAGCTCTTGAACATCTGAATGCAAATTCAACGCACCTGATCATATCAGATTTCAATATGCCAGATATGGATGGTCTGGAGCTGTTAAAGGCTGTGCGCGCGTCGTCTACGATCGGAAAAACGGGTTTCATTATGTTGACGGGGCAGGCCAATAAGGAGCTGGTACAGCAGGCTATTTCAGCCGGAGTAAACAATTTTCTGGCTAAGCCTTTTACCACAAGCTCGCTAAAATCACGGATCGAGGCAGTATTCGGTCCCATCTGTGGAGCGTAACTGTGTGGATCAGATCAAACTCGCTGTTTTGTTTCAAGGAATGGCACAGCAGTGGGCTCAGGCATCATCTTCATGCAGATATGCTGAGGCCTTCATATTGGATGGTTGCGGTCAAAACGCGGTTGGCTCTCTGCAGGGACTGGACGTCCTGATGCAGGAGCTTGAGCAAATGAGTGCGCTCTGCCTGCGTCTTTCGAGGCAGTCTGATGTACAGCGTGTGACAATTGCTAGTCACGAAATTGAACAAGTGACCCTGGAGCATCTTCGAGGGATGCTTAAAGGGCACCCTGTCGCTCCGTTCGCTGCCGCGGATGTAGAACTATTCTAAGTGTCCCTCAGCTTGGCTGACTAGCGTCGCCAGGTTGGGAGTGAACCATTGTCCGATGCTTCTGGAGGCCGCGTAAAAGCTGCTCCGCATCTGAAGGCGTAAAAACAAAACCGACGGGCCCATATGCAGGGTGCTGAAAGGCCAGCAATGACCCCTCGGTTAGCGCATCAATCTGCAAAGCCCAGTTTGTTTTATACACGGGAGCAAAGCGCGCTCCTTCAATCGGCGCTGGTGGACGCTTTTCCAGTAGCGCGGTGCGTGCCATCCCCAAGCTGGTAATCAATTGGTTCAACTGGGCTTCGTCCAGAGAAATGTCACCGGTCAGACCGCTTCCATCCAAAAAGGAGAGAATGATCTTTTGCCCGTCTTCTGAGCGGGTTACCTGCATGCGCGGGTTGCTAGTCATCTCGAGCGCCTCTTTTCAGGGGGTTCCAACGGGAGAATTCTGATGGAATGGACCACTCCATGTCCACCAACCCAAGCGTGTAGCCGTTTGGGTAAGAGCTTCTTCTGCTTCGCGGGCTTTTTGTGGGGTAGGGAAGAGGCCAAAGCAGGTAGCGCCTGATCCGCTCATACGCGACAGAAGGCAATCCGACTGACTTTGAATCGCAGTGAGAACGTCAGAAATAATCGGGGCATGAGCAATCGCGGGTGCCTGAAGGTCATTTGCTGTTTGCTGTAATAGATCCACAAGGTCCTGCATTGACGCCCATTGGCTGGGGAGCACCGGTTTTGTACGCTGAACGATACCCCCCATCGCGGCAAAGCTGCGGAAGATATCAGGTGTTGACACACCAACGCCTGGATTAATCAGCAGAATTCCGCCGTTCGGCATTTCTGGTGATGGGGTCAGAATTTCCCCAATCCCTTCCATGCGTGTCGCTTGCTGGCGAACGCAGACGGGAACGTCGGCCCCAAGGGGCTCTGCAAGTGTGCAAAGATCGGATTCTGTTGCGTTCCAGACGCGTGACAGGAGGCGCAGCGTGCACGCGGCATCAGCTGAGCCGCCGCCAATACCTGATGCGACAGGTAGATCCTTTTTCAGTGTTAGCCGGTATGCATCATGAGAGCCGCTTTTTGCCTGAAGCGCACGGGCTGCCTTGAGAACGAGATTGCTGTCGTCGGCTTCAAGGCCTTTGCCAAATCGCCCTTCAATGGACAGAGAAAACCGATCGCACTTTTCTCCCACACTGATCGTGTCGGCTGCACCGGCGAAGACTGCGAGACTGTCGAGCAGATGATACCCGTCAGGCCGCCGCCCAGTGACATGCAGATAGAGATTGATCTTGGCGTGGGCGGTATCTTGAAGACGGGTCATTTGTTCTGTTCGAATGATTTGAGATGTGGGCCGCCCTGCTGCAGGGCATTCAGAATGAGAGTGCGATCCTGAGGCTGCGGATTGTCATCCAGAGACTGGTTCCATTGATCCTGAGCCTCCGTGTGGCGACCGAGATACCAATAGGCAACGCCCAGATGATAGCCGATTTCGGCATCACTCGAGGCATGCTCTGCAGCTTGAATAAGAATGGGTAGCGCAGTTTTTAGGTCGCCTTTGGCCTTGAGAAGGGCCCAGGCGTAGCTGTCCTGAATAGATGGATCGTTAGGCTGGAGCTCCACCGCGCGCTTAAGCAGCTGCAGGGCGTGGTCTTGGTCAATATCGTGTTCGATACTGGCATAACCGACGAAGTTGAGAACTTCTGGCTGGTCAGGGGCGAGTTCCAGTGCATGGTGCATATCTTCCTGCATCATGGCCCAGTCTCCGTTTTCCTGGGCAGCCATGGCGCGACCGAGAAGTATCGGCCAGGCAATCTCCTTTCGAGGAGGGGAGGCCTTGAGAGCTTTTGTATAAAGATCGATCGCCTCGGCATGATGGCCCATCTGATCCTGAACTTCAGCCAGTTGAACCAGAAATTGCGGGTTACCCGGAAGCAGGGTCAGCGCGCGATAAAGCGCATCGGCCTGAAGTGGAAGATCGTGAGAGCGGCTGGCCAGATTGACTCGCTCTTGGGCAGCTAGCGCTGCCAGAGAGTCCGTGCTGGAAACCGAATTGAGTGTCTCGAGGCCCTTCGAGATCTGATTGCCGTCACGGAAGGTGTCGGCAAGGAAAATGCGTGCAACCGTCAGGGTGGGATCAAGGTAGAGGGCCTGTTGCAATGCGATGATGGCCGGATCGTGAGGAATGCCTTCCTGCTGAATAACGTCCGTGATCATCAGGGCAAGTTGCAGGTTCAGAATTGCCGCACCCTGAGAGGGAGAAAGGGGAGGTCGTTTTTTCAGGTTATGCTGAAGTGGCCCGATGATCATAGAGGCGAGAGGGGAACTCACGCCCAGTGCAGCTACGGCATCAAGTGCCGCCTTATGCTGGCCCTGACTTTCCAGCCAGCCACCATAAATCTGGGCATAAAGAATCTGAAGCGTCAGCGGATCATCGGGGCTGTTGCCAGTCTTCTGATAGAGAAGTTCCGCCTGATGTTGAGAAGGCAGTCGCTCTGCAATCAGCGCGGCATGGAACTGGTACAGGCGGCGTGTAGGGGCGAAGGTCGCAGCAGCGTTGAGGGTGGAGAGTGCCTGCTCGACATGGCCTTCGTCTGCCTGTGCCCATGCCAGAAGAACGGGCGTTGCAACAGAGACCAGAGGGCCTCGATGGTTATTGCGGCTCAGCGTCTGGCGCATTTCCGTCCAGGATTTCCGAGTAACCGCGTTCTGGGCAAGGACGAGGGTGGCAATATCGCTGGCGGGAAGCGTTTTGGCGAACGTCACAGCCTCATCTTCATGTCCCGTCATGGCGGCGTAGCGCAGAGCATCTTCGCGCAGCTTCAGATCGCGGGAAGATAACGTCAGGACATGTGAAAGCGCATTATAGGCAGCGTCGATCTCTCCGCGTTGCATCATGACGCTCGACGCCAGCAGCCATCCGGTCAGGGATTTCCCGGGATCAATAGCGGGCAGTGTTTCCGGAGGAGGGGCAGCAAATGCTGAGGGCAGGAGGGTTCCCGCCAGCATAAGTGCCGAGAGACCCGCGCGAAGCGAGTGCGAAAAAACCGGAATTGATCTGGGCCAGCCGCGCGTGATCTGCATAATGGGTCAATTCTAGACCGCATGCGGTCATACGCCAACCTGAACGGATTTTTCATGACACCCCAGCCTGTTCCGAGCCGGGCAGAACTGCTTGCCGCGCTACAGCTGCAATATGACTGGGGTGTGGACGAGGTTCTTTCGGAAGAGACGATTGACCGCCTCTCTGATGTGCCTCGGAGTCTGCCTGCGCGAGTGGACACCTTACACGCCCGATCAGCGTTACCCAGGGAAGTGCCATCGCCTGCGCCGGTATCACCCGGGCTGGAACAGGCACGTGATCTGCCTTCCCTGATTCGGGCGAGCGAAACGCTTGATGATCTGTTTCTGGCGCGGACGGCAACGCATCGGCTCAAGCCCGTTTTTGTCGATGCTGCTCGTTTCATGCTGATCGGAGAGACGCCGGATGCGGATGAAGATCGCTCTGGAGAACTTTTTGCTGGGCGTGCCGGTGAGCTTCTGGATCGAATGCTGGCCACTGCGGGGCTGGAACGCTCCGTGCTCTCAATGGCACCAGCGGTCCCATGGCGGCCGCCGGGAGGGCGCGGTGTAACGGATCAGGAGATGCGGTCCTGTCGTCCGTTGCTGTTGAAAACGATCGCCCTGTGCCGGCCACCGTTTCTGGTGACGATGGGAGTAACGCCTCTGCGGCTGCTTCTGGGGGATCAGGCCATGCTGAATCGGCTGCGTGGCAAATGGACGGAAATTCGGATTCCCGAGCTGGATGCACCGGTTGCTCTGCTGCCTATGCGACACCCGTTACAACTCGCTGCCAGCCCTGCTGCACGCCGGAATGCGTGGCAGGATCTTCTGGTTCTGATGGAGCGATTGGGTGCGGAAAATACAGAACTAAATAAGTCCTGATTTAAGCCTGTAAAAAACTTCGCGAAAACGCAAAAAACTACTCGAAAACAGGTGTTTGCCACTGGATTGTTCCAGTGTGTGACGATATCATCGCTTGGTCCGAGGTTCTGTTCTGGTTAACCAAAACTTGCCAGCGTGCCAGAAACCGGGTAGCACCCGGCGGCTATGCGAAGGATTACCCCTTTCATCTCAGGTGGCACGGCGCGAGCGTTGCTTGTGAGTGTGCTGATTCTGACCGGTGGAACTTTCTCCCCGGTGCGTGCTGACGGTGTGCAGACTCTGCCGCCTCAGCCAGACCATGCTGGCGATGAAACAGCGTTTGCAGAAGCCCGTCCCAGCCTCGGTGGGGACGGCATTGTATCGCTGCCACACCCTCTGACGGCCACTATGGCCAGTCGATATCGTCTGATCCTGCAGGCGCAGCGTCGTGGTGACCTGCAAGAAGCCATGGAGCAGACGCGTTTGCTGACGGATCGCGTCCTGCTGGGCGATATTCTGGCAGATCGCTATCTTGCACCTGGTGCTCATCCAGGGGCGGACCAGCTCCGTGACTGGTTGAAAAACTATTCAACTCAACCGGACGCCCCTGCAATTCAGGGGCTTCTGGTAAGGACTGCTCCAGCAGGCTCCGTTCAGGTCCAGACTTTTGTGAGGTCTCTGGCGCCTGAAGATCGTCCTGAAACCGTTCACCTGCCGAATAGTTTCCCTGCGGACCCATTGGCGCACGCCTTCACGCGTAATCCTCTTCTGGATCGTACGGTTCAGGAGCGGGTGATGCAGGGTGTGAAGGGCGCAGCCAGCGCACTGCACCTTGTGGATATTACGCCCGGCATGACCCCTGCCTATGCAGGGCAGCTTTACGGAGAAATTTCTCTGGGGCTGCTTTCACAGGGAGATGCTCAGAGCGCGCTGCGTCATGGTTGCGCCGGCTTCGAGCGCGGAGGCCATCAGGTTGGTCTTCCTGCTTATGTTGCTGGTCTGGCTGCCTGGCGTCAGGGGCATCTTGATGCGGCATATGAGCTGTTTGAATCGGCGGCGAATGCTCCAGTTACATCGCCTGAGCTTCATGCAGCCGCGGCGTTCTGGGCCGCTCGTGCAGAAATTCGCCGTCACGCAATGGCGGCATATGTGTCCTGGCTCCATCGTGCAGCGAACCATCACGAAACATTTTATGGGATGCTCGCCGCTCAGACACTGGAGCTTGGACGTAAGGGCCATGCCCGCCTGCCAGACAGCGTAACGGAAATCACGCTCCATGATCCTGTTCCGGTTCTTGGGGAAATTGACGTCGAGGCCATCAGTGCGCTCCCACAGGGTCGACAGTTGTTTGCCCTGCTTCAGATTGGCGAGCGTGCACGCGCCGAGGCGCTGATGCGGCGGATGTGGACGGACGTGGCGCCTGATAGTGCGCGGTCCCGGTCCTTGCAGTTGGTTGCCCAGACTGCCGGATTTGAAGATCTGTCCGAACAGCTTGCGTCGCTCATCATGAATGGGGAAAACCGGCCACAAGCGGCCGGTGCGGATCTGCCGATGCCTCGTCTCAAGCCCAACCATGGCTTCCGGATGAACCCGGCTCTGGTTTATGCCCTCACGCGCGTTGAATCGAATTTCGATGCTGCCGCTACATCCGGCGCAGGTGCGCATGGGCTGATGCAGATCCGGCCGATCACGGCGAGCTTCATCACACTGCATCACCAGACATATGATGCCCATGGGATGGCTGTCATTCCGGTGCCGCCTGACATGGTAAATCGCCTCCACAACCCGTCATCCAATTTGGAGATTGGTCAGCTTTACGTGCTGTATCTGGCTTCCCAGTCGAGCCATACATCTTTGTCGGCGCGGCCTGAGGGCGGGGATCTTGTACGGGTTCTGGCGTCTTACAACGCAGGCCCTGGCGCTATTGCCCGCTGGGAAAGTGCGCAGACGGCAGATCTGCATGATCCGCTGTTCTTTATGGAAACGCTGCCCAACACGGAAACGCGTGACTATGTGCATCGCGCCCTGACGTATACGTGGCTTTATGCACATAAGATGGGGCTGTCTTCGCCGTCTCTGAAAGCGCTGACGCATTCTGAGTGGCCATCATTTGGTGCGGAGCAGGCTCTGGCTCATGAGCAGATGGCTCTGAACTAGGAATAAAAAAACCTCGCATCAGCATTTTGATGCGAGGTCTCTTCAGAAAATCGCCCGGCCTGCGTGCCGGGCTTTTTTTGTTTCCGGGGCTTAGCTTTTCTGGGTCTGGATGCCCAGATCTTCCATTTCTTCATGAACCGCGGACGCTTTAGCGGAAGAGTAAACCTCCATGGCGGAAGCTCCCTTTGGCTGTTGCAAGCGGATGAAGCAGGTGATGACTGCGGCAAGCAGATACAGTGCTGCGTAGATGTAAACGACGCCCCGCGTGCCGTAGCCGGTCACAAACAGTGTTGCCAGTGCCGGGCCCAGGAAGTTGCTCAGGCCACCGCCAAGGTTCTGCACGGAAACTGCTGCACCCTTGTGATCGGGTGCAATGGCGGGGAAAATTGCTCCCATAGGCACAAATGCGTTGAGCGTTAAAGCTAGGAACAAGGCACCGATAATTGCGGTGAACATGTTGCCGGGCATCAGGTGCGGGATGAAATAGAAGGCAAGGCTTGCCATTGCGCAGCCGACAAAGCCGAACCAGCGCATCTGACGCAGCCAGCCGATCCGGTCGCCAATAAGGCCCCAGACAACATTGGTCACCGGCTGAACCAGGAAGAACGCACCATAGATCCGCAGCCATTGCGGCATGGTGAAGCCAACTTCCGGAGACGTGTAGAACAGCGGCATGATGACCGGAAAGCCGAAGAGAGACAGATTGCAGATGACGCGCGTGATGAGTGCCAATGCAATATCGCGGTTCTCAACAATCAGCGTCAGGCTGCGACTGATCTCGATCAGCTGTTCCTTGACGGACACCTTGGCTGCCAGTGGCTTGGCCTCAGACGGATCTTCGCGGATGGTCAGGCATGCCAGTGCGCCGCCAGCCAGAACCCAGGCTAAAGACATCCACAGGGTCGGCATGAAGCCGAAAGCGGGGATGGTCCAGCTTGGCAGGAAGGACGCGATGATGCCGTAACCCAGCGTGAACATCGACCAGACCCAGCCGATGGCAGAGGCCAGACGATGATCCGGGGTTTTCTGGACGATCCAGAAGAAGAACGCATAGAAAAACAGCGGGTATGCAAAGCCGCGCAGACCATAGAACAGCATCATCATCGGGAAGGAGTGCTGTCCGAGGCCAAGCCCGAGGAACGCGACGTGGCACAGTGCCCACCAGATGGTGCCGATCGCCATAATGCGGCGTGCGCCATAAACTTCGGCCAACACGCCAGACAGCCAACTCGAAATGGCGGCTGTTGCACCGTAAATGGTGAAGAGCATTCCTGCCTGCTTGGGCGTAAAGCCGATCTGCGTGACGTATTTGGCAAGGAATGCAACTTCGATGCCGTCGCCCGTCATGTACAGGGCAACGGCGATATAACCCCACAGCAACATCACCGGCATGCCCCAGAGGATGCGGGATTTGGTGACGGCTGATCGATGGGGTGGAGAAAGCTCTGTGGCACTCATGAATGTCATGCCTTCCTGAAGGAAAGGGAGGATGGAGTGTCTTCACACGGCAACGATGACAGATCGGTGCTTTCCAGAGGGCCAAGCAGTGTGACGATCCCGGGGGAGGCCAGTCCAAGAAACTGTGCTTCGATACCACTGAACACACCTGCCGAGCGTGATGCCGGAGGCAGGATGTTAAAACGTTTAGCGCTAAAGATAGGCTGTTTTCTAAACATGGCGAGCTCCTTTGACAGCGGGAATATGCGTTCGGGTTGTCGTTCGGAGGCCGGCAGTTCCTTTCTCCTCATGTCATCCGCGCAGGACATTCTGACGTGAGGAGAACGGAGCAGGCAGGCCTGCTGGAAAGCCGTCACCGATAACCGTGTGAGTACGATCTCGCGGACGATAACATGATTCTGTTATATTCAAATAGTATTTATGTTATTTTTTATGCCATAAACGCATCATCTGATGTGACTATTCCTCTAGAAGAGCTCAACAAGCGCGACGCCCGCAACGATCACGACAAGAAGAATCAGCAGGATCACCGTCAGGCGCTTTTCGATGAACTCGCGCACAGGTTCGCCAAAGGCCTTGAGGAGTGCGGCTTCCAGGAAGAAGCGTGCGCCGCGCGTTGTGATGCTGGCAGCGATGAACGGCAGCAGCGGCAAGTGTGCCGCACCGGCTGCCAGTGTGACGAATTTGTAGGGGAGAGGTGTAAGCCCCTTGCCCAGAATGATCCATATGCCATATCGGCGGAACAGGTCTTCCAATGCCAGAATGCGCCCGTCTGCATGATAGAAGTGGGCGATGGGCATACCGATATGCTTCATCAGGAAAGCGCCGAGCAGCCATCCGATCACGCCACCTATTACGCTGGAGACAGTGCAGACTGTTGCTAGAAACCAGGCCCTGTCCTGTCGCGTCAGGATCATGGGAACGAGCATCAGGTCAACGGGGATAGGAAAGACCGACGCTTCTGCCATGGCGATAATAATAAGCCACCATACGGCTTTGGGTGAGGCGGCAAGGTCGGTGATGCGACGATAGAGGGAATGGATCACGGTCTGGTCCTGTGGAGGAATATCCGGTCTTCCTATCCTTCTCTGTCACTGAATGAAAATTCATTGCTTCGGAAAACAGGGTAAAGGAAGCACTAAGCTCTTCCTTTTCTGAAAATGGATGCCCCGTGCCCCAACGTTACTCTCTTCTGGCCCGCCTGTTTCACTGGGGCATGGCGGCTATCATTATCCCGGTCTGGATGATTGGATTCTATGCGGGGCGCCTGTTGCCGCGTGGGGCTTCTCCTTTGAAGGGGGAACTGCTTTCCATTCATAAGGAGATCGCATCGACCGTTGTGATCCTGGTTGTTCTCAGAATGGCCTGGCGCGCAACGCATCGGCCGCCAGTGTTACCTGACACTATTCCGGAAGAGCAGCGCATTGCTGCGCGCGTGCTTCAGGGATGTCTTTATCTTCTGATGTTGACCACACCTCTCACGGGATGGCTGATGGCCTCTGCCCACGGTGCGCCAGTCCAGATGCTGTGGACGGTGCACCTGCCAGCGCTCATTCAGAAAACTGCGTTATTCGCGCCGATCCTGGGTGTCATGCACCAGTTTTCTGCCTGGATTTTGGGGGTTCTGATTGCCGGGCATTGTGTGGCGGCGCTGATGCACCGTTTTTCCCGGCGGGATCAGGTGATGGATATGATGCTCTGAATAAAAAAGGCCTCTGCAGATGTGTGCAGAGGCCTTGGACTATTTTGCCTTATTGCGGTGAAGCAGGCTGCTGAATCGGGAAAGGCTCAGCCTTGAGCGCAGGGCGCGGATGATCCGCCATCTGCGTCTTCAGATACGAAACCGCCGCATCAAGTTGTTGATCCTGCCCTTTGAAGGTGGCGACCGGCATGTTCTCGATCTCGATATCCGGTGAGACACCCTTGTTCTCGACCAACCAGTGGCCGTTCATATCGAAATAGGGATTCTCGGCTGTCCGGGCATTGCCGTTGTCAATCAGACGGTCACCGTCCGAAAGCCAGACACCGGCGCCTGCTGTGCGTTCCCCAAGGAGCGGCGCGATGTGGAGAGACTTGATACCTTGAGAGAAGGTCTCACCGTCCGAGTAGGTCATTTCATCTGAAATCACGATAAGATGGCCCTGGAACGCCTGCTGCATGTCAATGGCCGGAGCGTTGCCATAGCGGCTCCAGAACATCCAGGAGCGGCGCATGAGCTGCGTCAGAACCCAGCTGTCAATGTTGCCGCCATTATTGCCGCGGACGTCAACAATGAGTCCATCCTTGTCGATATTGGCATAGAACTCGCGAGCGAATGCCTCCATGTCATCGCCGACCATGGCTTGCAGATGCAGATAACCAATGCGTCCATGGCTTGCACGATCCACAAGATCAGCACGGCTGACTTCCCAGTCCCGTGCGCGCAAGGACTTCTGCTTGCGCCAGCTTACGGCTGTCACGACTGTTTTGTGTTCTTTGCCATTGCGCAGAAGGGTCAGGAGAACCTGTTTTCCAGCCTGATTGGCCAGAAGCGTAGAGAGGTCGGGCTCGTCGGCTGCGGATTGTCCGTTCACGGCAACAATCAGATCTCCGTCCTGCGCATCAACGCCCGGAGCAGCCAATGGAGACTGCTGATCCGGTAGATCGCGGTCTCCTCTATAGATATGTGTGATGCGGAAGCCTTTTGCTTCGCGGGTAATCTGTGCACCCAGTCCGGCAATCAGGTTCGCAGCCGGGTCTTCGAGGCTTTGTGCCGGCCGGAGCTGGGAGTGCATGGCGCCAATTTCAGCAACCATCTGGCCAAGCAGATCATCCAGATCCGCACGGTCTCCAAGTCGATCCACAAATGGCGCGAAATGGGCTCTGACGGCTTTCCAGTCTACGCCATGCAGATCGCGGTCATAATAATGATCACGGTGAAGGCGCCAGGCATCGACAAATTCGTCTGACCATTCCTGAGCAGGGTCGATGCGCAGTCGTAGTCCGTCAAAGCTGACCGCTTTCCCTGCAACATCATCAGGCTTCTTGGCCCCGACCGGCAGCAGAAGAACTTCGGGTGCCTGCTTCGCGCGAGGGGCTACGGTCATGATCGTTTTGCCGTCTGCCGAGAGGCTGAAATCTTCAACCTTGGAGGAGAAGGTTTCGATCTTGTGCGCGTTATTGTCGATATGGATGGACTTCAGAGGGTTGGCGTCATCGTCCGTACCATCCACGGTGAACAGATAATCGCTGGCGGCTGCCAGCCCGTGATAATCCGCGGCAGGGACGGGAACCTGATAGAGACGATCGGCCAATCCGTTCCATTCAAACGCGGGAAGAGGCTTCTTGGGAGCGTCCTTCTTCTCATCTTTCTTGTCGCTCTTTTCCTTGCTGTCATCATGATCCAGCTCGGTGGGGGCCTGGAAAGGAAAGCGTTCTCCGGCCTGGAGTGCCAAGGCATAGATGCCTGTACGATGTGGAAACGCCGGTCCTAGATTGCGGTCTCCCCAGGGAGAACCGTTAGCCAGCGAGAATGTGCGATCAGACAGGAACCACAGCCATTTCCCATCTGGGGAGAAGGTTGGGCTATAAGATTCGTAACGGTCGCTCGTCACCCACTCCGTCCGTCCTGTTTCCGGAGAATACAGGGCAATCTGACGTCGCAGATTAGAGCCGCGCGTGCGTACGAAGGCGAGGGCCTTTCCGTCTGCGGCCCATGAAAGGGAATCGAAAACGTTCGTGCCGTCCTGAGTGGCATCATCAACGAGCTTCTCAGCTTTGCTCGAAAGGTTGAGCAACCACAGGCGCCCCAGCAGATCCGTATGCGCGGCGTATTTTCCGTCTGGTGAGATTTCCAGAGCGACAGGTTCGGTTGAGGATGGCCGGCTGAGTGCTTCTCCCTTGCCGCTGCCATCTGCCGCAAAACGCCATAGTGCAGATTCGCCACCCGCATCACTGAACGCAATGACGGATTTTCCATCTGGCGTTACGCGGGCAAGGCGCAGGCGGACATTGTCTGGGGTGGGCAGGACGATCAGACGCCGTGGGGAAGCTGCTGCCACGACCGTGTGGCCGCGCATCGTGAAGATAGCAGCATCGCCTTTGGGAGAAATCGTCTCCGAGGTGGTGAAGCGGGTTGGTCGATCCAGCCAGTATGGTGCACGAGGTGCATTGTCCGAGACCAAATTGACGGGGATCTGGTGGCTCTCGCCTGAGGTCAGATCCAGCGAAAAGAGGTCTGCCCCTTTGCGGAACACAATATGGTCGCCTGAGAGTGATGCTTCCAGAACGCTGTAATCCGTAAAATGGGTTAGCTGTCGGGCATCTGTTCCATCTGTGGCGGTACTCCAGAGGTTGTAACGCCCGCTTTCGTCGGAAATAACGATCAGACGATCCCGCCACGGCATGGGACGAATCAGGTTCGCTGTGCGTGTGCCAATACGTTCGGCTTCAGTTCCGGACTGAAGATCAAACCGCCAGAGTTGCGAGAGTGCTCCTCCACGATAGGCCCGCATATGATCGCCTGTAATGGCGAGCCCGAACCGCACGGCATACAGCCATTTACCGTCTGGGCTAATGGATGCGTCATTGACGTTGGCAAGCGGATAGACGTGCTTTGCACCCGTCTTGGGATCCAGAGCTGCGACATTGTAGCTGTAGTAAGGGCCAGTTGCGTCCGGCATGGAGTACAGGATGCCTGCATGAGCATCCCACCCTGCGATATGAAGTTTGGGCGCGTTTTCAAACGTCATGCGTCGGGGCGTGCCGCCGGAACTTGGCATGATGTAGAGCTCTGTTGGCCCATCAAAATTCGCTAGAAATGCGATTTCTTTGCCATCGGGCGAGAGGACAGGCTGCGGGTCAACAGCATTGGCGCCATGAGGCGCGCTGGTCAGGCGCTGGGCCGTGCCTCCCGTCAGGGGCACACTCCAGACTGACTGTTCCGCACTGAAAAGAACAGTCTGCCCCGTGAGTGACGGCTCCCTGAAGTAACCGGGTTCAGCCTGAGCGGTCAGCCCGTAGGTGCATCCCAGAAGAGCGGCGCATGAGAGAAGGGAACGTCGGAGGGAAAACCGCATGATGTGAAGGACTTCTCATATGAAAATATCCGTCGATGATGCTGCGGTTTCATATCGCCGTCGAGACGGCAGGTGCGTTTTGAAGGTGGGAAAACAAAAAACGCCAGCCCTAGATGGGCTGGCGCTTCGTGTTTTGCCGTGAAAACCTGGATCAGGCGGTCAGAGCAATGACCTTGTCTTCAGCTGCTACCAGGTAGGAGCTATTAGACAGGACCTGAACAGCCAGCATGGCAATGCTGTGCGAGGACCGGCTCGGAAGCGAGATTACGGCATGACCTGTGGTCCAGCGCATGGTCGTTCCTTCAGGAACACTCCAGCCAGACAGCTCTTCCTTGGCGAGATGTGCGGGAAGCACAGTGGTGCTGCCTGCCTCGTAGAGGGCAATCTGGCCAACGAGCACACCGAGTTCGCGGCGGTCATCAACGAATGGGCCAATCACATCGGATGGGCGGCTCGTGCGGGACATCAGACGGACAGAACGAACCTTCTCCGGCAGCATGAACATGGCATAGCCGTTGGTCTCACGCGTTTTACGGATGATGGTGCCATCTTCCGTCATGAGATGCAGGTCAGCATCCTGCGTCAGGACTGCACTGTCAGCCTGAGACACCAGACCTGCCATGTCTGCCCGTGCTTCGATTGCGCGGAACAGGGGCTCGACTGTTGTACGGTCCGTCGTGAGCGGGGCCGCTGCGTCTTCGCTCCAGCTCTTGACGCTGCCACCGATGCTGAAAACATTTCCGTCCTGACGGAAATCGCCGCGATTGCCCGTGTCGAGGAAGCTCTCCGTCAACAGGCCATTGGCCATGATGACCGAGTGATCTGCCGTCTCGATGTGGAAGTAATCGTAAGACGTGATGCTCGTGTCGTAGTGAATGGAGCGACCATTGATCAGCATCCGGGCCGGGACAAACTTTCCATCAAGGAACAGGCAATGTTCTGCCGTCACCAGAAGGTCCGTGTGTGGCATGCCGGGTGCGATGGCGTCCTTCAGAATACGAACCGGGTAGCCTGCTTCGTCTGCAAACGGACCTGGACGTACCGTCATGTGACGACGTCCGGCCCATGTGACAGTGCGAACGTCTTCACGGCCGTCAACATACACAACCACGCTGTCGCCAAGGCGCAGGGTCTCGACAGCGACTTCACCGTCCTGCGTGCGGATCATTGAACCTGCGAGGAAGCAGATGACGCCGTTTCCATTGCTGGTGTTAACCGTGACCGGGTTGCTATCGGTCGGAGCGTTTTTGTAGCTGCTGTCGTAGGTAACGCTTTTGGGGCTGACTGTGCCGTTAGACGTGGTCAGCTTTACATTGTCGCTGGTCATGGTGGCAGACGTTACAGTCTGACCATTCACGCCAAGGCTGTCGCCTTCCTTCAGGTTGGCCAGAACCAGCTTATTAGCTGCGTACTGGTCGCTCGGAAGAATCAGCGTGTTGTTGCCCGTTCCGAAAACGACCTTTGTGCCGTCAGTCGGGTAAGTCGTAATGGTGGCTTTGGCACCATCATTCAACGTCAGGGTAGACTGGAGGGCAGAGCTGTCCGTGAAGGACGTACCTGCGCCGTTGACCGTGATGGGGCCTGTAATGGTGGTGCTGTTGCTGGCCGTCTTGACGGTCGAACCGTTGGAAATATTGAGGTTGCCAGCAATTCCGCTGCCGCTGACGCTGCCCAGCGTAATGTTGGAATTATCAAAATTGAGCGTGCCGCCAGTCGCGATTGATGGCTTGAGGCCCGGATAGCCAGACCAGTCCTGCGAGACATTCGAGAATGTCGCAGTGCCGCCGTTATCAACCTGAAGGACGTTGTTAGCCGTCAGCGGGCGCTGGATGTTGGCCGTGCCACCTGAAGCGACTTCCAGATTGTTGACAGCCAGAGCGCTGGTGCCGGAGGCAATGTCGAGAGTGCCTGCAACCTTGATGTTGACGCCGGAAAGCGTTGATGTCGCGCTTGAGACGGTAACGGTCACACCTGATGGGATGGTGACTGTGCCTTGATTCGTCTGCGTATCAGGAACGTGTGTTGCTGGTGCGCCATCGTAGCTCCAGTTCGACACGTCACTCCAGTTGCCGCCGGTTGTTGGGCCGACCCACGTGTAGAGATCGCCGTTTGTCCAAGCGGGTGTAGATGTTGCCATGATGTGATGAAAATCCAGAATGCAGGGGTGCGCCGTATTGTTCGCAGAGTGAAGTGGAATTGCTCCCATCGCTTCTTCTGCAGACAAACGAAAGCTATTGATGGCGTAATTCGTTCAATTAAAGCTAACAGTCAATGTAAATGATGAAGATGAATAATTTGTAAAAAACCAACGCCTCATTGCTCAGCTTATTCAAGCCGGGCAAGAAACGTTCAAATCGAAAAAATTTATGGATTTATCGAGAGATTTTTTAACCGACCGCAGATTTGAGGCCATAGCCTGCTGCGAGTGGGCAAAGTGGCAGCATTGCAAACAGGCATGCTCCCAGAAGGTCGAATCCGGCGCTTGATGATGCACCAAGCTGCCCGGCATAGGAGGAAGCCGCACCGAAAATCAGTACCGGCGTTGCGAGAGGCAGAACAAGAAGTGGCAAAAGAACGCCACCACGACGCGCCCCCAACACGATTGAGGCGGCCATGCCACCCATCAGGGACAGGCACATCGTTCCAAGCATCAGCCCGAACAAGAGAAGCGGGAGTTCGCTCCCTTTTACGCCCAGCATGATGCCAAGCGGGATCGCTGCAACAAGAAGAGGCAGGCCAGTTGTCAGCCAGTGAGCAATCATTTTGGCGAAGGCAACGGCATACGCTGGAAGGCCCGTGAGCATCAGCAGATCCAGTGAGCCATCTTCCAGTTCAGAGCCGAAAAGTCTGTCCAGCGGGAGAAGCGATGCGAGTAGTGCACAGACCCAGATGATACCAGGTCCCATATGACGCAACAGGTCTGGTGAGGGACCAAGAGCCAGAGGGAAAAGGCTGCCACATAATATAAAGAAGAGCAGGGATGCGAGCGTATCCGCCCCAAACCGATAGGCAAGTCGCAGGTCGCGGTCGATCAAGGCAAAGAAAGCGGTCATGACAGCCAGAGCGGTTCAGCGTGAGCAAGGGAAGGGAGTTCGTGCGAGCGCGTGTTATCCAGAGGGAGCGACACATGCGTCGTAACAATCATGGCTCCCCCATTGTCACGGTGTTTGGCCATGATTGCTCCAAGCCGTTCGATGCTCGCCACGTCCAGACCAACGGTCGGTTCGTCCAGAAGCCAAAGGGGTGCTCCTGACAGCATGACGCGTGCGAAAGCCGCCCGGCGTTTTTGCCCCGAGGACAGGAGGCGTGCTGGAAGGTCAGCCAGGAATGCCAGATCAAGGGCTTCCAACACGTCTTCCATGTTTCCGCTGCCCAGGCGATCGGCCAGGGCAAGATTTTGCGCCAGCGTCAGGCCGGGCTTGAGAGCATCCTGATGGCCCAGCCAGGCCAGTGCTCCATAGCGCTCAATCGTGCCGCCATCAGGCTTGCGAAGGCCTGCGATTGTTCTGAGAAGAGTGGATTTTCCCGCACCATTCGGGCCGGTGAGTATCATGGCATCGCCATGAGCAAGCGAAAGGCTCACATCATCCAGAACCAGCCGGTCTCCACGGAAAACCGTAATATCCCTGACATCCAGAAGCACGGAAGGTGTTGTCGGGTCGGGCGGCTGGGTCGTCATGGGAAGCGTTCTGTCCGGTTCACGGTCTCATCAGCTTAGACCCTCTGAGCGCGGGAACTGCAAGGGGGCGTCTGAAAAGCTGCAATCTGGTGAATTCTCATTCCCGCATGCAGGAAAGGTCTCGATAGCCAGTGCGAGGTCCGTTAAGAGGGCTGAACGGTATAATGATCACACGTCTTGTTAAGGGATGTCTGGAACTGACTGATCTGGTGTTACAGGCGAGCGGGATCGCCAAGTCTTTTGATGGCAACGAAATTCTTCGTGGTCTGTCACTTGATGTTGAACGTGGCGAGCTGATCTCGATTATCGGACCGTCAGGGTGTGGCAAGTCCACGTTCCTGCGGTGCCTCAATTTTCTGGAGCATCCTGACGCCGGAACTGTCCGTATTGAAGATGTGACACTCGCCTGCACCGGCAAAAGCTGGACGCGTGCCAATGAGGCACAGGCCCATCGTTTGCGGGCGCATGTCGGCATGGTCTTTCAGGCCTTCAATCTTTTCCCTCATAGAACCGTCATTGATAACGTCATGATGGCGCCGATGCGCGTGAAGGGTGTCTCACGGGATGAGGCGCAGGCGACTGCCTGTACGCTTTTAGAAAAAGTGGGGCTTGCCGGTGTTAAAGACCGCTACCCGGACAGTCTTTCGGGCGGCCAGAAGCAGCGCGCGGCAATTGCTCGTGCGCTCGCCATGAAGCCATCTGTCATGTTGTACGACGAGCCGACATCCGCACTCGACCCGGAACTTTCAGAAGAAGTTCTGTCGGTGATGCGGGATCTGGATGATGATGGGATGACGCAGCTTGTCGTAACGCATGACATGCGCTTTGCCCGTGCCGCCTCGGATCGCGTACTGTACGTGGAGGCTGGTGAAATCGTTGAAAGCGGTGACCCGGACCTGATGTTCGCCAACCCGAAAGAGGGGCGCACACGGCGCTTCCTGCGGACGCTCCTGTGATGAACAAGTTTTTTGCGTGTCTACTGGCGCTGGCTTTCATGCTGGCACCCTCCGTTCATGCCGTAGCAGCTGAAGAGACTGTCGCATCCGCGCCAGACGCTCTGGTCGTGCCGGGGGCTCGGGATAACACTGATCTGCCCTGGGCCTCGGATGGTGAGGCCAATGTGCCTTACGTGTTCCATGATCCCGAGCATGAATCCCGGATGACCGGCTTCGAATACGATCTGGTCAATGCCATCGCTGAGAAAATGCACCGCAAGGCGCGTTTCATTCAGAATGACTGGGATGGCCTGATTCCTGGCCTGTCGCGTGACCTTTACAGCATGGTTGCAGACGGCATTGAAATGACGCCGGAGCACAAGGCAGCGGTCCTGTTCTCCCGTCCTTACTATGTGACAAGCGAGCGGATCATTCTTCGCAAGGAAGAAACTGGTCTCGACACGCTGGAGGCTCTCAAGGGGCATAAGATCGGCACGATCAAGGACACTACAGCCGAGCGAATGCTGCGTCGGCAGGGTGGCTCTACGATCCGGTCTTATGAAGAAGAGACAAATGCCTTTTCAGATCTGCGCAACGGAAGACTGGATGCGATCCTGCTGGATGCGCCCATCGCCCTGTATTACGGCAGCATTTCCGATGACATGAAGCTGGTGGGCGAACCGATCGGCAGCATGGAATATGGCATCGCGTTTGCGCCTGGTAGCCGCGCGTTGCGTGATCAGGTGGACGCCGCCCTCGGAGACCTTATCAAGGACGGGACGCTTCACCAGATTCTGGCACGCTGGAACCTGTGGACTCCGTTGATGGAGAACTACACGGGGGACCATACCCATCCGGATATTGCCCCGGTGGAATGGGACCGGTATCGGGCGGCCATGGCCAGCACGACCGGTGGGAACTGGAAAGTTCTAATTCACCGGTATGTCGGGTTCCTGCCTCTGATCGGCCAGGCTGCCTTGATGACGTTGGCTGTTTCAGCGCTCGCTATGGTGATTGCGGTCGCTCTGGGCCTGCTTCTTGCGTTGGCGCGGCATTATGGTGGGACGGTCCCTCGGCTTGTGGCAGGGCTATATGTGGAAATCGTTCGCGGTACACCGCTGCTGATTCAGGTTCTTTTCATTTTCTATGGCCTGCCAGCCTTTGGCATCCGGCTGTCTCCCTTCATGGCAGGCGTGTTGTCACTGGGGCTCAATTACGCGGCCTATGAAGCCGAGAATTACCGTGCGGGTTTGTTGTCTGTCCCCCGCGGCCAGATGGAAGCCGCTATCGCCCTGAACATGACGCACTGGCAGGCGCTTCGTCTGGTCGTGGTCCCGCAGGCCTTCCGCACGGTTGTGCCGGTCATGACCAATGACTTTATTTCGTTGCTCAAAGACAGTTCGCTGGTGTCCGTCATCACCTTGACGGAACTCAGTCAGACCTATGTCCGTCTATCGTCCACCTATTACGATTATTTCGGAACGGGGCTGATGGTCGGTGCGGCTTATCTTCTGCTTGGGCTACCGTTCGTGAGATTGGCCCGTATGGCAGAACGGCGCATGGGCCGCGGTATGGGCGGCAATATCGGTCACCACTGACTGGGAGGCATGAAAGACGCCTCGTTCAATGAATTAAAAAAGGCTGCCTCTCTGTTGGGAGGCAGCCTTTTTTTGTCAGGACGCTTTGGGCGCTGACGGATCACTCGTGATGGATGGTGTGAGGTTATTCGGGTCAAGCGTTCCGTCAAACCCTTGCCGCAGAACGTCCGCCCATTTCAGCATCCACCGATCCAGATCCGTGATGAAGCGCGAGGAGTCCGGATTGGAATGAACTGTGCCCTTGCCCCAAATGTTAATGGGCGCCAGGAGTTGGCGGGACCCATGCTCAATCGGGGCAATAAGCGTCTCAACAGTCTCGACCTGAACGCCCTGCGTGCCCTGAAGGGCTGCGTGATACCACCCAACATTGATCATGAGGGGCGGAATTGGAAAGCCGAGTGTTGCCATGCGGTTGAAGGCAGCTGTGATGAATGGGTCCGGGCTGACTGTATTGTTCGCCAGAACTGCGTTCCCCATATAGGTGCACTCTTCCGATGCGCCCGGCTTTCCGCTGATACGTGATGCATAGTTGCGATCATCATGGCACGGCGTTTCCAGCCCATCCGTCACTTCCTGTGGAAGAGTCTGCTGGCTGGCGCGGACAACAATCACGGCCGAGACAACGCCACTATCCGTACGCGCCAGAACCTGCTGGGAAATTTCTCCGTGAGGGCCGCTACGCGCTGTCAGGATGGTGTGCCAGTCTCCGGTCGGGAGCGGAACCGTACGCCCGGCAATCTTCAGGCTGTGCCGGAGGGTGATGCCTGGATCGGGAACACCGACCTGATCCACGCCACCGTTTGGGGCATTGCCGCTGGCGGCGTTTTGAGGGCCAGCGCCCGCTGCAGGCGATGGGCTTGCACCAGAAGCATGTCCCGGAAGCCAGGGCATGGCTTTCTTCAAAGCCGGGGTCGGGAAAAACGAGGCCATCCCGATCCCGCCGACCATCATGATAAGGCTTGTGCGCCAGAGAGGCGCACGGCGCCAGAGTCGTCCAAATGCTGTCATGGATCAGTGGCTCAGGCGGCCGAGTTGCGCTTCGGTATCCTTGGAAATTTCCGCGACAACGCCCTCATCTCCTGCCGTCAGGCGAACCGTCTTGGCGCCCTGCTGACGGGCGATAATCAGGCTTTCGCTCACCATATCTTCAATGGACCGCACCAGATCACGAGCGCTGGCGCCGGTGCCCAGGTTCTTCTGCTTGACCATGACCTGAAAGAGCAGGGCCGGATCAATACCGCCCATTTCAACGTGCAGGCCATAGCTTTCGATCATGGCTTCAATTTCCAGAGCGGCCACACGGGCCAGATCCAGACCGCGGAGAGCGCGGAATACGAAGATCCTGTCGAGGCGGTTCAGAACCTCAGGAGCGAAGCCTGCCCGCTTGAGCGCTTCCACCGACTCGGCGCGCATCTTGTCGGGCTCATTCTCCAAACGGTCCGCAATCTCTGTCAGTGCGTCCGTTGCGATGTTGGACGTCAGCATGAAGATGGCGCGGGTGGTGGAGACCTGTTCGCCTGTAGACGCTTCCGTAACGTGACCATCGTTCCATGCAGTGAGGAACTTCTTGAACACGTCCGGATGGGCCTTTTCGATCTCATCCAGCAGCACGACGGCATCTGGCTGATCCTTGAGGCCGCCGGTCAGCTTGCCGAAAGTATCTGAGCCGACATAGCCCTTCGGGGAGCCGAAGAGCTGTGTGGCTGCATGGGGGCTGGACATCTGCGTCATATCGAAATGGAGCAGAGGGCGCTCCATCTGGCGAGCGATCTGCTTGGCCAGATAGGTTTTGCCAGTTCCTGGAGGCCCTGCCAGCAGAAAAATGCCGACGGGCTTGCCACGAACCTGAAGAGCGAGGCGGCGGCGGAGCTGCTGGGCAATGTCTTCGCAGACACGGTCCTGCCCGATGACGCGGGCCCGAAGAGATGCGGCAAGCTCCTCCGCATCAATGACGGTTTCGCGCTGTTCGCGGGCCATGAGTTCTTCAAGCGCACCACGATTGGTCAGCCGGCTGAGAACATCCATGATCAGACCTTTCCTCCGGCGCAGTCCACGACGCGCCAGTTTTTCTGCAGAAGTTTCGTATCCCAGACCCATGACGGTCAGGAGGGCGCCGATCCCCGCAAGGGGGAGATAGGCAGGGCGTGCCCAGTTCAGAGCTCTCCAAAAACCATCCAGAGACAGGTGTAGCATGACGGCCACCTGAATGACCGCCAGAATCAGGAAGGCCGCCATCATAACTGGCATGGCCCGGTTGAGCATGGGAACGAGGGACTTGAACACCGGGGTGGCCTTTACTGAACAATCACACCAAGCACGATACGCTGACTCAGCGCAGTCAGGCTTGGCAGGGCTTCGGGGCCGAGGGCGGTCATGGCACCAATGGTAAGAGCGGGTGCGTGCGGCATTGTGACAGGATCAATCGTAACCTGTGCGGCTTCGGCAATCGGCAGAATGAGCCGCTGGAATTTTCCTGTCAAAACAACGCGCTGGGTCAATCCAGATACTGTGACATCAACGGTCTGTCCTGTCACGCCTGCCGCATCCAGAACTGGCATTTCCACAAGGCGCATATCGCCACGCTGCACAGCCGCTAAAATCTGGCTTCGCTGTTGGGCATTGAAGCTGGTGGCAGCAAGCGCTTTAGGGGCATTCTGTGCGGAGAGCATGGAAAGCTGAACCGCCGCCTGAAGCGCTGGTGCTGTGCCAACGGCAGCATTGTCTGGCGAAGGAGCGGGAACTGCCGCCTTGGGCGTTGTGGCATGAGTGTAGAAAAATGCCCCGGCCCCAATGGTGACCACGGCCAGAAGACTACCTCCCGCCCAGAGAGGTCGGCTCCGGGGAGCATCCTGCTGCGGAAGGAGATGCGGTTTAGGCTCGGGTTCGGCTGTCATCAGGGCCTCATCTCACCCTGACTACCCGTTCAAGGCAAGCATTCTCCGCACTGATAAATGTAAACAAATCTTTCGATATGCTTATGGGGCTGTATCCCTGTCGTTCTACTTGCATTGCGAGGGTGGAGGGCCTAGATAGAGGTCATTCCATTCATCTTCCGCTTCTTTTCGGGGGGTGGCCCTGACGGGCCGCCTTTTTTGTCTTGTCTCAACAGAACACATCTTCCGGTCTCGAACTGCCTCATCTGACGGGCCTTGAAGCCCGCATTGCGGAGCGGATCGTGCCGACGCTGGCGGACCTGGGCTACGAACTCGTCCGTCTTTCCGTTCTCGGGCGCGACACCCCGACCATTCAGATCATGGCGGACCGTGCAAACGGCTCCCTGATCTCCGTGGAGGACTGCGAGCAGATCAGTCACGCCGTCGGTGCCATCCTTGACGTGGATGACCCGATTCCAGGCGCATGGATGCTCGAAGTATCATCAGCTGGAATCGACCGCCCTTTGACCCGTGCAAAGGACTGGGAGCGATTCGCCGGACATCTGGCCAAGGCTGAGCTTGATGTTCCGCTCAATGGCCGTCGTCGTTTCTCTGGAACGGTGATGGGCACGCGGGATGGCAAGGGCGTGATTCGTCTGGACGACGGGACTGAAGCGGAGCTGCCATTGGCGGAAGTTCGCAAGGCCCGTCTGATCCTGACGGATGCCCTGATTGAGGCAAGTGCTGCCCTTTCGGGTATCACACCTGAAGCGGAGAGTGACGGCGAGACGCCTCGCGTTCCGAAACTGAATCCGAAGAAGCCGGGGAAGAAGAAACAATGACCCGTCTCATGCTGGCTGGAGGTCCGATCTGATGGACACATCTGTTATCCGCCCTGAACTGCTGCTGGTCGCAGACGCAGTCTCGCGCGAGAAGAACATCGACCGCGAAGAAGTGCTGGAAGCGATGGAGCAGGCCATTCAGAAGGCTGGCCGCGCCAAGTATGGTCACGAGAAGGACATTCGCGCGACCATCGACCGCAAGACGGGCGAAGTTCGTCTCAGCCGCTGGACGGAAGCTGTCGAGCAGGTGGAGAATGAGGACACGCAGATCCCCATTCACATTGCTCGTAAATTCCAGCCGGAAATTCAGATTGGCGAACATCTCGTTGATCCACTGCCGCCGATCGACTTTGGTCGTATTGCAGCGCAGACGGCCAAGCAGGTTATTGTGCAGCGCGTGCGTGAATATGAACGCAAGCGCCAGTTCAATGAATTCAAGGATCGCGTAGGCGAGATCGTCAACGGTACCGTCAAGCGTACCGAGTACGGCAACATGATGGTTGAAATCGGCAATGCCGAAGGCCTTCTGCGTCGTGACGAGCTGATCCCCCGCGAGTCTTTCCGAAATTCGGACCGCATTCGCGCGTATATCTATGATGTACGTGACGAGCCGCGCGGCCCGCAGATCTTCCTGTCACGGACGCATCCGGCATTTCTCGCCAAGCTGTTCGCCCAGGAAGTGCCAGAAATTTATGACGGCATCATCGAGATCAAGGCTGTTGCCCGTGATCCGGGGTCCCGTGCCAAGATGGCTGTCATTTCCCGTGATGCTGCAATTGATCCGGTCGGTGCCTGCGTTGGTATGCGCGGCTCGCGCGTTCAGGCCGTTGTGGCTGAGTTGCAGGGCGAAAAGATCGACATCATTCCCTGGAGCCCGCAGGCTGCAACATTCGTTGTGAATGCGCTGGCCCCTGCTGAAGTCACCAAGGTGGTGATGGATGAAGAAGCAGGGCGTGTTGAAGTCGTGGTGCCGGATGAGCAGCTTTCGCTCGCGATCGGTCGCCGCGGACAGAATGTGCGTCTGGCCAGCCAGCTGACCCGCTGGGACATCGATATTCTGACGGAGGCCGAGGAATCGGAGCGTCGTCAGGAAGAGTTCCGCAAGCGGACTGGCCTCTTCGTTGACTCGCTGGATGTGGACGATGTGATTGCCAGCCTTCTGGTTACAGAGGGCTTCCACTCCATCGAAGAACTGGCTTATACGGAGCCGGGCGAACTGCATGACATCGAAGGCTTCGATGAGAGTGTTGCCGAAGAGCTGATGCTGCGTGCAAACGAGTATCTGGCTGGCAAGGAACACGAGCTGGACGACAAGCGCAAAGAGCTTGGCGTGACGGACGATGTTGTCGATCTCGGAGTCTTCACGAACCAGATGCTGGTGACGCTTGGTGAGAAGGGTGTGAAAACGCTCGACGATCTGGCGGATCTGGCAGGTGATGAACTCGTGGACATTCTTGGCGCAGACGCCATGGATGAAGATGCCGCGAATGAAGTCATCATGGCAGCCCGTGCCCACTGGTTTGAAGGTGACGAATCGGCTGAAGCCGAAAAGAAGGACGGGGAGTCGACCGACGTCTGATATTTCTGATACTGATAATGGTCCCATTCGCGGTGCTTTAGGGCGCCGCGGTTCAGAGCGCCGCTGCCTCGTGACCCGAGAGCAGAGGCCGCCTGAAAGCATGATCCGTTTCGTGGTCAGCCCGGATAATCGGGTTGTACCAGATCTGGCTGCAAAGCTGCCTGGTCGGGGAATGTGGTTGAGTGCCAGCCGGGATGTGTTAGATAGCCCCCGCACCCGACAGGCTTTTGCACGTGCTGCAAAGGCCCAGGTGTCTGTACCGGACTGTCTGGCGGATCTCGTCGAGGCTGCACTGGGGCAGAGGATGTTGGACGCTGTCAGTCTGGCCCGAAGAGCGGGGCAGGTTGTCTGCGGGTTTCAGAAATGCCGGGAGTGGCTCATTTCCGGTAGGGCAGGGGTGGTGATCCGTTCCGAAGGTGCAAGCCTGGACGAGTTCTCCAGACTGGTGTCGGGCCGGCGATCTCTGCCGGCGGTGACAGTTCCCGATCGCGTCCTGGCTTCGGCGTTCGGCCGGGACCGGGCGGTCTATGCGGTGATGGCGCCGGGTGCGCTGGCACAGCGCCTGATCGCCGAACATGAGAGATTTTCGGGAGTGGCAGGACGTCCACTCCCAGACCCCAAAGGGGTCAGTAAGGAACAGGCGGAACTATGAGCGACGGCAACGAGCGCAACCAGGACGGAACACAGACCCCATCACAGGGCGGCGAACAGAACAAGACTGGCCGCCTGTCCCTACGCCCAGCAGGACGTCAGGAGGTCGGTCGTACAGTCGACGCTGGCTCCGTGCGTCAAAGCTTCAGCCACGGCCGTTCAAAGGTCGTGCAGGTTGAAGTTCGCAAGCCCAAGCGCGCAGCGTCCGGTCCGGGTGGCTCGGCTGCTGGCGGCGCACGTGGTGGTCGTGGTGCTGGTGCTGGCGGTCGCGCCCTGACGGCTGCGGAGCTTGCAACGCGTCAGCGCGTTCTGGAAGCACAGCGTAAAGCTGCGGTTGAAGAGGCTGAACGCCGCGAAGCCGAAAAGATCCAGATCATGTCGGCTGCAGAAGCGGCCCGTCGTGCTGAGGAAGAACAGCGTCTTGCTGCAGAAGCAAGAGAAGCTGAAGAAGCAGCGCGCATCGAGCGTGATCGCCAGGCGATCAAAACGGCGGAAGACGCACGCATCTTCGCAGAAGAAGAAGCCCAGCGCGCTGTGCGTCAGGCTGAGCGCGAAGCTGAAGAAGCCCAGCGTGCTGCTCCGCTTGATCCGCGTACACATTCAACGGGTGGCGTGCAGCTTGCCGCCCCTGTGCAGCGCCTGCGTCCTCTCGCAGAGCGTGCAATCATGCCGGAGCGTCCGGTTCAGACTGCGCGTCCTGCACCTGCCGCGCCGGCACAGCCACGTGGTGGTGAGACGCTTCATCTGCGTTCTCCGGCCGCAGCCGCTGGTGGCGAAGAAGAGCGCCGTGCTCCTGCTCGTCGCAGTGGCGGTGGTGCTCCCAGCGGTCCGGCCCAGCGTCGTTCCACGCAACCTTCCCCACGTAAGAGCCCGGGCGGCAATGACCGTCGTAGCGGTCGCATCGATGTGCGTGCAGCGATTGAAGGCGATGACGGCAAAACCCGTTCGCTGGCTTCAGTTCGCCGTCAGCGCGATCGTGAGCGTCGCCAGGCTGAGCTTGAACGCCTTCGTTCTGATCAGGTGCGTGTTGTGCGTGACGTAATTGTTCCGGAAACCATCACGGTAGCCGAGCTGGCCAACCGTATGGCGTCCCGCCAGGGTGATGTCATCAAGTCGCTCATGAAAATGGGCGTCATGGCGACGGCAACCCAGAGCATCGACGGCGATACTGCTGAGCTGATCGTCGAAGAGTTCGGCCATCGTGTGAAGCGCGTTGCTGAAAGCGATGTGGAAATCGGCATCAAGGGTGTCGAAGATCGCCCAGAAGATCTGGCGCCGCGTGCTCCGGTCGTGACTGTTATGGGTCATGTCGATCACGGTAAGACGTCTCTTCTCGATGCACTGCGCTCTGCTGATGTGGCTGGCGCAGAAGCCGGCGGTATCACGCAGCATATCGGTGCGTATCAGGTCACGGCACCTTCCGGGAAGAAGATCACCTTCATCGATACACCGGGCCATGAGGCGTTTACGTCCATGCGTGCTCGTGGTGCATCCGTGACGGACGTGGTCGTTCTGGTGGTTGCGGCTGATGACGGTGTCATGCCGCAGACGATCGAAGCCATTAAGCACGCCAAGGCTTCGAACGCCCCAATCATTGTCGCCATCAACAAGATGGACAAGCCAGGCGCCAACCCAACCCGTGTCCGTCAGGAACTTCTGAGCCATGAAATCGTGGTCGAAGATATGGGCGGTGATACGCAGGATGTCGAAGTTTCGGCACTGAAGCGTACGGGTCTGGACAAGCTAGAAGAAGCTATTCTGCTTCAGGCTGAAATGCTTGATCTGAGAGCCAACCCGGATCGTATGGCCGAAGGTACGGTGATCGAAAGCCGCCTTGATCGCGGACGTGGCCCAGTAGCTTCCGTTCTGGTTCAGAAGGGCACACTGCGTCGCGGCGATATCGTTGTCGCTGGTGCGGAGTGGGGACGTGTTCGTGCGGTTCTCGATGATCGTGGCCGTCAGCTCAAGGATGCTGGACCATCCATGCCTGTCGAGATTCTCGGCATCGCGGGTGTTCCGGGTGCGGGTGAGCCGTTCGTTGTTGTTGAAAACGACGTCCGCGCTCGTGAGATCAGCGAATTCCGTCAGCGTACCATCAAGGAAAAGCAGGCTGCGACGCAGGTTGCTGCCCGTGGCACACTCGACCAGATGCTGGCTCGTATTCAGGCCGGTGATCAGAAGGAAGTTGCCCTTCTTATCAAGGCGGACGTTCAGGGTTCTGCAGAAGCAATCTCCACGACCGTCCAGAAGCTGGCTCATGAAGAAGTTGCAATTCGCGTCCTGAACGCCAGCGTCGGTCAGATCACGGAAAGCGATATCCAGTTCGCCAAGGCTTCTGATGCCATCATCGTGGCGTTCAACGTTCGTGCGACGACGCAGGCTCGTGAACTGGCGCAGCGTGAAGGTGTGGATATCCGCTACTACTCCATCATCTACCAGGTGGCGGACGACGTAGAGCAGCTCGTGAAGGGCAAGGTTGCGCCCAAGCATCGCGAGAAGTTCCTGGGCTATGCGGAGATCCGTCAGGTCTTCAACATCACGAAGACTGGCAAGGTCGCTGGTTGCTACGTCACCGAAGGCCTCGTCAAGCGTGGCTGTGGCGTGCGTCTGCTGCGTGAGAACGTGGTCATCCATCAGGGTGAACTCAGCCAGCTCAAGCGCTTCAAGGACGACGTCAAGGAAGTGGCTCGTGGGTATGAGTGCGGTCTTTCCTTCGCAGGTTACAATGATCTGCGCGAAGGCGATGTCGTTGAGTGCTACGAGATGGAAGTGATCCCGGCTTGAGCTCACGTTCCAGAAATGACCTGAAAGGCCCGGCAGGCGTTGTTGCCCAAGGGCCGAGCACTCGCCAGCTTCGGGTGGCAGAAGAGGTTCGCCGGACACTGGCGGACATCTTTGCCCGCACGGAGTTTCGTGATCCTGACCTGCTGGATGTTCGCATTACGGTTACGGAAGTGCGGGTTTCCCCGGACTTTGGTCACGCGACAGTGTTCGTGACCCGACTGGGCAGAAGCGATGTGGAAGAAGTCCTTCCCGCTTTAAAGCGGGTTTCTCCCTTCCTTCGTTCCGGGTTGGCCAAGGTGCTTCGACTGCGAAGTGTTCCGGAAATTCATTTCCAGCCAGATACGGCGCTGGATAATGCGATGGAACTGGATCAGCTCTTTCGTTCACCGGAAGTTAGCCGAGATCTGGAAGACTGATTGTGCATAACACCTCTGGCCTTTGGGTCAGGGGTGTTTTTGCATTTACAGGTCAGACTGGTCTATCAGCGCCCGATCATGAGTGAGGGATGCTGGACCAGTGGCAAGAAAACGCGGACGCGAGATTGACGGATGGCTGATTCTCGACAAGCCGCTTGGCCCAACGTCTACGGACATGGTCAATAAACTGCGTTGGGAATTTGACGCGAAAAAAGCGGGCCATGGCGGCACGCTCGACCCCTTGGCCTCCGGCGTCCTGCCGATCGCATTTGGCAAGGCCACGCGAACGATCCCCTATATTATGGATGCGACAAAGCGTTACCGCTTTACCCTTTCTCTGGGGGAAAGCCGCACAACCGATGATCGCGAGGGAGAAGTTCTTGCGACGTCGGTTCATCGTCCAACAGATGACGATCTACGCGCCTGTCTCCCTGCTTTGACGGGCGATGTAATGCAGATTCCCCCCGTGTTCTCTGCATTGAGAGTTGGTGGAAAACGGGCTTACGATCTTGCGCGTGCGGGCCGTCCGCCGGAGCTTCCGCCACGCCCGGCCCGGATAGATTCGATAACACTGGTAGAGCGCCCGGATCCAGATACTGCGGTTTTTGAAGTACAGTCTGGCAAGGGCGTTTATATGCGGTCTCTGGCGCGAGACATCGCTCTTGCCTGCGGAACTGTGGGGCATATTTCCGTCCTGCGTCGAACGAAATGCGGGCCGTTTGATCTGTCCCATGCCATGACGATTGACGAGATAGCACTGGACAAATCGACTCAAACTGTGGACAACGCCGATGCTCTTCCGGCTCCTCTGCTGGATGTAGCGACCGCGCTGGTCGACATCCCGGCGCTGGCCGTTACCGAAGCGGAGGGAAGAATATTGATCTGGGGCCAGTCTCTTGACCCCTCGGATCTCACATATTCTCTGCCGGCCGTGTCACAGGAGGGAGACCATCTGTGGCGTGCGATGATCGGAGAGCACGTGATTGGCCTGTGTCAGATCCGCGATGGACGGCTCAGGGCAGCGCGGATGCTGGAAAACCACGAGTTTTTTGGAGAACACGATGTCGATTACTGCAGAACGCCGCACGGCTCTGATCGCTGAATACCGCCAGAACGAGACCGACACGGGCTCGCCGGAAGTTCAGGTTGCGATCCTGACCGAGCGCATTGTTAACCTGACCGAGCACCTGAAGACCCACAAGAAGGACTTCCACTCCCGTCGTGGTCTTCTGATGATGGTCGGTCAGCGTCGTAGCATGCTGGACTATCTGAAGCGCAAGGATCAGGCTCGTTACCAGAGCGTGATCGAGCGTCTCGGCCTGCGTCGCTGATACGTCGTCCGGGGGCTTGCCCCCGGACACCCCTGCCATCGGTCTTTCCGGGGGTGGGGTGCGCGACCGGCGTTTCAGGCCACATGGTGTCGTGCCGGGGGCTTCCCGCCACCACCGCCATGCCGTCCGAAACGCTGCTCCGTCACCTGCCGGATGTCCAGATGATGGCTCGTTCCTAATCTAGGAGAACGATATGTTCGATTATTTCCGTAAGGAAATCGAGTGGGCCGGACGCCCGCTTATTCTTGAGACCGGCAAGATTGCCCGTCAGGCTGACGGCGCTGTCATGATCACCTATGGTGACACGGTCGTTCTGTGTACGGCTGTTGGTGCCAAGAGCGTCAAGCCGGGACAGGACTTCTTCCCGCTGACAGTCAACTACCAGGAAAAGGCTTACGCCGCTGGCAAGATCCCAGGTGGGTTCTTCAAGCGCGAAGGTCGTCCGTCTGAAGCAGAGGTGCTGAATGCACGTCTGATTGACCGTCCGCTCCGTCCACTGTTCCCGGACAACTTCCGCAATGAAGTTCAGGTTACAGCTACGGTTCTGAGCCATGACATGGAAAACGATCCTGCGATCGTTTCCCTGATCGGTTGCTCTGCTGCCCTGACGCTATCTGGTATTCCGTTCTTCGGTCCGGTTGCTGCTGCTCGCATTGGTCGCATCGATGGCAAGCTCGTCGTGAACCCGACGCTGTCCGAAGTTAAGGACAGCACGCTGGATCTCGTTGTGGCCGGTACGTCTGAAGGCGTGCTGATGGTTGAGTCCGAAGCTAGCGAGCTTTCGGAAGAAACCATGCTGGAAGCCGTGACCCTGGGTCACACGTCCTTCCAGCCTGTGATTGAAGCCATCATCGCTCTGGCCGAACACGCAGCCAAGGCTCCGTGGGATCTGCCGACGCTGACGAAGGAAGAGATTGCTCTTCGCAAGCGCGTCGAAAAGGTCGGCAACAAGCTGATGGCCGATGCCTACAAGGAGCGCGTCAAGCAGGCACGCTACAAGAAGGTTGCTGAAGCCAAGGACCGCATCAACGAGATTCTTGCTGAAGAAGGTCTCGACGTTGAGCTGGCCAAGCCGATGCTCAAGGAGCTGGAAGCTCAGGTTGTTCGCGGCACCATTCTCAAGACCGGTATCCGCATCGACGGCCGCGACCTGAAGACGGTTCGCCCGATCCTTGCAGAAGTCGGCATCCTGCCGCGCGCCCATGGTTCTGCCCTGTTCACCCGTGGTGAAACGCAGGCTCTGGTCGTTGCAACGCTTGGCACGGGCCAGGACGAGCAGATCATTGACGCGCTTGAAGGCGAGTACCGCTCGAACTTCCTGCTGCACTACAACTTCCCTCCGTATTCGGTAGGCGAGTGTGGTCGTATGGGTTCTCCGGGCCGTCGTGAGATTGGTCACGGCAAGCTGGCATGGCGTGCGCTGCATCCGCTGCTGCCGTCCAAGGAGCAGTTCCCATACACGATGCGTGTCGTCTCCGAGATCACGGAGAGCAACGGCTCATCATCCATGGCAACCGTCTGCGGTACGTCCCTGGCGCTGATGGATGCCGGTGTTCCGCTGCCGCGCCCGGTTGCTGGCATCGCAATGGGCCTGATCAAGGAAGATCGTGGCTTTGCAGTGCTGTCCGACATTCTGGGTGATGAAGATCATCTGGGAGACATGGACTTCAAGGTTGCCGGTACGGAACAGGGCATTACGGCCCTTCAGATGGACATCAAGATCACGTCCATCACGCCGGAAATCATGGAGATTGCCCTGGAGCAGGCTCGTGGCGGTCGTATCCACATCCTCGGCGAAATGGCCAAGGCTCTGACGGAAGGCCGTACGGATGTCTCCGGCAATGCGCCGAAGATCACGACGATGTCCGTGCCGAAGGAAAAGATCCGCGACGTGATCGGTTCCGGTGGCAAGGTCATTCGCGAGATCGTCGAGTATTCCGGTGCCAAGGTGGACATCGGGGATGACGGCACGATCACGATCGCTGCTTCCAATGACGAGCAGGCCCAGAAGGCTATCGCCCGCATTGAAGGCATCGTGGCTGAGCCGGAAATCGGCCGCATCTACGACGGTAAGGTTGTGAAGACGGCCGACTTCGGTGCGTTCGTGAACTTCCTTGGGCCGCGTGATGGCCTGGTGCACATCTCCGAGCTGACGCAGGGTCGCGTTGCCAAGACGTCCGACGTTGTCCAGCAGGGCGACGCCGTGAAGGTCAAGGTCATCGGTTTTGATGACCGCGGCAAGGTGAAGCTGTCCATGCGGGTTGTCGATCAGGAAACTGGTGCCGATATCACGGAGAGTGTGGGGGCCAAGGCCGGCCGTCCGCCCCGTCGCGACGCCGAGTGAGTCCTCGGGCGGGGCTCGCAAGGCCCCGCCTTTTTTGTGTGAGTATCGGAGACATCGAGTCCCCATGAAGTTGATCGACACCCTTCGTTTTGGTGGTCAGGATGTTCTGCCTCTCGTCGAGGGGGGCAAAGGTGTTTCTGTCTCCACCGGTACTTCGGCAGGTCATTGGGCCGCTGCCGGCGGAATTGGAACCATTTCCGCCGTCAACGCTGACAGCTACGACGAGCAGGGGCGTCCTGTTCCCCAGATTTACCACGGACGGACCCGCCGTGAACGGCAGCGCGAACTGATCCGCTACGCCATTGATGGCGGTATTGCCCAAGCGAAGATTGCCCGTGAGATCTCAGGTGGCAAAGGACGCCTCCATGCCAATATCCTTTGGGAAATGGGCGGCGCCGAAGAAATCATCGAGGGTATCCTTGAGGGCGCTCCGGGCGTTATCAATGGCCTGACCTGTGGTGCAGGCATGCCGTATCGCCTGTCTGATATCGCGATCAAGTACGGCATTCCCTATTACCCGATCGTGTCTTCAGGGCGTGCATTCAATGCGCTCTGGCGCCGTGCGTACAGCAAGGCTCCGGAACTGCTGGGTGGTGTGGTGTATGAAGATCCGTGGCGCGCGGGCGGCCATAATGGTCTCTCCAACACGGAAAATCCGTTGCACCCGGAAGATCCGTTCCCACGTGTGCTGGAGCTTCGTCGGGTCATGCGTCAGTATGGTCTGGATGAAACACCTATCATCATGGCCGGTGGCGTCTGGGCTCTGGAAGACTGGCAGGACTGGATTGGTAACCCGGATCTGGGGCCAATTGCCTTCCAGTTCGGAACGCGCCCTCTGCTCACGAAGGAAAGCCCAATTCCGGAGGCTTGGAAGCGCCGTCTTCTGACGCTGAAGAAGGGGGATGTTTATCTGAACCGCTTCTCTCCGACCGGCTTCTATTCCTCTGCTGTCAACAACAGCTTCATGCATGACCTGCGAGGCCGCTCGGAGCGTCAGGTTGCGTACAGCCCCGAAGCCACGGCAGAGCTGGATGCGTCTTACGGCGTCGGTGCACGCAAGCGCGAAGTGTTTGTGTCCTCAACCGACCGTCAGCATATTGCAGGTTGGGAGGCAGCGGGCTTCACCGAGGCGTTGCGCACGCCTGATGACACGCTGGTTTTTGTTACCCCTGACAGTGCCCGTGAAATCCTGGCTGACCAGACGAACTGCATGGGCTGCCTGTCGGCGTGCAAGTTCTCCAACTGGATGCAGCGTGAGCCCTACACCAACGGTCAAAAGGCTGATCCGCGGTCTTTCTGCATCCAGAAGACGCTTCAGACGATTGCGCATGCTCCGAATGACGAGCATGCGGATGATGTGGTTGACCACAACCTGATGTTTGGTGGCACGAATGCCTGGCGCTTCGGAACTGATCCTTTCTATGCGAATGGATTTGTTCCTACAGTTGGTCAGCTCGTGGAGCGTATTCTGACAGGACGATAACATGACGGTGCGTGATCCACTGGCGCGACAGGCTTCATTGAACCGCACCCGTCATCTGACTTTCCTGTCACAGTTTCTGGCCCGTCATTCCGTTCCCCTCAGCCCGGAGCAACTTGCTCCTGCTGAGGGTGTCCGGGCCGCCCTTGCAACGGTTGTTGCCCTTCTTCCTGCTCTTTATTTTCATCAGGCTGTTTTTGCCTGGGCTGCCTTTGCAGCATTCTGGTGCTGCCTGATTGAACCCGGTGGCACACCGCGTGAGCAGATGCGCATCCTCGGCATCTTTACGGTTGCGGGTGCGGTACTGGGCGGTGTGACGTCCCTGATTGCGACATTCCCGTATTGGGGGGTTATTCCCTGGTTGATCGTGACGGGCCTGTTCGCGGGGCTGGCGCGTGCCTTAGTCCCCAGCATGGCACTCCTCTGCGCGTTGCTGGGCTGCGTCATGCTCGCCGGGATCGGGTTTCCGGCACATTCATTCAACGACGCCCTGACGATTGCGCTCGCCTTCGGTGGCGGTGGTACATGGGCGATCGTGCTGTGCCTGATCCTGTGGCCGCAGCATCCCTATGCGCCTGCACGGCGGGCTGTTGGCGGCTGCTATCAGCTTCTTGCCGTGATGGCCGGAGAGTTGGCCGCAGGTCGCCTTCAGGAGACGGTTCATCGCCAGACGATCCGCACGGCCATTGAGCGGGCGAGAGGCGTTGCCCTTCAGATTGATGCAGGCCATGCCAGTTACAGTATGCGTGGTCGCCTGATTGCCTCTCTTGCCGGCGCAGAACGTCTTTTCACGGCGATGCTCGCTGTTGAGCATCTTGTTGAAACGCGCGGACTGGATTTTGAAGCACGCGGAACGCTCGCAGCATTTTCGGCGCTTTGTCAGCATGCCAGTGAGGCTGCTCTGTCGCCGAATCCCGATCTGAAGCGCCTTTCCGGGGAGGCTCTCGGTTTAGCTGATCGTATTCGTGTGCGGTCTGGCACGATCGGAGAGTTGGTGGCGACCAGTGCACGGACGCTGGGCACGCTCGCGGATGGTCTGGCTGAGAAAGCCCGGCTCCCTTTTGACGCGGATGCGCCCAAGCACGTTGCCCGGCTGACGCCTGTGATCTGGCGTCATGCCCTCCGGATGGTCGTTGGCCTTCTGGGAACCTATCTGGCAACACAGTGGCTAGGCCTGAGCTATGGCTTCTGGGCTCTTGTGGCCGTACTGCTTGTTATCCAGCCCTCCGGCCAGACAACTCTGGTGCGGGCTCTGGAGCGCGTTCTGGGAACAATCGGCGGGGGTGTTCTGGCACTTCTGGCAACGCCGTTCCTGCCGGGGCCGACCGAAATGATGGTCGCGCTTGCGTTGTTCGTGATTGGCGCGATTGCCATGCGCGCGGTCAACTATACGCTTCTGGTCCTGTTCCTGAGCGCACATTTCATTATCGTCACGGAAATGACGATGCCGTCTGATGGTGTCGCGTGGCTCCGTATTCTGGATAATACGCTTGGCAGCCTGATTGGCCTTGGCTGCGCTTTTGCACTCTTTCCCCAACGGCAGACGCAGGACATGGACGGTCTATTGCGCGCCGCGATTGTGGGGAACATTCGCTATCTGTCTGCCGTACTGAATGGCAATGATACGGTTTCTACAGATCGGACGCAGCGTCAGGCAGGGATTGACACTACACGGGCGGAGTTTGCCCGTGGCTCGCTTCCGCTTCTTGGTGGGCTTTCTGGTGTGGGGCCGGGGGCGGAGCGCATGCATGCCTTGTTACGCGCACTTAGAAGCCTGAGCGGAGAAGTCACGCTGCTTCGGTTTGATATGGCTGCCGGGCTGTGTGCGCCTGATCCTCAGACCGGCCAGTTCTGGAAGGAAAAGGCCGAAGCTCTTGAAGCACGAGAGCCACTCGCGGAAATTGCGGGGCAGCTTGAGAGTGGTGAGATCATGTCGAGTATTGCGGCGCTGAAGCGTTCTGATCGCCCCGCTGCCAGTGAAGAAGCTCAGGGACCGGTTCTCTCCGGCCCCTGAGCAGGGTGTCAGTGGCGTCCACCACCACCGGGGCCACCGTGACCGCCGCCACCATGTCCGCCCCCTCCAGGGCCTCCTCCGCCGCCCGGGCCTCCGCCATGGAAGCCACCGCCGCCGGGACGTCCACCACCACCAGAGAAGCCTCCGCCTGGACGGCCGCCTCCTCCGGGTCTGCCTGGTGGTGGGCCACCCCCGGGTCGGCCGCCACCGCGGTATCCACCTCTCCAGCGGCCCCCTCCGGCCGGTCCAACAGCATAGCCCGGTCCCCAGCCGCCCCAGCCACCGCCGCCCCAGCCAGTGTTGTAGTAGCTGCCGCCGTAGCCACCCCCGCCATAATATCCGTCGTAGCCGTCATAACCGACGCAGCCTGACAGAAGCGGGACGAGGGAAAAAGCGCCCATGAGGGCCAGTGTGCGAGATAAACGTCTGATCATTTTGCGTCCCCCGATGCGTTGGGGTCATGCCACTCCATCAGCCCGAAGGCCGCGCCTGCAGGGTCGGCGATAATGGCAATGGTGGTGTTCTGCCGGTCTGGATGGGGCTGTACGAGAATTGTCCCGCCAAGCGTTACGGCTTTCTGGGCCGCAGCATCCACACTGGCCACCTGCACGAAGTTCATCCAGCGTGCGTGTGCCCCTTCCGGGAGGCGAGCGGGGAGCGGATTGATTGTAGCACGCGCGAAGGACTGGGATTCCAGCAAATAAGCCGTGCCACGCTTGGCGTCCTGAACTGCTTCGACCGTATATCCAAACAGCTTCTGGTAAAATCCGGCCGCTGCGTAGGGATTGTTCGTCAGCAGGGCGCTCCAGATCCATGTTCCCTGAGCGGGTGGAGTCTCAACATCCGGCTCATCACCTGCGCTGGAATGGAGTGCGGCGAACAGGCCACCCTGCGGATCTGCCAGGACAGTCTCGTGGCCACGTCCTTCAACCATTTGAGGTTTGAAGAGAATATGGCCGCCCCAGATTTTCGTTGCTTCTGCGGCCGCTTTTACGTCTGACACGGAAATGAACGGGAGCCAAAGCGGGTCCCCATGATGTGCCATGCGTGGAAGCTCGACCAGGCCTGCGACTGGAGCTCCGTTCACCAACGCCTGTGCATATTGCCCTTTTGAGACGGGAACGTCTTGAAAGGTCCATCCCAGAAGCGAACCGTAAAAAGCCTTGGCGCTTTTGAGGTCTGGCGTTGTGAGTTGGGCATAGACAATTTTGCCCGGCAGGAGTTGCGCCTTTGACGGTGCACTGGCGGTCGCAGGTGCATCAGCGGCCTGAAGCGCAGGAGCCGCACCTAGGCACAGACTGCCGGCCAGGAGCAGGGACGCGTGACGCAGTCTTTTGCGAGGAATTGAATGGAACGGAGGCAAGGAAAATCTCCTTCAGGGCAGGAGAGAGCCTGCAATGCAGTCTCGGCGTTCAGGGTGAACGCTTGAATGACTGTATTGTTCCATATCGGCCCTTTTGAGGGAGCGTTTTCAGATTAAAGCGAGTTCTGCCAGCTCTCTGCGGAGTTGAGGCGGAAGATCAGCAACCCCATCACTGCCCGCCGACTGGCCGAGATCAGGAGGCGCATCTTTCGGATCCAGATATCGCCATCCCTGAAAGGGGCGCATAGTGCGGGGCTGAACGGGGATGATGTCGTCTGAGACTACAATCAGCGTTCCTTCCGTCCCATCCGGGCGACGGCAGGCTTCAAGCCCTATGATGGGCTGACGGCATAGAATCATGCCGTCCATCACGCGATAAAGAGAGCCGCCGTCCAGGACTTCGGCTGCACGCTTGGGCATTGTTCGCGTGGGGACGGCGCCATGACCGTTCACACGCGGGTGCTGCATGCGCTCACGCAGTACCTCGATGGTCGGGCAACCGACGGCCAGCTTGATGATGTTCAGCATGTCGGGTGCCCTTCCGGAAAGTCTGGTGTCAGTGCGTTCCCATGGCATTCTGAGCCTGGGCGACGAACTCGTTGATAAAGCGCTTCGTATCCACGGACTGAACGATTTTCACCTTGCGAAGGCCCATGCCCTTGGGTGCAGTCGCGTCCGGCCAGACATGCGCATGTCCGTAATCCATGCCGGGTGCCGTGTTGATGTCCATATAGGCATCGACAGACTTCGTAACCAGATCTGGCTCTACAGCAATTGCAGAGGTCAGTTCATCCCACAGCGGAAGTGGGCCGTAGAACTTCTGAAGATACTCCGTGACCGGCGTTTTCTTCTCCGCGATGCGGTTCATCAGCTCATGCGTCATCATGACGTCGTTGGAGACATTGCCGACGCATGTGATGGCAGCCCATGGCGCGGTCAGTGTGATGTGGGCTGCTTCCGGATCGCCGATCATGTTGAAGTCTGAGGCAAAGTCCGCATTGCCTGTGATGGACATCATGCTGGAGTCCAGCAGGCCACCCATGAATACAAGCTGCTTGGCCGTAGCGGCAAAGGTGGGGTCCAGACGGATGGCAAGAGCAAGGTTGGTCAAAGGACCCGCCGCGATGATCGTGACCTGATGCGGGTGATCATGGACGGCCTTGATCAGCACCATCGCCGCGGGGAGCGGATCGACGGCCATGTGTGGTGTGCCTTCGGCCATCTTGCCGAGTGCGGGCTGTGTCTCTGGAGTGTGGTCAATGGAGCCCAGCCCACCCCATGCGCCCTTCCAGGGAATGGTGCCGTACTGCTTCTCACGAAGTTTCGTTGCCGCCACGGTGTTGACGAGTGGCATGGTAGCGCCATCCGCTACGGGGATCTGGGCCTGCTTTGCGATTTCCAAGAAGCGACGGAGATGCGCGGATTCAGCGTTCTCCCAGTCGTCTCCGATCGTCACGGTCAGAGCCAGAAGATTAACGTTTTCGCGGTTGAGCAGCGGGATGACGGACTGGATGTCTGAGCCGCCTGGGCCGAGATAGTCGTTATCCTGAATGTAATATCCCGGAGCCACAGGGGCAGCGGACGCAATGCCGGTCAGAGCGCAGGCAGCAAGGAGGGCAGAGAGAATGGATCGGCGCATGGTCTCGTCCTGTTAATTAACGCCCGATCATGCCTTCATGTGACCAATCTTGCCAGTAATGCTTCAAGACGAAGTCTTCCTTCGCCCGTTGCCTTTAGAATTCCGCCGTCACGGGTGAGGTAGTTTTCTTCCAGACAAGCCTCAAGCATGAACGGATCGACGCAATCTTCCATCGGTCTACCCGTGCGTTCGGCAAATCTGGCTTCATTGATGCCTTCAGACAAACGCAGCCCCATCAGAAGCGCTTCCCGGCCACGTTCTTCCGCAGACAGAAGGGTTTCGTCCGTACTGCCAGAACCCGTTCTTTCAACGCGGTCCGCCCAGGGTTCAGGGGCGCGGTGACGACGGGTTGCGTAAAGCTTTCCATCCAAAGTCAGGCGACCATGCGCGCCGGGGCCGATGCCGATATAATCGGCGTAGCGCCAGTAGGTTAGGTTGTGGCGGCTTTCCGCGCCGGGCCGTGCATAGTTGGAAACCTCGTAGGGCAGCAGGCCGTGCTTTGCGGCTGTATTCCCGGTGAGGTCATAAAGGCGCGCAGCGTCTTCGGCATCCGGGAGCGTCAGTTCTCCACGCCGGTGCAGGGCTTCGAACTTCGTGCCGGGTTCGATCGTGAGCTGATAGAGCGACAGATGATCCGCCACCAGATCCAACGCGGTGGACAATTCATTTTGCCAATCAGCATCGCTCTGGCCGGGGCGGGCGTAGATCAGATCAAACGAAATGCGCGGAAACAGCGTGCGTGCAATTTCGAGTGCACGAATGGCTTGTCCCGAGGAGTGTTCCCGGCCGAGCATTTTCAGGGCGTCGTCGCGAAGGCTTTGCACGCCGAGCGAGACGCGGTTTACGCCTGCCTGACGGAAAGCCGCAAATTTTCCGGCTTCGACGCTGGTCGGATTTGCTTCGAGCGTAATTTCCAGATCCGGCTCGGCATCAAAAAGCTGATGCGCATCTTCGATAAGAGCTGCGACCGTTTCCGGAGCCATCAGGGACGGTGTGCCGCCGCCGAAGAAAATGGAGCGGAGTGGACGGCGGCCAAGACGGGCCGCGTCATGCGCCAGTTCACGACGTAAGGCTGCGGCGAAGCGCTTCTGCGGAATTTCATCCCGGACGTGGGAATTGAAATCACAGTAAGGGCACTTCGCCAGACAGAATGGCCAGTGAATGTAGAGAGAAAGAGGTTCGGTCAAATTGCAATCCGGACGCCAAACTCCACCACGCGATCAGGCGGGATACGGAAGAATTCCGTGGTCGAGGCAGCATTACGCAGGAGAAGCAGGAACAGCCACATCCGCCAGAGCTGCATCTTGGGAACGCGGGAGCGAACCACAAGCTCGTGGGATGTGAAATACGAAGCCTGAATGGCATCAAACGCCACACCAAGTGCCTTCAGTTCCATCAGGGCACGGGGCAGGTTCGGCATTTCCATGAAGCCGTAGCGGACGATCACGCGATTGATGTTCGGCGCTAGTTCCTGAACGATCGTGCGGTGGCCACGCTCAGCCTCCGGCTGATCAAGGTTCTGCACGGTCACGAACATGACGTGCTCATGCAGAACCTTGTTGTGCTTCAGATTATGCAGCAGCGAGTTGGGGACCACATCCGGATTGGCTGTCAGGAAGACCGCAAGACCCGGAACACGGATGGTCCGGGACTGCGGCAGACGGGCCAGGAACGAGGCCATGGGCATGGAGTCAGCCTGCTGCTTGGCGGCAATCAGGCCACGTCCGCGCTTCCAGGTGGTCATGACGATGGTGCTGATAATACCGATGGCGAGTGGGACCCAGCCGCCATCCGGGATCTTCAGGACGTTGGCGGAGAAGAACACCGCATCCACGACAAAGAATAGTCCGAACACGGCGCCGACGGCAGCAGCACTCCACTTGAAGGTGCGGCGGAACACGACCATTGCCAGAACGCAGGTGCACAGGAACGTACCGGTCACGGCGATGCCGTATGCGGCGGCCAGTGCAGCGGAGGACCGGAAGGATAGAACCAGTACCAGTGCGCCGAAACCGAGGATCCAGTTCAGGGACGGTAGGTAAATCTGTGCTTCTTCTGAGGCATTGGTGTGCACAATGCGGGTGCGGGGCAGGTAGCCGAGCTGAATAAGCTGGCGGCAGAGCGAGAAGCTTCCCGAAATTCCGGCCTGAGATGCAATGACGGTCGCAAAGGTGGCAAGGATCAGAAGCGGGATCTGCGCCCAGTGTGGCCCGAGATGATAGAACGGGTTGGCCAGTGTTGCCGGATCATGGATCAGCAGAGCCGCCTGGCCGAAATAGTTCAGGGTGAGGGATGGCAGCACGAAAAACAGCCATGCCTTGCGGATCGGGGCCCGGCCAAAATGGCCCATGTCAGCATAAAGAGCTTCTGCACCCGTCACGGACAGCACGACAGATCCCAGCGCGATAAACGACAGGTATCCGTGCAGGACAATGAATTCGAGGGCAAAGGTGGGAGACAGCGCCAGCAGGATGTGTGGGTAAAGCAGAATCCCGCGGACACCGAGAATGGCCAGAACGGTGAACCAGAGCACCATGATCGGCCCGAACGCCTTGCCGATCTTGCCTGTTCCAAGGGCCTGCGCCGCAAAAAGTGCCACCAGAACCACCATCGCGATCGGGATGATGACATGGCTGGCAGAGGGAACGGCGATTTCGATGCCTTCAACGGCAGAAAGCACCGACACGGCCGGAGTAATAATGCTGTCCCCGAAGAAAAGACAGGTGCCTGCAATGCCGACGAGACCGAATAGCCATCGGAATTTCTGGGATTTGCAGACGCGCTGGGCGAGGGACATCAGGGCAATGATGCCGCCTTCACCGTCGTGGTCTGCCCGCATGATGAGGATGACGTATTTGAACGTCACGATTAGCATAAGTGCCCAGAACGTTAGACTGGCCAGTCCCATGACTTCCCAGGCTGCTGCCGGATGCTTGGCAGATCCTACAATGCCGACGGAAGACTGAAGGGCGTAAAGCGGGCTCGTTCCGATATCGCCATACACAACACCCAGAACAGCCAGAAGCGCGCCAAAGCCGCCGGGCTTCTTGTGGCCGCCAGCGCCCTCTGTGTCACCGAGTTCAGAAGTGTTTCCGTCTTTGTGCGCCTGTTCGATGGTCTGAAGGACTTCGCCGCTGTCCACCGGAACCCCGGCGCCGGGGTAAGGAGGGGAAGCGTGATCGCCGTCGTGTTCTGGCATCGGTGGTTCCATTTACGGGCATCGCAGGAAACCATCGCCTCACAGGGATGTGTCGAAGCGTGGTCTATTCCCCCTCATGACAAGATTTCTTACAGGGATGCAAGGTGCGCGTTAGGATCCGGTCATGGGGCGGGAGCCAAAAATGGCACTTCCAACCCTCACAAGGGTGGCGCCTTCGGCAATGGCTGTCTCGAAATCGGCCGACATGCCCATGGACACCACGGGGAGTCCGTGGCGCTGTGCAAGCTGTGTCAGGAAGTGGAAATGTGGAGCGGGGTCTTCATCTTCTGGCGGGATACACATCAACCCACGCACCTTCGCTCCAAAGCGCAGCATTGAGGCCTTGATGAACGCGTCGGCTTCATCGCGGAGGATGCCAGATTTCTGTGGCTCGTTCCCTGTGTTGACCTGAATAAGCAACTCCGGAAGGCGGCCTGTCTTCTCTGCAGCCTTTTCCAGCGCATCAGAAAGGGCGGGGCGATCCAGAGTCTCGATCACATCTGCGATGCGACAGGCATCTACGGCCTTGTTGGTTTGGAGGCCACCGATGATGTGCAGACGCAGGTCTGGCCAGGTCTCACGAAGCGCTGGAAATTTGGAGGCTGCTTCCTGAACGCGGTTCTCACCAAAGACGCGCTGACCGGCCTTCAAGGCCGCTTCCACGGCATCCTGCGGATGAAATTTGCTGACGGCAACGAGGCCCACATCCGTGGCAGGGCGGCCTGATGTTTCGCAGGCCTGAATGATGCGACAACGGATGGCGGAGAGATTTTCTGCAATCTGATCGGACATTGCGGCAGAAGACTCCATTGCGTCCGGCGCCGCAAGATGCGATTTCGGCAGCATGCGAGAGATCAACGCCCGATAATGACACAGAATACGCCCCCTCGCGGCTCCGGCCGTCCGAAGAACCCGTCCGCGTCCCGCCAGGGAGGACGCCGTCCGAAGCCGGGACAGGAGCGCCGCCCCAGTCCAGATCCGACACGTGATCTTGCCTTCGACATTGTCTGCGGTGTGGTTGAACATCGCCGCATGCTCGAAACGACGCTGGACCGTGCCGGGCCGATGGACCCGCGGGATCGTGCTTCTGCACATCGTCTGGCGGCAACAACGCTACGGTACATGGGGAGCATGACTGAAATTCTTCAGCCGATGCTGCGCCGTGAGCCACCCGAGCCTGTGCGGTGTGCGTTGATTCTGGGTGTGGCGCAGCTGTTGCATCTGGAAACGCCACCACATGCAGCGGTAGGCACGATTGTTGACCTGCTGCGTCGTCGCGGTCTGGCGCCTTTCGCCGGGCTGGCGAATGCTGTGCTTCGGCGTGTGGCGCGTGAAGGGCGTGATCTTCTGGAAGGGCTCGATGACGCCAGACTGGATGTTCCGGCCTGGTTGTGGAGCGCCTGGGGTCATCGCGCACGGTCCATTTCCCGCGGACTGCATCGTGAGGCGCCGCTGGATCTGAGCCTGCGCCCGGGGGCAACGGTTCCTGAAGGGGGCGATGTCCTGCCGACGGGGACAGTGCGTTATCCGGCTGGGACACGGATCGCGACAATGGAAGGCTTCGAAGAGGGGCAGTTCTGGGCGCAGGATGTGGCTGCTGCCATGCCTGTGAAGCTTATGGGAGATGTCGCCGGGAAGACGGTGATTGACCTCTGTGCGGCCCCAGGAGGCAAAACGGCTCAGCTTTCTGCTGCCGGCGCAGATGTCACGGCCATCGAAAAGGAAGAGTCCCGCGCAGTTCGCCTGCGTGAGAACATCACCCGGATGCGCGCAACTGCTGAGACGATTGTTGCAGATGGGTTGAAATGGCGCCCGAAAGCACCGGTTGATGCGGTGCTGCTGGATGCACCGTGTTCAGCAACAGGGACGTTTCGCCGTCATCCGGATGTGCTGTGGATCAAACGCCCGCGTGATGTCACGGCATTGGCGGAAGGTCAGGATGCGTTCATCGACGCGGCGCGTGACATGCTGAAGCCGGGTGGCATGCTGATGTATGCCGTGTGCTCTCTTCAGGATGAAGAGGGTCCGGATCGCATCGCAGCCGCGCTTGAACGCGGGGGCTGGAAGCATGTGCCGTTCACGGATGAAGAACTGGCGGATATGGCGATTGCCCGGACGCCGGAAGGATTTTTCCGAACACATCCCGGTCTCTGGTGGGATCGGGGCGGAATGGACGGCTTCTTTGCCGCCAGATTAATCCGCGTTTGAGACTTACAAGCCTGCCTAATTTTCAGGCAGGCTTTTTTTTGCATTCGCTCCGAAAATACCAATATTTTAGAAATAATATGCAAAATGCTTTCGTGCGAAGGTTGCCCGCTCAACCTGCGAATATTTACCGCGAAATCGTACCTCAATGCGTAGATGGAGAGCCTTTTGGGTCTTTATCAAAGTGCGCTTGTTTCCTCTAAGGATATGAAAACAAACAGAATAATTTTAACGCACATGCGCTTTTGTAGCGTCAAATTCTTTTATAAATTTTTTTTATAAATAGGTTTTCATGATCCAAAATATCTAATTCTAATATTTTTTTTAAGGAGTATGGTCCGAAAAAAACAAGAAGAGGACGAGAAAATGACAAAAAACAAGGCAGTAAAACCAGTATTTGCTCTGGCATTTATTCCATTGTTTCTGGTGATGTCTGCATGTTCTGGTAGCGGATTCTCCGATTCTTCTAAGAATAATGAAAAATTTTCTCAGACGATTGAGAATATTTCACCGTACGGAAATACAATTCCAGATCGCGCCATGTTCTGATCTGCCAGCATGGCTGGATCTGAGGTTTTTTAGAGCGTCATCTATTGGGAGATGGCGCTTTATTTTTGTCCAAACCTGAAAGGACCTGACCTGCGGTTGGATACGTCGCGGGCAGGCTGATGCGGAAATCTCCTTGCTTCCGATTTGGTGATATAGTTATGTAAATCACCAGAACGGAAATGAGGCGTACGAAATGGAGTCCCGGATAGAGAGATTTGAGGAGGTGTGTTGTGGATGGTGCGTGGAATGAGAGCCAGCCGATCTATCAGCAACTCCGGGACAGGGTGGTCGGCATGATGCTGGACGGTGCTGTCGCCGAGGGTGATGCGATCCCGTCGGTTCGACAGGTTGCAGCCGAATGTCAGGTGAATCCTTTGACCGTGATGAAGGCGTATCAGCAGCTTTCCGATGAAGGGCTCGTCGAGAAGCGTCGTGGTCTTGGACTGTTCGTGGCGCAGGGCGCACTGGCGCGTCTCGGTGAGAGCGAACGTCAGAAATTCCTGACGGAACAATGGCCGGAAACGCTACGGACAATCCGTCGTCTTGGTCTCAGCCTGAATGATCTTCTCAAAGAGGGAGATGTCGCATGATCTGTATTGAAGCACAGGGTCTGCGAAAAGTGCATCGCGGGGGCAAAGGTGTTCTGGGCATTGACCTCAGTATTCCATCAGGCCGGATTGTTGGGCTGATCGGGCCTAATGGCGCAGGCAAGACGACAGCTCTGAATGCCATTCTTGGCCTTGTCCCCTATGAAGGTTCCCTCAGGGTTCTGGGGCGTGATCCCTGGCGTGAGCGCGAAGCGATGATGCAGGATGTCTGCTTCATTGCCGATGTGGCTTTGCTGCCGCGCTGGATGAAGGTCTGGCAGGTTCTGGACTATGTCGAAGGGGTTCATCCTCGATTTGACCGGAGCCGGGCGGAGCACTTTCTCTCCCGAACAGACATTCAGAAGCGTTCCCGCGTGCGGGATCTGTCCAAGGGTATGGTCGCGCAGCTTCATCTGGCGCTGGTCATGGCGATTGATGCCAAGCTGCTGGTGCTTGATGAGCCGACGCTGGGGCTGGACCTGCTGTATCGCCGCGAATTCTACATCACGCTTCTTAATGATTATTTCGACCATGACCGCACCATTCTGGTGACGACCCATCAGGTCGAGGAAATCGAGGATATCCTCACGGATGTGATCCTGATCGGGGATGGTCGCATCACGTTGCAGGACAGCATGGAAAATCTGGCGCAGCGTTTCGTGGAACTGAAACCCAGAGCGGAGACCTCGGACGCTGCCCGACATCTGGGGCCGATCAGTGAAAGGCTCATCATGGGGCAGCCGATCATGCTTTTTGATGGTGTGCCGCACAGTGAACTGGCGGCCCTTGGCGAAACACGCCAGCCGCGACTGGCCGATCTGTTTCTGGTGCTGATGGGACAGAACCGTGGGAACAGGAAAGGGGCAGGGGCATGAGCGAATATGGAAAAATGACGTGGCCGCTGAAGCAATACGTCTGGTCTGTCAGGCGAGAGCTTTGGGGAAACCGGTTTTTGATACTCGGCCCCTTGGTAATGGTTTGTCTGCCGTTGGTTCTTCTCTGCTTGCAGCTGCACACGAGCCACCTCAAGGTCATAAAAGGGACGGCAGAAAGTGTTCCACCAATCCTGATGTTCAGGATCACGGCGGAAATGCTGTTCGGGATCGCCAATGTCGCAGCCCTGACGGTGGGGTGCATCTATGCGCTTGGTACGTTCTATAATGAACGTAAGGACCTGTCGGTGCTTTTCTGGAAGTCTCTGCCTGTCTCGGACCGATTGAGTGTGGCGGCCAAGGCGAGTGTTGTGCTTGCGATCGGCCCTCTTTTGTCGCTGTTTTTAAGCTGGGTGGCGACGGTCGTGCTTATTGTCGCGACTGCACAGGCATACGGAATTTCTCCGGTGGGTCTGGCAGAACAAGCCAGTGTAGGTCATCTGATAATCGATGATGTTGCCTATATTGTGCTGAATACTCTGTGGTGGTTACCGATTTATGCCGTTCTGTTCCTGGTCTCAGCCAGTGTCAGAACCGTGCCTGCCGTGTGGGTATTAGGGGGACTGGCGGGTCTCTATATTGTGGAAGCCATTGGTCTGCGTACGAACCATATTACGGGCATCATATGGGACCGCTTTTTGCATTTTCCCGGGACCGGCTTCCATGATGCCCAGATGAAGATCATCGCCACCCAGTCTGATGGGTTTGATGTACAGCATACGCCAACAGATAAGATCGTAACCGGACACCTGGACTTTCTAGCCCTGTTTTCGATGCCTTCGCTTTGGTGGGGTGTGTTGCTGGCGGCGGTCTGCCTCGTTCTGACAGTCTGGCTGCGTCGCCGGGCAGAGCCTATCTAGGCAAAATATAAAACCCTCCGCCTGTGTTCCAGACGGAGGGGCCTCGGAGTTCAGTCTCCGGATGATTCAAAAATTTCTTCCAGTGTCTGGGCCATCACGTCTCCATCGAGCGTTTTGCCCAGCCAGATCTCAACACCAATCAGGCCTTGGTTGACCAGCATTCCCAAGCCATCGAGGGTTGTGCAGCCTTGCGCGTGGGCTTCCTGGAGGAAGCGTGTTTGCGGTGGGTTGGGAATGACGTCCGCAACAATCTGCCCTTTGGTCAGGCTTTTGATGTCCACAGGAGGAATCGCCTCCGGATCACCAAGGCCGATGGATGTGGCATTGATAATGATATCTGTGCCTTCGGGAACGGAGACGTCGCCTTCCCAGGGCTTGGCTTCGGCATCTGCGCTTGAGTTGTCACGCACGAGCGCAGCAATGGTCTCGGCTTTCTTGACGTCACGATTGACGACGGTGAGATGGGCGGCCCCGGCCAGTGCCAGTTCAACGGCAATCGCACGTGCAGCTCCACCTGCGCCAAGAAGGAGAACGCGTTTTCCGGCTGGATCTGTGATCTCTTTCAAGGACGCCAGAAACCCCTTGCCGTCCGTGTTATGGCCCGTCAGGCGCCCGTCTTTGATGGCGACGCAATTAACCGCCCCGATCAGTTTTGCTGACTCATCCAGAGCATCGAGATGCTCCAGAACTGCGACCTTATGGGGCAGGGAGCAGTTGAACCCGACCCATTCCATGGCCTTGGCACCTTTGACGGCGTCAGCGAGGTTGTCTGCCTTGACGTCACAGTTGATGTAACGCGCGTTCAGCCCTTCATGGATGTATGCGGCTTCGATCATGGCGACAGTCGGATTGTCTGCGCATGGTGTCGAAAATGATCCTGTCAGAATGCTACGAAAGTTCTGGTCACTCATGCTTTGGCTCTCCTGTGTTGGGGCGTCCCTGACATAGAAAGACATGCTGAACAGATTGGAACCGCCTTTGAGCGGTTCAGGCTATGGATGGCAGAGAAGTGATGAGGAGAGGGGGCTACGCCGCCAGTGTGATGATCGTCCGCAGGCCGCCTTCGCCACGGTTCTGGAGGCGCACGTCGCCGCCCTGTGCCCGCAGGATTGTCCGGGCGATGGAAAGTCCTAGGCCGGTGCCACCTGTTTCACGATTGCGGCTGGTTTCGATCCGCACAAAAGGTTCGAAAACCCGTTCAAGCTCGCTCTCGGGAAGGCCGGGGCCATTGTCTTCAATGATGATGCGGGCAGTGCGATCTTTTTCTTTCTTTTTTGTCGGTGGAATGAGCGTGACATGCGCACTTCCACCATACTTCAAAGAATTGAGAATGAGATTGTTCAGTGCGCGCTTCAGTGCCACGGACCGTGCCTGAATGCGGACTGGCTGCATCGGCAACTCATAGACAAGCGTATCTGCCTGATCCGGATGGCTTTCGGCTGCTTCATCCATGATGGTTTGCAGCAGGGTGCGCAGATCAAGGAAGACAACCTGCTCATTAGATGCGCTGTCACGACCGAAAGCCAGTGTGGCGGCCACCATGGCCTCCATTTCATCAAGATCCGCCAGAATCTTGTTGCGCAGTTCATCATCGTCAATGAATTCGGCGCGCAGCTTCAGTCGTGTGATGGGTGTGCGCAGATCATGCCCGATCGCCGTGAGCATGAGCGTTCGATCCGAGACGAAGCGACGGATCCGCATGGACATCGTGTTAAAGGCAATAGCCGCCCGACGGATCTCTGATGGGCCGTTTTCCGGAAGAACCGTTGAGCTGTTCACGTCCCGGCCAAGCGCTTCGGCAGCGGTGGCTAGCGTCGTGACGGGGGCGATCAGACGACGTGTAGCCCAGAGGATCAAGGCACCTCCGAAGAGGGACATCATCAAAAACGCAATGATGAATGTCGGCGCTTCGAAAGGGTTGGGCAATGGCATGACGTAACGGATGACAAGCCAGCACTGACCATCCGGCAACAGCATTGACGTGGAATGTGTACGAAGTTCCTGCCCGGCCCAGACTTCAAGTGGATAAAGGGATGAAGGCAGGAAGGATCCGCGCATGAAAGGCGGGATTTCCCGATATCCTTCGCGGCCACCCAGTCCCGGCCCGTACCATCCTTCGGGGCCGCCTTCGTGAGGGCGGTCAAAATTCCGTTCGTCGGGGAAGGGGCCGTGTTCCGGAGCGCCAGACGGATGTTCTTCATTCGGCGGGCCCGCTCCCGGAAGGCCCGGTTCAATCATTCCTCCTGGACCAAACGGAGCCCCGCCCGGACCGAAGCCCGGCGGCGGTGCATGAAATCGCCCCTGAGAGAGCCCCCCGGATGCGAAAAAGGGGAGCGGGATTTTGTGGCTATGGATTTCCTGATCCGGCGTCGGAAGCAGCAGAACTGTTGTGTTCGACGGGATGTGCAGGTCGTCTATGGCGTTCTTCCGGTCTTCCGCCTTTGTTTCCGCAATCGTGCGGTAGATGGAAAAGACCTGGATCTGATAGTCATGCATCTGGCTGCGTTCAGCCAGATCAAGGCGGTCAAGCGCGTGGATCCCCAGTCCTGCAAGTTCAATAACGCCCAGCCCGACAATCAGGAGCAGGCTGGTGCGGGCGACAAGGGAACTGGGGAAAAAGCGCACGGTCAGACGCGTTCGACTTCTGCTGCAAGAACATAACCGCCGCCACGCACGGTCTTGATGACCTGTGCATTCCGGCCGTCATCTTCCAGCTTGCGACGCAGGCGGCTGATGGCGACGTCAATGGCGCGGTCGAACGGTCCAGCCTGACGGCCACGAAGCAGCTCAAGCAGCATGTCCCGGGTCAGGACGCGGTTGGCGCGTTCCAGCAGCGCGATCAGAAGGTCATATTCGCCACCAGTCAGGGAGATTTCTGCTCCATCCGGGTTGAGCAGACGGCGGCGGACCGGATCGAGGCACCAGCCGGCAAACATGATCTTGCGGGTATCTGTGGCCTGGCGCTTTTCGGAGGCATCAACCGTCCGGCGCAGAACAGCGCGAATGCGGGCGAGGAGTTCGCGGGGATTGAACGGCTTGGCAACGTAATCATCTGCGCCAAATTCCAGCCCGATAATCCGGTCGGTTTCATCGCTCATGGCTGTCAGCATAATGATGGGGACATTATCCTGGGTGCGCAGCCAGCGTGCGACTTCAAGGCCGCTTTCGCCCGGAAGCATCAGGTCCAGAACCACAAGCTGGTAATGACCATTGGCCCAGGCTTTTCGGGCTTCACGACCATCGCGCGCAGCCGTGACGCGGAAGTGGTTCCGTTCGAGGAACTTGCTCAGAAGCTCCCGGATTTCACGGTCATCATCGACGACCAGAAGATGGGGAAGGGTTTCTGTACCCATGATGATGTTACCTTCCATCGGCTTGTGGCGCGGTTCAGGTCCGCCGCGCCACTTTCGTGCTTACGCCAGCCAGGAGGGAACCGGGAGGTTTTTCGCACGAAGGAACTCAGGGTTGAACAGCTTGGACTGATACCTTGCCCCTCCATCGCACAGGATTGTAACAATCGTATGTCCAGGACCAAGCTTCCTTGCAGTTCGGATAGCTGCTGCAACATTGATACCTGACGAACCACCTACGGACAGGCCTTCTTCTGCCGTCAGGGCAAAGATCTGCTCCAGCGCTTCCGGGTCTGCAATTCGCTCTGCATCATCAGGTGCGCAGCCCTCAAGGTTGGCTGTGACACGTCCTTGGCCAATACCTTCCGTGATGGAACCGCCGCTGATGGTCAGGTCGTTGGATTTCACCCAGCCATAGAGTGCCGAACCTTCAGGATCAGCCAGCACGATCTTTGGGGCCGTCTTCCCGGCTGCCGCAGCCTGTTCCCGCAGGCCCATTCCGATGCCTGCCAGAGTGCCGCCGGTGCCGCAGGCGCAGGTGAAGGCATCAATCTTTCCGCCCGTCTGGTTCCAGATTTCGACGGCTGTCGTAGTGCGATGGCCTTCGCGGTTGGCAGTATTGTCGAACTGGTTAGCCCAGAAAGCACCGGTTTCTTCAGCCAGACGACGCGACACATGAACGTAGTTACCGGGGTCACGGAAGGGCTTGGCGGGGACCAGTCGCAGGTCTGCGCCGATCATGCGTAGAAAGTCGAGCTTTTCGCGGCTCTGGGTTTCCGGCACGACGATGATCGCCTTGCAGCCCATGGCTTGGGCCACCAGCGTCAGTCCGATGCCAGTATTCCCAGCCGTTCCTTCGACAACGGTTCCGCCGGGCTTGAGAGCGCCAGTGCGGAAAGCATCTTCGATAATGGCAAGTGCTGCACGGTCTTTGACCGATCCGCCGGGGTTCATGAACTCCGCCTTGCCGTAGATGTCACAGCCGGTTTCTTCGGAGGCGCGCTTCAGACGGATGAGCGGCGTTCCGCCAATGGCGGCCGTCATGCTGGAGGAGGTGCTCTGCCACCCTGCCGAAACGGACTGGTGTGGGCTGGTGATGTCAGTCATACGTTCACTCCTGTGCTAACGGAATTATAGACCGCGTTTTGTAGGGATGAGGAAGGCCATGAAGGTACTGACAGCAAAGCAGGCATGGGACGTGCTTGCAAATGAAGCCGACAGCATCCTCGTCGATGTGCGGACACCTGTGGAATGGGCGGAGATTGGCCTGCCCGATTCTTCTGCCCTGCCAAGGCCCGTTGTGTGTCTGACGTGGCAGCCGGGTCTGGAACAGATGTTTCTGGAAGGACTGCTGAATGCCGTGCCTGATCAGAACAGCCGCGTCCTGTTTCTGTGCCGGTCGGGGATGCGCTCCCATAATGCAGCGCTTCTGGCTGAACATGCCGGATATGCGGATGTAAGCAATATTGTTGACGGCTTCGAAGACAAGCATGGCCCCGGCACGGGCTGGCGCGCCGGGGGGCTGCCATTCGTTCACATGCCGCTGTCAGGTTCCTGATCGGCGTCATAACGGACTTCAAGGACGACGCACCACGGATAGCGGCTGTCGTAGCTGTGGCCTGAACCATCAGCGATCCGGCCGTTCGCATCCGTGGGGACATGTGTCAGGGACACGGCGTCGTCCACATTGCCGCCAACGATGCTCAGCTCATGACCGAAAGGCTGGTCATTCTGATTGACGGCCGCGACGATGCCGCAATGGGCCGGGAAACCGTAAGACGTAGGCAGCATCGAGAATGTCACGGTCTTGCTACGGCCACGGCCTACACAGATCAGATCGCCGATCTTCGGAGTGTAGCTTCCCGGATCATGCGCGCTGACGCCGCTGGACTGCCCACTGGCGGCCGCGTTGATATAGGTCGCGTGGTTAGGCGAATACGGAAAGCGGTCATTCGCGCCGGCGACACGCATGACGTAAGAAATGAATGCTGCCGACCAGGCGTAGCGCCCGTCATGCACGGCTTCGAAGCGTGTGCCGTTCGCATCGGTTTTGCCCGTCCAGCCAGCTTCCGTTTCATACGGGTCCTGGCCGATCCACCAGTATTCACCAATGCGCTGCCACAATCCGGGAATGCGTTCCGGTTTCAGGGCAGGATCGGTGGGTTCCGGTCGGTCTTCCGGGTCATCATCTGACACGGGGGCACCGAACATTCGCCATTCACGCAGGGCAATGGCTGCAACGTCCTGACGGTTGAACGGCTCGAAATTACGGGTCGCAAAGTCCGGAACGTGGCTGTTGTAGCCCACCGGACCTGTTGTGCCGTTCGCATACTGTGCGTTGGGAGTCTGGGCCGGATACGGACGGACACTGTTCTGACTGGCGCAGCCGGTCAGTGCGAACAGGGCGGCCGTAGCAGCTGTTCGCCAGAAAATATGCGAGTCTGACACAATCATCCTCATGCTGGCTCGATGAACCTGCATCTTGAACGGCAAGTGCGATGGGGCGTCAAGAGTTGGGGCAGAGCATGGCGTGACTGCTCGCAACCGATGCCGTTATTTTGCGGAGAGTTTTAGCGGGGCGGACGGGATCAGGCGCACCCTAATGAGGAAACCCTGATAGAGTGCAAACCCGGGTGCATCGACAGAAGCGTACACCCTCATGTTGAAGGCAAGTCAGGCCCCTGTTTCTGGCAGGGGCTTATCCTCACAGGACTGTCAGGAGGCGGGTTTACTGCCGTCAGGGAACAGCCCCTTCAGCCCTTCTTCCGAAGCATCACAGCGACCGCGTTCCGTAATCAGGCCTGTGACCAGACGGGCAGGTGTGACGTCGAATGCCGGGTTGGCGGCCGGGCTGTTATCCGGTGCAATGCGGACGCGGCCCGGAGCGCCGTTATCCGTCAGGCCCGTCATGAACAGGACTTCGTTCTGGCTACGCTCTTCAATCGGGATTTCCTTCACGCCGTCCCGAACACGCCAGTCGATCGTGGAAGACGGGAGTGCCACCCAGAACGGGATGTTGTTGTCTTTGGCTGCGAGCGCCTTGAGGTAGGTGCCAATCTTGTTGGCCACATCGCCCTGCGCCGTTACGCGGTCCGTGCCAACGATGACCATGTCCACATCGCCAGCCTGCATGTAATGGCCGCCAGCATTGTCCGCGATGACGGTATGCGCGACACCATGGCTGCCGAGTTCCCAGGCTGTGAGTAGGCTACCCTGATTGCGGGGGCGGGTTTCATCCACCCAGACATGCACCGGGATACCTTCGTCGTGCGCCATGTAGATGGGGGCCAGTGCTGTTCCCCAGTCCACCGTGGCAATCCAGCCGGCATTGCAGTGCGTGAGAAGATTGACGCGGCCTGTCTTACCTTTGCGCTCCCAGATTTCGCGGATCAGGTCCAGTCCATGGCGGCCAATGGCTTCATTGACCTGAACGTCTTCATCACAGATTGCATCTGCTTCCACATATCCGGCTTCAACGCGCTCTGCTGGCGTGAGCGCGCGCAGACGCGTCACCATGCGTTCAATGGCCCAGCGCAGGTTAATGGCGGTCGGGCGTGTCTCAATCAGATCAGCGGCCGCTTTTTCCAGCGCAGCATCGGATGCGTCGTTCTGAAGGGCAAAAACCAGACCATAGGCCGCGACAGCACCAATCAGCGGAGCACCCCGAACCTGCATGCTGCGGATTGCATGCGCGACAGCGCCGACGTCGCGGAGTTCAAGCACCTCCACTTCCCACGGAAAGCGGGTCTGATCGAAAATGCGGATGCTTTTGGCGTCGTCAGACGGGCGCCAGATGCTGCGATAGGCAATGCCATTGATCTTCATTGGATGCTCCTGGGAGACGCTCCGGCATTCAGGGCGCGGAACAGAAAAGACGTCTTATAGCGCATGTGCGCGATACACTCCGCGAACTCAAGAGTGGAAACCCCCGGGCCGTATTGCGCGTTGGGCGGATATTGCCTTGCGAGTGTTCAGAAACCGGTAGTATGAATTGTATTACGTTTCGTGTCTGGATTCTCTTTCTAGCTGTAGGGAAAGATAATGGCCTCTCTCGTGAACCCCGGAAATACAGCCGTGCGCTCGTCTGACGCTCAGCCACGTCTTTCCACGAAAAACAGGTCTGCCAACATGACGGCGCTGGAAAAATACCGTCTGCTGCGGGAGAATCGTAAGGTGGTGCGCCGCCAGAAGCTTGAACAGGAAAAGCGCCAGATCTCTTCCTGAGCAGGCCTCTTTCACTCTTCTGCCTCAGGCTGTTAAGCCTCATCCTCGCTCGGCCCCTTGTTTGTCGGGCCGGATCTGGAAAAGGGCTGAGCAGTGTCTCTGCGTGTACTGACGGTTCTGCCGCCGCGTGAACTTTATGCTGAGGGCCACGCTGGCGCGATTTCCCTGCTCGTTAGCCGCGTGGCCTTCTGTGATGATCGGGTTATCGGCAGAGCTGTCTCCGGCGTGCCATTGCCGGGCGGCAAATTTGTTCCTCTGAAGCGCGGCATATGGCCACTTCCTCAACGCCTGAACTATGCGCTGTCCTGCGTTCGCGCAGCCCGACACTTTCGGCCTGATCTGATCGAGGTTCATAACAGGCCGGATCTGGCCATGGCGCTGTCCCGTGTCGCGCCCGTCCGGCTGATTCTGCACAATGATCCGCGCTCCATGAGGGGCGCCAAAACTGCGAAAGAAAGATCCCGGCTCGCCGCAAGGGTGCTAGTGTGCGCTGTGTCCCGATGGGTTGCGACGTGTTTTGCAGAAGGCAGCGATACATCGCCACGCGTCGAAATTCAGCCGAACTGCGTGGATCTGTCCGTATTGCCAGCTGAGCGCCCGCGGAAAAAACAGGTTCTGTTCGCGGGACGGGTCGTTGCAGACAAGGGGGTAGATGCTTTTGTCTCAACCTGGGCAAGTCTTCGGCACCAGTATCCGGACTGGACAGCTGTCATTATGGGCGCTGACAGATTTGGCCCGGATTCACCGGAAACTCCGTTTTTGACTCGGCTGCGGCCTCAGGCGGCGCAGGCTGATGTTCTGATGACGGGCTATCGGTCCCATCCGGATGTTCTGGAAGCCATGATGGAAGCGGCTATTGTTGTTGTGCCAAGCCGCTGGCCGGAGCCATTTGGCATGACGGCGCTGGAAGCCATGGCATGCGGGGCAGCTGTAATCGTCTCGCCACTTGGCGCGCTACCGGATGTAGTCGGGGATGCGGCCCTGCTAGCGGCCCCGGATGCTACCGGAGCGCTAGAGGCGGCGCTGGGTCAACTGATGGATAACCCGGCACTCAGAGCGGAGCTGGGCCATAAGGGCCGCGAGCGGGCTACTCTGTTCAGTCTGGGGGCTGCCCGCGCGCGTCTTGTCGCGTTGCGTCAGGCAGCCATTGCTTTCAGTCGCGGTTCGGTGGCCCCATGAAGGTCGGGTCGATCGCGTCCGGGACGTGACGTGCCAGAATTTCGTCCACGGCCTTCTTTTCTTCGTCGGTCAGAGACCAGCCGAAGACATCCTTCACGCCGGAGACCTGTTCAGGCTTGCGTGCGCCCCAGAGTGCGATGACTGGTCCCTGATCCAGAACCCAGCGTACAGCGAAGGCGAGAACGGACTTGTCGCGCTTGGCGGCCAGCTCCTTGAAGTCTTCGACCGCGGCGAGATAGCTCTCGAACTTTGGCTTCTGGAACTTCGGATCACCTGAACGCAGGTCATCTTTTGGGAAGCTCGTGTCCTTGTTCATCTTGCCAGAGAGAAGTCCGCGGCAGAGCGCGCCGTAAGCGAGCACCACGGCGTTATTCTTCTTGGCGTATGGGAGAATATCTTTTTCGCAGGTGCGTTCGAACAGGTTCAGCGGGGGCTGAATTGTTGCGAGTGGGGCAACTTCGCGAAAAATATCCATCTGCTCCGGCGAGAAGTTGCTGACGCCGAGCGCCCGGATCTTGCCTTCCTGATGAAGTTTCTGCAGTTCGCGTGCGCTTTCATCGATGGGCGTCTTGTCATCGGGCCAATGGATCTGTTCGAGATCAATTGTCTCGACCCGCAGGCGGCGCAGGGAGTCTTCCACTTCCTTGCGAATGCGGGCAGGGCGGGAATCACGGAAAACCTTGCGGTCTTCGGGTTTGTCATCCGTCCAGTTCAGGCCCAGCTTTGTCGCGACGAAAGCCTTGTTGGGCTTTTCGGCCAGTGCCCGGCCAACAACTTCTTCTGAGTGCCCGAAGCCGTAGACCGGGGCTGTGTCGATGAAATTGATGCCGTCGTCGAGAGCTGCATGAATGGTGCGAACGCCGTTTTCATCGTCCGGCCCGCCCCACATCCAGCCGCCAATGGCCCAGGTGCCAAGAGCCACGCGGGAAACCGGAGTGTCGATGCCGGGAATGAGAATGGTGTCTGAGGACATGCCTGTCTCCATAAGAAAGGGACTGTTTCAAAAAAGCGCATTCGGATGGAGGTGGTTGCATGGAAAGTCGAAACCCGCCATCCACAATGTCCATGCGCCTGTCTTCTTTTTCCCTGACCCGCCTCGGCCAGTGGCTTGCTGTTCTGCTGCCGCTGACACTCACGCATCTCAGAGGGCTGGCGGAAGCAGACCTCGATATTCTTGCCGTTCTGCTGTTAGTGCAGTCAGCACGAAGGCGGCAATGGGACTGGGCAAGAGAGCCCTGGGTCATCGCGACCTTCTGTTGGTGGGGCTGGCAGGTTTTGTGCACAGTCTGGGTCTCGCCCGGGCATGGGGCACTGGGCCAGTCTCTGGCAGCCATCCGCTTTCCGCTGGCTGCCGCAGCGCTAGGCTGCTGGCTGTTGCGCGATGACGTCTGGCGTAGAAGAGCGCTCTGGGTCACGTGTGGATGCGGGCTCTACATTGCATTCCAGATTATGGTTCAGGCGGCGTTCGGGCGAAATCTGTTCGGCGTGCCGCGCTTCCATGATGGCACTCTCACAGGCCCTTACACGCACCCCCGTGCCGCTGCCCCGCTGTCACGTCTTATTTTGCCGATGCTGATGCTTGGTTGTACGTTGATCGAGGGGTGGAAAAGTCGTTGGTCCCGCACTCTGGGGCTCTGTGCTGCGACGGTTCTTGCTGTGGCCGTCATGGTCCTCGCGGGGCAGAGAATGCCATTCGCGCTGTCGCTGTTCGGAATTGGCATCTGCGCGCTTCTGTATCGGCCGATGCGCCCGGCAGCGCTTGTTGCTGCGGCGATGATGCCGCTTCTGATCTTTGCCGCAAGTGCGCTGTCGCCCGGTAGCTTCTCACATCTCGTTGTGCTTGCCCGGCAGCAGTTGACGCATTTCAGCCAGTCTCCTTACGGCGAGATTTACACGCATGCTGTGGTGATGGCGCAGGAACATCCTTTGCTGGGGCAGGGCTATGACGCCTATCGCCATCACTGTGATGACCCGGCGACGTTCCACGGTCTGTCGTGGCTTTCCATGGCAACGCCAGAAAAAGGCTGGCGCGATCTATGTGTTCAGCATCCGCACAATCATTATCTTCAGGCTCTGGTGAACGCCGGCATTCCGGGCCTGATCCTGTTTGTGCTGATGGTGGCCTGCTGGCTCAAGGCGCTCTGGCCGGGACGGCAGGGTTCAGCCATTGCAATCGGTCTTTTTGCTGCGGTCTTCATTCAGGAATGGCCCATCGCGTCCTCTTCGGATTTCATGAATCTGCCGTTGGGTGGGTGGGGATTTCTGATGCTCGGTCTGGGATTGGCCTATCGCAACGGCTTTCAAGACACGGCGCGCGGGCCTATATCGTAAGCAGATTACGGAGGCACCCCCCATGTCCAGCACCAGTGATCCGGCACGCGCCGGAACCGTTCCCGTTACTGTTCTGACCGGCTTTCTTGGCGCCGGTAAAACCACCCTGCTTAACCATATCCTGACTGCTGAGCACGGCCGCAAATATGCCGTGGTCGTCAATGAGTTTGGTGAGCTTGGCGTGGACAATGACCTCGTGGTGGATGCCGACGAGGAAGTGTTCGAAATGAACAACGGCTGCATCTGCTGCACCGTGCGTGGCGATCTGATCCGTATTCTAGGTGGGCTGCTGCGTCGTCGTGGTCGTTTTGACGGGATCATTGTCGAGACGACCGGTCTTGCCGATCCTGCGCCTGTCGCACAGACGTTTTTCGTGGATGAGAACATCCGCGAGAAGGCTCGTCTTGATGCTGTCGTGACAGTTGTTGATGCCTTCAACATCATGCAGACGCTGGAAGAAAGCCCGGAGGCCGCCAGTCAGCTCGCATTTGCGGATGTGATCGTTCTGAACAAGACCGACCTTGCCGATGAAGAACGCCGCAAGGAAATCGTTGCCCGCATTCGCCAGATCAATGCCGTGGCTGAAATTCACGAAGCCCAGCATGGCGGCGTGAAGCTGACGGACATTCTGGATCGGGGTGGCTTTGACCTTCAGCGCGCCCTGTCCACGATGCCGGATTTTCTGGAAAACGATCATCACTCCCATGAAGAGGGCATCGTCAGCATTTCCCTCTCTGTGAAGGAGTTGATTGACCAGCGGCGCTTCCAGGCCTGGATTGGCGCGCTTCTGCAGGAACAGGGTGGTGATATCCTGCGCTCCAAAGGCATTCTGCACTTCAAGGGTGAAGATCAGCGCTTTGCGTTTCAGGCCGTGCACATGATGGCAGATGGTGATTTCATCGGCCCCTACCGTGAGGGAGAAAGCCGGGACTCCCGTCTGGTTTTCATTGGCCGTAATCTGAACCGTCCGCAGCTTCGTCGCGGCTTCGAAAGCTGCATCGCGGAATGACACGGGAAATCATTGAAGATCGCGGCGCAGAACGTCGCTTCGAAAGCCCGATCATCGGCGTTGTGTCGTCACGTGATGGCAAGACTTTGGCCGCTGCCACGGCGGATGGTGAGATCATTCTCATTCCGCGCGACAAGATGAATACGCTTGGCGCCTGGACGGTTCTCTCGGTTCACGAGGGGGCGTTGTGCCTGTCACAGGACAGCCTGCCGGATGCTTTTCTAACGGGCGGCGAGGACGGAAAACTTGTCCGCACTTATGCCGATGGCCGGACGGAGGTTCTGAGCGAAGGACGCCGGTGGGTCGATTGCATTGCGTCATCCACCACGCATTTCGCGTTCTCGGCTGGCCGGGAGCTTGAAGTCCGGGCGGCTGAAGGCACGACAACGCTTAAGAAGCTGGATCATCCGTCATCTGTGACGGGCATTGTTTTTGATGCCAAGGGCAAGCGCGTTGCGGCCTCGCATTACAACGGTGCGTCTGTCTGGTTCGTGCAGGCCAAGGTCGATACGGTGCGCCCGTTCGAATGGAAAGGCAGCCATATTGGCATTGCCATTCATCCGGGCGGGGAAGCTCTCGTGACGTCCATGCAGGAAAATGACCTGCATGGATGGCGTCTGGCCGATGGGCACAACATGCGCATGAGCGGCTATCCAAAGCAGGTGCGGTCCATGGCGTTTACGCGCAATGGCCGTTGGCTGGCGACGGCCGGGGCGGATGCCATTGTGCTGTGGCCGTTCTTTGGTGGTGGCCCGATGGGCAAGGCTCCGTCCGAACTGGCCCGTTTGCCGGGGCTGTTTGTCAGCGCTGTGTGCCCGAACCCGAAGGAAGACATCATTGCGGCCGGCTACGAAGACGGCACTGTTCTTCTGGCTGAGATCGGGGGGGGGGACCAGCGTGTACTGCCTCTTTGCTCAGGTCAGAAAGCTGCACGTGGCAAGGTGACGTCCGTGTCCTTTACCCCGCAGGGCGGGGCTATCATCTTCGGAACGGAAGATGGAACGGTTGGTGTTGTGGACTTGTCTGCTGCAAGCTGAGTGTCGCTTCAGACCGTCATGAAAAGGAGGCCTTCGGGCCTCCTTTTTTGCGTTCAGGCTGTGAAAAACTGGCTCAGCCCCATCCCACGCAGGCCCCGGCGATAGGCGATGGAACTGCGATCTGCCATCACATGCGCCTCAAGGTTGGGGTCAAGCGGCAGGTTTTCCGGCTTCTGCGCCTCAACAATCTGACGGTCTTCTTCAAAGACACGGCGATTGAATTCGTAAACATCCTCAACGGAGCCAGTCGTATCGAAATTCCGGCAGATTGGCGCGAACATGCGTGTCACACGAGCCGAAACCGGTGAGGCTGCATTCATGATGACGAGCCTGCCATCGTTCGGGAAGTGGATTTCCAGCGTTGCCGTGAAGGGCAGGAAAACCCGGAAATGCCGGAGCCATTCGAAGTCCGCAAACTCTTCAACGCCCAGAAGCCCGTGCGGAAAGTTGGAGACGTTGCTGCGATATTCAGCCTCGAACCCCGTTTCCGTCAGCTTGGGTGAGTAGGATGGGACGATCGGGTTCTCAGGGTCTGCAAAGGTCTCGGTATGGACGAAGGCAAAATGTGCCACGTCAATAAAACCTTCCACCTGACGTCCTGCGAAGCCCTTGATATCGATGGACGGGCAGGTGATCTGCTGGAAGGCTGGATCGTCCCAGTGTGGCATCGGTGGGAGATTGATTTCTCCTTCGGGGCGCAGGCACGTCCAGATGAGGCCGAACCGCTCTACAACAGGGTAGGTCTTCAGGTGGAGCTTCGGCGGGATCTTGCTGTCCGGATGGGCAGGCACCCGCACGCAACGGCCATCCTGGCCAAACCGGAAACCATGATAGGCACAGGCAATCGTCTCGCCATTTCCATTGCCCATGCTCAATGGCACCCCACGATGAGGGCACAGGTCATCGGCAACGACGATATCATCTCCAGAGCGGTAAATGACGAGAGGTGCATCCAACAGCACCGCCCCAAGCGGGCGCTCCCCGAGTTCACGGGACAGGGCGACCGGGTACCAGGACTTGGCAAGGATCTGCCAGTCTGCGGGTTCGAACGTGCAGTTCCGTGGCAGGTCAACGGATGCAGGAGAGAGGCTGGCGCAGGTTGCGGTCATGGAAGGGTCCCCGCGGGCTGAAGAAGGATCTCGCAAATCATTTCATGGATAGGGTGTTCTCGGATATAGCATAAATATGCTTATAGCGTTCTAATAATGAGGCACTATAGGCTGACTGAATTGTCTCGATTGGCTAAATGCGGCACATATGGAACGATATCGGAATGAGGTGCCATATGCCCAGACCATCTTCTTCGCCTCATTTGCAGACGCTCATCATGTTCCTGGAATATCGCTTCTGGGCTGACAGGCTGACATATGAAGCTCTGTTCAAGTTACCGCAGTTGGAGATTGTGAAACCGCGGCAGACAACGTTCAGCTCCCTTTTGGGCACGTTGAACCATGTCTATGTCGTCGACGATATTTTCCGCCATCATCTTCAGGGTCAGGATCATGGGTATCGGTCACGTCAGACCGATGAGGTGCCCGATCTCGAAACGCTCTGGCAGGCCACGCAATCCATGCATCAGTGGTATCTGAATGCCGTCAGGAAATGGAGCGCGGATGATTTGAGCTGTCCGATTTCATTCACATATGTTGATGGCCAGCTAGGGGTGATGACCCGTGAACAGATCATTCTTCATGTCGTCAATCACGCCACTTACCACCGGGGATTTGTAGGCGACATGCTTAAGCAGATCCCGGAGAACTGGCCCTCCAATGACCTGACGGTCTTTCTCCGGGATGAGTATCAGCGGTCTGTGTGACCAAGGTCCTGTTCAGGTGCGATGATATCCCTGACACGCTGTTTGAGCTCTTTCGGGCCAGGAAATCCCCCATCGCGTTTGCGTTCCCAGACGAGCACGTCATCCACATGAATTTCAAAGCGCCCACCCGTATCAGGGATCAGGGCAACTTCCCCGAGAGCCTGCCCGAACGTGGAGAGCAGTTCCTGCGCCATCCATCCAGACCGCAGAAGCCAGTTGCATTGCGTGCAATATCGGATTGAGACGCGCGGTGCTGTGGAGGACATGTCTTTTCTCCTGGGGTGAGGCGTTGAGGAGCATCATTGCACAGCACGGCAACTCTGCCATCTGTCAGATGTGTCACTAGGCACGACTTGCAACGGTCATAAAGAAACACTTTCCCCCGACAGGAAGAGAACATTATGAAAGTGGATCGTCTTTATTCCCTTTCGTGAGACCCTGCGCCGCATGATGTCGTCTGTCCGCCTGCCTGTTGCACTTCTGATGTGCGCCACTCTTCTTTCTGCCTGTGAAACACCATCCCGGCAGCCATTGCCGGAGTCCGCAGTGCCGGATGCCCGTCTGGTGCTGCCGCAGCCACCAGCCTCAGGTAGTGCCGCGCAGGCGGATGATGACCGTATTTTCCGTGAGACACGCGCCTTGAAAGATACGCCACGCTGGGCGCTTGCACAGAAAGATGCAGATCTGGAAGTGCCACATCTTGTCCGCGATTTCTCCTGCTCCGTCGGCTATACGCTGGATCTGGCCAAGGCGCCCCATCTGGCGATTGTGCTGAAGCGCATGGAAAATCCCATCATTCATCGGACGTCAGAAGCCAAGCATTACTGGCATCGGACCCGGCCATTCGTTGGCACGAACCTGCCAATCTGCACCTCTCCCGAGGGATTGGGTCTGCATTCCTCATATCCATCAGGCCATACGACGGCGGGATATGGCATGGCTCTTCTGCTTGCTCATCTGATGCCTGAACATGCCACCATGCTTTTGCAGCGCGGGCGTGTTTTTGGTGAGAGCCGGATTGTCTGTGGGGCGCACTGGAAGTCGGACGTGCAGGCTGGCTTCCTGAATGCATCGTCTGAAATGGATGCGCTTCTTGCGGCTCCGGAATTGCAGGATGATCTTGCCGCCGCCCAGCAAGAACTACGCGCCATGAAGGCTACGGCCCCTGCACCAGATGCTGCTGACTGTGCTGCAGAAGCAGACGCCGCCGCACATTCCATTTTGTCTGAATGATAAAAATCCGGCCAAGAGCAGAAAGCTCCACGGCCGGATTGTTTTTGAATCGTCGTCACACGGCCACCCTGGGTAGGGTGGCCGTTTTCAGTTTTATGCCTGAAGAGCGGAGACTTCGGTGTTCGGTTGGTCGATGTATGGTCCGCCAGCAACAATCTCTACGGCAAGAAGAGACATGCCGTGTTCTACAGTACTGGAGCCAAGATCGAGTTGGGCATCGCCGAGTGTCCAGCGAATGGCGGAGTTCTCTTTGTCAGCCCAGCCTGAGAGATCAGTCTCTTCCAGATGCGACGTGATCGTACGTGTACTCTCAGGAGTATACAGGGTGATGTTCCCAACCAGCACGCCCAGTTCACGACGATCATCCACAAACGGGCCAATAGCGTCGGATGGTTTGGCTGCTCTTGAGACAAGGCGCACGCTGCGGACGTTTGATGGCAACGTGAAGATCGCGCGACCATTGCTCTCACGGGACTGACGGATCACTTTACCGGCTGGTGTGATCACATGCAGGTCCGGGTCTGTCACCACTGCTCTGGCGTCACGGACGTCATCAAAGCCAAGGTTTATCGCGCGCTCGGCAAGAGCGTGATGAACAGGCTCAACCTTGTTGCGGCTGACAGTCAGCGTTGCAGCAGCATCAGCTTCCCATGTGCGGACCGGGCTACTCAGGCTGACGACAGCGCCATCCTGTGTGAAGCCGTCCCGGTTGCCTGTGTTGAGATAGCTTTCGGTCAGCATTCCGTCAGACGTAAGGACAGAATGCACATCCGTCTCGATGTGGAAGTAATCGTAGGATGTGATCGCGGTATCGTAAATAATGCTGCGGCCATTCACGAGCATACGGGCCGGGATCAGGCCGCCATCGATGAACAGGCTATGCTCTGGTGTCACCAGAAGGTCTTTGGATGGAACGCCATCTGCAATCGCATTCTTGCAAATGCGAACCGGATAACCCGCGACATCCGGGGCCAGCCCTTGACGGACAATGGCATGCTTCCGACCGACCCAAACGACCGGGCGAACCTGCTCTCCCTCGGGCGTCCAGGCGAGAACTTCAGCGCCGATTTGGATGTCCTGAACGGGCATGTCACCGGTCGTGGTGCGGATCATCGTATCCGCGAGGAAGCAGACTTCTGCTCCCTTATCCAGCGAGATGATTGTCTTGCCATTTCCGTCTGGGGAGAAATGGGCGTGATACTGGGAGTAATCGCCTACGAGCTTGATAGTGTATGATGCCTTGCCCTGTGTCACGGTCAGGACGTTACCGACGATTTTGGCAGCCGTATTGCCCTTATAATCCAAGGTGCCGATGTCGATCTGGCCACCGGGAACAAGCATCGTATCGGTGATGCTTCCGCCTTGAATGACAAGAGATCCGCCAGACGAAATTGTCGTCCCGCTTGCGATGCCCTTACTTCCGACAACGATGTTGCCTCCAGCATTGACGATCGTGTTGACGGCGCGGCCACCACTCGAAACATTCAGTCTCGCGGCAGTGCCCGAAACAGTCGCACCTGAGGCAACGGCATTCTGGCTGATGGTCTCAACGCCACCCGCCTGAATACGATCACGAACTGTCGTGCCGCCTGTCGCTGCCACTGTGCCGCCAGAGGTCACGGTGTTGGCCGTTGCCGTTCCCGATGTCAGGGTCTGCTTGCCACCGTTCTGGATGGAGGCATTGAAGCTCGAACCGCCAAAGATGAACTGATTGCCGTTACTCGCAACCGTGTCACTGGCAACGCCGCCCGTGTTGACGGTCTGGCCCGCACCTTTGGTGGCGATTGTGCCTGTTGCCGTTCCGCCGGAGTAAATGACTTCCTCAGTGTCTGGAATTGTCAGAATGGAGCTGATGGTTCTGCCACCAGAGTAAACCTCCACATGACCGCCTGCTGTGACTGTTGTCTTGATGGCGGTGCCACCAGAATTCACAATGAGGTAGTCATTCTTTCCTGAAATATAGAGTCCGCTGACGGTCGTATTGTGCTGACGACGGTTCAGTCCATCATGGCAAGGATCAGGATATCTGGAAGGATTTCTGTGATTCACTAGGATGTCTTTTCTTGGGGAAAGACGCATGTGCGCCCATAATGAATGCCCTTGAATCAATCAAAGATAATTTTGATTATGGGCATATAGGATTGTTATTGCGGTGAAGCGCCTGAAATAGCGTTCTTTTCGGGCGCGGCGGTTCAATCGCATGTTCGAATTTTAAAAACAATACGGATTTTGGATTTTTGTATCTTTATGTGAAATTTATTTTCACGTCGGCATCTCTGAATAGATGAAGAAATGCCGGAAAACTCACGATTAATCAGGCGTTATCGTGCAGTAAAATAGATTTACTGATGGATAGAGAGATCGAAGCGTATTGGAAGAGTTTGGGGTCGAATTAATTACTTATTAACGAAAAGAATCTTAAGCCTCGTTTCTTAATAAAAAAGCGCTCCTCAGAGCGCTTTTTTATTTTCGGTGGATGCTGTGCTCGATTCTGGCGCCTCAGGTCTGGGCGGTCGCAGGGCATGTTCGTTGGCTTCCATGAATCTGTCAGCCAGCGCCGTGTACAGTGGGCGAGGACACACCATGCGAGAGACACCAAACGCCAGAAAGGACGTGGCCAGCAGCGCAAGCGTCACCTGCTGGTTGTCACACATCTCCATGACGATGATGGTCGCTGTGAGGGGCGACTGCGCGACGCCACAGAAATAGGCGACTGTCCCCAATAGTACGACTGCGCCGGGCGTGGTGTGGGGCAGAAACTGCTCAACCCAGCCTCCAATCGCAGCACCAATCGCCAGCGATGGCGCAAACATGCCGCCCGGAATGCCTGAGCAATAGGACACCAGCATCGCCAGATATTTTAGGACGAAGAAAGAAGCTGGGTAGTGCTCTGTGCCCGAGAAGATGGCGCGAGCCTGCGCATAGCCCGTTCCATAGGTTGTCCCTTTGGAGATCAGGCCAATGATAGCCAGTACGAGCCCACAAGCTGCCGCAAAGGCAATCGGGCGCTTCCCGGCGAAACGGCCGACAGGGCCTGGAAGACCACGCGACGCCTTGATGACCAGTGCTGCAAACGTTCCACCTGCCAGGCCGCCGAGGATGCCGCATGTCAGCACCGCGATCCACGCTGTACCAACCGGGATATCAACGTCGGCATGGCCGAAATAGGTGTAGTTTCCCAACAGCGCGATGGCCGTCACACCGGAGACAACAACGACGGTCAGCGTCCGACCGGAGGTGCGCTGTTCGAAAGAATGGGAGAGTTCTTCAATCGCAAAGACGATACCGGCCAGCGGCGTATTGAATGCTGCGGCCATACCAGCCGCGCCACCGGCAAGGATCATGCTGCGCTTTGCGGCAATGTTGGACTGTCCGAGGAGGCGGGAGAAGGCATGCATGATGGATGCCCCAACCTGAACGCTTGGCCCTTCGCGCCCGATAGACGCACCGCAAAGCAGGCCCAGACAGGTTAGAAGAATTTTCCCAACCGAGATCTTGAGCGCCAGAACCCTGTCGACCATCGTGTAATTCTCGATGTGCAGGGTGGCGATTGTCTGCGGAATACCTGAGCCCTGTGCACCTTTGAAAAGGGTTCGGGTCATCCATGTGATGAAAGCGAGACCTGCCGGGGCCACGAACAGCATCGCCCAGGGGTGCCATTCCAGAATCCGCGTTCTCAGATCAGCAGCAGCGTCACCCATGCGGGCGAAAAGCACGGCAACAACACCAATGAGAACGGCGCCGATCCAGTAGATGACAGTGCGCCGCCACTGGGTGGTCGTGGCGCGGGCCGAGCGTCTCAGATGATGGATACGGTCCTTACGGCGCAGCGCGTGCTGTGAGGAGACATGTCCCGGAGGTAAGGGCTTGGGAGCAGGGCTTGGAGGAGTGGGCAAGGTATCGGCCAATGGAGGACGTCCAAGAAGGAGTGTCGGGCAAGGGAAGATACGCCCGGTTCAAACCCCGCGCGTTACATGTCCGGTCCTGCCAGCCTTCTTCGCGCCGGGTCAAGAAGTCTGAACCGATCAAGTAGAAAATGAACGCAATAACTCGCAATGTGGCTGCAACGGTCTCAGCATTCCGGAAAGCTGACGGCCAGACCGCCCAGCGATGTTTCCTTGTAGCGATGGTTCATGTCCGCGCCGGTTTCGCGCATCGTCTGGATCACCTGATCCAGCGAAACATGGTGCACTCCGTCACCGCGCATCGCGAGTGAGGCCGCGTTGATAGCTTTGATGGCTCCAAACGCGTTGCGCTCGATGCAGGGGATCTGGACGAGGCCACCAATCGGGTCACAGGTCATGCCGAGATGATGTTCCATGCCGATTTCAGCGGCATTTTCAACCTGATCCGGTGTGGCGCCCAACGCTGCGGCAAGCCCGGCTGCGGCCATGGAGCAAGCGACACCCACTTCGCCCTGACAACCTACTTCTGCACCAGAAATGGAAGCATTGCGTTTGAACAAGGCGCCGATAGCCGTGGCGGTCAAAAGAAAATCCCGCATGCCCTCCCGTGAGGCGCCGGGACAGAAGTCCCTGTAATAACGCAGGACGGCAGGAATGACGCCGGAGGCACCATTGGTCGGAGCGGTTACAACGCGTCCGCCCGCAGCGTTTTCCTCATTCACGGCGATCGCGAAAAGACTCACCCAATCCATGATTTCGTGGGGTGCGCGCTGATTCCAGCGGGTTCCACTCTCCAGCTTGCGGTGAAGAGTGCGTGCGCGGCGTTTGACATGCAGTTTGCCGGGAAGAATGCCGTCTTCTCTTAGTCCCCGGTCGATGCAGTCCATCATCGTATCGAGAATACGATCAATATAGGCAGTGACGTCGTTATCGGCGCGAAGGGTTGTTTCATTGGCCCAGATCAGGCCAGCAATAGTCAGGCCGCTCTTCTGGCAATCATCCAGCAGTTTGCGGCCCGATATGACATCATAAGGAACGGCGACGGGCGGGATGATAGTGGCCTCGGTAGAGTGGTCTTCCGGAACAATAAAACCGCCACCGATTGAGCAGTACCGCTCCCGTAAGAGAGACCTTCCAGCACTGTCAAAAGCTTCGAACTGGAGCGTGTTCGGATGGACAGAAGGAACGGTTTCGTAATCGAAGACGGTATCGGATGCGGGGTCGAAAGAGATGGTCTGACCCCGGAGTGTCAGATGTTTCGTAGACTGGATTTTTTCGATGACCTGTTTGGCATGATCAGGCGAAATCTGATCCGGGAGCCATCCTTCAAGGCCGAGAAGAACGGCTGTGTCTGTTGCGTGTCCAACGCCGGTCCATGCCAGGGAGCCATAAAGGGTCACCTGAATTCTGGCGACAGATATGCCTTCTGGAAGGGTCTCGGCAAAGGCGTGTCCGGCCCGCATAGGGCCGACCGTGTGGGAAGAAGACGGGCCGAGGCCAATGCGGAACAGGTCGAAAAGACTGATCATGGTCGGAATGTCCGAAGCTGTCAGGACAGAACCAGAACGCCGGAATGCTTGGCCTTGTCAGCAGGTTCTACGTGAATATGGATCGAAGCCCGGCCCAGTTCTTTCCGCAGACCCGCTTCAATACAGTCGCAGATTTCATGCGCGTCATGCACACTCATTTCGCTCGGAACGACGAGGTGGAACTCGACGAAATGTAAGGGGCCCACTTTCCGCAGGCGCAGATCATGCGCTTCGAGAGCGCCCGTTCCGCTTGAGGAAATGACAGCCTTTACGGTTTCCACCGCCTCTGTGCCCGGAATTTCATCCATAAGACCTGACATGGACAGGCTCATCATCGAGAAGCCGGCCCGCAGAACGTTCAGGGCAACCAGGGCAGACAGAACTGCGTCCAGCCGGTCCCATTTGATGACGGGGATCAGGGACACGCCGATAACCAGCGCAACAGTCGCCCAGACGTCTGACTGAACGTGCTCGCCCGCAGCCAGCAAGGCCTGTGAGGAGTTCTTCCGGCCGAACCCGATGAGAATGCGTGCCCAGACCAGATTAACGACACCCGCGAGCGCATTCAGTGCAACACCCTGGAAAGGGGCATGAACCGGCGTTGGATGCATCCAGTCATGTACGGCCACGACGAGAATGCCGAGTGCCGTCAGAACAACTAGAACGCCTTCAATAACAGCGGACAGGTATTCTGCTTTGCCGTGGCCATAAGGGTGATTGTCGTCAGCCGGCAGGGCCGCAATGGAGAGCGCCCACAGGGTGCCGAATGCCGCAATGACATTCAGAATGGTTTCAATGGCATCAGACAGCAGCGCATCTGAGCCGGAGACCCAGAATGCTGCGTACTTGATGGCCAGAACCACTACGCTCACCCCAATGGAAGCGTAGGCAATCTTGATACGTGTGGACGTCATTGAAGCTCTCAGCAGCAGACCTGTTGAAGATCGCAGGACGCTGGTGGACTTTCGATCTGGAAGGTGGGGTGAGAAATTTTGAACTTGTCACGCAGGAGGATTGTGGCCTGCGTGATGATCTGTTCGGGGCTTTGCTGTGCCGTCTCATCCCGCAGTAGGTGGACCGTAAGAGCTGTTTCTGTCGTGCTCATCGGCCAGATGTGCAGGTGATGCAGTCCACTGACGCCGGGAACGGCCAGTAGGGCAGCCTGAACGTCCGCGGGTACAATCCCGGCAGGAACGCCATCCAGTGACAGCGAGACCGACCCTTTGAGCAGAGACCATGTCGCAACAATGATGGACACAGAGACAATCAGGCTGACGATCGGATCAATGATCTGAAAGCCTGTCCATGTGATCAGGAGACCTGCAATCACAACGGCAAAGGCCATCATGGCATCAGACGCCATATGCATGAACGCACCGCGAATATTGAGGTCGTTCGAGGCCCCCTTCATGAAAAGGAGGGCGGTAAACGCATTGACCGCAATTCCGACGAGCGCCACCCAACTAACGACCGATCCCTCTACGGGCGCATTCGCGAAAAGACGAACGATGGATTCCCAGATGATCCCACCCGTCACCAGCAGCAGGACCGTCGCATTCACGAAGGCCGCAAGAATGGTGGAACGACGCAGGCCATAGGTGAAACGTGTCGTGGGTGCACGGCGGGCCAGGCTTTCCGCCAGCCATGCTGCGCCAAGGCCCAGAATGTCCGACAGGTTGTGCCCTGCGTCTGCCAGAAGGGACAGCGAGTGTGCCCAGACCCCCCAGAGGGCTTCGGCCACAACATAAATTGTGTTCAGGACGATCCCGATGGCGAACGCACGGCCGAAATTCGCCGGTGCATGCGTATGCGGACGTCCAAAACCAAACCCATGATCGTGCCCGTCACAGCCCTCATGGTCATGATCCTGGTGATCATGAGAGGCATGGTCGTGCCCATCTGCATGAGAATGGTCATGATCGGTGTGGTCATGGCCGTGTGCGCACGTATGGCTGTGATCTGATGTCATGTCCGGGCAAATCTGTGGCTGGGGTCTCGCATCATATAGCATCTCGTTCCATCAACCCAAGCGATGATCTGGCTCGTCCAGAATTGTCAGTGCGCGCATGTTGATAGAGCACGGTTTTTCAACGCTGTGGGTGGACGCGTCGGTTATATTCCGTAACAAAGAGGAGACCTAGCCCTGCAATGTCAGCAGAGGGGGACTTGCAGGGAGAGTGTCCATGAAAGGCACCGTTCTCGGATTTGATGTTCAGACGGGCGAAGGCGTGATCCTGAATGATCAGGACGTCCGGTATACATTTTCGAAAATGAACTGGCGGGACACTCTGGCGCCCATGAAGGGGCAGCGGGTGGATTTCGAGCCTTGGGGCACAATGGCCAACAATGTGTTTCTGGATATTCAGGCCGGGCAGTTTGCGTCTGTGCCCGCTGCGGACATGTCTTTCACTGACGCCGTTCGCAGCTGTTTCCGCCGAGCAACAGACTTTCAGGGTCGCTCCCGCCGAAAGGAGTACTGGTACTTCAGGATTGTTGAAATCTGCTGGACGATACTGGTCTCCGTGATTTCCGATGATCTCAAACACAGTGGCAGTGTTATTGCAGGGCTGCTGAACCTTCTCCTCATCCTGCCCTGCCTCTACATGTTCGTTGTAGATCTCAGTGTGTCTGTCAGGAGGTTGCACGATACCGGCCGGTCAGGCTGGTGGATGCTCCTGTACTTTACGGTGATTGGAATGATTCCGGTGTGGATCATGATGTGCTTCGACACTGACTATCGCATCAACAAGTGGGGATATCCGGCCAAACAGCCCTAACTCCCGCTTGAAACATATCCGGCTACGCCTCTCTGCCAGCACAGAACCATCAGGCCAAGGAACGCAAAGCCCATCCCCGGAGACAGCAGGCCGAACCAGAGAGGCATGCCCAAAGGGTCAGGATGGTTCAGCATGGCCAGAGCCGGATAGTAACAGACGGCCGACAGCGGCAGCGCCCATGTCAGGAAGCTACGGAGCCAGCGCGCGAACATGGTAAGCGGGTATTGTCCTGCTTCCACGCCGCCATAGGTCAGGACGTTCACAACCTCCAGCCCTTCGACCGTTACGAAGCACAGGGCGGCCTGCCCAATCAGAACGCCCAGAAACATGGCGGCTCCACCCGTCACTGCCCAAGGCAAAAGCCAGACTGTCGCCCATGAGACATGTGGCGAGAGCCAGAAACCTGCTCCCATAACGAATGCCCCCTGAAGGAAGCGCCCGATCGGGCGAAGTCTCAGTTCGTGGCCAAGAAGCAGGACGAGTGTTGAGCGTGGGCGAAGAAGAAGGCGGTCAAATGAACCTGTCTTGACGTATTCGCCGCCAAAAACCTCAAAGCCGCGGCCAAGGGTTTCGGCAATCGCGAAAGACACGTTTACCAGTCCGTATAGAACGGCCACGGCGCCAATATCCCAGCCCGCGATGCTGCCAAACCGCTGGAACAAGCTCCAGATTCCGAAGAAGCTCAGCAGGGTGGTGACGAAATTTCCAATTAACTGAAGCGCGAATGTCCCGGGATACCGCAGTTGTGCCTTGATCGAGGCTGCTGCCATCCGTCGGTAGAGGGAAAATGCATTCATGCGCCCTGAACCTCCATCCGGGAGATGGTGCGATGCATCCAGAAGCGCCCCACAAGCGTGAGTACGGCCAGCCAGAAACATTGAATGCCCAACGCGGTCAGAACGCCGCCCGGGATGGCCATGCCCATGTAAAGCCGGATGGGAATGTCAGAAATTCCGGCAAAAGGCTGGAACAGGAGCAACTCACGCGCCCAATCGGGATAAAGCGGCAGCGGCAGGAGCATTCCTGAGAGCAGAACAGCCAAGGGTGTGCCGACAGCATACGTTCCGAGCGGCGATAACGTTCGGGCCGTGACGATATTCCACCACATCACGATGCTTGCAGAGATGAAAGCACCAAGGATGAAGGAGCACAGAGCCAGCATTGCGGCCCACAATGAGGCTGGCGGGGCAAGGCTCCAACCATTCAGCCCAACGAGGGCGGCGAGCGGCCCTGCGACAGCGGCAAGAAGAACTGCGCGCGGAATGGCGTTGCCAAGAAGACGGGCAAGCGAGGCCGAAAGCCACCAGTTCCACAGATCGACGGGGCGCAACAGGTCATAGACAATTGCTCCGCTCTTGGCCGCTTCACCAATAGCGGGGAGGCAGCCAAGAGGAAGCAGGGTGAAAAGGGATTGCTGGATCCAGGTGTACGTCATGGCCTGACGCAGCGTCATGGGAGCATCCACGCCGGGGGCATGATGGTAAACCGCAGCATAGGCCATGAGGGAAATCGCGCCGAACCACATCTGCGCCACAAGCCCCGCCAGTACCGCAAGACGATATCGCAGACCAATTTTCCATTGCAGGACGAAGGACGTCACATAGGGTTTGATGGTCACGATGCGTGGTCCGCGTAGAAACGTGTAATAATTTCTTCAATCGCCGGGCGCCCGATCCGCAGATCACCCAAGCCCGGTAGTGTTGAAAGATGCGCCACAAGAACAGGCGCGGGCAGGCGTTGCGGATCAAACGTGATCGTCACGCTGCGAGAGCCACGCGCGGTTTCTGTCGCGCCATCGGGCAGGAACAGGTCTGGCAGAGGTCCGATAAAATCGGCTTCCAGAATTCGCTCCGACAGAGTGGTCGCCTGAAGGGCTTCAAACGGGCTGTCGGCAAGAATACGACCGTGACCGATGACGATGACCCGGTCTGCCAATGCTTCGATATCATGCATGTCATGCGTGGTCAGAAGCACTGTCGTGCCGCGCTCGCGTCGCAGATCCCGCACAAACGCGCGCACCGCCAGCTTGGACGGGGCATCCAACCCGATCGTGGGTTCATCCAGAATGATCACATCAGGATCATGGATCAGGGCAGCGGCGATTTCTGCCCGCATGCGCTGGCCGAGAGACAACTGCCGGACGGACTGATCCATGATGCCGGGCAGATCCAGCGCATCCGCCAGACGCTCCCGGTTTCGAAGGAACCTCGCTGGCTCCACGCTGTAAATATCCCGGAGAAGCGCCAGTCCTTCTCCAACGGAAAGATCCCACCAGAGCTGCGTGCGCTGGCCAAACACCACGCCAATCCGCGCGACATGTGCGATCCGGTTTTCCCAAGGGATCAGGTTGCCAACGCGGACGGTCCCGGAGGTCGGGCGCAGAATACCCGCCAGTATTTTGATGGCAGTAGATTTCCCAGCGCCGTTCGGCCCGATGAAACCGGCAATCTCGCCTGCGGGGACGGTGAAAGAAATGCCGTCCAGAGCCGTGATTTCGCGCGTTTTTCCACGCCAGCTGCCGCCATCACGGACCTGATATGTCTTGCGGAGGTCATGTACCTCAATCGCGGCAGCATTCTTCATGACGGAACAGGGCCTTCTGACGGCACCAGAGTGCCATGACGGAACGGAATAATAGTTCTGCGTGAGCTCTCATATTCAGGCAAGTGGGAGGCCATGGTGGCAGAGCGGAATGTCGTCACCACCTATTACCCACGCGCTTCCCGGATACGGTAAGACGGGAGCAGTATTGTGAACCTTGATTGTCAGGATGATCCAATGGCCGGTAAACGTATTCTCATGCTCGCAGGTGATTTCGTTGAAGATTACGAGATCATGGTGCCATTTCAGATGCTGCTGATGGTGGGACACAAGGTTGATGTGGTGTCGCCGGGCAAGAAGGCTGGAGAGCAGGTGGCAACGGCCATCCACGATTTCGAAGGCCATCAGACGTACACTGAAAAGCGCGGTCATAACTTCACGCTGAACGCCACATATGCAGCCGCAAAAGCGGAAGACTATGATGCACTGGTCATTCCCGGCGGCCGTGCCCCAGAGCAGCTCAGCACCGATGAAAGCGTGCTGGACCTGATCCGCGCTTTTGTCACGGCTGACAAACCGATTGCCGCTGTCTGCCATGGCCCGCAGCTTCTCGCCGCAGCGAATGTCATTTCAGGTCGCAAGGTCTCTGCTTATCCGGCCTGCCGGGCTGAAATGATCCTTGCGGGGGCTGACTATCAGGCCATCGCAATTGATGGCGCTGTGACAGACGGCAAGCTCGTAACAGCGCCGGCCTGGCCAGCACATCCGGCATGGATTGGTCAGTTCCTGAAGGTTCTGGGAACCAAAATCGAAGCCTGAGCCTTTGTTCCGTCAGGAGAGCCCATATGTGTGAACTCTATGTCCGTGCCGATCCGATCTTCTATGAAAGCCGCACGCGGTCGCTGCGGATTCATGGGGTCGTAACGACGATCCGGCTGGAAAACATGTTCTGGGACATCCTGACGGAAATCGCGGCGGCAGATGGCATGACCGTCAATCAGCTCATCACCAAGCTTTCGGACGAAATTCTCGAACTTCGTGGTGAACTGCCAAATATGGCGTCGTTTTTGCGCGTCAGCTGCCTTCGCTATCTGGACCGGGAACGTCGCGTGCCGTCAGGTTCCAGTTCCGCCGTTGGTCAGACTGTTGCCTTGCGTCGTGTTGGATAATCGATACGGCGCAGCAAAGAGGCATTGGCGGAAACGCTCGCAAAATCGTACAGAAGGACCATGACGACTCCTTCTTCCCCACAGGGCCAGAAACCTGGCAGCAATCCCTTGTCCTCGCGACGCGCAGAACACGTCATGGAACGTGCCTTCTTCGCAACCCGCTGGATTGCCGCACCGCTTTATTTCGGCCTGACCATCGGGCTGCTGCTGGTGGCCTTCAAGTTCTTCCAGCAGCTTCTGGGTCTTGTTCTCAAGGCAACAGGGCTGGATTTCGATGACGTTTTCGTTGGTGTGCTGGATCTGATCGATCTGGTCCTGCTGGCGAACCTGCTGCTGATCGTCATGTTCTCGGGCTACGAGAACTTTGTTTCCCGTCTCGATATCCGTCAGCACGAAGACTATCCGTCATGGATTGGTCACGTGACGTTCGGGGATATCAAGATCAAGCTCATGGCGTCCATCGTCGCCATGTCTGCCATCCATGTTCTGGCTGATTTCATTCGTGTGGATGACACCTCCACACGCGCTCTGGAATGGAGCGTCGGGATTCATCTGGCCTTCGTTGTGTCCGGTGTTCTGATGGCCGTCATGGATCGCATCATGGAAGGTTCGCCGGATACGCATCACGCCGATCCGCAGCCTGACGCCGCCCAGCACAAAGAAAAGCACGACGCATGATTCGCCTGACAGAACTGCGCCTGCCGCTGGAGCACTCTGAAGAGGCGCTCCGGGAGGCGGTGCTGACGCGCCTCAATATCCCGTCCGAGGCCCTGAAAAGTTTCAAGATCGCCCGCCGCGGCTACGATGCCCGCAAGCGCGGTCACATCGTTCTGGTGTACAGCATCGACTGTGACGTGACGGACGAGGCGTCTGTCCTTGCGGCCCACGAAGCGGACCAGCATGTTCGCTCCACGCCAGACACAACCTATCATCTTCCCAAAGCCACGTTGCCCGAGGGGATGCCGCGCCCTGTGGTTATCGGGGCAGGCCCTTGCGGGATCATGGCGGCGCTGACGCTCGCACAAGCTGGTCTCAAGCCTATCATCATCGAGCGTGGAAAAGAGGTTCGCGCCCGAACTGTTGATACGTTTGCCCTTTGGCGGAAATCTGTTCTTACGCCCGAGAGCAACGTCCAGTTTGGAGAAGGTGGAGCCGGAACGTTCTCTGACGGCAAGCTCTACTCTGGCGTGTCCGACCCCCGCAATCTGGGCCGACGTGTCATTGAAGAGTTTGTTCGGGCGGGTGCGCCGGAAGAGATCCTGTACGTCTCCAAGCCCCATATCGGGACCTTCCGACTGGTCACGATGGTGATGTTCATCCGCGAGGAAATCGAGCGTCTCGGCGGCGAGTACCGGTTTGAGACGCGCGTCGATGGCTTTGACATGGAGGGTGAGGGAACGGAACGCCGTTTGCGAGGTCTACGCCTTTCAACGGGAGAGACCCTGCCTGCGGAGCGCGTTATCCTGGCCGTTGGGCATTCCGCACGCGACACCTTCGAAATGCTCCGTGATGCGAATGTCGCTATGGACGCCAAGCCGTTCTCTATCGGTGTACGGATCGAACATCCCCAGTCTGTCATTGATACAGCCCGTTTCGGCTCATACGCCGGGAACGACCTGCTCGGTGCCGCCGATTACAAGCTGGTTCATCACGCGTCGAATGGACGGGCTGTGTATTCGTTCTGCATGTGCCCGGGCGGACAGGTCGTGGCGGCGACGTCTGAAATCGGACAGGTCGTGACCAATGGCATGAGCCAGTATTCCCGTGCCGAGCGGAATGCGAACAGTGGAATTGTCGTTGAAGTGACGCCGGAAAAGGACTTTCCGAACGATGTTCTGGCCGGCGTCGAACTTCAGCGGAAATGGGAAAAGGCAGCATTTGTGGCCGGTGGCGGTGATTACCGTGCTCCTGCCCAGCGCGTCGGGGATTTTCTGGCCGGTCGCCCTTCCTCAACGCTGGGGGACGTCGTGCCGTCCTACCAGCCAGGTGTGACGCCGACTGATCTGACGCTCTGCCTGCCGGATTTTGTTTCGGACGCCATTCGTGAGGCCTTGCCGCGTTTTGAGCGCAAGTTAAAGGGCTTCTCGATGGATGATGCTGTCATGACCGGAGTGGAAACGCGTACGTCTTCCCCGATCCGGCTTCAGCGAGACCGTGATGGCCAGAGTCCAACATTGCGTGGGCTTTTCCCTGCGGGCGAAGGGGCGGGCTATGCCGGCGGTATCCTGTCCGCCGGCATAGATGGAATCCGTACCGCCGAGTGGCTGGCAGCCTCTCTTTAAGAGGCTGCTTCTTCATCGCCTTCCATGGTTTCGCCCGGAAGGTGCTTCGGCTGAAGCAGGGCGATACCGGCCGTGACGGCACTGGACCCGACCACGAAGGCTTCCGCAGTGAGCGGGAGCGTGATCGGTGTCCGGCCAATTCCCGGAATCAGCCATCCGGCAATACCCTGCCCGATAGACCCTAAAGCATAACCCAGCCCCATGCCGAAGCTACGTGTCTCGGAAGGGAAGCATTTCGCCAGATAATGCGGCACGAGGGCGAAGATACCGGATGCAGCAGCGCCCATGACGAAGGCTGCCGTCAGCAGCATGCTCCAGGACGGAGCGCTCAGGAACGGCCAGATTGTCAAAACGACAATCGCAATCGCCCCAAGCATGACCTTCAGGTCACCCCATCGTTCTGCCAGCCAGCCACACAGGATTTTTCCAGCGAACGATCCGATGCAGTAGAGGGTAATGGGAATGAAGATGTCCTGTGGTGTCAGGTGATGGCTGCCACGCAGGATCGTCGGGTAAAATGTGTAAATGGCCGCTTTCTGAAATTCCAGAAATGCCATGAAGGCAATTGCCTGTATGGCCGCTCCGTTCAGGCGGAATTTTACCTTGGGAAGAGGCTGTGTCGGCGTTTTGGCCTGACCGGCCGCGCGGTCTGCCCGGTTCCGCAGCCAGACGGGGCTTTCCTTGACCCCGAGACGAATGAAAATCGCCAGAAGAGCAGGCGCCAGTCCGATGAAGAACAGCACGCGCCAGCCATAATGCGGCAGGATCAGAGCCTGCGCACCAGCTGCTGCAAAATATCCGACTTCATAACCTGACATCATGAGCGCAGACGCCATCGGGCGTGTCCAGGCGGGAACACTTTCCATCAGCAGGGCTGCAGAGGCGGTCCATTCACCACCAAAACCGATGCCAAACAGGAACTGAACAATGCCCAGCATCAGAAGACTGTGGGACAGACCCGTCATGGCAGAAAAAACACCGAACCAGACCACGCCGAGCATAAAGGCCAGACGACGGCCATAACGGTCCGCGAGCCAGCCCCAGCTTGTATTGCCTATGGCGCGTCCAAGGGATTGGGCCGTCAGAACCATTCCCAGTGTGCCGATGGTGCAGCTGAAATCATGAGCGATGTCCGGCAGTGTGAACATCAGGGATGTCTGGTCAAAAGCGTCCAGAAACCATCCCAGAAAGGACGCGAACGTCACCTGCCAGAAAGGGAGCAAAGCCTTGAGAGAGTTGCGGGAAGACGTGTTCGGGGCGGAGCGAGCGAGAGCATCCGTCATCAACAATGTCCTGACAGGCAGATTGAACCTGCGCGCTTGAAGGAAGTGGCACGGAAAATCCGCTTGAGCAGAATCGGTAGCAGAATTGTCCTGATTGAGCGAACGAAGAATTTCACTCTTGGTTCCACAGCCATTTTGTTGCGACCCCACGGGAAAGTGAGCGGGAAATGGGAGTTGTTAAGGGAAAATTAGCCTTCTCCCGTCATTCTGTCGCACAGATGGAACAGGAGATGTTCGAAATTGGATGATGCAGGACGGGATGTCAGTTTTGCGGACGCAGCCTCATTTGGTCCCGGAGTGACTGGCGCTGTGACCAGAGACCGGAGAGATGATCCTGTGAGGTCCGAGACGAATATTTCTCCGACGAGTGCCACAATGTTCGCCACCACCCTGCGCAGTCGCCGGGCGCGCCAGAAAAGTGCACTGCCGCCTTTGCGATGGCTGCCTCGGATGGGGGCTGGCCGAGCGGGAATGGAAAAGCTGATTGGTGCTCAGGTGGACATGAGTCAGCTCTGGTTGGCTATTCCCCGACGGACCGTGAGGCGAAGTCGTCGCAAGCCACTTGAGCAGCAGCAGAGAGAGTTTGATCTGGAGCTCCTGCAGGTTGCCTGTACGCAGGCCGCGAGCTGGCCAGAGGGTATGCGGCTCATGGTTTCACTTGAAGACGATCAGGCGCCTGACACCGCTTTTAATGGTCGTTTGAACAGTGTTCTGGATCAGAGTGGGTTCCCGATTTCACGTCTAGATCTGGTTTTCCAGGAAAGCGGGATTGCTCAGGAGGAGCGCGAAGTCTGTTACACGCTGGCCTCTCTTCGGGACCGTGGCGTTCAGATCTTCACGAACGGGTTTGGCTCATCGGTCTCCAGTCTGACTTTGCTGAGAGAACGCGCCATCAGCGGCCTGTTGGATGGCGTGCAGTTTGATCTCGCAGTTCTGTCTGCATCAACGCTGTCCTGGAGTTTGCAGGGGAATGTGCCAGAGCTCGATGAAGGTGCAGTTGTTTTCTATCGCGCCGCTCTTGAAGCCGTCAAAGCGCTGGGCTTGTGCATTCGTGCCACGGGTGTGGACACGCCAAAGCAACTGGAATTCGTTCAGAAAACCGGTTGCTCCGAGGCGTCTGGCCTTATTTTGGCGGGCGCTGAAACGACCGCTCAGATTACCGAGCGGTTCGCCAGTGTAGACGGTCGGTCAAGACGACGACGTATGACCCGGACAGCCGAAGGGCTGTAGCCGGCAAAACCGGCCGCTCTCTACAAACATAAAAAGAGCTGCCGGTTATGACTTCAGATCTTGCATTGGTACTGGAACAGGCGCTCTGGATCCACGCGAAGCAGATTAGCAAGCATCGGGAGGACTTGTGTCAGAGCATCCTCAATCGCTTCAAGCGACTGTCCCGTCTGGTCTGCAATATACTTGAGATGCTTCTCACCCATGAGCGTTTCGACTTCCTTGGGGGTGAGCGGGTTGGTTTCCGTGTTGTGAATTTCGCTCACACGGGTGGCAAGGTGACAGTCGTCACGCATCAGACGGATTGTCACTTCCGTCAGGCCAGATCTGTCCATGCTTGCATTGCTCAGCCAGTCCCCAAAGCGGACGAACAGCGAGGTTGATTTCTGGCCTTTGGTCTCAGTCGTGGTTGTCATGACCCGTACTCCTCATCAAGGGAGAAACTGGCCGCATCCGGTGGGACTTGGCCCTGTCATAACAACGTTTGAGGAAGGCGTGTGTAGCATGGGGCGGAAACACCTTTGCGTGATGTTTCCGCCCTTCCGCATCAGTCTAACGGGCCACTTTCTACCAGCACAATTTCTGCGTTTTCCAGGGCAGTCATGACGATGGTTTCCACATCCGTCAGAGCTGCCCCGTCCCGCGTTGCAACGGTGCGACCCTCGATTTCCAGACTTCCTGTTGCGGGTACGAGATAGGAAAAGTTCTCCCGGCTCGTTTCGAAAGTCAGGGTCTCGCCCGCTTTTAGGGTTGCCCCCAGAACGCGTCCCTTGGCGCGGATCGGCAGAGCGTCATCCTCTGGAAAGCCGGACGCAAGAGTTACAAACCTTCCGCTGCGGGCGTCCTTAGGAAAAGGACGGGTGCCCCAGCTGGGCGTGCCACCTGGTTCATTGGGGATGATCCAGATCTGGAAGAGGGTGGTGTCTTCGGTTTCCTTATTGAACTCGGCATGGACGATGCCGCTGCCGGCAGACATGACCTGAACGTCACCAGCTTCCGTACGGCCTTTGTTGCCAAGGCTGTCTTCGTGAGAAATGGCTCCGGTGCGAACATAGGTGATGATTTCCATGTCCTTGTGCGGATGAGCGCCGAAGCCTGTCCCACCTTCGATTTTATCATCGTTCCAGACGCGCAGACGGCCCCAGTGCATGCGGTGCCGATCCGTGTAGCCAGCGAAAGAGAAATGATGCCGGGCGTCCAGCCATCCATGGTTGGCGTGGCCAAGCGAGGAGAAGGGTCTGATATCGAGCATTGGTCGCTCCTCAGTAAAGGTTATGGCCTTCAAGATGGGCGCGATGTGGCGTAAAGAAAATGGAATTGATGGAAATGTAAAGTTTCCATAAAGCGCATCTTAGAGAGGCTGTATGCTCCCCGATCTGGAAGGCTGGGCTGTTTTTGCCCGTGTCGCTGAAAGCGGCTCGTTTGCCTCTGCCGCGCGCACTCTTGGGCTGTCCCCGCCTACAGTGTCCAAGGTGATTGCGCGTCTGGAGCATCGCCTGAAAACGACTCTCTTTCAGCGGAGTGCGCGTCATCTTTCCCTGACATCGGCCGGAGTTGCGTGCCTGGAACGTGCCCGGCGGATGTTGGCTGATGGCGAAGGATTGGAAGCAGAATTACGGGAAGGCTCAGTCAGCCCGAGAGGAACGATCCGCCTGGCGGCTCCCATGGGGTTCGGGCTGGATATTCTCGGACCTGTTTTGCCGGAATTTATGGACCGGTATCCGGATATTTCCATGGAGATTGATCTGGATGATCGGACCGTCGATCTGCTGAGTGGCCGGTTTGAAGCAGCCGTCCGCATCACACCGGGAGACCTCGCCCCCGTAACCAACGGAGGAGCTCATCTTCTTTGTCGTTCCGTGATGCGGCTGGTCTGTTCGCCACAGATGAAGGAGAGACTCGGGACGATCGAAAAGCCGGAAGATCTTTCAGGCAATGCAGGGTTGCTCTACGCGAATTCCGATCTGCCAGACCTGCTTCGACTTACGCATGAGAGCGGCCAGCAGGCCTCTGTTCGTCTGCGAAGCAGGATGATGGTGAATAGTGGGGACATGCTTTTGCCCGCGCTCCGAAATGGCTCAGGCCTAGCGCTTCTGCCAGATTTCATGCTGCGGAGGGATCTGGATGCGGGGCGATTGGTTGAGGTTCTGCCCAGGTGGCGGGGCAGTGTTCTGTCGGTCTGGTTCATGGTCGTGGGGTGTGGTGCCACCCGGATGCAGATGCCTGCGCGGCTCCGTGTTCTGCTGGCCTATCTGGAGCAGGCCCTTGGCGGAAAGATTTCACAGGATTACAGTGCCGCGCAGGAGAAAACGCGATGAATTATGATGCGATGTTCCAGTCCGCCCTGGACGGTCTGCGCGCCGATGGCAGCTACCGTTACTTTGCGGAACTTGAGCGCCGGTCCGGCAATTTCCCGAAAGCCTATCATCATGGGCTCGGTCGTGACGTCACAGTGTGGTGTTCCAACGATTATCTCGGCATGGGGCAACACCCGGAAGTCCTCAAGGCGATGCATGATGCCCTTGATGAGACGGGCGCTGGCGCAGGTGGAACGCGCAACATTTCCGGCACGAACCACTATCATGTGGAACTGGAAAAAGAGCTGGCTTCCCTTCACGGGAAAGAAAGTGCCCTGCTTTTCAACTCGGGCTATCTGTCCAACTGGGTAACGCTCTGCACTATTGCGGGCCGTCTGCGGAACTGTGTGGTTCTGTCTGATGAACTGAACCATGCCTCCATGATTGAGGGCATCCGTCATTCCCGCGCTGAAAAGCAGATTTTCCGTCACAACGATGTGGAAGATCTGGAGCGTCGCCTGAAGGAACTTCCAGCAGACGTCCCCAAGATCATCGCGTTCGAGTCCGTCTATTCCATGGATGGCGATATCGCCCCGATCGAAGCGTTCTGTGATCTGGCCGACAAATACGGCGCCATGACTTACCTTGATGAAGTTCATGCCGTGGGCATGTATGGTGATCACGGTGCAGGCGTTGCTGAGAAGCTGGGCCTGTCCCATCGTCTGACGGTGATCGAAGGGACGCTCGGCAAGGGTTATGGCGTCGTGGGTGGCTATATTGCTGCCTCTGCACCGCTTTGCGATTTCGTGCGCTCTTTCGGTTCAGGCTTCATTTTCTCCACGGCTCTGCCGCCGATGATTGCTGCGGGTGCGCTGGCCAGCGTCCGTTATCTCAAGCGCAGCAGCGCAGAACGTGAAGGACAGCAGCGCGCTGTAGCCTATCTGCGGGCCGCTCTGGACAAGGCAGGCATTCCGCATGTCGGCAATCCGAGCCATATCGTACCCGTCATGGTGGGCGAGGCTGAGCTATGTCGGGATCTCTCCGATGAGTTGCTGAACCGCTTCGGGCATTATATCCAGCCGATTAATTTCCCGACCGTCCCGCGCGGAACGGAGCGTCTGCGTCTGACGCCGACGCCGCTTCATACAAACGAAGCAATTGACGAACTGGTTGAAGCACTCTCTACGCTTTGGTGCGAACGTCAGCTCAAGCGCTCTGAGGCTGCCTGAAGTCAGGTAGGCCAGCGTTCTGAATTCTGGAAAAGGCAGCCGGGTCACTGGCTGCCTTTTTTGATTCCAAGCTGGTTAGGCGAGCACGTAGACCCACGCATTTTTGCCTGAGCGCAGTGTAACTTGCACCCTCTTGTAGCTGGACACTTCATAAGCATCCGCAGCAAGAAGCTCAGCTTCAGTGATGCAGAAGACTTGCCCTGTGATTTCGTCCTGTGGATTGTCACTCGGGTGAATAACAGGATGAAAGCGTTTGCCGCTGGCCTTGATGACAGCAGCATCCGTGATTTCCATCATCGACGCCTGATAGCCCGTCATCGCATCCTCCTCGCCATGCAGCAGGCGACCGAATGAGGAAAGCTGAACCTCGGGTTGCTGGAGTGTTCCGTAGGAAAACAGGTAAACCGGCATCTGGTGAGGCATGAGTAGCTCCGTGAGATATAGCGCAGGGACGTCAGATCTTTCGGTAGCCTTGCCAAAGCGCTGTGACAGGGTGCCCGTCGTCCTGTGGAGTCAGATGGATATAAAGCCCGTCAATCTGTTCCAGAGGCAGGCAGTCATCCACTTCCATGAAGTTGTCGCGGTGGCGATGGTCATAGCCCGGTAATAGGGTCTTTTTGGCCTTTGCCTTGGCATCCTCTGCCGATGCGGCGACGAGGAAGGTAAAAGCGTGCTCTTCCTTCAACTCACCGGCCGCATATCCACCCATATTGATGAAATAGAGTGATTGGGCGCCTGCAGGTTTTTCAGGACTGAGTGTGACGGCGTGTCCGTCCGCCCATGTGATGATGCCGTAGGCATCGACGTGCAGGGAATTCCGAACCCCAAACCAGTGTTCTGCAAGTGATGGATAAGCATCTTCCGGCTTGTTCGCGATTGCAAACTGAACATCATGAACTTCGATGTTCGCGCCGGGTGCTGCGCCACCGAGATAGAAAACATACAGGTTCAAGAGCGTGTCTCCTCAAAACGTAAAGCAGGTCATAGCTGTTTCCCCGGCTCACTTCACGGTGAAACGCATTGACAGGACGAAGCTGATGCGATGAGTGTGGCCCCTACCAGGGGGAGCTTCGCCAAAAGAAGCTGAGAGGTCACTGAAGGACTGTAAGGTCTGCGGTGTGACGACCCTGCCGGGTGCATCCTGCATCCGGGAAACCTGATCCGGTTAGAACCGGCGGAGGGAATGGTGTTGAGACACAACGAAACTGGCTTTGCCAGCGGTGCGTGCTGTTGCTCCCTCTGCCTCAGAGGGGGCGAACATGGGTGACATTCCACAAAATCTGAACCAGAGACCAGCTGTAGGCCATGTGACGACAGGCCCGATTCAGGGTTCCTGCAAGAAGTGGTCCGAAGCGCCGGGACGCCCGGATATTCTGGTTCCATATCGCGAAATTGCGCTGCATCCGTCAGCGAATGAAGCGCCTGTCAGAGTTTATGACACGTCTGGTCCTTATACAGACACGTCTGTCACGATTGATGTGACGAAGGGCCTCTCGGCTCCACGTGCAGAATGGCTTGCCAAGCGGGGCTTCGAGCGGGTTGCAGCGCGGGCCGTCAAGCCGGAAGACAACGGCTTCGCAAGCGAGGCGCAAGCTGTTCCAGCGTGTCCGGCACCGCACGAAGTCTATTCGGGTGAGGGTGCACAGCACGTCACGCAGTATGAATACGCAAGGGCCGGGATCATCACGGAAGAGATGATCTATATTGCTCATCGCGAAAACGTCTGCCGTGCTGAAATGGCAGAGGGAGCGGAAGAGCGCCGGGCAGATGGCGAAGATTTCGGTGCGGAAATTCCAGCGTTCATCACGCCAGAATTCGTGCGCGAAGAAGTGGGGCGGGGGCGGGCTGTCATTCCCGCCAATATCAACCATCCGGAACTTGAGCCGGTTATTATTGGCCGCAACTTCCTTGTGAAGGTGAACGCCAATATCGGCAATTCGGCTGTGACGTCTTCTGCGGCCGAAGAGGTGGAAAAACTGGTCTGGTCCATCCGCTGGGGCGCGGACACGGTGATGGATCTCTCTACAGGCCGAAACATTCACAACATCCGTGACTGGATCATGCGGAACTCTCCAGTGCCGATCGGCACGGTGCCGCTGTATCAGGCGCTGGAGAAGGTGAATGGTGTTCCTGAGAAGCTGACGTGGGAGATCTTCCGCGACACGCTGATCGAACAGGCCGAGCAGGGCGTGGATTATTTCACAATTCATGCTGGTGTCCGCCTTCAGCACATCCCGCTGACAGCAAAGCGTACGACGGGAATTGTCTCCCGTGGTGGCTCCATCATGGCGTCCTGGTGTCTGGCGCATCATCGTGAGAGCTTTCTCTACGAGCACTTCGAAGAAATCTGCGACATCATGCGCCGGTATGACATCACCTTTTCCCTGGGGGATGGGCTGCGTCCGGGGTCGATTGCCGACGCAAATGATGCGGCGCAGTTTGCTGAACTGACGACGTTGGGTGAACTGACGAAAGTGGCCTGGGCAAAGGGCTGCCAGGTCATGATTGAAGGGCCAGGTCATGTGCCGATGCACAAGATCAAGGTCAACATGACCAAGCAGCTTAAGGAATGTGGCGAAGCGCCGTTCTATACGCTTGGCCCGCTAACGACCGACATTGCGCCGGGCTATGATCACATCACGTCGGGTATCGGGGCGGCCATGATTGGCTGGTTCGGGACGGCGATGCTTTGCTACGTGACACCGAAGGAGCATCTGGGTCTGCCGGACCGCTCAGACGTGAAGACGGGTGTCATAACCTACCGGATTGCGGCTCATGCTGCTGATCTGGCAAAGGGGCATCCAGCAGCTCAGTTGCGGGATGACGCACTGTCCCGTGCACGGTTCGAGTTCCGGTGGGAAGATCAGTTCAATCTGGCGCTGGACCCGGATACGGCACGGAGCTTCCACGACGAAACGCTTCCAAAAGAGGCTCACAAGACGGCGCATTTCTGTTCGATGTGCGGCCCGAAGTTCTGCTCCATGAAGATCAGCCATGACATTCGCCGTGAGGCAGAACGTCAGGATGGGATGGCGCAGATGAGTGAAGTCTTTCAGGAACATGGTGCAAAACTTTATGTTCCGGAAAATGAAGTAGAAACGATTGCGGAATAACACCTGACGCGGAATGATTGAGGGTGATGGCCTTGCGTCCATAGGCCATCACCCTCATCATAGAGTGATGCCGCTTAAGGAAGACCTTCTCCCATTCCGGAAAACCCGCAAAGTCACGAAACTGGCGACCCGGCTGGGCAATTCGGCTTCAAACTGCGTTCTGCATGTCATGGTCAATGATCGCGCCGGTTTGGTCCGTGAAAGTGCGGCTTTCGTCGGTCTTCTTGAGAAGGTGTGGAAAGCTCGCGGCGTTGAAGCTGATCAGGTCTGGGCAGAACTGAACGAAAGAATCCGCCTTGCGGAAGAACTTCGTGCTAATGGCATCCGACCGCGTAAAGGCGGCCACTACCGTTCCACCAAATTGCCCTGAGCCATGCCCTCTCTTCCAGATCTGTCTCATATTTCGCCGGATGACCTGAGCCGGCTGGATATCGGCGTGCTGATCGTGATTGGTCTGTCTGCTCTTTGGGGGCTGACACGCGGTTTTACCACAGAGCTTTCCGGGCTTGTCGCCTGGGCTTCGGCCGTCATTCTCACCTATCGGTTCCATGCTGCCCTGGTTCCATGGATTTCTCCCTATCTGCATGAGAGCTGGTTGGCGGAGAGCGCAAGCGCGGCAGTCCTGTTCATCGTCATCCTGCTGACGCTGACGACGATTGCCGGGCGTGTGGGTGCAGCGGTGAGGGGCACTCTTTTTGGCGGCGTAGACCGCATATTGGGCGCTATTTTCGGCATTCTGCGCGGATATGTGATGCTGATCGCACTTTATCTGCTGGCGGGGTCTTTTTTCGGGTCCTGGACCTCCTACCTGATGCAGGGAAGCTTCACCGGGCCATATATTGAGGCCGGAGCATCCCGACTTGCCGGTTATCTGCCACATTCATTGCAACCACATCTTGCATCGCCGCCCACAAGCGGTCATGACGCGTCGTTGTGAACCCAGTCCGGAAAGGCCGAACTGCATGACTGCCTCCGATACTCTCAACCGTCCTTACGAGGAATGTGGCGTTTTCGGCGTCTGGGGCGTGCCTGATGCGTCTGCCCTGACCGCTCTTGGACTCCATGCGCTTCAGCATCGTGGTCAGGAAGCTGCCGGAATCGTCAGTTTCGATAACGAACGGTTCCATCAGCACAAAGGTCTGGGGCTGGTCGGTGATGTCTTCGGAGACAGCCGTGTCATGGCAACGCTGCCTGGGAGTGTTGCCATCGGTCATAACCGATACGCTACCACAGGCGGAACGCATGTCCGGAATGTGCAGCCTCTGTATGCGGATTACGAGTTCGGTGGTCTGGCCGTTGCCCATAACGGAAATCTGACCAATTCTGCCACACTGAAGCAGGCGCTGGTAAAGCGCGGATGTATCTTCCATTCCTCCACGGATACGGAAGTCTTCATCCATCTCATCGCCATTTCCCTCTATACCACCGTGCTCGATCGCTTCATTGACGCCGTCAAGCAGGTGAAGGGGGCTTACTCCCTCATTACCCTGACGCCCGATGACGGCCTGATTGGCATGCGTGACCCATTGGGCGTTCGTCCGCTGGTTCTGGGTCGGATGCCGGGTTACGAAGATTCGAATGGTGGCTGGGTTCTTTCCAGTGAGACCTGTGCGCTCGACATCATTGGTGCGGAATATGTTCGGGACATCGAGCCCGGCGAAATCGTGGTGATAAACTCTGAGGGGCTTCGGTCCCTTCGCCCGTTTGGCGATCAGGGTGGGCGCTTCTGTGTTTTTGAATACATCTACTTTGCACGGCCTGATTCAGTGCTTGAAGGCCAGCCTGTCTATGAAGCCCGCAAGCGCATCGGTGCAGAGCTGGCACGCGAGACGGCAGTCGAAGCAGACGTTGTCGTGCCAGTGCCGGACTCCGGCGTACCGTCTGCGATCGGATATGCGGCTGAGAGCGGTATCCCGTTTGAGCTGGGCATTATCCGCAATCATTACGTCGGCCGGACATTCATTGAGCCAACGGATCAGATCCGGAATCTTGGCGTGAAGATGAAGCATTCCGCCAATCGTCCGGTTCTGGCTGGACGTCGGGTCGTTCTGGTCGATGACTCGATTGTACGTGGAACGACGTCTCGCAAGATTGTGGATATGGTGCGCGCGGCCGGTGCGACGGAAGTGCATATGCGCATTACGTCCCCGCCAACGCGCCATCCTTGCTTCTATGGCATTGATACGCCCGAAGAGAGCAAGCTGATGGCGGCAACCCATACGATGGAAGAAATGGCGGCCGTTATTGGCGTGGATAGCCTCGCCTTCATCAGTTTTGATGGCCTCTATCGGGCGCTGGGTCATGAAAGTCGTACGGATGGCGCAGGTCGCTACTGCGATGCCTGTTTCACGGGTGATTATCCGATCACGCTCGTGGACAAAGAAGGTAATCTGGTTTCCTGAGTGATATTCGCTCTATTGCGACCTTATAAAAAAAGCGCCTGCTCTCATGAGGGAGCAGGCGCTTTTTTTGTGCTCGGAAAGATGCTTTCAGGAATACAGACCGTCAGGAATGTCTTCATGCGCTGAGGCAGGTCCGTTGATGTCGAGCGGCACAGCCATGACAGCCTCAAGGCCCGGGGAAAGCGGCGTATAGGTGAGGGTACCACCAAGGCTTCCGACGACAGCCTTCATCATGCGTGTCCCGAAACCATTTCCGTTCAGATTGATATCATGACGGCCCTGATCGGAAACAGTCAGCGTCAGACGGTCGCCAGTGACGGAAAGCGAGAGGTAAAGCGGACCGGCCTGGCCACCGTAGGCATATTTGCTGGCATTGATGACTAGTTCCGTCAGCACCAGCCCTACATTGATGGCGCGGTCTGCCGAAATGGAGACGGGTGATAGAACCATGCGAAGTTGCGCCTGCCATTCCTCGCCAAGTGAAGAGCAGAGCTCTTCCATCAACTCTTCAAGGTAGCGGCTCAGATCAACCATGCCCATCTGATCGCCACGATACAGACGCCGATGAACCAGCCCGATGGCCGCAATTCGGTGCTGGGCTTCAGAAAGGGCTTCGGTGGTTTCTTCGTTCGTGGACGTCCGGGCCTGAAGCTTCAGGAAAGATGCCACCATTTGCAGTGAATTCTGCACACGATGGTTTACCTCACGGATCAGGAAGTCTTTCTGTTGAATCAGGCTTTCGCGCTCCTGAACTGTTGCCGTCAGGGTCGCATTCAGCTCACGGAGTTGCTGGGTCTGATAATCGGCAATCAGGCTGCGGCGGAGACGACGGGCAGCCTGCTTCTGTTCTGTCGTCCATCGATGGGAATGACCCAGAACGGTCTGCTCCCAGGACTCAAAAGATTTGCGAGGATGCAGAATCCCGTCGTGGTCAGGCGCTCCCTTGTGAGGATTGCCAGCCCACTCAATGACCTGAACGATCTCGACCCGGCTCCAGACAAGCGTCAGGGAGGTTCGGAAAGGCAGTGTGATGGCCAGAATTCCGGCAGAAGCCTCGGGCCACATTTCTGCGGGAGGGTAGTCCTTGCCCAGGCAGGAGCTACAGAAAATCCCGCCGTTGCTGCCCAGGCGGAGCCAGTCACGAATGGCCAGGAGATCCGAATGTTCAGGAACCTTGCCAGACGTTTTGATCTCTTTCTGATCAATGACTGCAAAGCCATCGCAGGGAAACAGGCTGCGTAACTCCGTGACGGATCGCTGCAGGTTGTCCTTTACGGACGCGGCAGGGTCGAAATGGGACGTCGCGAACTCAATCGCATTCCTCAGGCGCAGACGCTCCTGATACGTGATGAGTTCTTCCTTGTTCCGAAGCTGACGTGACATGACGCCAGCGAGCGTCCGGCATGCGGCTCTGATGTCCTCGGAGAGAATGCGCGGTGTCGCGTTGTGGCAGGTGATCATGCCCCACAGAATGCCGTCCACAACCAGGGAGATGGAGGCTGAGGCCGCCACGCCCATGTTCGACATATATTGCAAATGAACGGGTGAGATGCTGCGAAGCTGAACATCACTCAGGTCGATGCCTGTGGTGCCAGCCTCAACGGGGCGAATAGGGGCAGCTTCATAATGAATGTCTGGAATGACACGGATACGGTTGCGCAGATAAAGCGCACGCGCCTGCCGGGGAATATCGCTGGCCGGAAAGTGGTGGTTCATGAGGGATGGGAAAGCCTCATTGCGCTTTTCCCCCATCACGCAGCCAGAGCCGTCTTCCTGAAAGCGGTAGACAAGCACACGATCAAATTCGGTCAGCTTCGCGAAGACCTGTGCGCCGTGATGGCACACGGCGGCAATGTCCGGGCAACGCTCGAAACGATCAGCTGTGGCATCAATCTGGCTGAAGATTTCCCACGTCAGGAAATTACGACTGTCCAGAGGCTCCAGCTCGACCAGAAGGTGCTCGCCAGAGACGTGGAACTGGGCATTGAACGTCTCATCCTGCAGGCCGGAGACCCGGGTATTATTCAGGGCCTTGCCGCCTGACTGTTTCAGCCCATCCGCTGGAATGTTCAGAAGATCAGGTAGGCTCTGGCCCAGCCAGTTCGGATTGAGGCGCGCTTCCAGATCGCCTGCGCCGGCAATAATCTGAAGAGTATCGGCCTTGGCAATCAGGAGAAGCCCGTAGGGCTGGATCGCATCCGGGCGATGGATCTGCTCACGATCACAGGATGTGAGCAGCGCATCTGAAAGGGGCTGCCCCGACTGGAGAGAGATCTTCGACGATAAGGTCAAGGTCTGAAAATCCCTCTTGGCGGAAATGCAGAAAGTGTTTGGTCTTGTCATCTAGGCAGGGGCTGCTCGAAAAGCAAACCCCTGTGAAAATACGACAATTCAACAGGAATATATCGTGAACCTTAAGGTTTTCGGCCCCCTGTTGTCAATTTGGCTTACTGCTGGATTGCGTCCTGCTGCATCCAGGATGCGACGTCCAGAGACAGGGCATGACGGCTGGCCGGGCGCGTATAGAGCATGTGGCCACCCTGATAGAGATGCAGGGAAACGCGGTCTGCTCCGACCGTCAGATGGTCCTTCATCCAGCGGGCTGTACCGAATGGGCAGGCAAGATCGTAGTACCCGTTTGCAACGAACACACGCAGACCGGGATCAAGCGCCAGAAGACGGTTCAGAACCGGAATCTGATGGATGGGAGCGGGGCCGTTCTCGCTCCATTTCCAGCTTGAATTGACCTTGAAGGAGAGCAGATCATAGGTCAGCGGAGTCTGGAAACCGAGGTCGTTGGCGGCATAACCAGAGAACGCGTTGCCATAGGCCCGGCCAAAGCCAAACAGCGTTGGGTCAGGGCTCTCGTCCAGACCGTCTGCCGCAGGGTCGGCAATCGTCTGCGTAAAGTCATACAGGCCGTGAAGGCGACCGTTCTGGGACATGACGTCATGCGACCCGATAGCCGGCACACCATGCTGGCGTGTCACCACATCTTCCGGAAGACCCGTACGGTGAGCGACTTCGGCGTAGAATGTCTTTCCGTCTTCGCCACTGGGAATTTTGCCCGCAACCTTGGGAAGATAAGTGCCCATCGCCCATTCATACGCTGCATCAGCCGACTGTTGGGTGACGTTCGGGCTTTCATGCGCCGAAATCAGGCTGGGGATCATGAGGGCAGCAGACAGAGGGTTCTCGTCCGTGTCCAGAAGCGGCATCTCGATGGCAGGCGACAGCATCACGACGCCGTTCAACAGAATTCCCTGTTCCATCTGAAGCGCATTGGCGACTTGAATGGAGCGGATGCCACCATAGCTTTCACCCACCAGATAATGCGGTGAGGACTGGCGACTGTTCTTGGCTGTCCAGAGCTGGATGGCCTTGGCAAACGTGCTGGCGTCCTGTTTGACGCCGTAGAACTGGTCTCCAGCTTTGGCCGTATCGAGCGGGCGGGAATAGCCCGTGCCCACGGCATCGAAGAAGACCATGTCCGTGAATGGAAGCCAGCTATCCGGATTGTCACCAAGCTTCGCGTGGGTGCCGTCGGTTGCATCCTTGGGAGGCATGGTCAGGGCGACCGGGCCTGCGGCGCCAAGGTTCAGGTAGGCTGTTGCGGCACCGGGGCCACCGTTGAAGAAATACGAGACAGGACGCTTGGCGTCCGCTGCGCCATCCTTGGTGTAGGACACGTAGAACATGCGCGCCGTCGGCTTCCCATCGGGGCCACGGAGGGTCAGGGTGCCAGCATGCGCGGTGTAGGCGATGCCATTCAGATGATGCTTCGTAACGGAGTCAGTGGGTAGCAGAGCGGCTTCACCGGTAAAGCTGTCTGAGGCCTTGGCTGCGTCAGCTTTGGGCGTGTCCTTCGGGGCATCTGCCGCCAGGGCAGGAAAGGCAGAAACGGGTGAAAGAAGGGACAGGGCAAGCAGCAGCGCGCGGCGGGACATCATCTGTCTGTCATCTCCGATGAGAATTGCAGGGTTGTTTCTGCCCTACCAGCACGGATGCTCGTCTGCCACCGGCCCCGCATGAAGTTTTCGTCATGCGGGGCCGGTATTGTCTTGTTACTGGCCCTGAGGCGCCTTGATGTTGGGAGACAGCATCAGCCGCGGATTGGCAACGCGATCATAGTCATCGGCTGTCATGAAGCCCAGTTCCAGAGCAGCTTCCTTCGGGCTCAGGTTCTTTTCCATCGCATGATGGGCGACCTGTGCGGCCTTGTCGTATCCAATGGCGGGAGAAAGCGCCGTAACAAGAACGAGGGAGCGGTCCAGATCCTGCTTCAGTTTGTCTTCGTTAGCGCGAATACCTTCGACTAGATGCTGACGGAAGTTCTCTGACCCATCATGAAGAAGCGTGATGCCCTGCATGATGTTGTGGATCATGAGTGGCTTGTACACGTTCATATCGATCATGCCGGACGCGCCACCCAGGCCAACTGCCACATCATTGCTCATGACCTGCAGGGCCAGCATGGACAGGGCTTCAGCCTGTGTTGGGTTGATTTTGCCAGGCATGATGGAAGAGCCCGGCTCGTTTTCTGGCAGCAGCAGTTCGCCGAAACCAGCACGAGGGCCGCAGGCCAGGAGGCGGATGTCATTGGCGATTTTGAACAGGCTTCCCGCCGCAGTCCGCAGGCAACCCGACAGGTGGACCAGTGCATCGTGCGCGCCCTGAAGGGCGAATTTGTTTTCGCCAGCCGTGAAGCCCAGTTGCGTCAGATGCGCGATTTCTCCGCAGGCGCGGGTGTCAAATCCGGGATCTGTATTAACGCCAGTGCCGAGCGCCGTTCCGCCAAGAGCCAGTGGAAGGAGGCCATCACGGGCCGCTTCAAGGCGTGCGATATTGTCTGTCAGCATCCCGGCATAGCCATGCCATTCCTGACCAAGCGTAATGGGGACAGCATCCTGAAGATGCGTGCGGCCAACCTTGACCAGATCCTTCCATTCTTCAGCTTTGGCAGCGATGGCATCCCTCAGTCTGGTGAGGGCAGGGATAAGGCGGCGATGTACACCCAGAACAGCCGCAATGTGCATGGCGGTTGGGAAGTTGCAGTTGGTGGACTGCGCCATGTTGACGTGGTCGTTCGGGTGCAACGGTATCTTGCTACCCAGCGGCTGACCCGTGAGCTGACTGGCCCGGTTTGCGATGACTTCATTGACGTTCATGTTGAATTGCGTGCCAGAGCCCGTCATCCAGACATGGAGCGGGAACATCCGGTTATGCTGCCCGGTCATTATCTCATCGCAGACGGTATGGATCAGATCGGCGCGATCCTGGGACAGTCGACCACTGGCTGCATTGGCCGAGGCGCAGGCGCGCTTCATGATCGCATAAGCCTCGATCATTTCCTGCGGCATCAGTTCGCGGCCGATGCTGAAATATTTCAGGGAGCGCTGTGTCTGAGCGCCCCACAGAACATCATCAGCAACTTCGATCTGGCCCATGCCATCGGTTTCAATACGGCTCATGCGGTCTGGAGCTTTCCTGCAGGACGGAGTTCATGCCTGCGCGGAAACTATCCCAGAAGGATCAGGGGGAAAACAGGGGAAGGGGTGCAGATGAGGCTGGGCGCGTGAAAAACGTTCCCCAGCATTGTCGACGCAGACAATCAGCAGATGGCGCTTCCGCTTGAAGCACAGACAACTGCTGACTGAGATGTCGGCCTTTAACGGCCGAGCCAGCGATCCCCACCGAAGCGATTGTGGGAGAACAGAAAACCCGCGCAAAGACCTGCGGCCGCAAAGACGATCGTCCATAGGGAGATCGGGAGGAGCATGGTCGAAACGGCTGAAAGCAGAACCATCCCTGCGAAGGCACAGATGGCGGATTCGATCATCCGGGGCCCGAAATGACGTTCAGCACCGCAATTCGGACAGTGCTCTGCGGTCGACCGGATTTTTTGCCGGCAGACCGGACAGATTGTGACGGCTGTGGAAAGGGGTTCCATCATTGGCCGTGATTCTCCTCATGTTCACCGACGGCGATCCGCGCTTCCACAGCCAGGCGCCATTGCGCATCAGCCGGGGCGGCCACCAGGGCACGGCGATACAGATCAAGACTGCTCGCGGAAATGTGCCCGTCCTTCTGGGTCTGGAGTTCCGCGAGCTGGATTGCAAGCTCTGGAGTGAAATGAATGTCCAGAGCGGACTTCCAGTCAGCGATAGCTTCTGAGGTCAGGCCAGCGCGCGCCTCGATCTGACCCAGCAGGACATGACCTGTCTCGTAAGTCGGATTGTCCTTTGGAATCGTGGCGACCTGCGCTTGAAGCTTCTGGATCATGACCATGGCTTTAGCGTCTGGCTTGACCTGACGGGCGCTTAGAGGCTGTGGCGGCAGGGACGGGTGCCCGTTCACGATATACAACGCAAATGCTGCAACCGGGATGCCAAGACCAACGGCGAGAACGGGGAGAAACCGCTTCGAGCGGGTCGTTGTGTCTTTCAGGTCTGGTGTGGCGGAAGATTCGTCAGCAGCCAGAAGCCTCCGCTGGACCTCGATGCGGGCTGCCCCGTATTCATCTCCGTTGACGAGACCCAGATCCCGGTCCCGATCGAGTTCGGCGAGCTGGCCGCGATAGAGCGTCAAAGCAGAGTCCCGCGCGTCCACGCGGCGGCGGAGGCGGCGGAGGCCATAAAGGGCCGGTAGCAGCGTGATAGCTGCAACACTCAGGATTCCCAACCAGAACAAGACTTTACTCCCGGCCCGACAGGGCATCCAGGCGTGCACGCTCATCATCCGAGAGCGGCACAGGTGTAACGATGCGACGCCTCGTCGCACGCCACGCAATAACAAGACCGGCCATCAAAGCCAGAGCAGGCATCAGCCAGAGCAGGGCTGTGGACCATGAAAACTGGGGAGCCAGACGGATGAATTCGCCATAGCGATCTCCCATCCAGTCCATGATCTGCTGGTCAGACTTCCCCGCCGCGACCTGCTCGCGAACAACTTTGCGCAGATCGCGGGCGAGCGGTGCACTGCTGTCTTCGATGCTCTCATTCTGACAGACGAGGCAGCGGAGGTGAGCACCGATGGCTTCCGCACGCTTTTCCTGCACTGGATTGGGGAGCATTTCTGACGGGTCATCAACAGCGAGAGCGATGCCGCCTCCCGCCAGTGCCATAGCGAGCAGCAGGCCAAACAGACGTTTCGTCATAGTCCTGCAAGCCTCGGCCGAATTTCCGCGTCATAGATTTGCGGATCGAGAGCAGCACTGCCATGCCAGAGAATCCGGCCGCCGGGGGCGACAAGAAAGCTCTCCGGAACGCCTGTTACACCCCAGTCGATCGCGACGCGGCCATGTCTGTCAGAAGCTACGCGGGCATAAGGCGTGCCATCACGTTGAACAAAGGCGCTCGCGTTTTCCGGCTTGTCTTCATACGCGATGCCCCAGATGGGCATATTGCGGGAAATGGATCGCAGCCCAGGCATCTCCTGAACGCAGGGAATGCACCAGGACGCAAAGAAATTTACTAGAACCGGGCGTGTTTCAGCCTTCAGTTCCTTATCGGTGAAGCCGTCGCCCAGTCCGGGCAGACCTGGCATGGCAAATTCAGGAATAGGGCGGCCAACATTCGGGTTTTTGATGGCCCGCGGGTCAAAGCCGCCGCTTTCCATTCCTTGCAGCATTTTCCAGAACCCGACGCCCAGAACGCCAGCGCCAACAATCGGAAGGGCCGTCAGGAGGCCGCGTCGTGTTGCATTCATGCGTGTCTCTCCTCAGGCTTTGGCCATGGTCCGTGCGGCAGACCGCTTCGGTGCGCCAACGCGCAGACGACGATCCGAGAGCGAGAACGCTCCGCCGATGGCCATAACAAGCCCGCCAAGCCACATCCACGGGGCAAGCGGGTTCTTGTGCAGACGTAGCACATAGGTCGCATCGGCGCCCGTTCCGTGCCGGTCTCCCACGACGCCATAAAGATCCGTGATGAAGTTCGTATGGATCGCGACTTCCGTTGTGGTCTGGTTCTGTGTGGTGAAGTCCCGCTTTTCCGGATGCAGCATCGTGACCAGTTTGCCGTTATGGCGTACGGCAATATCTGCCTGCATCGCGCGGTAATTCGGTCCGGCATAGTCATGAACGTTGACGAGCGTCCAGTCATCACCGGCAAGGCTGCGGGTCTCGCCAACATGGATCTCTACGATCGCATGCTGGGCACCAGACATTCCACACAGACCCAGCACGGTAATGCCGGCACCGATATGTGCCAGCGCTGCTCCCCAGCTTGAGCGGGGAAGGCTCTTGGCGCGCGCCAGCATGTCACTGCGGCTGGAATGACCAAGGCCAATGCGGCGCAGAACATCCGTAACGGAGGCCGCCATGACCCAGATCGCCAGAGCGCCACAGGCGATGGGCAATGCTCCTGAGAACTTCCAGAAACACAGGACCAGGCCGATAGCCGCGAGAATGGCTGCAACAAACAGATGGGAGAATGTTCGTGCCAGTTGCGCCCGTTTCCACGGAAGCGCTGTTCCGACGCCCATGGCCAGAAGGAGCGGAATTGTGAGCGGGATGGTTGCCGCATCGAAGAAGGGCTTGCCCACTGAAATGGTGCGCCCTGCCAGAAGCTGCATGAATGGCGGGTACATCGTGCCTGTCACAACAACCGCACAGATCGAGCACAGCAGGATATTGTTCAGAACGAGCGAGCCTTCTCGCGAGACAGGCGAGAACAGGCCGCCAGATGTCAAAGACGGTGCGCGCCATGCAAAGAGCGCGAGTGAACCGCCGATAACCAGAGCCAGAAGTGCCAGAATGAACACGCCACGGGCCGGATCATTCGCGAAGGCATGGACTGAATTCAGAATACCTGAGCGGACAAGGAATGTGCCAGACAGGGAGAATGAGAATGTCGCAATAGCCAGCAGAACCGTCCAGATTTTCAGACCCTCGCGCTTTTCTACGACGATGGCGGAATGGACGAGTGCGGTTCCGGTCAGCCACGGAATGAGCGAAGCGTTCTCAACCGGGTCCCAGAACCAGTAGCCGCCCCAACCCAGCACATAATAAGACCACCAGGACCCAAGTGCGATGCCGCAGGTCAGGAAGCACCAGGCCGCTACGGCCCAAGGGCGAACCCAGCGGCCCCAGGCGGCATCCACCCGGCCTTCAAGCAAAGCAGCAACGGCAAACGCAAATGGGACGGCAAAGCCAACATAGCCCGTGTAGAGAATGGGCGGATGGAAGGCGAGGCCGGGGTCCTGAAGCAGGGGGTTCATGCCCTGACCATCCATGGGAGCCGGAAAAACACGGTCGAATGGGTCGGAGGTCAGGAGGCAGAACAGCTGGAACCCGGCTGAAACGCCGCCAAGAATGGCCAGAACACGGCCACGGAGAATGTCCGGGAGATTGCGTCCAAATGTCGATACGGCTGCGCCGCAGACGCCGAGGATCAGGGTCCAGAGCAGAACGGACCCTTCATGGTTTCCCCACACACCCGTGATTTTATACAACAGCGGTTTGGAGGCAGCGGAGTTTGCCGCGACATTCTGGACGGAGAAATCATCCCGAACGGCGCACATGATCAGGCTGAAGAAAGAGATGGCCAGAGCGAAAAGCTGTGAAACGGCGAGAAATGGCGCCATGGCGACAAGGCGAGCATTGCGCTTGTGAGCGCCCCAGAGGGGAACGACAAACTGAATGAGTGCGAGAACGCAGGCGAGGGCCAGGGCAAAATGGCCCTGTTCTGGTCCAAACATTATGGCGTTCAGCCTCCGGTTTTCTTGGCTGTCATGGTGTCCCAGCTTGCCGCATCAGGGGCTTTACCAAAGCGTGGGTCCCACTTGCCGGTACGCTTCAGTTCTTCGGCCACTTCTTTGGGCATGTAAGTCTCGTCATGCTTGGCGAGCACTTCGCTGGCCGTGAAACCGCCATCCTTCTGTACCGTGCCTAGTGCCACGACGCTCTGGCCTTCGCGGAAAAGGTCAGGAAGGATGCCGGTGTAGTGTACTTCGACTGAAGCCTGACCATCCGTCACGTTGAAGGAGTTTACCGGGGCATCGTGTTCCGTGATGCGGTGCAGTGAGCCCGCAACGACCATTCCGCCCAAGCGGATCGTGCGATCAGGCGCTGGAGGGTGGGCCTTGACCTGAGACGGGGCCATAAAGAACACGATGTTGGACGAGAAGGCCCTCAGCGTCAGGGCTGCCGCGGAACTGATGCAGGCGAGGCAGGCGATGACAATCCACAGGCGACGTGTCTTGCGGGTCATGATGCAGAGCTTTCACGGTGGCGGAGCTGGCTTTCGACAGCCGCCAGCCGGGCTTTGGCACGGCGCAGGCGCAAAGCCGCGCCAATACCGAGAACCAGCGAGCAGCCGATGGTGAGACCATAAGCTGCGGCGATATAGGGCCAGTGATTGGGAAGGTGCATCATGCTGCGGACCTGTCCGGACGGTTGAGCCTGGAGCGTGCCATCAGCTGACGCGCGCGGCTCTCGTGGATTGCGGCACTCAGCCGGGCGAAAATGACAGCGGCGACACCAAGTGTGAAGCCGATGGTTGTGATGAGGAGCGGCCAGAGCATTGTCATGGACATGGTCGGTGCACCGGTCAGCGTGATGCTGTCCGGCTGATGCAGCGTATTCCACCATTGGACGCTGAACTTGATGATCGGCAGATCGATGGCGCCGGCCAGTGCCAGAATGGCAGCGGCGCGCTGCCCGCGGGCAGGTTCATCGAAGGCCCGGATCAGGGCGATGTGCCCTAAATATAGAAAAAACAGCACGAGCACCGACGTTAGGCGCGCGTCCCATACCCACCAGGTGCCCCACATCGGCTGTCCCCAGAGGGAACCTGTGACGAGGCAAAGAGCGGCTGCGCAGGCGCCGACCGGGCCAATTTCGATGGCGGCGAGATCCGCCAGCGGATGCCGCCATACGAGCGAGAGAAGCCCGCAGACTGCGAGACCGAGGTAGCAGGAGGATGCAAGCCAGGCCATCGGGACATGCACATACATGATCCGGACTGTCTCGCCTTGTTGCCAGTCAGCGGGAGCGAAGAACAGGCCCCAGACAATGCCGACGGTCAGGAAGATGATCGCACCTGTGGATAGCCACGGCTGAAGCGCACGGGCCAGACGCAGGAATTGCCCCGGATTGGCATAACGATGGAGCAGATTGGGCGTAGGGCGCACGGGAACTCTCAACTCGGAGAAATATTTCTACTTGAAATAGTCCGAACCCCACGCATTCGGAAGGGGCGCATTGTCCCATTGTTCCTATGACTGTTATCACGTTTCACGGAAATGAGCGCGAAATGGGAACTTTCCGCAGGAGAAAGACGTGGCGTACTGGCTGATAAAATCCGAACCCGAAGCCTTTTCGTGGAATGAACAGGTTCGTAATGACATCGAACCATGGACCGGCGTTCGCAACTATCAGGCGCGGAACAATCTTGCGGCCATGAAGACGGATGACTTAGCGTTTTTCTATCACTCGGTGAGCGAAAAGCAGATCGTTGGTGTCGTCAGGGTCGTGAAAGAGGCTTATCCGGACCCGACCGCGGACGATCCGCGTTGGGTTTGCGTGGATGTGAAGGCGAATGGTGCTTTCACGACTCCGGTAACCCTGGCTCAGATCAAGGCAGATCCGGCTCTGGAAGAGATGGCTCTTCTCAGGCAATCCCGCCTTTCTGTCGCTCCGGTGACGGAGCAGGAGTTCCGGCATTTGACGAAAATCGGCGGGTGGGTCCGCGCCTGACGGACCCGTTCCCGGTCAGTGAATGTCTGACGCATCCCCGTTGACGAGAACATTGGTCTGCCCGTTAGACGGGTGCCCAGCGTAGGTGAGGGGAAGATCTTCGCTGTGATAGGGCGCCGTAACGGGGGCGTTGAACTTCACCGGCATACCGAAAATGCTGAAGTGGGACGGCAGGTTGTTTGTGCCGTTGGTTTTCTGCTCAGCATTGGTGCCCGGCATGCCGACAGGAAGGTGCGTCCGCACTTCACCGCTGAAATTTGCGAGTCTTTCCTCGGAGTCTTCCACGGCAACATAGCCGTGCGGCGGCGGCGGCGCTCCACCGTCGGGTAGTGCAACCTGCTGGGCCGGCGTCAGGTTCTTCTCTGGCGGGTTGTTCAGCTGATGCGCCGTTGACGGCGGGATCTGTGGCAGATCGGCTGTACTGTGGCTACGATGGGCATGATGTGGAGCGGACAGAGCCGGTGTGGCTGCTGTCACAAGGAGGCTGGCTACCAGCGGGGCAGACAGGATCCAGCGGGAAAATGTTTTCATAATATGTCCTTCTCCACACCCGGCCGGGGCACCCGTCAAGCAGGGGGCTTTCGTGATGCGATATGAAACCTGCTATCGGGTAAACGGTTTCAGGTCTTACGAACAGGAGTTTTGATCGTCATGACCGTAGAGAATGGCTCGCAGCTTCCGAGTAGCGAATTTGCATCACTGGCGCTGGACGGGGACTCGTTGGCCCAGCTTCAGTCCGTGCTGGAACGCGTCGAACAGGGGCGTGGTGTCCTTGTCCGTCTGGCGGACCTGATGGGAGGAGCCGTCGGGCAGGCTGCGCGACTCGGGATGAAAGGTCTCGGCCTTGCGCCCACAGTGCAACAGAAAATTCAGAAGACGGCTGAAATCGCGATTGAACGTGCTTTCAATATTGCGATTGTCGGGATCAAGAATGACGTCCCGCTCGTTCGTGAGCCGTGGCGTGAGAATGCCGGGCAGGCTGCTGTTGCCGTATCGGGCGCCGTCGGTGGTTTTGGTGGAATTTTTGGACTGGCCCCTGACGTCGGGTTCACAACCCTGACCATCATGCGGGAAATCGCGCGGATTGCCCGTGAAGAGGGTGAAGACCTGCGTGATGAGGGAACACGCCGCGCGTGCCTTGAAGTGTTTGCACTCAAAACTTTTCCTGCCCGTCAGGAAGAGGAAGATGGGGAGCTCGGGTTCTTCTCAGCGCGTGCTTTGCTGCGTGGACGCCCGGTCGTGATGCTGATTTCCGAAGTGGCCTCTCATTATGGAATTGGCCTGTCGCGGAAGTTCGCGTTGCAGATGGTTCCTGTTGCAGGTGCGCTGTGTGGTGCTTCGCTTAACGCTGCCTTCCTCGCCCATTATCGCGCACTTGCGCGGGCACATTTCACGATCCGTCGTCTGGAGCGCACTCACGGTCGCGCTGTTCACGAAGCTGCCGTGGACATCCGCTCAGGTGCCGCATCGGAAACCTTTTCCTGATTTTTCAGGACGCTGAACGAAAGCTGGAAATATGATGCCGAGCAGTCTTGTCTGGCTGAGTTTCACATTGGTTCTGGCTGTCGTGCAGCTGTTTCTGACATCAGCGGCCTGCCGCAGGCAGGATGGTGTGCAGTGGGCCACGAGTAACCGGGATGGCGAAGCCCCGCGATACACAGGCGTTGCCGCCAGAATGCGGCGGGCACAGGCAAATTTTCAGGAGACGCTCCCGATCTTTATCGGGGCAGTCCTTGTGGCCCATGTGGCTGGTCGGGACGGAGGTCTGGTGACCTGGGGAGCAGGCCTCTACTTCCTGGGGCGACTGGCTTATATTCCAGCCTATGCCCTGGGTCTGGGAAGCATCCGCAGTCTGATCTGGGGTGTGTCTATGATCGGGCTGTTTCTGGTTCTGGGCGGACTGATCTGACGATCAGCTTCGCTTGGGGCGAAGGCGCCAGAAGTCCAGTAGGCCCCAGAACACAATTCCTGCAAAACAGATTTTGACGAGTGCCATCAGCAGGCCGTCAGCTTCAGGGAGCAGGAAGCGTGCGAGCCCGAGCGGAATCAGACAGATCAGATAAACAAACGCTATAGGCAATGCAGTACTCCATCGAGATTGGAGTACTATGTACCACATCCGGGTACAGAAAGGTGAATAATCCCCCATGTGCGACGCGAAGCAGAAACCGGATGTCTGACATTACGCCTGAAATCCTGCTGGATGCTTACGCCTCGGGGATTTTCCCGATGGCCCCTGATCGGGACAGTGACGAGCTCAGCTGGTATTTTCCAGAGGAGCGTGGAGTACTTCCGCTCGACGCAATGATTGTTCCCCGAAAACTGATGCGTACGATCCGGTCCGGCAAGGTTCAGGTTACATCGGATCGGGCCTTTGGAGATGTTATGCTCGCCTGTGCAGACCCTGCGCCGGGCCGGGAGGAAACATGGATCAGCCCGAAAATCTGTGACCTTTATGGCGCTCTGCATCAGCGTGGTTTTGCACATTCGATCGAAGTCTGGGACGACAGTGCCCTGGTCGGGGGGCTGTATGGCGTTGCCCTTAGCGGAGCATTTTTCGGGGAGAGCATGTTTTCCCGCCAGCGCGATGTTTCCAAGATTGCATTGGTTCATCTCGTTGCAGGATTGCGAAAGGGAGGGTATCGCCTTCTGGATACGCAATATACCACTCCCCATCTGACAACGCTTGGGGGCATCGGTATCCCGGCGGCAGATTATCTGGCGCTGCTGAACCAGGCTTTGACTGTCCGTGCCATCTGGCCGGATGATTTCAGTCTGCACGCCCTGCGCGATGACATCGCGTCTCTGCGCCCACATCCAGGAGAATCCTGATGATTTCATTCCTCCGGCGGCATCAGTCTGCTCTTCTCACCGGCCTGCTTCTCGCAGGCAGTGGCGGATCGGCTCTCGCTGATGACCATCCGAGACTGGCGCCCGCGCGTGATGCGACCGTGACCTATCACCTGTCTGCTCCGGCATCTCAGGGCGGCGATGTGAAGGTCTATTTCTCAGGCTCGGGTGATCTGCTGCGGATCGACTCAGCGGATGGGCAAGGCATCACGATTCTGGACCGGCCGGGGCAGGTCGTGACGCTCGTAATGGTGCCGCGCAAACTGTACGCACATATTCGTCCCCAGCACGGACTGCATAATCCGTTCATGCTGGATCTGGGCATGAAGTACACCAAGGGCGGTAAAGAGACGATTGCCGGGGCCGTTTGTGATCATTGGGATATCCAGACAGCCCATGGCAAAGCTTCGGCCTGCGTGACGGATGATGGTGTCATTCTCGCCGAGGATGGTGTGGATGCCGATGGTGCCTCGGGCTCTATCCGCGCTGTAAGCCTGTCCTATGGGGATCTCCCTACCGCGACGTTCCAGCCCCCGGCTGGTTTCCAGGAAATTACGCCCCGCACGGCGTCTCGCCGTCAGGGGGGAGCCAGCAATCAGGCGAACACACTAACGCCGTCTCCTGTGCCGGAAGGTGGGGCTGCAGGCGATTCCAGTGTGCAGACGCCGGGTCATATTGCGGCAGAAGGTACTCCTGCCGAAACGTCAGGTCCTGCGGCTCCAACGCTTTTGCCCGGGCAGGTTGCGCCGTCACAGGATACAACCCAGCCATCTGTTCCTAATGATTCGGCTGGCGACGGAACGGTCTCATCGCCGGATCAGCCGCCAAGCGGACCAGTAAACGGTGGCATGAAAGAATGAAGCGTATTTCTCTGGCCGCCGCCTTTACCTTGGCTGTTCTCGTAGTCGGCGCAGCGAACGCTGCTGACACCATGACAGCCCCCTTTGTCACACCGATGCACGATGCGGATATCGATTACGTCATGGTGGGGCCGGGAGGGCAGCATCTGCACCAGCGGATGCGTTGGAACTCGCAGATGTGGCGTCAGCGCGTTGATCCGGAAGGGGCCGCAACGGTCATGCTGACGGATTACCGGCTTCATCGTCTGATGGTTCTGGATACGGCTCTGAAAACTGCCACGGTCACCGAGGCGCCGGGCGAATCGTTTTCCGCTCCGGGAACACCTGCGCCAGGGGCGTGGAAACAGGTCGGTCCGGCCACAATTGCTGGGGAGCCGTGCGTCATCTGGGAAGCTGCGGACACCGACAACAAGCCCACAGACTTCTGTTACACGGCGGATGGTCTGCTGCTCGGCGCGACCCAGAGCGGACGGCTTGTGGTACAGGCTGCCTTGGTAAATCGATCGTCTCAGTCAGCAGAACTCTTTGATCCACCAGCTGGTTATCACCGGATTGACCCGAAGCACTGAGAGCGGCGGGCAATAGTCATAATTTGAGAAAATCTTGCCATGATTGTTGCCTTTTCCTGCCATTTTCGTGTGGCAGATTTCTTCTCACAGGACGGACAGGATCTCTTCTGATCCCCCGTCTGACGTAATGAGGAGATTTGCCATGCGTCGCATCACCCGTGCAGTCCTTCTGGCTGCGCCCCTGCTGATCGGCACGGCAGTAGTTGCCCCGAATGCCGTAGTTCCCGCCGCTGAAGCTCATTGGCATGGCGGATATGGCGGCCCCGGATACGGTGGCCCAGGGCGTGGATATTATGGCCCGGGACCGGGCTGGCATCGTGGCGGTCATCGTGGAAATACCGGTGCCGTCGTCGGTGGCATTTTAGGCGGTCTGGCGATCGGTGCCGTTGGTGGCGCCATGCTGAGCAACTCTTATGGGCCGCCACCGCCGCCGGTCGTGTACGCCCCGCCGCCACGTGTGGTTTATGCGCCACCGCCGCCGGTCGTCTATGCTCCGCCGCCGCCAGTTGTGGTTTATCCGCAATACTGAGCCCTTTTTACCCTTCGTCCGCCTTGATCGGGCGAAGGGTGTCAGGCAATCATGGTGCCTATGACAGATCATGCTCTTCAGGTGGGCGACCAGGCCCCTGCGTTTTCGCTTCCCGTCTCGGGAGGCGGTACCGTCAGCAGCGATGCGCTGAAGGGTAAGCCATATCTGCTTTATTTCTATCCGAAAGCTGACACGCCCGGCTGTACGACGCAGGCCTGCTCCATTCAGGAGAACCTGCCGTCTTTTGACAGTGAAGGCCTCACCATTATCGGTGTCAGCCCGGACGCCGTCTCGAAAATCGAGCGCTTCGCTGCAAAGTACTCACTGACGTTCCCGTTGGCGTCGGATGAAGACCATGTGGTGGCTGAGGCCTATGGTACGTGGGTTGAGAAATCCATGTATGGCCGCACCTATATGGGTATGGAACGCAGTTCCTTTCTGGTGGATGGGAGCGGCGTAATCCGTCACATCTGGCGCAAAGTTAAGCCTGCTGAGCACTCTGCCCTCGTGGCAGAAGCGTTCCGGAGCCTGACCTCAGGGGCCTGAGAGCCTCTCCAGCCATCTCTTTCACAGACAGGGAGAACGCCGGAGGCTTCCCGGCAAACCAGTCATGGCCCTGCCTGATCCTTACACACCCGGCCCGTTTCATTTGCCCCGTCATCTGCATGTTGCACGGTGGGCCTGCATTGCCTTTGTCGCTCCTGTCGCCGTGGCCGGGGCGCTGTCGGCTGTCCTGTTGTGGAAGTTGGCGCATGGGCCGGTCGATATCACTGCGGTTTCACGTCTCATTGAGCCGGTGTCTGTTGTCGCAGGCAAAAAGCCGGGGCATCCCGCCGGGCGCCTTTCGTGGTCCCGGCTGCGTGTTCAGTGGCAACCAAGCTCCGGCGGCATTTCTGCGGGGCTGATGCTTGAAGCGCGCGGGCTGACGGTTGCCCGGCTGGATGGCACGCCTGCCGAACAGGCTGGTGAGGCTGATACGGTTCTGGCACTTGCCCCACTTCTGCACGGCATCATCGCCCCGCGCAGATTGCGCCTGCAGGATGTCACGCTGGTTCTGCGTCGTCAGCCGAATGGTGATGTCGATCTGGATCTGCCATCCCAGAAACACGGCGGCCGTGGTGTTCCGACACAGATGGATCGACTGGCGGCCCTGGACCTCAAGAACGTTAGCATTACGCTGCTGGGGCTTCCCAATGGGCAACGACTTTTATTAGGGCCGATTGCAGCACACGCGCAGCGGCTTAAAGTCGCTGCTGCGGCTCATGATTACCTATGGAATGGTTGGTGGCGCAGTTCCGTGCGCGTTGGATCATTTCAGACGCTTCTGACGGCAAAAGGCGGGCAGACCTCCGCGACCACTGGTCAGTGGCATTTGACGTCCACGACGTTCCGACCGTCCGGGTTGAATATGTTCGCCCCGGCTCTGGCGGCATGGGACGTCCCGCTGACCATTGGCGCGGACATTCATGTCGTGCCTCATGGCATGGGAGAGCTTCCCGCCAGCATTGAGATGCAGGTTGCGCTTGGAGCTGGGCATGTTGCGCAGAAAGAGGCGCTGCCCGTTGATCTGCGTGACGGCAAAGCATCCCTTCATCTGGTTATGGCAAAACCTGGGACAGAGGGGGCCGCAAGACTTTCCGTTCCTGACTGTTCGCTGACGCTTGCTGATACCAATAATGCCCTGACGCACCTTCATGCGACCGCTGATCTGACCGTCGATGATCTCCAGCATATTCACGTGCTGGATGGAGATGCGACGGCCAGTCTTGATGGGTTTGATTTTGCGACGCTCGGGAGCGTTTGGCCTGCTGGTATCATCAGGGGCGGCCGGAAGTGGATCGCTGCTAACATCACCAGCGGGCAGGGCCGAGACCTTATGGTCCGAACCCATCTTCATACGAGCGATGGGCTGTCGCACATTCTGCCGACCAGTATGGATGGTCAGTTGCTCGGCCATGACCTGACGGTGCACTGGCTGCGGCCTGTGCCGCCCGCGACGGGGATTGATGCACGTCTCGGATTTGATGGATTTGATACGCTGGTTCTTGATCTGGAGCATGGTCAGCAGGCCACGCCAGATGGAAACATCAGCATCCCTGACGGTCAGGTGCGCATTGGCAATCTGTATGAGAAAGGTCCGACGACAGGGGACATCAAAACCCATCTTCAGGGATCGGTCGCAGCCTTTCGGGATATTCTCTCTCACCCTAGGCTGCATCTTCTGTCACGGCATCCGCTGCCGTTCACGGAGCCTTCCGGGACTATTGATGCGGAGGCTCGGCTAACGCTGCCGCTGACGGCGCGTCTCAAAAACAGTGACATTCATGTTCAGGCCAAAGCCTCATTCGCCAACGTGCATCTGGGCAATGTTCTGATGGGGCGGCCTGTTGATGGAGCGTCCGGCACACTGGGGGCGACGGAAAACGGCCTGAACCTGACAGGGGACGGGCGGTTGTCGGGCATCCCTGTCCATGTCGCGCTGGATGAAAATTTCCAGCAGGGAGCGCCGGGACGTGTGTTGCAGGATATTCGTGCAACGGCGCTTCTGGATCCCCTGTCTGCAGTGAAGTCGCACCTTGTGCCGGCGGGTTTGTTCACGGGGCAGGCCACGCTTTCAGCGCATTACATTGAGCATGCTGATACGCTTGCGGATCTTGCTCTTTCCCTGAACATGGAAAAGGCCGGAATTACTGTTCCGGTCTGGACCAAGCCTGAAGGTGAGGCAGCTGTCGCGTCTGCCCATATTGGCTTTCGGGGCCATGACATGGTGGCGCTGGATGGGTTGCAGGCGCATGGTCAGACGCTTTCTGTCGCAGGTCGCGGCGTAACGCAGGCCGGACGTTTAAGCAGCATCATTATTGAAGGATTCCGTCTGGGCCGAAGCGAAGGTGACGCCCAGATTACCTTACCGAGGGAGCCGTCCGCTCCCATTCAGATCGCTCTGGATGCTGATCCGCTGGATCTTGCGCCACTCTTCGATCCGGCCTCGCGCAAGGCTGCCCGGGATGCGGCAGAAGCTGCGTCACGCGAAGCAGGGAGCCCTGCCGCCGACAAGACCTCCGGTGTCGGAGACGCCTGGTCCATCGATCTGCACGCCCCGCGGGTCTATTTTGGTCCTAAAGGGCTGGTTGGGGGCGTCATGTCGCATATTGAGCTGCGAAACGGCAGCCTGACATCCGGGCGATTTGCACTGGATGCCCCGTCGCGTGTGAGGGCCATTCTGGCAGACACAGGCCGGAGGCAGCCCTTCGTTCTGGATGTGGACAATCTGGGAGCACTGCTGAAAGGGCTGGGCTTATATGATCGGATCGGCGGCGGCGCGGCACATCTGGATGGGAATTTCCTGCGCGAGAAAGCTGGCACGTCGGGCCTTGGGCTGGGACTTCCGCCCTTCCGGGGGCAGCTGGAAATCGGGCCGTTCCAGTTCCTGCAGCCGCCCTTTACCCTGACAGCCGTTTCCGATCTTTCCCCGCTTCACTGGTCGCAAAGCCGCACGGATCGTTTCAGCGTAAGCCACGTGTCCACGAAGATTGCTCTGGAAGGGCGAAAGCTCGTTCTGCGCGATGGAACAATCGGGAATCAGGCGCTTGGCGCCACTGTAGAAGGGCCGGTGGATCTGGATACGTCAGCATTGGCTCTGCATGGCACTATTGTGCCACTCTTTGGCCTGAACGCGCTGCCGGGGAAGCTGCCGGGGATCGGGCATATTCTGGCGCCAGAGAAGGGCGGCGGTGTCTTGGCCGCGACATTTGATGTGACGGGTGTTGTTGGTCAGCCTGAGTTGACCGTCAATCCGCTTTCCATGCTTCTTCCTGGAGCTTTACGGAAAATTCTCCAGTAGGCGCTCTTCCTTAAAGTCACAGCTGTTCCGAAATATGTACGGGAGTTCTATGATCGTTCCCGTATCAGGAGGCAGCCATGGCGGACATGACAGATCTGTTCGGGACAAATCCCGGACCTGCGGGGCGCGAGCCGCCGTCCCGTGGGAACACGCAGTCTGCTCGGCAGCCTTCATCGCCCCGCCCTATTGAGGCGCCAAAAATACCCGCTCGTTCGCCTTCACGGACGCAGCCCCTTGCAGATCGTCTGCGCCCGAAAACACTGGAAGAGGTGCGCGGCCAGGATCATCTGCTGGGGCCAGAAGGTACTCTGACGCGAATGCTTGCGCGGGGCACGTTGTCCAGCCTCATCCTGTGGGGCGGTCCTGGTTGTGGCAAAACGACCATTGCGCGCCTGCTGGCAGGCAAAGCCAATCTTCATTATGCACAGATTTCGGCTGTTTTTTCTGGTGTTGCTGAACTGCGCAAAGCCTTTGAAGAGGCGGATCGGCATCAGGAAGTAACAGGCCGTGGCACGTTGCTTTTCGTGGACGAAATCCATCGGTTCAACCGGGCGCAGCAGGATGGATTCCTGCCGTATGTCGAGCGCGGGACGGTCGTGCTGGTGGGGGCGACGACAGAGAATCCATCTTTCGCCCTGAACGCCGCGCTTTTATCCCGATGTCAGGTTCTGGTGCTGAACCGGTTGGACGATGCCAGTCTGGAAGCGTTGCTGACGCATGCGGAAAAAGACGTAGGCCATCGCCTGCCGCTGGATCGGGAGGCGCGTGCCAGCCTTCGGGCAATGGCGGATGGCGATGGACGCTACCTGTTGAACATGGTGGAGCAGCTGGTTGTTCTGGACCCTGACAGGGAACTGACCCCGAAAGATCTTGCGGCTATCCTGTCCCGACGGGCCATTCTGTATGACCGCGACCGGGAAGAGCATTACAATCTCATTTCTGCACTGCACAAATCCCTGCGGGGGAGTGATCCGGATGCAGGGCTGTACTGGTTCGCCCGGATGCTCGAAGGTGGCGAAGATCCGCGGTATATTGCCCGACGCCTGACCCGGTTTGCAGCGGAAGACGTCGGGCAGGCGGACCCGAACGCTCTACCGATGGCCGTAGCCGCCTGGCAGACTTACGAGCGGCTGGGGTCTCCGGAAGGTGAGCTGGCGTTGGCGCAGGTCGTGGTTCATCTGGCGACGGCGCCCAAGTCGAATGCGGTGTATATGGCTTACAAGGCGGCGCGGAAGCTGGCCCGTGAGACGGGAAGCCGCATGCCGCCGTCTCATATTCTCAATGCCCCGACAACGTTGATGAAAGACATTGGCTACGGGAAGGGCTACGAGTACGACCATGATTCCGAAGACGCATTTTCGGGACAGAATTATTTCCCGGAGGGCATGGAGCGGGTCTCGCTCTATCAGCCGACAGACCGGGGTTACGAGGGCCGTATCAGAAAACTTCTGGACATACGGGCCGCCAAAAGGGCATCCCGCGATCCATGAAAGTTTCCAACCGCATTGTAACCGAAGACGAAGCCGATCTGCGCCTCGATCGCTGGTTCAGACGTCACTACCCCAATCTCACTCAGGGCGCGCTTCAGAAGCTGTGCCGTAAAGGCCAGATCCGCGTTGATGGTGGCCGGGTCCAGAGCAACGCACGTCTTGCTCCTGGGCAGAGCGTGCGTATTCCGCCGCTGCCGGACATGACCCGTCAGGCCCCGCTGCCGCCGCCAGATCCGATGCTGGTGCGCGAAATCGAGAAGATGGTGATCTATCAGGATGATCATCTTCTGGTGCTGGACAAGCCATCCGGTCTGGCTACGCAAGGTGGCCCGGGTATCACCAAGCATGTGGACATGATGCTGGATGGCCTGCGCAAGGAAGACGAAGACCGTCCGCGCCTTGTGCACCGGATTGACCGGGATACGTCCGGTATTCTCCTGATTGCGCGTACGCCTGGTGTGGCTGCCAAGCTGGCAGCAGCATTCCGTGGGCGTGATGTTGGCAAGACCTACTGGGCGATTGTTGTCGGCCGTCCGGCGCAGGCGTCTGGTATTATTGATCAGCCCCTGGCCAAAATCGGTGCGGGTGGTGCTGCGCTTGTCGTGGCGGCTTCCCGCGGTGAAGAAGATGCGGTTTCTGCCAAGAGCGAATACGAGACGATCGACGCTGCGGGAAAGAAGTTCTCCTGGCTCGGCCTGTCTCCACTGACAGGACGGACGCATCAGCTTCGTGTGCACTGTGAGTCTCTGGGCACGCCGATTGTGGGTGATCCGCGCTACGGTGGGAAAACCGCTCATCCGGAAGGCTTTATCGACAAGCTGCATCTGCATGCCCGTCAGCTGGATATTCCGCATCCGGCCGGTGGTCGTCTGATCGTGACGGCACCACTGCCGCCGCATATGCGTGAAACGTTCCGTTCACTTGGGTTCGTGCCGGGCGATACACCTGCACCGAAGCGCATCAAGGGCAGCAGAGGGCCTGCAAAATGAGGAAACTCACTGGCGCGCTCATCGGGGTCATCGTTGCCTTTGTGGGCGTCAGCATTGCTGCACATGAGCTGATTGATCAGGATGCGCTGCGCCAGCGTGTGGCCGAGGCTCTGAAAAAAGAGACGGGTCTTTCGATGGTGGTGAAAAGCTCCACCATCCAGATCCTGCCATGGCCGTCTTTCGAGGCGCGCAATCTGGTGTTGCAGCGTCCGGGCCAGGCTCCGGTGTTTCAGGCTAGGACCGTGCATGCGGGTCTTTCCGTTCTGGCGCTTCTTCACCGCGAGGTCCGCTTTCAGGACTTCGTAGTGGATGGCGCCACACTCTCTTTGGAGCGCGATGCGGACGGGAATGCCAACTGGACGTTCAGTCAGCCGTCGCGTTCAGACGCAGGTGGCGCAGAGGCTCCGTTGCCGGTTCGACAGCATGTTGGTGAGCGTGTGCAGGCTCACTGGGATCTTTCTCTGGATGCACTGCACCTGACGAACAGCGCAGTGAACTGGCGCGATCAGGCTCAGAAGATGAGCGGTAGCTTCCAGATCGGCACGATGGATCTGGCTGGTCTGCGAAGCCAAAGCCCTTGGATCAATTTGCAGGGGAGCCACGGCGGAACCCCCTTCACGGTGCAGGGGCATGTGGGTGATCTGGCCCTTCTGCGCTCTGGCGCAAAGCCATGGACTTTCAGTCTGGGTTCGACGCTTGGAACGGATGCCAAGCGCGACTGGCTGAATGTGGACGGTCAGATTCATGATGCATCGAATCTGCGCGGCCTCGTTCTGACTGCGCAGGGAGAATGGCCTAATCTGCAGGATGCTCATCGCCTGTTTCCCCATGCCAGCCTGCCTGACATGCGTGGACTGGGTGGAGACATCACGGTGCAGGGTGATGCCGGGCAAGTGGCGAATGCGACCTGGACCGAGAAGGCACAGGCCTTACTGGCGAGTCTGGCACCCAGCCGCATCCATCTGCATGTTGCGGGTCTGACGGTTCGTGGAACAGCGGTCAGTAATCTGCATCTTGATGCCGATGCAGCATCTGCGCCGCTTTCCGTGGCAGCAGATGTGCTGTGGCGCGATACGGACTGGAGAATCCTTGGTAAAGCCGGGACCCTTGAACAGGTTGATCTCGCAAGACGTGATCATTTCCATACGGAAGTGCCTGTTGAGGCTGAACTGCGGTCCATGCAGCTGTCTCTGTCCACCGCGTTGAATGTTGAAGGCGCGACGCCGCCCATTAATGCTCAGGATGATGCCAAAGTAACGGTCTCCGGCACGGTGGGAGCCGAGAAAAGTCATCTCGTGGTGCAGGGCGGGGCTAAAGCGCTTCACCTGCCGCGCGTTCTTTTGCATGACGTTTCGCTTCAGGGCACGGTCAGCAGTAAAGGGCTGAGTGAAGCCACGCTGGATGATATGGCTTTCAAAAGCCGCGAGGCAGACTTCGATGGCGCCCTTCATCTTCTGACCGATGAAAACTCTACGCCGCTCCTTAACGGGCATCTGCATGCGACCCAGCTTGATCTGGATGCGCTGAGAGATGTCTGGCTGAAGGATGTGAAAGCAACTGCTCAGCAGCCTGCGAAAGCTCCGCCTGCGATCATTCCGGGAGCGACGGGGACCGTAGAAAAAGCAGCGACACAGCCTGTTCAGATGCAGGATCAGTCTTCTGTTCCCGCCGTGTCTGACGCAGGTGTTGTGGAAAACGCGGCTGTGCCTTCATGGGTCAAGCGTCTGCGAGCCCAGGACCTTGACCTTCATCTGACGCTCGACCGGGTTGTGTTCTATGGACATGACTACACCAACCTGGCCACGCACCTGACCCTGTCAGACGGTCATCTGCGCCTTGAGCCGATTTCCGGACAAGGCCAAGGGCTGACCCTGTCGGGACAGGCGGATCTGGATGCATCCCATCTGCCGGTCACAACTCATTTGACGTTCCAGCCTTTGGTACTCCCGATCGGTCTGCTGGAAGAGGGCCTGGGGCTGCCATTGCTGCTTCAGGGGCCAGTCCAGCTTGTGGGGGAAGTGTCGGGTCAGGGCCAGACGGCTGAGGATCTGCGGCAGTCTTTGAACGGGCATCTGGGCGTCTCCATGGTGGACGGGAAAGTGGACAGCCAGATCCTGGGCCGTATTGCTGGCCCAGGCGCGGATTCTCTTCTGGGAAGCGGAGTGCGGCCACTGCGTTGTATCGGTCTGCACATGGCGCTTGCCAACGATACGGCCACGCTGGACACGATTGGGCTCCAGTCTGGCCGGTTCTCTACGGCTGGGCATGGTGAGGTCCGTCTGGGATCGCAGGAAATCCAGTTGCATCTCGTGCCCAGTATTGACTTCGAAGGTGCCGGTGCTTCCACCCCTGTTATCGTAACGGGCACCTTGTCTGCGCCACAGGCGAAGCAGGACAGGGATGCCGGTGGCCGATTCCAGCTTTCGATTGGTGGGGAAGCCCTGGCTGATCCCTGCACAGCCGCGCTTGCGGCTGCCCGTGAAGGGCAGGCTGGACCGCCGCCGCCCGAGCAGTCTCATCATCACAACAAAGCGGGTGACATTCTGCGCGCGCTGGGAGTTCTCCATTGAGCAGCCGCAAACGATTCTGGCAGAGCGTTTCAGTCGGGGAGCGCGACGGGTTATTCTCTCCTGAGTTGGACGGGCGGCCCATCCGGCTTCCTCAGGGAACTGTACTGGCCGTTGCCTCGCAGTGCCTGGCGAAGGCGATTGCGGCAGAATGGGAGGCTATTCCAAAGGATGCCTCCTTTACGCCTGAACAGCTCTCCATGACCCGCGTTGCCGGAACCATGATCGAGCGGATTCGCCCGGATCTGATTGAGGCTCGGGAAGCGCTTCTACGATTGGGTCTGGATGACGGGCTCTGCTATCGCAAAGGTCCTGCCGACTCGACAGTGGAGCGCGTCTTTGCCTGGCTGGCGACGCAGGGCATTCGTCCGGAAGTAACAGACGGACTTATGCCTGTAACGCAGTCTGGCGATTACGTGACGGGGCTGGAGCGTCTGCTATCCCGCCAGGGAGAAACGGAGCTCGCGGCCCTAGGGGTGCTGACACAGTGCTTTGGAAGCCTTCTGTTGTCTCTGGCGCTGCTTTACGACGCGATCAGTCTGGAAGAGGCGGTTTTTGTCGCAAATGCGGATGAACGGCAGCAGCTTCTGGTCTGGGGACAGGACGATGAGCTGATTCGCATCATGGCAATTCGGGAAAAAGATGCTGCGGAAACCGTTCAGTTTCTAAAGTTTGCCCGAAACACCTGATTTCCCGGTTTAGGGCATGATCTTGCCATAATCGGGGCGCATCTGGCGCTGTGACAGAACGAGATGATTAGTGACTGGCTTCCACAGGGAGTTATGGCGCAGTTTCCGCTCTGTCCTGCAATGTCAGAGTCGAGGAAGATATGTCGGTATCCGTCAGTCGTCCCATGCGTCACATGGGTAAACGTCTTGTAGCAAAGTGCTCTATGGGGGCATGGTTTCTTCTTGCCGCTACGCCGATTATTGTCGTGGTCTGCGCTATCCACGGTTGAAGCGCCATGAACTGGGCCTGAGAACCTGTCAGGCCTGTCGCTTTTGTTAGTGCGACAAGAAAAAAGCCCACTCTCCGCTATGAAGAATGGGCTCTGGAATTTTCCTGGAAAGTAAACCTGGACGCTCAGGCGTCTCCGTTATCCGGCACCATAATGCTGACGGCAGCTGTTGCTGCAATCCCTTCTTCGCGGCCTGTGAAGCCAAGGCGTTCCGATGTAGTGGCCTTCACGGAGATGCGGCTGACATTCACCTGTAGCAGCTCTGCCAGACGGTCCTGCATCGCCTTGGCATGAGGGCCGATTTTCGGGCGTTCGCAGATCAGAGTGATGTCTGCGTTGACGAGGAAGCCGCCACGGGCACGGATACGTTCGCCAGCGTGGATGAGGAAGCGGGCGGAATCCATATCCTTCCACTCGTTGTCAGTCGGCGGGAAATGACGGCCAATGTCGCCCTCAGCCAGCGCACCATAAATGGCGTCACAGAGCGTATGGATGCCAACATCGGCGTCTGAATGACCGGCCAGACCCTTCGTATGGGGAACTTCAATACCGCAGAGGATCAGCTTGCGGCCTTCCTCGAATGCGTGGACGTCATAGCCAAGCCCAACGCGGGGCAGCAGGTTGCCGTCGATTACACCTTCAAGACGCATCAGATCCTCCGCAACTGTCAGTTTGATATTGTTGTCCGAGCCCTGAACGATTGCGACCGGATGGCCTGCATGTTCCAGTAATGCGGCATCATCGGTGCGGGCATCACGTTGGGTTCGGTGAAGTTCGAGCAGGGTCGGGAAGTGAAAGCCCTGCGGGGTCTGTGCGCGCCACAGCCCTTCACGGGAGACTGTATCGACAATGATACCGTTTTCCACTTTCTTGATCGTATCGCTGACCGCAACGGCAGGGATAACACCGGCATGGGCCTTCAGTGCTTCAATGACGTTCTGAACCACCTCGGGCGGCACGCAGGGGCGCGCGCCGTCATGGACAAGCACGAGATCCGGGGGCTCTGTCAGATTTGCGAGCGTTTCCAGTCCGTTGCGTACACTGTCATGACGCTCTGCACCGCCTGATACGGGCGGCAGAACATTCAGCCCGGCCAGACTGTCAGCCAGTAGTGGGTCATCTCCTACGGGAAGCAGGATGTCCACGTGTGGAAGCAGAGCTTCAGCGGCACGGCGGATGACGGGTTTTCCCCGCAGCATCCGGAATTGCTTGCTGGAGCCCTCACCTTCGGGCGAGCCAGCTGCAAAGCGCCGGCCACGACCGGCGGCGAGAAGAAGGGCAGCAATACGCATGCGCGCAGGAATGGGCTGCCGGGCGCGCAACGTCAAGGGTAGGTATTAGGAGTTAGTGCAGCAGCCCGGCTTCGTGGGGGCTGTCGAGGCTGAACGTGGGGATATGCACGTCAAAGCGCTGGCCTGAAACCGGCTCGAGCATGTGGTACGTGCCGCGCATGAAACCGCTTGGCGTGGTGAGCATGGCGCCAGACGTATAATCATACTGGTCTTTCGAACCGATGATGGGCTGTTCTCCAACAACGCCATCTCCGTGAACGTGCTCGGTCCGTCCAAGGCCATCCACAATTTCCCAGCTCCGGGAAATCAGCTGGAAGGTGTCCTTCCGACCATTTTCAATGCAGATATGATACGCCCACGCAAAGCGGTGGTCTTCCGGCTGGGACTGGTCGTCCAGCCAGAACGTGCGGACGGTTACGGTCACGTCGTCCGTTATCTGGCTGAAACGGGGGGCGTTTTCCATGGCTTCGGCCATTGCCGCTTCCGGATCAGCCAGGAGATGGGGTTGGGATGACTTGTCAGGCATAATGCCATTCTAATGTCATCCCGCGCCTTTGTCAGGAAAACTTATTTTGCAGCGTGAGCAGCGGCGGCACCGGCGGTAACGTCTGCAATCAGATCGGCTGCATCTTCCAGACCAACGGAAAGACGAATCACACCGTCAGTGATGCCCAGACGTGCGCGTTCATCTTCGCCAACACGCATATGCGTCGTGGTTGCCGGATGCGTCGCCAGACTGCGGGCGTCACCCAGGTTGTTGGAAATTGCGATGAGACCGAAGGCGTTCAGGCATGCGAAAGCGCCAGCCTTGCCGTTCTCGACTTCGAAAGCGACGAGAGATCCACCGTTGCTCATTTGCTTCTGAGCAAGTGCATGCTGCGGGTGATCGCTACGGCCTGGATAGCGGACATTCACGACGCCCGGCAGGCCAGCAAGTGCATCTGCGACATCTGCCGCATTGCGCGCCATGGCTTCGGTCCGGAGCTTGAGAGTTTCCAGCCCCTTCAGCAGCACCCATGCATTGAACGGAGACAGCGCGTTACCCGTGTTGCGGGTGAAGGGCTGGAGGGTTTCCTTGACCCATTTGTCGCTGCCCAGAACGGCGCCCCCTAGGACACGGCCCTGACCATCAATGTGCTTCGTGCAGGAATACAGCACCACGTCAGCGCCGAGCTTGAGGGGAGACTGTCCGATGGGGGATGCGAACACATTGTCCACCATCAGCAGCGCGCCTGCCTTGTGAGCAAGGTCTGCGATGCGCTGGATATCGAGAACGTCCAGCATTGGGTTGGACGGGCTTTCAATCAGAACAGCAGCTGTCGGGCGGGACAGCGCGCGCTCCCATGCCTCATAGTCATCACCATCAACCAGTTCCGTCTCAATGCCGTAGCGCGGCAGCAGGCTGGTGACGATCCAGTAACAGGACCCGAAGATGGCGCGGGATGCGACGACGCGCTCCCCGGTTTTCACATGGGCCAGAAGAGCCGAAGAAACGGCACCCATGCCTGTAGAGGTCGCGATGCAGGCTTCAGCCCCTTCGAGCAGAGCGAGACGCTCCTGCAACGTGTCGACAGTGGGGTTGCCGAAGCGGGAATACTGGAAGTGCTCAACGTCACCCGTAAACGTCGCCGCAGCCTGTTCGGCGCTATCGTAGACAAAGCCCGATGTCAGGAAAATGGCTTCGGACGTTTCACCGAATTCAGTGCGGTTCGGTGCGTCGTGCAGGAGACGGGTGGCAGTACGCCAGTTTTCTGAAGACATTAATCAGTCCCTCCATAAGGTTTCCACCCGGATAGGCGGAAAGCATGTGGCGGGCCGTGGAAGTCCTGGGAAATCTTGGATGGAAAACCGCAGGGCCTCTTTAGCGCAGTTATTTATCCTCGCCGCAAGCCGGCCGCTCAAATCACGAGGATGAAACGGTCTTTATGGCCATTTCACGAGCGGACTATGGGCCGAGGAGTGGTTTTGCGTCAACACCCCTTCGGCATGGATTGCAGAGGCGCAAAGGGGGGGATATAAGCAGCGACGTCGCGGGTGTAGTTCAATGGTAGAACGGCAGCTTCCCAAGCTGCATACGAGGGTTCGATTCCCTTCACCCGCTCCAGACTCTCCTGAAAATTGTCAGTTCGGCCCGTTCATTTTGGGCATGGGTGGCGCGCTGAGCGTGTCCTGATACTCGTTGCCGTCCCAGATCCACTTGTCGTTCTTGCCAACGAGAAGGTCATGCATGCCTTTATGGCGTGTGGGGAGAACGGAAATATCGCCGTTCACGGAATCCAGAACTGTTTTCCAACTGTCGTTGTGGCGCAGATAGACGGATGTGGTGCAGCCAGCAGATCCGCAGAGCCGGGCTGACTGAAGCTGAACGAACAGGGCTTCGTCATTCTTGCCAGCAGAGAGCGGGGCAGAGCCGACGAGCACGACCGGCTGATCGTGATGCTTGGCGGCATCTTCCAGATCGTCTGTGTTCAGTTTGCGGGCATCGATATCAAGCTGTGTGCCGGGATGGGCAGACAGGATGACCGGTGCGGCCCCTGCGCTGACGGCATTTGCCTGACGCGTGTGATGCGTCCGGTGATGCGTTGTCGCAGCGCTCACCGTAGCGGCGACCGAGAGGGCTGAGACTGTAAGCAGCGCCAGATGGCGAAGCCGGATACGGGAAAGAATCTGCTGGATCGTCATGATGTTATTCTTAACACGGAATTAAGCCTGTCGATCCATCGGAGATTTCAGGTTTATTCGTGGCGAAGGGTGATAACCAGCACATCACGATAGGCAGGTTTGTCTGCATCCTGTGGGGTGACGGCTGTAACGCCATGGTAAACGCGATGATCGTCCACGATCGCAGCATCAAATGGCTTGGTCAGGGTGAATGAGCCCAGAAGATCTTTCTGGTCATCATGGATTGTCGTCACACCCTGCTCAACGTTGTGGCGGCCGATCATCAGGACGAGCACCCAGTCCACACCGTCGCGGTGCATGCCTTCCGGGGTGGGGCGCCCTTCACTGTCAGGATTGGCTTCAATCCGGAACTGGTGAACCTCTGCATGCCACGTTTCGGGCCGTGATTCGGAGGGTGTCAGGGCATCTGCGAATCGGCCAATTGTCCGAATGGCTGCCAGCATGGCGGGATGAGTGGCAATCGCGTCTTCAATCGGCCCGAACCAGCGCTCGATGCCGCCATTGAGCAGGTTGTGATCCCGGCTCTGGTAGTGGGGCTGATTTGGTTTGCGCGTGATGTTTTCGGAACTGACCGTAAAGGTCGCATAGCGACGGCGGCGGTAGCGGCCCCCATCGGCCATGTAGAGATCAAGACCGAGGTCGTTCCAGCTGGCGGCAAAACTGTCCCAGTCTGTCAGGCCTTCGTGCTCCAGAAGCGGACGCATGGTATCCGCCTGGAGAAATTTGAAGCCCTTGTCAGACAGGACGTTTTCGACCCGCTGCATGGTCTGATCGAACGTGGAAGGCAGATGTGCGTCGGTCATGTCCGCTCACTTGGTGATGCCACGGCCCGACGGTCACATCTGTCGGGCGATTTCAGGCGCCGAGGTCTGGCTTTACGGGAGAAAGATGCTCTTTCACCGTTGTGCAAGCCGTCTTTACCAGGCCCACGATACCAGCCTGATGCTGGCGGTACAGCCCTTCATGAATAAGGCGTGCAAACAGACCGGACACCAGACCGCCACCGAAGCTGCGATTGGCATCCAGCATGCCCCAGCCGTTATAATCGCCGAGGGCCACGACGGCGCCGCGATCATTATAGACGAATGGTGCAGGTGTCTGGCCGGCAACGATCTGCGGCAGGACGCGCCCAACATACTGGCCTTGCTGGCGGGCAGCCTGAGCCGTTGGGGCCACTGGTGCGGCGTCAATGCGGGCGCAGTCGCCAATCGCAAAGATCTTGGCGTCTTCAGTTGTCTGAAGAGTCTGTGTCACACCAAGCTGCCCTGCACGGCCGCGTTCCAGGCCATCAAAAAGGCCTGTGGCATCAGAGGCGCGAACACCCGCAGCCCAGACCCGAAGGGTCGCAGGAATCTGCTCGCCGGACTTGAGATTAAAGCCACGCTCGTCAGCGCCAACAACCATGGCGCCCGTACGCACAGAAATACCAAGCTTTTCGAGCTGGCTGGCTGCTGCCGTGGACACGGCTTCCGGGAAGGCGGGAAGGATGCGCGGCCCGGTTTCAATCAGGACAGCATCAAGACCCGTTTTGCGAACTGACGGGCCAAGGCCAGGCGCTTCATCAATGGCTTTGCAAAGCTCGGCAGCGAGTTGAACACCCGTGGCGCCGCCACCGACAATCCCGAGGCTCAGCTTCTGACCGGCTGCGCGCGCTGTCTGAAGGGCCTTGCGGAATTCGGAGTACAGAGTGTCTGCATCATTGAGGCTGTCAATGAAGCGACAGTGATCGAGAATGCCTGGAATGCCAAAATCATTGGCGCGGGAACCCAGCGCGACAACCAGATAGTCGTAGGGGAGGGTGCTCCCGTTTTCGAGCGTGACTGTCTGGGCGGTACGGTCAACGGCGGTGGGCAGGCTCTGGACAAAGCTGAAACCGAATTTTCCAGCGGTTTCTGCGAAAGGAATACAGTTGCCGTCATGCTGCATCGTGCCTGCTGCAAATTCATGCAGGGAAGGCTTCCAGTAATGGACCGGGCTGCGGTCAACGAGTGTCACGGCTATGTTGTTTCGGCGACCAAGGGCCGTAGCAGCCTCAAGACCTCCGACACCGCCACCGAGAACAACGACACGAGTTGCAGCAGACATGGACAGTTTCCTCATACCAAGCGCCCGCCAATTGGAGCGATACCTGTGCTAACGGGAGGCGGAGGGCTGCACAACCCCCGCTCCCGCTCTCGTGTTGATCGCTCTAGCTGCGGTAAGAACCATTGATGTCGATGTAGCCATGCGTCAGGTCACACGTCCACACGCGGGCCTGTCCATCATCAAGCCCCATATCGACTGTAATTTCGATGTCCTGGCCCTTCATGTGTGCGACGACGGGGGCTTCATCGTAGTTCTCGACAACGCCACCATCGCGCGCGATCCAGGTCCCGCCGATGGCAACGGACAGAAGGTCACGGTCTGCGGGTTCACCACTCTTGCCTACAGCCATCACGACACGGCCCCAGTTTGCGTCTTCACCAGCGATGGCCGTTTTGACCAGTGGCGAGTTGGCAATTGAGAGCGCAATGCGATGTGCGGAAAGATTGGAATCCGCACCGGTGACTTCAACGCGGATCTGCTTCGTCGCCCCTTCACCATCCCGGACAACCAGCAGGGCAAGTTCCAGAAGCAGGTCATTCAGGGCGAGGGTAAATTCGGCGAGAGCGGGATCGTTGACGTCATCAACGGCCGGATTATCGGCCAGGCCGGTTGCGAACAGCATCAGGGTGTCTGACGTGGAGGTGTCCGAATCGACTGTGATGGAGTTGAAACTCTGCGCGCAGCCAGAGGCCAGAAGGGACTGGAGCACATTCTGAGGAAGCTTCGCATCCGTCGCGACATAGGCCAGCATCGTGGCCATGTCGGGGGCGACCATACCAGAACCCTTGGCAATACCCTGAAGGCGAACCGGCTTGCCACCAATCGTTACGTCGCGACGCGCGGCCTTGGGGAAGGTGTCCGTCGTCATGATGGCGCGGGCAGCCTGTGCCCAGTTATCTTCCGAGAGGCCAGCCTGTGCGGCGGGCAGGGCCGCAATAATTCTGTCCTGTGGAAGTTTTTCTCCAATGACGCCTGTCGATGAGAGGAAAACGTCCTGCGGGGGGCAGTCGAGCAGCTTGCTCACCGCGTCTGCACAGTCTTCGCAGGCCTGAATGCCGGCCCGTCCTGTGAAGACGTTGGCGTTTCCGGCATTGACCAGAAGAGCGCGCGCATAGGGAGTTGTCTGGGCCTGGCGGCACCACAGGATGGGTGCGCCAGGGCAGGCGTTCTTGGTGTAAACGCCTGCAACAATCGTGCCGGGGACAAATTCCGCGAGCATCAGGTCTGTTCGTCCCTGATAGCGGACGCCCGCGGCGACGGCGGAAAGCCGAACACCAGCAACCGTTGAAAGGTCCGGGAGAGGACGGGCCAGCGGAGAGACGGGGATCGGCTTTGCCATGGTCTTAGTCTTACTTCTTGACTGGAGCCGGTGCCGGAGCGGCCGTGACCGGCTTGCCCTGTGCGTCGAAGTGAACAACCTTCACCTGGGACTCAGCCTGCTGAACGATCTGGCGAACCTTCTCGCGGATCAGTTCCTGACGGACCTGGTCATGGATCTGGTCAAAGCTCGGGATCGGAGCCGTGCGGGAGCCCAGAACCTGGATCACGTGGTAACCGTACTGCGTGTGAACCGGCGTCTGGGAGATTGTGTTCGGCTTCATGGAGAAAGCGGCTTCAGAGAAGGCCGGCAGCATGTCGCCCTTCTTGAACCAGCCCAGATCGCCACCATTGGCACCAGCGGAGCCCTTGTCCTTGGACAGCTGGCCAGCAAGCTTGGCGAAATCAGCACCCTTGTTGAGCTGGGCAATGATGTCCTTGGCCTGTGCTTCCGTCTCCACGAGGATGTGGCGAGCGTGGACTTCCTGCTCTGGCTTCTGGTTGGCGTAATGCGTCTGGTAGTAGTCGTGCAGGGCAGCATCCGTGATCTGCGGGCCAACCTTGGTTTCAAGGTAAGCATTCTGCAGCGCGCTGTTGGCGGCGTTCTGCATGGCTTCCTTGACTTCAGGCTTGTTGGTCAGGCCTTCCTTGCCAGCGGCAATCTGGATTGCCTTCTGATCGACGAGCTGGTTGACCAGCAGCGGGATCAGCATGGACGGCTGAAGCTGACGAGCCTGCGGCGGCAGGTTGCCAGCAGCCTGCTGAACGTCACCCAAGGTAATTTTTTCGCCGTTAACGGTTGCAATCACCATGTCCGGGTTCGGAGCAGGTGCAGCAGCCGGGGCCGGAGCGGTTGCAGCAGGTGCGGCCGGAGCAGCAAATGCGAGGGGAGCCGAAACCGACGTGCCAGCCAGAAGAGCTGCACAGGCGAGAGTGGAGCGGGAAAGCCGCATGAAAATACCTCGGACCATAAAGAATAAGAAAAACCGAATGGACTGCACCATGACAAAGGCCGCTCAACCCTGCAAGTGCGCGCACCCTTACCATTCCGTCACGTAGCGGAAATGGGTATTTTGAGGGCCTTCTCTGGTCCCTCTCCATTGACCCATGGGCACACGGGTCCTATCTCCACCTGACGTGAAAATCGTCATTGCCCGGTTTGGGAGGTCTTTCCGATGGTGGAAAGAGCTTTTCCGGCCGGGTGCTCGGCATCTCAAGGTTCAGCATGTTCGCACGCCTCGCACGCGCCCTTTTCGGCTCCGCCAATGATCGTTCGCTCAAGGCGTATCAGCGCCGTGTGCCGGAGATCAACGCTCTGGAGCCCACGGTTCAGGGGCTCAGTGACGAGCAGCTTCAGCACAAGACTATAGAGTTCAAGGAGCGGGTCGCCCAAGGCGAAACCCTTGATAAACTGCTGCCTGAAGCTTTTGCCGTCTGCCGTGAGGCCTCTCGCCGTGTTCTGGGCAAGCGTCATTTTGACGTGCAGTTGATCGGTGCGATGGTTCTGCATGACGGTCGCATTGCGGAAATGCGGACGGGTGAGGGCAAGACCCTTGTTGCAACGCTGGCTGTTTACCTGAACGCGCTGTCCGGCAAGGGCGTGCATGTTGTGACGGTGAACGATTATCTGGCCCGTCGTGATGCCGAGGAAATGTCGGTTCTTTACAGCTTCCTCGGTCTGACAACCGGCGTGATCATCCCGAATCTGGGGGATGAAGAACGTCGTGAAGCTTACGCAGCAGATATTACTTACGGAACGAACAACGAGTTCGGGTTCGATTATCTGCGCGACAATATGAAATATTCGCTCGGCGATATGGTGCAGCGACCGTTCAACCACGCAATCGTGGATGAGGTGGATAGCATCCTGATCGACGAAGCCAGGACGCCCCTGATCATCTCTGGCCCGGCAGATGACAGCTCCGACCTTTATCGGACTGTTGATGCGGTTGTGGCCAAGCTGGTGCTGGAGCCGGAAGCTTACGATAAGGATGAGAAGCTGCGCAGTGTTACGCTGACAGAAGCTGGCTCACACCGTATCGAAGAGCTCCTGAACCAGGACGGTGTTTTGCAGGAAGGTGGCCTGTACGACATTCATAACGTGGCTGTCGTTCACCACGTTCAGCAGTCGCTTCGCGCCTATACGCTGTTCACGCGAGATGTTGATTACATCGTCCGTGACGGCAAGGTGATCATCATTGATGAATTCACCGGACGTATGATGGATGGCCGTCGTTATTCTGATGGCCTGCATCAGGCGCTCGAAGCGAAAGAGCACGTCGAGATCCAGCAGGAAAACCAGACGCTCGCATCCATCACATTCCAGAACTACTTCCGCCTGTATCCGAAGCTCTCCGGCATGACGGGTACGGCCATGACGGAAGCGGATGAGTTCGCAGAAATCTATAACCTGACGGTTGTTGAAATTCCGACGAACCGTGCCGTCAAGCGGATTGATACGGACGATGAAGTCTATCTGACTGCGGGCGAAAAATATAACGCGGTTGCAGACCTGATCCAGGAAGTGAGCGCCAAGGGGCAGCCAATCCTGGTGGGTACGACGTCTATCGAAAGAAGCGAGTACCTTTCCAGTATTCTGGATCAGCGCGGCATCAAGCATAGCGTGCTCAATGCGCGTCATCATGAGAAAGAAGCCAGTATCATCGCGCAGGCTGGTGCGCCGGGTGCGATTACGATTGCCACGAACATGGCGGGTCGTGGAACGGACATTAAGCTGGGCGGCAATATCGAGATGCTGACCCATGCTTATACGGATGGGATCGAGGATGACGCAGAGCGTGCGCGCATCACCGAAGAAATCCGCGCAGCCGTTGAAGCCAATCATGGCGCGGTTCATGAATCCGGCGGCCTATATGTCATCGGTACGGAGCGTCATGAGAGCCGTCGTGTTGATAACCAGTTGCGCGGCCGTTCAGGGCGTCAGGGTGATCCGGGTAATTCCCGCTTCTTCCTGTCCCTCGAAGACGATCTGATCCGCATTTTCTCTGGCGACCGTATGGGCGCGATGATGCAGAAGATGGGTCTGAAGGAAGGGGAGGCGATTGTTCACCCCTGGCTGAACAAGGCCGTAGAGAAGGCTCAGAAGCGCGTTGAAGCCCGTAACTTCGACATGCGCAAGAACACGCTGAAATACGACGACGTCATGAATGACCAGCGCAAGGAAGTGTATTCCCAGCGCAAGGAATATATGTCGTCCGAAGATCTGTCGGGTGTGATTGCGGAACTGCGCCTGCACACAATCGAAGATCTGGTTCACGCCCATATTCCTGAGAAATCCTTTGCCGAGGCTTGGGATACGGCCGGGCTCACGGCTGAAATTTCCCGCGTCCTGAATCTTGAGCTTCCGATCGCTGACTGGGCGAAGGAAGACGGCATGGACGCTGACAGCGTGATCGAGCGCGTGGAAGCTGAAGCCCAGAAGGCTCAGGCTGCCCGGACGGCCAATATGGGGCCGGACCTCATGCGCATGATCGAGAAGCAGGTTGTTCTCACCACGTTCGATGCCGTCTGGAAAGAGCATCTGCATGGGCTGGATCAGCTTCGCCAGGGTATCGGCCTGCGTGCGTATGGTCAGCGGGATCCGCTGAACGAATACAAGCAGGAAGCCTTCCAGATGTTCACGGCGATGCTGGATGACATGCGCCTGCGTGTGACGCAGACGATGTGCCGCATCCAGGCTGTGAGTGAGCCGCCGCCGTATCCGGTGGTCGATAGCTCAGCACACCATGAAAGCTTCGAAGCGCCGCCAGCAGCGCCCGCACTGACACAACCAGAGCCTGTAGTGAGCTTTGCAGCGCCGCAGGCACAGTTTGCGGCTGCGGGCTCAGTTAACGAGCCGGATGCAGCGACGCTTCAGCAGTGGTATGAAGAAACGCCGCGCAATGCGCTTTGCCCGTGTGGCTCGGGCCAGAAGTTCAAACACTGTCATGGCAGGCTCGTCTGAGCCTCTGACACCCGTAGAGGAAGGAGCGACCGATGGCCGGTCATTCACAGTTTAAGAACATCATGCACCGTAAAGGTGCGCAGGATGCCAAGCGCGCCAAGCAGTTCGCCAAGATCCTGCGTGAAATCACGGTTGCAGCGCGGTCCGGTCTGCCTGACCCGGCATCCAACCCGCGTCTGCGTGCTGCTGTCACCGCAGCGCGTGAAGCAAATATGCCGAAAGATAATGTCGAGCGTGCCATCAAGAAGGCATCTGGCGCTGCTGGTGGCGAAGACTATGTGGAAGTGCGCTACGAAGGCTACGGCCCGGCTGGCGTGGCGATCATCGTCGAAGGTCTGACCGACAATCGGAACCGGACGGCCGGTGAAGTTCGTGCAGCGTTCTCCAAGCATGGTGGCTCGCTGGGTGAATCGAACTCCGTGTCCTTCATGTTCCAGCGCCTGGGTGTTGTGACGTATCCGGTCGATGCCGCCTCTGAAGACGAGATGCTGGAAGCCGCCATTGAGGCTGGTGCGGATAATGCCGTGCTGACCGAGGAAGGGCACGAGATCACCTGCGAGATGGAAAACTTCTTCGCAGTGCGTGACGCTCTTGAAGGTCGTTTCGGCGAGCCACAGTCCGCCAAGCTCGACTGGCGTCCGGAAAACAGCATTTCTCTGGACGAAGAGAAGGCCCGGACGGTTCTGAAGCTGATCGACGTTCTGGAAGATAACGACGATATTCAGGCTGTTTACGCCAACTTTGATCTTCCAGACGATGTGGCGCAGGCGCTCGCCGCTTGATCCGTCTGATGGGAATAGACCCCGGCCTGCGTTTCATGGGCTGGGGAATTATTGATGTGGATGGCAACCGCCTAAAGCATGTGGCCTCTGGTGTGATTGCGACGGATGGTCATGAATCGGTTCCCCTGCGGCTCTGTGAGCTGCACGGGAAACTCCAGAACCTGATCCGTGAGTATGCTCCCGCCGAGGCGGCGGTTGAGGAAACTTACGTGAACCGCAATGGCTCCTCCACGCTCAAGCTCGGTTATGCCCGCGGCGTGGCGCTTTTGACGCCTGCCTACGAAGGCCTCCCGGTGGCAGAGTATGGTGCTATGACAGTCAAGAAATCTGTTGTGGGAACCGGGTCTGCCACGAAGGAGCAGGTCACGATGATGGTGAAGCGGCTTCTGCCGGGCGTCGCCATCTACAAGGCCGATGCTTCGGATGCGCTGGCTGTAGCGATCTGCCATGCCCATTATCGTGCAAGTGCGGCCTATGTAACGGCTGGAAGGCGGATGGCGTGATTGGACAGCTTACAGGGCTCGTCGGGCAGATCGAAGGAGAGCGCTGCATCGTTGACGTCAATGGCGTTGGTTATGTGGTGTCAGCGTCAACACGCACACTCTCATCCGTTCCGCAGCCTCCGGAAGTCGTGCGTCTTCTGATCGAAACCGTTGTTCGGGAAGACGCGATCCTTCTGTATGGGTTCGTGACAACGGACGAACGTGAGTGGTTCCGCCTGTTGACGACCGTGCAAGGTGTGGGTGCCAAGGTCGCGCTGGCGATCCTTTCGGCCAACTCTCCCGGTGAGCTTCTCTTGGCAATCAATGCGGGCGATCGTGGTTCTCTGACGCGGGCGGCAGGTGTCGGCCCTCGTCTTGCCGATCGAATTCTGAGCGAACTTCGCAACAAAGTCGCCAAGATGCCCGGTGGTGGCGCGTCCGCCCCGATGCCAGGCGTGGTGACCGGGCCAAACGTCGAGAATGATGCGCTCCTGGCTCTGGCTGGTCTCGGCTTTCGGCGGGCAGAGGCCTGGCCTGTTCTCAGTCGTGTTCTGGCCGAAAACGAAAATGCCTCGCTTGATCTGGCAATTCGCCTTTGCCTGAAGGATCTCGCCCGATGAGCGAATTTCGTGAAACGGACGCCGCACGCCTGCCGGACGATATTGCCGAAGGTGGATTGCGGCCTGAAACGCTCGCGGATTTTACAGGGCAGAAAGCAAGCCGTGAAAATCTGGCCATCTTCATCGAGGCAACAAAGGCCCGTGGAGATGCTCTGGATCATGTGTTGCTGCATGGACCGCCAGGTCTGGGCAAGACCACGCTGGCGCAGATTGTAGCGCGTGAACTGGGCGTTGGATTTCGGGCGACGTCTGGGCCAGTGATTCAGCGCGCTGGAGATCTTGCGGCAATCCTGACGAATCTCCAGCCTCGTGACGTGCTGTTCATCGATGAAATTCATCGTCTTCAGCCGGCGATCGAGGAAATTCTCTATCCGGCGATGGAAGATTTCCAGCTCGACCTGATTATCGGGGAAGGGCCGGCAGCACGTTCGGTGCGGATTGATCTGGCGCCGTTTACACTCGTAGCCGCGACAACCCGTGCAGGTCTGTTGGCAACGCCTCTCCGGGATCGTTTCGGTATTCCCCTGCGACTGGTGTTTTACACGCCGGAAGAGCTGCGGGCGATCGTCTCACGGGGCGCCACGAAGCTCGGGGTTCATCTGAATGATGGCGGAGCAGAGGAAATTGCCCGTCGTTCTCGCGGCACGCCCCGTATTGCGGGCCGTCTTCTGCGTCGTGTTCGGGATTTTGCGCTTGTCGCGAAGAAGCCGATCATTGATCGCGCGACGGCTGATGCCGCACTTTCCCGTCTTGAAGTTGATGAGCGCGGTCTGGATGCGATGGACCGCCGCTATCTTCAGCGTATCGCAGAGCATCACCATGGTGGCCCTGTGGGTGTCGAGACGCTGGCTGCCGGTCTGGCAGAGGCGCGTGACACACTGGAAGACGTCATCGAGCCTTATCTGATTCAGGAGGGGCTCATCCTGCGGACAGCGCGGGGGCGCATGTTGGGTGAGGCTGGGTGGAGACATCTGGGCCTGAACCCGCCAGCGAGCCAGGTTGATCTTCTGTCCGGGCTCGACGACGACACGGCAGGCTGAAGAGCCACTGCCAATGAGCGGAGAAACTGATGGCAACGCATAAGATCCGTTTCCGGGTTTATTACGAAGACACGGATGCAGGTGGCATCGTCTATCATGCCCGCTATCTCGGCTTTGCGGAACGTGCGCGCAGTGAAGCCATGCGCGATGCAGGGGCTTCGGTGACGGAGCTTCTGCGCGATTTTGGTCTGGCGTTTGTCGTGCGGCAGGTTGGGGTGCGTTATCGCGCGCCGTTGCGACTCGATGATGAAATGGAAATCGAGACAGCGCTGGTTGCAATGACGCCAACGCGGTTGAAACTTGAACAAACTGTTCGAAACAGCACGAATGGCAACGAAACCGCCGTCGTCATTGACGTAGAGCTGGCGTGTCTTTCTGCCGAAGCCATGAAACCTGCCAAAATTCCGCCTCGGTGGTGTGATGCTGTTCGAAAACTCGAGGCTGGAGAGGTCTGACCCACTTTCCTGTTTCCTCACGAAGTGCAATGGAGAGTCCTGACCCGTAAGGGACAGGATCTGGACAGGAGAGAACAGTGGATCATGAGGTAAGTTCGAGTGCGCTTGGGGCGGTCGGTGCGGCCGGTCTGTCGCCTCTGGACCTGTTCCTGCACGCGTCCATCGTCGTTAAGCTGGTCATGGTCGGGCTCGTCCTGTGCAGTGCAGGCGTGTGGGCGATCATTGCGGAAAAAATCCTTCTGATGCGTCGCGTCAATCGCGAAGCAACGGAATTTGAAGACCGTTTCTGGTCCGGCGGTTCGCTGGACGACCTTTACGAATCTGATGGCGCACGCCCGACTCATCCGATGGCTGCCGTGTTCGGCGCTGCCATGGGCGAATGGCGTCGCTCGGCACGTATTGTCGGAATTGATCTGGCGCGCGGTGGCGTGCGGGACCGTATCGACCGTGCCATCAACATCACCGTTTCGCGCGAAAACGACCGTCTGGGTCGCCGCGTGATTTTCCTTGCCACGATTGGCCCGGTTGCGCCGTTCGTCGGACTGTTCGGAACGGTCTGGGGTATCATGCATGCGTTCGGCTCGATCGCTGCCATGCACAACACCAACCTCTCCGTTGTGGCTCCGGGTATTTCCGAAGCTCTGTTCGCAACGGCGATCGGTCTTGTGACCGCTATCCCGGCCTATGTGGCCTATAACGTCATCAGCAACTCGCTGGACAAGTTCGCGGACCGCATGGATGCGTTCGGGACCGAATTTGCCGCCATTCTTTCCCGTCAGTCGGAAGAACGTGCGGACGAGACGTCCAGCGGGAAGGCCTGATCCATGGGGATGTCCGCTGGAGGAGGTGGGCGTATGGGTGGCCGTCGTCGGCGCCCTGCGTCTGAGATTAACGTTACGCCGCTTGTGGACGTCATGCTGGTGCTGCTCATCATTTTCATGGTGACAGCGCCGATGATGACCAGCGGCGTCAATGTCGATCTGCCCAAGACGGATGCCAGCCCGGTCAATGCTGACACCAAGCCGATCACGGTTTCCCTGCGCAACGATGGTTCGTTGTACCTGGGGGAAGACCCGATCACACCCGAGCAGCTTGTGGACCAGCTCAAGGTCCAGTCCCAGAACGATCCGAACCATCGGATCTTTGTCCGGGCTGATGCACATATCGACTATGGTCGCGTGATGCAGGTCATGGGACAGATTACGTCTGGCGGCTTTACGCATGTGGCACTGCTGGCTCAGCAGCCTCAGAGCGGCCAGTAAGAGGACACCGCAGTGGTGCGTCCACGTCGTTCGGACAGGCGTCGCTTTCGCAACGCGCTTCTGGGTTCAGTCGGTGTCCATGCGGCACTGATCCTGTACCTGGTTGTGCGGATCCCGTTCGAGAAACCACCTGAACCGCCGGAGCCTCCGGCAGTGCAGATGGAATTTGAGGAGGCAGGGCCTCCCACCCATCCCATCAAGGCTGACCATCCGGCTCCGAAGCCGGCTCCTGCGCCTGCGCCCGTGAAGAACGAGGCTCCTCCGTCTCCGACGCTTCCTCTGAAAGCGCCAACGGAAGAACCGCCTCCGCCACCACCGCCGCCGCAGCCGGTTCCGCCTACGCCTGAGACAAAGCCTCAGCCTCTGCCGCCGACGAAGCTTCCGCCAAAAATTACGGAGCCGTCGCCTGAGCCTGTTCCTGCGTCTCCGCCGAAGCCGTCTCCGCCGTCTAAGTCTGCAATGGTGGCTCCCCCGAGCCCGCAGACACAGAAGGCTGACAAGCTGCCGGATACGCCGAAATTCTCGCATCTGACCCAGCCGAATGCGTCCAAGAACACGCAGGCGGACAGTCACTCCCTGCTGGCCACACTGGATAGTTTCCGGTCTGACCAGAAGCAGACGCATGCACCCAAGGCGAAGGCCAATCCGCCACAGGGTGGTGCGCCGGATGGCGGCGGTGTGCCAAATGGCGATATCACCAAGTCTCTGTCCATGGCGGATCAGAAGGCGATCGGTGGCTCCGTGCGGCGTTGCTATACGGAAGACACGGAAGCGCGGAACTATGCGAGCTTTGTCGCGCATCTGATTGTGACGGTGGATGCAACGGGTGAGGCGCGTCTTGTGAAGTATGCTCCTGATACGGCAGCGAAGATGGCGTCAGACCCATCCTATCGTGTGCTGGCGGAGCGTGCACGGGATGCGGTTCTGAGCCCGACCTGTGCCCATCTCCCCATTCCTTCCAACCTGCTAGGCCAGACGCATCAGCTGCGTTTTGTCTTCAGGCCGTAAACCCTAGAGGAATCATCATGACCTTCATTTCCGATTCCGAAGCTGATGCTCTGAGCGCGCTGCTGTCGCGCCGTTCCATCCTCGGTGCCACAGCCGCGGCTGGTGGTCTTCTTGCAACCCCGCTTTCCGCTTTTGCGCAAGGAACTGCGGCCGGTGGGGCTGGGGAAGCTGAAATTACTGTTGATCAGGCCCGTCAGGCGCCTATTCCCATTGTCATTCCGAGCTTTGGTGCTGGAATGGGTGAACAGATCTCCAGTGTCATTTCTTCCGATCTGGCTGGGACCGGCCTGTTTAAAGTGATGACAGGCGATGTGTCGCCCAGTGGCACACCGGATTTCAGTGCACTCAAGGCTCAGGGCGCGCGCGCTGCTGTTGCCGGACGTGCAGTTGGTTCGGGCAGTGTTCGCGTTGAGATGCGTCTGTGGAATGTTGTTGCTGGTGAGCAGCTTCAGGGTACGGCCTATACGGCGTCGCCATCCAACTGGCGTCGGATTGCACACATTATTGCTGACGTGATTTACGAGCGGATGTTGGGCGAGAAGGGGTACTTCGATACCCGTATCGCTTATATTGCCCGTACAGGTCCGCGTCGCCATCAGATCACCCGTTTGGCGCTGATGGATCAGGACGGGTTCAATTCCCGGATGCTGACAGGCGGCCAGTGGCTGACCCTGACGCCGCGCTTCAACCCGGCGCGCGATCAGGTTGCGTTCATGTCGTATGCGAACAACCGTCCGCGCGTGTATCTGTTTGATCTGGGCTCTGGCCGTCAGCAGATGCTGGGTGAGTTTGACGGCATTTCCTTCGCGCCACGCTTCTCTCCGGATGGAAGCCGCGTTGTTCTGTCTGCAACGCGTGGTGGTGGATCTGACATCTTTGTTGTGGATCTGGCTTCTCGCAGCAAGCATCAGATCACCAGCTCTGGTGGTGCGATTGATACCAGCCCGTGCTTCAGCCCGGATGGCAGCCAGATCGTGTTCAACTCCGATCGTGGTGGTAGCCCGCAGCTTTACATCATGGGTGCATCGGGCGGTGGTGCGCGCCGGATTTCCTATGGCTCTGGCCAGTATGGATCTCCGGTCTGGTCACCTCGTGGCGATCTGATTGCCTTTACCCGCATTGGGCATGGTGGCTTCTCTCTGGGCGTCATGAACCCAGATGGTACGGGTGAACGTATCCTGACGCAGGGCTTCACTGTTGAGTCTCCGACGTTCTGCCCGAATGGCCGGGTCCTGGCGTTCTGCCGTCAAAGCGCTTCGGGTGCGGGCGGTGCCGGATTTGCGTCTGGCATCGGTACAATCGACATCACGGGCTTCAATGAGCGCCCAATTCGCACGGCAACAGGTGCGTCTGATCCAGCCTGGTCTCCACTGAACGGCTGAGCAGCTTTTTCCCTCCCCGTTGGCAACGATCAACGGGGAGTATTTTGCCCTGAACAGATCTGGAGCGTTCGCTCGACCACACAGGGGCACGAAACATCTGTCCTGATGAAGTGTGTAAAAAATGGCTTCGAATGGAGTCGATTTTGGGCGTTCTCTCCAGGTGTCAGAGTCCGGCGTTCCATCGCATCTTCTGTAAATCGACTTTAGCGCCTCAGCTCCCGGATTAAATGTGCCCCGCATGCGGCGCTTGGCTGATACGCAAGGCTTGCATGAGGATAAAACGATTAAAGAATGTTCAGCAAAACAACTGGCAGAATTCCGCCACATTCCTGTCTAACTGCTGTGACATTTATGTTGCATTTTCTAGTTTCGAAACAGAATCGTTCTCTGGCTCGGGGGTAGGCCCTCACAGGATGCTTGACCCCGGATTTAAGTCATGGGTATGGGCGCTAGTGGCCAGTGCTTTTCCAGTGGTTCGCAGAGAGTTCGTAAAGGATTCTTGAGCGTTCCTGAGTGGAAGGGTGTGTGGTCCGGAACAACGCGGCAATATGCCGCATTTCGGTTTCTGATACGGAACCGTTCTCAGGGTTGAGACACATGAAGTTCAAGGTGTTTGGTGCGCTTGGTCTGGCGCTTGTTCTCGCAGCCTGCTCCGACGGCAAAACCGATACGGGCAACAGCACCGGTGCTGGCGCAGCCACGCAGGAAGCCGGCCCGACGCCGGGCAGCGAAGCTGACCTGGTTGCCAATGTTGGCGACCGTATCTTCTACGAGCTGAATGTATCCCAGCTTTCTGAAGAAGCTCGTGCAACGCTGGACAAGCAGGTTGCATGGCTTGCGAAGTATCCGCAGGTCAGCGTTCAGATCGCTGGTAACTGCGATGATCGCGGCACCGAAGAATACAACATTGCTCTCGGCCAGCGTCGTGCGAATGCTGCTCGTGACTACCTCGTTGCCAAGGGCGTGAGCGCTTCCCGCATCACGACGATTTCCTACGGCAAGGATCGTCCGACGGCTGACGGTGACGACGAAGCCTCATGGGCTCAGAACCGTAACGCGATCACCTCGGTTCGCTGAACCCAGGTCATCCGTCTGACGGACTGACAGTTTGAACGGCCGGGGGAGTTTATCCCCCGGCCGTTTCTGTTTTAAGACTGTTCATCAGCCGAACTCGCCGGTGATTGCGAGAGGGCGCTCAGGCCGGGCGTCGAACATGTTTCAGGAGATCTTGCATGGCCCTGTCCCGTCCCCTCCGTGCCGTCATGCTCGGAACGGCGCTTTCTGTGCTTTGTCCTGTCCTGCCAGTCATGGCTCAGGACGCGTCAGATGGTGGGGGTATTTCCTCCCGCGAGGCGATTGCCCTTCAGGACGAAATTGCCTCATTGAGGCAGCAGCTTTCGCAGATCCAGAATAGCGGGCCTCTGCCTGCGCCCAGTTCGTCATCATCGCGTGGTTCCTCCTCTTCGGGAGCTGATGGCAACATGACCGCCCAGCTTCTCGAGCGTGTTGCTGCGCTTGAAGAGCAAAACCGTCAGATGCGGGGTGAACTGGATCAGCTCAGCAACGCGCAGAAAGAAACACAGGCCAATCTGTCCAAGCAGATTTCTGACATGCAGTTCGCCTCCCAGAATGGTGGCAGTGGAGGTGGAGCGTCTGCTCCTGCCGCCGCCGGTGCTGCTGTAGCCACGTCTAAAGCGGCAGAGACGGCGCCTGCGTCTTCTGATGAGGCCCCCAAAACGGCTCTTGAAGCTTTGAAGGTCGGCAATGCTGCTCTCAAGGCTGGCAAGTATGAAGATGCTGAAACGAATGCACGCTTTGCCGTGAAGACTGCCAAAAGCGCTTCGGGTAAAATGGATTCTCAGTTCCTACTGGCTCAGTCCCTTGCGGGGCAGAAGCAGTATCGTGAGTCTGCGGTCGCCTATTACGACGCCTACAATAAAGCTCCGAAAACGCCGAAAGCACAGGACTCCCTTCTGGGTGTTGCGGCTTCTCTGCTGGCTATGGGTGATAAGAACTCGGCCTGTCAGGCACTTGATAAGCTGAAGACCGAATTCCCGACACCGACGCCTCGCGTCAAATCAGCAGCAGCGACGTTCCGTGGGCGTGCAGCCTGTCACTGATGTGAAAAATCCCATCCAGGCGGCGGAATTTTCTGCCTGGATGGAGTCTTTAGGGCCTTGGTTGCCTGATACGCCAATCGCGCCGGTCGGGCTTGCCGTTTCCGGAGGCGCAGATTCTCTGGCGCTCGCATGGCTTGCACGGCGTTGGCGTCAGCATGTTCTCGCCTTCATTGTTGACCATGCCTTGCGTCCCGAGTCCGCAGCAGAAGCGAGACTAACGGCTCAAAGGCTGTCAGAGATGGGCGTGGAAGCCCGGGTATTAACTCTGGCGCCATTTCCAAAGGGGCGGCTTCAGGAGCGAGCCCGGGATGCGAGATTTGATGCTCTGGAACGGGCATGTGTCGACGCAGGGTGCCTGGACCTTCTGGTGGCGCACCATCTTCATGACCAGGATGAAACCGTCTCGATGCGGCATGGTGCAGGAAGCGGACAAGCTGGTTTGGCCGGGATTTCTGCGTCTGCCATTCGGGGGTGGATCAGGATTGTTAGGCCGTTGTTGGCCTGTCATCCCGAACGCCTGAGAGGGACGCTGCGGGTTGCCGGCCTGAGTTGGGTCGAAGATCCTTCCAATCAGAATCGTCGATTTGAACGGGTGCGATGGCGCCAGGACCTGACGCAGAGCGAGCGGACTCAAGCTCGCGAGTGGCAAGCGGGCGCTGTGCTGAACCGCGCGGTAAGAGATGCTGGTTTAGCTGACTTACTGGCGAATGAGGCCGTATGGCATCCTGCGGGCTGGGTTTTCTTAAGAAAAAACGGCGTTTGCGAGGACAGTGTGTCTGCTCTGGTGCGGTTGGTCTCTGGCAGTCGTTATCGCCCATCGCGTGAGAAAGTCCTGTCACTCATAAAGCAGGGACGAGGCTCACTCGGGGGCGTGATCATGCGGGCAGCAGGGCGGTTTGGGGACGGCGTTATCTTTGTCAGAGAAATGCGATCTGTAGAGGCATCTGTCTGTGCTGCCGGGCAGCCTCTCTGGGATGGGCGCTGGCGATGCCTGCAAGAGGATGTGCCTGAAGGAACTCTTATTGGAGCTCTTGGAAGTGGGGCGCAGGGTCTTGATGCCAGACGATTGGGAATTCCTGTCGAAGCATTACAGGCACTCCCCGCTCTCTGGCGCGACGGCTATGTCATAGGGTTGCCAGATCTTATGGAAAGGGCCGGAACGGTTCCATTCGTCTGGGCTGGAGGGGTTCCAGTTACCGGCGAAAACGGCGTAAACGGGTGAAAAGCGTACCAAAATGCGTGGAAATGCGTTTTCCTGCCCTTGATGGGGTAGGATCATGGGCAGGACCGCCTATGTTATGAAGTCAACGCAGACTATGACGTCGGCCTGTTGAGATGATGAAGCCCCGCTGCATCTGACGGACAGTCTGAAGGACGACAGAGAACGAGATGAACAATTTAGGCCGTAACGTTGCGATCTGGGTGGTCATCATCATGGTCGGAATGGCAGTGCTGACCGCCTTCCAGCCCGGTGGAAGCCAGCATGCTGCCCAGCAGATCGCCTATTCCGATTTTGTCCATGATGTGGACGAGCACCAGGTGCGCTCGGTGGTTATCCAGGAACAGAATATTTCTGGAACACTGACGAACGGTACCTCCTTCGAAACCTATGCACCAATGGATCCGGGCCTTCCGGCTCGTCTGACCGGTGCGGGTGTCGAAGTGACAGCCAAGCCAATGGATAGCGGTGAGAACTCCATCCTGCGGTATGTGGGAAATTATCTTCCCGTTCTTCTGCTTGTCGGCCTGTGCTTCATGGTGTTTCGCCAGATGCAGGCCGGCGGTGGCCGTGCGATGGGTTTTGGTAAGTCAAAGGCTCGTCTGCTGACGGAAAAGACGGGCCGCGTCACATTTGACGATGTGGCAGGTATCGATGAAGCCAAGGCTGAGCTCGAGGAAATCGTCGAATTCCTGAAAGACCCGCAGAAGTTTACGCGTCTGGGCGGCAAGATCCCCAAGGGCGCCCTGCTGGTCGGTCCTCCGGGTACGGGTAAGACGCTTCTGGCCCGTGCGATTGCTGGTGAAGCCAATGTGCCGTTCTTTACGATTTCCGGTTCGGACTTCGTGGAGATGTTCGTGGGTGTCGGTGCATCCCGTGTGCGCGACATGTTCGAGCAGGGCAAGAAGGCTGCTCCCTGCATCATCTTTATCGATGAAATTGATGCCGTTGGCCGCCATCGTGGTGCCGGTCTTGGTGGCGGCAATGATGAGCGCGAGCAGACCCTCAACCAGATGCTCGTCGAGATGGATGGTTTTGAGAGCAATGAGGGCGTTATCCTGATTGCAGCAACCAACCGTCCGGATGTTCTGGATCCGGCTCTGCTGCGTCCGGGGCGTTTTGATCGTCAGGTCGTTGTGCCGAACCCCGATGTTGCTGGTCGCGAAAAGATTCTGCGCGTTCATATGAAGAAAGTACCGCTGTCTTCAGATGTGGACCCGAAGGTGATCGCTCGTGGTACGCCAGGCTTCTCCGGTGCTGATCTGGCCAATCTTGTGAACGAAGCTGCTCTGATGGCTGCCCGTCAGGGACGCCGTACGGTCGGAATGGCTCAGTTTGAAGAGGCCAAGGACAAGGTGATGATGGGCGCAGAGCGTCGGTCCATGGTCATGACCGAGGACGAAAAGCGCTCGACGGCTTATCATGAGGCCGGGCATGCCATCTGCGCGATCTTTACGCCGGGTAGTGACCCCATTCACAAGGCTACGATTGTGCCGCGTGGGCGCGCTCTGGGTCTGGTGATGACGCTGCCTGAGAAAGATAACATTTCCTATAGCCGGAAATGGTGCCTGGCGCGTCTGGTGATTGCCATGGGTGGCCGTGTGGCTGAAGAAATCATCTTTGGCCCGGAAGAAGTCAGTGCCGGTGCATCTGGTGATATCAAGAGCGCTACCGATCTGGCTCGCCGAATGGTCACGGAATGGGGTATGAGCGACAAGCTCGGCATGATTTCCTATGGCGATAACGGACAGGAAGTCTTCCTGGGGCACTCCGTTACACAGAACAAGAATCTGTCTGAGCAGACCGCACGCGATATCGACGTAGAGATCAAGGCTCTGATCGATACGGCTTACCAGCAGGCGCATCATCTGCTTCTGACGCGGATTGATGATCTGCACCGTCTGACAGCGGCTCTGCTCGAGTATGAGACCCTGACCGGAGACGATGTCGGTCGGATCATGCGGGGAGAGGCGATCGAGCGCCCGTCCGATGACGAGCAATTGCCGGATAATCGCCGCGCCTCTGTGCCGACGACACGTCCGGGTGCGTTTGATCCGGCTCCTCAGGCAGGCTAATCAAACCGTTAACCGCACCGCAAGGCGCGTCATTGGAGGGGGAATTTCCTCTCCGGTGCCGCGCCTTTTTCTTATCTATCGAGACAGGCAGGATTTCATAACCATGGCCAGCAAGAGGGCTCTGTTCGGGACGGACGGCATCAGGGGAACCGCAAACACTGCTCCGATGACGGTGGAAGTTTCCCAGAAGCTTGGACAGGCCGCCGGCCTATATTTCATGCGCAGTCAGAGCCGTCGACATACTGTTGTGCTGGGCAAGGACACACGCCTGTCCGGGTATATGATTGAATGTGCTCTTGTTGCGGGCTTTCTGTCCGCCGGTATGGATGTGATCCTTGTCGGTCCGCTTCCGACGCCAGCGATTGCCATGCTGACGCGGTCTTTGCGGGCGGACCTCGGTGTTATGATTTCAGCTTCTCACAATCCCTTCACCGACAATGGCATCAAGCTGTTTGGCCCAGACGGTTTCAAGCTCTCCGACGAAGTAGAAGGGGAGATTGAAGCCATGATGGGACAAGACCTGTCTCAGCGTTTGGCTTCACCGGCAGAAATCGGTCGTGCCTCTCGTTTGAACGATGCCGCTGGCCGCTACATTGAGAATGCCAAAGCTTCCTTCCCGCGCGGGCTGCGTCTGGATGGTCTGAAGATTGTTCTCGATTGCGCAAATGGATCCGCATATCGCGTGGCCCCAACTGCTCTCTGGGAGCTGGGTGCGGAAGTTATCAAGATTGGTTGTTCACCGGATGGCCTGAACATCAATGACGGTGTTGGCTCTACCCACCCAGAGACGCTTTGTGCTGCCGTGAAGGAACATGGCGCGGACTTCGGCATTGCGCTGGACGGAGATGCTGATCGTGTTCTGATCGCCGATGAGAACGGAAATCTGGTTGATGGCGACCAGATTCTCGGGTTGATCGCCCGATTCTGGAAGCAGCATGGACGTCTGCGGACCAACACGGTCGTGGCCACGGTCATGTCCAATATGGGGCTGGAGAAGGCTCTTGCGGAAGATGGGCTGGAGCTTCAGCGGACGGCAGTCGGGGATCGCTACGTCGTTGAGCGCATGCGTGAGAATGGTGGGAACCTGGGCGGGGAGCAGTCCGGGCACATGGTCCTGTCCGATTACGCTACGACCGGAGATGGGCTGATTGCCGCCCTCCAAGTTCTGGCTGTTTCAGTGGAGACCAAGAAGCCCGCTAGTGAGATTTGTCAGGTCTTCCAGCCTTTCCCGCAACTTCTCAAAAACGTTCGCTACTCAGGGGCTAATCCGTTGAGCAGTCCCGAACTGGCGGCTGCCAAAGCCTGGGCAGAAGAACGTCTCGCCGGGCGGGGTCGTCTGGTTCTGAGGGCCAGTGGCACCGAGCCTCTGATTCGCGTGATGGCGGAAGCAGAAGACGACGCTCTGGTTCTTCAGGTCGTGGATCATGTCTGTGAGGCGATCAGAGCAATTACGGAGGCCTGACATATGCGTGGCCGGGTTCTGACAGTTGCGGGAAGTGACTCGGGTGGCGGGGCCGGGATTCAGGCCGACCTGAAGACCATTACCGCTCTGGGGGGCTTTGGAATGAGCGCCCTTACAGCTCTGACGGCACAAAATACACTCGGCGTCTTTGGGGTGGAGGCTGTTTCCCCATCATTTGTTCGGCAGCAGATGCAGGTCGTTCTCGATGATCTGGGTGCAGATTGCTGCAAAACCGGAATGCTGGCGACGGCAGATATTGTTCATGCCGTTGCTGACGAACTGGAATGCCACCTGCATCTCCCGTTGGTGCTTGACCCGGTCATGGTGTCCACCAGCGGGTCAGCTCTTCTAGCCGACGATGCTGTAGACGCTGTGATGACCCGTCTTTTGCCCCGGGCCTTGATCGTGACTCCCAATATTCCCGAAGCAGAAGTCATGACGGGAGAGGTCATTCATGATCTGGCAGGAATGCGTCGGGCAGCTCATATCCTGCAAGAGCGGGGAGCCGCGGCCGTTCTGCTTAAGGGGGGGCATATGACGGGAGAGGATCTCGAAGATCTTCTGGTCTTCCCAAATGGTGATGAGTACGTACACCGCGCGACGCGGATTCATACGCGTCATACTCATGGAACGGGTTGTACGCTTGCCAGTGCCATTGCGACGGGCATTGCACAGGGCATGGATCTTGAAGCAGCGGTGCGTCGGGCTCATGCCTATCTACGGCTCGCCCTCTCAAATGCGCCGGGATATGGCGCTGGTCACGGGCCGGTCAATCATGGCGTGACGATCCGGCCGGACTGGTACCAATCCTGAAGAGTACGCTTTAGGCGACGGTCAGTTCAGATGCGGCTCTGGTCATTGGGCTGATAGAAGCGGGCATGGGCTCCGCCGCTGTTTCTTCACGCAGAATGTAACCACGTCCCCAGACTGTAGAGATGAGGTTGCTGGCCCCTGCTTTCTGAAGCTTACGGCGAAGTTTGCAGATGAAGACATCGATGATCTTCATCTCAGGCTCATCAATGCCGCCATAAAGATGATTCAGGAAAGCATCCTTGGTCAGGACAGAGCCTTTCCGAATAACCAGAAGCTCCAGAATGGCGTATTCCTTGCCCGTCAGGTGTAAGGGACTGCCCTCAACAGTGACGTTTTTCCCGTTCAGATCCAGTTCCAGATTGCCAATGCGCAGGCAAGGTTCGGAAAAGCCGCGAGAGCGACGCATGACGGCCTGAAGACGGGCAACAAGCTCGCCTGAGTCATAAGGCTTTGTCATGTAATCATCGGCACCCATCGAGAAGGCACGGATTTTGGCCTGGGGGCGGAGCAGGGCAGAGAGAACGAGAACAGGCGTTGTAATCCGGGCTGCGCGGACACGGCGGATGACATCGTAACCTTCGATATCGTTCAGCATCAGTTCCAGCACCATCAGATCATAATCGTAATGCCGGAGCATCTCGATTGCTTCCTCGCCAGAGGACGTATGATCGACGGTAAAGGCAGCCGTACGAAGGGTCTGAGACAGATGGGCTGCGGCCTGAAGATCGCTATCGACAAGAAGGATACGCATGTTTCTCAACTCCCGGATTGGTGAAGCAATGGTTACTACCCAAGGTTGTGTTTGTCGATAGATACAAATCAAAAAGCGTAAAATTTTCATCATTGCTTCATTAAAGGGTGCGTGTTCAGGGTTTGTTAAGGTTGCGCTCCTTATGGTTGTTTGATGACATCACACCTCGGAAACCCTCAGAAAATCCAGGGAAAAGGCGGGTTGAAGAGCCTTCTCGAAGAGCTATCATCCCTGCACGTTGACGGTGCAACCGGAGTTGTTCGGGATGTAACGGGGTTGTGCATGACCATTCACGGCCTTGAGGGACTCGTTTCCATCGGTGATAGAATTAACGTGAAGGCACGTTCTGGAGTGTCGATACAGTCTGAGGTTGTAGGATTTCATAATGCACACGCCCGGGTTATGGCTTTTGGGAGCCTTGAAGGGATTGGGCCTGGGTGTGAGGCGCGTATTCCCTTGAGTGGGCGTCAGTCCGCCGGTCTGGGTGTGAATGAGAGCTGGCTTGGAAGAGTCGTGGACCCTCTCGGGATGCCGATCGACGGGAAGGGGCCATTAGCGCCGGCATTCCAGCAACAGCCTGTCAGTGCCGCACCTCCAAACGCTGCAACGCGGGCACGGCTTGGAGAGCGCATAGATTTGGGAGTGCGGGCGCTCGATGCGTTTACAACCTGTCGGCGTGGTCAGAGGCTGGGATTGTTTGCCGGGTCTGGTGTCGGAAAATCCACTCTGCTGTCCATGCTGGCGCGCGGTGCCAACTGCGATGTAACGGTCATTGCACTGGTCGGTGAGCGCGGCCGTGAAGTTCGTGAATTCATTGAAGACGATCTGGGGGCTGAGGGGCTGGCGCGGAGTGTGGTGGTCATTGCCACATCAGATGCCCCGCCGTTGATGCGTCGGGATGCTGCCGTTGCGGGTATGGCGATTGCAGAGCACTTTCGTGATCAGGGTAAATCCGTACTTCTGCTGATGGATAGTGTGACCCGCTATTGCATGGCCCTGCGTGAGATCGGTCTGTCAGCTGGCGAACCTCCTGCTACGCGTGGCTATCCCCCATCTGTTTTTGCTGAACTGCCGCGATTGCTGGAACGCGCGGGGCCTGGTTATCCGGGAGAAGGCATGATTACCGCTCTGTTCACTGTGCTTGTGGAAGGTGACGATCATAACGAGCCGGTTGCAGACGCCGTTCGTGGAATTCTCGACGGACATATTGTGTTGGATCGGCGGATCGGTGAGCAGGGGCGTTACCCCGCGATTGACGTTCTTCGGTCTCTGTCACGTGCCGTACCAGGATGTAATTCAGATGAGGAAAACAGGCTCACGAAGCAGGCGCGGGCGACCATGGCAACCTATGAGCGGATGGCCGATATGATTCGTCTGGGGGCGTACAAGGCTGGAACAGAGCCGGACGTCGATGAGGCTGTGCGGCTTATGCCCAGGCTTGAAGAGTTTCTTTCTCAAGGCAAGAGCGAACGGTCTAACTGTGCGGAAGCGTTTGAACAGCTCTCCAGCATTATGAATACCGAGGCCTGAACACGATGGGAGCAGGTAAAATGAAGCAGATGCCCTTGGATACGCTCAAGCGCCTGCGGCGCCATGAACTCGAGGTGGTTGAGAAGGCGTTTGGCGAAGCAGTAGCGCGCGAGACTGCTGCTGAAGCAGTGTTGAGCAAGGCCCATCTGCTCCTGATTCAGGAGCAGGGGCTGGCGTCAGATCCACAGGCTGATGACGATGCAGTAGAAGCATTCAGCCGTTGGTTGCCCGTTGGCCAGCGTGCGATCGCTGACGCGCAGGATCTTTGCCGGGAGGCAGCCCTTGATCGGGATTGTCTTCGTTCGGCTCTACTAATGGCTCAGGCAGCTCTAAAAGCTGTTGAGAAACTGCAGGATAAGCAGCGGCTTGAGATGAATTATCTCGCTCTTCGTAAGGAGCAAGCCGCTCTGGACGAACTGGCTCTGCGTCAGAGGGCCCTATACTGACGTTGCTGAGCGTAAAACGCCTGCGAGTTGGTGTGCCGTTCCAATAAGTGTGCAGGCAACAGGGTGCGTTTCATCACGGACGAAGGCGAGAATCAAAGTCCCGTCGCTCGGGAAAAGATCGCTTTCAAGGCTGACGACGGGAGCAGTCCCGCCTTCTTCCGACGCTGCCTGAGCGGCATGGGCCAAGAGTCGCGTTACGGCTTTTTCGAGGGCCGGAAGCACGATGGTGTGCGGCTTATCATGTTCTGCGGCGTGGGCGGCAACAAGCTCGTCCCATCCTTCTCTTGTGATGAACGCAGGAACACCATCGGGCGGTGTTTCCCGTTCAGCACGGAGAATAGCTCCAGACTGGGCAAGCCCCAGAATGTTGACGGCAGGGAGTGAGGAAGGATCAAGCACGACAGACATGTCGGCTTTTTATCAGCGAGGGATTGGGAAAAGAAGGCGCGCCCTGCATAAAGTCAGGGCACGCCCGTAAAAATTAGTGGGGAGGGTTGCCCATGGCCTGCATCAGGGCGTTGACCTGATCCGGATGGGCTTTGAACAGCGCAACGTTGTTCGGGTTGGGAGACGGCATGCCTGCTGGAACCTGTCCGTTGCTTACGGCAAGTGTCATGCCAAAGGTCGTCATGCCCGTGATGAAGCTTTCCGGCGTAAAGCCATGGGATGAGAGCACAGCGGCAAAACCGGGAACCTGACCTGCCTGGCTAATCATCGCCTGCAAGCCGAGCCCCTGAGAGTTGGGTGGCTGAATATTGCGGGCCTGAAGCTCCCCAATCGCGCTCGTTGCACGTGGCATGAAGTCTGCGGGCAGGGCGTAGCGCATGGCGCGCTCTGTGTCGGCCTTGAACTGCGGGGGAACCTGCGCCGGCTGCTGGGCTTGCTGCCCATCAACCTGTGTCTGGCTTGGGTAGCCCTGTGCGTGTGCAGAAAAAGGAAGAGCCGCGCTGGCGAAGAGAGCGAGCGCTGTGAGCGTTTTGATGTTCAAAGTCATGCGTTTACCCATTCGCCGGAACGCATCAGAGGCGTGCGGCTGCCGTTTTTGATCCCATCGAGATCGATTTTATCCGAGCCAATCATCCAGTCGATATGGATCAGGGAGTCATTAACGCCACGCTCCAGAAGCTGTTCCGGCGTCAGACCTTCAATGTCGACCATGCACTTGGTGTAGGCTTGGCCCAGCGCAATGTGGCTGGATGCATTCTCATCGAACAAGGTGTTCCGATAGAGAATTTCGCTTGCAGAAATTGGCGACGAGTGGGGCACAAGAGCCACCTCGCCAATCCGGCGTGCGCCTTCATCGGTGTCCAGAATACGATGGAGAACGTTTTCACCCTTGCTCGCGTGCGCTTCAACGATGCGGCCATCTTCAAAACGGACGGAAATATCGTCAATCAGTGTGCCCTGATGGAATAGCGGCTTAGTACTGCAGACGGTGCCGTTTACGCGGGAGCGATGCGGGGTTGTGAAGATTTCTTCGGTCGGGATGTTCGGATTGCAGACAATGCCGTTCAGTGCCTCTTCCGATCCGCCAGCCCAGGCATGGCCATCTGCAAGGCCAACCGTAAGATCAGTACCGGGACCGGTGAAGTGCAGAGCGTCAAAGCGTGTGTCGTTCATGAATTTTGCACGGGCATGCAGGCGGGCGTTGTGGGCCTTCCAGTCTGCTACCGGATCTGGGACATCCACGCGCGAAGCTTTGAAGATGCCGTTCCACAGCGCCGTCAGTGCATCTTCTGGAGCCAGATCGGGGAAGACCTGTGCGGCCCATGCCGGGGTGGCGCAGGCGATGATGTTCCAGTTCACTGCGAACTGGGTAATGATTTCCATCGCCGGGCGGTTGGCTGCTGAGTTTGCGCGGTTTGCGCGTGAAATGCGCTCTGGATCCTGGCCTGCAAGGAGGGTTGGGTTGGCGCCAGTAATGGCCATGCGCGCTGCCCCTTCACGGAAGGCGCGGGCAATACCGTCAGCCAGCCAGGTCGGGGCTGTATCGAAGGCGGCATCAGAGGCATGGACGTAACGGGCGAGTGTCGTTTCATCATCGGCGTACAGCGTTGTGACGAGAGATGCTCCAGCCTTGTAGGCGTGTTCGGTAACGCGCCGGACAAGCGGAACGGCATCCAGCGGGGCTGTAATGAGGAGCTGCTGCCCCGGCTTGATGTTCAGTCCGACGCGAACTGCGACTTCGCCAAGGCGGTCAAGAAGCTGCTCGTGCGAAAATTGGGAAGTAGCGGACACATCTTGCTCTTTCGCAGTGGAATTCTGTTTTTCATCGTGGGGGCTGCACGACCGAAGTGCAAGAGCATGCCTGGGGGCGTCTGAGGTGGATGGACCCTCGCTCTAGTGAGGTTGGTGTGGCTCTTTGTGTAAGGACGAGATTAAGTGCCGGGTTGAGTAGCATGGACGGAGAGTGCTGCACGCCGTAGTCTTGCAGGATGCGTCCTGGACTTCATATTTTCGCTGACGATGGTCAGCCGGACCAGCAGTCGTTTGATGTCGCTGTTGTCATGCCCAGCCTGCTGAGGCCCTCATTATTTCACGCTTTGCGGTCGATCTTCGCCCAGAGTGGTGACCTGCGCGTGCAGGTCATGATCGGTGCGGATACTACGCCACCAGATGGAGCGCAGGAGATGCTGGAGAGTGCCTGTCAGGCGCGTCCGGAGGGCTGGTCAGTGGACGTGCTATGGCCCGGATATTCCACGTCTGTGCGGCATGGAGGGTTTGGCCGCGCACGTGATGGAGGCGTGCTGCGGAGTGTCTTGAGCCAGCTCTCCAATGCGCGTCGGGTGGCTTATCTGGATGATGACAACTGGTGGGCACCAGATCATCTGTCATCTCTTCTTGAAGCGATTGATGGAAAGGACTGGGCCTGGTCAGGTCGATGGTTTGTACATCCCAAAACGTTAAGGCCGGTTTGTGAAGATCAGTGGGAATCTGTGGGCCCGGGCGGGGGGCTCTTCCGTGAGTCCTTTGGAGGGTTTGTAGACCCGAATTGTCTGATGATTGATCGGACGAGAGTTCCGGAGGTTCTGGATCTCTGGAATCAGCCTCTTCCGCAGGATCAGGGAGGGATGACGGCAGATCGAAGTGTTTTCAACTGGCTGAAAAGCCGGCCCGGCAAACCTACTGGAAAGTACTCAGCATTTTATGTTCTGACGGAAACGGACGGCATGCATCCGGTTCGTCTGCAGTGCATGGGAGAGGCGTGGAACCGGGCAGGCCTGTAAGGCTGCCCGGTTCGCAATTTCACATGGAGCGAATGGTGTTCCGGCGCGGCGCGCGGCGCTGACGCTGCTGATCCTGCGGTTGGGCGCTCGGGTTGGCGGCGCGGGTAGCCTTGTCACGGGCTGCGGCACGGAGTTCGGTTTCCAGTTCCTTGATACGGCGCTGGACGCTCTCTTTCAGAGCAGGGGATGTGTGAGACTTCATGGAAGCAAGTGTTTCCTTGAGGTCCCGAAGCTGCTTTTCCTTCTCTGCCTGGTTACGGCGGATAGGCTGATTGTCGGACATCTGTCCGTGGAATGCGCGCATGGTCTTGGTCTTTCAGCACGAAACGCCAGAGGCCTCCGCATCATCACTGAATGCGGAACGGTGCGCGAATGCACACCGGGCAGCCTCTGAAAGGTCATGATCGTGAGGGCGGATCAGTCCGCCCAACTGTGGTTCAGGATCGGTTTGTGAGAATGATGGCCCGCAGGGCGTCAATCAGGCGTGTGCAGGCCTCGTCAGTTCCGATCGTGACGCGTAGCCAGTTCTGGATACGCGGGGTTGAAAGATGCCGCACCAGGATCGAACGCTCGCGCAGGGCGCTGGCAATCGATCCGGCCGGATGCGCCGGGTGGCGCATGAGAATGAAGTTGGCACAGGATGGAAGGACTTGGAAGCCGAGATTTTCCAGTTCAGGGACAAGTGTTTTCCGGCTGGCAATCACCCGGGCTGTAATCTCTTCCAGCCAGTCCGTGTCTTTGATGGCAGCGATAGCCCCCGCCTGCGCCGGGCGTGAAAGCGGATAGGAGTTGAAGCTGTCCTTGACGCGGATCAGTCCTTCAATCAGCTCCGGCGAGCCGATTGCGAAACCGACGCGCAGCCCTGCCAGAGCATAGGATTTTGACAGTGTCTGGACGACCAGAAGGTTGTCATGACGCTTCGTCAGCTCAATGGCCGAGTCGGCACCGAAATCCACGTATGCTTCGTCGATGATGACCGTCCGGTCTGGATGACGAAGAGCGAGCGTCTCGATCTGTTCAAGCGAGAGGGCCAAACCCGTGTTGGCGTTGGGGTTCGCGACGACAACGCCACCGCAGGGGCCATCATAAGCGTTGATGTCGATCTCGTAGTCGTCGTTGAGCGGGAACTGCTTGAAGGGCTGTTCAAACAGGCTGCAATAGACCGGATAGAAGCCGTAAGTGACGTCCGAGAAGTAGAGCGGTGCGTCATCGTGAAAGAGGGCACGGAAGGCGTGAGCCAAGACTTCATCGGAGCCATTTCCAACGAAAACCCGGTCTGTTGTGACACCGAAGCGCTTTGCGATGGTTTCACACAGGACCGTCGCAGTTGGGTCCGGGTAAAGGCGAAGGTCGTCCGTTGCAGTCTCTCGAATAGCCTCTAGCACCCGCGGGCTCGGACCATACGGAGACTCGTTTGTATTGAGCTTCAGCAGGTTGGTTAGTTTAGGTTGTTCGCCGGGGACGTAAGGGTCCAGAGCGTGGACGCGTTTATTCCAGAAGCGGCTCATGCACCTGTTTCCTGATCGAAAAAGCCAGTCACACCCTGTCGCTCTGCGAGGTCACGGGCAGAAACGCCGTCGCCATCCCGATGATCCGGATTGGCGCCCGCAGACAGAAGAAGCCGTGCCATGTCCGTACGGCCAAACATGATGGCGAACATCAGAGGCGTCCGGCCCGAGAAATTTGCGTGATCCACCTGAGCGCCATTGTCGATCAGAACCTGTGCAATGTCCGTCATGCCTTTGAAGGCGACGCCGGACAGGGCCGTGGCCCCCTTCAGATCAACGGATTCCGTATTGGCTCCGCGTGCGAGGAGTAGCCGCGCGGCGTCCAGATGTCCGTTGTAGGTCGAGACAATGAGGGCCGTGTAGCCGCGACTGTCAGGTGTATCGATGACCATTCCTGCATCCAGAAACTGGGTCAGGAGGTCCGTGTCACCCTCACGGGCGGCGTCAATGAACAGGGCAGTGATCTGTTCAGGCGTGAAATTGACGGTCTGTGCGTTCATGACGGTTTCCACAAGGGGGACATAGTGCCGTTAGGTTAGCGGCTTGCGGGAGGGGGCGAAAGAGCCAGGGTTTCCCCGTTTTCCAGAGCTTTAAAGGGACGGGCACGGTCCTGAAAGGCCAGATTGAGGCGTGCCGCAGGCTCCAGAATAGCTTCATCAGTCAACTGGAATGTCCCGAAGTGAATGGCCATCGCCTGGGTGGGCTTGAGGGTGTCAAAGGCCATGACCGCCTCTTCCGGATTCATGTGTACACGACGCATGAAATTGCGTGGCTCGTAGGCACCGATTGGCAGGATTGCGAGGTCAATCGTGTTCCAGCGATTATGGATCGCATCAAAGTGACGGCCCCACGCTGTGTCCCCGGCAAAGAACACGGTTTTGTCCTGCGTTTCGATCATGAAGCCGCCCCAGAGGGCCTTGTTCTGATCGAATGGAGTACGGGCACTTCCATGTAGGGCGGGCGTTGCAGAAATGCGCGCGCCTTCCGCCTGCGTGCTGTTCCACCAGTCAAGTTCGACAATGCGGGGCAGCTCAGCTTTTTCCAGATGGCTGCGGTTTCCCGGCAACGTAATGCACAGCGGATCACCTTTGCGCGCCAGAATGCGCAGAGTTGGGAGATCCATATGGTCGTAATGGCAATGTGAAACCAGAATGAGATCGATCGGCGGCAGGTCTTCAAAACAGATGCCGGGTGGCCGGACGCGTCGGGGGCCGAAACTCCGGAACGGGGAGCAGCGTTCTGAAAACACCGGGTCCGTGATGATGCGTAATGGTTCACGTCCCTGCCGGCCGAACTGAAGCAGAACGGTGGCATGGCCGATGAACGTTGCGAGACATTCGCCGGGCGCGGGAGCAGTCAGGGTGTGGGGTTTCTGAGGGGGCAGGGCATCAGGCCAGCGGGGACGCAGGCTGAGCTGCCACTTCAGGATATTGCGGAAGCGCTGGGCAGGGGTTCGTCCTGAAACAGCGTTATCCGGGCGCCACGAAGGTGGGTTGAAATAACGTGTTCCATCGAAGTGAGGCGGGTTGTCGTCAAGCACAAGACCGTGTTTCACAATATGGTTTACCCATCAAGCATTGCGTCAGACGTGATATCGCGTCATGCCGTGGCTGCAGAAGGTGCGGGGGCATCATTGACCTTTCCCCCGCTCGTCACAAGCCGGAGACCCCATACCGATGAGTACGCTTCCTGAACTCGGTATCAATACCATCCGCACCCTTTCCATGGACGCCGTCGAGCGTGCGAATTCCGGGCATCCCGGAACCGCAATGGCTCTCGCCCCGGCCATGTATGCGCTTTGGCAGCATGATCTGAACTACGATCCTGCCGATCCGCTATGGCCAGCCCGTGACCGGTTCGTCCTGTCCGTCGGACACGCCTCTATGCTCCTGTACTCGACGCTGTTCCTGACAGGCGTTCGGGACATCCAGGATGGAAAGGTCGTGGACCAGCCAGCTCTCACTGTCGAGGACCTGAAGCAGTTCCGCCAGCTGAGCTCCCGGACGCCGGGCCACCCGGAATATCGTTTCACCTCAGGTGTTGAAACAACGACCGGCCCGCTGGGTCAGGGCTGTGGCAACTCCGTGGGTATGGCCATTGCTGAAAAGTGGCTGGCTGAAACGTACAACCGCCCTGGCTTCAAGCTGTTCGACTATCACGTCACGGTTTTCTGTGGTGATGGCGACATGATGGAAGGTGTGGCTTCAGAAGCGGCTTCAACGGCCGGTCATCTGGGCCTCGGCAACCTGACCTGGGTTTACGATTCCAATCAGATCTCCATTGAAGGCTCGACCGACCTTGCCCTGACCGAAGACGTTGGCAAGCGTTTCGAGGCCTATAAGTGGCACGTTCAGACACTGACGGACGGTAACGACGTTCAGGCAATTCTGAAGGCCCTTCAGGAAGCCAAGAAGGTCACGGACCGCCCGAGCATGATCGTTCTGAAGACGGTCATTGGTTACGGTGCGCCGAAGAAGGCCGGCACGGCATCTGCTCATGGTGAACCGCTGGGCAAAGATGAAATCAAGGGCGCAAAGGCAGCTTATGGCTGGCCGGAAAATGCCGGTGATTTCTATGTTCCGGATGGTGTCCAGGAGCATTTCGCCGAAGGTCTCGGCAAGCGCGGTGCGGCAGCCAGTGCCCAGTGGCGCGAACTGTTCTCGGCTTACAAGGAAGCGCATCCGAAGGAAGCCGCCGAGCTTGAAGCAATCTTCGAGCACCGTCTGCCAGAAGGCTGGGACAAGGACATCCCGGTTTACGAAGCTGATGCCAAGGGCGTTGCATCCCGTGCAAGCTCTGGCCAGGTGCTGAATGCCGTTGCCAAGAACCTGCCCTGGATGATTGGTGGGTCTGCTGACCTGACGCCCTCCACGAAGACAGACATCAAGGGTGGTGGATCGTTCCAGCCGCCGCAGTGGGGTGGTACCTATGGTGGCCGCAACCTGCACTTCGGTGTGCGTGAACACGCCATGGGTTCGATCTGTAATGGTATCGCGCTGTCCGGCATCCGTGCCTATGGCTCCGGCTTCCTGATCTTCTCTGATTACATGAAGGCTCCGATCCGTCTGTCGGCCATCATGGAACTGCCAGTCACGTATATCTTCACGCATGACTCCATCGGCGTCGGTGAAGATGGCCCGACCCATCAGCCGATCGAGCAGCTTGCTCAACTTCGCGCGACCCCGGGCATCATGACGATCCGCCCATCCGACGCCAACGAAGTGGCAGAGGCATGGCGCACGCTGATCCCGATGACGCACAAGCCTGCTGTTCTGGCTCTAAGCCGCCAGAATCTGCCAACCATTGACCGCACGAAGTATGCAGCGGCTTCCGGTCTGGCCAAGGGCGCGTACGTTCTGGCCTCCTGTGAAGGTAAGCCGGATGTGATTCTGATGGCTTCGGGTTCTGAAGTATCGCTGGTTGTCGAAGCTTATGAAAAGCTTACGGCAGAAGGTGTGAAGGCCCGCGTGGTGTCGATCCCGAGTTTCGATCTGTTTGAAGAGCAGAGCCAGGAATACCGCGATTCCGTTCTGCCGCCTGACGTGATCGGCCGCGTGGCTGTCGAGCAGGCTGCGGCCTTCGGTTGGGACCGTTATGTCGGTCTTGGCGGCTCGATCATTGCCATGAATTCGTTTGGTGCATCGGCTCCTGCCTCTGCACTTCTGACCAAGTTCGGTTTTACGCCGGAAGCAGTTTATGGCGCCGCGAAGCGTCAGGCTGCCCGTAGCAAGTAAGGAGAGAACCTGTGGCGGACACAATCTCTAACACCGGCCTAGACAAAGTGGGCAGTGTCCTGCGGGATCTGGAAAAGCACGGCCAGTCCCCCTGGCTGGACTTTATTCAGCGCAGTTTTACGGAAGATGGCAGCCTCAAGAAGCTCGTCGAGGAAGACGGGCTTCGCGGGGTCACCTCCAACCCGGCCATTTTCGAGAAGGCCATCGGTAAGGGGACGGAATACGATCCCCAGATCCGCAAGCTTCTCGAAGGCGAAGGTCTCTCTGCTGGAGACCTTTACGAGCACCTCGCGATTGACGACATCCGCGCTGCCTGCGGTGTTCTTTATCCGGTGTTCGAAAAGACAAAGGGTCTGGACGGGTACGTCAGCCTCGAAGTCTCTCCGTATCTGGCCTTTGACGCGCACGGCACCATCACGGAAGCCCGTCGCCTGTGGAAGGCTGTTGGTCGCAAGAACCTGATGGTCAAGATTCCGGGTACGGAAGAAGGCACGGGTGCCATCCGCGAAGCGATTGCAGACGGCATCAACATCAACGTGACGCTGCTGTTCTCTCTGGATGCCTACAAGGCCGTTCTGGAAGCTTACATTTCCGGTCTTGAAGCCCGCGCAGCCCGTGGGGAAGACATTTCCCACATCTCTAGCGTTGCTTCCTTCTTCGTCAGCCGTATTGACGCAAAGATCGATGGCGAAATCGACCGTCGCGTCGCTGCTGGTGACAAGGACGCAGAAGCGCTCAAGGCTCTGCGTGGCAAGGTTGCCATCGCAAACGCCAAGGCCGCCTATCAGTATTACCTTGACGTCAAAAAGAGCCCGCGCTGGCAGGCGCTTGCTGCCAAGGGTGCAAACCCGCAGCGTCTGCTCTGGGCCAGCACCGGCACGAAGGACAAGGCTTACTCTGACGTCCTGTACGTCGAAGAGCTGATTGGTCCTGAGACGGTCAACACCATTCCGCCAGCAACGTTCGATGCGTTCCGCGATCACGGCAAGCTCCGTGAGAGCCTGACGGAAAACATTGAAGAAGCCCGTCACGTTCTTGCTGAGGCCGAGCGCCTTGGTCTGGATCTGGCCGGTGTCACGGCGAAGCTGGTGAAGGATGGCTGTGCCTCCTTCTCTGAATCCTTCGACACTCTTCTCGGTGCGGTCGCTGAAAAGCGGGAGTCTGTGCTGGGAAAACGGTTGCTCCACGTCACAGCTGACCTTCCCTCGGATATCCGCGACGATGTTGCTGAATCCGAGACGGCGTGGAGCAAGGAAGGTCTGGTCCGTCGCATCTGGGCGAAGGACGCCTCTGTCTGGACGAATGGTGCTGAAGCCGGTTGGCTGAACTGGCTGACCATCGTTCAGGATCGTCTGTGGCACATTGAAGAGCTGGAACTTCTGGCTCGTGATGTCCGCAGTCGTGGTTTCTCTGACATCCTGCTTCTGGGTATGGGCGGTTCGAGCCTTGGCCCAGAGGTTCTGGCCGAAACCTTCGGTCAGCAGGAAGGTTGGCCGAAGCTGCACGTTCTCGACAGCACCGACCCGCAGCAAGTTCGGGCTTACGAGAAGGCCGTTGATCTCAAGAAGACCCTGTTCATCGTGGCCAGCAAGTCTGGCGGCACGCTGGAGCCGAACATTCTGTTCGCGCATTTCTGGACGGTTGCCGGTCAGGCTCTGGGCAAGGCTCCGGGCGATAACTTCATCGCCATCACGGACCCTGACTCCCACATGCAGAAGGTCGCCGAAGAGAACGGCTTCTGGCGTATTTTCTACGGTGATCCGAAGATTGGTGGACGGTTCTCTGTCCTGTCAAACTTTGGACTGGTGCCAGCCGCAGTCAGCGGTCTTGATGTTCGCAAGTTCCTGACCATTACCAATCTGATGGTCGAGAGCTGTGGTCCGAGCGCACCGGCACACGTTAACCCGGGTGTGACGCTGGGTCTGATCCTTGGTCATTCCGCCAAGTGCTTCGGTCGTGACAAGGTGACAATCCTTGCGTCCAAGGGCATTGCGTCCTTCGGGGCCTGGCTTGAGCAGCTTATTGCGGAAAGCACCGGTAAGAAGGGCACAGGTCTGATCCCGATTGACGAGGAAGTGCTCGGCACGCCTGACGTCTACGGCAAGGACCGCGTTTTCGTGGATATCCTGCTGGGCGACGACGTTCCGGACAGTCGTCTTGGGGCACTGCGTGAAGCTGGAGCTCCGGTGATTACGGTGCGTCTGGCAGACAAAAACGAGATCGGGCAGGCCTTTTTTGTCTTTGAATTTGCAACTGCTGTTGCAGGTGCGGTTCTGGGCATTGACCCGTTTGATCAGCCGGATGTCGAGTTCAGCAAGGTTGAAACCCGCAAGCTGACGAACGCCTATGCTGAAACTGGTTCATTGCCAGCAGAAGAGCCGTTCGCAATCGACGGAAAGCTGTCTTTCTACGCAGACGAAAAGAATGCGGGTGTTCTTGGGGGAGGAGACGCTGTTTCCGTTCTCAAGAAGCATTTCAGCCGTGTTGGTGCGGGCGATTATGTCGGTCTTCTGGCCTATATCGAACGCAACCGTGAAACACGGGACTGGGCGCAGGACGTTCGGATGGAATTGCGCGACGTGCTGAAGGTTGCCACGGCAGCCGAGTTCGGTCCGCGGTTCCTTCACTCGACAGGCCAGGCATACAAAGGTGGCCCCGACAGTGGTGTTTTCCTTCAGGTAACTGCTGCTGATGCTGCTGATGTCCCGGTTCCGGGGCATGGTTTCAGCTTCGGTGTCGTCAAGGCGGCACAGGCACGTGGTGACTTCGAAGTTCTCTCGGCCCGTGGGCGTCGTGCCCTCCGGGTGCATATCGATGGACCGTTGGAAGAGGGCCTGAAGACCCTTGCCACGGCAATCCATAAAGCGGTGGCAGGAGCATAAACATGCGGATCGGTATCATTGGTCTGGGTCGTATGGGCGGCAATATTGCCGTCCGTCTGACCCGGCATGGACATGATGTTGTTGTGCATGACCGCACGGCTGCCGTGACGGCAGCGACTGTGGAGCGATCCGAAAAGGGTCGCGCCACAGGCGTGGACAGCGTCGAGGCGCTTGTGAAGGGTCTTGAAGGTGACACGCATCGTGTCGTCTGGGTCATGCTTCCGGCTGGTGCGATTACCGAAGCCTGCGTGAAGCAGCTCGGCACGCTTCTCGGCAAGGGAGATGTCATCATTGATGGTGGCAACAGCTACTACAAGGATGACGTCCGTCGTGCGGAAGAGCTGGCAGCGAAGGGGATTTCCTACGTTGACGTTGGCACGTCCGGCGGTGTGTGGGGCCTCGAACGTGGCTACTGCATGATGTATGGCGGGCCGAAAGAGGCTGCGGATTATATCGATCCAATTCTGGCGGCTCTGGCTCCTGGAAAGGGCGATGTTCCCGTCACGCCGAACCGCGATGCGACCAATCTCGATCCGCGTGCCGAGCAGGGTTATCTGCACTGTGGTCCGTCCGGTTCGGGCCACTTTGTGAAGATGATCCATAACGGCATCGAGTACGGCATGATGCAGGCCTTCGCTGAAGGCTTTGACATCATGAAGAGCAAGAACTCACCCGTTCTGGCCGAAGGTGAACGCTTCGACCTGAACATGGCGGATATTGCCGAAGTCTGGCGTCGCGGCAGTGTCGTGTCGTCCTGGCTGCTGGATCTGACGGCGGAAGCGCTCGCGAAGTCAGGCGAACTGTCCGAGTTCTCGGGTGAAGTTGCTGACTCTGGTGAAGGTCGCTGGACGATCGAAGCCGCGATTGAAGAAAATGTGCCGGCGCCAGTGATGACGGCGGCGCTGTTTACCCGTTTCCGTTCGCGGTCGGGCAATAACTTCGCCGAGAAGATTCTCTCGGCGCAGCGTTTCGGCTTTGGCGGTCACGTCGAGCAGAAATAAGCCCCTCTGACGGATGGGCAAGGGGGAGTGGGCACAGTATGCTCACTCCCCCATTCAATATGGCCGACCGACAGGGGCTTGTATGTCCATTGACCTAGATACCATTCACGCGGAACTTCCAGCGCTTCCGGAGACGATCCGGATGGTTGTGTCCGACATGGATGGAACGCTCCTGACACCGGAAAAGACAATCGCTCCCTCTACAATGGCGATGGCAAAGGAGCTCCAGAAGCGCGGTATTCCGCTCTGTCTGGCAAGCGCGCGGCCTCCGGCTGCGATGACAAAATACATCTCACAACTCGGCTTGAGCGGTCAGAACGCGGGTTTCAACGGCGGCATTATCTTCTCGCCGGACGGAACACCGACAGTGAGCCGTGTCCTGTCGCGTGATGTGCTCTCCGTGGTGCATGACATGCTGCATGTTCATGGAATTGAAACGTGGTTGTTGCGTCAGTCTTACTGGATGGTCAGTGACGCCGCGACGCCGTTTGTCGAGCATGAGCGCCGTATCACCGGGCTGACGCCTCATGCCGTGCCGGATCTGCGTCATGAGTTTGACGGGATCGGTAAGGTCATGGGTGTGAGTAACAACTACGATCTGCTTCAGCGTGTCGAGACGGAACTGGCTGTTATGCTTCGTGGTGAAGCCAGTGTGCGCCGTTCCTCCGAAATGCTACTCGATATTACGCCTGCGCTCGCCAACAAGGGCGAAGCCGTCCGTGAGTTGGCTCTCGCTCACGGTGTAAAGCCGCATGAAGTGGCCTGTCTGGGTGATGCCCACAACGACCTGCCGATGTTTGCTGTCGCGGGGTTGGGCATTGCCATGGGACAGGCTGAAGACGATGTGAGAGCCGCTGCCCAGGTTCTTACTGACACCAATGAGCGTGATGGCTGGGCCAAAGCCATTGAGCGCTACATTCTGCCAAGGGTCAAAAACACATGACGACCGATATCCGTACTGCCACACTGGAAACACTGCCGAGCTCAGAAGCAGTAGCCCTTCGAATGGCGGATCTTCTGGTGGAAGGTGTTTTTGCCAAGACGGACGGCAAGTTCCGTGTGGCTCTGTCTGGTGGTTCGACACCCAAGCGACTGTTCGAACTGCTGGCCGAGCCAGAGCTGGCAAAGCGCATTCCGTGGGATCGTATTGAGATTTTCTACGGGGATGAGCGCCATGTTCCCGAAGGGCATGCAGACAGCAACCATACGGTTGGCCAGTCTGTTCTGATCAGCCATGTTCCGGTTCCTGCCGAGAACGTGCATCCGATCCCGACGGGTGGGACGGTCGAGGCAGATGCGCGCGCCTATCAGAAAACTCTTGAGACTGCATACGGCGCGACGGAGCTGGACCCGGCTCGTCCGCTGTTTGATCTCGTGATGCTTGGCCTGGGAACTGATGGACATACGGCCTCCCTGTTTCCGGGCGAGCCTGTGCTTCAGGAAAAGACGGCATGGGTTGGAACGGCAGCGCCGAAGACCGCACCCTACGAGCGTATTACGCTGACGTATCCTGCCATCCATTCCAGCGCGCTGGTCGTCTTTCTGGTGACCGGGGCATCCAAGGTTGAAATGCTTCAGCGTCTTCGTGAAGGCGACAAAACTCTGCCGTCTGCAAATGTGACCAGTGTAGGTCGGATCGTCATTCTGGCAGATCGTGCCGCAACGGGAGACGCCGCATGAGCTCGGATATGGAGGCGCACAAGCGCACTGCGGCGCGTCGTGCTGCCGATATGGTCAAGAGTGGCATGGTGGTTGGACTCGGCACGGGAAGCACCGCCACCTACATGATCGAGCGGCTCGGTGAGCGCGTGGCAGAAGGCCTTCACATTGTCGGGATTCCGACATCCGAAGACAGTGCCCGCAAGGCTAAAAAAGCGGGTATTCCACTGACGGATTTTTCCGCTCATCGTCAGCTCGATATTGCCATTGATGGCGCGGATGAGGTTCAGCGGGGGCCGTTGCACCTCATCAAGGGCCTTGGCGGGGCGCTTCTGCGTGAAAAGATCGTGGCTCAGGCTTCGAAGATATTTGTGGTGATTGTGGATGGCAGCAAGCCGGTTGATCACCTTGGGGAGCGTGCTCCTGTTCCCGTGGAAGTGATTCCTTTTGGTTGGGAATGCACGGCAGAACGGTTGTCAGCCTGCGGTGCCAAGGGCGTTAAGCCCCGGACCGACCGTGATGGGAACCTGTTCGTCAGTGACAATGGCAACATGATCCTGGACTGCACGTTCGGCCCGATCGAGGACCCGGAAGATCTGGCGCGCCAAATAGACGCGATCGTGGGCGTGGTGGAACACGGCATGTTCCTGAACATGGCGTCTGAAGTTCTGGTTGCGACAGAACAGGGAGTGGAGCGATGGGAACCATAGAGACTGCGCACGTCAGTAAGGCCATAGGTGTCCGGCCGCGTTTTCTGGTCGTGATGGGTGTTTCCGGGACAGGCAAGACAACGATCGCCACCGGCCTTGCCACCCGCCTGGGGTGGCATTTTCAGGAAGGGGATGCGCTCCATCCCCAAAGTAACGTTGACAAGATGAGCTCAGGTCAGCCGCTGACGGACGAAGACCGCAAGCCCTGGCTGGAACTCTGTCGTGACTGGCTGAGCAGGGAAGTAAAAGCGGGTCATGGTGCTGTCCTGACCTGCTCCGCCTTGAAGCGCATTTATCGCGAACAGCTACGCCGCGATCTTCCCGTTGAATTTATTCATATTCGTGTTGCTCGTGACACTCTGGCTGATCGTATGACCCATCGAAAAGGTCATTTCATGCCGCCAAGTCTGCTGCCGAGCCAGCTTTCCACATTTGAAGAGCCTGGTGACGACGAGCCGGTTATTCATGTTTGTGGTGAAGATCACCCCGATGTTGTGCTGGAGAAGCTGATCCAGCAGTTTCGTGATGAAGAAAACCAGAAGGAACTCCATGCGGCTGTTGGTTGATGCAGATGCCTGCCCTGTAAAGGACGAGATTTACCGTGTGGCAGGCCGTTATGGCCTCCAGACGCTGGTTGTTGCCAATCGCTGGATCAATATCCCCCAGTCGCCACTGATTGAGCGTGTGGTCGTGCCGGAAGGGCCAGACGTTGCGGATGACTGGATTGCAGAGCAGGCTGTCACAGCAGACATCGTGGTTACGAACGACGTGCCACTGGCCGTGCGGTGTCTGGAAAAGGGGGCTGCCGTTTTGCGCCCTAATGGCGAAGAAATCGATGATCGGTCCGTGGGAATGGTCTCGGCCATGCGGGATCTGATGCATGACCTGCGCGAAACCGGGGTGATGAATACGTACAATCCATCCTTTGGAAAAGCGGATCGAAGCCGGTTTCTTTCCGCTCTCGATACGCTCATCGTGCGACTCCGCAGGAAAGCTGCCCTTTCCAGAGTGATCCCCAGTTCTTCATAAAACATCCACAGGGACGTCCCCGGAGATGTTCCATGAATCTGGGGATAAGAGTCCGCTGCTGAGGAAAAATCGCCCATGAATCCGTTGCGTCTTGCACAGCTGGAAATGTTCTGTGCTGTCGTCGAGACAGGAACGGTGGTGGCAGCGTCACGGAAACTGAACTGTGTGGCGTCCAACGTGACGGCGCGCTTGCGGGAACTGGAGCAGCTTCTGGGGCGGGAGTTGTTTACGAGGGAAAAGAACCGTCTCTTTCTGACGCCGGAAGGACGATTGTTTCACCAACAGGCCAAAACCGTCGTGGAAGAGGCACGGCACCTGACAGATCTCTTTTCTGAAGGCGTGCCTCGCGGGATACTGACTGTTGGGGCCTTGGACGTCGCACTGAAGGAATATTTACCCAGTCGAGTGCCGCAGTTTCTGGCAGCGGCACCGGGTGTAGAGATCAGGATACTGATCCGGCCGACAGATACGCTTGAGCGTATGCTGGTTGATGGCGAGATTGATCTTGCTCTGACGGATGGGCCAATCGAGCATCCCATGATGGGCAGCGCATTTGCCTTTCGCGAACGTCTGGCACTTATTTTGCCCGAAGGACAGAAGACACTTCAGTCAGGCCAGACAGTCTTTCTGTTCAATACAGACTGTTTGTATCGCCGGTATTTTGAGGCTTGGCTGGAGCAGAAGGGCTTTGGCGGTGGTCTTATCCATACCGTTGAGTCTTATGACGTCATTATGGCCTGCGTAGAGGCGGGGTTGGGAATTTCGTGTATTCCTCAGAGTGTTCTCTCAACTCTGGGGGCTGTCCGTAAGACAGGCATCGCTGTGCAGTACCCCACAGATCTTCAGGGCAGTGATATCTATTCGGTCTGGCGGGAGCCGCGAGTGAGCGTGTTGGCCCGGCTGTTCATGGATGGTTTGGGTTCAATCTCTAAAGACTCATAAATAGTGAACGAAACACTGATTTATCATCACTTTTAATAAAACATATCTCTTGCCAGTGTCGGGTCATCGATTGAACCGGCAGCGGTCTCATGCGTCTGGAATAAAGCGGCGCAGGATGCGCTTCCTGCAAAACAGGAGCACTCATGGCTCAGAAATACGATCTCTTCATTAACGGTGAATGGGTTTCCCCGCAGACGGGAGAATGGATTGCTGTCGAAAATCCTGCCACGAAACAAACGGTCGGCCAGGCGGCTCGGGGTGGTGAAGCCGATCTGGATAAGGCGGTAGCAGCAGCCAAGGCGGCGTTTCCGGCCTGGAGCCGAAAGACAGCGACGGAGCGCGCGGATTATGTCCATGCGTTGAAAGATCTGGTGAAGCGGGACAAGAAGGTTCTGGCCCAGATCATTACGTCCGAAATGGGTAAGCCCCTAAAGGAAGCTGAAGTCGAAGTTGATTTCGCAATCGGGCTGCTGCGGTTTTCGGCTGAAAACACGCTGCGTCTTCAGGGGGAAATCATTCCGGGGAGTACCCCGGACGAGAAAATTCTGATTGATCGTGTGCCTCTTGGCGTGATTGGCGCCATTACGGCCTGGAACTTTCCGCTGGCTCTTTGTGCTCGCAAGATTGGGCCGGCCATCGCTGCGGGGAATACGATCGTTGTAAAGCCGCACGAACTGACGCCGCTTGCGTCGCTTCATCTGGCAAAGCTGGTTGAGGAAGTCGGCATTCCCAAAGGTGTCGTTAATATTGTCACGGGTGATGGCCCGGAAGTCGGAGTTCCGCTGGTCGCGCATCCGGATGTGAAGCTCATCACCATGACCGGCTCTACGCCTGCCGGGAAAAAGATCATGGCCGCCGCGGCGGAGACGCTGAAGGAAGTTCGACTGGAACTTGGTGGCAAGGCTCCTTTCCTGGTGATGGAAGATGCTGATCTGGAAAAGGCGGCGGAAGCGGCTGTGCAATCTCGCTTCATGAACACGGGGCAGGTCTGTACCTGCAATGAACGTACCTACATCCATGAAGCAGTTTATGACGACTTTGTGCAGAAGGTTCGTCAGAAGATCGACGCACTGAAGGTTGGTCTGCCGACTGACCCTTCAACGGACATGGGCCCCAAGGTGAGCGAAGACGAACTCACCAAGGTTCACGAGATTGTCGAAAAGGCTGTTCGCCAAGGTGCCACGCTGGAAACTGGTGGGAAACGCTTAACGGGCGGTGTCTACGATAAGGGCTATTTTTACGCACCCACACTGCTGACGGACGTCTCGCAGGATATGGACATTGTTCATAACGAGGTGTTTGGCCCTGTCATGTCGCTTATTAAAGTGGTGGATTTTGATCAGGCGCTCGCTTGGGCCAATGACTGCCGGTATGGGCTGTCAGCCTACCTCTTCACGAAGGATCTGGGTCGTATCCTGCGTATGACGCGTGAGCTGGAGTTCGGGGAAGTCTACGTGAACCGTCCCGGCGGTGAAGCGCCGCAGGGTTTCCACCATGGCTACAAAGAAAGTGGCCTTGGGGGGGAAGACGGACAGCACGGGCTGGAAGCCTATGTGCAGACCAAGACGATTTATCTCAACGCTTGATGTTCAAAAGGGCAGTCCGAAACCGGACTGCCCTTTTTTTATGAAAGGACCGGAAACATGGTTAAAGTTGCTGCACTGGCCACTGATGGCCTGGAAGAAATCGAGCTGACATCCCCACAAGAGGCGCTGGAAAAAGCGGGCGCGACTGTGACTGTAATCTCGTTGAAAGCAGGCGAGTTTCAGGCGGTCAACAAGGACATTTATCCGTCTCGCAAAATTAAAGCAGAGCTAGGCATTGCGGATGCAAAAGCTTCCGATTTTGATGCTCTTTTGCTGCCGGGAGGGCTTGCCTCACCTGATAGCCTCCGCATGAACCGGGATGTCGTGGCGTTCGTGAAGGAGTTTGTGAAGGCCAACAAGCCGATCGCTGCAATCTGTCACGGAGCGCAGGTTTTAATCGAAGTAAACGAGCTACGAGGCCGTACCGTTACATCATGGCCTGCAATCAAGACCGATCTTGAAAATGCGGGAGCAAGCTGGGTGGACACAGAAGTTGTGACAGACGGCCCTTATGTTTTCTCACGATGCCCCGACGATCTGCCTGCTTTCAACAAGGCGATTATCAAGCATTTCAAGGTGGGGTGATACATCGCATCACCAAGGCTGGACGAACGAGTCATGAATTGGATGGTCGGTCGTCTGGCTTTGAGATGTAATTTTCCAATGATCTTTCACAAACCGATAGCGTAGGCCGCTCCTTTTTAGGGATCGACTGAATGCCTGTCGGGGTGTCAGGACACCTGAGACGGCTGGCGCTTTCATGGTGCCTAGAAGCGCCGGATCCACCTCTACGAAACACCCTGTCTGGTGAGCAAGGTTTTGCAGTCGCTCATCCATGCGTTGAGTAGGAAGTTTCAGGGAAAACGGGCTCTGCTTGCACTCGGCTGACGCACTGACGGGAGCGCTAAAGAGAATAACGAAAAGACCCACAGAACGAAGATACACGTTAACCTCCTGAGTATTCAGAGGGTTAACGTATGGCTGAACAATTTTGGTTTCTTTTCAAAAGATGTTTTGAAGAATTGAAAAATAGCATAATATTTTTCATCTGAATCGTGAGTGTTTTTTCGATTAAATCGTCTTTAAGATATAGTGGAAATAATTATGAATAAAATAATTTCGGCTAATCCTGTTAGTGCAGGGTTAAAAATTTTTCAAAACCCGCCAGAAATAAATATCTATGATGATGTCCTTTATATCCCGAGAATTCCTGGCCCACATGATTCCAATTACGGTATTTATGATAGTTATGGGCGTCTTGTACAAACAGCTGGCCCTCGTCGAGGTTGGCCAAATTTTTCATTAGGACAGTCTCCAAGTTCTAGTATTTCTCCCTCATCATCATATCCGCGCGCGACGGAGAACTCATATTTTTATGGGGGGCATATTGGAACGCATTTTGGGCATTTTTTGACAGAGACGTTGCCGAGATTTTGGTGCGCGCCACATTGGTATCTTAATAAAAAAATCATCTGCCACAGTGGAGATACTATAGAAAAATTATTTTCCGTTTCTTGGATTAAAGAAATTTTCGAGATGATCGGTCTTGTAAAAGAGCAATTTATTATTTTTGATCGTCCGACGACAGTCACCAGCCTCCTTATTTCTGGCGTATCATTTGAAGAAAATCATTTTTCTCATCGACAATTTGCAGAATTTTGCAATAGATTAGGTAGAAAATATGCTATTGATTTAGGTATTTCTGATCCAATTTTTCTTTCGAGAGAAAAATTTAAAAGTGCGATGAGAACAATAGAAGGTGAGGAGGAAATAACCTCTATTTTAAGTAATAGAGGGTTTAGAATTGTTTACCCGGAAACTCTTTCCATAAGAGAGCAAATGGGTCTTTTTTCTTCTGATAGATTGACCAGCGGGTTTGTTGGCTCCGCATTTCACAATAGTATATTTTGTTCCTCTCCTCGCGGTTTAGCGCTTTGCTATGGCAATAGTTATTCCACAAATTTCTGGCTGATGGACCAGGTCAACGACGCAAATATTCAATATTTTTCGACACCGACACTAATCCTTAAAAACTCTCCAGGAGCTGGCGTTCCCGCAGAGTTCACAATAGATAATCCTATGGACGTTGCGAACCTAGTCATAGATTATTACGAAGATAAAATTGTTTTAAAGGAAGAAAATAACAAAAATAACTACAGTAAAAAGGAAGGTCCTTATTTAATAAAAACAAAATTCGACTCTTTTCTTCAAATAGACCGGCAGCTTGGAAAAATTCATGCTGGAAGTGGAGTCGGCCCGCGGATACATAAAATTTTTGCATATATTTATGATTCAAAATGGATAGAGCTTTCTACAGCAGGTGGGGATGTTTTATCTATGGATCAGCTTGATAGCGTTTCAAATACTTTAAATTTTAAAATGCAGACTAGTCAAAATGAAAAAACATTTTCACTTAAGCATCCGGTCACAAGCCGGTTTGTATCCACAACTCCTGATGGAGTTGTGGAGTGCAATAGAGAATATGCACGAGCTTGGGAGAAATTTTTCTTGATTTCTACAAACCAAGACTAAGCAAAATATTATTGTCTCTTGAAATGTTTAAGGGGCAATACTGTTTCTCTAAAGAGTCCAGTCCTGCATGCGGTCAGAGCGCATGGGGCTGGTGATGGGCTGTTCTAGTTCAGAGAAGCCTGAGAAATGGAAAATTTCCCATTTCTTCATTTCTGACCTCGAAAGCATAACATGGTCACCAAAACTATGATCTGTACAAAGGAAGAGGCCGTTACAGGAAAATCCTACTCCACCGTTTTTTCCATAAATGAGTTTGAAAGTGGCAGCTTCAGAACGTTTTTCCTTTAACGCTGCTTCTCCTGGTTGGCCCCATGTTATCCAAAATGTTTGATCTTTCAAAATTTTGAACTGCACCGTTTCACCTGAGACCGTAGCAATGATTTTAGGTCTTTCATCTTTTTTGTCTGGAGTGGAAATGACAACTTGAGATTTCTGATCCCAGACTAAACTCTGATCTGTGTTATCAGATAAAAACCATTCTCGTTTTGAAATTGTTGGAACCGGAATTCCACTTCTTGATAGAGTTGCAAAAGAAGTATGGAAAATAGCCATCTCTTCTTCATCTCTCCAGCACCAGCGATGTATATGATCATGTCTTATGCTATTAAATACATCACCATTTTTAGAATAATCAGCTACCGGAGGCGGCTTATCAAGGCAGGTAACCTTGAGTGGAGAACGAATGAGATAAAAATTATGATCTCGGCCTGATTTTATGTAGCCTCCCCAGCCTGCTCGTAGAAAGCGTATAGTATGTTCGACATGGGCATGGCCGTACCCCCGAAAGCGGGTGTCGAGATATCCGACGACCGAGAGCGCCTCTCGCGAAAAGGAGCAGCACTGGCCAGTTACATACCGCGAAACAATCGGATTGGAGACAGTGCCAGTTCCGCCAATTCGATCATTTAAGGGCCAGTGAGACGGGGCGAGATTAACGTGACCCCATCGTTTTGCTCCATCGATCCACGCTTGTTCCCAGCCGTCCTCTATTGGGAAAGTGTCTTCTTCAAGAAGAATGACGACATCGCAGTGGCACATTTCATGAAGATAAAAAATCGCTCGGTTTTTGTTCCATACGACCCCACAGTTTGGTCCTCGTATGTAAGCTACCCCGAGCTCTTCAAGCATATTCTGAGTGTTATCAGGTGATCCATCGTCAACGACGATAAGCTCATGATCGGCCTTGGTGTGGCGTCGGACCTGTTCAATGGTGTGGCGTGTAATATCACACCGCTTATAGGATAAGATCGCTATTCCCACACGCATGACTGTTTCCTTGCAAGCCTTGGCGTTTGCGCCACCGGTGTTATTCTTATCAATGGCGTTGCTTTATAATTTCGGCACACCAATTTGTTAAAATGGTAGAGCCTTTTTAGAAAAATGAAAATAAATTTTCGGGATAGTGTTTTTTTCATATTTCTTTTTTAAAAATGTCAGTCTGCTCGTAAAATAAGACAATAGTTAAAAATTCGAATATTTTTAAAGTAATATTTTATTCTAAAAACTCGGTTTTTACAGAGTTTTATACTAGTATATGGGAGGGTATTTCGAGGTAATTAAAATATCCTCCCATTTTTATTAAAATGTTGTGTCCACGAGATGGCGTCCTAGGGCTGGGTCATCTGTGAAGAACCCGTCGATCCCCATATCTAGGTAGCGGCGGACCTCTGCGATCATACCTTGGGGGTTGCGAGCTGCTGGGCCTGCGTCATTTCGAAGCTGAGCAGGAAGAAAGTAGTTTTCCGGGCGTGCTGTGTAGGAATGAACGAGCAGACCTGCACGGTGCGCGTCATCCACCAGTGTGCTGGGTTCAAGCCATGCGCCTTTGGAATCCCGGGGGATCAGATCTGTGTTCGATGGGCCGATGACGTCGGCATAATGACGGACCTCCCTAAGGCCGCTCGGTGTCATCAGGTCGCCGAAGGTTGTTGTTTTTCCTGCTGCGGCAAGATCGGGCGGAACCTGTCTGCGTTCACCCATCAGAAGCATCAGTCGTGTCTGTGGGTTGATGGCCAGTGCCTGCTCCCGGATACGGGCAAGGTTGGACGTTTCGAAAGACTGGATTTCGAGCGGGGCCTGGCGCGTATATTCGTGAGCCGCGATGGTCTTGAGGAAGATTGCTTCCGGATCATGGCCCAGGCTGTGAAAATGCGTGGAATGCTTCAGTTCCGGGATCAGACCGAAGGTCTTGCCGGTGGCAGCAGCCTGAGCCGCCACAACTTCGATGACCTCCTCAAACGTCGGGATTTCGAAGCGGTCGTTGTAGCGGGTGTTATGGACACGAAGGGTGGCCAAACGCTCACGGGCGCGGAGTGTTTTCAGTTCCGCAAGCGTGAAATCCGTGGTGAACCAGCCGGTCTGCTTCTGGCCGTCGATGGTGACGGTCTTTTTGCGGTCGGCGAATTCCGGGTGATCCGAAACGTCTGTCGTATCGGCGATGTTGCTTTCATGACGGACGACCATATGGCCGTCTTTTGTCATGACCAGATCGGGCTCGATGAAATCGGCGCCGTCCAGCATTGCCTTGGCATAAGCACCGAGTGTGTGTTCAGGACGGAGAGCCGACGCGCCACGGTGAGCAAACACCAGTGGCTTTGGAGCCAGGGAAGGAGCCGCCTTTGCGGAGCGGCTCAGGTGAAGGGCAGGGAGGGCTGCGGAAAGCAACCCCAGAGTGCGGCGGCGCGTCAGCATGGATCAGTCCTTACAGCGTGGCGTTCAGTGTCAGGAAGAAGCTGCGCGGGGCAACCGGGAAGGCACTGAACTGACCAGAAGTCTGGGTCGCGTTGATGGTGGACCAGGCGTGTGTGTTGGTCAGGTTGGTGATGTTACCCTGAACACGCAGGGCTGCAATGTGAGGGATGCCATGGAACGTGTAGCCGGCGTTCATGTCAAACTGAGCAAACGGGGCGGCGTACATGTCGTTGGTGTAGGTTGCATAACGCTTGCCGGTCACAACACCGATGAACTGGCCATAAGCATTGCCCCAGTTGGTGCTGAAGACGAACTTCTCAGACCAGGCAGGCATACCCACAACATTCTTGCCAGCCGTATGCACGACTGTCGTGCCGGTGCTGTAGTTATCGTTGTAGGTGGACTTGTTATAGGACAGGCCGTTGTAGAGAGAGAAATGCTCGCCGAAATGGGACGTGAAGGAGAAGTCCATACCATCGGTCGTGACGGAACCAACGTTGGCAAGCGTTGTGGCAGACCCGATGATGGAAGACAGCGTCTGCGTGGTGGCAACAGCCAGAAGGCGGTTCGAGAAGTGCACGTGATAGTATGACAGCTGCCCTTCGATAGACGTCAGCGGGCCGAGGTGGATCTGGCGATGCTCACGCAGACCGGTCTCGTACGTCCATGATGTTTCCGGCTTGCCGTTCTTCTTGAAGTCTTCGAACGCAGCCTGGCTGGTTGCGCCCCAAGGTGTGGCGTTGCCGTAGCCCGCGTCCTGGAAGGAGCGCATGTTTTCCTGAATGGTGGCGAACCACTGTTCATTCGGCGTGATGTTCCAGACCGCACCGAAGGATGGCAGGAACGGACGTTCCGCAGCGATCGTACCACCCGGAGCCGTGACAGCGTAGGACGGAGAGAGCGAGCCCGCCTTGGCAGCAACAGGCAGTGTGCCGTTCGTATAAACGAGCTCAGACTTGAAACCAGCCGTCAGGGAGAAGTTCTTGGAAACCTGCCAGTTGTCCTGCAGATGGGTGACGAACGTGTTGGTGTAGAAGTTGTTCGTATACTGGTCGATCAGGGCGTTCTGCTGGCGCTCGTATGGTGTGGTCGGGTTGTTGGCATCCAGCGGGTACCAGCGACGAGCCTGCGTATTGTTGTTGCGCTCATACCATCCACCAACTTCAATGGAATGCTTGCCGAGGTGGTAGCGCAGTGTGGAGATCAGGCCACCGCGGTTATCCCAGTATTCGGTTGTACGCGTGGCGTAACCGGATCCACCGAAGACCGTGCTGAGATCCTGACCGGGGAAATAAGCTGCGAAGAGGGTAGGCAGACCCGCAGCCGTAATTGGGCCTGCGACGACGCCTTCACCTAGATCATGATGGTAATAGATCGAGTTATCCCAGTGCAGGTTCGCATTGAAATCATGCGTCCACTTTGCATAGGCCAGGAAATCTTCACGCTGGGCAGCGGAATAGTAATTGCGGTAGTTCAGGCCTGCATTCGTGTAGGCAGCTGAATTAATATAGGATTTTGCGTAATTATAATTTGGATACGTGAAGGGACGGACATAAGTGCCGTAGCCCTGTGGCAGCGTTACGCTGTCTTCGTTCGGCTCCACTTTCTGGGACCAGTCAAAGAAGACCGAAAAGCGGTCATGGGCGCTGTGGTGAACGAACTTGGCATTGACCTGATAGCCGCCCTGATGGCCAGCGAAATCCCATGCGCGCGCATCCTGACGAGCGAATGAGACATAGGCCGAGTTGCCATTTCCGAATTCACCTGTGTCGAGACGCGCGAAGGTGCGGAATGTGGACCAGCTGCCAAAGACCTGTTCGATCTGAGCGCCGCGCTTGCGCAGTGGATCCTGCGTCGTAAATTCGAGTGTACCGCCGAGATTGGACGTGGATGCCGTACCCAGACCGCCTGCACCGGTGGCAATGGACGCAGACCCGATGTTTTCGCTGATGGATGCACGCTGCGGGGAGAGGCCGTTGTAGTTACCGTAGGCCTGATCGCCGAGGGGAATTCCATCAAGCGTATAACCGAGCTGCTCTTTGGCAAAACCATGCACATACAGTGATGAGTTCTGTTCGTTGTTGCCCCAGGGGTCAGCATTGTTGAACACAACACCTGGCAGGATCTGCAGCGCCTTGATGGGGTTGATGCCCGGCATGATGCGCTGGATCTGAACGCGGCCCAGTGTCTGCTCGGAGCGGGTGCGCTTTGCGGTAATAACCAGCTGTTCCGATCCGCCGGAAACGGCTGCGGCCTTGTGTGCTGCGGTGTGTTTCTTGCTGTTTGTCGACGCGGTGGCAGCTTTGGCTGAAGGCAGTGCCATGCTCACTGCCAGCGGAGAACAGAAAAGAAAGAGCAGCGCGCGGTTGCGCTGGGATTTGGATGACATGGATAGCTTTCCCGTAACGAAGCGGAGTCGGAACGGGCGGAAACTAGTCTCAATATCGTGATGGTTGTGTGAACCTAGTGTGAAGGCGGCGTGACAGTTTTATGACGCCGTTTGCCAGCCTAGGCCCACGATCGCGACGCGCCGTCCGAACGGGGTCTCCTGCAATACTATGACTTCTCTTTCCTCAAGATATGTCAGCTGGCGGCGGGCCCGCCCTAGTGAGTGCGTGCCGTAGGCGCGGGCAAGAGCGCTGTCATCCGGGCAGGTTTCCGAATCGAGTGCGGTGCGCGCCAGCAACAAAAAGACGCCCTGAACATCTTCCGGCAGAGACGCGGCTATGGCTTCGGCTTTCTGCCACTCTTCACTTTCAGCACGTTCCCGGTCCAGACCCGCGCGGATGGTTGCAAGAATGCGCTGGAAACGACCGAGATCGAGGATGTTTCGTGATAGCCCCTGAATGCGGGCCCGGAGCTGAAAGTCCTGATAGAGAGTGGCAAGCGGCTTGTAATCCGCGCCTTCCTCGGATGCCACGCCAGCAACCATGTCCCAGATATGGGCTGGATCAATCTCAGTCGTTTCGGCTGCTGTGGTGGGTTCTTCAGCCGCTTCGCGGGTCGCGCCATAGGCATCAAGCTGTGCGAGAAGATCCGGCGGAGGGGGGCGTGTTTCGCGGCGGGGGCGCGGCGAAAATTCGTGAACGGGTTCGAGAATAATGTCTCGCAGGTCCTCGGCATCCATGGGCTGCAGGGGAACAAGCACTGGCCCCGTGTTGTGGCTGGCTGTTTCTACGGGGCCGATTGTCAGCAGCTTCGGACGACGGGACAGAGCGGGGCCGAGCGCCATGAACTGCCCGCGGGCAAGATCACGGAACGATTCCGCGGCCCGACGCTCCATGCCCAGAAGATCTGCCGCGCGGGCCATGTCGATGTCGAGGAAGGTCCGGCCCATCAGGAAGTTCGAGGCTTCTGCCGCGACGTTCTTGGCCAGTTTGGCCAGGCGCTGTGTTGCGATGACACCGGCCAGACCACGTTTACGCCCACGACACATGAGGTTTGTCATGGCCCCCAGTGAGAGGCGGCGGGCTTCATCGGATGTGTCCCCGCCCGCAACCGGTGCGAAGAGCTGGGCTTCGTCCACCACAACCAGAGCCGGATACCAGTTGGCGCGGGGTGCTTCGAACATGCCGTTCAGGAATGCACCAGCGGCACGCAGCTGCATTTCGGCTTCCACCTGTTCAAGGTTCAGCACAACAGATGCACGATGCGCCCTGACACGTTCACCGGCTGCGCGCAAACTGGCTTCAGACTGGTCTTCAACGTCAATGACCAGATGGCCATAGCGGTCTGCCAGGGTGACGAAGTCGCCTTCCGGGTCGATCATGACCTGTTGAACGAGGGTTGCTGTCTGTTCCAGCAGGCGGCGCAGAAGGTGGGATTTGCCCGAGCCGGAGTTACCCTGAACCAATAGGCGCGTGGCCAGCAGTTCCGGCAAATCAATGCAGGTGTCTGAGCCGTCGCGGCCCTGTCCGAGAACGATGGATGTCATGGCGTCAGCGGATACCCGAAACTGACGATTCTAGCCACCCAAGGACGCCTTTTGCTGCGGCAAGACCGGTGGAAAAACATCCCTGCAGAAGATAACCCCCGGTTGGGGCTTCCCAATCCAGCATCTCGCCAGCTGCAAACACCCCGGGATGAGCCTTCACCATGAATTTTTCGTCTAATGCGTCCTGACGTAATCCCCCTGCGGTCGAAATGGCGCGGTCGAGGGTGTCTGTCCCGGTCAGGACGATGGGGAGGGCTTTAATGGCCCGGGCCAGCTGGAGGGGTGTCGCTTGTTTTGGTGTTGCCTGTCGCAGCAGTTCTCTGGAGGCACCATCGAGAGACAGAGCTTTGCGGAGGCGGTTAGACTGGCTCTCTCTCGGTCGCTGGTTCTGAAGGCGTTTGAGAATGGCGTCTTCAGAAAGGGTGGGACGCAGATCCAGTGACAGGGTGGCGGTGCCCGTAGAGGTGATGGCATCACGGAGAGAGGCCGAGAGGGCATAAAGGGCAGAGCCTTCCAGTCCGCGCGGCGTAATGGTGAGGTCCCCACGGGTTTCCGTTCCCTGAAACGATAGTCCGACGGAATGGAGTACTTCACCGTCATGGCGTTGCAAGACGTCATCGGGCCAGTTGGGCATGAAACCGCAGTTTGACGGTTTAAAAGGGGATGTTTCCGTAGGGAACAGACTGGCCCAGCGCCCGTCTGATCCCAGGCGAGACCAGCTTGCTCCGCCTGTGGCCATGAGCGTGGCGTCCGCAGCAAAGGTGACAGGACCTGAAGGGCTTTCAAAGGTCAGTCGTGAACCCTCCCATCCTGTGAAGCGATGGCGTGTCCTGATCTGAACGCCTTGTTCTGCAAGGCGACCGAGCCAAGCGCGAAGGAGAGGAGACGCTTTCATGCTTTTGGGGAAAACTCGCCCCGAGCTTCCACTAAAGCACTCTTGCCCAAGGCTTTCAGCCCAGCGACGCAGAGCGTCTGGCGGGAAGTTCAGCAAGGCTGGGGTCAGCCAGTCCTGAGCTGGTCCATAGCGTGTTATGAAAAGGTCGAGTGGCTCAGAGTGGGTCAGGTTGAGGCCACTTCGGCCTGCCATGAGCAGTTTCCGTCCCACGCTGGGCATCTGCTCAAAGATTTCGACGTGACATCCATGACCAGAAAGATATTCAGCGGCAAACAGTCCGGCGGGACCTGCGCCAACGATGGCAACAACTGGAGGCGTGGAGAAAGGGCTCATGGCTGTCTGATTGCCATGAGCCGGATGGTTTGTCAGGTTCTACGTGCTTCTGGGGCCGACGAGGGTCAGCCTCAGGAGGGCATCAGAAACCGGCGCTGATGGAGCCCGTTGCGGCGAAAGGTGCTGCAATGGCGTAGGTCGGGGCAGTGCCCTTTACCGTATTGCCGAAAATGCCCTTCATGGTTGTTGCATTCGTCTGCACGCTGAGCGGGAAGCCCAGATAGTGCTTGTCGGCAATGTTGGAGATGTTGAGCTTGACGTTGGGGCTCTGCAGGAAGCCAACATTGTGGAAGCGATAACCGACGGTCAGGTTCATGCGCACGTAAGACGGGAGTGCCTCGTCGTTCATGAACGTTGAATACTGCTTGGCGACGTATTTCAGGCTGTAGGCGCCGAAAAGATTTCCGTCATCGTAATCCAGATTGAAGCCAACCTGATATTTTGGTGTTTCAGGCGCGAACTTGCCCTTGGTGTGCAGGTAATCCACGGAGCTTCCGCTGCCGCCGCGCAGGTTGCTGGTCGTGCGGGCATCAACATACTCAAAGGATACATACGGGCGCAGATGATAGAAAATCGGACGCGTGCCGATCTCTGCGTCCACACCGTTTGTGCTCTGACCGCCCGCATTGATGTTGTTGCTGTAGTAGTTTGAGCAGGCGTCATCGGTGCACTGGCTCTGCGAGAAGAACCGGTTGGTGAAATTATAATGGAAGTAGGTGATCGATCCCATGACGGTTGACCCGGTGTAACGCCAGCCCGCTTCTTCCGAGATGGAAATTTCCGGGTTGAGGTTTGAGGTGCCGCGTGTGGCGTAACCGCTGCTGGCCTGGTTGGGAGCCTTCACATTGTAATACGTGCCGGCATCGAAAAGCGCGTAGTTCGTCGGCATCCGGAAGTTGGTCGCGCCGGAGATGAAGATCTGGTTTTCAGGGTTGATCTGATAGCGGATCGACGCCGTTGGCAGCGGCTCATAGTACGTCTTGTTGATGTATGGGCCGGTGGATGTGTTTGGCAGCATATTCTGCGCATCACGGGTGACGATGGCGTATTTGAGGCCGCCCTCGATCGTGAGCTTGTTGTTCAGCAGAGACAGGCTGTCACCGATGAACATTGTGTGCACGCGGGTCTGCGTCAGGTTAGAGCGATACTGATAGGTCTGCCCGTTATCAAAAACGTAGTTTGCAGCCTGTCCCCAAACGCTCCAGGGCGTTCCGTCCGCGCCAATGCCCGTGGCGGGGCCGCTCTGGATCTGCTTGGAATATTCGAACCAGTAACCAACCATGAGGCGGTTGACCCCTGTGGTCAGCGTCAGCTTCGTGACGGCACCGGGGCGATAGGTTGTGGTGATGGACGGTTCATAGAGCAGGCTGCCCTTTGCAACGGACTGCCCTTCAAGTGTTCCGCCCATTGTTGTCGCACCATAGCTGGTGGGAACCGTGTATGCCCCGCCGCCACTGCCGCTGCCGTACCAGAAGTAAGGTGTTTCCGTCAGTGTCAGGTGATCGGTCAGCTTAAAGGTGGATGGTGCACTGACATAAATGTTGGTGAACGGGTTCTGATGGAACTTGTAATAGTCCGCATCGCTCTTCGTGGTCTGGCCGGTCGGATCTTTGTACACGCCATTATAGACGGTGTTGGAGATCGTGGACGTGGTGGTGTTCTTGAATGTGCTGCCATTCGGGCGCGTGCAGGTTGCACCAGCCGAGCAGGACGTCACGTATTTGTCCTTCACGCCCAGACCGTATTCGTCCCACGACGCCATGTTCACGGAGCGGTTCAGGTAGTTGTAGAGGCGATTGCCAACGATCGCGAGAGAGACGCGGTTGCCGTCGCCCCAGTCATTCACGATCTTGCCTTCGGCGTGCAGCTTCCGGTTTGTTGCCTCACTATGAACGGCATCTTCCGTCGCATAGGAACCGGAAAAATAGGCACGCAGGTTCGTGTGGCCGATCTTGCCAGTGTCGAGGCGCAGGAAGCCGCGGGTATAATCATAAGACCCGTAGGACACGTCGAAGGCGCCGCCAGCCTTCATCTTCGGATCGATCATATACATGTCGACCACGCCGCCCGTGGCGCTCAGATGTGGGCTGTCCAGATCCGCGGAACCTTGAGCGAGATTAACCTTCTGAAGGTTTTCTGAATCCACGATTTCCTGGGAATACGTCTGGAAGGAGCCGACGTCGTTGATCGGGAAGCCTTCAAGGGTAAAGCCCATCTGCGTCTGATCGAGGCCACGGGAGCTCATGTGGCTTCCTGTCAGGCCGGCCGGGTCGGAAGACGACACGTTGGCGCCTGGAAGCAGGGAGATGAGCTGCATCGGGTCCTGACCCGGAGCCTGCTTTTCAATGAAATCGCGAGACACGCTGGAAACAGACTTTGCTGCGTCCTGCTTCTGCATCAGGCCGCCACCAACGTCACGGCGTGTAACGCCGTCAAAATACTTGCGACGACCGCTAACGGACACGTGCTCTTCATGCACTTCATCTGTTGGCGCGGTATTACCCATCATTGACGGTGCCGCTGCGGCTGCCTGATGGCGGTTTGACTTATGATCAGGGGACGACGCGGCGGGGGCTGCCAGTGCAGGAGCGACCCCTAAGGCAATGAGTGCAGACGTTGAAAGCAGGCGTGCAAGGCGCATCAGGAAGATGGTCTTTCTCGGATAGTGAAATAAGCGAGAAGGGGAAAACCACGCTTTGTCACAATCATCAACAGTTTGGCATATGAAACATTACGACATAAATAATCGTGATATTTTCGCAACAAAAAGTGGCCCGAAAGCTTGCTTTGAGTGCCGGGGCATCTGCGCGCTATAAGTGGTCATTGCTGACATTCGGAGGTTTCAGGCATGCAGAACGCAATCCAGCGCCGGGTGGCTCAGGGGCAGGGACGGGAACCAGCAGATCTGGTGATCCGCAACGTCCGTCTTCTGGATCTCGTGACAGGCGAACTGATCCCGACGGATATTGCGATCTGCGGTGACCGGATCGTTGGAACGTACGGGACATACGAAGGTAGGCAGGAGATCGACGGACGCGGGCGGGTCGCTGTTCCCGGTTTCATTGATACCCATCTTCATGTTGAGTCCTCTCTGGTCACGCCTTTCGAGTTTGATCGCTGCGTTTTGCCGCATGGCGTGACGACCGCTATCTGTGATCCCCATGAGATGGCCAACGTCCTTGGGCGGTCAGCCTTCGATTATTTTCTGGCCGCGGCTGAGCGGACCGTCATGGATCTGCGGGTCAATCTGTCGAGCTGTGTTCCTGCAACGCCTATGGAAACATCAGGGGCCACACTGGATGCAGCTGATCTGGTGGCCTACCGGGATCATCCCAAGGTGATCGGGCTGGCAGAATTCATGAATATCCCGGGTGTTCTGAACGGTGATCCGAGTTGCCTGGACAAGCTGGCCGCATTTGCCGGCGGTCATATTGATGGTCATGCGCCGCTGATGCGTGGCAAGGCACTGAATGGCTATCTGGCCGCTGGCATTTCGACGGACCATGAAGCAACCGCCGCGGAAGAAGCGCTGGAAAAAGTCCGCAAGGGCATGACCGTGCTGATCCGGGAAGGCTCCGTCTGCAAGGATTTGGAAGCTCTGGTTCCGCTGTTGAATGTTGCAACGTCGCCCTTCTTTGCCTTTTGCACAGACGACCGGAATCCGCTTGAAATCGCACATGAAGGGCATCTGGACTTTCTGATCCGCCGGGCAATCGAACTGGGGGTTGAGCCGCTGGCTGCATATCGCGCGGCCTCACTTTCGGCTGCCAATGCCTTTGGTCTGCGGGACCGCGGGCAGATTGCTCCCGGCAAGCGTGCAGATGTTGTGCTTCTGGATGATCTGGAGGCCTGTCTGGTGTCAGACGTCATTTCTGCCGGGCGTCTGGTCACGGATGCCCTGTTTGCTGAACGGGAGATTATTCCGCCCGTGGGGCTGGGCAGCGTGAAGTTGCCAGGTGTGGTTTCTGCGTCGGATATGGAAATTCAGGGCAGCGGAACAGACCGCCCTGTGATGGGGCTTATTCCTGGGCAGATCATTACGGAATATCTGCGGCTGACATTGCCGGAAGAGAACGGGCAGGCCCTGCCGGATGTTCCGAACGATGTGGCCAAGGTCTGTGTGGTGGCGCGACATGGACATAATGACAATATCGGCCGGGGGTTTGTGAAAGGGTTCGGCCTGAAGCACGGAGCACTGGCGTCATCTGTCGGGCATGACAGCCATAATATCTGCGTTGTGGGCACCAATGATGCGGATATGGCGGCTGCTGTGAACCGGTTGGAAGCGACAGGCGGCGGATTTGTGGCCGTTCAGGATGGCAAGGTGCTGGCAGAACTGAAGCTGCCGGTGGCGGGCCTCATGAGTGATGCGCCGTTCGAACAGGTCCGCGACGAACTGATCGTATTGCGGAAAGCTGCGAAAGAGATGGGCGTTTCTCTGGAAGAGCCGTTTTTACAACTGGCTTTCCTGCCTCTTCCTGTTATCCCGCATCTCAAGATTACGGATCTTGGAATGATTGACGTCAGAACGATGGAACTGGTCTGAAACGCAAAAAGACCCGCCCCTGTGAGAGGGCGGGTCTTTCTTATCAGGCATGACGAAGGCTGATCAGTGGGTGGAGGCACCCGTTGCGTTGGCGATGCCCTGTTGTGCACTGGTTGCAGCGTGAGACGTTGCATGGCCAACAGCACTGACATCCTGGCCTGCGCCACGCGTCGTGTTGCAAGCGGACAGAGACACTGCCGTACCTGTAAGCAGGGCAGAGACCAGCATCAGGCGAGCGAACGTGGATTTACGGGTCTTGGTCATGCGGGCATGTCCTTATGTTCTGTGTGTTTGTTCAGGGGTAAAAGCCTGTCGTGTCAAAAAGTTGCGTTTTTAAGTACTGACCTGCGTCGGCAGGAACGGAAAAAGGCCTGAAAATTGTTAGAGAAATTTCATTGGGCCACAGCGATGTTCAGAGTGTTTCGTCGTAACCCGGAGCGTTCGCCTGGAAAGTCAGTTCTGATTGTGGACTGTAATTTTCCGCGGCCCCTCCATGATTCCGGTTCGATGGATCTGGACGCGCTGATCCACTCGCTGCTGCGTCAGGGATGTAAGGTCAGCTTCCTTGCGCTGGGGGAGTATTTCCTTCCCAGAGAGCAGCGGGATAGGAACGCGAGGGAAGAATATCGCGCCTGTGGAGTGATCTGCCTGACGCCCGGTGATGATATGGCTTCACTTGGATGGAAGGGAATTGAAGAGGCTCTTCAACATGTCGGGCCGAATCTTGATACCTGCATCCCATGCCGCGTGAGCTGTGGGGGCGCAGCTTACGATCGGCTTCGTGCGGCGTTTCCATCCGCCCGCATGATTTTCTACGCGTGTGATCTGCATTTTCTGCGAGAAGAACGGGCTGCGCGTCTGGCCGGAGATTATACCGCGCTCAAAGCAGTTGAGGTCACGCGGGATAATGAATTCGCCATTATGCGTCGTGCAGATGCGACACTGGTGGTGTCCAGCTACGAGAAGAATCTTTTACGTCAGGAATTGCCGGAAGCGCTGGTTGTTCATCTGGCTTTTCCCCGGCCCTCTGCCGAGGGAGATGGCTGGGACGCGCGCCGCGATATTGGTTTCATTGGCAATTTCGGGCATCGGCCGAATGAAGATGCGGTGCGTTATTTTCTGGAACATGTCTGGCCGGATCTGGCTGTCCGCATGCCGGATTGCAGATTTCTGATCGTGGGAACGGGGGCGCCGGACTGGCTGACAGAATGGGCGGAGAAAGACGCGCGTCTGGTTGTGCTAGGGCACGTTCCAGATTTGGCGGCTGTGTTGAACAGTTTAAGAATAACTGTCGCGCCGCTTCGGTATGGAGCAGGGACAAAAGGAAAGGTTTTAAGTAGCCTGTCTCATGGCGTGCCCTGTGTCATGACATCCGTTGCCGCTGAAGGTTTCGACTTCACGCCGCAGCTCGAAGAGCTGGTTGTTGCTGATCTTCCGCAGGATGTGGTGGATGCCATTGTGGCACTCTACACACAGGCCTCTCGATGGCAGATGGTCGTTCGTCACGGGCGTGATCTGATATTGCAGAATCATACGCCCGAGAAGCTTGATGCGGCGGTGGCTCAGTTATTGCGTCTTGATGCTGCAGGCCGGTGACCGAAGGATAAACTTACGAAGGTGCCCGTTACCAGGAGTCCTTCGCGCCGCCTCCGCCAGAATCTCCACCGCCGGATTTGTAGGAGTTTTTCTTCTTGTCGCCGCCGGACGAGTTGGCGTTATTACGTGAGGCGGCTGATAGAATATTGATCAGCAGGCTCAGGATCACGTCCCAGGGAATGCTGATCAGAAACCTGTCAAAAATTGAAAGAGGCAGGCCCTGAGCTTCGCGGCGTTGAGCACGGACGGTAAAGCCAGAGCCAAGAGCAAACAGCACCATCCCTCCGACACCGAGTGCGAGATCAAATCCGTTGATGTTGAAATCCGTATCGGATGAGGCCTGCTCCTCGTGAACCTGCGTCTCGCTTTTGCGCAAAATGTCGGCGATGGAATCCAGCATCCCGTTTAGTGCGGCGGCATAGTGACCGGCTTTCAGGTCCGGCTGGGCAGCATGCAGGATATTGAATGTCTGAAGGTCGGTCAGGTCGCCTTCAAACCCATACCCGACTTCGATGCGAGCCTGATTGTCCGGAATATCCAGAACGATCAGGAGACCGTTGTCCTGACCTTTTTGACCAATGCCGGAAGCATGGAACGTCTCATTCGCATACTGATCGATATCGTCCACATGGCCGGGCAGAACGATCAGAATGTGCGGGTGACTTGGGAGTGTTTGCCGAAGATCCGTCAGCTTCTGGACGAGCTGATCCTGTTCCGGCTCGGACAGGCTCTGATGCGGGTCTGTGACGAGCTCAGTCAAAGGTGTGGCCGCGCCTGCCGGGCCAGTCAGAGACAGGCACAGCAGGGCAGTCACGGCAAGGACCAGATGCAGGGTGCGCGTTAGAAGCGGGCGGGAAACAGTCGGCACGTTCATCCGGTCCTTCAGTCAGATCAATGCTTGGAGAAGTCTACGACTGGCGGCGTCTGTGCGGCTGGGGAAGCCTCGTAATAAACGCGCTGATGGTAGCCCATGATCCCGGCGGCGAGGTTGCCCGGGAAGTGCATGACTGTCTGGTTGTAAGCCAAAATGGCCTGCTGCAGACGCTGGCGTGCCACGGTGATGCGGTTCTGTGTACCTTCAAGCTGAACCATCAGGCTTGTGAAGTTCTGATTGGCCTGTAGCTGCGGGGACTGTTCAGCCACGACGTTAATGGCCTTGATTTCCTGTGCGTTACGGGTCTGTGCGTCCAGGATTTTTTTCTGAAGGGCTTCATCACTGACCGAGCGGGGGTCAATGCGGTTCAGGGGTGTTTCACCCGAACGTGCCGCAGCGTAATCCGTCAGGGTGTCATGCTCGTGGGTGGCATAGCCTTTGACTGTATTGACCAGATTGGGAATCAGGTCGGTCTGGCGCTGCACTTCGTTCTGAAGCTGACCCATCTGTTCCTTGACGTTCTGGTCCGCTCCCATGAAACGGTTATAGCTTGATCCCAGCAGGGCAATAATGCCGATTACCAGAATGGCAGGAATGAGAAGTTTTCTCATCAGGGGTCCTCTTAAATCAAAAAACGGATCATCACTCCGATCGCAGAAAAAATCGTCAGTCGTGAGTGTCTGTTCTTCGCCTTTATACAACAGGATGGACTGAAGGAAAAAACGTTTCTTTTTAGTCCATGTTTGTGGGGCAAGTATTCCGGTTTCCCGTTATGTTATATCGGTAGAATGGCCATGTTTTATTTGGCTGGCAGAGTGTCGAGAAACTGGAGAGTGTCGGGTGTTCTGAGTACGATGCTTCATGCATCTGGCATGACGCGCAATCATGCGGCATTAAGGCGGCATGAAACTGCGCTTTGCCCCATCGCCAACCGGCTATCTCCACGTTGGTAACGCCCGTCAGGCCGTCGCCAACTTCCTGTTCGCCCGCCGTCATGGCGGCAAGTTCCTCCTGCGTATCGACGATACGGACGTCGCGCGCAGCAAGCCTGAATATGAGGACGCGATCCGTAAGGATCTGGCGTGGCTCGGTCTGGACTGGGACGAAGAGGCCCGTCAGTCCTCGCGGATGGAGCGGTATGCTGCGGCGATCGACAAGCTGAAAGCCTCTGGTCGGCTGTATCCGTGTTTCGAGACCGAATACGAACTGAATGCCAAGCGCGAGATGCGCATCCGGGCTGGCAAGGCCCCGATCTATGATCGCGCTATGCTGAAACTGACGCCGGACCAGCGGGCACGTGCCGAAGCCAATGGCAAGACGCCGCACTGGCGCTTTAAGCTGACGGATGGCAGCCGCAAGTGGCAGGATCTCGTCATGGACGATTGTTCCGTCAAGCTGACGGCAATCTCCGATCCGGTTCTGATCCGCGCTGATGGCACGATCCTCTATACGCTCGCCTCGGTTGTTGATGATCTGGAAATGGGCATCACGCATATCGTCCGCGGTGAAGATCACGTCACAAATACTGGCGTTCAGATCGACATTGCAGAAGCTCTGGGTGCAAAGCCGGATCGCTTTACGTTCGCGCATCTGCCGCTGCTGCTGGATTCCGATGGTGGGAAGCTATCCAAGCGTTTTGATGCGCTGGGCCTGAAGTCGCTTCGTCAGGATGGGATCGAGCCGATGTCCATCGTGTCGTATCTGGCGCGCGTTGGGACGTCCGATGATCCGGAAGTCATGACGATGGAAGAGGCGATTGCGGCCTACGAGATCTCCCATGTTTCCAAGTCTGCGGCGCGGTTCGATATGCGCCAGCTTCTGGCTCTGAACCGCAAGGCTCTTCATAATCTGCCGTTCTCGGTGGCGAAGGAACACCTTCCAGCCGAGGCGACGGAAGAATTCTGGAATGCAGTGCGCGGTAATGTCGATCTGACGGCTGAAATCCCGCATTGGTGGGATGTGACGCAGGGCACGATCATTCCGCCGTCGCAGCCGGAAGACCGTGAATTTCTTCAGCAGGCGCTTGAAACCCTTCCTGCCGAGCCATGGGGCGAAACCACATGGCAGGACTGGACCACGGCTTTGAAGGAAAAGTCAGGTCGTAAGGGCAAGACCCTGTTTATGCCGTTGCGCCTTGCCCTGACGGGTGAGGACAATGGGCCGGAACTGCATGTTCTTCTGAGCCTGATGGGACACGCCCGGACGGTGTCACGTCTTCAGGACGCTATTGGCGCCTGAGTGATGATTGGGAATGCCTGTTTTTTCGGGCATTCCCACTTCCGGGCGTCAGACGGGTTCGACGCTCCAGAAAGCCTCCCAGCTTTCGCCGGGTTGTAGATGCAGCAGCCCCGGCTTTTCCGAAAAATCTCCGGTGAATCCAACGGGTGTGGCGTAACCGTACCATGGCTCGATGCACAGGAAGCCAGCACCTGGCTTGGTCCAGATTCCAAGATCCTTGAACCCGTCCCAGCGCACGCGTAGGCCGCTTCCGTCCGGGCCTGTGAAATCGACACCCTTGCTGCGGGCATCCAGCATGATGATGGCATCAGCCTCAAACAGGCTGTCCTGCAACGGAAGAATTCGGTCATGGATTGGGGACGGGGCTGCCTCCGGAAGCAGACCATCCGGGCTGATGCGCCGGATATGATCGGCTTCATTCGTGTCAAAGGTCAGGCGATGATTTTCGCGGCCCGTTTCTGGATTCAGGGGCCACATGAATGCCGGATGCACACCAAGGGACGCGTGTAGCGTGGCATCTCCGGACGGGTTGGTGAGAACATAGCCGACGTGCAGGCCAGTTTCTTCCATCCGGTAGATCAGGTGCAGCCGAAATGCCGCCGGGAAGAGCTGCCATGTTTCGGGTGTATCTTCCAGCTCCAGAACACAGCCGGTTTCTGTTCGTTCGAGCCAGCGGAATGTCATGTCACGGGCGAAGCCATGTTGGGTCAGCGTAACGGGCTGGCCATTCAGCGTTGTATTTTCCGGTGGTTTTCCAACGATGGGAAACAGAACGGGCGAATGGCGTTTCCAGGCGGGGCCAGCGTTCCAGAGCAGGTCCTGCCCTGAAGTGGTCCGCAGGGAGGTCAGCTCTGCGCCATGGGCGGAAACCGTTGCCGTCAGGCCATTTTTTCCGAAGCTGTGCTTGGTATCAGACATGGTGATGGTGCCTTTCATGCGCTGTGGACGGATCAATCGGCTCGTGGTCCCCGTGTTCGGTTGTGTGGAACCGGGTGAAGTCGACCTCGACCCTGCCATCCGGGCGGTGATGGATCATGTCCGAGAAACGGTATCCGTGTTTCACATGGCCGATCTCGTAGGCATGTCGTGCGAAGAGTGTCTGGGAGGAGATTTCGTCTGTCCCATCCATCGTGATGATGATTTCCGCATTCTGGTCAATCAGCGTGTCTGCTGACAGGCCATAAAGCGGGCTGGTCTCATCAATCATGTGTGTGGCGTTCAGGCTGATCCGGAAGATCGGAACATGCGACTGGATCAGCGCCAGTCTGTCGAAACGGCGAACCAGTCGCCCATGATCGTCCGGCATCAGGCGCGTCAGGGTCATTTCAACGTTAGCAGACAGGATCAGCGTGCGACGACGGTTCGCGATCCGGATGGTGAGTGTCGGGATCAGGTCATCATAGGACACGACGGCGACATGGCTGAACAGGATACGCGCTCTCGGGCGCGAGAAGCGTGCGAAGACCAGTCCCGTCGCGAGCGCATTGAGCATCATGCCGGCGAGCACTTCGAAAGACACGATGGTGTTGGTCAGGCGTCCGACGGGGGCCATTGTCCCGTATCCAACGGTCGAGATCGTCTGGACACTGAAGAACACGTCATCAAGGAAATCCCCGTGCGGGACGCCGCTGACGCTGCCAGGGATCATGTAATAAAGGCAGGCAAATCCGATATTGATGCCCAGATACAGAGCGAGGGACGCCCAGAAGAACGCCCCCCATGTCATGGTCATCAGATGATGATAGAGGTCCCCGAGGGAACCGTCTTTCAGTCCCGTGCGGATAATGTCGCCCCGACCGTTTTCTTCCAGAACATGGGCCCGGATGCGGTTGGCCGTTTCGACTACCAGCTCCTCAGGCCGTGGAGTCATCCGGTGCCTGTGTCGCCAGTGGATCATGGTCTTACCGTCTTGCCTTTCTGGCGCTGACCAGTTCGCTGACCACGCCATGGAGCGTGCGAAGTTCCTGTTCGGTGACTTCGCCTCGTGTGAAGAAATGCCGCAGATTGCGGATCATGCCCGGTTTCTTCTGTTCGTTCCGCAGGAAGCCACAGTCATCAAGTTCCCGCAGCAGATGGGACATGAAGTTTTCCAGCTCGCCCTTGGTAGCCACATGCGTCTCATTCGTCATGAGATCACGCGGGGGCGTCATGTCTTCGGTCAGATACCACTCATAGGCCATGACGAGCACGGCCTGTGCGAGGTTGAGGGACATGAACTTCGGATTGAGCGGGTAACGCACCAGCGTATCGGCGCGGGCCATGTCTTCGACGTCGAGGCCCGCACGTTCTGGTCCGAACAGGATGCCGGTGCGCAGGCCACGCGTAGAAGCGACACGGAGTTCCGCCGCTGCCCCGCGAGCCGTCATGACAGGCTTCACGACATGGCGGGGGCGGGGGCAGGTGGCGAAAACGCGGTGCAGGTCAGCCACGGCCTCATCGACCGTTTCGAAAACCTGTGCGTTGTCGAGGATACGATGGGCGCCGGAAGACGCAGGCCAGGCGCGTTCCTGCGGCCAGCCATCCCGTGGGGCGACGAGGCGCAGGTGAAACAGGCCGCCATTCGCCATGGCGCGCGCAGTCGTACCGACGTTTTCGGCTAGCTGCGGGCGCACGAGAATAACAACGGGGTCAAATTCGCCGATCGGTTCCAGATCGGCACCACCATCACGTCCGGTCATGAGATTATGCCTTCCGCCATGTTGTGCCGCCAGGGCCGTCTTCCAGCGTGATGCCGTCTGCAGCAAGCTGGTTCCGAATTTCATCCGCGCGGGCGAAGTTGCGGGCTTTGCGGGCTGCCAGACGTTCCTCGATCAGGGCTTCGATGGCGGACGCATCAACGCCTGAGCGGAACCATTCAGCCGGGGAAACCTGAAACAGACCAAGCTGTTTGCCAGCGGCCAGAAGACCAGAGGCAGCTTGCTGATCGCCCTGCATGGCAGCGTCTGCCAGCGGGTGAAGGGCTGCGATGGCGAGCGGTGTGTTCAGATCGTCGCACAGGGCATCCAGCACGCTGGCCGGAACATTTGCTCCTTGTTGCGCATCACCGCGCTCAAGAGCACGGTAGAGGCGATCCAGAACGCGGCGGGCTTCTTCCAGCTTCTCCCACGTGAAATCCAGCGTCGAACGGTAATGCGCGCCTAGATACAGGAGACGCAGTGGTTCTGCTGGGGATTTCTCCAACACTTCCCGTATGGTGAAGAAATTGCCCAGAGACTTGGACATCTTCTCTCCGTTGGAGAGCAGCATGCCGTTATGGAGCCAATGCGTGGCGAACTTGCTGCCCGGATAGCAGCACAGAGACTGTGCCCGCTCGTTTTCATGATGCGGGAAGAGCAGGTCGTCGCCACCACCATGAATATCGAAGCTCTCCCCCAGATACCGGTGAGACATGGCCGAACACTCGATATGCCAGCCAGGTCGGCCGCGACCATACGGGCTGTCCCAACCGGGTTGATCGGGTGTGGATGGTTTCCAGAGCACGAAATCGCCTGGGTCGCGCTTATAGGGCGCTACTTCAACACGAGCGCCAGCGATCATGTCATCCAGCGAGCGGCCGGAGAGTTCGCCATAAGATGAGAAGTTCCGGACCGCGAACAGAACGTGCCCTTCGGCTTCATACGCATGCCCGTTTTCGACCAAGCGGCCGATCATGTCCAGCATCTCACCAATGTGGTGGGTTGCGCGGGGTTCGATATCCGGCGGCAGAATCCCGAGTGACGCCAAATCTTCATGAAAGGCTTCAGTCGTACGGGCGGTCAGGGCGGAGATGTCTTCCCCGTTTTCTTTCGCGCGGGCTGTGATCTTGTCGTCCACGTCCGTGACGTTGCGGACATAGGTGACACGTGGATACAGCACGCGGAGCAGTCGGATCAGGATATCCGCGCCCATCATGGCGCGCAGATTGCCCAGGTGCGCCCGGTCATAGACTGTGGGTCCACAGAAATAGACCCGCACATTCTGCGGATCGAGTGGTGTGAACAGTCGCTTTTCGCGCGCGTGGGTGTCGTGCAGACGGAGCACGTGAGGAACGGGATCGGCCATAGATGGGATCAATGCGCCAGCCACCGTTTTGGTGCAACAGGCTTTGTTACTCTTGTCTGTATGATCTGCACTGCGATAGTGAGGCTTATGTGTAGAACCTTCAAAGATCCGACCTCTTCACGCGGGCATGCTCTTGCCCTGCTTCGCGTGGCTCTTCCGCTTGCACTTTCCCAGCTTTCCGAAATGTCGATGGGCGTTACGGACACCATCCTTCTGGGCGGTCTGGGGGTAGCTGAAGTGGCGGTCGGCGGTCTGGCCAATACTTTTTTCTTTACCACCATGGTGACCTGCCAGACCATTCTGGGTGGAGCTGGCGTTCTTCTGTCTCATAGTCGGGGGGCGGAAGATCACGGACGGGATTCTCATGACGGTCGCAGTGTCATGAGCGCTGCGTTCGTTCTGGCACTGCTGATCTTCATTCCCTGTGCGTTGCTCTTATGGTTCGTGCAGCCGTTATTTGCATGGTTAGCGGAACCCGGGGACGTGGTGACGCAGGGCAGCCACTTCATTCATATCCTTCTGTTATCCCTGCTGCCGGATCTGGCTGTGATCGGTGTGCTGCGTGTGGCGCTCCCATCGCTCGGGGCGGAAACGCTTCTGTTGTGGATCATGCCTGCCATGGCGCTCTGCAATGGCATCACCAATGCAGCGCTCATTCATGGATGGTTCGGGCTGCCTGCGATGGGGATGTATGGCTCCGCCACAGCCACGACCCTGACAGGCTGGGCGATCAGTTTTGCCCTGACCGGATTGTGTCTGATGCACCCGCGAGTGCGGGCCGTTATGAAGCCAGCTCCTGTGCGCTGGCCTATCATGAAGGAACTATTGAAGCTCGGTTTGCCCATGATGATGGGAGCTGCTGCTGAAATTCTCATGTTTCAGATCACAAGCCTGCGGGCCGGGCAGCTTGGAACACAAAGCCTGGCAGCCCATCAGGTTGCGGTAAACGTGAGTGCACTGCTGTTCATGGTGTGTCTGGCCATTGGTCAGGCCACCAATGTGCGGGTGGCATACTGGCGGGGTTCAGGGCGAATGGATCAAAGCCGCCGGGCTGCGTGGACCGGTATCTGGGTGGTGCTCGTCTGGTCCATTCTGTCTTCAGCCTTGTTGCTGATCTGGCCAGAAAAGATCGTCAGCCTGTACTTCACGGGGCATGCACCAGATCCCTCTACGGCGGCATTGGTGATCACGCTCATGAAGATTGCCGGGATCTACCAGATTGTGGACGGACTTCAGGTTGTGTTCAGCGGCGCTCTGCGTGGGTGCGGTGATGCCGTCTGGCCAATGGTGATTGCTGTCACGAATTATGGCCTGATTGGCCTTGTCTTTGGGGGATGGTTGGCCTTCCAGCAGCACTGGGGTGCGGAAGGCCTTTGGGTCGGCATGGCGGCAGCGCTCACGGTGAGCTCTGTCGCCTTGGGAATTCGGCTGTTCAGCGTGATGCGGAAAGCCGAGCCTGTGCCATCGTAATCAGATAAGCCACAAACCCACCGGCAGAGAGCAGCGCGGCACCCCATCCGATCGATTCCAGGCCGTGCCCTGAACTTACCAGATAGGCCCCGAGCCATGTGCCCGCAGCGTTGGCAATGTTGAAGGCCGAATTGTTCAGGGATGCGGCAAGGGTTTGGGCATCGCCCGCAACTTCCATCAGATGTGTTTGAATGGCTGGGGAAATGCCGATCAGCGTTGCCGGGATCAGGAACGTGATCAGCAGCATGGCGACAGGGGATGGCAGGAGTAGCCAGAACCCGATCATGAACACGCAACTGGCAGCCAGAGAGAAAAGGATCGTCCGGTTGATATTCCGGTCCGCCATGGCTCCGCCAAACGAATTGCCAGCAACCATGCCAAGCCCCCAGACGATCTGATAAAGCGCAACGGCCCAGTCCGGGAGATGCGTTACGTCTGACAGGGCTGTCGTGAGGAACGTGTACACTGCAAAGAGGCCACCAAAGCCAATGGCGCTTGTCAGAAGCGTCAGGAGCACCTGAGGCCGCTTGAAAGCTCCGAGTTCAGCGAGTGCATTTGCGTCTGGATGGGGCTTGTCGCGTGGGGCGAAGTACCAGAGTGCCAGGAAGCAGAGCAATCCCAGCGCAGAGATTGCACCATAAGCGACGCGCCAGCCCAGATGATTGGCGGCGTAGGTGGACAGGGGCGACCCCACAACCGTGGAGATCATGATGCCCGACAAAACGCGTCCGACTGCGCGGCCACGTCTTGCGCGCTCAACCATGGAGGCGCCAACGAGCGCGGAAACACCGAAAAAGGCGCCGTGAGGGAGCCCGGTGATGAAGCGCATGACTTCAATGTCGAGCAGGTTCGGCATCAGGATTGTGCCGATATTCCCGACAAGGAACAGCACAAGCATAGCCAGCAGAAGTGTACGACGGGGGAGTTTTGCACCAGCAACCGCAATGAGGGGTGCTCCGACCACGACACCCAGCGCATAAGCTGAAATGACGGAACTGGCGCGGGAAATGGAAATACCAAGGGAATGGGAGAATTCGGGCAGAAGGCCCATCATGGCGAATTCGCCAGTCCCAATCGTAAATGTCGCCAGCATGAGAGCAAACATGGCTGGCTCGACACCGTGGGGTGGACGCACCCGCTCGACATCGACTGGTTCGATTAATTCCATATGGAAAAGGTCCGGAATAAGGGGAAAACCCGCCTACCATCCGGACCCTGAAAAGCTACCCGAACACGCTCACGTGGAAGTGTCCGGGCAGGTCAGTTCAATTCTCCGTTGGCAGGCGAATTGTCTGACCCGGATAAATGTCATCCTTGCTTGTGACAAGCGGTTGATTTGCATCAAGAAGCTCATCGCCAGAAATATCTTCCGGCAGCTTCTCGGCAACCTCATCAAGGTTATGGCTTGTCTTGATTTCAAGGAACTTCGGATCAGGTGTGCCGGGGGGAACCTGGATTTCCGCTTCCACAGCAGCCACGCCAGCGACGTTACCCGCGGTGAGGATCATCTGGTCACGCGCTTTGGCAGAATCGGCCTTGCCGCGCAGATAGATCGTGCGGTCATCAATCACGAGATGCGACATATGCATCTGCGCGAGGCCGAATCTCTTGAAGGCGCGCTTGATGGCGCTCTCGCCTGGCTTGGGCGGGGGCGGTGAATCCAGAGACTGGATCAGCCCTTCGAGGGAACCCTCAGCGATGCGGCCAGCCTTGGGATTGAAGCGATAGATTTTCATGGGCAAACTCAAAAAGACATGGCTCCCGGATTCATGGGGAGTACCAGACCGTTAGCGCAAATCCCCAGGGAAGGGTTGCGCGCTTTATAGGCCTCCGATGTGAGAAAATAACAAGGGTCAGACTCGTCCTTTCATTGACATGACAGAGCGAGACCTGTTAGGCGCGGGTCCACTGCCGGAAACGTGGACGTACCGGCCGGACCAATAAAGCGGGTTTCTGTACCCCGCAGGCTCCGGTTTTTGGGTGCGCGCCCGTCTTTCCCAATTCGGGGAGAGGCCTACCGGTGCAACAAAACGGCTCGCCATGCAGCATGGGGCGGGCCTGATGTATGAACAGGGGTTAACCCATGTCAAAGCGTCTTGAGAGCAAGTACAAGATCAATCGCCGTCTCGGCGTAAACCTTTGGGGCCGTGCAAAGTCCCCTGTGAACCGTCGTGAATACGGACCGGGTCAGCATGGTCAGCGTCGTAAGCAGAAGCCTTCTGACTTCTCCATCCAGCTGATGGCCAAGCAGAAGCTCAAGGGCTACTACGGCAACATCAGCGAGAAGCAGTTCCGCAAGTACTACGACGAAGCCGTCCGTCGTAAGGGTGATACCTCTGAGAACCTGATCGGTCTGCTGGAGCGTCGTCTGGACGCCGTTGTGTACCGTCTGAAGTTCGCGATCACGCCGTTCGCAGCACGTCAGTTCATCAGCCATGGCCACGTTACGGTCAACGGCAAGAAGGTGAACATCCCGTCCTACCTCGTGAAGGAAGGCGACGTCATCGAAGTGCGCGAGAAGTCCAAGCACCTCGCCATCGTTCTTGACTCCGTGCAGACGGGCGAGCGCGACACGCCGGAATACGTTGAAGTCGATCATCGCCAGATGAAGGGTACGTTCCTGCGTACGCCGGTTCTCTCTGACGTGCCGTATCCGGTGCAGATGGAACCGAACCTGGTCGTCGAGTTCTACTCCCGCTAATTCCGATCCCGGGTCTTCGGACCTGGATCAGCAAGCGACCGGAAAACGCCGGGCGGGTCATCCCGTCCGGCGTTTCTCATTTTAAAGCCCCCGGCTTCCAGTCTCTCCCGGAGTCTCCATGTCCGAAGCTCTCAGCGCCGAAATCAACCGCGAGATCGCCCGTCGGCGGACTTTCGCCATCATCTCCCATCCGGATGCCGGTAAGACGACCCTGACCGAGCGTATTCTTCGGGCTGGTGGTGCCATTCAGCTTGCCGGAAACGTGCGTGCCAAAGGTGAGCGCCGCCGTACTAAGTCTGACTGGATGGGTATTGAGCGCGATCGTGGCATTTCGGTTGTGACGTCCGTCATGACGTTTGAATACGGTGGATGTGTTTTCAACCTGCTTGATACGCCGGGCCATGAAGACTTCTCCGAAGACACCTATCGTACCCTGACGGCTGTGGACTGTGCGGTCATGGTGATTGACGCCGCGAAGGGTATCGAAGACCGGACACGCAAGCTCTTCGAAATCTGCCGTCTACGCGACATTCCGATCATCACGTTCATCAACAAGATGGACCGTGAAGCACAGGATTGCTTTGCGCTTCTGGACGAAATTTCCAACTCTCTTGCTTTGGACGTCTCGCCTGCTACGTGGCCAATTGGCCGTGCCGCGACGTTTATCGGCACGTTTGATATCCGCACGCGTGAAGTTCACACCAAGGATGCGGTTGATGAGACTGATCCGCGGATGGTGCAGCTTCGGGAAGATCTGGAACTGGTAGAAGCTGCTCTACCTGAATTCGACCGTGAGTCCTTTGATGCCGGGCATTTGTCTCCGGTGTTCTTTGGTTCGGCCATGAAAGAAATCGGTGTGACCGATCTTCTTGATGCGCTTGTTGCTTATGGCCCGGCTCCGCGTGCCCAACCGACGGAAACTCGTGAAGTTCAGGCCAGCGAACAACAGGTAACGGCGCTGATTTTCAAAATTCAGGCCAACATGGACCCGAACCACCGCGACCGCATGGCCTTTGCCCGTGTGTGTTCGGGGCGTTTGACGCGCGGTATGCGCTTGAAGCATGTGCGGACGGGCAAGCAGTTTGCCCTTCACACGCCGCAGTTTTTCTTTGCGCGTGATCGCCAGTTGGCTGAGGAAGCTTTTGGTGGGGACGTGGTTGGTATTCCCAATCACGGGACGCTCCGTATTGGCGATACACTGAGTGAAAGTGAAGAACTTCGTTTCACAGGTGTGCCACACTTCGCGCCTGAAATTCTGCGTCGTGTTCGTCTCGATGATGCCATGAAAGCCAAGAAGCTGCGTCAGGCTCTGGTAGAGTTGGCCGAGGAAGGCGTTGTGCAGCTTTTCCGTCCGCAGGATGGCTTGCCGCCGATTGTCGGCGTGGTGGGAACGCTCCAGCTGGACGTGCTTCAGTCTCGCCTAAAAGGTGAGTACAGCGTGTCTATCGGGTTCGAAAATACCCCCTTCACCTTGGCTCGCTGGATTACGGGAAGCCGCGAGAAGATCGAGGCGTTCATGATGGTAAACCGCTCATCTATGGCCGATGATCTGGATGGAGATCCGGTTTTCCTTGCCAGTTCGTCCTTCATGATGCGTCGGACTATCGAAATGAACCCTGACCTGGCGTTCCACGATATCAAACAGATCGGTCTGGCTTCGGTCTGATTTTTAAACCTCGCTCCTGTCTCAGGGAGCGAGGTTTTTTTGTCTGTATGATCTCAAACGAGTGGCAGTAAGGCGAGAACGTCACTCAGGTTCTGGACGGTGGACGCGTCAAGGATGAGACGCTGGCCTGTCTGAAGAGCTTTGTGGCGTGCCTGCGTGCGATTTTCTGGGGTCGGGCAGAGGGTATAATCTGCAACCTGTGCAAAACCGATAGTTCGACGGATCATTTCGAGACCACAGAAACCTGCCGTGTCTTGAAGGATGCTCGTCAAGAAATTTTCGAGCAGCTCTTCACGCTGTGTTTCGTCTGACAGCGCCCACACGTCTCCCCCGCCCGTTTTCAGCAGGGCGCGGAGTTCGTTTGTAAAGCTGCGCCAGAAGGCAATGATCTCGGTTCTAATGAAATCCTGCTTGTGGGGCGCTGCGCAGGCATGAAGGGCCAGATTGCCCAAATAAAGTCCACAATCGAAGCCAATTGGCCCCATTGTGGCAAACTCGCCGTCAATCACACGAACATCATCGCGATGTAGCATGATGGAGCCTGTGTGAAGGTCTCCATGCAGAAGGGCCTGTCGTGCCGTCAGGAAACGATCCTGAAGCACCCCGACTGCGCGGTGAAGAGGCTTGTTTCCTTGCAGGGCTGTCACATCCGGCAGAAGAGCCGCCTCCGGTTCCGGGTTGCGGGAGCAGGGACGGAATGGATCGGTGAGTATCAGGTCGACGGTAATACGGGTGAGTGCCGTGTTGCCCGAGAACTCCTCAAGAAGTTTCGAGCCGACCTCAAAGGGGCGGCTGATCCAGCTCGTCGCGTGTACGCTACGAGCGACATACTGGCCGATACTGGCCGAAAAGCCCGGCTGTGCATCATCGTGGATCAGTGCAGAGCGCAGGACCTCATGTGGCGTCAGGCACTCCATGACGAGCAGGAACATTTCATCATCGTAGAAATACAGCTCTGGCGCGGCTGGGCGAACGGCGTCTGCCGTTGCGCGCATATAACGGGCTTCATACAGCGCACGTTGCAGAGGCATAGGCCATTCTGGTGCCACGCGAACATGAGGCAGAGCCTGCTTGCAGCAAAGCTGCCCATCTGGACCGGCCACAATAAAAACCGTGTTCAGATTGCCGTCGCTGACCTCGCGGATTGTCCAGTCTGCCGGGTTTCCACCAAGGCGGGATGCAAGATCAGCATGCTCTGTCAGCCAGTGTCGAAGGCTGGAAGTATCGAGAGTGAAATACGGCATCAGGACAGTTCCAGCAGAGCGGCCAGGGTCGGGACCATTGGGCCTTCAGGTGTGTGATCTGGGCGGATCAGGTGCAGTGCGCCATATTCGGCGTTGCCCTGCTCGCGGCATCGCTTCTGAAGGTCCTCAAAAGTCAGGGAGACGTCAATCCGCATCCCGATATCCACGATATGGGATGAGGGATGCTCGCAGGCCAAAAGGGACGGTCCAACCCTGCATTCCGCTGGGACGAGCCCAAGTTCTTCTTCACATTCCGCCAGAAGCTGCGCGGCGAGATCTATGGTGCTTTCCTGCGCGCGGCTTTCAACATTTCCTGCTGGAGCACCCTGCCAGTATCCGGGAAGGTAGATTGAGGTCTCAGCGCGTCTGCCAATGACAATGCCGTCTGGCGTAAACATCAGCCCCACAACGGCTAGTGGTCGCAGAATGTGCGATCCATAAATGTCTGGCTCTTTCATCTGTGCAAGAACGCGACGGTATTCGGACCAGTGGCCGTGAATTCGAGCTGGGGTGATTTCATCGGCACAGAAGACACGGCCATTGTAGAGGCTGGGATAGGCCGCAAGTGCCTTGGCCCAGATGCGCGAGACGGTCTCTTCCTGCTCAGTCGTCAGGACAGGGAGGGGGCGGTCAGCCAACACCTGAACATCTGGCTGAAGTGGCGTGATGGGCCAGGATAGAGACTGCGACATGTTGGAACCTTGAACCAGAAGCGGGAAGCACATGCCTTCATGAGGCATAATTCCGTTCTGGAAAACACTTTCCCCGATGCTGCTTCGGTCAAGGTAGGTGCAGGCGCACCGAAACGGGGCAGTGGTCAGACAATCCTTCCGGCGCACTATCGTTTTGATAGGTCATAACCCGTAGACTCTCCGGGACGAGCCAACTGTGGGCTTCGTTACCAAGGAGGATGTGGTCGATGAAGTACTCTCCATTCCAGCAGGGGCTGGCTTTACCTGCTGTGGTGAGAAGAACGGGCGCATCATGCTCGATCTGCTGCATGAGTGGGTCATGCATGGTCAGGCGGCGGTTGAAGTCACCGAGAACCGCATAGGGCTCTCCTTCGTCCTGACGCTCTGCAATCCAGTCTTCCAATATCTGGAACTGTTGATACAGGGTCGGGCAGGAATGTTTGCGTTGAGTGAGAGGCTGATCCCAGCAGCCGGTTTTCAGATGCACAACCAGAATACGGAGATGGCTTTTCCCGTCTGATACCGTGACATCAAGTCCGGTTCTCAGATGGTGGGGCGCATCGGGAGCAGTAACATCCAAGGCTGAGAGTTCTTCATTCACTGTCACGTTCAGCGGGCGTCTGATGGCTAGGCCGACACGCTGGATAACGGGCGCGTTGGACAGAATGATCTGGTAGGTTTGGGGATCGAAGACCTGCGCTGCAGGTTCGGGGCCGTCCACTTCCTGAAAAGCAATGAGATCTGCGTTCAGGTGGGTCGCGTATTGGTGTAGCCGAATGAAGTCTCGGGGTTTGCGACCATGAACATCGTCGGGGAGTGATGGATCTCCCGTCTGACGAAGGGAGAGCCAGTCCAGATTCCAGGTTGAGAGCTTGATGTCTCTGGCCTGGGCTGGAAAAGCCTCGCCGCATAGAAAACATGCGGCGAGGGTCAGTGTGAAAAGAAACCTCAGACGGCTTCTTTCTGTGTTGCGCCCATTTCCGAAAGAACGCTTTCGATAGAGCGGGTCGTGCGGGTTTTCTCATCCAGAATGAGAATTTCACCCTTCGGAATGTCGTAGAACCAGCCCTGCAGGGTCAGTGTGCCCTGAGAGAGGGCGCGAACGACTGCGGGGTGTGTTCTCAGGTGAGCAAGCTGAAGCAGGACGTTGTATTCTGCCAGTTGGCGGATGTCTGCTGGGCCAGCATCGTCTGCCTTCAGATCACCCATGGCCGCGCGTGCTGCTTCTGCGTTGCGCAGCCAGCTGCGAACGGTTGGAAGAGCGTCCAGCTTCGGTGCGTTCAGGTCCAGCAGCGCGTTCATGGCGCCACAGTTGGAATGGCCGCAGATGACGACGTTCTTCACCTTGAGTGCCGCAACGGCGTACTCGATGGCAGAAGAAACGCCACCCAGCATCTCACCGTAAGCTGGCACGATGTTGCCAACATTCCGGACAATGAACAGCTCACCCGGTTCAGTCTGGGTGATGAGGCTCGGGCTGATCCGACTGTCGGCGCAGGTGATGAACAGCGTGGAAGGAGACTGGCTGGAGGCCAGGCTCTCAAAAAGCTCCGCACTGTCAGGATAGACGTCCGTCTCGAATGTACGGACACCGCTCAGCAGTTTTGCCAGAGTATCACGACCACAGGCCATGGTGTTCTCCTTTTTATAAACTAGTGAGCAGTTAGGAGGCTTTGTCAGGGCAGGTAAAGCAGTAAAACGGTAGTCTCATGATTTGTTACTGCCCTGACATCTGTTGTCGTTACGGTTTATGACGCAGCAAGGTGCTCGCGCAGCTTTGCAAAGACTTCATCTGCATTTGCATTGGGGCCACCAGCCTGCGCCATATCTGGCCGTCCGCCGCCACCTTTTCCTCCCATGACTTCAGATGCTGCACGGACAAGCGTGACAGCATTCAGTCGATCTTTGAGGTCTGGCGTGACGGAAATCACGATGCTGCCCCGGCCATCGGCTTCCGAAATAAGAGCAACAACGCCAGATTCGATCTGCTTGGAGATGCTGTCCGCCAGGCTTTTGAGTTCCTTGGGGCTGACGTCTCCCAGATTGCGGGCTGAAAGTGTGATGCCGTTGATGGTCTCGGTTGCCGCCGTGCCTTCGCCTGTGGCCAGTTTCCGCTGCAATTCTGAAATCTGACTGTTGAGCGATTTACGCTCTTCCAGCAGAGCCGAGACCCGTGTGACGGCATCAGAAACCGGAACCTTCAGAAGATCTGCGATCTGTTTCAGGCGGCTTTCAGTTTCAAGTGCCAGATTTTCTGCGGCAATTCCGCAAACGGCTTCAATACGCCGAACGCCCGCAGACACACCGCTTTCTGACACGATCCGGAACGGGCCGATTTCTCCCACGCGACCAACATGCGTGCCACCACAAAGTTCGATGGAGTAGGCGGGACGGCCTTCCTCTCCGACGCCCATGGAAACAACGCGGACTTCGTCGCCGTATTTTTCACCGAAGAGCGCCATTGCACCCTCGGCAACAGCCTGCTCCTGCGTCATGAGGCGCGTTTCGACAGGCGCATTTTCACGGATACGGGCGTTTACTTCGGCTTCAACAGCCTGAAGCTCTGCGTCCGTCAGCGGGCGAGGCTGGCTGATGTCGAAGCGTAGGCGTTCAGGGGCGTTCAGGCTGCCCTTCTGAGTGACATGCGTGCCGATCTGGCGACGCAGAGCTTCATGCAGAAGATGCGTTGCTGAGTGATGGCCACGGACGGCCGTACGGCGACCATGGTCGATCTCTGCATGAACGGCCATGCCTGGCTTCAGTGTGCCTTCGACAACCTTGCCGTAGTGGACGATTAGATCGCCGTTGCGCTTCTGGGTGTCTGTGATTTGCACCCGCAGACCGTTGGCCGTGAGTGTGCCGTGATCACCAACCTGACCGCCGCTTTCGCCATAGAACGGTGTCTGGTTCAGCAGGATGGCAATAATGTCATCGCCAGCCGGGGCTTCGGCCAGTTCGTCGTTTCCACGGAAAATGCCCTGCACTTCAGCATCGGCTTTTTCTGACACATAGCCCAGGAATTCGCTGGGACCATGCTTGTCACGTGCGTCGAACCAGACGGTCTCGGCTGCCGTATCGCCAGAACCGACCCACGCAGCGCGAGCACGCTTGCGCTGTTCAGCCATGGCTGTTTCGAAGCCGGATTCATCGACAGTGCGGCCCTGCTCGCGAAGGGCGTCCTGCGTCAGATCGAGCGGGAAGCCAAAAGTGTCATACAGCTTGAAGGCAACATCGCCCGGAAGGGCCTGCTTGTCTCCAAGGTTGCTGACTTCGTCGGACAGAAGGGTCAGGCCGCGTTCCAGAAGGGCTGTGAAGCGCTCTTCTTCACCCTTCATCGTTTCAGTGATGAGAGCCTGGTGCTGCACGAGTTCCGGATAGGCCGCGCCCATTTGCTGGATCAGGGCCGGGAGCAGGCGATAGAAAACTGGTTCCTTGGCGCCCATGATGTGCAGATGGCGCATGGCACGACGCATGATGCGACGCAGCACATAGCCTCGACCTTCCTTGGACGGAAGAACGCCGTCCGCGATCAAGAAAGCCGTGGAGCGGAGATGATCCGCCACCACGCGATGGCTGGACTTGAACTGTCCGTCTGCATCCTGATGCATGACGTCAGCAGAAGACTCAATGAGCGCGCGCATCGTGTCTGTGTCGTAGTTGTCGCGCTTGCCCTGCATGATTGCAGCGAAACGCTCCAGGCCCATGCCCGTATCGATCGAAGGACGCGGCAGATTGTCGCGGGAACCATCGGCCTGATCCAGAAACTGCATGAACACGAGGTTCCAGATCTCGACGAAGCGGTCACCGTCTTCGTCCGGGCTGCCCGGGGGGCCACCAAAGACGCTGTCGCCGTGATCGTAGAAGATTTCGGAGCAGGGACCGCACGGGCCGGTGTCGCCCATTCGCCAGAAGTTGTCGGACGTACCAATCCGGATGATGCGATCATCACTCAGGCCAGCGACTTTTTTCCAGAGATCTGCTGCTTCTTCATCTTCAGCGTAAACCGTGGCGAGAAGCTTTTCCTTGGGGAGGCCAAAGTCTCTCGTGAGCAGGTTCCAGGCGAACTCGATGGCTTCAGCCTTGAAATAATCACCGAAGCTGAAGTTGCCCATCATCTCGAAGAATGTGTGATGGCGCGCGGTGTAACCGACGTTGTCGAGATCGTTATGCTTGCCGCCTGCGCGGACAACCTTCTGAGCGGTTGTGGCGCGGGAGTAAGGGCGCGTTTCCTGGCCGGTAAAAACGTTCTTGAAGGGAACCATGCCAGCGTTCGTAAACAGCAGGGTAGGGTCGTTCTGCGGTACGAGGGGCGCTGAAGGAACAATGCGATGGCCGTTCGACCCGAAATATTCGAGGAAGGCTGAGCGGATGTCGTTTGTGCTGGTCATGGGATGAAGCGTCAGATTCCGGAGAAAACGGGAAAAACCAGCGTTACTCCTAGACCATTGTGAGCAGCTTGGAAATGTGCGCCTCAGGGCGCCTTGTGCTCAAAGGGTTCCATGGTTGGTTGTGGAATGGGCATTTGAGGTTCCGGGTCAGGAGAGGTCAGCCCCGCCGCCGGGATCTCCACAGCCATCTGCATGAGTTCCATTGGGGTTTCGGGAATTTTGGCTCTGAAAACCAGACGCCTGGACAGATTGAAATTGGCCATCATCCCGCAACCCGCACCAATCGCGAGTGCCGTAAAAGGGTGGTGCACTGTGAAGGGCACGAAGGCGTAGAGTAGGAAGACTGCCCCGCGGTTCAGAAGGAACCCGAAAGAATTTGCGATCAGGAACCGGAGCCACTGAAGGATCAGATGCTGGTTATCGGCAGCCGAGGTCCGAAACGTCCAGGCGCGGTTCAGAATCCAGTTGACGGTGGCAGCAACAAAATAGGCTGCAATGGTTGCAGCGATCAGGCCAATTTCTGGCCGCAAAGCCTCCACGCTTCCCCAGTCTACGAAGAAGCCGAATGCCCCAACGACGCCAAATCTAAGGAACTGATCAATCACCTGCGGGCGTGAACGGGGATAGAAAATTCGGGTGCGTCGCAAGTGGACATCTCCGGAGGGGCTGTGGGTATTGCTCTAGCGTGTGCAGATTGAGGCTGCAAAGGCTCTGGAACAGAAAAAGGCGCCCCGAAGGACGCCTTTTCCAGAAACCCGGAGCCCGAGGGCTCCGACGTCTTTTCAAGCTGAATTACTTCAGGATGATTTCGACGCGACGGTTCTGCGGCTCGCGGGTGTTCGGGCCGGTCGGAACCAGTGGCTTCTGCTCACCGTAACCATGGATGTCCACAGCAGCTGCTGGAACGCCATCACGGATCAGCTCAGCCTTAACGCTCTGTGCGCGGCGGAGGGACAGACCCATGTTGTACTTCTCACCGCGCGGGCCCGGGTGGGCTGCGGAGTTATCGGTGTAGCCGTTAACTTCGATGCGCGTCGTCTGGACGTGTGTGGAAGCCTGAGCTGCCTGAGCAACGATCTCACGAGCGCGGCCCGTCAGGTCAGACTTGTCCCAGTCGAAGAACACGAGGTACGTACGAGCTGGCGTCGGAGCCGGCGGAACGATGACCGGAGCCGGCGGCGGCGGCGGCGGAGCCGTGTCGAACGCATAACGCAGACCCAGGATGAACTGGTGCGAGAAGCGTGGGTCGAAGTTCACGTTGCCCTTGTGAACGCCAGAGCCGTTGTAGGCCGTGGAGCGGTACGGGCCGTCAGCAAACTGCTGACCGATGAAGCGGTATTCGGTCGTGACAGCAAGACCCGGAACGCCCGGAATGTCGTAAGCTGCACCGACGATACCCTGGTACGCGAAGCTGCCCTGCGTGCCACCGATACGGTTGACGGAACCATTGGCATAGTTCGTCGTGATCGGGTTGTAGTGCTGCCACAGGTAGCCAGCGCCAACACCAACGAACGGCGTGACAGGAACGTTCAGGCCGAAGTGGGCCAGATCGATGTCATACAGGACGTTGACGAAACCGCCATAAGCCTGGTCAGAACCGTTCGTGGAGCCACGAACAGCCGTCGGCGTGCGGTGGTTGATCTGGGAGTAGTTGTACACACCCTCCACTTCAACGCGCAGACCGTTGCCGAAGCCCCAGCCGAACGAACCGAAGCCCGTGAAGCCGTCCTTGTGGCGGAGGCGTGAGCTGCTAGCGTTGTTGCTAGACGTGCCGTCAGCCTGTGTGGTTGGTGAGAAGCGGCCGTGCTGCTGCTGAACCAGGTTGTAACCACCGCCGATGTTGACGTACGGGCCGGTGATCGTGCTGGCCATGGCGAGCGACGGTGCGGCGACCATCGACGTCATGGCAAGGAGTGCCGTGCGGAGACGCATGTTTTCGTCCTCTTAGTGACTAACGTTTCGAGCCGTTGGAAAAACTGCTTCAACCAACGGACCCAGCGCGATGCATAAGCGCATATAGATCGGGGAGTTCCCTCGGACAAAGCCAGACAGAGCCTTCCAGACCTACTCGGGTGGAAGGAGTGACAAAAAAGTCACATTTCATTCCGCCCGCTTCACGATCTACGCCTCGCGTCCCTGCTGCCATAGCTGAACACTTGCGGGGACGCCAGACTCTTCCGGGAATTTCTGCTGCTCAAATGCAGTTAAAAAACAAAAAGTTAGGCTGAACCATAAAGGACTGTAACGGTCCTTATGGTTTGCAGCCTTCATTTATCAGCAAGTTACGGACCGTATCCATGGGAACGTCACGACTTGTGAATGCTTTGCCAATACCGTGCAGGAGGACAAAGGAAATTTTCCCGTCTTGCATTTTCTTGTCCCGAGTCATGTGATCGAGAAGTATCTGTGCTGAGAAGGGAATATCGAACCAGTCAAAGCTGACCGGCATTCTGAGGCTGCGCAGATGGGCGTCCAGACGGGAAAGGTCTTCAACGGGCGCATATCCGAGCTGAACAGATAGTGCCATCGCGAGATGCAACCCTATGGAAACGCCTTCGCCATGCAGGAGACGTCCATCATAACCAAGCTCCGCCTCAAGGGCGTGACCAAAGGTATGACCAAGGTTTAGCAAGGCGCGACCGTTCAGCTTTGCCTGTTCGCGCTCATCTGCTGCGACGACTACAGCCTTGAAAGTACAGGCACGTCGAACGGCTTCTGCGAGAGCCGCCGGATCCCCATCAAGAACGTATCGCCCGTTGGTTTCGCACCATGCAAACAGGTCAGGATCTGCGATCAGGCCTGACTTCACAATTTCGGCATAACCCGCAATCCGCTGCCTGCGCGGTAGAGTCGCGAGTGCGGAGTTGTCTGCGAGAACGATGATGGGCTGATGGAATGCGCCGATCAGATTCTTGCCGGACGGGGAATTGATGCCGGTTTTTCCACCGACGGAACTATCCACCTGTGCGAGCAGTGTCGTGGGAATCTGGATGAACGGGATTCCGCGCAAGGCTGTTGCGGCTACAAAACCGGCCAGATCGCCAACAACACCACCACCCAGGGCGACAATTGTTGTGCCACGCTCGATTCCCAGTGACAGGAGACGCGTCATTACGTCGCCATAGCAATGAAGGGACTTGCTCTCTTCGCCTCCAGCCACGGAGATGACGTCTGCCTGAATGCCTGTTTCCTGGAAGGAAAGAAGCAGACGGGGCAGGTGGAGGGCTGCCACGGTGTCATCCGTGATCACCACGACTCTCTTCTGGCGCAGATATGGAGCAACCCACGCCCCCGCACGCGAGATCAGATCCGGCCCGACCAGAACATCGTAGCTGTGCTGTGTCAGAGCGACAGGAACTTTCTGTGGATGTTGATATTCTGCGAGGGTTTCACGGACGCGCTGCACGCCTTGCTCCACGGTTTCGTCTCCGCAATCAATAATGATGTCTGCTTCCGCATAGACAGGGTAACGAACGCCCACCAGCCGGGTCATGACTTCTTCCGGGCTACCTTGAGCAAGCAGAGGCCTGCCGCCGCGGCCCTGAACGCGTCTGAGCAGAACGTGCACAGGCGCGCGAAGCCAGATCGAGACGGCATGTTTGCGAACAAGGCGGCGTGTCTGGGCGTCCATCCATGCTCCGCCACCCGTGGCGAGAATGCAGGGAGGGCCTTTGATCAGGCGCTCGATGACCCGGCGTTCGCCAGCACGGAAATAGGCTTCTCCGTGACGGGAAAAGATTTCCGGAATCGTGCAGCCTGCGGCGCGTTCGATTTCTGCATCCGCATCAACGAAGGGCAGGCGGCAGACCTGCGCCAGGCGGCGGCCTACGGTGGTTTTTCCAGCTCCCATCATGCCAACCAGAACAACAGTGCAGGTCGGGACGGGAAGAGATACCGCCGGATCGGCGGAAAGTGAGGGTGGCAGAGGTGACATGCTCTGCTACCTATCATAGGAGAGGGCATCACGTCCTGCCCGCACTTTGAGACCTGAACATAATGGCACAATCTGATCGTTCATCTTCCCGTCTGCCCATGATTGCTGGAGCTGGTGCTCTGGTTCTGGTGGTGGTGCTGGGAGGACTTTTCCTGCGTCTGGGGATGGGGGTTGTCCCGCCTGAGCAGACACAGGTTCACAAAGAGCTGCCAGCGGCGATGTTCGCTACGTCCGGTTCTGCTGCTGCGGCTCTTCCGGCGATGCCGCCGGTTCCGACAGCTCCGGCCGCAGGAACTGCTCAGCCTGCGCCTGTTCCGGCTCCGGTTGCCGCGGCACCCGTGGCTCCAGCCGCTCCCGCTCTGACGCCATCCACGCCGCTGCCCACAATGCCTGCACCCAAGCCTGCTCCTCTGCAGGGAGCTGCTGTTCCGGCGCCTGCTGGCGGTCCCGCGCACTGATCAGGCAGGCCTGACGCATGTCAGAGGTGGTTGATCGGCATGTCGAGGCATTTCTTGAAATGCTTGCGGCAGAGCGGGGCGCAGCTCTGAAAACGCGTCAGGCCTATGCCTCTGACCTTGCGGATTTTTCCCGTCATTGTGCTCCAGCGTCTTTGGCGCAGGCGACGGGAGAGCAGGTCAGGAGTTATCTGACATCACTGTCACAGGCTGGGATGGCTGCCCGTACGGCAGCGCGTAGACTGTCCTGTCTCAAGCAATTTTATCGCTTCCTGATGTTGGAATCGATTCGGAGCGATGATCCAACGGATCGCCAGCAGTCTCCGAAAGTCAGTTCCTCGCTTCCTCGTCCTCTGGATGAGAAAGAAATTCGACTGCTTCTGGAAGAAGGCACCAGAGGGCACGACAGTGAACGGCGTGATCTGCTGTCCCGTGCAGCTCTGGAACTTCTTTACACAACAGGTCTCAGAATTTCAGAACTCCTGTCTTTGCCCGCGACATGTGTGAAGGCGAAGGGGGCGATGCTTCTCGTGAGAGGCAAAGGCGGCCGTGAGCGGTTGGTTCCTCTGTCTCGAAGTGCGCGGGAGGCTGCTGAAGCTCTGGTTCACTATGACCGGGATTTGGGAAGTCCGTATCTTTTCCCAGGCAGAAATCCTGACAAGCCATTGACTCGGCAGGGGTTCGACAAAATTCTGCTGGCCTGCGCACTAAAGGCGGGAATTGACCCTGAACGTGTGAGCCCTCATGTGCTCAGACATTCTTTTGCCAGCCACCTTCTGGCCCATGGCGCGGATCTGAGGGCGCTTCAGATGCTGCTGGGGCATGCGGATATCGCGACGACCCAGATTTACACACAGGTCATGGCGGAACGTCTGAGGCAACTCGTGACGGCGCATCACCCGCTGGCGAAAATCCAGTCTGGGGACTGATCTGCCCCGTAAAAAACCGGGGGGCTGTTTCCGGATGCGTTGCCGTGCTATCCGGCAGCCATGCGCCAATTCCTAGATTTCGAGAAGTCGGTCGCCGAACTCGAGACCAAAATCGACGAACTCCGCCAGATGGGCAGCCAGGAGAAGGACTCCGGCACCAGCGGCATCAACATCGATGACGAGGTTGCCCGTCTTTCTGACAAGGCGGACAAACAGCTTCGTGCAACCTATGCAAAGCTTACGCCGCTGCAGAAGGTGCAGGTTGCCCGTCACGCCCAGCGCCCCAAGGCTCTGGACTATGTTCGTCTTCTGACAACAGACTTTACGCCGCTGGCCGGAGATCGTGCTTTCGGAGACGACAAGGCCATGATTGGTGGTCTTGCCCGATTCCGTGGTGAGCCGGTTGTCGTGGTTGGGACGGAGCGTGGTCACGACACGGAAACGCGTCTGCTTCATAATTTTGGCATGGCCCGCCCGGAAGGTTACCGGAAGGCACAGCGCCTTGTGGAAATGGCCGGCCGTTTCGGGCTGCCGATTCTGAGCTTCATCGATACGGCTGGAGCATGGCCGGGTATCGATGCCGAAGCACGCGGCCAGGCCGAGGCCATCGCGCGCTCAATCGATATCTGCCTCAAGGCTCCTGTCCCCCTGATCGCAACCGTGATTGGTGAGGGTGGTTCCGGTGGTGCGATAGCTATCGGCGCGGGCGATCGTGTTCTGATGCTTGAGAACTCGATCTATTCCGTTATTTCGCCTGAGGCCGCAGCATCCATTCTCTGGCGTGATCCTAAGCTGGCTCCGGCCGCTGCTGAAGCTCTGAAGCTGACAGCTCAGGATCTTCTGGGGCTTGGTCTGATCGACCGTATCATTCCTGAGCCCGTCGGTGGGGCGCAGCGTCTTCCGGACGATGCCGTGCACGCGGTAGGCAATGTTATTGCTGAAGAACTTCTGGAACTCCAGAAGCTGACAGGCCCGGCTCTTGTTCAGAAACGCAGAGAAAAGTTCCTGGCCATGACCCGTGGTCCTCTGAACTAGTCTGAAAAAAAACCGCTGCCCTCCTGAGCAGCGGTTTTTTTTGCTTTTACGCTTTGTGTGGCGGGTCACCGCTGATTGGCTCGCGTCCATGTGCCATGATCAGATCATGCAGAAGAGAGCCCGCACTCTTAACTGCTGACGCATCGTATCCTTTGGCGACCAGAGCTGTTCCCGTCGTGCCGTTCGTCAGGCCGTATGGATAGGATCCGAGATCAATTTCCGGGAACTGCTCCTGCAAACGGCGCAGATCATCCGCGAAGTCACCTTCTTTCAGCCCCGCGGCATGCCAGCTGACGGACGTCAGGGGCGGTCCTTTCTCCATCTGGGGCACCAGCGAGTCCACCATGGCTGCGAAAATAGAGGGGACACCCGCCATGACATGCACATTCCCGATGCTGAAGCCGGGAGCCGCCGAAATAGCGTTTTCGATGGGTGTTGCGCCTTCCGGGAGCATGGCCATGCGCTGGCGGGCAGCGTTGAACTTTTCTTTCCCCATGATGGCTTCAAGCTTCTGGAACGTCGGCTCGTGACGCAGTAGCGGAACGCCCATGGCTTTGGCGATACATTCAGCCGTGATGTCGTCATGGGTAGGACCGATGCCGCCACATGTGAAAATTACATCGAATCGCTCCCGACATTCCGTAACGGTTCGGATGATGTGGTCTTCGATGTCCGGAATGACACGGACTTCGAGAAGCCGGATACCCTGGGCATTCAGCGCACGCGCCAGAACCTGTGTGTTGGCGTCCTGAGTGCGACCGGAAAGAATTTCGTTGCCTATGACGAGCAGGCAGGCGTTTTTTTGAAGCATGAGTCTCGTCCTGATAGTCTGTGGACCAAACGTAGCGCGTTGTGCCGCGTTGTCGAGCAGGGTCGGACGTCTGGCCATGCCCATTTCAAACAGGACACTCATGAGCACTCTGAAGCACCATCTCCCTGAATGTATTCTCGATCTGCGTGCAACGCTGGGTGAGGGACCCGTCTGGAGTGAGGCTGAAAAGTCGCTTTATTTCGTCGATATCATTGCCGCCAAAGTTCATCGCTTTACGCCGGAAACAGGCGATCACAAGACATGGGATGCTCCGGACCGTCTGGGTTTCCTGCTTCCTGTTGCCAACGGCACTTTTCTTGCAGGCCTTCGCGATGGCCTGCATGGTTTTGATCCAGAAAGCGGTGACTTCGAAGCAGGTCCGGAAATTGAGCCCGAGCGGCCGGACAATCGTCTGAATGACGGTTGTGTAGATCCGCTGGGCCGTGTGTGGTTTGGCACGATGGATGATGGGGAAGAGGAACCGACTGGCTCCATCTATCGTGTGGTTCATACGGAAGACGGTCTTGAAATCACGCACCATAACGAGGGGTATATTGTCTCGAATGGTCCGGCTGTCTCGCCATGCGGGCGTGTCCTGTATGTTTGCCATAGCCCGAAACAGACGATCTATGCCTTCGATGTTGATGAGAACGGAGATCTCTCGAACGAGCGCGTTTTTGCCACGCTGACGAAGGGCTATCCGGATGGAATTGTCACGGATAGCGAAGGCAATCTGTGGTGTGGGACCTGGGGAGGTGGCCGCGTCGCGCGCTTCCGTCCCGATGGCACGGAATTGCCATCCATTGATATGCCCGTGACGAACGTGACGAAGGTTGCGTTTGGTGGGGATGATCTCAAGACGGTCTTTGTGACAACGGCGCGCAAAGGTCTGGATGACGATGTTCTTGCCAAGGAGCCGCAGGCCGGATCGCTGTTTGCGTTTCGTACCGATATTGCCGGTGTGCCGCAGAATCAGTTCCAGCTGAACGATTGATCACCAACGGATAGCCGGAATGATTAAAGCGGTTCCGGCTGTTTATCCCAGAAGTTCCTGAAGGAGTGGGATAAGTGGTAGATCCGGATCTGGCATTGGATATTTTGCCAGATCGGCTGCCTCCACCCACGCCAGCGCCTGCCCTTCCCGTGGGACAGGAACGCCGCGCCACCGCCGCACAACATACAGTGGCATCAGAAGATGAAACGGGCCTGCATTTTCACTGACGAAGGTGAAAGGGGCGAGGCAGGCTCCTGTCAGATCGACATCCAACTCCTCTTTCATTTCCCGGATGAGGGCCTGTTCCGGTGTTTCGTCCCGTTCGACCTTTCCGCCTGGAAACTCCCAAAGCCCAGCCAGACGTTTTCCTTCAGGGCGGCGTGCGAGAAGAATACGTCCCTGCGCATCCAGCAGAGCTGCTGCGACGACCAGAAGAGTCCGTGGTTTGCGTATCGGTGCGGGAGCGGACGGTTGATCTTCCAGTGCAGCCGGAGAAGCCGTTTCAACGGGGGCCGGTATGTCGAGTTGAAGGAAGGTCGACCGCGTCAATTCGTGCACAATGATGGGACATTCGGTCCCACGTGACACAAAGCGACGGCTTGAGCGGCCAGTTTCCCGAAAGCCAAGTTTGCGGAGGACGGCGGCAGACGCGGGGTTATCAACCGCGACGTCTGCCGTGAGCTTCTCAAGCTTGAGCACCTGAATAGCCCATTCCGTGACGCGTCGGGCCGCAGATGTTGTCATGCCCTGTCCCCATGTGGCGGGGGAGGCCCAGTAACCCAGAGAAGCAGAACGCTTGTCGTCCGACAGCACCAGCCCGACAGCTCCCAGAAGGATGCCGTCGCGCGTGATGGCAAAGTGATGAGCGCTTCCTTTGGCACTGTCCTCCAGCGTGGAGGCAATCCATTTCTCAGCAAGGTCACGCGGGTAAGGGAAGGGAAGACGACTGAGCATGCGGACCACGCTCCAGTCGTTCACGAGGCGATGGACGGCTGGCGCGTCTTCCGGGCGAAGGGGACGTAAAAGAAAATCCCCCGCTTTCAGTTCAGGTGTCATGTCGGCTTTGTTGTATCCTGCTCCTCAGGAACACCGCAACGTGCCAACAGTCGGCGCAGCGTATTGATGACAGGGAAAACTTCCTGATTGTGGTCTCCGCCCAGTTCGTTCCAGGCAGCTTGCTCAAGTTCCACGATATCACGGTCTTCCTTAAAGATCCGTTCCGTAAAGGCGACAAGGAAAGGCCATGCCATATCGAGCACAACACCGACTTTCGGCTTGCGCACCGAGAGGAGGCCGAAAACGCGACAGGTTTTCTCTTCTGCATCCTGCGGCACGTAGACGATCCACAGATCCATGACGGGCGGCTCGTCACCCGTAGCGATCCTCAGGGTTTGATAAGGATACTCTGTTCGGATCGTCATGACGTCGCGGTGAGCGTAGCGCTCGCTGGCGTCCCGACGTTCACCGAAGATCAGCGCTTCGCCCCAGGGTTGCTTGCCGCTTGTCCGTGCGAAGCTGTAACGGGCCTCTACGAGGGTGGGCTCATCCTTACCACCAAGGAAGCGGGGCTTCATCTGGCCCATCTGCTTCATGTGCATGAACTGATGGTTCATATCCATCAGGTTTTCATGCATGAAACTGTAATGGCAGGCGACTTTTTTGCCGAAACGGCGCGTCTTGTACGCGGGATCACGAACTGAGCCGAGCGCGGGGAAGGGCGTGGTTTCTGCTTTTGCCGGATCACCCGGGAAAATGAAGATCAGGCCGCCTTCTTCCCGACAGGGATAGGTTCGCACACCGTTCGGAAGCTTGTTCTTGCCCAGATACGGGACATCAATGCACCGACCTGAGCGCCCGTAGGCCCAGCCATGATAGCAGCACTGTACCGCTTCACCACTGACCCGGCCGAGGCTGAGCGGGACCTGCCGGTGGGCACAGCGATCTTCCAGAGCGAATACACTGCCATCCAGAGGGCGAACAAGCGCAATGGGCTGCCCGGCGTAGCGTGTGCCTATGGTTTTTCCGCTTTTGAGCTCGTGAGACCACGCGACAGGGTACCAGTAGTCTGGGTTGGAACGGATACGCCGTAGGTCCGCATTGTGTCCTTGGGGCTCTGGAGAGACGCTGCTGACAATATCAGCTTCTTCTAAGGTACTCTGCGACATGGATATCCCGATCCTGAGTAAAGGCGGGCCTTCAAAAGGCATGTTTTCTAAACGAGCCTAACAGGCAAAGGGTTCTCGCAGGAAGAGGGCAGGATGTATCAAGGCAAGTCGCGTCATTTGCGCAACATGAGGCAGGAAAAGCACAGGCTAGATGTCATGGAAACATCATCCTGAGCCTCAGAGGCTTTGCCTATGAGTATTGCTTGGCTAGGACACCGCTTCCTTTCTTCTTGCCCTTATGTTCCCGGAGTATTGGCCTCAGTGCGCACGAAACCCCTGCTTCTGTCTTCCATTGCACTGTTGGCTATTCAATCGCAGGCATACGCTGCTGAGACGACAAGACAGGTCGCTCCAGGGCATCGGCATGCGCCATCGCGGCATGGCGTGACACCATCGACAGCAACTTCGACCGCGCCTGCTCAGAAAACAGCTGTTCCTGCGAAGCGCCCACAGCGGGCGAATCTGGAATCCCGTTCAACAGAAAGCGTTTCGGTCACGGCTCGCCAGTTGACGGGACGCGATGCGGAGCAGGCTGTTTCGAAAGCCGTCATGCGCCAGTTTGTGCCGGGAACCAGCCCTTACCGTATGCTGGACCGGATGCCGGGTGTCAGCTTCACGTCCACGGATCCATTCGGAATCGACAGCTTCGGCGCGAATCTTTACGTCCGTGGGTTCTTCATGAATCAGATGGGGGTGACGGTTGATGGCGTGCCCCTGAATGATCAGACTTACCAGTCCGTCAGTGGCATGAGCCTCGCCTCGGCGATCATTCCAGACGATATCCAGTCCATGCGGATGTCTCAGGGCGCGGGGTCCGTCGAACTACCATCCACAAACACGCTGGGCGGAACAATCCAGATCGGGTCGTCTGACCCGAACGACAAGCGTGGCGGCAAGATCAGCCAGTCTTTCGGCAGCTATAATTCTTATCGCACCTATGTTCGGCTGGATTCCGGTAAGCTGAACAGCTCAGGCACGAAGTTCTACACGTCCTATGCCCGTACCGACGAGGGCATGTGGATGGGGAGTGGTGACCAGTTCATGCAGCAGGTTGATGCCAAGCTTGTGCAGCCCATCGGGCAGCGCAGCCGCATGTCTGCGTTCTTTAACTGGTCCAGCCTTGCTCAGTGGAACTACCCGGATACGTCCGTCGGGATTTTGAAGAATCTTGGATGGCGGACGCCGCATCTCTATCCGAATTATGGTCTGGCCTACGGCATCGCAAAAGGCACGGCAGCGCTTCCGGCTGGGTATGGTGGCGTGCCGGGTATCGATGGCTCCGAAATCGCGATGTACGATGGCGGTCAGGCTGAAACCAACTACATGGGTGGCCTGCACTTCGATCTGGCTCTCACGGATAACCTGACCTGGAACACAACGGTCTACGGTCACAGCCAGACCGGCTATTACAGCTACACGGACTCCGAAGACCCATCCCCGAACGGTGCGCCATTCTCAGAAGAAGTCTGGCAGAACCGTCAGGAGCGCTACGGTCTTGATACCAGCCTTCGCTACAAGTGGGGACGCCACACGATCGAAGGCGGTGTTTGGTACGAAAACAACAACCAGCAGGCTGGCTTGTTCAATTACCAGCAGCCATTGCTGGGTGAGGGCGCTCCGCTCAAGGCTGTCGGGCCTTATGACGTTTATGGAAAGGCTTTTCTGGAAGGATACAACTTCCAGTGGACGACCAACGTCATGCAGTTTCACCTTCAGGATAGCATCCGCCTGACCGAAGGTCTGACGCTGCATGCCGGGTTCAAGTCCATGGTTGCGACGACCTCAGGCGGTGCGAACTATAACAACGCAGACTGGACCGGCTCGGATGAACTGCCGAATGGTTCGCTAACGGCGTCTCAGGCCTTCCTGCCGCATCTTAATCTGGACTGGCACATCAACAACCACCATGAGCTGTATGTGGATGTGGCCGAGAATATGCGCGCCTACGAAGTCTCGGCCTATGGCGTGGCGAACTCGGTTTATTCGGTTGAAGATCAGGCGACCTTTCAGGCGCAGAAGAAGTCTCTCGAGCCGTCCAAAGCCTGGGTCTATCTGGGTGGATACCGCTATACGTCCAAGTATCTTCAGGCGAATGCGACTGTTTACCATGCCAGTCTGATCCATCCGATCCTGGCGGCGGCTGTTGGCTCTCTGACCAATCCGGTGTCTCAGGTGATCGACTTCGGTCATATCTCCATGACGGGTGCCAATGGTGATATCACGCTGACGCCGATCGAAGGTCTGAGCATCAGCAATAACCTGAGCTACAACAAGGGTACCTACGACCGGGACGTCGATACGGCGGGTGGTTTCTACGCGCTGGCGGGCAAGAACATCGTCAATTATCCGGCCTGGATGTACAAAACGTCCGTGTCTTACACTTGGAAGGGGGCGACGGCGCACTTCGATGCCAACTACTACAGCCGTCGCTACTACAGCTTCATGAATGATACGTCTGTGGGGGGCTACTGGCTGGCAAATGCCGGGATGCAGTACCGTTTTGGCAAGCTGAGTGTGCTGAAAGACGTCACGGCGAGCTTCAACGTCTATAATCTGTTCAACACGAAATACATCGCCATGATGGGCCAGAACGACAATCCTGCGACAGGTGATTATCAGTCCATGGAACGCGGAGCCGTTCGTGAGTTCTTTGGAACGGTCAGCGCATCGTTCTAAGTATGTTCAGAGGCTGGGAGACACAGATCTCCCAGCTTTTTTTAATGCCGCTGTAGCCAGTCGGGGTCTGTTGCACGATGAGCGATATCGGCAAACCAGCTCTCTTTCTCTGATTGAGGAATGGAATATCCTGCTGCATAGGCGGCTACGAGAACGGGCTTGCCTGTAGGGGGAAGCAGGATCGCCACATCTCCGGACGCTGCCCGTTCCACAGCTGGATTGTAGCCGGGTTTAACAGTCCATGTTCCGGTCTTGTGACCGATGCGCCATCCTTCTCTCAATCCGGCCGGCATACGTTTTGGACCGGTTGTGGTGGCCAGAAGCCATTTGAGAAGCTGAGCCTGAGAGGCCGAACTCAGATTGTTGCCATAGAGCGTGTTCTGAAGGTTTGAGACCATGGCGCGTGGTGTGGTGGTATCTCGCAGATCCCCCATTGGAACACGGTTCAGCGCCGTTTCGTAACGATCTACCCTTGTCACTGGGTCATGATGATCGCGCAGCCAGTGTGTGAGGGCCGCCGGGCCGCCAAGCCTCTTCAGAAGGAGGTTTGCGGCGGTGCTGTCGCTTAGTGAAACTGTTGCAGCGCAAAGCTCTCCAACGGACAGACTGGCGTGCGCTGTTTTTGAAGCCGCGAGAGCGTCTTTGACAGCCGGGGACGCGGCAATAAGATCCTTGCGGCTGAAGGCGATCTCTCGACCCAGGTGTTCACGGCCGTAGTCCGTTCGTGACAAGGTGGCAGCAGCCAGCAGCCATTTGAATGTCGAGCACATGGGCAGGTGCATGTCCGGGTTTTCACCGAGTGTTCGGTTTGTTTCCAGATCCAGTGCCCACCATCCGGATTGCTCCTGCTCGCGGGGTGCTGCTGACGCAATGTGTGGGAGCGTAGTGAAGGCGCAGGTGGCCCCTGCGAGAAAAGAACGGCGTTTCATGAGTTTGGAATACCGAGGTCTGCGCTCAGGTCATCAATGAACTGCGCCGCGACACGTCCAGAACGACTGCCACGCGTGAGAGCCCATTGAAGCGCTTTGCGGCGAAGGTCTTCTGGCGAAACAGGAAGCTTGCGGGCTGCAGCATAAGTCTGGACGATATCCAGATATTCGTCCTGGCTGGCGCCATAGAGGCCAATCCAGAGGCCAAAACGGTCTGACAGGGAGACCTTCTCCTCAATGGCTTCAGACGGATTAATGGCACTCCCGGTTTCGTTCTCGATCATGTCACGCGGCATGAGATGGCGGCGGTTCGAGGTTGCATAGACCAGAACGTTATCCGGACGTCCGCCGATACCACCATCCAGAACAGATTTTAGAGATTTGTAATCAGCATCCTGGCTTTCGAACGACAGATCATCGCAGAACAGGATGCATCGGCGATCGGTTGTGCGCAGAACGGCCAGAAGTTTCGGCAAGGTGGAAAGCTCGTCACGCTGGATTTCGATGAGCGCGAGCGTCGGCTGTCCCTTGGCGCGCTGCTCATCGTTCACCGTGGCAATCGAAGCCTTCACCAGTGAGGATTTGCCCATGCCGCGAGCGCCCCAGAGCATCACGTTGTTGGCCGTGAAACCTTCCGCGAAGTGTCGGGTGTTCGTCATGACCTGTGAAATCTGCCGCTCAATCCCCCGAAGCAGTGAAAGGGTAACGCCGGAAACCTTCTCAACCGGAGCAAGCGTTCCCATCGCGGCCTGCCAGATAAAGGCATCATGGTGCTTCAAAATATCAGCACTTGGCGGTTTGGGGCTCATGCGTTCGAGGCTGTCTGCAATACGTTCAAGGACGTTGAGCAGGGCGTGATCGGTCATGGAATTCGCTTTGTGCCAGTGATGAAGGAAGCGCCCGTCCTTGACGGGGAAACTCCGGACGATATGGTCCCCGCACGTTTCACTCAAGACTGGACCAATATTCCATGAGCAGTCTGTTCATTTCTTCCGCACAGGCCGCCGATGGCGGCGGGCTCCTCGCGAACCCGACGGTGCTTCAGTTCGCCCCGATGATTTTCATCTTCGTGGTTTTCTACTTCCTGCTGATCCGTCCGCAGCAGCAGCGTCAGCGCAAGCTCCGTGAAGAGCAGGGTGGTCTGCGCCGTGGTGACAAGGTTGTGACGGCCGGCGGTATCGTTGGCATCGTGCAGGCAACCCGTGACGGTAGCGACGAAGTTGATGTCGAAATCGCTCAGGGCGTCCGTGTGAAGATCGTTCGCACCACGATTACGAACATCGTGTCTCGCGACAAGGCTGCAAACGACTCCTGATCGGGTCGTAGCGCGCCAAGAAAAACGCCCCGCCGGGAGACTGGTCGGGGCGTTTTCCGTTTTCAGGCTGCTGAAAAACTCAGGCAGACTTCAGTTCGGCTTCTGCGAACTCATAGTTCGCCAGCTTGTCCAGATAGTTCGTGATGTAATCCGGACGGCGGTTGCGGAAGTCGAGGTAGTAGGCGTGCTCCCAGACGTCGAGGCCGAGAAGAGCCTTGCCCTGACCTTCGGCGAGCGGGTTGGAGCCGTTGGCCGTCTTCGTCACGGCAAGCTTGCCGGACTTGTCGAGAACAAGCCAGGCCCAACCGGAACCGAACTGCGTCGTGGCAGCCTGCTTGAATGCGGTCTTGAAAACATCCACGGAGCCGAAGTCTTCCGTGATCTTCTTTTCAAGCGATGTCGGCAGCTTGCCACCCGTCGGGGACAGGTTCTTCCAGAACAGGATATGGTTCCAGTGCTGGCCGGCATTGTTGAAAACCGGGGCAATGTCAGACTTGCCATGAGAGAATGCGATGATCTCTTCAAGGGACTTGCCAGCCAGTTCCGGCTTGCTTTCGACGAAGCCGTTTAGCGCCGTGACATAGGCCTGATGATGCTTGCCGTGGTGAAGTTCCAGGGTCTCCTGGCACATGCCAGCGCCTGCGAGCGCGTTGGCGGCGTAGGGCAGTGAGGGCAGTTCGAAGGCCATGATGTTACTCCTTGGCAAAATGAAGAAGTCACTCCCTCAGGGATGAGGGGTGACCACTGTCATAATCGATCTCATTTATGAGGCGTGTTGGCAACGCTGTGTTCCATCGCGCCGATGAGAGCTGAGTAGTCCTCGTCAGCGTGCTGGCGGTTGGAAAGGCCCAGAGCCTGATCGGCTATGGCCATGGCAGGCATGAAGGCACCCACTTTACGTCCCGCATCAATCAGAAGGCCCATGTCCTTGGACATCAGACGCGTCGGGAACTGGGATGGGAAGGACTTGTCCTGGCCCATTTTCAGTTTGCGCTTGTGATGGGGGCTGACAACGGCGACCTGCTGGAGTGTATCAAACAGGACATCGCGGTCGATACCCGCTTTCAGGCCGTAGCTCACACCTTCGGCAATGACATTGAGCGTGGCACCCATGACGCCATTCACGACGAGTTTAAGCCGAGCGGCAGAGCCAGCAGGCCCGGCGTGGATTGTCAGCTTGCCAACGACATCCAGAATCGGCTTGGCGCGTTCGACAGTCTCGGCATCTCCACCAACCAGCATGACCAGGTCGCCGGTTTCGGCTTCGGGTGTACTGCCGGACATCGGGGCGTCCAGAACGACAAATCCGTTTTCCGCGGCGATCTTGGCAAGAGCCAGTGCTTGCTCCGGAGACACTGTTGACGTGTCGAGCACCAGTTTCCCTGCTGAAATGCCCGCAAGCATTCCATTTTCCCCCTGAAGGGACTGATTTTCAGCCGCATCGTTGGGAACGCAAAGGATGATGACGTCAGCAGCCTCTGCAATGGCGCGGGGGGAGGGAAGCATCTCCGTCTCGTCTTTGCCGCCGGAGGGCGCAAAGGCCACGACGGAATATCCGGCACGGCGGAGATTGGCGCCCATCCGCTGGGCCATGGCGCCGTAGCCGATAAAACCGATTTTCATATCGGGCATGCAAACAGGCTCCTTACGATGCGTTGCTTCAGTTCACGCACTATGGCTGCCAGAGTTTCATTCAGATCGGAAATTGATCATGGCGATTTTTCGCTATCCACGTCCTGCACCATCGGAGATCACCCCAAAAGAGGTTTATCTTTCTCGCCGGGGAATGCTGGGAGGGAGTGCCATGAGTCTCATGGCTGCTCTTGCCGGGACGGCTGAAGCGGACGCTCTAAAAGCACATCCCGGCCCTTATTCGGGCGGCCTCACGCCGACGCCGGAAGAATTCGTAACCGGGTACAATAATTTTTATGAATTCGGGATGGAGAAGGATGATCCTGTTTCTCATGCAGGTGATTTCCACCCACTGCCGTGGACACTCGAAATCTCAGGGATGGTGAAAAAGCCTCAGCACATTGATGTTGGAGCACTGTTGAAATCCTCCGATATTGAAGAGCGTATTTACCGCATGCGCTGTGTCGAAGCGTGGTCCATGGTTATCCCGTGGGATGGCATTCCGCTGGCGAAGCTTCTGGCATTGGCTGAGCCGGATAGCAATGCTCGCTATGTTGCTTTTGAAAGTGTTGTCAGGCCCTCTGAAATGCCGGGGCAGAGCAGTGCATTTTCAGGAATTTCGTGGCCCTATGTTGAGGGTTTGACGCTGGATGAAGCCATGAACCCACTCACATTACTGGCCGTCGGTATTTATGGCGAAAGCCTGCCCAACCAGAACGGTGCTCCCATCCGGCTTGTTGTGCCGTGGAAATATGGTTTCAAGGGAATTAAATCCATCCAGCGTATCCGTCTGCTGGACCGGCAGCCTCCGACGACATGGAACCGATTGGCGCCAAACGAGTATGGCTTTTACGCCAACGTCAATCCGCAGGTTGACCATCCGCGATGGAGCCAGGCGAGTGAACGTGTCATTGGCTCCAAGACTCTCTTTGGCACGAAACGTCAGCCAACACTGATGTTCAACGGCTATGCCGAGCAGGTCGCCAGTCTCTATAAAGGCATGAACCTGCATGAAAGCTTCTAGAGTATCGGGGAAAAGCACTGCTTTTTTACGGAGATACTGGCACGTCGTGCTTTACCCCTTTGGTCTCATTCCGGCTGCCTGGCTGGTCTGGCAGGGACAAAACGGAGAGCTTGGTGCTGATCCAGTCAATGTCTTTGAGCGCAGCTTAGGTCTTTGGGCTTTCCGGTTCCTGCTGATCTGCCTTGCGCTCGCTCCGATGCAAAAAATTATCGGCATCAATCTGCTAAGGTTCAGGCGGTTGACCGGATTGCTAGCGTTTTTCTACGCTGTAATGCATCTGGCCTCTTATCTCGCGCTGGATCTTCAGTTTGATATCTCGATTTTCTGGCGAGATGTAACGCGGCGCCCATTTATCATTTTGGGAATGGTGGCGCTGGTGTTGCTTTTGCCGCTCGCCGTGACATCAAACCGCATCTCAATGCGAGGGCTCAAGCGAAACTGGAAGCGGTTGCATCAACTGGTCTATGTCGCTGCCGTTCTGGCAGGCATACATTTCTTTCTCTCGTTCAAAACGCTGAACAGCACGACTGCCTTTTATCTGACGGTAATGGGGCTAGTGCTGCTGACAAGAGTGCCAGCGCTTGTGAGCGCTGGCAGGCGCGTGTTCACGCACTCGGGCGCAAGGCGCTCCTGATCTGCGGAATAAGCTTTATCAAAGCATTTTTACGCTGAGTTAGAAGATCGGGGTCGGCCTCTTCAGAGAGGGGGTGACATGCATCGGCAAGCAGGAGCCCGTCTGGCAAACGTGTAATTTCGGCGGGCCGAAAATCGAGCCGTGTCAGGGGAATACCGCAGGCTCCAAGGACAGCGATGTGAGCGCTTATGCCCAGAACCAAGACGAGGCGCAGTCGCCCCATGTCCTGTAATTCGTCGCAGAGCGCAGCACTACAGGATTCCATATCGGTTGGAAGAGATGCCTGCTCCGGAGGCAGGTGTCGGGTGACAGACGTGATACGCGCCTGAATGAGAAGCGGATCACGTCTGTCTTCAGCAAAACAAATTCCCTGTGCTTCAAGAAATGGTACAAGGGTCTTGGTGGCTTTTTCCGGATCAAGGCAGACAACCAGCAACTCAGCGGACAGGGGCCCAAGGCCGTCCTTTAACGACAAGGATGGCTGGACGTCTGAACGAACTGGTGGGTGACCGTCTGGTGGTGTTGAACCGGAAGAAGCCTCGGGCGTCATGTATCGCTGCTCTCGTCACTGTTGATGTCTGCTGGATGACGAACTGGCGGAGCCTGACGCGGCCTCGTTTCTGACTGGCGCCGTGTGAAGGACGGAGCAATGTCAGCCAACTCCACGAAGCGGTCAGCCTGTCTGCGCAGGTCATCGCCGATCATGGGCGGGGTCGAGCGCATGGAAGAAATGACAGTCACGCGCACGCCACGGCTTTGCGCGGCCTCAACAGCACGACGCAGATCCGAGTCGCCGCTGATGATGACGGCGTGATCCAGTCTGGAGGACTGCTCAAGCAGATCTACGGTGAGTTCGACATCCATATTTCCCTTGATACGGCGTCTTCCTGAATGATCCGTAAACTCGCGAGCATTTTTCAGAACAAGGTGGTAGCCGTTGTAGGCCAGCCAGTCTGTCAGGGGGCGAAGTGGAGAATAGTCGTCCGTCTCAGGCATGGCAGCGTAATAGAAGGCGCGCTGGAACTGGCTCTGGCTTTCAAACAGACTGCGAAGGCTACGAAAATCTACTTCAAATCCAAGGTTACGTGCGGCGTGATGAAGGCTCGCGCCATCGATGAAGAGAGCGGTGCGTTCGTTTTGACGCAAAATCATATGATATTCCTGGTTGTAAAATGTGTTGTCTCGCCTGACAGAGACAGGCCCCAACGATAGAACATGAAACGATTCAGCCAGCGATTAAGTTTGGTCAGGATTATGGCAGAAAAGCGGGGCTGCGTTGCATTGGCATGAACAGCGTGCTAATGCCAGCCTCTTCTGTATTCATTTTCTATAGTTTTACCCGAAGGGGGCCAGTCGCATGGCGCGTGTAACCGTCGAAGATTGCATCGAGAAGGTTCCAAACCGTTTCGAGCTGGTTCTGCTGGCTGCCCAGCGTGCCCGCGCACTCTCTCGTGGCGAAGAGATGCTGCTCGATCGTGATAACGACAAGAACCCGGTCGTTGCACTTCGTGAGATCGCTGAAGACAAGCTGAACCTTGGTGGCCTGCGTGACGGCATCATCCGTTCGCTCGCCCGCGCTCCCGAGCCGGAGCCTGTGGACGAAGAAGTTATGGACATCATCCCGACGGACCAGAACATTTTTGGTCTGCAGGATGTTTCGGCTGAAGAAGAGCATGCTCACATGGCAGACAACATGTCTGCCGATGAAGCTGCTGCCATTGAGGCAGAGCTGGGTGGCCGGGGCCGCCGCTGATTTTCTCTGCTTTATCCTGACTGAGGGGGGTATGCTTCATGCCTGACGCATCTCCTCCTGTTGAGCGCACCGCTGTCGCGACGGGAGACTTCAAACCTTCCATCAGCGGGCTGCTCCGTCGGATCGAGAGTTACGATCCGACTGCTGATCTATCCCGCGTCGAGGCTGCCTATGATCTGGCAGCCGATGCTCATAATGAGCAGCGACGGGATAACGGTGACGCTTACATCACTCACCCGATTGCTGTTGCCAATATTCTGGCAGGTTTCAGGATGGACACGACGTCCATCATCGTGGGGCTACTGCATGATACGGTTGAGGATACAGGCGTTTCCTGTGCCTCTCTGAAAAACCGATTTGGCGAAGACGTTGCATCCCTCGTCGATGGTGTGACGAAGCTGACGCGGCTTGAGCTGCAGTCTGACCGGACGAAGCAGGCGGAAAATTTCCGTAAGCTTGTGCTGGCCATGTCGCGGGATATCCGCGTCCTGATCGTCAAGCTCGCCGATCGTCTGCACAACATGCGGACGCTGCATTATGTGCAGCGCTTGGACCGGCGGCAGCGCATTGCCCGTGAGACCATGGATATCTATGCGCCGCTCGCCGAGCGCATTGGTATGGACCGGGTCAAGACGGAGCTGCAAAATCTTTCTTTCGCCCAGCTTGAGCCGGAAGCGGACGCCACGATTCGTGCCCGTCTGAACTTCCTGCGCGGGCAGGGCGCAGACATTATTGAACATATTCGCAAGGAGCTGATTGCTCTCTGTGCGGAAGCGGGTCTCGACAAGGTCGAAGTGACCGGGCGCGAAAAATCTCCCTTTTCAATCTGGGAGAAGATGCAGCGACGGAATGTAGCGTTCGAGCAGCTTTCAGACATCATGGCGTTCCGTCTGCTCGTTCCAACTCGAGATGCCTGTTACATGGCTTTGGGCGCCATTCATGGCGCTTATCCGATGATTGCGGGGCGGTTCAAAGATTATATTTCCACCCCAAAGGCCAACGGCTACCAGAGCCTGCATACGGGGGTGACACTCCGTCACCCGCGTAATCAGAAGATTGAAGTGCAGATCCGTACGGCGGAGATGCACGATCTCGCTGAAAACGGCGTGGCCTCGCATTGGGCCTATAAAGAAGATGCGACGCCAAGCGAGCGTGAAGCCGCAGCGCTGTCTTCGGCTTTTGGCGCCGGTAGCCGGAAGCTGCGTTGGGTGCAGGATCTTCTGGACATTCTGGAAGACAGCCAGGCCCCGGATGAGTTCCTGGAAAATACCAAGCTTGAACTCTATCAGGACCAGGTTTTCTGCTTTACGCCCAAAGGGCAGCTGATCTCGCTTCCCCGGGGCGCGACACCTGTCGATTTTGCTTATGCCGTGCATAGTCAGGTCGGCGATACCTGCGTCGGAGCCAAGGTGAACGGGCGGCTTCTGCCGTTGCGTCATGAGCTCCAGAACGGTGATCAGGTCGAGATCATGACGGCTCGTGGCGGTACACCGTCGCCGTCATGGGAGCGGTTTGTTGTTACGGGTAAAGCTCGTGCGCGCGTGCGCCGGTTTGTGGCAGCACAGCAGCGTCAGGTGCATCTGGACAATGGGCGTGCAGCCATTGCCAAGGCCTTCCGTCAGGAAGGTGTGGATGGCTCCGAAAAGGTTCTTGATGGAATCCTCAAGGAGCTTCGGCAGAGTTCCATCGAAGATCTCTATGTGGCTGTCGGGAACGGACAGTTGGGTCCGAAGGATGTGGTCAATACCGCATATCCGGATCTGCGGCAGAATGGTCGGGCGCCTCGGATGGTGCCGGGGCTGTCACCGCGCTTTGGTCAGTCGCTTCTTTTGGGGGCGGGAAGTGGACCGGCACGTCAGTCGCCTGTTGTTCAGTCTACGAATATTCTCAAGGGGATCGGCACAGGGATTGCGACGAGTTTTGCCGGATGCTGCCGTCCGCTGCCGGGCGACCCGATTGTCGGCATCATAGCGCAGAGTAAGGGCGTGACGATCCATCGACGTGGGTGCCAGAACCTGTCGAGTTTCGCAGACACGCCAGAGCGCTTCATTGAAGTGGACTGGGATTATGAGGCGCTCGGAAGACGCAAGGATGCGGTTCCTTACACGGCGCGCCTGTCGGTTATTGCGGCAAATGAGCCCGAAGTTCTGGCGACCCTGACCAATACCGCAGCTAAATATAATGGCAGCGTCATCAACCTCAAGATTGTGAACCGTCAGCTCGATTTTATGGAAATTTTGGTTGATCTTGAAGTTCGCGATCTAAGACATCTCTCGTCACTTATCGCCGCGTTCCGGACTGCCGTGGGTGTGATGCAGGTGGAGCGCGCGAAGGGATGACGGCGTGATTCTTGGCATGGGAACAGACCTGTGCATGATTTCCCGCATCGAACGCAGCATTGACCGGTTTGGAGATCGCTTTCTTGACCGGGTATTTACGGAAGCCGAGCGTAGTCACGCCGAGCGTTTGTCTGGTCCGGCGCGAACAGGAAGTTATGCCAAGCGTTGGGCGGCCAAAGAAGCCTGCGTCAAAGCCTTGGGGACGGGAGTTGCTGACGGTGTGCAACTTCAGGACATTGGGGTTCTGAACGATAAAAAGGGCGCTCCAAGGCTCGTTCTTTCCGGCGGAGCTCAGCTCGCCCTGGAGCGTCTGACGCCATCAGGATGTCGGGCAGACGTCCTTGTGAGCCTGACGGATGACCCTCCCTTTGCATTGGCGCAGGTCATCATTCAGTCTGTTAGGGTTTGAAGCGCTCGCCATTGCGGGCAAGCTGCGTTAAGAGCGTCCCATGACTCAGGAGAAAAGCCCCGTGAAGGGTTCAGAGAAGGCTGGTGCAAAGCCGGCGGCCCGTGAAGAATCTCTGGGAGAGAGCGTGCGCTGGCTTGCCCTTATGGTGCTGGCTGTCGTCGCCGTGCGTTCTCTGGTGTTTGAGCCGTTTAATATCCCCTCAGGCTCGATGATCCCGACCTTGCAGATCGGTGATTTCGTTCTGGTATCGAAATCCAGCTACGGCTATTCACGGTTTTCGTTTCCGTTTTCGCCTAATCTCTTTAACGGACGGATCATGGGCTCTGAGCCGCATCGTGGCGATGTGGCTGTTTTCCGGTTCACCCAGAATACCTCCGTTGATTACATCAAGCGGATTGTCGGGCTGCCGGGTGACCACATTCAGATGACGGGCGGAAAGCTCTTCCTTAATGGAATTGAAGTGCCGCGGACGTCCCTGGGGCATTACGAGGTTGTCGACGAAAATAACCGTCTGCTGAGCGGTGACCGATATCGGGAAGCGCTGCCTGGGAGTGCCGGGCGCCCTCCTGTTGAGCATGATATTCTCAAGCTGACGGACGAAGGCTTTGCCAACGACACGCCAGAATATGTCGTGCCGCAGGGTTATTTCTTTGCGATGGGGGACGATCGGGACGACAGCGCTGACAGTCGTTTTCAGGGCGATGGTCCGGATGATCTCGGCTATGTCCCGATGCAGAACCTTGTAGGGCGGGCGCCGCTGGTTCTGTTCTCCATGGATTTGCGGCATCCGGCATGGCAGTTCTGGTACTGGCCGGTCGAAATTCGCTGGAACCGTTTTCTGCATCCTGTCACATGAAACTTTCACAGGAAGAGGCCATGGAGGCCATGGAGCAGGCGCTCGGTCATCGCTTTGCGAACCGGGATCTGCTCGTGGAAGCTCTGACCCATCGTTCAGCGGTCAGTGGGCGTGATCCTCGTCGTGGCAAACGCACGCAGGGCCCTAAGGGAACCGGTTCGAACGAGCGACTGGAATTCATTGGAGACCGGGTGCTTGGCCTTCTGATGGCGGAGTGGCTGTTCGAGCACTATCCGCTGGAGCAGGAAGGCGCGCTGGGTCCAAGGCATGCCCATCTTGTTTCCCGGCCGGTTCTGGCCGAAATCGCGGATAACATCCATTTGTCTTCGGCTCTGACGATTTCGCCGCATGAAGAGGCCGCCGGTATTCGGCGCCTGTCCAGCATCCGGGCCGATGCCATGGAAGCGCTGTTAGGTGCGCTTTATCTGGATGCCGGGCTGGAGCCTGCACGGCGTGTCGTCCGTCAACAGTGGGAAGGGCGGATCGACAGTCATGCCCGCCCTCACAAAGAGCCCAAGACCCTTTTGCAGGAATATCTCCTGTCCAAAGGGCTCCCGCTCCCGAAATATGAACTCCTCGCCGCAGAGGGGCCGTCTCATGCGCCCGTGTTTCGTGTGGCCGTTCAGGCATTTGGCCTGACGGGGCATGGAGAAGCAGGCAGTAAGAGAGTGGCCGAAAGTGCGGCGGCAATAGATCTTCTGAAACGTCTTGGTCAGAACGTAGCGTCGTGAGGCGCATGTGGAAAAGGATTGGTACATGACCACACGCTGCGGTTTCGTGGCCCTTGTCGGGTCCCCGAATGCTGGAAAATCAACACTTCTGAACCGGATTGCCGGTGCCAAACTGTCGATTGTGAGCCCCAAGGCTCAGACGACACGCTTTCGCACGTTGGGAATTGTGGTTCGCAACAATGCGCAGATCATCCTTGTGGATCTGCCCGGTATTTTCAAGCCGCGCCGTCGGCTTGACAGGGCCATGGTCAACGCGGCTTGGACGGGATCTCAGGATGCCGATCTGACGCTTCTCCTGATCGACGCCAAGGCCGGCTTGCGGGATGATGTCCGTGAGATCATTGGCAAGCTTGCGGGTAGCGGCAAGAGAGTCTGGCTTGTTCTGAACAAGACGGACCTTGTTGGTGCTGAAGAATTGCTGCCGCTGACGAAGGATGTCAGCAGCCTGATCAGCGTTGAATATGTGTTCATGCTGAGCGCCCGTTCCGGAGACGGTGTTGATGACCTGATGGATCATCTGGCACGTGAGCTGCCGGAAGGCCCGTATCTCTATCCGGAAGATGATCTGACGGATCTTCCGGATCGTCTTCTCGCGGCTGAACTGGTGCGCGAACAGATCTTCATGCAGACGCATGAAGAGATTCCATATCAGGCGACGGTCGAGACCGAGAGCTTCAAGGAACGCCCCGATGGATCAGTGCGCGTGGAAGTTACAATCTACGTGTCACGCCCGGGTCATAAGGCGATCCTGATTGGCGAAGGCGGCCATAAAATCAAATCCATTGGTGCACGAGCACGAATGGAGCTTCAGGGCCTACTTGAGCGAACCTGCCATCTTTTCCTGAACGTCAAGGAGCGGGCAGGCTGGGATGAAGAGAAGGCACGCCTGAGGGCGATTGGCCTCGAAGAGTAACAGGGTGGAAACGCTGTCAACGGGGCTTTTCATAAGAAGCCTCGTGTCTGACATCGCTTGTTCCAAGCCCTCTGCGTCTGTATGACAGGCGCAAAGTCACCACAAATCCAGCAAGAGACGGGCACGATGACCGAACAACGAGACAAAAGCCCCTCCTACAAACGTGTTCTGCTCAAGGTGTCAGGTGAAGCCCTGATGGGTAAGGGCTCGGGTGGAGTGGACCCGGAAATGGTGGACATGGTCGCCGCCGATATCGCCGCAGTTGTGGCGTCTGGTGTGCAGGTCTGCCTCGTTGTCGGTGGTGGCAACATTTTCCGTGGCCTGTCCGCAGCGGCACGTGGCATGGATCGTGCGCAGGGTGACTATGCCGGTATGCTGGCAACAGTCATCAACGCACTGATGCTCCAGAACGGCCTTGAACGTCAGGGGCTTGAAACGCGCGTCATGACGGCCATTCAGATGGCCGCGATTGCCGAGCCCTATATCCGTCGTCGGGCAGTCCGTCATATGGAGAAGGGGCGCGTTGTTATCTTCGCTGCCGGAACGGGCAACCCGTACTTCACGACGGATACAGCTGCCGCCCTGCGTGCCAATGAAATGGAATGCGACGTCGTGTTCAAGGGAACGCAGGTTGATGGCATCTATTCCGATGATCCGCGTCGTAATCCTGATGCCGTGCGTTATGATCAGTTGACGTACATGGATGTTCTGGCTCGTCAGTTGAATGTCATGGATGCCGCAGCGATCAGTCTTGCCCGTGAAAATAAATTGCCCATCGTGGTCTTCAACATGCATGCTCCTGGCGCGTTTGCAGCCGTTGTGCGTGGCGAAGGTCGCTTTACACGGGTTATCGAAGCAGGCTGATCGCCTCATTTTTAACGAACCTTTCAGGATATTCTCCTGAACTTACGTTGATTCAGAAAGGAACAGCTTAATGTCTGCTGACCTGAAAGACCTGATGGCTGACCTCACGCGCCGTATGGATGGTGCGATTGAGAGTCTGCGTCGTGACCTCTCTGGCCTGCGGTCTGGTCGTGCCAGCCCGAACCTGCTGGAGCCGATCCGGGTTGAAGCCTACGGCTCCGAAGTGCCGCTTTCTCAGGTGGGATCTATCGCTGTTCCGGAAGCCCGGATGCTGACGGTCTCCGTCTGGGATCGTACGCTGGTTGGTGCAGTGGAACGTGCCATCCGTGATGGTGGCCTGGGTCTTAACCCTGCTGCTGACGGTCAGACGATCCGCGTTCCCATTCCGGTGCTGACGGAAGAGCGTCGTAACGAACTGGCGCGCGCAGCCAATCGTTATGCCGAAAACGGTAAGATCGCTGTACGTGGTGTTCGTCGTGACGGCATGGAACAGACGAAGTCGCTCGAAAAGAAGGGTGACATCAGCCAGGACGACATGAAGTCCTGGACGGATTCCGTGCAGAAGCTGACAGATCAGTACGTCAAGAAAGTTGACGATATTCTCGCGGAGAAAGAACGCGAGATCAAACAGGTCTGATACTTTCGTTGACAATGGGATCTCTTCCTCAGACCAGCACGCCGTCTCTTTCATCAAGAGAGGGGGAAGGCGCGGCTGTTCCCGTCCATGTCGCCATGATCATGGACGGGAATGGGCGTTGGGCGCGCTCGCGCAATTTGCCAGTTGCAGCCGGGCATCGGAAAGGTGCCGAGGCTGTGCAGGATTGCGTTCGTTCGGCCATTCGTCAGGGCGTGCGCTATCTGACGCTTTACGCTTTTTCTTCGGAAAACTGGCGGCGGTCTGCTGAGGAAGTCGGTGACCTGACATCGCTCCTGCGTTTCTATCTGCGCCACAAGCTCAATGAATTGCATGAGCAAGGGGTGCGTTTGCGCGTTATCGGAGAGCCTGAGCGGTTCGAAGGAGCATTGCGCGAGGAATTGCGCCGTGCGGAAGCAAAGACTGCTTCCAACACGACCCTGACTCTGACGCTCGCCCTGTCCTATGGCGGACGAGCCGATATCGTTCAGGCGGCACGACGTCTTGCGGATCAGGTTGCCAATGGAACATTGGCATCGTCGGATATTACTGAGGAGCGTCTGGATCAGGCGCTTCAGACGTCCGATATGCCAGATCCGGATCTCGTTATTCGGACAAGTGGAGAATGTCGTCTCTCCAACTTTCTGCTCTGGCAGAGTGCTTACGCGGAACTGGTGTTCATGGACGTCTTGTGGCCGGATTTCGGGGAAGCTGAGTTCGTGCAGGCTCTCTCGCATTTTGCCGGACGGCAGCGCCGTTTTGGCGGTCGGCCAGCATGAGCGGATCGTCCCGGTGGTCTGATCTGAAGCTGCGTCTGACGTCAGCTGTCATTCTCGTTGTCGTTGCCGGGGGATGCCTCTGGCAAGGCGGCATGATCTATAACGCTCTCATCCTGCTGGCCATGTTCGGGCTGGTTTGGGAAGGGCTTACCCTCATCAAGCAGCCATTACACACCTGGCGTGGCGTCCTCCTTCTTCTCTGGCCGATGGTGTCTGGGGTTGCGGCCCTTCGCGGTGAATGGAGCGGCGCATTCTGGATGGTTTGGCCAAGCCTCATCTTTGGTATTCCAGCCTGTATTCCTGTTGTCGTCTCCATTCTGGGCGGTCTCTCGCTCCTCTGGCTTCGGCATTTGCCCTATGGTTTGGTGAGCGTTCTGTTCGTGCTGTGCGTTGTGATCGCCAGCGACAGTTTTGCTTATCTGACAGGCCGCATCTTTGGTGGCCCTAAACTGGCCCCTTCAATCTCTCCCGGAAAAACCCGCTCGGGCGCAATTGGCGGCCTGATCGGTGCGTCTTTTGCCGGGGGAATGGTGGCTTGGCTTTCTGGAGCAGGCTTTGTGGGTGGTGGTCTTCTGTGGGGGGCGGTTCTGGGTGTTTTCTCCCAGAGTGGTGATCTGCTTGAAAGTGCGGCCAAGCGTAGACTGAACGTCAAGGATTCCGGCCGTCTGATTCCAGGCCATGGCGGCCTGCTGGATCGTTTTGATGGCCTACTGGCTGCGGCACCGCTTGCCGCGCTTTTGTCACTGGCAGTTGCAGGGCAGGTGTTCTGGTCTGCCACTCCTGCGGATCTGATAGGCGGGTCTGCGCATCGTATCATTCCTCAGGGGGAATCTTCTCATGATTGACGGTTCTGTGACCAAGCCTCGGCGGATCAGCGTTCTGGGCAGTACAGGTAGCATCGGGACTTCGACGGTCGATCTACTCAAGCAGATGGGCGGCGATATTGAAGTGCGGGCGCTGGTCGGGGGGCGTAATGTTGCCCTTCTTGCGGAGCAGGCTCGTGAACTTCGCGCTGAAATTGCTGTCATTCACGATGAGAGCCTGCATGACGATCTGAAAGCACGGTTGGCAGGGAGCGGTATCCGCACCGCAGCCGGGCGTCAGGCCGTTATCGAGGCCGGTGCGATGGAAGCGGACTGGACCATGGCTGCCATCACAGGTGCAGCGGGTCTGGAGCCAACACTTGCTGCCGCACGCAATGGTCATGCAATCGCGCTCGCCAACAAGGAAGCTCTCGTCTGTGCAGGCGATGTGATGCTCCGGGCTGTTGGCGAAGCTGGTGCGACGCTTCTTCCCGTCGATTCAGAGCATAATGCGATCGCCCAGGCTCTGGGTGGTTGTGACATGAGCACGGTCGAAAAGATCGTGCTGACAGCTTCAGGCGGCCCCTTCCGTCAGTCCACTCTGGAAGAGATGCGTGATGCGACGCTTGAAAAGGCGCTGAAGCATCCTACCTGGACGATGGGTGCGAAAATCACGATTGATTCGGCTTCCATGGCCAATAAGGGCCTTGAGGTTATTGAGGCCGCACGTCTGTTTGGCCTGACAGAAGACCGGATTGATGTTCTGGTGCACCCTCAGTCTGTGGTGCATGGGCTTGTTCAGTTCCGGGATGGCAGTCTGGTCGCGCAGATGGGGTCAGCAGACATGCGTATCCCCATTGCTCACACTCTTGCATGGCCTGACCGCATGGAAACACCATGCCAGCGTCTGGATCTGACAGCTTTCGGGCGCCTCGATTTCGAGGCCCCAGATGAGACGCGCTTTATTCCCCTGCGACTTGCCCGTCAGGTTCTCAGGGCAGGAGGGGCTGCTCCCGCAGTTTTCTCAGCAGCCAACGAAGTTGCCGTGGACGCTTTTCTGAACCGTCGGATAGGGTTCCTTGGTATTGGTGAAACCATCGATAGCGCTCTTCAGGCCATGACGGAAAATCCTGAACTGACGACGCTGGATGAAGTCCTGGAATGGGATGCGCGCGGTCGGGCATTGGCAGAAGAGCATATTCTTCGCGAAAGCGGCCGACTGCGGAACACAGTAAGCGAGACTGCCCTGCATGCATGATTTTCTGCGTACCATTCTTGCCTATGTTCTGATTCTTGGTGTTCTCGTGTTTATCCACGAGTTGGGCCATTACCTTGCTGCCCGGTGGCGCGGGGTAAAGGTTGAGACATTCTCCATCGGTTTTGGGCCTGCTCTTCGCCGGTGGCATGACAAATCCGGCACTGAATGGCGCCTGAGCGCGATTCCGCTCGGTGGGTATGTCAAACCGCACGGGTTTGAAGGCCCTGACGATGCCACGGATGAGCAGAAAGCGGCCTGGATTCCCGGGCGTACCTTTCATGACAAGCCTGTCGGTTCCCGCGCGCTGGTGATCGTGATGGGGCCGGTATTCAATTTTCTGTTTGCGATTGTGGCGTTTACCCTGCTGTTCGCAACGGTGGGCAAGCCGCAGCTTCGCGGGGATATTTCCCAGGTTGTGGCAGGCAGTGCTGCAGAGAAGGCGGGTGTAAAAACAGGTGATGTCATTACCCGGATTGGCTCGCTGTCCATTTCCGGTCCTGAAGATGTCATGGGGACGGTAGCGGCACGACCAGGCGCTGAGACCACACTTGAAGTGCGCCGGAATGGCCAGGATCTGACGTTGCCCGTGACAATTGGCAGCGTAAAGGCTGGCTCCCATCCGACTGGTGTTCTGGGCGTTGGTTTCGCGGCCTCTCCGGGGAAACCGGTTTCGCCGATCAAGGCGGCGGTCATGGGTGTTCAGGAAACCTGGACCATGTCAGTGCGGACGTTGCAGGGGGTCTGGCAGATCATTTCCGGGCAGCGCAGTGCACGGGAACTGGGTGGAACAATCCGAATCGCGCAGATCTCCGGACAGGTCGCCAGCTATGGCCTGGCCAGTATTGTGTCGTTCATGGCGCTTCTTTCCATCAATCTTGGGCTGATTAATCTGTTTCCGATCCCGGTTCTCGATGGTGGACGACTGATCTTTTATGCTGTCGAAGCCATTAAGGGACGCCCGGTTTCACGACGTGTTCAGGAAGTTAGCATGCAGGTCGGAATGGCGCTTATCGGCGCGCTTTTCCTCTTTTCAACAGTGAATGATCTCACGAATCTGGGTCTGTTTCACTGGATGTTTCACGCAGGAAGCTAATGTGAGATACGCCCGGTAACTCTTCGTGAGTGAAGGGAGATCTTGCATGGTGGGGGGATTTTCGGATACCTCCGCCAATGGCGTAGCGTGTCAGGCGCCTGCGAAAAATCTGTTACAAGGAAAACCGGTTTGTCAGGATCACGGTCAAGAGGTTCCCGGTCCCCGAACATGCGTTTGATGCTGCTGGCATCCGCATGTCTTCTCCCGACCGCTCTCGGTGTGGCGGAGGCCCGCTCTGCTCGTCAGCACCAGACATCAGGTGCAACCTCAGGCAACAACGTGATCCAGGCCATTTCGGTCACTGGTAACACGCGTATCGAGACCAGTACGGTTCTGTCGTACATGGTTGCTCAGCCGGGTGACTCTTTCAATCAGGACGATCTGGATCGTTCCCTGAAGACGCTCTATGCAACGGGCCTTTTCAAGGACGTCACCCTTCACCGCGATGGTAATACGCTGCTGGTGAATCTGGTTGAAAATCCGATCGTCAATCGTATTGTCTTTGAAGGCAATCATGCCCTGAAGGATGAGGATCTCCGTAAGGAAATCAGTCTTCGTCCCCGTGCGGTATTTTCGTCTCAGACCACGGCTGCCGACCGTCAGAAGATTTTGAATCAGTATGCAGGCAAGGCGCGTTTCGGCGCGACGGTCACGCCGCAGATCATCAAGCTCTCTCACAACCGTGTCGATGTTGTTTTCAAGATCAATGAGGCTCAGCAGACGCTGATCCACAAGATCGTTTTTGTTGGCAACCACGCTTTCAGTGAAGCACGTCTGGCACAGGTGATCTCGTCCAAGGAGAATACCTGGTATCGCTTCTTCTCATCCTCGGATGAGTATAATCCTGAGCGTATCAAGTACGATGCGGAGCTTCTGCGACGCTTCTACCTTCACAACGGATTTGTCGATTTCCACATGATCGACGCGACGGGTGAGCTCTCTCCCGATCACAAGTCCTTCTACGTGACGTTCACCATTCATGAAGGTGAGCAGTATCGCATTGGCAAGATGGACGTTCGTTCCACGGTGCGTCGTGTGACGCCGGAAATGATGCGCAAGCACATCGAGCTGTTCAAGCATCAGATCTATGACGGCACTGCCATCCAGCATAACACGACAAACATGCAGGAGTGGTTGCAGGCTCAGGGGCATCCGTTTGCGATGGTGCGCTCTGAAATCGCCCGTAATCCGGAAAAGCGGATTGTTGACCTTCTGTTTGATGTGACTGAAGGGCCGCATGTGTATGTCGAGCGTATTGACATCAACGGCAACACCATCACCCGGGATAACGTGATCCGACGCAACCTGCCCATGGCAGAGGGCGACCCGTACACCCCGTTTGACAAGAAATATTCCAAGTTGGCCCTTCAGGACCTCGGATATTTCAGCACGGTATCTGTTGATCAGACGCAGGGCTCCGCTCCTGATCGTGTGAACGTGTCTGCCAACGTGGTTGAGAAGCCGACAGGTGAGTTCTCACTGGGTGGTGGTTACTCCACAGACGTTGGTGTGCTGGGTAATGCGTCCATCAAGCAGCACAACATGCTTGGTACGGGTATTGACGCCGGTATCTCAGGTACGGTTGCGTACTATGAGAAGCAGGCTGACATCTCCATTACGGATCCGTACTTCCTGAACCGTAACCTGGTGGCTGGCGCTGATTTCTACTTCATCCAGAACAACTACCAGACGTATCAGAGCTACAAAGAATCCCAGTACGGTATGAGCCTGCGGCTTGGTTATGCCTATAACCGCTATCTGTCTCAGTCCTTCAGCTACACGCTGGTCGATCGTCAGGTTGGCAACTTCTATGATGCCGCAACGGTTGCAGCTGACCCGTCCTATATCGAATGGGTGCCGTCTGTTTACGTTCAGCAGTCTGCAGGTTGGTCGCTTCTGTCGCAGCTGAGCACCTCCCTGACCTATGACCGCCGTGACCGTCGTATGAATCCTCATGACGGTTACATGATGAAGCTGGGTGGTGATTTCGCGGGTGTTGGCGGAAACGCCAAGTATTTCCGTGTGAAGGCTGATGGCGCGTACTACCTGCCGCTGGATAGCATTACCGGCAGCCATGACTGGACCATGCAGTTCAAGGGCGGCGTGGGCTACATGGGCGACTGGGATTCCAACAGCAAGCGCAACATCATTGATAACTTCTATCTTGGTGGTGAAAACCTGCGAGGCTTCCTGCAGGGTGGTGTAGGCCCGCGTTCTGGCCATATCTGTACGGGCGCATATGTCAGCGGGTCCTGCCCGACGCTTGATTATCTTCCGCGTCAGGGGCAAGAAGATCTTCTGGGTGGCCGTTTCATGTACACGGCTTCCGCACAGCTGAACTTCCCGATGCCTATGGGTGACGATCTTGGTATTTCCGGTCGTTACTTTGTCGATGCTGGTAGCCTGTCGAGCGTACGTGTGCAGAAGAAGTACACAGACTATTCTCGCCGCTTCGAGGCCGGGTATCCTTATACCCCGATCAATGGTGACACCATGATCCCGCGTGTTTCCACGGGTCTTGGTATTTCCTGGAAGAGCCCGTTCGGCCTTGTGAATATTGATGGTGCCATTCCGCTGCGTAAGGAAAAGGGCGATCGTCTTTACCCGCTGCGCTTTGGCTTCGGACAGCAGTTCTAAGAACTGCGTGTCTGATTTCGAGCTCCAAGCAATTCCATCCCCTTTCCCAGAGGTGGTTATGACCTTTATTTCCCTGATGCGCCCGGCTTCGGTCGGCGCGCTTCTGGCTGCGACGGTTCTTGCTGTTGCACCCGCTGCTCACGCCCAGGCCGCCAACAACGGTGGATGGTTTGTTCCCAAGGCCGCACATCCGGATGCACCGGCTGCTGCACGTCCGGCACCTCGCCGTAGTGTGCCCATGGCTGAGGCGCCTGTTGAAGACGAGCAGGCTGCTCCGAATGCACAGCAGGCTCCACCGGTACTGCCTTTGCCGCCGATCCCTAATCCGCCAACTGTTGCGAAGGGCGCTGCGCCGCCAGCAGCAGTTATCGGTGTGATCAATGTCCAGGCTGTCATGCAAATGTCGTCTGCTGCGCAGGAGATCCAGCAGGTTCTTGGCGCACGTCGTGACAAGCTTGCACAAGCTGTGCAGCGTGAAGAGGGTGCATGGCGTGGTGAGCAGCAGAAGCTGCAATCCGAAGCCCGCAGTCTTACAGCTGATCAGATCCAGCTTCGTGAGCGCCATCTTCAGGAGCGCCGCGCCAAGGATCAGCGCGATTTTGGCAATCAGGCTCGCATTGTTCAGGAAGCTGCGCAGGTTGCCTTTCACCAGATCGAGCGTGAGCTTGAGCAGGGCAACGGCATCATTGCCGCCGTTGCTGGTGCCCATAACATGAACCTGGTTCTGCATGCCGAGCAGGTTGTCCTGCATGTGGGCGAGCAGGACATCACGGAAGAAGTGGCAAACCAACTGAACAAGACGCTGCCGCACGTGTTTATTCCTGATGAAGGCGTTGATCCTGAGCAACTTGCCAAATCTGGCAAGATGCCAACGACGGCAGACGAACAGCGTGCGCCGCAGGGTCCTGAACAGGCAGCGCCAGCTTCGGCTCCAGCGCAGCCTGAGTCCGTTCTCCGGCAGCATCACTGAGGCCTGATCCCGTGGCTGATAAGGTACTCACCGAAAACCGCCCTGGTGATGAGCGCTTCTTCCTGAGAGCTGGACCTTTTGGTCTGGCTCATCTTGCGGAAGTATCGGGAAGCGAGGTTCGTTCCGCTGCTGAAGGGCAGGAGGATCAAGTCAGTTTCCGCGGGGTTGCCCCATTGCACGTTGCGGGACCGGAAGACGTCAGTTTTCTGGATAATCGCCGCTACCTGCCTCTTCTGGAAAAAACGCGTGCAGGAGTGGTGATTCTTGCGCCGGCTTTTGCCGACAAGCTGCCAGCACATACGGCGGGCCTTGTCTGCAAAACGCCATACCTTGCATGGGCACGCATTGCAGCGCTCTTTCATCCTGCACCGTCATCGACGGGTGTTCGCCATCCTTCGGCTTATGTCAGTGAGACGGCTGAGATCGGTGAGAATGTCGAGATTGGGGCTTTCGCTGTTGTCGAAGACGGCGCGAAAATTGGCTCGGGCACACTGATTGGTGCGCATGCCGTGATTGGACAGAGTGTCGAGATTGGTGAGCGTTGCCGCATTGGCAGCCATGTCAGTCTGACGCACGCCCGTGTCGGGAACAGGGTAACACTGTATCCCGGCGCCCGTATTGGTCAGGACGGATTTGGTTTTGCTGTCGGCCCTGCTGGTTTCGAGACCGTGCCGCAGCTTGGTCTGGTTGTTATTGAGGACGACGTAGAGATCGGTGCTAACTCAACGATTGATCGTGGCTCCATGCGCGATACGATCATTGGGGCAGGCACGCGGATCGATAATCTGGTTCAGATCGGACACAATGCTCAGCTCGGAAAATGCTGCATTGTTGTTTCACAGGCTGGTATTTCTGGCTCGACCGAGCTTGGCGACTTCGTCACGATTGCAGCTCAGGCCGGCCTGATCGGTCACATCAAGATCGGTGACAAGGCCCGTGTTGGGGCTCAGTGCGGTGTCATGTCTGACGTGGATGCGGGAGCGGATGTTATCGGCAGCCCCGCCATGCCCTTCCGGGAATTCTTCCGGAACGTAGCCACTTTGCGGAAGCTCTCCCGCAAAAGCGGCGACTGACCTTTCCGGTGACGGATGGTATCCCGTAGCCAGTTTTGCTAAGGGAGGCCATCCGCACTGCTCGGAGAGCAGAAAACTGACAAAATTTTCCCTTAGAAGGGCATGGTGAACAAAATGGATCGAGTGGACGCTCCGGCTGAAAAGACGACCCCGGCAGAAGGGGCTTCGGGAACGCACCAGGTTCCTGAGAGCATCGACATTCTGCAGATCATGCAGGCGATCCCTCATCGCTATCCGTTCCTGCTGATCGACAAGATGCAGGAAATCAAGGCTGGTGAGTCCGCTGTTGGCATCAAGAATGTCACGGTAAACGAGCCCTTCTTTCAGGGGCACTTTCCTTCCCATCCGGTGATGCCAGGCGTTCTGATGATCGAAGCCATGGCTCAGACAGCGGCAACGCTCGTTGTCCTGACGCTTGGCAAGGCCTTCGAAGGAAAGCTGGTGTATTTCATGACCATTGAAGGCGCCAAGTTCCGCCGTCCGGTTGGGCCGGGTGATCAGCTTCGTATTGAGGTGGTCAAGGAACGGTCCCGGGCGAACGTCTGGAAATTCAAGGGTACTGCACGTGTTGACGGCGTTGCTGTTGCAGAGGCAACCTTCAGTGCCATGATCATGGGCTGAACTGATGCAGATTGCAGGAAAACGATCCGATAGCGCTGAGATTCACGCGACTGCTCTTGTCGATGAACGTGCCCGAATTGGGGAAAATGTTCGCATTGGCCCCTGGTGCATCGTCGGGCCTCATGTGACACTTGGCGACGGTGTGCACCTGCATGCTTCGGTGATTGTCGACGGGCACACGACCCTGCGTGAGGAAGTGGAAGTCTATCCGTTCGTCACGATCGGGATGGCACCGCAGGACCTCAAATATGCTGGTGAGCCGACACTTTGTGAGATCGGCGCGAAAACTATCATCCGTGAGAACGTCACCATTCATCGTGGAACGGCGCAGGGACATGCTCTGACGAAAATTGGTGCGTCCTGCCTGATTATGGCAAATGCTCATGTGGCGCATGACTGTGTTCTCGGTGATCGTGTGATCATCGTGAACAATGTTGTCATGGGTGGTCATGTCGAGATTGCTGATGATGCAAAGGTTATGGGATCAGCAGCGCTCCATCAGTTCGTGCGCATTGGGCGCGGCGCTGTTGTTGGTGGCGTTTGCGGCGTCGAGATGGATGTCATTCCCTATGGAAGCGTTCTTGGGAACCGCGCCCGCTTGGTCGGTCTGAATTGGATCGGATTGAAGCGGTCTGGTGTGGGCCCGGAAGAAATGCAGGCCATGCGTCGTGCGTTCCGGACGCTTTATCCGCGTCATGGCAGTACGGATGTGGTGCTGGAAGCCCGACTTGCGGACGTGCGCCGTGAATATGGGCATTTGCAGCGCATTGCTGAAATGCTGGACTTTATGGAAGCGCCAAGCCGTCGCGGGCTGACGCGTGTGGCCCGTAATGAGGGGCTTTCCGAAACCGAAGGGGCCTGAGCATGATGGGGGCAGGTTGCGTCGGTATTCTGGCCGGGGCAGGCCCCTTGCCTGCAAAGGTCGCTGCGGCTGCCCTGGAGAAGGGGAAGTCGGTTTTTGTGGTCGGCTTTCGTGATTTCGCGGACATGGCCCGTCTGGCACCTTATCCACATGAAATCATCCGCCTTGCTGCTGTAGGAGAAATCCTGGCAGCCCTTAAAAAGCATGGATGCCGGGAGCTGGTTCTGATCGGACCGGTTCGGCGCCCTGCATGGCGTGACCTTCGCCCTGATGCGGAAGGAGCGCGTGTTCTTGCGCGTCTGGGACGCGCAATCTTCCTTGGTGACGACGGGCTTCTCGGAGCAGTTGTGCGCGTGCTCGGGGAAGAAGGGTTCATTGTTCGTGGCGCCCATGAATTCCTTGATCATGCTACCGGTAAGAGCGGGACGCTTGGTCGCGTTGTGCCGGACGAACAGGCGCGTCAGGACATAGCGCGTGGTGTTCAGGTGCTGCGGGCCATGGCTGCGCTGGATATCGGGCAGGGGTGTGTCGTTCAGAGCGGTCTGGTTCTGGCTGTCGAAGCTCTTGAGGGTACGGATGCCATGCTGGGACGCTGCGGCAAACTGATGCAGGCTGGCAGTGGCGGCGTTCTTATCAAAATGCCTAAAAGCGGACAGGACCTGAGGGCAGATATGCCGACAATAGGTCCTGAGACGCTGGAAAATGCGGCCCGGAACGGATTGCGGGGCGTCGCGTTTCAGCCTGGTGTCACGTTGTTGACAGACCCTGACCGCTGCGTCGCCTTGGCTGACCGATACGGGCTATTCCTTTACGGGCTGACAAGCGAAGATCTGAAAGAAGAAAAATGAGCACATTTCTGCACACGATGGTTCGTATTCGAGACATTGATCGCAGTCTGGCGTTCTACAGCCTTCTTGGCATGAAAGAACTGCGCCGCAAGGAAGTTCGTGAAGGCCGTTACACACTCGTTTTCATTGGATTCGCTGATAATGAGAACGGACAGGCTGAAATTGAGCTGACCTATAACTGGGATCAGGAAACGGATTACGACGTTGGCACGGGATTCGGCCATTTTGCGATTGGCGTGCCGGATGTGGCTGCGCTTGTAGAGGCTGTTCGGATCGGCGGCGGCAAAGTGACCCGTGAAGCCGGGCCACTGAAGTTCGGCACGATCATCATTGCCTTCGTGGAAGATCCAGACGGCTATAAGATCGAGCTTATTGAGAAGAAGTAGGTTTCTTCAGGAGGCGCAGTGCTTTTTCCAGCGCCTCGACAATTGTTCCTGCATGTTTTCTGACGGATTCGTCTGAATGGGATGTCAGGATGTCCGCACACAGCATTGCCGGGGACAGGGCATTTCGCAGATCATGTCGAAATGCCTTGGAGTCGTCAGTTGATGACGGTGGTAGAGCGGGATTCTGGCTCATATCCTTAAGTTCCTGAGGGTGTAGCATTGACAGGGGAGGGTCGGGTGAGTACAAGCCCGGGTCTCATTCACCGGGCGTTTCGTGCGCCCGATCGACGCGGATGTCCAGAGAGGCGTCTGCATGGTTTTAAAGGATCGATGTCATGAAGCGCACGTATCAACCCTCCAAGCTGGTTCGTAAGCGTCGTCACGGTTTCCGTGCACGTAGTGCTACAGTCGGTGGCCGCCGCGTGCTGGCAAACCGTCGCACCAAGGGCCGCTCGAAGCTCTCCGCCTGAGCCGGAACCACACAGCTGGCCGCCTGAAAAAGCGGCCGCAGTTTCTGCGTGTTGCCGGGAAGGGGCGTAAAGTCGCTACCCCGGGAATGGTTGTGCAGATGCTGCAGGATGATAGCCAGCCTGATAGCCGTGTCGGCTTTACCGTCACGAAAAAGGTTGGAAACTCTGTCATTCGTAACCGCACAAAACGCCGCCTCCGTGAGGCGCTGCGTCTTGTAGCGCGTGAGGACGGTCTTCCTTCGGGAGACTTTGTCCTGATCGGCCGCGATGGTACGCGCCGACGAGAATTTCCCCTTCTTCAGGATGATCTTCGTAAAGCGCTCCGCAAAGGCCTGGAAAAATGACACGCCTTTTCAATAAGGCTGTCACCGTCTTCCTGCTTGCGTTGATTGACGCTTACAAGCTCTTCATCAGTCCCTATCTGGGTCGAAACTGTCGTTTTGAACCCGGGTGCAGCACCTATGCCATCATGGCGATCAAGGGGCATGGGCCTGTTCGGGGCGGCTGGCTGGCATTGAAGAGAATCCTCCGCTGTCACCCCTGGTCAAAAGGGGGATGTGACCTCCCGCCCGAGGCTCATCGGCATTAAAAACGCGTGCGCCTATTGTTTTGGTAACGGTTTTCGGCCACTTGAGGCTCAGCATTCCTCCGTTAGAGACGAAAGACCGGCATCAGCCCGATGGAAATCAAGCGCATCATTGCGGCCATTATCCTCTCGGCCCTCATCCTGATCGGTTTCGACTATTTTATGCCGAAACCCCGTCCGGACAGTCATCCGGCTGTGACGCAGACCACTGCGACACAGTCTCCGTCCACTCCGGCTGTTGCTGGTCCGGCTCAGGCGTCGCCTGAACCGGAAGTGGTCGCTCGTCGCATTGCGATTACCAGCGACGACGTGCAGGGCTCCCTTAACCTCAAGGGTGCGCTTCTGGATGATGCGGTGCTGACGAAGTACCGTGCCACTCTTGCAAAGGACAGCCCGCTTGTCCGTCTGCTGGACAAGCCCGGCAGCGAGCATCCGAACTTCTTCGTAATTGGCTGGAGCAACGCTCCGGGGTCCAATGCGAAGGTGCCGGATTTGAACACTGTCTGGACCAGTGCGGACGAGGCACTCTCTCCTGGCCACCCGGTCACGCTGACATGGGATAACGGCGAAGGTCTGATCTTCTCGATCCACCTTTCAGTTGATGAGCATTATATGTTCTCGGCTGTGCAGTCGGTGGAGAATCATTCCTCCCAGCCTGTTGCACTGCTTCCGTTCCAGCGTGTGCAGCGTGACTATCAGGCTCCGGAAGGTTTCTGGACGGCACATGAAGGCCCTATCGCCGTCATGGACGGTCGCCTGAACGACGAGACCTACAAAAACGTTCGCAAGGGTGCTGAGCATCCCGACCATACGTTCTGGGCCAAGGGTGGCACCGGTGGCTGGGGCGGTATCAGCGACAAGTACTGGCTGACGGCGGTTGCACCTGACTCCACGTCTTCTGTGACGGCAAGCTTTGCTTACGTTCCGGAAAATGCAGGGTCCTATCGTATCGGCTTCGTGTCTCAGGCTCCGCAGCAGATCATGCCGAATGGCACTGTTACGCAGACAAGCCATCTTTTTGCTGGTGCAAAGGTGCCAAGCCTTCTGCAGGCTTACAGCAGCAACCTACACATTACAGATCTCGATAAAGCCATCGACTTTGGCTGGTTCAGTTTCCTGACGCGTCCGATCCTGTATCTGCTGCACTGGCTGTATCTGCATCTGGGCAATTTCGGTCTGGCGCTGATGGCGCTGACGCTGATCGTCAAGATTGTGCTCTTCCCGCTGGCATCCAAGGCGGCAGGATCTTCAGCGCGCATGCGTCTGCTGGCCCCGAAGATCAAGGAGATCCGTGAGAAGAACAAGGACGACCCAATGGTGATGAACCAGAAGGTCATGGCGCTCTACCGCGAAGAGGGTGTTAGCCCTGCCAGTGGGTGCCTTCCTGTTCTGATCCAGGCTCCGATCTTCTTCTGTCTCTACAAGATGCTGAACATCAGCATTGACGAGCGTCATGCCCCGTTCTTCGGCTGGATTCACGATCTGTCCGTCCCAGATCCGACGAACATCTTTAACCTGTTTGGTCTGATCCCCTTCGACCCGACTGTGTATTTCTCCTTCCTGCACGTCAGCATCTGGGGAGCCGCACTGGGCGTGACTTTCTGGCTGCTCCAGCGCCAGACAATGGTCAGCATGGACCCGGCTCAGGCCCGCATCATGCAGTTTATGCCGCTGGTCTATGTGTTCGTGATGTCCAACTTCCCGGCCAGCCTTCTGGTTTACTATACGTGGAATAACCTGCTGACATTCGCCCAGCAGTCCTTCATTCAGAGCCGTGCCAAGCTGCCGGTTCCTGTTACTAAAAGTGGACGCTGAGACACCATGAAAGAAGCCGCTGGCCCTCCTACCCCTGAACAGATCGAAGACGGTCGCCTGCTCTTCGCAGGGGAGTGCGAGTTCTTTTTTGGTTCACAGAAGATCGACCAGCTTCCGCCGGTCGGTCGGCCGGAAGTTGCTTTTGCCGGGCGTTCTAATGTTGGCAAGTCCAGCATCATCAACGCCCTGACCGGGCGTCGTGCGCTGGCGAGAGCATCTTCGGAGCCGGGGCGCACCAAGCAACTCAACTTCTTCAATCTTGCGGACCGCATTTCTCTTGTGGATATGCCCGGTTACGGTTTCGCGAAGGCTGCAAAATCGGTCAAGGAAGACTGGCAGAACATGATGTTCGCCTATCTCCGTGGACGGACAACGCTGGCCCGCGTCATTCTGCTTCTGGATGCGCGGATTGAGATCAAGCAGTCCGACAGGGACGTCATGGATCTGCTGGGGCGTGCGGCTGTGGTATTCCAGATTGTGCTCACCAAGTGCGATCAGGTGCGGCCGACTGCACTGAAAGCCAAGATCGCGGAAGTTGAAGCGATTGCTCTCAAGCAGGCTGCGGCCTATCCACGGATCGTCTGCACCAGCAGCCAGACCGGGGAAGGGATTGAAGATCTCCGGGCGGAGATTGCCCGTTTCGCAGATCCTGTTCAGACGTCAGGGGAAGGAGATGTCCGGCCATGAGTAAAAAGACCCACAGTGAAAAGCTGCCGGAGATTCCCCCGGCGGTGAATATGGATGATGCCCAGCAGCAGGCTGCTATTCTTGCAAGCGCGCTGCCCTACCTGCGTCGTTATGCCGGTGACACGATCGTCGTAAAGTATGGCGGTCATGCGATGGGTGAGGGCAAACTCGCCAGTGCTTTCGGATATGACATTGCCCTGCTGAAACTGGTCGGGATCAATCCGATCGTTGTGCATGGTGGTGGTCCTCAGATCAGCTCCATGCTGGATCGTCTCAATATCCGCTCAGAGTTTGTGGATGGTCTGCGCGTTACCGATAGTGCCATGGTCGATGTGATCGAGATGGTTCTGGCCGGGAGTGTGAACAAGCAGGTTGCCCAGCTTATAAACCGTGCTGGCGCCATGGCTGTTGGAATTTCGGGCAAGGATGGAAGTCTCATCCAGGCCCGTAAAGTCACCCGCACACGCCGCGATCCGGACAGCCAGATCGAGAGCGTCATTGATCTCGGTTTCGTAGGGCAGCCTGAGAAAATTGATCCGCGCGTTCTTTATGCTCTGCTTGGCTCAGGTCTTATCCCCGTGATTGCGCCTGTGGGTGCTGGCGAGAATGGGGAGACCTACAATATCAATGCCGACACGGCAGCAGGCGCGATTGCCGGTGCAGTTCATGCATCACGACTGCTGATGCTGACAGACGTTCCGGGCGTGCTGGACCGTGACGGTAAGCTGATTGAAGAGCTGAGCGCAGAAGAAGCGCGCAATCTCATCAAGGATGGCACGATTTCCGGCGGCATGATCCCGAAAGTTGAGACCTGTCTGGACGCTGTTCAGAGCGGTGCCAAGGCTGCGGTTATTCTCGACGGTCGCGTGCCCCACACCTGTCTTCTGGAACTCTTTACCCGAGCAGGTCCAGGAACTCTCATTAAAGCCTGATGTGGCTTATGGCGCTTCGTGTGAGAAGCGCCATTTTTTTTGCTCTTCTTCTCCGGTCTGGAGAGCCTGACTGGCTCTTTCCAGAAGATTGTCTGCCGTATTTTCCGGATCATTTGCTTCGCGGCACATCAGTCCGATGTGTAACGGGAGATGCACTGGCGGATTAATCAGGATCGGGATGCCATGCGCCGTCATCCGTTCGGCACGTTCAGCCATAGCAAAGCGATCCCCTCCGTCCAGCCAAAGCGCAAACATGTTGCCACTCAGCCGGGCAAGAGCATCGGTTGGGCGTACGGCTTTGCGGAGTAAGGCAACGCATTGCGTGAGCGCTTCTTCTCCTGCCTGAAACCCATGTGTTTGGGTTATTTCGCTCAGGCCGGGAACATGCGCGATCATGAGGGTCGCCGCGAGGCAATCACGATCCAGACGCGGAATGCGTCGCTCCATTTCCTGCTTCAGACCTTCCCAGTTCAAAAGGTTGGACGAGAGGTCATAGTGAGCGCCCTTCAGGACGTTCCTGTGCAACCCTTCCAAATCTTGCAACGTCGCAATGAAGGCCAGAAGAGTACGGATAAATTCGATCTCTTCCGCTGACCACGGTGTTTCTTTCCAGCACAGAAGGCCGAGAGGTGCCTGGCTTCTGATGGCCTCGCACACCAACAGCGCGTGACGGGCCGCTGAGGAAAACTGAATGACGTCTTGATTGAGCAAAAAATCATACTGTTGCAGTTCACCCTGAAACCCGTCGGGAATTGGGGCGGATTGATGCAAAATCAGACTATGATCCGAGGCTGTGAATGAGCTGAAGAGCAAGCACTCAGCCCCAAGTGCTTCCTGTACTTTGGAGAGAGCCGCTGCGATGCCTAGTCGCGGCAGAATGGCGCTGCGCATACAGGCCAGACTCTCTCGCAAAAGCTGAAAGCTTTGAGGGGAGGTCGGCTCGGTCACCGGAAGGGGCGGGCTTTTCAGGCCAATGTCATGCATTGCCGCAAAGGATCCATGATTTTGCGGCTGAACGTGCCGCATCGTTGAAGCGAGAGATGTACTGCGTCGTGAATCGATGTGAGAACACGGTCTGGCGCCTTGAGCATTCCGGATCTTTTCCAGAAGCGAAAGGGCTTGGATTTTTCATAGGATCAAAAGGTAAACAAAGCCTTAACGTTGGTCTGGATGTTGCTCACAGGGAAAGAGCCGTTGACAGCCGGGATCGGGGACCGCATGGTCCGGCGGTTTTCTGCTCCTTTTCCGGATTGGTCCTGATGCCTCACGATACGCTCCGCACCGCTATTGACGCTCTTTGGGAGCGTCGCGCTACTCTGAACGCCCAGACTGAGGGAGAGGACCGCGAGGTCGTCGAAACCGCTCTCAAAGGGCTGGACGCTGGTACGCTGCGTGTTGCCGAGCCGAGCGAAGATGGCTGGGTTGTCCATGAATGGCTTAAGAAGGCTGTTCTGCTCTCATTCCGCCTGTACGACAGCCGCGTGATGGTGGGTGGATGTGGCGGTCAGCCTGCTTTTGATAAGGTTCCGCTGAAGTTTGAAGGCTGGGATCAGTTCCGGTTTGCTGAAGCCGGTTTCCGTGCCGTTCCAGGTGCCATTGTTCGTCGCTCCGCGTTCATTGCGCCGAATGTTGTTCTGATGCCGAGCTTCGTGAACGTGGGTGCCCGCGTAGATAGCGGCACGATGGTCGACACCTGGGCAACGGTTGGTTCCTGCGCCCAGATTGGCAAGAACTGCCATATCAGCGGCGGTGCAGGCATCGGTGGCGTTCTTGAGCCGCTTCAGGCTGCTCCCGTCATCATTGAAGATGACTGTTTCATCGGTGCCCGTTCGGAAGTTGCTGAAGGCGTGATCGTGGAGAAGGGCTCCGTCCTGTCCATGGGCGTGTTTATCGGTGCCTCCACGAAGATTGTGGACCGTGCGACGGGTGAAATCTTCATGGGGCGTGTGCCGGCCTATTCCGTGGTTATCCCAGGTACGCTACCCCCGAAGGAGCCAGGTCAGCCGTCCCTCGCATGTGCTGTGATCGTCAAGCGCGTTGACGAGCGTACCCGCTCCAAGACGTCCATCAACGAACTGTTGCGCGACTAAAGTCATGCAGTCCCCATCTTTTCCGACTGATCCTGTTGCTCTCGCGCAGGATCTGATCCGCTGTCAGTCCGTCACACCAGCCGATGACGGAGCACAGGCTCTTCTGGCGTCTGTGCTGGAAGGGATGGGGTTTGAAGTGGTCCATTTGCCGTTCGGGCCAGCGGAGGCTCCGACGCCGAATTTTTACGCTAAAATTGGTACTGGGCGTCCGTCTCTCTGCTTTGCGGGCCATACGGATGTTGTTCCCCCCGGTGAAGGGTGGGCACACGATCCTTTCGCAGCGCAAATTCAGGATGGGCGACTGTATGGCCGCGGGATCGCGGACATGAAAGGTGGCGTTGCCTGCTCGGTGGCAGCCATCGCGCGTTTTCTTCAGAACAATACCCTCAAGGGGTCAATCTCCCTGCTCATTACAGGTGATGAAGAAGGCCCGGCTCATTTCGGTACGAAGCCTGTCATTGAATGGCTGGCGGCTCGAAATGATGTGCCTGATTTCTGCCTGCTCGGAGAACCCACAAATCCTTCGGCTCTGGGGGATACCATCAAGATTGGTCGCCGGGGCAGCATGAACGCGGACATTGTGGTTCGGGGCGTTCAGGGACACGTTGCCTATCCGCATCTGGCCGATAACCCCATCCATCGCCTTCTTCCAGCGCTCAGTGAATTGACTGGACGCTGTCTTGATGAGGGGACGAAGTGGTTCTCCCCGTCTTCATTGCAGGTCACTAGCGTTGACGTAGGCAACCCTGCGACGAACGTCATTCCTGCTGAGGCCGCAGCACGCCTGAACATCCGGTTTAATGACTGTCACACGGGTGCGGCCCTGACTGAGTGGATCCGTGAAGTTGTGTCCCGGCATGCCCCTGACAGTGACGTGACGGTTTCCATCAGCGGGGAGGCGTTTCTGACGCAGCCGGGTCCAGCAGTTCAATGTCTTGAGCGGGCTGTTCAGGATGTGACAGGGCGGCAGCCAAAACTCGATACGGGCGGAGGAACGTCTGATGCGCGCTTTATTTCGCAGTACTGTGCCGTAGCAGAGTTTGGTCTTGTTGGGGCGACAATGCATAAGCGGGACGAGCATGTTGACGTCTCGACCCTTGAAGATCTGACGCAGATCTATCTGACGTTCATGGAAAGATTTGGCCTGTGACCCCAGACCGTCCAACCGGTATTCCCCCGCTTGGAGGAATGAGTATCCCACTGGGCGTTTGGCTGCTGGGGCGCGGACGTGCAGTGGGGATCAACTGTTTTTCCCCCGGGGTTCAGCCGCTGATGGCGGCTCTGGCGCCTACCATCGCCATAACCCTGATCGAACTGGTGAGTGTCTTCCTGTTGCCTGCCGATCAGCGGGAATTGCAGGCCATACGCGCACTGGTTCAACTGGTTTGCCCGTTGCTTCAGCTTATCGTCTCGGAACGTTATGCCGTATTCGTAGGCCGGAAAGGCTTGTGGACCCGCTATGCGACGGCTTCGCTCTGGTGCGCGTGGCTACCAGTTATCATGATGATCATGGCCGAAGGCATCATGAGGATCATGATGCCCGCTGCTGCCTCGTCTTCTGCTGCGCTGGCCGGTGTTGCGGTGGGTGTATGGTTCTATAGCCTGTGGCTAACCTGGTACGTCACGCGGGTTGGGCTTGTCATGACGGTATGGCAGGCCGCCATTATGACCGTATTGCAGACGGTGAGCGTGTTTGTCCTGATCGGCCTGCTTTTGCTGGTCCCACCGCATTACAATGCGATAGCTGATCTGTTCGGAGCTTAGGCGAACGGATCTTCCGGATAGCCGACGCCTGTGAGGCAAAGGCCATCCGGTGGAGAAGTCGGTCCCGCAGCGCAGCGGTTCCGGGCTTCCAACACTTCGCGCATCTTTTCCGGTGGCCACTGGCGAGAGCCCACCATGACCAGAGAGCCCACCATATTCCGGACCTGATGGTGCAGGAAGGAGCGGGCTTTCGTATTCACGATGACCAATTCGCCTTCCCGGTGAATGGTCAGAACATCAAGGGTGCGGACAGCACTTCGGGCCTGACAGGCGATCGCCCTGAATGACGTGAAGTCGTGCGAGCCCAGAAGGTAATTCGCGCCTTCCTGCATCAGGTCTACATCCAGAACGCGCTTGACGTGCCAGACGTGTGTCTCCTGCAAGGCGGGGCGTGCCTGGCGGTTCAGGATTTTGAACTGGTAGCTGCGCCAGATGGCGGAGAAACGTGCGCTCCAGTCCAGGCTGACCTGTGCGGCCTCCAGAACTACAACCCTGTGAGGCTTGAGGTAGTAACCCATGCCATCGCGGATCTGGCGCCCATTGATCTTGGCGTCGCCCGGAAAATCGATGTGAATGACCATTCCGGAGGCATGGACACCGGCATCGGTACGGCCTGCGGTGATGCTGGAGACCGGACGATTTCCAACAAGCCGAGACGCTGCCGCCTCAATGAGGCTCTGGATGGAGACGCCGTCTTGCTGTTTCTGCCACCCCACAAAGCCCGTCCCGTCATATTCGAGACGTAACGCCCAGCGGGAGATATTCATTTCAGTCAAAGCATGTGCCTGCCGGAATTGCTTGTCCGCGTACGAAATCTGCAGCGTCCATCATGCTGCGTCCGGGTTTCTGGATACGGTCAATGCGCAGTGCGCCGGTGCCGCAGGCAATGGTCAGAGCATCATCCAGTGCGCTACCGGCAACAGGTCCTGCAATTTCGGGGCGTGGGGTAGCTGCGCCGATTTTGAGGACGACACCGTTTAGCATCGTGAATGCGCCGGGCCATGGTGTCAGCCCCCGAATTTGGCGGTCAATGTCCTCGCAGGACCGTGACCAGTCGATACGTCCGTCTTCGCGCTTCAACATATGTGCGTATGTCACGCCCTCTTCAGGCTGTGGCACAGGCTGAGGCTGCTCACTCAGTGCTCGAACAATCAGCCTGCCGCCAATTTCTGCCAGACGATCGTGGAGCGTGCTGGCGGTGTCTGAAAGACTGATCGGCGTGGCTTCTTCCAGCAGGACCGCGCCCGTATCGAGACCCTCGTCCATCTGCATGATGGAAACGCCGCTTTTGGTATCTCCGGCCACGATTGAGGACTGGATAGGCGAAGCTCCGCGCCAGCGGGGAAGCAGGCTGGCGTGAATATTCAGGCATCCCAGACGCGGGGCATCCAGCATGGCTTTCGGCAGGATCAACCCGTAAGCAGCAACCACTGCGGCGTCTGCATCGAGAGCCGCAAACGCTTCATGCTCTGCTGCGTCCCGGCGAACGCGGGCAGGGGTACGCACTTCAATGCCTGCCGCTTCGGCGGCTTCATGGACAGGGGAGCGCCGTACGGCCTTGCCACGTCCTGCCGGACGAGGGGGCTGTGTATAAACGGCAACGATTTCGTGTCCTGCAGCCATGAGGGCATGCAGGGCCGGAACCGCGAAATCCGGCGTACCCATGAAGATCAGACGCATCAGAGATTAACGCCTTCTCAGCTTCTGCTCTTTGGCCAGACGGCGCATGATCATGTTGCGCTTGAGTGTGGAGAGGTGATCCACGAACAGGATACCCTCCAGATGATCCATTTCATGCTGGATGCATGTCGCCAGCAGGCCATCAGCATCACGCTCGATGATCTCACCCGCGAGGTCGCGGTAACGCACGCGAATCGATTCGGGACGGATGACTTCCGCATACTGGTTCGGCAGCGAGAGGCAGCCTTCTTCCCGCACGGCCATCTGTTCGGAATCCGTGACGATCTCCGGATTGATGAGAACCATGGGCTCGCGCGGGGCATCTTCTTCAGCGACGTCCACGAGGGCGAAGCGCATATCAAGACCAACCTGCGGGGCCGCGAGGCCAATGCCGGGAGCCTTGTACATGGCGGAAAACATGCCTGGAAGCTGCTCACGCAGGAACGCCATGTCCTCTGCGCGGACGTCACGGGTGACCTGACGCAGCACGGGCGCAGGGGCAATCAGGATCGGGGTCGGCGGCACCGCGTCGATGCCGGACAGGAAATCGAATTCGCTCATGCCTTGCGATGTAGCGAGCGACGGCTGTTTATGCCAGTCCCGAGCAAGCATTTCCCGAGGCAGAACTTGCATAGAAAGCCTGCTCCACCATATCTTAGGGTCACGTCAGATGCCTCATGGAGGGTCTGGTTCCCGCTGTCTCGCTCATGGAGGAGGCTCTAGCCCTATGTCCGGTCGCTTGTTTACATCCCCGATGTTCCTTGGTTTCGATCATCTCGAGCAGATGCTCGAGCGTGCCTCCAAGTCTACGTCAGACGGTTACCCGCCCTACAACATCGAACAGCTGAGTCAGACGGCGCTCCGGATTACCCTGGCTGTAGCCGGGTTCGTGATGGATGACCTTCAGATCACGCAGGAAGACAACCAGCTGGTGATCCGTGGACGTCAGACGGATGACAGCCAGGGACGGATCTTCCTGCATCGTGGTATTGCTGCACGTCAGTTTCATAAGGCGTTTGTTCTGGCTGAGGGTATAGAGATTGGCGGGGCATGGCTTGATAATGGCCTGCTTCATATCGATCTTCTACGTCCGGAGCCTGAAGTCCGTGTCAAACGGATTGCTATCACGCAGGGACGGCGCACTGGCGGGAGCCCGCAGACGGTTCAGCACGAAGTTGTTCCGCCTGTGGTCAAGACGGCCCGGCGCACCCGGCCTGTGCGGGAACTCGACGACGAGTAAGTCACGTATCGACAGTATGAATGTTTCAACCTGACTGCGGCTGAAAAGGCCCTCAGGTGTCAGTAAGGATTATGAATTGAACAACCCGTTCGAAAACAGTGATGGGCAGGAAGATGTGCTCCCCGCAGATCTGAGGCGGATCACGGGGCCGCAGCTCCGGACGCTGGGCATGTCCCAGCTGGCCTATGTCAAATCAGTGCTGCATGACGGCGAGCTGATGGTGGCGATTCACGCTGCTGACGGCACACCGATGGCAGTTGCTGAGGATGAGGAAAGCGCTATGGACGCGATCCTCGAACACGAATTGATTCCTACTCTTCTTCAGTGAAGGTTCCGGCGTGAGCACTAATCCCGACATTACCCGCCATCTTGAAGAAAATCGTCTTGCTGGCGTCGTGACCCATAACGGCTTGGCTTATCTCGCCGGTCAGGTCGCGGATGATGCCACGCTGGATACTGAAGGCCAGACGGCTGATATCCTGCACCAGATTGACGTGCTTCTGGCGGATCTGGGTACGGACAAGACGCGTATCCTGTCAGTTCAGATCTTCCTGACAGACATCAACGAGATCGGGAACATGAACAAGGCTTGGGATGTGTGGCTGGATACGGGCCATAAGCCCGCTCGTGCCACGGTTGAGGCCAAGCTGGCCGATCCGGACTGGCGGGTGGAAATTACGGCGATTGCTGCCCTGCGCTGAGTAGAAGCAACTCCCAATAAAAAAGCGGTACGGCCAAAGAGGCTGTACCGCTTTTTTTGTTTGTCCGGGAGCGTTCAGATCCCGGTATGGGTTTTATTCAAACGTGCCAGAGACGGAGACAACCGCAGCGAAGCCGGTGCCAACGCTGTAGGTCGGCTGAGACGCGGAGAGGGTCTTTCCATAGACGCCGCGTGCTGTGGTGGCGTTGCCGGAGAAGCCGTTGACCTGCGCCAGATAGTGACTGTCCCCGACATTCATGAGGCTCAGCATGGCTTTTGGGCGAACCCGACCGATTTTCGGAAGGTAGCGACCCAGCGAAATATCGGACGTGATGTAGGACGGAATGGACTGGTCATTCATCAGCGTTGCGTACTGTGAGTCTGTGTAGCGCAGGTTGAAGTTCGCGAAGTTGGTGCCGTCGTCATAGGTCAGGCCCAGAGCGCCGGTGAATTTCGGGGATGCGACTTCCTGCTTCCCCTTCGTGCGCAGATAGTCACCCTGATAGGCGATGTTGTTGCCAACACGCGTATGCATGAACTGGCCGGAGGCATAAGCGCTGATATGGTGCCAGGGGCGCGTTGAAATTTCAGCCTGCACGCCCTGTGCGCTCTCGCCACCCGCATCGATCGGCTGGCTGATCATGATGGTGGAGTTGGGAAGATACGAGACGCTGGTGATCTGGTGATGCGTCAGGTTGTAATTGAACAGCGCCACGTTGAACATGATATCGCCCGAATGGCGGTATCCGATTTCCTCGCCGATCATGTATTCCGGCTGGAAATTTGTCAGCGGAAGTGAAGCTCTATTTGCGCTTGTGAAGCTATAGACCGGAACCTGCGCCTGGAAGGAAGACGGTGCGCGATAACCGGTCGTGCCGTTCACGTAGATCTGGTTTTTTTGATCAAACTGGTAGCTGATCAGGACCTGTGGGATGGGAACAAACATGTTCTCCACGGATTTGAAATTGGCCCCCGGCAGATCCTGACTGAAGCTGCGGGAGATCATGTTGGCACGCAGGCCCGCGTCGATGGTCAGGCGGTCATGGAAGAGTTTGACCTGATCTTCCAGACCGATGGCGTTCAACTGCTGGAAGCCATTGATGTTGTACTGGCTGACGGACACGTTGTTGAAGGCCGTCAGGTACCCGTTATTCTCGGTGTACTGGCCGGATGCATTGACCGGATAATGGTTCTGGTACTCGGTATGGACCGCATAAGAATACCAGTAGGAGAGTTTCAGCGTATTGAAACCACGATGCCAGGCACCAACAAGGTTAATGCCGCTGGATGTCTGGACCCATGGGTGAATACTGATGGCCGTGACATTCCCTGTCTGGCCTTCATATCCGTTCAGGGATGAATACTGCTGGGTGCCGACATAGCCGTTGGATGCTGGAATATTGACGCCGTAGTTGTTGGGGCCGAACGTCTCGATGGCATAGGGTTCAGCGTCAAGCGTCAGGCCATGTCCGAAGTCGAAATGGTTTTTGAGTGCACCGACCACGGCATTCGTCGCCTTGGTGTTGAGCTTGTAATAGAGCGTGTCGCCCTTCGTATATGTTGCGTGCGTGTTGTAGCCGGTGCCGGAGGTGTTCCACTGCGCCAGCGTCGGGTAGAGCCATTCCGTCTGGTTGGCTTTGTTGTATCCGAAAATCAGCTCGGAACTGCTTTTGGGGGCCCATCGCTTTTCGATGGCGGCATCCACATGCCAGCGATCCATCTGGCCAGGGCCGCGCCAGAGATTGGCGCTGGAATAGGAGCCGGATGCGAAGGCCCGGACGCCACTATGCCCGATTTCACCTGTATCAAACCGGACGAATTCTTTGTTCGTGCTATGCGTGCCGCCGGAGGCTTCCGCATAGGCTGTCATCTTGTCTGCAGGGTGTCGCAGGGACAGTGTCATCTGTGCGCCGTCAGCGTTGTAAACGGGGGCCGTGAGGTCTGATGAGCCCTGGCTGACAGAGACGGACCCCAGGTTCTCGTTATCGACCATAGCGGACGTATAGGCGCCGTAAGTGAACGGGTCGGCGAGGGGAATGCCTTCATACACCATGCCGATCTGGGTCTGATCCAGGCCGCGGATATGGATGGTTTCTGCCGTCGTGCTGAGCGGCCCTTCGTTGGTGGCCTGCACGCCGGGAAGACTTGAGGCCAGAACGCCGGGCGTAACGGTTGGGGCCTGTTTGGAAATATAGTCCTGTGTGACGGTGCTGATGGTTTTGGCTTCCGTATGATGTACCATCATTCCGCCGCCCAGTGCCCGGCGGCTGGCGCGAATGCTCATGCTCTCAGCTGAGTGGCCTTCCAGATCGTGTGGAACTCTTCTTGCGGCTTTTGGAGCGGGAGCGACAGGAGTCTGTTTTGTCTGGGTTTTGCCGGTGTGATGGACGCGGGCATGTGCCGTACCGGTGCTGCAGATTAATGCTGGAACGAGTGCGGAGGCGCAGAGCAGATAAAAAGAACGTCTCTTGTAGGAAGGCATTGTTATTCCATCACACGGCACGTTTGGCCTGGGGCCACCTCCCGGAAGGAGGCATGGGTGGAACTACGGGCGCTTCCGGATCATTTCAAAGGATGTTTTTATGAACATGAAATGAAATAAATAAGTCATCATCATAAAACGTTCAAAACATTACGGTTGTCATATGTCTTGTAGTGATCTGTCATCCCGTCGCTTCTGAGAAATGGATGACATCACATGAACCGCTTCACGTATGGACTGGTCTTTTCTTTCTTTGGTCTTTCATCATCGGCCTTGGCGCAGGAAATCCCCAAGGATTTACATCTGAATCAGGTTCAGATCATTGGAACCCATAATAGTTACAGAACGGATCTTTCCCCCGCGACGCTGAAATGGCTTCAGGCTGTTTCCCCAAAAGCTGCAGAAGCGTTGGATTACAAGCACACGACACTGGACCGGCAGCTTGATGGTGGCGTTCGCCAGCTCGAAATTGATATTTATGCTGATACTCAGGGCGGCCAATACAGCCATCCAAAGGGGCCGGAGTGGGAGCGTAAAAGCGGGATTACCCCCGATGCTGATCCGGCATCCGCCGCAGCCATGCAGGGTACCGATTTCAAGGTCATGCATATTGTGGACATTGACCAGCACTCGAACTGCGAACCTTTCAGCAAATGCCTTCAGATCATCCGGACGTGGTCTGATGAGCATCCGGGGCATTTCCCGGTGTTCATTGATGTCGAAACGAAGCAGGACATCCCATTCAAAAGTGACAAGATGACTTTTACGGTTCCCGAGACGTTTACGCCTGCAACCTATGATCGTCTGGACAAGGAAATCACGGATATTATTGGCCGTGATCATCTTCTAGTTCCTGACGATGTTCGGGGGACGTCAGCCTCGGTCAATGAAGCGATCCGCACGAAAGGCTGGCCGACACTGGCGTCTGCGCGTGGCAAGATCATCTTTGTGCTGGATCGCCCTCAGGATACGGCCCGTTATGTATTGGACCATCCGGGTTTGAAGGGGCGCGTTCTGTTCACCAATGGTCGACCGGGTGATCCGGATGCGGCTTATACGGAGGTCAATGAGGGTTTCGCCGGTCAGAAGGGCGCGTCTTTTGATAATGCTGAGGCTGCCCGGAAAATCCCGGAGCTGGTTCGGCAGGGTTATCTCGTGCGGACGCGGGCGGATGCCAACACGATTGAGGCGCGCCAGAATGACCTGAGCCGCCGTGAAGTGTCCTTCAAGAGCGGTGCGCAGATCATCAGCACCGATTATCCGGCCATCGAGCCTGCGCCCTGGCATGACTACAAGGTTCAGTTTTCCAATCAGGCGGTGGCCCGGTGCAACCCGGTTAATGCTCCCAAGGACTGCCGGGATAGCGCGTTGATCAAGGACTGAAAATTTCAGGCTGTTGGGTCATGAAGGGCGAGCAGGTGCTCGCCCTTTTTTGTGGATCAAAGCGTGGCGTCGAACACGACGTGTTCCGCCGTTTCGTCGCCGCTTTTCATGCAGTACGCCGCGAACATTGCAATCACGACGAAGCATCCCATCGGCACGATGTATGCAAGCTGCATGTTTCCGCCGGTAGCGTCCGAGATGTAGCCTTGCAAAAGCGGTAAGATTCCACCGCCGCTGATGCTCATGACCAGAATGGACCCGCCATATGCGCGGTCATGGCCAAGTTCATCGACGGTCAGGCCATAGATGGTTGGCCAGCAGGGGCCGAGCAGTCCACTGACGAGGATGGCCGCGTACACAGCCGTGAAGTCATGCACCATCACCGCATAGCCGAGCGCAACGATGCAGAGCAGGCTATAAACGAACAGAACGCGTGCCGGGCGTGCGTGCCGCATGAAGAAGTTGGCCACCAGCTTGCCGATAAAGAACGCACAGAATGAGGCGATCAGGTACACGGAGGCCTGTCGTTCGTTGATGTGCCCCAGCCGCATGGAAAGGCGGATGATGAAGCTCCAAACGCCAACCTGTGCGCCGACATACAGAAACTGTGTCAGGATACCGAGGACAAAGCGCTTGTTAGCGAACAGCCGTTTGAGGGCGCCGGCCGTATCCAGTTCGTGACTGCGCTGCTGATCGCGCCCTTTGCAGGCAGGATAACGCGTGACGCCAATCGCGATCATGACGACCAGCAGCACGCCGAGAATATAGACATATGGTTCAAGGGTGGCGTGGATCATGCCGAGCTGATGCTGCCAGGCCTGAGCGGCTGGCATGGCGGAAAGCTGCTCGCGTGACAGATCACCATCTTTGAAAATCAGGTAGGCCCCCATGCTGGAGCCAAGAATGGCACCAATCGGCTGAAATGCGCTGGCAAAGTTCAGGCGGTGCGTTCCGCGTCCCGGAGGGCCGAGCAGGGTGCAATAGGTATCGGCGGCAGTTTCGATGAAGACCAATCCCGCCGCGACGACAAAAAGCGCCACGAAAAAGATCTGATATGTCGCGAAATGGGCAGCAGGGAAGAAGAGGCAGCAGCCGAGCAGATACAGGAGCAGCCCGAGTTGGATCGACCATTTGTAGCTGAAGCGCTTGATGATCATGCCTGCTGGAATGCCGAGCACGAAATAGCTGATGTAGAACGAGAACTGCACAAGGGCTGACTGAAAATCCGACAGCATGAAGGCTTTGCGGAACTGCCCGATCAGCACGTCATTGAGGCTCATCGCACAGCCCCAGAGGGAAAACAGGCAACACAGGAGCCCAAAGGCCAGAATGGGCGTGCGGTTCAGGTAAAAGCCGTCCGGGAGTTGGACGATGGGGTCAGATTTGGCCACAGATTGCCTCACGGAACTGGATTGAGCGCTAAAGACAAAAATCCGCTCCCTTCACGCTGGTGTCAGCATGAGAGATAGGGGTTTGTTGTTATATTGAGTGCACATATCACACATATAATGTTTTAAAAGCGGTATTCCCTGCGTGGTTCAATGTCTTGGCTTTTCGAGGGGATCACATTGCATGGAGGTTCCGGGTCAGGGAGATGGGATGGTGCCATCCAGGAGAGTGCCGCTCATGATCTGACACCGAGGCTTATGACGTCATAAATGTAAGGTGTATCGGGATGAAGGGGCCTTTCTAGGGGTTCCGCCCATGCGGGGATAAGGGTAAGTCCCGACAGCCATTTATTCCCAGCTCCCAGTGCCTCCGAGGAACCATGATTCGTCTCGACAACATCAGCAAGCATAACGGCCAGCGCGTCATCTTCATTGAGGCTTCGGCCGCTCTGCTGAAGGGCGAGAAAGTTGGTCTTGTCGGGCCGAACGGGGCCGGAAAATCCACGCTGTTCCGGCTGATGACGAAGCAGGAAGAGCCGGACGAGGGCAATGTTCTGGCGGATCGTGGCGTGACCATCGGTTTCTTCAGCCAGGATGTGGGTGAGATGTCTGGCCATAGTGCTGTGGCGGAAGTGATGAACGGGGCAGGGGCTGTTTCGGAAGTTGCGTCGGAACTGGCTGAGCTGGAAGCAGCCATGGCGGACCCGGAGCGCATGGATGAGCTGGACAGCATCATCGAGCGCTTTGGCGAAGTGCAGAGCCGCTTTGAGGATCTTGGCGGATACGCGCTGGATGGCAAGGCGCGTGAGGTTCTGCATGGTCTCGGCTTCAGCCAGGAAATGATGGATGGCGACGTCGGGCGCCTGTCCGGTGGTTGGAAGATGCGTGTGGCTCTGGCTCGCATCCTTCTGATGAAGCCTGACATCATGCTGCTCGATGAGCCAAGTAACCATCTTGATCTGGAAAGCCTGATCTGGCTGGAGCAGTTCCTGTCCGGTTATGATGGCGCGCTGCTCATGACGTCTCATGACCGTGCCTTCATGAACCGCATCATCAACAAGGTGATCGAGATTGATGGCGGCAACCTGACGACCTATTCCGGCGACTATGAGTTCTATGAAGAACAGCGGGCGCTGAACGAGAAGCACCAACAGGCGCAGTTCGAGCGGCAGCAGGCGATGCTGGCGAAGGAAATCAACTTTATCGAGCGTTTCAAGGCCCGTGCGTCTCATGCCGCACAGGTTCAGAGCCGTGTGAAGAAGTTGGATAAGATTGATCGTGTCGAGCCGCCGAAGCGTCGTCAGGCCATGAGCTTCGAATTTGCACCTGCGCCGCGGTCTGGAGACGTGGTGGTCAACATTCAGGGCGTGGACAAGCGCTATGGCAGCCGCACGATTTATGACGGACTGGATCTGATGATCCGTCGGCGTGAGCGCTGCTGCATCATGGGTGTGAACGGTGCCGGCAAGTCCACATTGCTAAAACTTGTGACGGGAACAACGGAGCCTGATTCCGGAACCGTGACCGTTGGCAGTAATGTAAAGATCGGGTATTTTGCCCAGCACGCCATGGACCTTCTTGATGGCGACCGAACAGTCTTTGAAATGCTGGAATATACGTTCCCGCAGGCCAATCAGGGCGCTCTACGCTCGCTCGCTGGGGGTTTCGGATTTTCGGGTGACGAAGTGGAAAAGAGTTGCCGGGTTCTGTCTGGTGGCGAAAAGGCCCGCCTTGTCATGGCTCTGATGCTCTTTGATCCGCCGAACTTCCTCGTACTCGATGAGCCAACCAACCATCTGGACATGGCTACGAAGGAAATGCTGATCACAGCCCTCGCAGACTATGACGGAACCATGCTGTTCGTTTCCCATGATCGTCACTTCCTGGCAGCCCTGTCTAATCGCGTTCTGGAAGTCACGCCGGAAGGTGTGCACCAGTATGGTGGCGGATATACGGAATATGTGGCGCGTACAGGTCAGGAAGCGCCGGGTCTGCATTAAGCGGGTTGGGACGTCAGGAGGTTTTCCTCAGGCGTCGCCTCTGGCTGGATTTTGCGATCCCCATGCCTTCCCGATATTTTGCCACTGTCCGGCGCTGGATGGCGAACCCTTCTTTTTGAAGTTGGGTCGTCAGGGCATCATCTGACAGGATGCCATCGCCTTCTGAAGCGATCAGCGTTTTGATACGGTGCTGAATGGCGCTGGCACTTTGCGTGGAGCCATCGCTGGCCTGAAGAGCCGTAGAGAAAAACATACGAAGCGGAAGAATGCCGCGGGGTGTATCTATGTACTTCCCGTTCACAACCCGGCTGACCGTGCTTTCATGCACATCTGCGCCTGTGGCGAGGTCGCGCATGGTGAGGGGGCGGAGAGCAGCGAGGCCCTCTTCAAAGAACGCCGCCTGCTGACGGACGATCTCGGCTCCAATCTTCAAAATAGTCTGGCGACGCATTTCCAGCGCGCGGATGACAGCATTGGCCTCGTTTGCATAAGCAAGAAGCTGTCGCCCGGCGTCTGTTGAACTGTCGAGCGCGCTTTGCATCTCCAGATCCACGTGACAGTGCGGCAGCAGACGGTGATTAAATGTCAGGCGGAACCCTGGACCATTTTTGCGGAGGATCAGGTCTGGCTGAATGGGGGAGACTGGCTGGCGCGGATCAAAGCCCGGCCTGGGGTTGAGGGCCTGAATTTCCGCGAGCATATCGAGCAGGTCGTCCTGTTCGAGCTGACACTTCTGGCGGAGCAGCCGCCAGTCCCGTCGGGCTAAAAGATCGAGATTGGCCAGAAGAACTTTCATGGCGGGGTCTAGCCGGTTTTTCTGTTCCACCTGGACCGCCAGACACTCTTCTAAAGAGCGTGTAAAAAGACCAGCAGGCTCCAGTCGCATCAGAATTTGGCGGATAGTCTCAAGAGCAGCGGGTTCGACGCCGAGTTCGACCGCAAGGTCTGAAACTGCTTCCGGCAATCGTCCGGCCTCATCGAGGCAAGCCAGAAGATAAAGAGCGGCGGCACAGTCCTGCTGGACGGGAAACCGGAGGTGGATCTGGGCAATCAGATTATCATGAAGTGTGGGGCCGGGGGCCGCAGTCTCCGGTCGTTCCGAACCCGACGTAAAGCGTTCGGGGTCATCGTCGTGCAAGTCAGATGCAGAATCAGCGGGCTCTGTGTTGGGAGCAGTGTCCGTGGATTCCAGAACGAGAAGGGGGTTTAGTTCCGCAATCTGCTGAAGTGATTGCGTCAGTTCCTGATGGCCCAGTTGCAGCATCGCAATCGCCTGACGCAACTGTGGCGTCATGACGAGCGACTGTGACTGGCGCTGTATCAGACCGGGACTGAGCATCCCGTCAGATTAGAGCGAGAAGTTCTCTCCAAGATAGACCCGGCGCACATCTTCGTTGGCGACGATAGCCTCTGGCGTGCCTTCCATCAGAACCTGACCACCATGCATGATGTAGGCGCGGTCAATAACTTCGAGCGTTTCGCGGACGTTATGGTCCGTAATCAGCACGCCGATGCCACGATCCTTGAGGTGAGACACAAGATCGCGAATTTCGCCCACGGCAATAGGATCAATACCGGCTAGAGGCTCATCCAGCAGGATATAGTTCGGCTGACTTGCCAGGGCGCGGGCAATTTCCAGACGGCGACGCTCACCACCGGACAGTGCCAGCGAGGGTGAGTGACGCAGGTGCGTAATGCCAAACTCCGCGAGAAGGCCGTTCAGCATGGTTTCGCGCTTTTCCGGATCGGATTCGATCACTTCCAGCGCGGCCATGATGTTCTGTTCGACGTTTAGGCCGCGGAAAATGCTGGCTTCCTGTGGCAGATAACCAACACCCAGACGCGCCCGTCGATACATTGGCAACTGGGTGATGTCTGCGCCATCCAGCGTAATGGTGCCCGTGTCTGGTTGGACCAGTCCGACGATCATGTAGAAGCTTGTCGTCTTGCCTGCGCCGTTCGGTCCGAGCAGGCCAACAGCCTCACCGCGTTGAACCTGAATGGACACGTTCTTGACGACAGCCCGCTTTTTGTAGGTCTTGCCGATCCCGCTGGCGACCAGACCGGTCTGGAGCACGGGAAATGAGGGGGATGTGTCTGTCACTTTGGTGCCTGGCTGCTGTTGGCTTCGTTTGGAACGACTAGTCCCTGAATAGGAGAGTCAGATCCTGGCAGCATCGTGGCAATGCCGGTCTTCATGTTGACGATAGCCTGAGACCCGTTGTTCTGGTTCTGGCCCTGCGTCACATGCACGTGGCCGATCAGGCGGGCAATCTGGCTGGCAAAGACATAGACGCCTCTGTCCCCGGTTGCTGTCTGGGTAGGGGTGCGCAGCACGACATGGCCCCAGCCATAAGCACGATCCAGTTTAGAAGAACCGCCACCGAGAGGGCTGCCGTCGCTTTTCGCCGGCTGGGCCTGTCCTGCTGGTGCAGGAGTGTCCGGTGCACTGAAGGAGACCAGCACGTCAGCCTTGATCTGGCGCCCGTCATTGGTGGTGACAGTTGCGTTTCCACGGCCGACCGACATGCGGGTCTTGGAATGATATTCCATGACGTCACGTGCAGTGAGCACATCCTGCGGCGTCGTAAGCTTCAGGTTTTTGCCAGTCATGACCATGACGGCCTGATCCATGTCGTAGAGGGCACGGTCGCCCCAGCCCTGGTCCGTCTGGTTATAGATATGGACGTGACCGCGGGCTTCGATGCGGTACAGCTCAAGGGAGCCACCCATCGGGTCGGCTTCACCGGTCTGTCCATTTGTGGCCGGCGGCGGTGCGGCTGGTTGTCCTTGGGGAGCCGCTTTCTTGCGCAGATAGCCAATCAGCGTATCGGCATCGACCGTTACATCCCCTCGCACGGCACGGGCACCGCCGGTCAAGGTAACTGTCTGGGCGTTCCGGTCGTAGATTTCCTCGCTTTTCCAGAACAGCTTAACGGCCTCGCCGTGAGACATATCCAGCCCATCCGCATAAGCGGCAGGTGTGGCGGTAGTGGCGAGGAGAAGTCCTGCAACGGGAAGCAGTCTGGCGATGCGGCTCATCATTTCTCTGTCTTGGCTCCTTCCTGGCGGAGGCGGGCCGCCATGGAAGGGGGGCCGTTATCGTCGTTGCGGACCGTCAGACCCGGCCCTGTAAACTGCATGATACCTGCATGCTGGTCCAGGAAATAGCCCTGCGCGTCCTGCTTGCCAAATGGGCCTTCGGCATGGACCCAGTCGCGGGATGCAATAACGTCCTGCTTCAGGTCCATATCGGCGGAAGGGCCGTTCATGAGCGTCCCGTCATCGCGGTAAAGCACCACGTTGTCGTCCAGATTTAAGGTCTGCTCGTGCTGCATGTAGACGCCACGGTCCGCCTTGATGTGCGCCCAGGAATTGCCTGCCAGTTCGATATCCGCCACTGGGTCAACCAGATCTACACGGTCCGGGCCTTCCTGATGCGTAACGCGTGCCGTGATCATGTACAGGTGGTTATGGGCGTCTAGGCCGCGATAGACGGCATTTTCCATATTGCCGCTCTCAACGCGCAGGCGGGCCATTTCTTTCAGAGCGGCGCGGTTCTGATTGACGAGATGAGAGATCTCGGGCCACGCCGCAATTGAACTCAGCAGAACGAGGGCAAGCCCCGGGAGTGCCCATTTGGCAAACCCCAGAAGAGAGCGGCGGCGAGCCAGCTCTTCCGGATTTGGGGCGGTGCGTACTTTCTGGAATGCTGCACGGCGCAGGGCATCAAGCTTGGCGAGGCTTTCGCTCCGGTTCCCTGAAAAGTCGTCCCGTTTGGGGCGTTTGTCATCCTTGGGCGAGTCGGTCATGCCAGGCCCGCCCTCAGAAGATCGTGCAGGTGAATGATGCCCTGTGGGCGTCCGTCCTCTCCAACGACGAAAAGACTCGTGATCGGTTTGGAGCGTGCATTCATAAGGAGAAGGACGTCCTGTGCCAGGGTCGAGGGGGCTGTCGTGGTTGGAGAGAGATTCATGACCTCTTCCGCCGTGGTCGTGTCAAGATCGCTGTGGAGGGCCCGTCGGAGATCCGCATCCGTGATGAGACCGCACAGCACGCCATTTTCGTCTGTCACGCCCATGCAGCCAAAGGCTTTGTGCGTCATTTCCAGAATGACCGAACGAAGCGAGAGAGATTTTTCCCCAAGTGGAAGAGCCTCTCCGGTGTGCATCAGCTCCCGCACTGGGCGCAAACGCGCTCCCAGACGGCCGCCTGGGTGAAACACGCTGAAGTCGTTGGCTGTGAAGCCGCGTTTTTCCAGAAGAGCGATGGCCAGCGCGTCTCCAAGGGCAAGCTGAAGAAGCGTGCTCGTGGTTGGTGCCAGCCCCATGGGGCAGGCTTCTCTGGCGGGAGGGAGAACCAGAGCAATCTTGGCGGCGCGGGCCAGAGCCGAGGTCTCGACGGATGTTATGGCAATCACATCCAGCTGTCTGTGCGACGCATACGACAGAATTGCGGCAAGTTCTGTGGTTTCGCCGGAATTCGAGAGAGCAAGGATGACATCCCCTGCCGCCACCATGCCCAGATCACCATGTGCGGCTTCTGCTGGGTGCACGAAAAGAGAGGGAGTTCCGGTAGAGGCAAGGGTGGCCTGGATCTTGCGACCAATATGACCGGACTTTCCGATCCCCGTGACAATCAGCCGGCCAGAACAGAGAAGGATCCGCTCGATGGCGTGGCGGAAAGCTTGGCCCAAAGCGCCGCCGAGGGCGCTTTCGAGCGCTTCAAGCCCCTGTCGCTCGACAGCAAGAGTGTGCAGGGCCGAGGGAAGGGGCGAGGTAGCCGGGTTTATCATGTCGGGGCGCAGTGTAGGCGATTACGCGCGGTGTGCGAAGATGTCGGGCTCGTCGTAGCCCAGAAGATCCAGACGGGTGCGCGCTGAGAGGAAGTCGAAGCAGGCCTGAGCCAGCTCCCGCCGTTCTTCCCGGATCAGCATGGCTTCAAGCTTGTCCCACAGGGCATGGAGATAAAGCACGTCAGATGCAGCATAGCGCTTCTGATCGTCCGTCAGGGTTTCAGCGCCCCAGTCCGAGCTCTGCTGGTGCTTGCTGATCTCGACGCCAAGCAGGTCGCGGCACAGATAGGCCAGTCCATGCCGGTCCGTGAACGTATAGACGAGGCGGGCAGCGATCTTGGTGCAGATGACGGAAGAGATCGTGATGTCGAAGGCCCTCTGGAGCACGGCCACGTCAAAGCGGGCGAAGTGCATCAGCTTGGTGATCGAGTCATCCGAAAGGAAGGCTTTGAGATTAGGGCAATCATAGCCACGGCCACCCATGGAGACAGGCTTGATCTGCACGAGGTGTGCTTCACCGTCACCGGCGGAAAGCTGCACAAGGCAGAGGCGATCTCTGTAGGGATTGAGACCCATGGTCTCGGTATCTATGGCAACAACAGGGCCAATATCAAAATCTTCCGGCAGGTCGCCGTCATGAAGATGGATGGCGTTCTGCTGGCTCATTTTGTTGTCACCGAATTTTTATGAACTCAGAGGGAAAGGTTCTTGTGAACCTGACCGTCTGTGGTGCCCAGAAGAAGACTCGAACTTCCACGTCCTTTCGGACACAGGTACCTGAAACCTGCGCGTCTACCAATTCCGCCATCTGGGCTCAGAAAGCACCGGGTTTTTTCAGTTTCCTGAGGCATCCCGGGTTGGTGAAGAGGCGTTTACATTGACTGAATGAGAGCGTCAACAGTTGGAATGAAAGAAAACAGGGAAATGGAAAAACTTTTTTCGGGTGCCGGGCAGCAGAAGGTCGCTGTCATTGGCGGTGGTGGTTTTATCGGGCGCAGTCTGGTGAGAAAGCTGGTTGCCACGGGGCATGTCGTTCGTGTGGGAAGTCAGAATCCCGAAAAAATTCAGGGGCTTGGAAAGGCGCGTGGAACAGGGCGCGTCGAATTCCTGAAAACGTCAGTCAATGATGCAGCGCAGCTTGATCGTCTGTTTGATGGTGTGGACGCTGTCATCAATCTTGTGTCTGTCATGACGCCAGATGTGCAGACTCTGCATCGCATTAATGTCGAGGGCGCTCGGCTTGCAGCTGTGCGGGCTCATCTGGCAGGTGTGAAGCACTACGTTCATATGTCTGCCATCGGTGCTTCTTTGACGTCTCCAGGGGCATATGGTCGGAGTAAAGCAGCTGCAGAACGTGTCGTACGGGACGTTTTCCCTGATGCGCGTCTGCTGCGCCCGTCTGTGGTGTTCGGGACGGACGACAGCTTTTTCAATCTGTTTGCCTTGATCGCAGCGCTATCGCCTGTTTTGCCGGTTTTTGCTGGTCGCACATATTATCAGCCGGTATTTGTGGAAGATGTTGCAGAAGCAGCGCTACGACTTCTGCAGCCGGAGAGTGCAGGTCTAACCGTTGAGGCCGGTGGTCCCGATATCCTGAGTATGCGTGAGCTTATGGCATTCGTACTCGAAGCGTCGGGTCGTACAAGAATTCTGTTCCCGATCCCGCAAGTGGTAGCCCGCCTTGAGGCGACTGTTCTGGAGAAGTTGCCCGGCCATCTGCTGACGCGGGACCAGGTGGCCATGATGTCTGTCGATAATGTCGTGCAGCCGGGAGCTGAGACCTTGCAGGCACTCGGAATCCATCCTGCATCACTGGGAATGGTGGTTCCGGGGTATCTGAATGGAAGCATCTGTAAGCTTTATCGCCAGCTAAAAGCCTGATTGGTCCGTATCGGACCTATAAAATGTGACACAGACGCAAGAAAAGTGACGTTATGAGGCTGGTTTTTTTATATTGGTAAGCATTGCTGACTATTATCGCGTAAACTGACGGAATAGCTGGTATTCCACAAATTTCGTACGCTTTGGCGTGCGTTCTGTTTTTAGGAGACACGGCGCATGGCCGAACGGATGTTGCAGTTCGTCAATCACCCACAGATCCTTCCGGAGAAGCGTGACGCTGCTGAGCGTCGTGCAGACTTTGGAGAGATTTATCGTGGGTTTGCGATGAGCCGCGCTGAAGAGCAGGCCTCTCGCTGCTCTCAGTGTGGAATTCCGTTCTGCTCCGTGCATTGCCCTCTTGGTAACAACATTCCGGACTGGTTGAAGCTGACGGCGGAAGACCGTTTGCAGGAAGCCTACGAGATGTCTTCGGCTACCAATACCTTCCCGGAGATTTGCGGTCGCATCTGCCCGCAGGATCGCCTGTGTGAAGGCAACTGCGTGATCCAGAAGGGGTTCGAGAGCGTCACGATCGGGGCTGTCGAGCGCTTCATTACGGAAAATGCTTTTGAGCAGGGCTGGGTGCAACCGCGCCTGCCGGATCGTGAACTCAAAATCAGTGTCGGCGTCGTGGGTTCCGGCCCTGCCGGTCTGGCCTGTGCGGAGCGTCTGCGGGCACGCGGGTATGAGGTTCATGTCTATGAACGTCAGGACCGTGTGGGCGGCCTGCTGACGTACGGTATTCCGAGCTTCAAGCTGGAAAAGCATGTCGTGGCCCGCCGTCACAAGCTGCTGGAAGAGCAGGGCATTATCTTCCATCTTTCCACGCCAATCGGTGCAGGCGAGGGGGAGACCTCACTGGATGATCTGCGGACGCGTCATAACGCGGTGTTCCTTGGAACGGGCGTGTATCGTTCACGCTCCGTGGATGTGCCGGGTGCTGACCTGAACGGCGTTGTGGATGCGATTGACTTCCTTACGGCGTCGAACCGTCGCGGATATGACGAAGACCCTGGCGAAGATATTGGACTTCATGCCAAGGGGCGTCGTGTTGTGGTCATCGGCGGTGGTGATACGGCCATGGACTGCGTTCGGACGTCCATCCGTCAGGGCGCTGAGAAAGTCACCTGCGTCTATCGTCGTGACCGTGCAAACATGCCGGGCTCCCGTCAGGAAGTGTACAACGCTGAAGAAGAAGGCGCGAACTTCGAGTGGCTGGCTGCACCGGAAGAGTTTCTGGGCGAGAGCACCGTTGAAGGTGTGAAGGTACTGAAAATGCGTCTTGGCGCACCGGATGCTACGGGCCGCCGTTCCATCGAAGGCACGGGCCAGCATTCCATTATTGAAGGCGACCTTGTGATCCGCGCGCTGGGTTTCGATCCGGAAGACCTGCCGGGCCAGTGGCAGCAGCCGGAGCTTGCCGTGACACGCTGGGGCACGCTGACGGTTCCGCCGGGCGGCTTCCAGACAAGCCTGCCGGGCGTGTTCGCTGGCGGCGACATTGTACGCGGTGCCAGCCTCGTTGTCTGGGCCATCAAGGACGGCCGTGATGCGGCTGACGCAATGCATCTTTCTCTGACCAAGACCCTGGCGCTGGAGGCCGCGGAATGACACAGAATACCGATTTCATCCGCGAATACACTGAGAACGTCGAGCGCCTGAAGGGTCTGTATGACCCGACGCAGGAGCGCGATTCCTGTGGCGTGGGCCTTGTCGCTGCGCTGGATGGCAAGCCGTCCCGCGCTGTTGTGAAAGCTGGCATCGAGGCTCTGGGCAACATCTGGCATCGTGGTGCTGTCGATGCCGATGGCAAGACGGGCGATGGTGCGGGCATCCATGTTGAAATCCCGCAGGATTTCTTTGCCGAAGCCATTCATAACAGTTCCAGCGATGACACGATCGACGGCCGCATTGCCGTTGGCATGGTATTCCTTCCGAAGACGGATCTGGCGTCGCAGGAAGCCGGTCGTCAGATCATCGAAACCGAGGTTCTGAACTTCGGCTACGGGATCTATGGCTGGCGTCAGGTGCCGATCGACACGGCCTGCATTGGTGAGAAGGCCAATCAGACGCGCCCTGAGATCGAACAGATCATGATCCGCAATACGCTGGGTCGTTCGGAGGATGAGTTCGAGCGTGACCTGTATGTGCTGCGTCGCCGCATCGAGAAGCAGGCGACCCGCCAGCAGGTGGATCTGTATATCTGTTCGCTGTCCTGCCGATCCGTCATCTACAAGGGCATGTTCCTGGCCGAGAACCTGACGGACTTCTATCCGGATCTGCTGGATGAGCGCTTCGTCTCGCGTTTTGCGATCTACCATCAGCGTTATTCGACCAACACGTTCCCGACCTGGAAGCTGGCCCAGCCGTTCCGCAAGGTGGCGCATAACGGTGAGATCAACACGATCTCCGGCAACACCAACTGGATGCGGTCGCACGAAACGCGCCTGTCGCACGCAGCACTCGATCCTTACATGGAGGATCTGAAGCCGGTCGTGCAGGCTGCGGGTTCGGATACGGCCGCGCTGGATAACGTCTTCGAGCTTATGACCTTTGGTGGCCGCAGCGCGCCGATGGCCAAGATGATGCTCATTCCGGCCTCCAGCGGTGCGAACTCCGCAATTTCTCCGGCAGCGCGGGCTATGTTCCGCTACTGCAATGCGGTGATCGAACCGTGGGATGGCCCGGCCGCAGTTTGTGCGACAGATGGTCGCTGGGTCATCGCAGGACTGGATCGTGCGGGTCTGCGTCCGCTGCGGTATTCCATCACGAATGACAACCTGCTGATCGTGGGTTCGGAAGCGGGTATGGTCCGCGTGCCGGAAGCGCGGATTCAGCGTCGCGGGCGCCTTGGTCCGGGGCAGACGCTGGCGCTCGACCTCAAGGAAGGTCGCCTCTACCAGCCGGATGAACTGCTTGAAATGCTGGCCTCCCGTCAGGATTTCCAGTCTTGGGTCAAGCGCATCCGCAATATTGAGCCGATCGTGCGGGATGTGGTCGAGCCGGAAGGTATGACCGCCGATGTGCTGCGTCGCCAGCAGATGGCCGTCAGCCTGACGCATGAAGAGCTGGAAACCATCCTACACCCGATGGTTGAAACGGCTGCCGAAGCCCTGGGCTCTATGGGTGACGATACGCCGCTTCAGGTTCTGTCGAAGATCTATCGTGGGCTGTCGCATTATTTCCGTCAGGGCTTCAGCCAGGTTACAAACCCGCCGATCGATTCCCTGCGTGAAACACGGGTGATGAGCCTGATCACGCGTCTGGGCAATCTGGGGAACATCCTCGATGAGCGCCCGGAACAGTGCGATCTGCTTCAGCTTCCCAGCCCGGTTCTGACGGTTGGTGAGTTTGACGAACTGCGGAAAGTCTGCGGTGAGAACGCTGCCTCGATCGACTGTACTTTCCCGGTTGAAGACGGCGAAGAAGGGCTGCGTGCGGCGATCGCGTCTATCCGGGTTCAGGCGGAAGATCATGTCCGTGGTGGTTGCACCCATCTGTTCCTGACGGATGAGAACACCGGTCCGGATCGCGTGGCTGTGCCGATGATCCTTGCGACGGCTGCCGTGCATGTTCACCTTGTGCGTCATTCCCTGCGCACGTTCACGTCCCTGAACGTGCGGACGTCCAGCGCTATCGACGTTCACGCCATTGCCGTGACGATCGGTGTTGGTGCGACGACCGTGAACCCGGCGCTGGCCCAGCACAGCATCGCGGATCGTCTGCGTCGTGGCCTGTTTGGCCAGATGACGATGCGTGAGGCGATGGAGCGTTACCGCAAGGCGGTGGACAAGGGTCTGCTCAAGATCATGTCCAAGTTCGGGATTTCAATCATCTCGGCTTACCGCGGTGGCTACAACTTCGAAGCCATTGGTCTGTCCCGTGCGCTGGTGGCTGAGTTCTTCCCAGGCATGCCGTCGCGTATTTCCGGCATTGGTCTGCCGGGTATCGCCCGCAACATCCTGAAGGCTCATGCGGCTGCGTGGGATCAGAAGGTTGAAGCCCTTCCGGTCGGTGGCCGCTACAAGCTGCGCCGTCAGGGCGAGACGCATGCGTTCTCCGGCCAGCTCGTGCACATGCTGCAAAGTGCGGTTTCGGCCAACAGCTATACGCTGTATCGCCGTTACGCGGATGCAGTGCGTCAGATGCCGCCGGTTGCCCTGCGTGACCTGCTGGACTTCAAAGCGCCTCATGCACCGATCCCGGTGGACGAGGTTGAAAGCATTACGCAGATCCGTCGTCGTCTTGTCGCGCCGGGCATCTCATTGGGTGCCCTGAGCCCGGAAGCCCATGAGACGCTGGCGATTGCCATGAACCGAATTGGCGCGAAGTCTGATTCCGGTGAGGGTGGCGAGGACGCTGAGCGTTCCAAGCCGCGCCCGAACGGGGACAATGCGTCTTCCGCGATCAAGCAGGTGGCGTCTGGCCGGTTCGGTGTGACCGCGCAGTATCTGAATGACTGCCGCGAGATCGAAATCAAGATGGCCCAGGGCGCGAAGCCGGGTGAGGGTGGACAGCTTCCGGGCTTCAAGGTCACGGAACTGATTGGCCGCCTGCGTCATGCGACGCCGGGTGTGACGCTGATCTCCCCGCCGCCGCATCACGACATCTATTCGATCGAGGATCTGGCCCAGCTCATTTATGATCTGAAGCAGGTCAACCCGACGGCAACCGTCACCGTGAAGCTGGTTGCCCGGACGGGTATCGGCACGATTGCGGCAGGTGTGGCGAAGGCCAAGGCAGATGCCATCCTGATCTCCGGTCATTCCGGTGGTACGGGTGCCAGCCCGCAGTCTTCGATCCATTATGCGGGTCTGCCGTGGGAAATGGGCCTGTCCGAAGCGCATCAGGTCCTGATGCTCAACCGTTTGCGTCATCGTCTGGTGCTGCGGACGGATGGCGGCATCAAGACGGGCCGTGACGTGGTCATGGCGGCGATGCTGGGTGCGGAAGAGTTCGGTATTGGTACGGCCGCACTGGTGGCCATGGGCTGCATCATGGTGCGTCAGTGCCATTCCAATACCTGCCCTGTCGGCGTCTGCGTTCAGGACGAAAAGCTGCGTGCGAAGTTCGAAGGCTCTCCGGAGAAGGTCATCAACCTTTTCACGCTGATTGCCGAAGATATTCGTCATATCCTTGCCGATCTGGGCGTTCGCTCCCTCGAGGAGGTCATCGGACGGACGGACATGCTGCGTCAGGTTTCTCGTGGTGCGGACTATCTGGACGATCTGGATCTGAACTCCCTGCTGGTGCAGGCCGATCCGGGTGAACATGCGCGTTACTGCACCCGTGAGGGCCGTAACGAGGTTCCGGAAACGCTGGACGCGCAGATCGTGGCCGATGCGATCCCGCTGTTCGAGCGTCGTGAGAAGCTGCACCTGCACTACAACGTGCAGAACACGCATCGTGCGATCGGGACACGTATTTCCGGCATGATCACCCGTCAGTTCGGGATGCACGAACTGCCGGAAGGTCAGCTCACGCTGTCGCTTCGCGGGTCGGCTGGTCAGTCCCTTGGTGCCTTCGCGGTGCAGGGTCTGAAGATGATCGTGGAAGGGGATTCCAACGATTACGTCGGCAAGGGTCTGTCAGGTGCGACGATCGTTGTCCGTCAGTCTCCGTCGTCCCAGTGGCGTTCGGAAGAGAACGCGATCATTGGCAACACGGTTCTGTACGGTGCAACGAGTGGCAAGCTCTTTGCGGCTGGGCAGGCTGGCGAGCGTTTTGCGGTTCGTAACTCCGGGGCGACGGCTGTTGTTGAAGGCTGTGGCTCGAACGGTTGCGAGTACATGACCGGTGGCAAGGTCGTGATCCTCGGTGAAACGGGCGATAACTTCGGTGCCGGCTTCACGGGCGGCATGGCCTATGTGCTTGATCCGAAGGACCGCTTTGAATCCCGCATCAATCCGGACACGGTGATGTGGAACCGCGTGCAGCCGGGTAGCCGCTGGGATGTGGAACTGCGCACGCTGGTCGAGCAGCATGTGGAAGAAACAGGCAGTACGTACGCCGCGGACCTACTGCATTGCTGGGAGCACACGCTGGAGCAGTTCTGGCACATCGTTCCCCGTGAATATGCCAAGGTCATTGGCTATGTGCAGGAAGATCTGTCCAAGCTTTCAGCCTAAGGTTTTTAAGCGGCATGAAAAGCCCGTACCGGATTTCCGGTACGGGCTTTTTTTTGTTTGAAGACCTATCATTTCCTGCCTCTAATAGTATCGATATAAAAACGATATTTATGGGGAAAATAATGAAGAGATGGAGTGTTGTTTCGGCTGCGGCTGGTCTGCTGATGACCTTCTCTCTCGCAAAAGCAGGGAGCGTTTCATTTCCTTCCGAACTTCAGTCGTATGTTCATGATGGCCATTTTGAAGTCGGGGATTTTGCGTGGATGCGCGGCGCATTTCCCAGAGCCAATGATGAACAGAAAAAGCGCTGGGAACACTTGCAGGCATATTCTACCGCTTGCCTTAAGGAGGCTACGAAGCAGGAAACTGAGGCGCTGCTGAGAGAGGGCGAAAAGGTAAGCCATTCTTTGGAGGAACGGCCTTATATCCCCTATGCGGATGAGAAATGTTCAGCGCTCTGGTTCTGGTCTTCCCCACCTCAGAACGTCAAGACATGGCTTGAATTCAAAACTCTTGTGACAGAAGAAAGTACCGTAATTCGTGCTTATCTGACGGCAGTTGAGGAAACGCAAAAAGCTGAAAATCTTATTGATGTAGACGGTAAAGAACATGAATCTGAGAGATTGCTAATTCGTGGGGTAACGGATCAGACAATCCGTCGTCCTTTGATGAATGGTCTGGATCTAACAGGGGAGGGTCATCCTGCTTCAGTTCAGAAGAATGAATTTCGCACGATGTTTCTCGCAGAGCGAATGGAAGAGATTGACCACGCTAACACCCGTTGGCTCCAGCAAATTGTAGCATCCAAGGGCTGGCCCACTCTGACACAGGCTGGTTCTGTTCCCTCGAAGGCTGCGTGGTTGTTGGTGCAGCATGCTGATGACGATATTGCCTTTCAGGCTAGGGCGTTAAAGCTCATGACCCCGCTGGCAAAGAAAGGCGAAGTGAACCAATCCAATTATGCCCTGCTGACTGATCGCGTATCGATTGCCCTGACAGGGCATCAAATTTATGGATCACAAATGTCCTGTACCAAAGGACGTCTTATTCCTTTACCTATTGAGCAGTCCACTGACGTAAACCAGCGCAGACATGCGCTGGGCATTGGAACAATCGAACAGAAAATTTCCGAGATGAAAGACGAAGGCATTTGCCGGTGAGCAAAGGCTCGAAATCCAAATTTTGTTTCTGCTCATTGCGGATGCTTTAGGGGGTCATGAGTTGAGTTTTCGTGCCAGTTTTGCAAGTGCGTCAATCTGGCCTGAAATGAACTTGCAGGTTGGTTCGTCCGTCAGTTTCAGCGTTTCCGGATCTACCTTGCCTGCGACCTGACCGATCATGACTTCTGGTCGGTTGAGGACGTAAGCATCCAGAAACACCAGGCTTTGGCGCAGATGATACTGTGCGCGTGCGCCGCCGATCATGCCGGGGGAGGCCGTCTGGATGGTGACGGGTTTTCCACTAAAAGGTTGAGGCGTTACGCGGGAGAGCCAGTCGATGGCGTTCTTCAGTACGCCGGGAATGGAATAATTATATTCCGGGGTCACGATGATGACGCCGTCTGCAGCCCGGATTTGCTCCGCCATGGCCAGAACGGGGGCTGGAAAGCCTGTGTCCTGAACATCTGCGTTGTAATGCGGAAAATTCCCGATTGATCCGAGCGGGGTAATGGAAACCCCTTCGGGCGCAAGTTCGGGCAAGGCGCGCGCAACCGACGCGTTAAAGGAGGCTTTGCGGAGGCTTCCGAGCAGGGTGACGAAATGCAGAGGCGTGTCGTTGGGCATGGACTGGTTCTCCTTCAAAGAGTCGGGTTTTTGTTGTCATGACCCGAAGGGGAACAGATCATGACACAAAGCAGGAGTCAGGCTGCGTTTTTCAGCATCCCGTGAGGATCTAGAACGAATTTTCGAGGCGCGCCGTTGTCGAAGTCATGGTAGCCGCGTGGTGCGTCTTCCAGTGAAATCACGGTGGCGTTGACGATGTCGGCGATGGGGAGGCGTCCATGAAGAATGGCCTGCATCAGTTGCCGGTTATATCGAAGAACAGGGGTCTGGCCGGTGTGGAAAGACTGGCTTTTGGCCCAGCCCTGACCCAGCCGGAGCGTCAGGTTGCCTTTCTGCGCCGCAGCTTCATGAGCGCCAGGATCTTCCGTCACATACAGGCCTGGAATACCAATGGCCCCGGCTGGGCGGGTGACTTCCATGGCCTGGTTGAGAATGACGGCTGGTTGTTCTGTCCCGTCGTAACCCTTGGCTTCAAAACCGACAGCGTCAATGAAGCTGTCGACTTCTGGTGTTCCGATGACCTGTTCGATGAGGTCTCCAAGCCTGTCGTGGTTCTGGAGGTTGATGGGCTCAAACCCGACCGCCTTCGCGTGGGCGAGGCGTTCAGGATTGAAATCGCCGATCATGACGACGGCAGCGCCTAGAATGCGCGCCGATGCGGCTGCGGCCATGCCGACGGGGCCTGCTCCTGCGATATAGACCGTTGAGCCCACACCCACCTTGGCATTGATGGCGCCATGAAAGCCGGTGGGGAGAATGTCGGTCAGCATTGTGAGGTCTTTGATGCGCTCAAGTGCCTGAGCCTTGTCAGGGAAGCGCAGCAGATTGAAATCGGCATAAGGAACCATGACGTAGCGGGCCTGTCCGCCAACCCAGCCACCCATATCCACGTACCCATAGGCTCCGCCCGCGCGGCTGGAATTGACCGTCAGGCATACGCCTGTGTGCTGTTCCCGGCAGCATCGGCATCGTCCACACGCGACGTTAAAGGGAACGGAGACCAGATCGCCCTTGCGGACCATCTCGACATCCGATCCGGTTTCGATGACTTCGCCGGTAATTTCGTGGCCGAGGACCAGCCCGGACGGCGCTGTTGTACGGCCTCGGACCATATGCTGGTCGGAGCCGCAGATATTGGTCGAGACGACCTTGAGAATGACGCCGTGGTCAATCTTCCGGCCATCGGGTGTTTCCATTCTGGGGTCGTCGATCCGCTGGACTTCAACATGATTGGGGCCAAGATAAACGACCCCTCTGTTTTCGTCAGACATGGCTTCTCTCCAGGTTCGGGCAGCGGCCATCCCTTGCGGCCGGGGTCGCCCGGCACGACGAAATGTTGTCGTACAGGGCCTCAACGTTCGACGCGTGCTCTGGAACCGTGACATAGGGCTACAGACGCGCCTCTCGCTCGAACGTGATGGGAATTCCTGTCCTTCGCCTGCGGGCACCTTCTGAGCCGGATGATTTGTGAGTTAAGAGGCGACCAACTTTTCAAGCCGGACTTGAAGCCGTCCATGGAAGCCCATTACCCTGTGATCCATCTGTAGGCACGGCTATGCCAACTGAACGAACGACAGAGGGGTTCATGGAAAATCACGTCAATACATTGTGGGGACAGTTTTATGGCTGGCTTCCCACTCTTCTGAGTTACGTCGGGCAGCTTGTTCTGGCGATTATCGTGCTGTTGGTGGGTTGGTCCATCATCAACATGATCACGCGCGGCATGGGCCGCATGATGGCCGCCAGCAACATTGAGCCGACCCTCCGGGGCTTTCTGCTCAGTGTCGTCGGGTTGTTGCTGAAGGCGCTTCTGCTGATCAGCGTTGCTTCGATGGTTGGCATTGCAACGACGTCTTTCGTCGCGGTTCTGGGCGCGGCTGGCCTGGCTGTTGGCATGGCGCTTCAGGGCAGTCTTGCCAACTTCGCGGGTGGCGTGCTGATCCTGCTGTTCCGTCCGTTCAAGGTCGGTGATTCCATTACCGCAGCGGGTAATACCGGAACGGTTGTTTCGATCGAGATGTTCCGCACCGTGCTGCAGGATGCCAGCAATGACATCGTCTATGTGCCGAACGGGACGCTCTCGAACAATGTTGTCATCAACAGCTCGCAGTCAGAGCGACTTCTGGCGTCGGTCAGTCTGCTGATTGATTACAACGACGATATCGACAAGGCTCGTGCACTGCTTCTGGGGCTGTTTGAAAATGACGCTCTGGTTCTCAAGACGCCTGCGCCATCCGTTTCGTTTCTGCCTCGTCCGGCCAATGTCGCCGTGACGCTGGGCTTCTGGTGCGCACCGGGTAACGTAACGCCGCTGGTTGCCAAGTATTCTGAAGCATCCATTCAGGCGCTGAAGAAAGAAGGCTTCCGTCTGGGTGTTACGGCCCGCACTGCTGCTTGAACCTTTTCGAGGCCTGTCCAGGATTATGCTGGGCAGGCCGCGTTATGGTCTTTGGAGCGTGTTCCATTAAGAATGCAGCGCCGTTGTTCTCCTCAGGAAAACTCACTCGGTTTAAGACGGCGGTTTCTGAAATTGGTGTGTGGACCCAATGTACTAGATAAAGCTCTTAAAAACAGTTTCTTATCGGGTCAAACCATCAAATTTCTATCGCGGACAAGCAACGCGTAAAACGTTGGGTGTCAAACCTAAATCTTGAGTGTTCATTCCCGGACTTCAGGATGCCAATTTATTTTTCCAGCTATCTCTTAGAAAAATAAGAGTTGAATTGGCAGCACGCTCCCATTGATACCGAACTGACGATCCGATGACCTGTGGTCTGATAACGGGAGGTTGACCGAAGCTGGCAAGCATTTTTGCAGCACGAACAGATGCAAAACTATCAAAATCAAAAGTCAGGTTTTTGGACGCTGAGAGTTTCAGGGCTTCCCAGATCAGGAGCATGTTCGCGCCTGGCGTGGAAAAGGAACGGTCGCGCGCGGACTGCCAGAAATAGAGATTTTTATCGTCCCAGATCAGAACACACGAAGACACCCTCTGATTTTTCTCACCATACGCACTTAAGACGCATGTTTGATTACGTAATAAGCAAGCCTCAAAAATCTTAGTCATTCTTGGAAAATCGTGACTGTTTTTCGAGTGTGGCTGGTCAATCAAAGACATCTGGATGAAGTCTTCAATATCTGTACCCTGAACAACATCTAGTTTTTGTGCTGCTGAACGAATGAGATTTCTCGTTTTCTGATCGCACTGTTCGAGAACAACACAGGGGGAGGTATTTTTGTCGACCCGGAATGTAAAAGCATTTCTGATTTGTAACCCGGATATAGAAAATGCGAAGGCAGCCTCGTCTGACGGGTCCAGACTGATTTTCAGATGATCGTATTTTGGCAGGGCTTCTATGAGCTCAGAAACGATGTTTCTTATTTTTTGAGATCGACGAAACGCTTTTGAGGCAGGGAGAAAAAACCGAGGCCCTAAAGTACGCGTGTAGGGCGGTGGGATGATATACTTCATTCCGAAATGCGTTTTTTTGTAAAAACTGAAATCAGAAACAATTGCGCCGTTGTTTTTAATTTCAATTCTGTCGCATTGGTCATCAGTAGCCGCCGAAAGCCACCAGTTTTCATGAAAAATCGAATGCTCTGAGGGGAGAGACGACGGAGCGAACTGAAGGGGAGATGTAAGCATCTTCATACTGTGACTCGAGCTGTAGGCTCGGTACTTATTTCTCAACCCGACAAAAAGTAACAGACAGTTTCATATAAAAAATAATTATGCGAAATCTTACTTGATGGAAGAGTGCTTCATGCCAATCAGGATGGTCAAAAAAGGTGAAGCGCTGACAGCTGGACCGAAAGTCTCATCGACGGTTTTGGACGTGATCAATGCGCGATTTGTTGCAGGCGTTATGGGCCCATTTTCTACAGGGCCGAATTGGACCTGGTGTCTCATGGGTTTCGCCCCTTTTTCACGCTTGCTTTCTCCTATCCTTCAGATGCGATACATCTGCGTAGGGTGCCGGCGATAATCTCGAATTGCTCGGTGATCTGGAGTTCAGTACCAACCGTGATGGTGTCACTGATGGCGATGGTAATGCGCTCGCAGCGGTTATAGGTCGACAGCGTCAGATTGCCCTTCGCACCGTCTTTCTTGGCTCCATACTGTTCAGCCAGAAGGTTCAGAAAGGCCCGGATATCGCTGTCCGCATCCTCACGAAACTGGCGCATCAGCTCACGAATGGCGCGGGCACGCTCGAAGAGCTTCTTGACCAGTCCGTCTTTGAGCAGGTCTTCCGGCTTCACGTTCGCACGCGGGACAAGGCGTCCAGCGGAATCCTTCATGTAATCGTCGGGATTGTGGCTCATGCCTGTTCTCGCTTGCGCGTGGCCTCAACTGCTCGGGTGCGGCGTGCCTCGGCAGCGGTCCAGATCTTCAGTCTTAGCATCCGGGCATGTCGTGCGTTCGTGGCGCTCGGCTGCGCGGGTCTGAGCGCGTTCCTAACGGCGGATCTGAAGTTCGTTCTACCAAGTGAGGGCTATAGAGCACGCCATCCTCACCACGCAGGATGAAGCGTGTGAACTCGAGTTCCGGCAGTACACGTTGCAGCACATCGACATGCTCGCACGCCATCTGCGCCACTTGAGCGTCATTTGGAAGCTCCTGCCTTTTCCAATCCGCGAACGATCTTCATAGCGTGGTCCACGACGCGGCAGAGCTTGGTCAGTTCGTGGCCCAGTTTGTGGGCTTCTTCGACCGTAACAATGCCGTCTGCCAAAACGCGAATGGTCGTCTTCACGGTGTCGTTAGCCTTGTCGGCGACGTCTTCCATGATTTCGGCCACGTCGCCGTGGCCAAGCTGAACCGGTGTCAGATGATAGCCCAACCCATGCGCCATCGCTTGTAGAATGAATGGCTCCTGGGCGAACTCATCCAGCACAATCGCCACGTCTACCGGGGCTGTCGTTGCTGAATTGCGGTTCTGATATTCCGAGATCCGCGCACGGCCAACGCGTGTGACTGCTGCTGCGGCATCAATGCCGCCAATCGCACGGGCGGCCAGTTGCGTGGCTATCTTGAGGGCAGGGGCATGATTCATGGCTTCACCCTCACACTGCGATCGGCCATCTTGCGCGCCTCACTATAAAACGGAGCAAAGACACATGGCTGACGAATGGAAACTGAAGGAAGACGGAAACCTCGATATTTCGAGCGTAACGGGCTTCCGTGCGGTTGTGATTCAGAACGGTGCCGTGGTGCTTCAGGTAAAAGCTGCCACATCCCCTGAACACTATCCTGCTGGCGATAAGCTCGAACAGTTCTCTCTTTCGCCGCAGACGGCTGCTGAACTTGGACGCGATCTGCTCGATGCTGCGCAGGTGCTTCTCCAAAAGCCTGACGGCGAGATGCACTAAGGGTTACAAGCAAGACTTCAACTTGCTGACGGCGGCATGAGCAGAGCTTGCCTCTGAGGGTAAGGATGCTCATGTTGAACCTTCATATAGATCTGGTCGTAGTTTTTGGGGTGGAATACCTGTTAGTTTGGCTGTTGCCAGAACTCGTCCCGGTGGGATTTTTTCCACGAGTACACAGACGGTGGTTTTGCTGTTTTTATACGGCGCAGCGTCGCTCGATGTCCGCGAACACCTTCTACAATCAGTTTATTAACTGGTGCTCTCAGGTGCGGCCTTTGTCCGGATGCAATCCGCATGGTCTTCGCAAGGCGCAGGCCCGGAGGCTGGCTGTACAATGCACCAGATCGTCGCCATCACAGGGCTTGGGAGTTTGGCCGAAGTAGCGCGCTATACGCGGGCCGCCGAGCCGGTTGAATTGGCACGTTCGGCAATGTCAAGGTTGAGGCGAAATGCCAAACCTGTCTTCGAAAGTGTCAAACCTGCCGAAAACTGGCGGGAAATAGCGATTTCTGAGATTTGTGGTGGACCCGACGCGATTCGAACGCGTGACCTTTGCCTTCGGAGGGCAACGCTCTATCCAGCTGAGCTACGGGTCCGTCGGGTTTCCAATAGACGGTTCAGGATAGGCTTGCCAAGCCCTTAGTAGAATTTTGTTTGTTCAAGGTTGCGCGGTGGCTTTCCAGAGAGCTGCCGCCACGTCTCCGCCAGATGGGAGGGCGCTTTCGGGCGTCAAAATCCATGAGGTGACGTCCTGTGCTGTCATCCGTTTATCCCGGCTCATCAAGTGGTGGGCCGTCGGAAATTCATCCAGTCGTACTGAGCCGGAAAGGCGTTGCAACAGACGTGCTGTGTAAGGCGGAAGAACGAACTGGTCTCGACCACCGAAAATCATAAGCATGGGTGTTCTGACTCGTGGTGCGTCGTCAAAAGCTGTTGCCATGAGGCGGGTCAGGCCAAAAAGCGGATGAATGGTCGAACTATGCTGGGTCAGCGGGTCAAAATACATGCGTCGCAGGGCACGGATGTTATCGCTCGCAACGCGCTCTCCGGGAACGGCTGATCCATCCAGTTTCCAGCGAGGCGCGACTGTATCGAGGCCATCCAGAACGGTCTGCCAGGGCTCACCGAGTTTCATGATGGCTGGTGCGAGAATAATGGTTCCGGACAGTTCTGGTGGCGGCTCGGTCGCAAGGAGCAGGGCGACGGCTCCGCCCATGCTCTCGCCCATGACATAGAGAGGCACGCCGGGGTAACGCCTGCGGAGCGACGTAAGCTCTTCCCGCGTGTCCTGAACCATGCGTGCCGTGCTGCTCCAGCTACCTGCGTCCTGTGTGGCGCCGAACCCGCGCTGGTCTGGTGCGACGATTTCGATGCCGGCCGCGCTCAGGGGCGGTACAAAGAATTCCCACGCATCCCGGCTGTCTCCGAAGCCATGAAGCGCCAGAATAACGGCCTTCAAAGGGTGTGTTGCGGGATAAATTCTTAAAGGAATGCGAGCGCCATCGGACATGCTGAGCGTCACATCCGGGGGGATGAGGGCTGTTTCTTTCGCTGTCGGATGCAGGTCGGGCATTGGCCGGTGCGTGCAGGCACCAAGAAGCAGCGTGCAGGCCGTAAAGCAGGCCACGGTGCAGGAAAGACGCCAGAGGCGGTTTGAAACGGATGGGAATGAGCCTATCATCGCGAAGATTTTAGAACGTCCGGCCCTTCCGGGCGAGAAGGGAGATATTCGTGCCGTCTAAAACGCCTCATCTGGTTCTGGTTGACGGGTCTGGGTTCATTTTCCGTGCATTCCATGCCCTCCCGCCTATGAGCAGCCCGGATGGTGTGCCGGTCAATGCGGTTTACGGCTTCACGAATATGCTGACGCGCCTCCTGCGCGATCATGTCGGTACGCATCTGGCCGTCATTTTCGATGCTGGTCGTCAGACGTTCCGCAACGAGATTTATCCTCAATACAAGGCGCATCGTCCTGAACCGCCAGAAGACCTGCGCCCGCAGTTTGGTCTGATCCGGGATGCGACAGCGGCGTTCAATGTGCCGTCGATTGAACTGGCTGGCTGGGAAGCAGACGATCTGATTGCGAGCTACGCCAAGGCTGTTGTGGCGCAGGGTGGACGCTGCACGATCATCTCATCCGATAAGGATCTGATGCAGTTGATCTGCCCTGGCGTCGAACTGATGGACCCGATGAAGCAGAAGCCGATTCGGGAAGCGGAAGTTGAGGCCAAGTTCGGTGTGCGGCCAGATCAGGTTGTCGATGTTCAGGCCCTGATGGGGGACTCTACCGATAATGTGCCGGGTGTGCCGGGCATCGGTGCGAAGGGCGCGGCCCAGCTCATTAATGAATATGGCACGCTGGAAAAGGTTCTGGATGCTGCGGAGGGCATGAAAGCCTCCAAGCGCCGCCAGAACCTGATCGAATTTGCGGATGCCGCCCGGATGTCCCGCAAGCTGGTTCTGCTGGCGGATGATGTGCCATTGCCCCAGCCGATTGAGGAACTGGGGTGCCGTGAACCTGTTCAGGAAACGCTCCGGGACTGGCTCGACACGATGGGCTTCCATTCCACGATCCAGCGTATGGGGCTGGGGTTGGCTGCGAAGCCGAGGCCTTTGCCTCGTCCCAAAGTAGCTTCGGCAGAGGGTGAAGAGCCGACCGTGACGCTCTCTGAAGCACCCTATGGGCCTTACGAAACCGTCATGGATTTCGAGACGCTGGATCGGTGGATTGCCGAGGCGCGAACGGCTGGGGTCGTCGCCGTTGATACGGAAACGGACAGTCTCAATGCGCGTCAGGCCAATATGGTCGGGCTGTCGCTCTCTGTTGCGCCGGGCAAGGCCTGTTATGTGCCGTTCCTGCATGAGGGCAAGCGGGATCTGTTGCAGGATGGGCCGGACGATCAGCCGACCGATCAGCAGCTTGATCGTGCCTCAACGCTGGAGCGTCTTGCCCCGCTGATGCGGGATGCGTCTGTTCTGAAGATCTTCCAGAACGCCAAATATGATCTGACGGTGTTCCGCAAGGCTGGTCTGCCTGAAATAACGCCGATCGACGATACGATGCTCATTTCCTATGCGCAGTCTGCGGGTGAGCACGGGCAGGGTATGGATGAGCTCTCCCAGCTTCATCTGGGGCATACGCCGATCACTTATGATTCCGTAACGGGAACGGGCCGCAAGCGCATTCCGTTCGCTGAAGTGCCGCTGGATCAGGCGACCGCGTATGCGGCGGAAGATGCTGATGTCACGCTACGTCTGTGGCAGGTTTTGCGTCCGCAGTTACGTATTCGTCAGTCATTGGCTCTGTATGAAGAAATCGAACGACCTCTGATTGAAGTTCTGACGGATATGGAAGACGTCGGGATCAAGGTGGATGCCGTCGAACTGCGGCGTATGTCGGCCGATTTTGAAACGCGTATGGCAGTGATAGAGAAGGATATTCACGAGCAGGTTGGGCGCAGTTTCAATGTTGGTTCTCCCAAGCAGCTTGGTGAGATCCTGTTCGATGAAATGGAGCTTCCGGGTGGGAAGCGGACCAAAAGCGGCTCTTGGGGGACGGATTCCTCTGTCCTTGAGGGACTGGCGGAGCAGGGACATAACCTGCCGCAGAAAATCCTGTCATGGCGTCAGTTAGCCAAGCTGAAATCCACTTATGCCGATGCGCTGGTTGAGCAGATGGACCAGGGAACGCAGCGCGTTCACACGTCCTTTCAGATGGCCATTACGACCACCGGGCGTCTGTCTTCCAATGAGCCTAACCTTCAGAACATCCCGATCCGTACGGAAGAAGGCGCGCTGATCCGTAAGGCTTTCGTGGCGGCTCCGGAGCATGTTTTGGTGTCTGCGGATTACAGCCAGATCGAACTGCGACTTCTGGCCCATGTGGCGAAGATCGAGCCTTTGCTGGAGGCGTTCCATCTTGGGCAGGACATTCATGCCCGCACGGCCTCCGAAGTGTTTGGTATTCCCATTGAAGGCATGGACCCGCTGACCCGTCGCCGGGCCAAGGCCATCAACTTCGGCATTATTTACGGGATTTCAGCTTTCGGTCTGGGGCGTCAGCTTCAGATTTCGCCGGGTGAAGCACGCTCTTACATTGATGCGTATTTTGCCCGCTATCCCGGTATCCGCGCCTACATGGAGCGCACCAAGGAAGAGGCGAAGGAGCATGGCTACGTTCTGACGCCGTTTGGTCGCCGCTGTTATGTGCCGGGCATCAAGGACAAGAACGGCGCTCGCCGTTCCTATGCCGAACGTCAGGCGATCAACGCGCCACTTCAGGGCGGTGCCGCTGACATCATCAAGCGCGCTATGGTGCGTCTGGCGAGAAAGCTGCCTGAGACGGGCCTGAAAGCGCAGATGCTGCTTCAGGTGCATGACGAATTGCTCTTCGAAGTTCAGGAGCAGGATGCGCAGGCATTGGCGGATTTCGTCCGTCAGGAAATGGGAAGTGCTGCCAAGCTGGATGTGGCACTTGAGGTTGAAACCGGTATTGGCCCGAGCTGGGCTGACGCACACTGAGAGACTGAACGACCATGGAAACCCAACACGAACGCCGCAAGCGGATCAGCAATCGCATCATCTGGGGGGTGCTGGCAGTTGCGGCAGTTCTGGCCGGGGTCGGCTTCCAGTTAGCCTCTCATGGTGGACCGGGGCTGCTGGTACAGTCCAACGGAAATGAAGTTGGCGGCAGTTTCCGTCTTGATTCCCTTGGGGAAAGCACGGTCACAGAAGGAGACTTCCACGGGACCTGGGTTCTGGTGTGGTTCTTTGACACCAGCTGCCCTGAAGATCGCTGCCAGCCAGTGCTGAAAAGCATGGAGCAGGCGTATCAGGCCCTTCATGCACAAGGCGTCCGTGTCTCTCCGCTTGCGGTGTCTCTGGACCCGTTTGATGAAAACGAAGCCCTCAGGAACTACGTCATTCCGGTTGCTCCCCATGTGATGCCGTTCACGGGGACGCCGAACATGATCAAGGCCATGACGGCTGAGTATCATGCTCCGGATCAGAAAGAGGGTGACCATTACGTTCCGGCTCCGCGGATCGTTATAATGGATCCAACTGCCCGCTATGCTGGTACAATCGATGCGACTGGCGATGCAGATGCGTTGATTGCCCGCCTTCGTCAGCTGTCAAAGCGCTAAATGGCAATGCGTGTCCCGGCCTTTCTCCTCGCTCTTTCACTTGGCGTGGCCGGGACGGCGTTTGCTCAGGAGCAAACAGCTCCTGACTGGGACGGTCAGACGCTGGGCAGCCCGCACCGGGGTGGAACGCTTCGGCTCACCGCGGATGGTCCCGGCGGGACGTTGGACCCGCAGGTTAATTACGGCACGCAGTACATGCAGGTGTTCGTCAATATGTACGATCCCCTGCTGACGTTTAGAGAGGCGCGTGGCCCTACCGGGCTGGAGGTCGTTCCCGATCTTGCGGACGCCATGCCGACTATCAGCCCTGATGGGCTGACATGGACACTTCATTTACGGTCCGGTCTGAATTTTTCGGATGGATCGCCGGTTCGTGTTGAAGACGTGGTTGCGTCTTTTCGTCGGATCTATCGGGTCGGCAGCCCGACGGCCGCGTCATTTTACGGTGGGATTGTCGGTGCGAAAGAGTGCCTGGATGCGCCGGACCACTGCACGTTGCCGGGTGTGGAAGGGCATTCAGACGGAACAATCGTATTCCATCTAGCTCATCCGGATGGAGAGTTTCTCTACAAGCTTGCGTTCCCTCATGCGGTTATTCTGCCTGCGTCAGTGTCTGTACACGATGTGGGGAATGAGACCGTGCCGGGCACAGGGCCTTATCGGATCACGCATTACGATCCCGAGCATGGGATTGTGCTAGAGCGAAATTCCTACTTTCATGTCTGGAACCCGCAGGCCCAGACTGACGGGTTTGCTGACCGGATCGAGTATAATTTTGGTCTCTCTGACGAGGCGCAGATTACTGCGGTCGAGCAGGGCCAATATGACTGGATGCTCGATGCCAAGCCCTCTGATCGATTGGGTGAACTCGGCGCGAAGTACACCTCGCAGGTTCATATCGAGCCGCTGCTGGGGCTGTATTATCTGGCCATGAATGTGCATGAAAAACCGTTCACAGATCAGCGGGTTCGTCAGGCTGTCAGTATGGCTGTGAACCGGCATGCCATGACCATTTTGTTCGGTGGTGGCGCGATTTCCGAACCTCTCTGCCAGATGGTTCCACACGGCATACCAGGCGCTGATCTTGGTCTTTCATGCCCACAGGACCTGGAGAGAGCCAGCAAGCTTGTGCGGGAGGCCGGTGAAGAGGGGGCGACCGTAACGCTGGTGGTTCCCAACCGGGCCGTTGAGCTTGGGATGGGAACATACCTGCGAAATGTACTTCAGCAGATCGGTTTCAAGGCACAGCTCCGTCCCATAACAGCTGGGCTGGCAGAGTCCTACGAACAGAATACAGCCAACCATGTTCAGATTAGTCTGTCTTACTGGTTCGCAGATTATCCCTCAGCATCGACGTTTCTCGATGATCTGTTTGGATGCGATAATTACCATCCGAATTCAGCTATTTCTCCGAACTTTACCGGCTTTTGTGACCAGCATGTTCAGTCTCTTTTTGAACGTGCCAAAACCCAGACAGATCCAGCTTTAGCAGCACCAATCTGGCAGGATGCTGGTCATGAGATCATGAGGCAAATGCCCGGTGCCCCCATGATCCAGATGAAGACAATCGACTTTGTGTCAAAGAGGCTTGGGAATTACTACTCGACGCTTCTCAGCCACATGCTGTTCTCTCACGTCTGGGTAAAATAAGGCCGCGTGTCGGATTAGGTCTGCTGATATTGCAGGGCGCAGAATTTCTCCCAGTCCATCACATGAGAGACGGGCGCAACTGTTCCGTCCGGACGCGCAGAGAGGTGCCCGTTTTCGGTGTGGACCGAGAAGCAGAAACCATCCTGCTGGATCTTGCAAGCTAATGGGATAAGGCCTGCGGGTGTAAAGGCGTATAGATCATCGTCATTCAGGATGACTGGTGCGCCACGCTCGGGAATATGATGCTTGGTTTGCAGGAAAGCTTGTTCGGCAATGTCGTAACACAGCAACTCACCGGTCCAGGCCAGGACATATGAAGGGGTGAAAACCTGACGGTAATTTCCCCCGAGTTGACGAAATAGCTGTGTCGCCTCCGTAGAATGACCAGCACGGGCAAGATCAGCAGCCAGAGGACGCATGTCAGCGTCATGATGGCGCATGAAGTGATCGAGGATCTCCCGATTGGCGGGATGGTCAGAGGTTAGTAAGCGAAAAACCCAGAGTGGACTTTTTCTCTGAGCATATCGAAGAATTTTGAAAATATTTTCAGGGGCATTTCTGCGAGTGCGCGCCGCAATACGGCGGATAGCGGCGGGATTGTCTAGGTTGCTCACGAGTTTTTGGAAAATCTTCGTGCCCTTGAGACGTGCCGTCACCATGTGGCCTGCGTGACAGACGGGAACAGAGAACGCAGGGGTCTTCTGTTGTATAAGTTTTACCTCTTCAGCGTCGGGTTTTTCATACGGGTCAAAGAAAACATAAATTTTTCCATGAGTGTCTTCGGTCTGAATGCCCATGGATTTGAGTATTGGTTGGAAAAAATTCTGGAAGTGGGAGTGATGATTGACTTCGCTTTTATCAATGCTCCATTGCGGGGCCATGGAAATAACATAGTCAAAATTAAATAGTCTGGAATATTTAATAACAGCATAGGCTCCCATGGATACGCCGTATCCCAGAAGAGAAATATCCTGTGTGTGCAAAGTTTGCTTTCTGGTCTGGATCCAGTGAAGAGCTGCGCTGAACGCTTGCAGATAATCTCCGTCCCTGTACCAGCAGTCATGCTTGGCAATAATTCCTACCCAAGGAAGATCGAGTTTTTTTGCAAGTGAATATCCAAAGAATGTACCGTCGTGTCTTTCAGGAGCGCCTACGCCGGTAAAGCTGGTAACAATAATATTTTTTTCGTCAGTACCTTCCAATGCACGAACAATGTAATGATCGCCCTCATATATTGTGCTCATAAAGGTTCTTCTTCGCAGGTGTGCAGGAAGGCTCGAAAATTAATGCCGAACCATGGCGCGTGATAGATTAAATTGAATTCGGATCATATATTCACAAATTTTCAGCCATGTTAAGGGATAGGCATGAGATGACCGTCCGAGAGAAAGAATAAATTATCATGGGAAAAAAGACCGCTGTTCTCTTCAAGTGCCATAACTGGGATGCAGTCATCCAGCGGTCTTACGAGCGCTGCAAAAAACATTCTAACAAATCAGATTTTTATATACTTTACGACAATTCAAGGGGAACAGTAGAAATCCCCGAGCATATACAGGAAGTAGAAAATATATTTCTGGCTCCTTATTCCGAAGTGGAAAGCCTTGGGCTCGCCTGGGGTACAGAAATAGGAAATTATGGTGGATATTGGTATAATGGAGATTACCACCAAAACCTGTTTATTTTAAATCATAACGAGTACGATTATATTTGTTCAATTGAAAATGATGTCGCAGTTTTAAATGATCTCGACAGCATCTTCGATGATATGGCAGCGAGAAATATTGATGCTGTCTATAAGCATGTTGAAGCCGAAAATCATGCATGGGCTCATTCTGGTAGTTGTGAGGGATATTACGATCTCTCTCAACATGTCCATAAAGGGTTATTCTGTATCTCGTTCTTTTCGAGAAGAGCAGCCTTGCTTATTCTGAAGAGACGGCTGGAAATGTCATTTCTTAAGAGGGAAAAAGGCCTGCTGACGTGGCCAATTGGCGAAGCCGTCATGTCGCATGAAGTTATCAGTGCAGGTATGCGAACAGAAGAACTCGCGCATTATTGCGATAGTTTGAGGCAGTATGATTGGGCGCCTGTTTATCTTGAAAAAGAAATTGTTAACGGAGCAGAAAAAACGTTTATTCATCCAGTTACAGAGATGAATGAAAAATTTATCGTTTCAAACCTCGTTCAAGATTACCATTGCATGATTTCGGAAGAAGAGATCAGTAATGGCCTTTCGCGACATAGAGCTCGTAAGATTAATGATCTTGAGGTCTACTCACGACTGTTCCATTGCCCTCGTATCTACAATAATCCCGTTCTGCGTGAGGATGTTGTTGAGGATGCGCGTGAGCTTCTAACGGGAATTGATTTCGATCTTGCGTCCGAAGGAATGTCGCTAGATTTAACTCAGGCTCTTACCCAGGTTTATTCTGAGTTTCCCGAGAGAGTTTTCGCTTCTCTGCCAAGTTACGAACGAAGCCACTCAATGTTCTTCGATCACGGGGTAGCATTGCCGATTTCGCTCGGGGGGAGTGGGGCATACACTCTTATCTTGGCTGCGCGTGATCCTAATTTAACATCCCATTTTGATGTTAAGGGAAAGGACGTAGCATCCAGCTTCGAAGTCATGCCTGTCAGTTTTCTGATGCAGAAAGGCGAACTCCGTTTTTACGCGGTAAATTTCCCTGCAGAATGCACCGAATTCGTGGTGGAGCAGAAAGGCCCGCATGGGTTCTGGTTGAATTTTATGAAAATTCTTCCAACAACCGATGCACTGCGAGCCCTTTCCACATCCTGATGCCCGAAGACATAGAAAGCCTGTTTCTTGAGCAGGTTTTCTAGAGGCCGATATCGGTCCGGAAGATCTTGTCTTCCCATTGAATGGCTGAGGCACCCTCATAGGCAAGGCGGCGTGCCTCTTCCGGGGTGCTTGCTTTAGCACAAACGGTCAGGACGCGCCCGCCATCCGCGACAAGCACTCCATCGACCAGTTTTGTGCCTGCATGAAAAACTGACACGCCCGGAACGGCTTCAGCGCGTTCGATACCTGTGATGCGCCCTCCCTTCTTTGGGGCATCCGGATAGCCATTGGCGGCCAGCACCAGAGAAATGGAAGCCTCATCCGAAAATTCGGCAGCGGCATGTTCAAGATTGCCATCAGCAAGCGCTGCAAGAATGGGGAGCAGGTCGGACTTCAGGCGGATCAACAATGCCTGTGCTTCAGGGTCCCCGAACCGGACGTTATATTCAATCAGTTTCGGACCTTCGCTGGTCAGCATCAGCCCTGCAAAGATCACACCGCGGAAAGGTGTTCCTCGGTGAACCATTTCTGCCAGCATGGGGCGAACGCTGAGATCAAGGGCTTTTTCCTGAGCTGCTCGGTCAAAAGCTGGCGGCGGAGAAATAGCGCCCATGCCGCCCGTATTGGGGCCTGTATCGCCGTTTCCGAGGCGTTTGTGGTCTCGTGCGGCACCGATCAGAACCGCTTTTTCGTCAGAGCAGAATGCGAAAAGGGAGACCTCTTCGCCCACAAGGCATTCTTCAATCACAAGAGGCATGCCCAGCTTGCGAATGGCATCCTCTGCCTCGTCCACGCTCAGCGCTACGACGACGCCTTTACCAGCGGCCAGTCCATCTGCTTTCACCACGATCGGTGCGCCGCGTCGGCGCACAAATTCAAGGGCAGGAGCTTCTTCTTCAAAGCGCTCCCATTTTGCAGTTGGAATGGCTGCGGCGTCTGCCACTTCTTTGGTGAAGGCTTTGCTACCCTCCAGCAGAGCTGCCGCCCTGGTCGGGCCAGCACATGGAATGCCAGCGTCCGCACAGGCATCAGCAAGGCCTGCGACCAAAGGGGCTTCAGGTCCGGGGACGATCAGATCAATTTTCTGCTCTTTTGCGAAGGCGACAAGACCGGCGACGTCATCAACCTTGAGGGGAACCAAGGTAGCCAAAGACGTCATGCCGGGATTGCCAGGCGCCGCATAAAGGGCCGTAAGACTGGGCGAGCGCGCCAGACATGTTGCCAGGGCGTGTTCGCGCCCTCCGGAACCGACCAGCAAAACGCGCATTCCGCTCTCCCTTTTTCATCTGCGGGTCCCTGAGATCAGGGCTTCGTCTGATGGCGTGCGTAGCATAGACTGGCGCCATGATGGAGAGTGATGCCGCGTCTGCACGCGGGAATGTGCCGCAATATTCAGTTTCCGAGATTTCCGGAGCCATCAAGCGCACGCTTGAGACCGGATTCGGGCGTGTTCGTGTGCGTGGTGAGGTGACGGAACTCAAGCGTTACCCGTCCGGGCATATTTATCTGTCGCTGAAGGACGAGGGCGGAAAGATCTCCGGCGTCATCTGGCGTGGAACGGTGTCGCGCCTGGGTATGGCGCCCGAGAACGGCAATGAAGTCATCGCGACGGGAAAGGTCTCGTCCTACGGCGAGCGCTCCAGCTATCAGCTCATCATTGATCGGATGGAATTCGCAGGCGAGGGAGCTCTGCTCGCCAATATTGAGCGCCTGCGTCGCAAACTGCTTGATGAGGGACTGTTCGAAGCCGATCGCAAAAAAACCATCCCGTTTCTGCCATCGCTGGTCGGTGTTGTGACGTCACGGTCCGGGGCGGTTCTTCATGATATTCGTACGACCATCGAGCGTCGCTTTCCCCGGGATGTGTTGTTGTGGCCTGTTGCCGTGCAGGGAGAGGGGGCTGCGGCCCAGATCGCTGCGGCCATTGACGGTATGGCACACAGGGCTCGTCGCCCGGATGTTCTGATTGTGGCCCGTGGTGGTGGCTCTCTTGAAGATCTTATGGCCTTCAATGATGAGCGTGTTTTACGTGCCGTTGCAGCCTGTCCCATCCCGGTTATTTCGGCTGTCGGACACGAGACAGACACGACATTGATAGATCTTGTCTCAGACCGTCGTGCACCCACACCAACGGCTGCGGCAGAAATGGCCGTGCCCTTGCGCTCTGAACTGGTCGCGGATCTGGCACATCGGACGGCCCGTCTCGCAGGTGGTTTGAGCCGCATCATGCAGACATCCCGGGCAAGGCTGGAGCAGGCTACATCGCGACTGCCAGATCTGCCGTCTCTTCTTGAGACTGCCCGCATGCGTTTGGATGACCGGAGCCAGCGCCTTGATCTTGCTCTTCCAGCCTTTGTCATGCGCGCAAGAAGCCGTCTGGATGCTCCGGTACGGCAACTGCCGTCGCCGGAACTGATTGTCAGCCGGGCGAGGGCCGCCCTGACGGCGCCCTCAAAGCAGCTTCCGTCACCGCGTTTAATGATCGAACGGCGACAGAGCGCTCTTCGTGCGTCAGAGACCGCTCTTGTCACGGCATGGCAGCGCGCATCCCAACGGTTTCACCTTCGGGTAGAACGACAGAGACTGTCTCCTGAGACTCTCAATAGCGCTATCAGGCTTCAGAAAGCGCGTCTTGATGGGTTGGGAAGTCATCTGGAAGCGGTCTCCCCAAGGGCGATCCTCAGTCGAGGATATGTGCTCGTCCACGATAGCAAGGGGCGTCCCGTGACCCATTCGGACGCGGAACCTTTGAACGGACGTGTGGTTCTGTCTTTCGCTGACGGCCAACGTGGGGCAAAACTCGATACCCTTCTTACATCCCAGGCCGATCTGGGTCTTTAATGGTGAAGTGTCCGGGCGTGGCCCGGTTTGTGATCCGGAGTTCACATGCGTTCGTTCTGGTTGAGCCTTGTTGTCCTGCCTCTTCTGGCAGCTTGTGCGGAGCAGCCTTCCGCCCCATCTTCCAGCGCGGCCGTGCAGGCTCCCGCCCAGAAGATTCCTCCGCAGGATTTTGCTCCGGGATTAGCCGAAGAAGCTCCGGCAGACGGTCATAAGGTGCTTCTGAATGACCCGTCTGCGGCGTCAAATACGCCGCTTTGCGGGACAGCGCAGCGTGAAGCCAATCTGGCAGGATCAGCGCTTTATGCGCAGGGTTTGGCCACCACAACGTCGTCTTGCCCGCAGAATGCGTGTTTTGAACCTTTGACGGGAACGTTCATTGCGGCAAACGGCAACAAGAGCGTCTGCCGGTAAAAATTTCCGGGCAGATTGAGCTGGCGCATTTCCCTATCATCTTCAGTGCTTTAAAGTGGATCTCACGAAAGAGTGAGGTTTAATATGACTGATGAGCTGAAATGTCCCAAATGTGGGTCGGAGCATGTTTATCCGGATGGGACCCTGTGGGTCTGTCCGGACTGCGGCAATGAATGGAACCCGGAAGAGGGCGGTCAGGCCGACGCTGGCAACGCATCTGCGGAAATTAAAGATGCCAATGGCAATGTTCTTGTAGATGGTGACAGCGTTACGGTTGTGAAGGACCTGAAGGTCAAAGGATCTTCGCTGGTTGTGAAAAGCGGCACCAAGGTCAAGAACATTCGTCTTGTTGATGCGACGGACGGGCATAATATTGCCTGTAAGATCGCGGGAATTGGCGCAATGAACCTGAAGTCTGAATTCGTAAAAAAATCCTAACGGGTTACGCCATTTAGTTACATCGTGTGTGCTTTCATCAGCCTTCGTGAGGTCTCTTTGCGAAGGCTGATGCCGTTCTGGGGGCATGCCTTTCGATGATACAGGAGATGCAGGCATGTATGTCATTCTTGGCGGGACGGGCCATGTCGGCCGCGCTGTTGCACAAACTGTTCTGGCGGCTGGGCATGATGTCACGGTAGTAACCCGGCAGGTGGTTGCGGCCTCTGAACAACGCCATGACGGCGTAGATTATGCGGCAGTAGATGTGAACGACACCGATACTCTGAGGACGCTTTTTCAGAGGGCGCAACGCGTGTTCGTTCTCAATCCCCCTGCGGCAGTGTCTGGCAATACGGATGTGGAAGAACGCAAGACTGTGTGCTCCATTTTGAAAGCATTGCGGGGCGTTGCTCTGGAAAAGGTCGTCGTGCAATCCACCTATGGCGTGCAGCCTGGTGAGCACTGTGGCGATCTCGGCGTTTTGTATGAGCTGGAACAGGGTGCGCAGGCCCTGAACGTTCCGGTGTGTATTGTCCGCGCGGCCTATTACATGAGCAACTGGGCAGACGCGATAAGCGCTGCAAAAGCAACAGGAGTGCTACAGACACTTCTGCCGCCGACACAGGCGTTTCCCATGGTTGCGCCAGAAGATGTTGGAAGCCTGGCAGGTCAGTTACTGATATCTGACGTCGAAGAGACGGGTATCCACAATATTGAGGGGCCGGAAAGCTACACGTCTTCAGATGTTGCTGCTGTCCTTTCCAGACTGGTAGGACGCGCCGTCCAAGTGCAGGTCATTCCCCAGGAGAGGTGGTATGAGGCCTATCGCGGAAATGGTTTCTCGAAAGAGGCCGCGAAGTCTTATGCGAACATGACCGGGCTCTTTGTTCATCAACATTATGATCGTCCTGCAGCCCTCGTGCGGGGCTCCACAAGCCTTGAAGCTTGTCTGAAGCGTTACGCATGAACCGGGCATAAAAAAAGCCGACCGGGAAATATCCGGTCGGCTTTTTGTTGGGGTGAGAAGCGGGTGTTACCGCTTCCACCAGCCCATGCGACGCGTCACCGGTGGCAACTCGTCAATGTTGATGGGCTGTAGTGTGTTTCCATCATCCGCTGCGTCGTCGGCTTTGACAGCCTTGGTTGCGCGACGGGCGCGAGCACGCTTCGGCTTGGCGGTTGCCTCTTCCTCAGCGACAGGAGCTGAGGCCTCCGAAGCCATTGCTTCCACAACAACGTCGTCTGCCTTGGCTTCTGTAGCCTTGGTCGTGCGACGGGTGCGTGGGCGCTTTGGCTTTGCCGGAGCTTCCTCTTCCGTCGGAGCAGCCACGACGACTTCTTCTGCCGCTACCGGTACTGCTTCAGCCTTCAGAGCCTTGGTGCTGCGGCGGCCTCTGGTGCGCTTTGGCTTTTCCTGTTCTGCAGCAATCGGCTCGGCAATGATCTCGGCAACGTCAACTACCGGAGCGCTTTCGACAGAAAGGCGGGCAGGGGTTGCTGTAGATGTCTGAAGCGGGCGGGAAGCCTGCTCCATTTCAGCCTGTTCGATCACATCGAAAATATCGAAGCTTCCACCGAACGGATCAGCCGGCGTCGGGCCTGCATATCCCCGCGAAACAGGCTGGCGTTCTTCCCGGCGGCGCTGGGAAGGCTGCTGCACCGGAGCGTGGCGTGCTGGCTTAGGTGCTTCTTCCTGGACGGACACCTTTTCCTGCACCGGGGCTTCTGCTGCGACTTCGTCTTCCTTCTGAACACGCTTGAAGCGCGTCCGACGACGACCCGGGATAAGACCGACTTCTTCGGTTTCATCGTCAGACCGGTGGACGGAAGGCTGTTCGCCATTTGGTTCGGCAGCATTGCCCTGAACAGTCTCGTTCTCGCCGTTCTGATCACGACGACCACGACGACGACGACGGCGACGGCGACGGTTACCGTTGTTGCCCTCTTCCTCGTCACCCGTGTTGACTTCGACGTCTTCACTCCGGGCAGGCAGCTCAGCCCGTGCTTCAACCGCGGCTGCCTGAGGAACGACAGGTGCCTCGTCCTCAATGATTTCGATCGTGCGGACGTTGTGAGGCGCAGCAATCTGAGCCGGTACTGGCTCTGGTGCCGGTGCAGCCGTCTGCGGACGGATACGCTCGATACGCATGTCTGCTGCCGGCAGATCTTCTTCCGTGCGGAAGATTACGCGCATGCGGTGACGCTGCTCAATGTCAGACAGCCAGTCGCGCTTGTTGTTCAGAATGTAGAGGGCAATGTCCGATCCGATGTGAACATCGATTTCGGCGGCACGCTGGCGGGTGCCTTCTTCATCGATGGCACGCAGCACATGAAGAGCGGAGCTTTCCGTACCGCGAATGAAGCCAGTGCCCTGACAGTGCGGGCAAGGCGTCAGCAGTGATTCAGCGATGGACGGACGCAGACGTTGGCGGGACATTTCGAGCAGGCCGAAATGAGAGATATGTCCGACCTGAATGCGCGCGCGATCAGTACGCAGGGATTCCTTAAGGCGCTTCTCGACCTGAGCGTTATGGCGACGGCTTTCCATGTCGATAAAGTCAATGACGACAAGGCCGGCCAGATCACGCAGGCGCAGCTGGCGCGCAACTTCTTCAGCAGCTTCAAGGTTCGTGCGGAGTGCCGTTTCCTCAATGTTGCGCTGGGACGTGGATTTGCCGGAGTTCACGTCGATGGCGACAAGCGCTTCTGTCTGGTTGATGACCAGATAGCCACCAGACTTCAGGCGTGCGGTCGGGGAGAACATCGCATCCAGATGCCCTTCGACGTTGTAACGCGCGAAGAGGCTCTGCCCACGGTTCTGCCAGAGCTTCACCTTGCCAGCGTTGTGCGGCATCAGCAGGCGCATGAACTCACGCGCACTTCTCCACGCAGATTCACCGTCGACCATGATGTCTTCGATGTCTTTGGAGAAGAGGTCGCGAATGGCGCGCTTGATGAGGCTCGCTTCCTCGTAAACTAGTGTTGGGGCAACGGAAGACAGGGCGTGTGAGCGAATGTCATCCCAGAGCTGAAGCAGGTATTCACAGTCGCGGATGATTTCCGGTCCTGGACGTCCTGCACCTGCTGTCCGGACGATCATGGCCATCGTCTTGGGTAGGTTCAGCTCTGCAATGATATCGCGCAGACGGCGGCGGTCCGTGTCAGACGTAATCTTGCGGGAGACACCACCGCCACGCAGGGCGTTCGGCATCAGGACGCAATAACGGCCAGCGAGAGAGACGTAGGTGGTGAGGGCCGCGCCCTTGTTGCCACGCTCTTCCTTCACGACCTGAACGAGCAGGACCTGACGGCGGCGAATGACTTCCTGAATCTTGTAGTTGCGCAGGAAACGGGCTGTACGACGCGAAGCCGCGCTTTCCTCACCCGTGTCATGCTCGCCACCGACGGTCTCCGGTGCGCGACGATCCTGGTTGTCGTTCTCGTCCGTTTCTTCAGAAGCAGGCTCTTCCTCACTGTCCGGCAGTTCGGCGCGCTGTTCAGACGCAACCTCTTCTTCCTGGATGGCCAGAAGCTTCTCGCGATCTGCAACGGGGATCTGGAAGTAATCCGGGTGAATTTCGCTGAAGGCGAGGAAGCCGTGACGGTTTCCGCCGTATTCTACGAAAGCGGCCTGAAGGCTCGGCTCAACACGGATGACTTTGGCAAGGTAGATGTTGCCCTTGAGCTGTTTCTTGGACGATGTCTCGACGTCGTAATCTTCAACGCGGTCACCGTCCATGACCACAACACGCGTTTCTTCCGCGTGTGTGGTGTCGATAAGCATACGCTTGGTCATGGAAAACTGAACTCCACGATGCTCCAGTGTGGCGCTTTGGGCCAGAGGGAACACCTGATTGTACGGGGTGGAGGGGGCGGATCAGCCGGAATGCCAGACCGCGGGACGCATCTGGTCCCGTTTCGGTTAGGCTCCTGGCTGTGATCACGTCGCGTGACATTCGACCCCTGACAGACGTCCGGCCCGTGGTCTGGTACCGGATGAAAACGCACTCCGGTCAGGTTGTGAGCCTGTGCCGGACTGAACTAATCCTGCCGGAGCAGCCCGATCAGGACATGGCGCAGAAAATGTCCGGCACATGTCAAACGATGGGGCGTCGCGGCTCGGACGATCGAGGCGGGAGCGTTGTGGGAAAAGGATAAAAGCCCACAAACGATCGGACCGCTCTCTTCAGGTCCTTGACGCACAGGATGACTTAAAGAAGGGCCGCTGGCAAGCAGGGCTTTTTCCGGCTCTCCAAAAGGTGCTTTGCCTTGTTTCAGACATTGTCCTGTGTCTGTTATGATTGAAGGTCCAGATGATCGAAAAGACGCAGGGTAAACGGATGCTGACGCGACGCATGGTAATGGAAGGTCTTGCCTGCCTCTCCACGGTGGCTCCCCTGGGTGCCATCGCCCGGACTAAGCACCCGACATCTCATTCCCCATCCGCCAAACCACTTCAGGCACCTGCTGTTCACCGAAGTGCGCCGCCGCCCAAACCGCTGGTCATGCTGGACCCCGGACACGGCGGGAAAGATCCTGGCGCAATCGGTATTTCCGGTACGTATGAGAAACATATTGCCGAAGCTGCGGCGACAGAACTGCGGCGCCAGCTTCTGGCGTCCGGACAGTACCGCGTGGCTATGACCCGTTCAGAGGACCATTTCATTCCCCTGGAAGGGCGCGTGGAAATGGCCCAGCAACACCAGGCACATCTCTTTATCTCTATGCACGCCGATGCACTGCATGATCGTGATGTTCGCGGGGCGAGTGTCTATACGCTTTCCAGCGGAGCGTCGGATGCTCAGACAGCGGCTCTGGCTCAGCGGGAGAATAGTGCAGATCGATTTGGCGGCCCTGCATTCCATGGCATGTCTCCCGACGTCCAGCAGATCCTTTCCAGCCTGGTTTCTGAAGAAACGCGGCGTGGGTCTGCGCACATGGCATCAAGTGTTGTAGGGGCATTTCGTAGTCGCATAGGACTGCTGACGCATCCGTCACGTCATGCGGCTTTTGTGGTGTTGAAGTCCGCAGAAATACCGTCAGTTCTGGTGGAGATGGGTTTCATGTCCAACCGGCTGGATGAGGCTGCGTTACGGCAGGCTGTACATCGCACGCAGGTTGCCAGCGCCATGAAAACTGCGGTTGATCGGTACTTTTCAACTCGTCCCGGTGTGATGACTGGTTGACCTTAAAAGAACGCAGGACAGAGTTTTTAGTCATGTGGGTTGCGCATGACGAAAGAATCGGACATTTTCCGTGCCCATGACATTTCTTTCGATCCTCTCGCTTCGACTTATCGGCCCCTGAACGCCACATCAAGGCGGGCAGCGTTCCGTTGCGTTCAGGGGATGACAGACCAGAAAATTTCCTGACCAGCGAGATGATCAAGACATGACTTTCCAACACCCGTCCTTCGGTACAATTTCCGACGACCGCGTTATCATTTTCGATACGACGCTCCGTGACGGTGAACAGTCCCCCGGTTTCTCCATGAACCTCGAAGAGAAGCTCCGCATGGCTCATGCGTTGAGCGCTCTGGGCGTGGACGTTATTGAGGCAGGCTTTCCGGTCGCATCCAAGGACGACTTCGAGAGCGTGCGCAGCATTGCGGATGAGGTCCGTGGTTCCGTGATCTGCGGTCTGGCCCGTAGTGGTGGGAAGCGGGACATTGAATCCTGCGGTGAAGCCCTGAAGGGCGCTGAACGCTCCCGAATTCATAACTTCATTTCCACATCTCCGCTGCACATGAAGTACAAGCTGCGGATGGAGCCGGAAACGGTTCTGGACATCATTGCGTCTGGCAATCAGAAGGCACGCCAGTACACGGATGACGTGGAATGGTCTGCCGAAGACGGCTCCCGTACGGACCCTGACTTCCTGTGCCGTTGCGTTGAAGTTGCCATCAAGAATGGTGCGAACACCATCAACATTCCTGACACCGTAGGCTTTGCAACGCCCGAAGAAATGCGACGCATTTTTGATATGCTGCGTGAACGTGTGCCGGGTGCGGATCAGGTGATTTTCTCCACCCATAACCACAATGATCTGGGCTTGGGTGTCGCGAATACGCTGGCCGCTGTCGAAGGCGGTGCCCGTCAGATCGAATGCACGATCAATGGCATCGGTGAGCGTGCTGGTAATGCTGCTTTGGAAGAAATCGTCATGGCGCTGCGGACGCGTCATGACCAGTACGGCAAGGTGACAGGCATTGAGACGCCGAAGCTGCTGGGCATGTCCCGGATGCTGGCGACGATCACGGGCTTCGACGTGCAGCCGAACAAGGCCATCGTTGGCCGGAACGCCTTCGCACATGAAAGTGGCATCCATCAGGATGGTGTTCTGAAGAACGCTGCCACTTATGAAATCATGACGCCGGAAAGCGTGGGTTGGAACAAGAGCTCGCTGGTGATGGGCAAGCATTCCGGCCGTGCGGCATTCCGCGACAAGCTGGCTCAGCTTGGCTACCCGCCGCTGGAGGACGAGGCTCTGAACGCTGCTTTTGCCCGGTTCAAGGATCTGGCTGACAGTAAGAAGGTCGTGTTCGATGACGATATCTGCGCACTGGTCGATGATGAGAGCCGCGACCACGAGCGCGTTCATCTGATTTCTCTGGAAGTTGCGTCCGGCACCAAGCAGAAGTCTCAGGTCAAGCTGGAAATCAGCGTTGATGGCGCCATCCAGTATGCGGCTGTCAGTGGAAATGGCCCGGTTGATGCGGCATTCCGTGCCATCGGTGAGGCATTCCCTCATTCAGCCGAACTGGCGCTGTTCTCTGTGGCAAACGTCACGGAAGGAACGGACGCTCAGGCCCGCACCACGGTCCGTTTGCAGGAAAATGGTAAGCTCGTAGACGGTCAGGGTGCTGACGCCGATACGGTTGTGTCTGCTGTTCGTGCTTATATCCATGCCCTGAATAAGCTGCTCACCAAGCGCGAGCGGACTGAGCCTGAAGCACTCTAAGTTTCGAACGAACCATGAGAGATCATCAATAAACTAATTAATATAGTTTATTGATGATCTAGACAAAAATAACACGATTGATATTGTCTCCTTCTGAATTTGGAAGGGGCAGCTATGCCGCATTCGTGGCTTTATACGGCGTCGGGTCTTTTTGTAGGCTTTCTGGTGGGCATGACCGGAGTGGGGGGAGGGTCCCTCATGACGCCGCTGCTGATTCTGCTGTTTGGGGCAAAGCCTCAGTCAGCCGTCGGAACAGACTTGCTTTACGCAGCCGTTACGAAAATTGTTGGCACCGGCCTCAACCGCCATATGGGCGTTGTGAACTGGAAGATTGTTGGCTGGCAAATGGTGGGGAGTCTTCCGGCAGGTCTTCTGTGCCTGATTTTCCTGCACCATGCAGGTATGTCAGATGCTGCCTCGCGTCTGATTCAAGTTGTTCTCGGTGTAGCTCTGCTTCTGACGGCACCGGCAATTTTGCTGAAGCCGAGGCTCAGAACATGGGCTGAAGGGCGTAAGCCTCTGAGCAATACAGCGGAAACCGTTTTAACCGTTTTGCTTGGTATTTTGTTGGGAACGCTGGTGACGCTGTCGTCAGTGGGCGCTGGGGCTGTCGGCATGGCTGCTCTGACGATGCTGTATCCGCGTCTGACAACACGAACACTCGTTGCAACAGATATCGCCCACGCAGTGCCATTGACCCTGATTGCAGGGGGAGGTCACTGGCTGGAGGGGGCGGTTGATACTGCCGTGCTTCTCGCGTTGCTGATGGGATCCATCCCGGGAATTATTTTGGGAACGTTATGTGCGGGCAAATTGCACGAAGACACCCAGCGGTGGGTTCTGGGCATTCTGCTCGCTGTTATTGGTTTCCGGATGATTTAACATCCGGAAACCGTGAAACTCAGTAGCCGTAATTGCTCTGCTGAGGGTAGCCGCCGTTGTTATAGCCCTGCTGCTGAGGGTACGGGTTCTGGCAGTTCGTGTTGGGTGGGCACTGATACTGCTGTTGCTGCTGCGGATAGGTCGGGTACTGACCGTTCTGCTGCTGATACCCCTGAGGGTAGCCACCCTGCTGGGGGTAACCATTCTGGTACCCACCCTGCTGGTAGCTCGGGCGATTAGGGGCGGTAACAGCACCGGTCGTCGCGCCGAGGGCGCCACCGGCAAGTGCACCAATCGCTGCACCGCGACCACCGCCAGCAAGTGCGCCGATGGCTGCGCCTGCACCACCACCCAGGAGACCACCGCCGAGCGCACGGGATCCTGGGTCATAATTTCCCTGGCAACCGCCGAGGGAAAGAACGGTCGCAAAAGCTCCAATCAGGGCCACGCCCCGAACAGCAGAGCGGTCGATAACGGACCTCATGTCACAAATCCTTAGAGTTCATGGTCGCCAAGCCCGGTGTCAGTCTCAGTAACCGTTCCGTGAACGCTGGCTTGGCGTGGTCGCCGCACCAACAGCAGCGCCTGTACCACCACCTGCAAGTGCGCCGATAGCCGCGCCACGTCCACCGCCAGCAAGTGCACCAATAGCTGCACCGGCGCCTGCGCCTACAAGTGCGCCAGAGCCTGCGCGGGCGCCACTGTCGTACGGGCTGCCGCAACCAGCAAGGGCAGCGCCACAAAGAGTCAGGACGGCGATCAGGCGAGGAGTCTTGGTGATGTTCATGTTTTTATGTCCTGTTCTGTTTGGTTTCTCCGAACTCCAGTCATCTTTCAGAAAGGAATGTCGGATAAGACCATGTAGTGGTAACGTGGAGAACGTGACTGAAGGGTGGCAGGATTGAGGCGAGGAAAGATTTTTTTCCATGTCCTGATGTCGCGTGATGAAAAGTTGTTCGTCATGAATGACATTATCCGAACTGTTACCCTTGCTGAACGGCCTTTGCATCGTTAAGTCCACCCGCGGGGAGCCCGCCCCACTTTACGATATATAATCTGTCTGCCGCACAGAGCCGCGCCAGGAGTTTTGGATGTTTTCTCGTCTGCTGGGTCTCATGTCTGCTGACATGGCGATCGACCTCGGCACTGCCAACACGCTCGTTTACGTTAAAGGCCGCGGCATCGTGCTCGATGAGCCGTCTGTGGTTGCCATCGCTGAAGTGCGCGGCAAAAAGCAGGTTCTGGCTGTTGGTAACGAAGCCAAGCAGATGGTCGGGCGTACGCCTGGCAACATCACCGCCATCCGTCCGCTGCGGGACGGCGTCATTGCGGACTTCGAAGTCGCGGAAGAAATGATCAAGCACTTCATTCGTAAAGTGCATAACCGGCGGGCTTTCGCGAGTCCGCAGATCATCATCTGCGTTCCTTCCGGTGCAACGGCTGTTGAACGTCGGGCCATTCAGGAAAGTGCCGAGAGCGCGGGTGCCCGCAAGGTCATGCTGATCGAAGAGCCGATGGCAGCCGCAATCGGTGCAGGCCTTCCGGTCACTGAACCGTCTGGCAGCATGATCGTGGATATCGGTGGCGGGACGACGGAAGTGGCCGTGATCTCGCTCGGTGGCATTGTCTATGCTCGTTCTGCCCGTGTTGGTGGAGACAAGATGGACGAGGCCATCATCTCCTACATCCGGAAGACCTATAATCTTCTCGTGGGTGAAAGCTCTGCCGAGCGTATTAAGATCGAGCTTGGCGCCGCCATGATGCCGGATGATCCATCCAATCCGGATGGTCCCATCACGGAAATCAAAGGCAGGGACCTGATCAACGGCGTGCCGCGTGAAGTGATGGTCAGCCAGGCCCAGATTGCCGAAAGTCTCGCAGAGCCGGTCATGCAGATCGTGGATGCCGTGACGACAGCACTGGAAAATACGCCACCTGAACTGGCTGCTGATATCGTGGACAAGGGGATTGTCCTTTCCGGTGGTGGTGCGCTCCTGTACCGCCTCGATGAGGTTCTACGTCTCTACACGGGGCTTCCTGTGACCGTGGCTGAGAATGCGCTGTCGTGTGTGGCGCTGGGAACGGGGCGTGCGCTCGAAGAAATGCGCCGTCTGCGCAGTGTTCTGAGCAGCATGTACTGAACCAGGACACAGTTCAGTGTTCTCCATCCACACTCGGCAGGTGTTCGCACGAGCAACTCTGCCGATCCTGATCCTCTTCGCAGTGGCACTGGTCCTGCTTGGGCTGGTTCGGCGGCCAGTAGTGGATGGGGCACGTCTGCAGGCCACCGATATTCTGGCGCCTGCTTATCAGGCGCTTGTTCTGCCCCAGGCCAAACTGCGGGACTGGCTTGTGGATCTACGGGGTGCGACGGATCTTGCACGGGAGAATTCCCGTCTACGAGACGAGAACCGTGCTCTGCGTCACTGGTATGATGTGGCTGTGGCTCTGGCAGCCGAAAATGGCCGCCTGAAGAATAGCCTTCACTGGATTCCGGAAAGTATCCCCCAGTATGTGACCGGCCGCGTTACGCGTGATGATGGTGGGCCTTACTCACGCGCTGTTCTGTTGGACGTTGGCAGCGGGCATCAGGTTCATATGGGCGATGTGGCGTTGGATTCGTCTGGGCTGTTAGGGCGTGTCACAGAGGTTGGACCTCACACCGTTCGTGTTCTGCTCATCAATGATGATGCCAGCCGAATTCCTGTCACGCTGGCGGCATCTCATGGAGATGCCATTATGGCCGGGGATGACACAGATACACCCCGACTGATTTATTACCCGCAGGACCACCATCCCATTGAAGGGGAACGTGTGGAGACGCGCGGGCAGAGCGCAATGCCTGCAGGCCTTCCGATTGGAACGGTTCATTACCTCGCTCCCAACCGGCCGGTTGTAATGCCGGACGCTGACTTGCGCCGTCTGGATATCGTGCGCGTCTTTGACTACGGTGACGATGGCGGCCAAGCCCCTGATGCGCCAGGGCGCGTCAAGATCCGGCGTCCTCCTTCAGAACCTGCGTTGCCGGGCGGATTGTCGTTTCCCAAATTGCCGGGAATGTCTGAACCTTTGGGGAAGGGAGGGCAATAATCGGATGGTTGCCGAAAACTCTACCCCCCATTTGCATTCTGCTGTTGAGCCAAAACAGACACTGCGCCGCCGGTTGGACATGTTTGTTCGTGCAGCCATGCCGTCGCTGTTCATCATTCTGGTTGCGGTTCTGTTGTCTGCGCCTTTTGGAATTCCCGGGCAGGCAGAGCTTCAGTTTGGCATCGCCATGTGTACAGTCTGGTTCTGGGCCTTTAGTCGCCCACGTTCCATGCCGGCCCTGGCCGTCTTTGTGTGCGGCCTCGTTCTGGAACTGTTCAGTTTTGGTCCGCCGGGTGCCATCCTTCTGTCACTGCTCGTGATTTACGGAGTGGCCCATCACTGGCGCTATGGGTTGTCCCGCCTGGGATTCGTAGCCTGCTGGCTGATTTTCAGCTTTCTGGCGGCGCTGGCATCCTTTTTTCAGTGGGCTCTCGTCTGTCTGCATGCATTTGCGCTATTATCGCCCGCACCAGGCCTCTTTCAGGCTGCGCTTACAATCGGTATCTATCCCAGTCTTACTGCGCTGTTTGTCTGGGGCCGCCGCACGTTTGCTAATCCCGATCAGGCCTGACGGCGCATTTTCGCGCTCTCCGCGCAAATCGCCGCTTTCTTTTCCGGACTTGAACGCCTGACCTGATGTTTTCCAGAAAACGCCCTTTTCGGACCCTGCTGCGCTCGCGAAGCCAGGATGCGCCTGTTCGCTCAGGGCGTGGCGTCTTCACGCGCCGTGCCCTCGTGGTGATGGCGGTCCAGGCGGGTGTTCTGGGGGCTTTGGGGCGACGGCTTTATAATATTCAGACCGTTGAGGGCGACCATCTCCGCCAGCTTGCAGAGCGTAACCGCACAAGCAAGCGTCTGCTGGCCCCCGCGCGTGGAACCGTCCATGACCGCTTTGGTGTGGCTCTTGCTGATAACAAGGTTAGCTGGCGCGCACTCCTGATGCCGGAAGAAACGACAGATATCGCCTCTGTCATCGAACGGTTTGCACAGATTGTGCCGCTTGATGAGCATGATCGGGCACGCATTGAGCGCGATCTGAAGCACGTTCATAAATATGTTCCGGTCACGCTCCATGAATTCCTGTCATGGGATGACATGGCGCGGATTGAATTGAATGCCCCCTCATTGCCGGGTGTTCTCGTCGATGTCGGATCCACCCGGCTCTATCCATTTCAGGACCTGACGGCGCATATTGTCGGTTATGTTGCTCCGCCGAATGAAGACGATGTGGCCAAGGACACGACGTTGTCCCTGCCAGGAATGCGCGTGGGGCGCGCTGGCATAGAGCAGACGCAGGAATCGGTTCTTCGTGGAGATCCGGGGTCTGTTGAAATGGAAGTCAACGCGCTGGGGCGTGTGATTGGCGAGATTGACCGTGTGGAAGGCCAGCAGGGAGAGGATGTTCGCCTGACTCTGGATGTCGGCCTCCAGTCAAAGGTTTTAGAGCGGCTGGGTGATCGCGTCGCCAGCTCCGTGGTCATGGACTGCCGGAATGGTGAAGTGCTGGCGATGGTCAGTACCCCGTCTTTCGATCCCTCCCTGTTTGATTCCGGTGTCAGCCATGCGCAGTGGAATGAGTGGGCGAATGACCCGCGGACGCCACTCGTAGACAAGGCTGTTTCCGGGCTGTATCCGCCTGGGTCCACCTTCAAGCCCGCAGTGGCGATGGGCGCCCTTAAGGCTGGTGCCGTGACACCGCAGGACCGCTTCAATTGCCCCGGCTATTTCGACATGGGGGGCGTGCGGTTCCACTGCTGGAACAAATGGGGGCACGGTATGATCAACATGCGTGAAGCCCTCAAATTTTCCTGTGACGTTTATTTTTACGAAGTAGCCCGCCGCTGTGGCATGGACCCGATCAAGGCCGTTGGGAACGCCATGGGGCTGGGTGTGAAACTCGATATTGAGCTACCGCATGTCCGTGCAGGTGTTATCCCGACGCCGGAATGGCGACAGCAGCACGGCTTTCACTGGAATGGCGGTGATACGGTGAATGCGGGTATTGGTCAGGGCTTTGTGCAGGTCACGCCCTTGGCACTTGCAACTTACGTGTCCCGGATTGCTTCAGGTCGCAATGTTCAACCGCATCTGATCCGCGCAACGAATGACCAGATTTCCGGACTGGCTTCTTTGGATGCCGCTCCGGCAGTGGATATCCCGCAGGAACATTTGAATGTTGTTCGTGCTGGTATGTTTGCGGTCGTGAATGAGCAGCGTGGTACGGCCCCGAAAGCCCGTTTGGATCTGCCTGATGTCCAGATGGCGGGTAAAACCGGGTCAGCTCAGGTGCGGCGTGTGTCCCGGGCTTTGCGTGAGTCAGGGCACTTTAATTCCATGAGCTTGCCGTGGGAGTATCGTCCTCATGCGCTGTTCATTTGTTTCGCCCCATATGATGACCCCCGATATGCAGTCTCGGTCGTGGTGGAACACGGCAATGCAGGCGCAGATGAAGCCGCTCCACTGGCCAAGCAGATCATGACAGACACTTTGCTTCGTGATCCATCCAATCAATCCAGGCCTCCCGGACAGACTGTGGCGCAGGCAGAACCGGAGCAAGGGTGAGGGGCGGTGTCATGAATACATTTGGCTTTCTGAAATCTGATAAACGGCTCCTGCGTGCTGAGCCTGATTTCCGCCCTATGGCCCGGCTGCTTCAGGTCAACTGGCTGTATGTACTGCTGGTCTGTTTGCTGGCAGGTGTTGGGTATGTGGCGCTGTATTCGGCCGGTGGCGGATCAGCCAAACCTTTCGCTGGGCCGCAAATGGTTCGGTTCGGTTTTGGATTGGTCATGATGATTGCAGTGGCGCTGGTCAGCCCACGCATTCTGCGCATCATGGCCGTTCCCGTCTATTTGTTGTCCATTCTGCTGCTCGGGCTCGTGCTGCGAATGGGGCATGTGGGTAAGGGGGCCGAACGCTGGATCAATCTGGCAGGAATGCAGTTCCAGCCCTCAGAGTTCGCCAAAATCGGCCTGATCCTGATGCTTGCTACGTGGTTTCACCGCATTGGTAACGAGCGGATGGGGAACCCGCTGCGTCTGATAATGCCTGCCATCTTGACGCTTCTGCCCGTCGTTCTGGTGCTCAAGGAGCCCAATCTCGGGACTGCGACGATTATTGGCGTTATTGGTGCAACGCTGTTTTTCGCTGCAGGCATGCGGCTATGGCAAATCATCCTTCTCGTGGCGCCAATTCCGTTTCTCGGAAAATTCATTTACGGCCATTTGCATGACTATCAGAAGGCCCGGATCGATACCTTCCTGCATCCGGAGCATGATCCTCTGGGGGCCGGCTACAACATCATTCAGTCCAAGATTGCGCTTGGTTCGGGCGGAATGTGGGGGGAGGGATATCTGCATGGCAGCCAGGGGCAGCTGAACTTTCTTCCGGAAAAACAGACAGACTTCATTTTCACCATGATCGGCGAAGAATGGGGTTTTGCAGGGGGCATCGCAGTCATTGGATTGCTGACCACTCTCACACTGGGAGGAATGCTCATTGCCATGCGGAGCCGGAATCAGTTTGGGCGGTTGCTTGGGCTCGGCATTGCCATGGATTTCTTCCTGTATTGTGCCGTCAACCTTTCGATGGTGATGGGTGCTATTCCGGTCGGTGGTGTGCCGCTTCCGCTGATCTCCTATGGCGGTTCCGCCATGCTGACGATGATGTTTGGCTTTGGGCTTCTGATGTCGGCCTGGGTCCATCGCAATGAGCGCGACCCAGGTTTTGAAGACGAAGACGACTGATCTCTTACAATTCTAGAAGAACCTTGGATGAGCTTTTGCGGTCCAGCGAGGCGTCGAAAGCGTCTTTGTACTGAGCGAGCGGAAAGCTGTGGGTGATGAGACCATCCGCAATCCATGGATTATCTGCAAGGATCTTCAGTGCCTCTGCGAACTCTTCATCGAAGCGGAAGGTCCCTCGGTAATCGATTTCGCGCGCAATAATCTGTCCTAAGGGAGCGGGCACGTCGCCCGGTGGGAAAATCCCAACCTGGACGAGAATACCGCCTTTCTGTGTCTTGGCGATTGCAGTCGGGAGGGCAGGTATGACTCCCGTGGCCTCAAAGACGATTTCGTATTCCTGGTTGTGGCTGTCCCGGCCGGTGTTTACTGTGGCTGTTGCCCCCAGTTTGACGGCGATATCCAGTGCAAAGTCTTGCAAATCGGTTGCTACGATCTCCGCGGCCCCAGCCACTTTAAGCCCGGCAATAATCAGGGCGCCAATCGGGCCGGCTCCCTGGACCATGATGCGCTTGCCCTTAACGTCGCCAGCGCGAGAGATGGCATGGAGCGCGACCGAGAAAGGCTCGGCAAGGCTGGCACGTTTCACGTCCAGCCCTGACGCCAGGGGATAAAGCTGGGATGTTTCGACGACCATCTCGCGCCGGAAACCGCCATCCGTATGGGGCAGAAACGCGGCGCTGCCAAAAAAGCGCATGTTTCGGCACAGGTGCTTCGCGCCTCGTTCGCATTCAGGGCAATGTCCACACGGGCGAGCCGGATGGATGGCGACAGCGTCCCCGATCCTGAAACGTGTCTCGTCCGGGCTGACAGCTTCCACAATTCCGGAAACCTCGTGACCAAGAATCATCGGCTCCCGCAGAACGGATGCTCCGGCCCCGCCATGCAGGAAATAATGCATGTCCGACCCGCAGATCCCACCCCAGGCTGGACGTACCATCACCTGGCCCGTCTTGAGCGGTGGGATGGCTACTGTCTCTAAACGCAGATCACCCTTTTCATGAATAACCAGAGCTTCGGTTGTCTGAGGGGCGGAAATGCCGGGCATGGCTGTGCCTCTTTCATCTGAGCAGCGTGAATGACGGTACTCAGACATGGCCGATCTTGTGCGCTAAAGACAGTCACGTTTGGGCGACGCGGGTCGCCTGATTATTCCTTCATACATCCAGAAGGCATCTGCCGACTGTTTGAAGAGTTTCCGCACCTTTTAAGGGGGCAATGCCACACGCCAGAAGGAAGTCAGCAATGCCATTCAGTGTCTCTGGGCAACGTGTCGGATCATCAGGATTACCTTCCGGCACCCAGATGATGGTCTCATAGCGTGCACGGGTCAGCAGCACGCGATAGGTATTGAGGGACCAGAGGGCTTTTTCAGAAGATTTAACGGTCTGCCATGTTGTTCCGCTAAAGCGCCGGGACTGCCACCGTTGTGGATACCCAGTACGAATGAGGTCTCCATCCCAGCAAAGACCGACAAAATCCAGTTCCAGCCCCTGAATGGCAAATTGAGTGGCGACGGTTTCCAGCGCATCGGAGGCCCGAACGTCTTTGTCTGGAACCCAGCGGTTCAAAAACCATTGAGCGACCGCATTGGAGTCCATGTGAGCCAGTTCTGCACCGAGGCCCTCCGCACGCAATCGTTTGGCTTGAGAGCTGGCAATCAGACCGCAGCGATAGGTCAGGCGGGCTCGTTTCCGTAGGGCTTTGCGTAGCTCCGGAAGACTTCGCGTCAGGCGGAATGGAAGACTGGCGTTCTCAGCAATATTGCGCGCGAGAGAGACATTTCCGTCCAGCACAGCATTGACCCATTTGGGTGTTGCAGTGTCCCGAAGGGAGCGAACCGGCACTGTGAGGTGCAGAGAGGGCTCTTTTTGAACCGGCAAGGACGGGGACAAGGTGGTGAGGCCATGTGTAGAACTGACGACATCCGGTGATGCGTGGATCTGCCATTCAGGCCGGCTCGCCAAAGCGTCTCCCCAGCAGGCCATTCCGCCTTCACCGTCATGAATTTCCTGCCCTTGTCCGATAAGGCAGATGATGGCGGCAAATCCGTCATGCCGGTGCATGATGTCGAGGAGATGCGCGGGTTCAGACTGCATCAGACTAACAGGTCGTTGTGCGCTTTTGCGAATAGCCTGATCGGCGTTCCAGGAACGCTGGGCTTCGTCGATGACCATGATCCGTTCTGGCGGGCACTCTGCGGTGCGCCCAACATAGTAATCCCGGAATTTGGTCAGGGACTGAATGGTGGATTCCATGCGCTGTTCTACGGCTGCGCGTTTCTGACCCTGTGCCACGGCGTCACGAGTCAGGGCTTCACGCAGAACGTGGACGAGCGTTGGGTTGCCGGTGAGGAATGTGGCGGAGTTATCGGGCTCTGTCGTGCCGAACGCAGCCTTCAGGCCGCAAAGCGTTTTCCCGGCGCCAGGAATGCCCGAGACAAAAATGATTGTTTTCCGGTGTTGTCTCCGGGCGGTTTCAAGGAGTTCCGTAATACGGTCAGACGTCAGGGTCAGATTGGTCGCGTCTGCTCTCGCTGTGTGAATATCTGCGACGCTGTGCGTGGAATAAATGAGGCGAGCCGCTTCGACGATGCTTGGGACGGGATTGTAGGGTGCCTCTTCCCAGTCCTCCGGTCGCATGGGCGCTACGGAGTGCAATGTCCGGCGCGCGAGATCCGACAAAAGCGCAGTCAGGTTTGTAGCATTGCACTTCAGAACTGGCGTGACGCCAGATCCTAAAAGGAGCAGCGATGTTTGAGCGGGTTGTGCGGCTTCTGTCGCAATCAGAATGGGGATGATCGGGTGATGACGGCTGCCTGCATGAAAGTCCTGAAGGTCCAGCGCGTAACCTTCGGTCTGGGCGAGATCCGCGGCGTCGAATTGAGACGCACCAACCTTGAATTCAAGAACGAAGGTCGCGTCCGGGGAAATGAGGACGGTGTCGATCCGGCCGCCCAGGCGGGGAATTGGGAATTCGAAAAGGATCTGCCAGCCTGCCGTTTGCGGCAGAGCGGTTAGCGTGGTGCGGAGAAGATCAAGTTGGGTGGCCCAGGCACGGAGTTGTTGAGGCTCGCTGGAGAAGCGCCTCCGCCCGGCTTCGTGGGCGAGGCGCTCTCCAATGCGATCCGGGTCCGTATTGAGGAACGTGGCGACTGGGCCGGACCACCACGCTCCCATCAGGTTCAGCCCTCGATCTGACCGAAATCGGCGATCAGGGCTGTGGTCGTGCGGAAGGTCGCCAGAAGCTTCAGACGGTTGGCGCGAATGTCGGCTTCCGGTGCGTTGACGGTAACAGCATCGAAGAAGCGGTCCAGCGTCGGGCGCAACGCTGCAATCGCCTGCATGGCATCGGTGAAACGCTCGTCTTTCAGGGCTGTCTCGATTGCAGGCACAGCGCTGTTCAGGCCGTCTGCCAGAGCGCGTTCTTCGTCCTGCGCGTAGAGAGACGCATCCGGCGTTCCCTTGTGAGGACCGTCCTTTTTGTCTTCGATGCGCAGAATGTTGGCGGCGCGCTTGGCTGCGGCGAGAAGGTTCTTGCCATCTTCCGTCTGGATCATATCAGACAGCGCCGAAGTACGAGCCAGAAGGCGCACAAGATCGCCATCCAGACCTCCTGCCAGGGTGGCAGCTAGAACGTCGTGGCGCTCGCCTTCGCTGCGAAGCTGAACGCGCAGACGGTCTGCCATGAAGTCGGGCAGTTTGGCGAGTTCCCCGCCGGTGCGACCATTTGCCGCCTTGGCAAAGAGGTCCGTCAGGTCCAGGCGCAGGCCGTTGTCACGAATGGTGCGGATCACGCCTAGTGCAGCGCGGCGCAAGCCGTACGGATCGCCCGAGCCGGTTGGTGTCTCGCCAATCGCAAAGAAGCCAGCCAGCAGATCCAGACGGTCCGCAAGGGCTACGGCAACCGAGACAGGCACTTTTGCCGTATCGTCGGACTGGCCGCGCGGCATGTAATGCTCGGCCACAGCCTTCGAAACAGCGTCCCCTTCGCCATCATGTGCTGCGTAATAGCCGCCCATGACGCCCTGAAGTTCCGGGAATTCGCCGACCATGCCGGTCGTCAGATCGGCTTTAGAGAGCAGGCCTGCGCGCTTTGCCTGTTCGATCTGCTCTGCACTCAGGCCCATCGCAGAAGCGACAGTTCCGGCAAGATCGGAAATCCGTTTGGCGCGCTCGCCCTGCGTTCCCAACTTCGCATGGAAGGTCACGGCATCGAGGGCTACCACGCGGTCTGCGAGCTTTGTCTTGCGATCCAGATCCCAAAAATGGCGGGCATCGGCGAAACGGGCACGCAGAACGCGTTCGTTTCCGGCGATCGTCAGCTTGCCGCCATCCTTGAACGGCAGGTTGGCGACGAAGGCGAAGAACGGCGCGGCCTTGCCGTCTGCATTGCGCAGGGCAAAATAGCGCTGATTGATGCGCATCGAGACCTGCATGACTTCGGCGGGCAGGTCCATGAATGCGTCGTCGATGCGGCCCAGAAGCGGAACCGGGTATTCGACCAGACCGGCGACTTCATCGACCAGTCCTTCGTCTTCCACAACCGTAATGCCCTGCTGTTCAGCCAGACGGTGAACACCGGTACGGATCATGTCGCGGCGCTTGTCCGCGTCCACGATAACGGAGCGTGTTTCCAGCTCTTCCAGCCATTGATCTGCCGAACGGACTTCAAATCCGCCGGGCGCTAGAAAGCGATGGCCTTCGGACAGGTTGGAGGATTTCAGGCCGTGAGCATCGTCGCCATCGCGGGCAAGCGAGAAGGGAACGACCTTGCCATCAAGCAGGCAGGTGATGCGACGAAGCGGGCGGACCCATGAGAAGTTCGAGCCTGCACCCCAGCGCATGGACTTGGCCCATGGGAACTTCCACAGAAGGTCCGGCACAGCTTCAGCCACTCGGCTTTCCGCGCTTACCGGATCAAGCTGCTTGTTGAGAACCCAGAAGCCGTTTTCCAGCGTCAGTTCATCAGCCGTCACGCCATGCTTGCGGGTAAAGCCTTCCAGAGCCTTTTCCGGTGCGCCTTCGCGGGGGCCACGCTCGGAGACGGTGCGAGCCGGGATTTCGGCGTCGACGTTTAGGACGGTCGCGATGCGACGAGTGCCGTAAAACGTCTGAACATCGGACGGATTAAGGCCATCAAGAGCCTTGGTCAGAAGGGCACCGAGTTCGCTCGCAGCCTTGGGCTGCATGCCTGCCGGGATTTCCTCGCAGAACAGTTCAAGCAACAGTTCAGCCATTGGACGTCTCCTCCTCGCCAGCAAGCCACGCTTCACAGGAGGCTTTCGCCAGCGTTCGGACGCGTCCGATATAGGATGCGCGTTCAGAGACGGAAATCACGCCGCGGGCATCCAGAAGATTGAAATAATGGGAAGCCTTCAGGCACTGGTCGAACGCCGGCTGTGCGACGCCAGCTTCTGCCAGACGGATCGACTCTTTTTCCGCATTGTTGAAATGCGTGAGCAGCATCTGCGTATCGGCCAGTTCGAAGTTGTGACGGGAATAGTCACGTTCGGCACGCAGGAACACATCTCCGTACTTGAGGCCCTTGCCGTTGAAATCCAGGTCGTAAACGTTCTCAACGCCCTGAACATACATGGCCAGCCGTTCCAGACCATAAGTCAGTTCGGTGGAAGGCATGACGGTCGGGATACCGCCAACCTGCTGGAAATACGTGAACTGCGTGACTTCCATGCCGTCACACCAGACTTCCCAACCCAGCCCCCAGGCGCCGATCGTCGGGTTTTCCCAGTCGTCTTCCACAAATCGGATATCGTGCTTTTCGGGATCAATCCCGATGGCGCGATAGCTCTCCAGAAGCAAGTTCTGGCTCTCTTCCGGGGTTGGCTTCAGCAGCACCTGATACTGGTAATAGTGCTGGAGACGGTTCGGGTTCTGGCCGTAACGACCGTCCGATGGGCGGCGGCAGGGCTGCACATAGGCCGCAGCCCATGGCTGCGAGCCCAGGGCGCGCAGGGTCGTATGAGGGGAGAGCGTTCCGGCTCCGACTTCTGTGTCATAGGGCTGCAAAATGGCGCAGCCTTTCTCAGACCAGAATTGATGAAGGCGCAGGATCAGGTCCTGAAAGCTGAGCGGCCGGGTCGCAGACAATTCAATAGGCTCCGGTTGGCAAAATTGGCGGTTACCTTACAGCCTGAGGTCCATAACCGGAAGTGAGCGGGGTTATTGGACTGCTAGATCGTTGAAAATTCGCTGCCAGCCGTATCAAAAGCCGCTTTACCGCCGCGCTGGCGCTTATTCCGGTTGTTACTTTCAGCACGAAGGCATGTCTTCTGTCTGAGCCGCAAGGGTGGAGAAGGTTGAATACACATCCACAGCCATTTCGTTCAGGGCGAAGCTCCGGCCATCACATGATTCGACGTGCCTTGCTGTCGCCCTGGATGCAGCCGTGCCATCGCTGATGTCCTCGTCAAATGGACGAATCGCTATGACATGGGAATGGCTGGAAAGGCCTGGGTAGCTCAAGCAGGAAACTAAAGATCAGACACTGTGTTTGACTGCATGATATGCAGGTCGTCGTGAGCCTTAAAAGCAGTCAGGTGCGATTTGGTCGCAGGCCTGATGGAGCTGCAGGTCGATCCCTTGTCGATTGAGCGCTGGTGCCTCATATGATGGGGGAGAACGTAACTTCTTCGTCTGGAAGGATCAAAGACGATGAACAACGAAGAACGCGAAGTCATTTCCCGCTTTATCGGCCGTGTTGGCGGTGCGCAGCAGGGAGGTGGCTTCAGCCAGCAGCAGATGCCAGCTCTTCCGCCGATCGACCCTGAGGCTGATCGCTTCATTGCTGATAACTTCCAGAAATATCCGGAAGCCCGTTATCGCGTGACGCAGATGGCGGTTGTGCAGGAAGCAGCGCTTGCTCAGGCGCAGAACCGTATCCGTCAGCTGGAATTTCAGCTTCAGCAGGCGCAACAGCAGCTTCAGCAGGCTCAGCAGAGCCGTCCTTCCGGAAGTGGCGGACTGTTCGGTGGTCTGTTCGGCGGTGGCAATAACAGCCGCCAACAGGCTTCTGCTCCGCCTCCGGGCTGGGGAGCGCAAGGTGGCGCCATGCCTCCGCCAAACTTCCAGCCGCAGCAGCAGTATGGTTATCCGCCAGGATATCAGCCGGGCATGTTCCAGCGCGGTGGATCGGGCTTCCTTGGCTCCGCTCTGACGACGGCTGCGGGTGTGGCTGGCGGCATGATGGCAGCGAACGCGCTTGAAGGTCTGTTCAGCGATCATCACTCCGGTGGCGACGCCGGGGCCTTTGGTGGCGGTGGCGAAACCATCATCAACAACAACTACGGTGATGCTGGCTCCGATCCGTTCGGTGGTGCAGGCACGGATGCTGGCGGCGGCTTCACGGATTCCGATTTTGGCGGCGGCGGAGGAGACTTCGGCGGTGGCGGAGACGGTGGTGGCTTCGACGATATGTTCTAAAGGCGCAGCATGTTACGCCTGATAGAGCTCCTATCCAGAAAACCCGCCGGGCGTTGTCCCGGCGGGTTTTTTGCTGTTTGCCAACCCGAATGCCTATGCTGCGTTTGTTTCTGTAACGAGATTTTCCACTATTTTCAGGGGCTGTCCGATGAGCACCAATGATTTTCGCGACCTAGTGGCCTTCAAGGATCTGGAAGAGGGACAGATTGCCTCTTTTTCCATTGAGGGGACTTCGGTTGTTCTGGTGAAGGACGGCGAGGAGGTGCATGCCTTGGGTGGCAAGTGCCCCCATAAGGAAGCGCCGATGGAGCAGGGTGCGTTCTGCAAGACGGAAAAAGGCAGCGTGTTAGTCTGTCCTTGGCATAAGGCGGTTTTCGATGCCGTTGACGGCAGTCTCGTAGAGCCGCTCGCTCTTGAGCCCCTGCCACGGTATCCGGTGGAAATTGTTGACGGTCGTGTGTTGGTCGGCACCAGCCCCATGAAGCGGGATGTGCCATTAGCGCGTCAGGAGGATGAAACAGTCCTGATTCTCGGCGCCGGTGCAGCAGGCCTGATGGCTGCGGTGACACTCCGTCAGGAGGGATTTGCCGGGAAAATCACTATGGTGACGGAAGAAAAGCATCGTCCATATGACAGGACCGCCCTGAGTAAGACCGTATTGCTGAGCGATCCGGAGAAAGCGCACGCTCCTTCGCTGCGAAGCGAATCTTTTTATGGCCAGCACCGTATTGGTCTGAAGCATGCAACCATCCAGACCTTCGATCCTGCTACCAAGACGGCTGAATTATCAGACGGAACGAGCGTGTCTGGCGATCATGTTCTGATCGCAACGGGCGCGCGGTCCAAGCGCCTGGACATTCCTGGCGCAGACCTGAAGCGCGTCTTTACGCTGCACAGGGAGCAGGATGCGGAAGAGATTGCCCGGGTTATTGACCCGGATCAGGCCGTAACGATCATCGGTGCGAGTTTCATAGGCCTGGAAGTGGCTTCCTGCCTGCGACAGCGCGGTGTGGGAGTGACGGTCATTGCCTCCACAGACGTGCCGATGGAAAAACACTTTGGTCGAGAGATTGGAACGCGTCTGCGCCAGTTACACGAAGAAAATGGTGTGGCGTTCATTTCCGACGCAAAAGTCGTGAAAATTTACGGAGAGAAAAAGGCCGAAGGCGTGGAGTTGGAAGATGGGATGAAGCTGCCAGCATCCTTCATTCTGGCCGGCATCGGCGTGACGCCTGCAACCGGATTTGTGCAAGGCCTGGACCGGGATGAGGACGGCGCGATCGTTGTCGATCATCTGATGCGGGCAGCACCCGGTGTTTACGCTGCAGGGGATGCGTCCGCCATCCTGCATGAGGAGAAACCACGGCGAATCGAGCATTGGCGTCATGCGCAGGTGCAGGGACGGATCGCCGCAATGGCCATGATGGGACACGAGACCAGCCATATGCCGACGCCATGGTTCTGGACGCAGCAGTTTGGCAAGAAGATCGAGCTGCTAGGTTGGGGTGAGAGCTTCGATAACGTCAGCCTTGAAGGGGATATCAAGGGCTTCAGCTTCCTTGCGACCTATCTTAAGGACGGAAAGCCTGTTGCGTTGGCGGGAGCGGGTCATGCGTATGACATGGCCAGAGCCGCCGTCGATTTCGAAGGTTTTGTGCAGGAAAAGGTCTGAACCGCGCACGAAGCTTGACATGAGCGGGCCGTCCCGGCTTCCTGCGCCCACTTATCCGCCAGGACGTTGAAGAGGCCCGACATGCATCCATACCGCACCCATGACTGTAGCGCCCTGCGTGAACAGGACGCCGGACAGACTGTCCGCCTGTCCGGCTGGGTGCACAGCAAGCGCGACCATGGTGGCCTGCTGTTCATCGATCTGCGTGACCATTATGGCGTAACACAGGTTGTTATTCCGGCTGGCACAGACCTGCTGGAAAAGGCAGAGCGTCTTCGCGTTGAGAGCGTCATTACCGTCACCGGCAAGGTTGTGGTCCGTCAGGGTTCCCAGCGGAACCCGAACCTGCCGACGGGTGACATCGAAGTTCTTGCCGAAGAGCTGGAAGTCCGTTCCAACGCGGCTGTTCTGCCATTTCAGGTGGCCGGTCAGGAGAATTATCCTGAAGAACTGCGCCTGAAGTACCGCTACATCGATCTCCGTCGCGAGAAGATGCATCAGAACATCCTGCTGCGTAGCCGGGTCATCACCAGCCTGCGTCAGCGCATGATCGAGCAGGGCTTCACCGAGTTCCAGACCCCGATCCTGACGGCGTCTTCCCCGGAAGGTGCGCGTGACTTCCTCGTGCCGGCGCGTCTGCATCCGGGCAAGTTCTATGCGCTTCCGCAGGCTCCGCAGCAGTTCAAGCAGCTTGCGATGGTTGCGGGTTTCGACCGCTACTTCCAGATTGCTCCGTGCTTCCGCGATGAAGCCTCACGCGCTGACCGTAGCCCGGGTGAGTTCTATCAGCTCGACTTCGAGATGTCCTTCGTCACGCAGGAAGACGTCTTCACGGTTCTGGAGCCGGTTCTGGCTGGCGTGTTCAATGAGTTCACGCCGGAAGGCTGGAAGATCACGGACGGCGCATTCCCGCGTATTCCCTATGCTGACGCCATGCGCGATTATGGCTCCGACAAGCCGGATCTGCGTAACCCGCTGATCATCAAGGACGTGACGGATGCTTTCCGGGATTCCGGTTTTGGTCTGTTTGCCAAGATCGCGGCTTCTGGCGGTCAGATCCGTGCGATCCCGGCGCCGGGTGCGGGCGATCGTCCGCGTGGTTTCTTTGACAAGCTGAACACCTGGGCCCGTGAGAGCGGCGCAGGTGGTCTGGGCTACATCATTTTTGAGGCAGAAGGCGGCAAGGGCCCGATTGCCAAGAACCTTGAAGCTGAGCGCGTCGAGAGTATCCGTGAGATCTGCGGCCTGAAGGCTGGCGATGCCGTGTTCTTCGCTGCGGGCAAGGGCGACGAAGTTGCCAAGTTCTCTGGCGTTGTCCGCACCAAGGTGGCAACGGAGCTGGACCTGATCGAGAAGAACGCGTTCCGCTTCTGCTGGGTTGTGGACTTCCCGATGTTCGAGCTCAACGAAGAGACGGGCAAGGTGGACTTCTCCCACAACCCGTTCTCCATGCCGCAGGGTGGTCTGGACGCGCTGAACACGCAGGACCCGCTGACGATCAACGCCTACCAGTACGACATCGTCTGCAACGGCGTGGAACTGTCGTCCGGCGCAATCCGGAACCATCTGCCGGAAGTCATGCTGCGCGCGTTCGAGATCGCAGGCTACGGCCCGGAAGTTGTGGAAGAGCGCTTTGGCGGCATGCTGAATGCCTTCCGCTACGGCGCTCCGCCGCATGGTGGTGCCGCTCCGGGTGTGGACCGTATCGTGATGCTGCTGGCTGATGAGCCGAACATCCGTGAGGTCATTCTTTTCCCGCTGAACCAGAGCGGCGAAGACCTGATGATGGAAGCCCCGGCCCCTGTCGAGCCAGCCCGTCTGAAGGAACTGCATCTGGCTCTGGATCTACCGAAGCCAAAGCCAGTCGCCACAAAGTAACGTATTTAGGCCTGACATCTGAAAAAGCCGGTACTCCTGAAGGGGTATCGGCTTTTCTTTTGTCTGCGCTCCGAAAAACTCAGGGGCATCATGATAGTCTGCCTTTCCGGCTGAACTTCGGAAGGTCTGTTGTCTATGCCCGTTCGCCCGACTGTCTCTCTTGGCAGGCGCCTGTACCTGGGAGCGGAGTTCCTAGCGCTTTACGGCGGCGGCCCTTTGCTCATTCTGTCCCTTCGCCGGGCCGGGTTGTTGTTCGGCCTGCTCTGGGTTGCAGCGCTTCTGGCTTTCGTCTCGCTCAGGCACCAGAAGTCAGAGGTCCATGATTTTCCGGGAGAAGCACGCAGAATCTTACTGCGTTTCACAGCTCTCGCTCCACTGATCGTGCTGCTGACATGGTGGGTCTGGCCAGACGTATTCCTGAGCCTGCCGAGGCAAAAGCCGCTGTTCTGGCTGCTGGTCATGGTGCTCTATCCCATTCTGTCCGTCTGGCCGCAGGAGGTTCTGTACCGGGCGTTTCTGTTCTCGCGATATGATGCTCTTTTTCGTATTGCCCCTGTGACAATCGGAGCCAGTGCCGTGGCATTTGGCTTTGCGCATATTCTGTTTCTGAACTGGATTGCCGTGGGCATGACGCTCATAGGGGGAGTGCTGTTTGCGAGCGATTACAGTCGGCATCGTTCGCTCATCCTGACCTGCTTTGAACACAGCCTGTACGGATGTCTCATTTTCACGGTGGGGTTAGGGCGGTTTTTCTACACAGGTGCCGCGTGGCATCAGTGATGAATGGAAATCTTACTATTCCATGATGTCTATATTGAGCATGACGAGCAGAGCTTATCGTAAGAGCAAGGTTTCAGGGGGAGCCGATGCTTTCCTGACCTCTTAACGGAGCACACTCATGGCCAGATTTACGACATCCGACGGGGCAGAGATTTATTTCAAGGACTGGGGCACCGGAAAGCCCGTTCTGTTCAGCCATGGCTGGCCGCTGAGTTCAGACATGTGGGATTCACAGATGCTGTTTCTGGCACAGAACGGCTACCGTGTGATTGCCTTTGACCGGCGCGGGTTCGGGCGGTCAAGCCAGCCCTGGGATGGCAATACCTATGATCGTTTTGCTGACGATATTGCAGAACTGATCGAAACCCTGGACCTGAGAGATGTGACGCTGGTCGGCTTCTCGATGGGGGGCGGGGATGTTACCCGGTATCTAACGCGCCATGGCAGTGACCGCGTTGCGAAGCTAGTGCTTCTGGGGGCTGTCACGCCTGTTTTCATGAAGCTGAACGATCATCCTGAAGGGGTTGATGCGGCTGTTTTCGATGGCATCATCGAAGGCTTGGTGAAAGATCGGGCCCAGTTCCTGAAAGACTTTGCGGTGCCCTTTTACGGGATCAATCATGGCGCGGAGATTTCTGACGGTGTTCTGGGGCAGACGCAGCAGATTGCTCTTCAGGCGTCCTTGCGGAGCACGATTGAGTGCGTCAAGGCATTCTCCAAGCTGGATTATCGGGAAGACATGAAGCAGATCACCGTCCCGACCCTGATTATTCATGGAGATGATGACCAGATCGTGCCTTTTGAGGCCACGGGTGCCCTGACGGCAAAACTGGTTCCGGGAGCGGTTCTCAAGGTCTATGCCGGTGCGCCGCACGGTTTTGCGGTCACCCATGGAGATCAACTGAACGCGGATCTGCTGTCTTTTCTGCAATCCTGATCAGAAAGACCCCGGCCAGACACAGGTCGGGGTCTTTTTTTTGCTCAATGCTGTGCTGCGTCAGCGTAAAATGGATAATCCGTATATCCCCGTGCATCGCCGCCATAGAAGGTGGAGCGATCATAGGAATTCAGGGGCCAGTTCTGACGCAGACGCTCGACCAGATCCGGGTTTGCGAGGAATGAGCGACCAAAGGCGATCAGATCCGCCTGTCCAGAAGCCAGCAGAGCTTCGGCGCTTTGTCGCTCAAATCCGCCCGCGGCAATGATGGTGCGGGAAAAGACCTGCCGAAGTGTCCCGGCATCTACAGGGTCAGGTTCTGCATCGCCCCCGATGCGGGGTTGTACGACATGGAGATACCCAGCGCCCAGACGATCCAGTTCAGAAGCCACATAGCGGAACGTTGCCGGGCGGTTGCTGTCTGCCATGGTTCCATAGCGCCCGCTTGGAGTTACTCGTACGCCAACCCGGTCCGGTCCCCAGACGGTCATTGCAGCCTGAGTCACCTCCAGCAGGAAACGGGCGCGATTTTCGAGCGAGCCGCCGTAATCGTCTGTGCGGGTGTTGCTGCCATCCTGGAGGAACTGATCCGGCAGATATCCATTCGCACCATGGATTTCCACGCCATCAAAGCCGGCTTTCAGTGCGCGTTCGGCAGCCTGTTCGTAATCCTTGATGATCCCGGGAATTTCATCCCGATCAAGCGCGCGTGGCGTGTCGTAGGGTACCGTCCCCGTGAGCGTCCATGCCTCTCCATTGGCGCGAATGGCTGAAGGGGCAACGGGAGCAGCACCACCCGGCTGAAGGATGCGTGCGGACTGACGGCCAACGTGCCAGAGCTGAAGAACCATTCTACCGCCTTTGGCATGGACGGCATCCGTGATGTGCTTCCATCCCGGGATCTGGCTGTCATCGTAAATTCCGGCCGCGCGCTCAAATCCATATCCGGTGAGGGAGACGGGGGACGCCTCCGAAATCAGCAGGCCGCCTTCCGTGGCGCGCTGGCTGTAATAGGTGCGCATCAGATCATTTGGCAGGTTACCCTCACTGGACCGCATACGGGTGAGTGGTGCCATAACAGCCCGATGGGTCAGTCGCGTGGGACCGACGAAGCGTGGTGTGAAGAGAAGCGTCGTCATGCTGATGGTGTTCCGTTGTCTCGGAAGGATGTCCGGAATGGATGCGTCCTGTGACAGCCAGAATGGTTATTCTCTGATAATATGCGTAGATTGGTTTTTCTAATATTTATTATTCTTAAAGGGAATAAATATGGATCGTCTTCAAGCCATGACGGTGTTTGTAAAGGTGGTGGAGGTCGGATCTTTTTCAGGGGCTGCCCGCCTGCTGAACGTCGGTCAGCCATCGGTTTCCAAAGTCATCGCACAGCTTGAAGCCCATTTGGGCACAGCGCTTCTCTTAAGGTCCACGCACGGTCTCACCCCAACGGATGCCGGGCAGCGTTACTACGAGCGTGCAGCCAGAATTATCGAAGATGCCAGAGAAGCGGACAGTCTGGCGCGGGGAAGCGGCAAGGAACTGTCAGGGCGCTTGAGGATCGCTATTCCCACCACATTCGGGCGTATCCATCTGGTGCCACAGCTTGGGCAGTTCACCGTACGATATCCCGGGCTCGAGCTTGACGTTCAAATGGATGACAGGCGCGTAGACCTGATTTCGGAAGGGATCGACATGGCCGTCCGGATTGGTCGTCCTGAAGATACAGCTGTGATTGGCCGACGTCTGGCGCGCGGGCGCCGATCCGTGATGGCAAGCCCCGCATATCTTGAAAAATTCGCTGCACCATCAGCCCCGGCAGATTTGGAAAACCATCAGATGGTTCTCTATGCACAGGGCCGACAGCTCCGAGCCGCTTTTACGAGGGACAACGACAGTCAGGAGGTTTCTCTACGGTCCGGGCTTCGTCTGAGTGCTGCGGAGGGAATTCGGGCTGCTGTTCTCTCGGGCCAGGGCATGACCATTGCGGCAGACTGGATGTTCGCACCGGAACTGGCAGCCGGACATGTTCAACGGTGTCTGCCTGACTGGTCTTTGGAGGCGGTAGAGCTCTGGCTGTTATTCCCTGCGGGGCGGATGGTCAGTGCCAAAGTGCGAGCCATGGCAGATTTTGTAACTGAAATTGTTGACGGTCTTCAGAAGGCGGAGCCCTGATCTAGGGGCAGCGAGAGAATTGTTACAGAGCGCAGCAGAGAATCTTTTTTCCGCCATAACTCCGCCTGATCACTGCCTTGTGAGGGCAGCAAGGTAGCACTCCTACGCAGCGCCTTTTGTAAAAGGAGTGAGACGTTATGTTGAAACATCTGTCGGGCTTGCTCGCCGTGTCGGCGCTTTTTGTCGGAGCTATGGCTCTGCCACCCATTAGTGGCACGGCCCATGCCCAGTTCGTTCCTTATCAGGGGCCATATCGCCAGACGCCGCCCCCTCCGCCACATCCCCCCAATGAGAGAATTCCACCGCATGCACGGACCATGCAGTGGATCCCAGGGCAGTGGAAATGGGTCGGAAATGGCTATCAGTGGGTGCCAGGCCATCTGGCCCGGGTGCAAGCCCACAGGCCGCCGCCATACTCACCGCGGGGTTAAAACGGAAAAGCCGCTCCTTGAAAGGGAGCGGCTTTTTTTTGTGGCTTACCGGAGGGTTACAATCACCGGAACATGGTCTGAAGCTTTTTCAGCCGAACGCTCGTCACGGTCGATCGTGAACGAGACAAGCCGTTCGGTGACGCGCGGGGAGAGCAGGGCGTGGTCAATGCGCAAGCCTGAGTTCCGTTGGAATGCGGCGGCCTGATAGTCCCAGAATGTGTAGTGACGACCCGCTGGGTGAATAGCGCGTAGAGCGTCTGTCAGACCAAGCCATTGCAGGCGGTGGAAGGCTGCGCGGGTTTCCGGTCGCACCAGCGCATCAGTAGGCGACAGAGCCTTGGGCGCGAGATCTTCATCTGTGGGGCAGACGTTATAATCTCCGATGAAGGCGAATGACTTTTCGCTTTCCAGAAACTCTTTCCCCCGGACCGCAAGAGCCTCAAAGAACGCGAGTTTTTTGCTGTAGCCGTCTTCTCCGCCGGAGTTTCCGTTGGGAAGGTAGAGGTTACCAATCGTCAGACCATCAAGCTCACATTCAATATAACGAGCCGTGGGGTCATCGAAGCCGGGCAGGGTATGCGTTGTAACGTCAAATGGGCGGCGGCCAATGAACGCTACGCCATTGTAAGCTTTCTGGCCTGTCGTGGCGACGTGATAGCCTGCGTCCTTGAAAACCGCCGGGAACTGGCTGTCCTCACATTTGATTTCCTGAAGGCAGAGCAGGTCGCACTCCGGATGACGCTCCAGCCAGTCCTGAACGAGATGCGCGCGGGCGCGGATGGAATTGATGTTCCAGCTTGCAAAGGTAAAGGACATTCGATCAGGCCAGCGAAAAGCTTGTACCGCAACCACAGGCTGAGGCGGCATTGGGGTTCGTGACCGTGAAGTGCGCGCCCATCAGCTTGTCGACGAATTCCAGTTCAGCGCCTTCAAGTAGATCGAGGCTGGTTTCATCGACATAGACGGTCGCGCCATCGCGTTGGATCAGAACGTCATCATCGTTCTTCGTGCGATCCAGCTTGAACTGGTATTGGAAGCCATTGCAGCCTCCCGCCAGAACAGCGACGCGCAAAGCCAGCCCTTCGGGTTCCGGCTGGGCGGAAATGATTTCCACAATCCGTGCCGCCGCACTGGCAGACATGGTGAAGGAAGGGGTTTCGGACATTGCTCGTTCCCGGTTTCTGGAGGTCTGCTGAAAGGCAGGACGGTTCTGGTCCTGATTATATGGTCAGACTGGGGTCAGGGGCAAAGGGGTAGAGTTGCGCTGAAGGGAGCCTGTCGTAGAATGACGCGTTTGATCCAGCAATTAGAGTGCTTTCCGCGCCTAAGGATCATCAGGGGAGTGTGTTGATGCCTGCCATCTATGCGGTTCAGGAAAAAGGTGCGCGAGGCCGACTCTACCCGGAGACAGAAAGCCCTGTCCGTTCTCCATGGCAGCGGGATCGGGATCGCGTCCTACATTCCGCTGGCTTCCGGACGCTTCAGTACAAGACGCAGGTGTTTATCAATCATGAAGGTGATTTCTTTCGCACCCGTCTGACTCATTCCCTGGAAGTTGCCCAGATTGCCCGTTCGATTGCCCGAAGCCTCGACCTGAATGAGGATCTGACAGAAGCGCTCGCGCTAGCCCATGACATGGGTCACACGCCGTTTGGTCATGCCGGAGAAGATGCTCTGGCCCTTGCCATGCAGGATTGGGGTGGTTTCGATCACAACACGCAGTCCCTTCGCCTCGTGACATCGCTCGAGACGCGTTATCACGCTTTCGATGGTCTGAACCTGACATGGGAAACGCTGGAAGGGCTGGCGAAGCACAACGGCCCGGTAAAGCGCCCAACGCCGTATCTGGCTGAATATGATGCGCGCCATCATCTTGATCTCAGCAGCTACGCGTCAGCCGAAGCGCAGGTTGCGGCCATGTCGGATGATATTGCCTATCATGGGCACGATCTGGATGACGGGCTGAGAGCCGGTCTTCTGACGTTCGATGACATTGAAGATCTTCCTCTGGTGGGTGATGCGCTTCGGGCGTCGCGTGAGATGGAGCGTCGCACGGGTCGCGAAGCAATGGATCAGGCACAGCGTGTCCGTCATGAGACAATCCGCGTGGTGATTAACGCCCTCGCGACGGATCTCACGGATCAGACGCGCCGCAATCTTGAGGCTCTTAATCCGCAGTCCGCGGATGACATTCGCCATGCTGATCATGCGGTTGTGGCGTTCAGTCCCGAGATGCGGGAAAAGAACAAGGCTATTCGCAAATTTCTTTACGCCCGCATGTATCGCCACTGGCGGGTTAATCGCATGGCGCGTAAAGCGAAGATTGCGCTGGCTGAAATCTTTACGATCCTTTCAGAAGAGCCCGGCCTTCTGCCAGACCCGCTCAAGGATCGTGCCAAGGCCGCAGATGATATGGAACGTCGGCGTCTGGTGGCCAATTATATCGCCGGAATGACCGATCGTTTCGCGATGGAAGAACATCGACGGTTGACGGACCTCTCCGTGCTGGGCTGATAAAGCCCCTCCAAGACGATACAGGTTACAGGAATCGAGCTGAAATGGTCGCTGCACCCACTGCCCATACGACTGACTGCCTTTTTGCCCGCGCCAGAGACCAGGTGTGCGAGGCGCTGCGGTCCGTTGTCCCCGGCCTGCCGGAAGAGGTGGTGCAGCGCGTTGAAGTGACGCCGCCGCGTGACCCGTCCCATGGCCATATGGCGACCAATGCTGCTTTGCTGGCGGCAAAGCCTGCCAAGCGCAAGCCAGCGGAGATTGCGGCAGAACTGGTGCAGAAACTCGCCGACCTGCCAGACATTGATCATGCTGAAGCCGCCGGTCCTGGCTTCGTGAACATGACGCTTAAGCCATATGTCTTGCAGGGCGTGGCGAAGGCTGTTCTGGAGGCCGGTGAAGCCTTCGGTCGTTCCTCGATCGGGCAGGGAACGCGCGTCAATGTTGAATACGTCTCCGCCAATCCGACTGGCCCGATGCACGTGGGTCATTGTCGTGGCGCTGTGGTGGGGGATGCGCTTGCAAACCTGATGCAGGCGGCAGGCTACAAGGTCACGCGCGAATATTACATCAATGACGCCGGCACGCAGGTTGTTGCACTGACATGGGCAACTTACTGGCGTTACCTGCAGGTTATTGGCACGGACATCGATGCTGACACGTTCAGCCCGCTGACCCCGAATGGTTTGCAGTATCAGGGTGACTATCTGATCCCGGTTGCAGAGAGTATTGCTGAAAAGCATGGTCGCGCTCTCGCCAACGATGATGGCAGCCCGGCTGATCCGTCTGTCTGGTTCGATATCATTCGCGCTGAAACGCTGGTGCAGATGATGGCCGCAATCCGCGAAGATCTGGAAGGGTTGGGCATCTCCCATGAGGTCTTCGCCAGTGAAGCGGAAACGCTGGCGAGCGGACGGGTTGATGCCGCGATTGCCAAGCTGGAAAGCAAGGGCCTGCTTTATGAAGGCGTGCTTGAGCCACCCAAGGGCAAGACCCCCGAAGACTGGGAACCGCGCCCGCAAACCCTGTTCCGTTCTACCGATTTTGGGGACGATCAGGATCGTGCACTTCGCAAATCTGACGGCACCAACACCTATTTCGCCAATGATATCGGATATCACGCCCAAAAGGCTGAGAATTCAGACGTTCTGATTGACGTGCTTGGTGCGGATCACGGCGGTTACGTTTCCCGCATGCGCGCTGCAATTTCGGCGCTGACGGATGGCAAGACCGGCTTTGAAGTCGTGATGTGCCAGATTGTGCGCGTTGTGAAGAACGGCGAGCCCGTCCGGATGTCCAAGCGTGCGGGCACGTTCGTGACGCTGCGCGATCTGCTGGATGAAGTCGGACGTGATGCCGTGCGCTTCACGATGCTGACCCGTAAGGCCGATGCGCAGATGGAATTCGATCTGGACGCTGTTGTTGCCCAGACGCGTGATAACCCGGTGTTTTACGTTCAGTACGCTCACGCCCGCTGCCGCTCGGTTCTGCGTTCAGCAGAAGCGATGTTTGGTGCCGCGTCCGTGATGCCTGAAGCGCTGGCAACTGTTGATCTTTCCGGTCTGTTGTCAGACGTGGAACTGGCCGTTCTGCACCGTATCGCGTCTTTCCCACGTTCTGTCGAAGCGGCTGCTGCAGCGCGTGAACCGCATCGGATTGCAACGTATTGCATTGATCTGGCGTCTGATTTTCACACACTGTGGAATCGTGGACGCGAAGACACGACCCTGCGCTTTCTGCATGAGAACGATCGTGAGACGAGCCTGGCAAAGCTGGCGCTTGTTTCTGCGATTGCCGGAACCCTGCGTTGCGCACTGACCATTCTTGGCGTTGTGCCAGTGGAGGAAATGCGATGAGCCCTGACAGCGAGAATGATCGCGATTTCCGGGACCCGGGTGATTATGGCGCGGGACCTTCTTCTCCCCGCCCGTCGTCTGGCCCGCGTGCGGAGCGTGAGCGCCTGAGCAACGATTACGACGATGACGCCCCACCGCGTCGTCGTGCGGCGGCAGCGCCGGAGACGGCGAGCCGCGCCGGTGGCCTTGCGTCCCTTCTTGGCAGTGATCCAGCGACGCGCAAGCTTGTCGGGGGCGCCATCGGCATCGGCGCCGTGTTGCTGCTCGCTGTCGGGGGATGGTCTCTGACGGGAGGCCATCACGGTGGAATTCCAATTATCGGCCCACCGCCAGGCCCTGTGAAAGATGTTCCAACCGATCCGGGAGGAATGCAGATCATGGGCAGTGATAGCGGCGATACGGATCTGACAGGCAACGGGGAAGCGCATTTGGCTCCGGGACCGGAACAGCCGGACGCGAAGGCGCTGGCTCGTCAGTATGGTGTGCAGCCCGGGACGCCTTCTGCGGCTCAGCCGGACAAGCCCGCAGCGCCCGCTGACGCTACACCTCCTGCCGGTGAGGCTCCGGCTGCTCCAGATGCTGCAGCAGGCCAGGACAAAGCTGCCGCTGAACCGTCGGCTGTGCCTCCCGTGGCTCCTGAAAGCAAAGATGCAGCTTCAGCGCCTGCGGACGCCGAAACGCCTGAAGACGCTCCAACACCAAAGCCAGCTCCAGCCGTCAAGCCGCAGCCTAAGGCCCCTGATGCGCCTGTTCACAAGGCTGTTCCGTCCAAGCCTGTGCAGAAGCCCCTTCCGGCGCCTGTTGCTGAGCCAGAAAATGCTGGTCCTCAGCAGAAAACGGCTGCTGCTCCGAAGGCTGAGGCTGGCGGTGCACGCGAAGTTCAGCTTGCCGCGCTCGACAGCGAAGCCGCAGCGCGCAAGGAATGGGACACACTGCGCCATCAGGCACCCGGACTGTTCGCAGGTCATTCACCGCTCTTTGAGAAGACTGCTCATGGCGACAAGACATTCGTGCGTCTGCGTATTGGCGGCTTTGAGGATCTGAAAGCCGCTCGTGCGTATTGCGTAAAGCTTCACGCACAGTCCATCGCCTGCACTCCGGCACAGTTCTGAGAGACCGGGCTTGAGCGAGGTTTTACATCTGACGCTGGACGGGTTTGAGGGGCCGCTGGATTTGCTCCTTGACCTCGCCCGGTCCCAGAAGGTGGACCTCGCAAAAATCTCCATTCTTCAGCTTGTCGAGCAGTATCTGTCCGTTGTGGAGCAGGCCCGCGTGGAAGCAAGGGCACTGCGGCTTGAACTGGCAGCAGACTGGTTGGTGATGGCAGCGTGGCTCGCCTGGTTGAAGTCCAAACTGCTTCTTCCCGCAGAAAATAACGGGGAAGACGCTGAAGAAGCGGTGGAGCAGCTTCAGGAGCGTCTGTTCGAACTGGAACGTATGCGTGCCGCCGCAGCTTGGCTCATGAAACAACCCAGGCTTGGTATGGATGTGTTCCGTCGCGGTGAAGGGGAAGATCACACCGAGATTGACCGTTCGGGTCTAAGAGTGGACCTGTCAGCGCTGATTACAGCTTATCTTTCTGCCCGCAGGCGCACGAACCGCAAACGTGTCTATGCGCCACGCACCCGCCGGTACTGGAGCGTGCAGGATGCCTTAGCCCGTCTGCGCCGCATGCTGGGCACAGATGCCGTGGCGGACTGGCAGACGCTGACGTCCCTTCTGCCCGAACATCTGGGGGAAGGGCTGGAAGCTGGGCCGTATGACCGCAACGCCGCTCTTGCGGGAACACTACTCGCAGGGCTGGAAATGGCTAAGGGTGGTGCGGTGGAGCTCCGTCAGCCAGAGGCTTTTGCTGAAATTGAATGGCGGGCAGTTTCGTGATGTCTTCCGATATGGAGCGCGCCTGCCTGCTGGTCGAGGCACTTGTTTTTGCCAGCCCTGAGCCGGTGCGCCTTTCCATCATTGCGGACCTTCTAAGTACACAGGGTCTGAAAATCGCGGCCGCGGAAACTCTGGCAGCAGTGGGAGAGCGTTATGCGACCCATGCTATTGAGCTTGTTGAAGTGGCTGGAGGCTGGCAGTTCCGGACGCGCGCTGAATATGCGTCTGCGCTGACCAAGATCGTGGAAAAACCCCGTCGGCTCAGTCGGGGGGCGATGGAAACGCTGGCAATTATTGCGTATCACCAGCCGTGCACACGGGCAGAAATTGAAGCGATCCGTGGTGTATCTCTAGGGCAGGCTATTTTGGATGCGCTGCTGGAAGATAGTCTGATTGCGCCGAAAGGCCGAAAGGAAGTGCCGGGGCGCCCTGTTCTTTGGGGAACGACACCCGTATTTCTGGAAAGTTTCGGACTGCCCGATATCGGGTCATTGCCGAAGCGTGAAGACTTCCTGCTGGACAGGGCTCCCACTGAAGCAGCACCGGATGCGTCTTCACCCGTAGGCGAGACTGACGGGAAGGGCTAGGATTGTTGCATGTTTGACTTCAGTTTCTCTGAAATTGCCCTTTTTGTCGTCGTGGCAATGGTTTTCATTCGGCCGAAAGATCTGCCGGTTGCCATTCGTACACTCTCGAACGGTATCAAGGCGATGCGCCGGATGGCTGGTGAATTCCAGTCTCATATTGACGATATGGTACGGGAAGCGGACCTGTCTGAAGCGCGGGATCAGTTTCGGGATCTGAAGAATTTCAATCTGCGTGACCGTGTCACGAAGGCGATCGACAGCGATAATTCCATTCGCCGTAGCCTGGACATTGATACCAGCGGCGCAGCAGTGTCGTCTTCCAGTGTCAACGATCTGCCACGGGTCCCGGCTCCTCCACCGATGCCTCCATCTTCTTTTGGCGGGGGTGAGAGCCGCCCCTACAACGCGATGGTTCAGGATCAGGCGGAAGAAGAGCTCAATGATGACATTGTGGACGCGCCATCCATTCTTCCACCCGCAACAGCACGGCGCCTGATGCATGAGCGCCCCCGGTGGCGGGCGCCTGATATTCTGCCGCCTGTCCGTGCACTTCATCACGGCCGGCGCGTTGCCATTTCGAGCGCGGAGAAAGACGCATGACGGACTCCGATACGATCCAGGACACCCCGATGCCGTTGCTCGACCATATTGTGGAGCTTCGACGCCGGCTGATCTGGTCCATTGCAACGTTCGTGATCGCCTTTGCGATCTGCTATCACTATGCGGGCGATATCTACCGGTTTCTTGCGGCGCCTCTCGGCAATATCATGCGCGAGAAGGGTGAGCAGCCACACCTGATCTATACGGCGCTCTATGAAGCGTTCTTCACGTATATTCGGGTGGCGGTGTTTGGCGCGACGTGCCTGTCTTTTCCGATGATTGCCATTCAGGCGTGGATTTTCATCGCGCCCGGCCTGTATCGCAGTGAGAAGAAGGCGTTTGCACCGTTCCTCGTCGCAACGCCTGTCATGTTCACCGTTGGCGCCGCGCTGGCCTATTACGTCGTGTTCCCGTTTGCCTGGAAATTTTTCCTGTCGTTCCAGACATCTGGTAATGGCGGAATGGATATCGAACTTCAGGCCAAAGTGTCTGAATATCTGACGCTCGTGACGAAGATGATCCTGGCATTCGGGATCTGCTTTGAACTGCCCGTAATCCTGACATTACTGGTCCGTGTTGGGCTGATCGGGACGGCGCAGCTCAAGAAATTCCGCCGTTATGCGGTGGTAGCATCCTTCGCCGTGGCGGCCGTGATTGCCCCGCCTGATGCCATTACCATGCTGAGCCTCGCCATTCCGCTTGTGGCGCTGTACGAGGTATCCATTCTTGTGGCGCGGCTGGTTGAGCCGAAGCCCGTGACTGACGAAGAAGACTGACGGAGCCCTGAACCATGCATGACCTGAAAGCCCTGCGCGCCGATCCGGCCGCATTTGACGCTGCTCTTGAGCGTCGGGGCCTGTCACCTGTGGGGCAGAAAATCGTCTCGGAAGATGAAGAGCGTCGCGCCGCTCTGGCCGCATTGCAGGAGGCGCAGGCGACCCGCAAAACGCTGGCCAAGGAAATTGGGCAGGGCAAGCGCACTGGCGCCGATACGTCGGCTCTGGAAGCGCAGGCAGTCGAACTGCGTGACCGGATTACGGGTCTGGAAGAGCGTGCGGCCATCATCGAAAAAAGTATCGACGATGTTCTGGCCTCTTTGCCGAACCAGCTTGACCCGTCCGTGCCGGATGGGAAAAGCGAGGATGAGAACGTCGTCGTTCACTATCGTGGCGAGAAGCGCGAATTCACATTTGAGCCGAAGCAGCATTTCGAGCTTGGTGAGGCTCTTGGCCTCATGGACTTCCCGACGGCGGCCAAGCTGTCCGGGACGCGCTTTGTCGTTCTGCGTGGCGCGCTGGCCCGTCTGGAACGTGCGCTGGGTCAGTTCATGCTGGATACGCATACGACCGAGTTTGGTTACAGCGAAACCAGTGTTCCACTGCTGGTGAATGATGCGGCGATGTACGGCACCGATAAGCTGCCGAAGTTTGCTGAGGATTCTTTCCGTACGGAAGATGGTCGCTGGCTGATCCCGACCGCGGAAGTTCCACTGACGGCCTCTGTCATGGGCGATATTCTGCCCGCCGATGCGCTGCCAATCCGTCTGACGGCACTCTCCCAGTGTTTCCGTTCTGAAGCAGGCTCTGCGGGCCGTGATGTGCGCGGGATGCTGCGCCAGCATCAGTTCACGAAATGCGAACTCGTTTCCATCGTGAAGCCTGAAGACAGCGATGTCGAACATGAGCGCATGACGCAGGCTGCCGAGACCATTCTGGAACGCCTTGGCATCACGTTCCGTCGTATTCTGCTGTGTGCGGGCGATACGGGTTTTGGTGCGGCCAAGACGTTCGATCTGGAAGCGTGGATCCCTGGACAGCAGGCCTGGCGCGAGATTTCCTCCTGCTCCAACACCCGTGCATTTCAGGCTCGGCGCATGAAAGCCCGGTATCGCTCCGAGAATGGTCCGGCCTTCGTGAATACGCTGAACGGTTCCGGTCTGGCTGTGGGGCGAACCATGATTGCCGTAATGGAAACCTACCAGAACGAAGATGGCAGCATAACCATTCCTGAAGTTCTGCGTTCCTATATGGGTGGGCTAACCCGTATTGGCTAAGGACTATTGCTAAGATGATAACACGCCGTTTCGCTCTTTCCCTTGTGGCAGGAAGTGCCTTTGTCCAGATGGCAAAAGCCGAGCCTCTGGAAACTTTGAGCGGGACGGTGACGTACCGGGAGCGTATGGCGCTCCCGGCTGGAGCTGTTCTCACAGTTCAGCTTGAAGACATTTCCCGCGCAGATGCCCCCGCGATTACTCTGGCCGAGAGCAGCCAGGATATTCTCCGTCCGGGCCCGATTGCTTACACATTGCGCTACCCTGCATTGAAAAGCGGGTTCCGTTACGCGCTGCGTGCAGAAATTCGTGTGGGTGATACCTTGCTGTTCACCACCGAAGATTTTCATGGGCCTGATCAGCCGAACATTCTGGTTCATCGTGTCTCTGCGCCTGCTGCATCATCCCCTTACGGAACCTGGAGCGTGCAGGCCCTAGACGGCAAGCCTTTGGAGCCGACGGCCAGAAAGCCTGTATTAACGCTCAATCAAAACGGTCGCGTTTCGGGGTTTGGTGGCTGTAACAGGCTGATGGGTCATGCCGTGATTAAAGGGAACACAATACGGTTCGCCCCGATGGCGATGACCCGAATGGCCTGTATTGGCTCTGGCATGTGGATCGAAAGTCATTTCGTTAAAAATCTGGAAGACGTGCGCTCCTGGTCTATCGGTCAGAGAGGAGAGCTCACTTTGCATTCGCAATCTGGGATCGCCATGATTGTTTTGACTTCGGTAGATATTGATAGTCAAAAATTATGATTGCTACAGAGGTCGGCTGAAATTTCGCCTGATACGAAGTAATCGTGACGCGTAAATCTGTGTCAGATTATTTTTAACTTCAGCCTGTGATAAAAATTATTTGCAAATTGATGAAGTTTTTCCGATAGCTGCGGTCTTGTTGATACCTTCTCAATCTGAAGAGCGTGCGTTTCAGGTGCTTGAAGGTACGGTGATGCTTGGGATGAAAAAAATGACTCAACCTACGGAAGAAAATGGGCCAGAGCGGCTCTCACCGGGGCTGGAGCTTGGACGCCGTATCCGTCTTCTTCGGGAAATGGTTGGACTGAATCAGCAGCAGCTTGCAGATCGGGTTGGAATTTCGCGGTCTGCCGTGGCTTTCTGGGAAACCGGGCGCTCCGGCCACGTCGGTAAGCATCTGGGCGCACTGGCTGAGGCCCTTGGGGTGGACGCTGAAGTGCTCCTGACCGGCATGGCGTACAAGGAAATTCAGGAAACGCTGACACCCGATGAAAGCATGTTCCTGAACCTCTATCGGCAGCTCAGTCCGCTTATCAAGCTGCAGGCCCAGAAATGGGTAGAACGGCGCGTTCGGCAGGCTGAAGACGCCGCAGAAGGTTAAGGTGCTTCGAAGGGCAGGATGTTTCCTGCCCTTCGGAACAGCTTTTCAGCTTCGTTTCCGAGGGAAGCCGCCAGGCTTCCCTTTTTTCTTGAAGCCCGGCTTGGCAGGGTGGCCTGACTTTCCGGCAAAAGGCTTGTCACTGCGGCCTCTCGGCGTGAACCCGCCGCGCTGCTGCTTCTGGCTTTCGCGCATCCGGCTCTGGGTGCGCAGAACCTGCTCAATCCAGTCATTCAGGATCGACGTGTTGATCTCAGCGTTCTGCTGCGCGGGATAGGCTTCCGGGAAGCGCAATGCGAGCCAGCGCCAGGCGACGAGGCGCTTATGTCGCTTTTCAGCCCGCTCCAGCTCTTCACGGCCTGCCTGCTCGGGATGGGGCAGGCGACCTGTTCCTGGTGGCGGAACCGGGCGACCAGCAGCGTGATCCGCGGCCCAACTCACCAGTCGCTGAATCCCATTGTCCCGCTCATCAATCGGGCACATGGCGTACGTCCAGCGGGTGGTCAGATCGAGGTTTTCCACGCCTTCCAGGGCGGCAGCAATCTCGAGAGACTGTTCCATGTCCGCCAAGCGGTAGTTTGGATCATCCGGCCGCAGAACAGCGTGCTTGATGCGTGTCAGAACGCCATAGAGGCTGTCGCTGCCGATTTCTTCAGCAACGGCACGCACGATGTCTGAGTCTGGCTGAACCAGTGGACGCAGTTCCGTCACAGGTTCTGGAGGAGCAGCCAGCATGTGGCGAACGAAAGTCGGGCTTCCGGATTCTGCAAGAACGCAGACAAGGCCTTCCTCATGCTTGCCGTAGCGGCCAGCACGCCCACCGATCTGTTTGACCTCCTGCGAGATCAGATCGCGGGTCTGACGCCCATCAAACTTGCGTAGGGCGCTGAAGACAACGCGGCGGATGGAGAGGTTCAATCCCATTCCAATAGCGTCTGTCGCAATCAGAATATCTGCATCGCCATTATTGAAACGGGCGGCTTCTGCGCGGCGCACTTCCGGGCTGAGGGCGCCATAAACAACGGCCACCCGGCGTCCACGGGCCATAAGTTCGGCCCGCATGTCCAGAACTTCACGCCGTGAAAACGCAATGACGGCATCGCCGACCGTCAATTCGCTGAGATGAACCGTTCCGCCAGCTTTGAGCGGACTTTTTCGTTCGAGATGGATCTCGTCCACCGGATCGTCACAGAGTTCGGCAATCCGTTTGACGAGCGGGATACAGTCCGCAGCGCCAAGAATGTACACATGTCGAGCTGGCACACCCATGATCGCAGCTGTCCATGCTGCACCCCGATCCGGGTCCGCGAGCATCTGGGCCTCATCAATGATGGCGACGTCCACCGGCTTATGGAACGGGCACATTTCGACCGTTGCTGCCAGGTGGCGAGCACCGGGCATTTCAATGCGCTCTTCACCCGTGGCCAGAGATGCGGGAACGCCACGTGTCAGCAGAGCTTCCCGAAATTCATGCGCCAGCAGACGAAGAGGGGCGAGGGCCAGGCCGCTCTCTGCATTGGCGAGAGCATTGAGCGCTGTATAGGACTTCCCCGAATTGGTCGGGCCCGTAACGAGCGTAATGCGGCGTTTGAGAGAACGCGCCGTGCGGAAATGAGCCGCAAAACGATCCAGCGCCGCGACGCGGGCAATGGCAGCATTGCCGACCTTGGTGCCACGTTCCAGCTTCTCCGGACGATCCGGTGTGCCGCTGCGCCACTCGGGAAGGCGTGCACGAAGCTTTTTCAGTTCGTCTGGATCGAAGAAGAACAGCTCGATGCCGTCGTCACGTGTTTCGCGTTTGGCAATGGGAAGACGATTTTCCGCCACCCACCGCAACGCTTCACGCCGGGAACAATGGAGAATGCCCGGGACTTCTTCAAACCCGGCAAGATTGGCTTCCCATTCTTTCAGGCGTTCGAGCTCACGCTCCCGGCGGCGTTCTGCACGGGCCTGAATGTCAGCCTGTTCGCGGGCACGGCGCTCTTCCGCCAGACGGAGATCGTCTTCGAAGCCCAGGTCAACGCTTCCGAATGCGCTTGCAATACTGCGGGAGAGCTTTTCAAGCTGGCCGCCAGACAGGATCAGGCCAGCATCTGCCAGATCGGCACGAACCTCTTCCAGAACGCTGCGTGGCGAGTCTCCCAGATCCTGCCAGCGTGAGACCAGAACATCCTCTAGCGTAAGGCGCAGAGCCGCAATGTCGGCACGGGGGTCGTGCGTGCGTGCGGCAGCTTCCTGTGTGTCTGCCTTCGTGACCCAGACTTCACCGGCACGGCGGGCGACATTCATGAGCTGGGACGCCCATGTCTTACGCCGTACTACGCACAGCGCGTCGATCAAGGCCTCGTGGGGGAGGGTAGCTTCATTACCCTCAAGCCGCCGGGCGACCTGCCGAAGCAGCGCTGGCCGCTCACGGGGGGTGATGTCCAGTGGTGTCCCGAAATCGGCTTCAGCCTGGTTCAGGGCCCGTTCGGCGGGAGAGAGGGGGGCGTCGCTCACGGAGTCGTCTGTCATGAAAAGACTTTTGCGTCATTCGGCTATCGGGTTCAACGCAGATGGGTTTTCCGAAACGTGATGATTGCGCTAAAAGGTCCGGCTCTTATCAGGTCCGAGACCTGTTATCCGTGCCACACCGGAGACAGAAACCGATATGTCCACCCCGAGTTTTGCCGCCCCGACTCCTGAGATCGACGAACCCATTACGGGCCTGACGCCGTATGAAGGCCATCCGAAACAGTATCGTCTGGCTGAACCCAGCAAGGAATACGCTCATCTGTATCCTGCAAAGGTTCTGACCGTTCATCATTGGACGGACCGTCTTTTCAGCTTCACCACAACGCGTGATCCGGGCCTGCGGTTCGAGAACGGCCAGTTCGCGATGATTGGCATCGAGGTCGAGGGCAAGCCGCTTCTGCGTGCTTATTCCATCGCGTCTGCCAATTATGAAGACCACATGGAGTTCCTCTCCATCGCCGTGCCGGAGGGGCCGCTGACGTCCCGTCTGCGTCATGTGAAGGTGGGCGATACGGTTCTGATCGGTCGTAAGCCGGTGGGGACGCTGCTTCTTGATAACCTGAAGCCGGGTCGTAACCTGTACTTCCTGTCCACAGGCACAGGCCTTGCGCCGTTCATGAGCCTCATCAAGGACCCGGAAGCCTACGAGCGCTATGAGAATGTGATCCTCAGCCACACGGTCCGTATTTCGGGCGAGCTGGCTTATGAGAACCACATCCGTCATGAGCTGCCGGAGCATGAGTTCCTGGGTGAGTTCGTTGCTGAGAAGCTGAAGTACTACCCGGCTGTGACGCGTGAAGATTATGCCGTCACGGATCGCATTACGAAGCTGATCGAAAGTGGCAAGATCTTTGAGGATCTGGGTATCGACAAGCTCGATCCTGAGCATGATCGCGTCATGATCTGTGGTTCGCCGGAAATGCTTGCGGATACGGAAGCACTTCTGGAGCGTATGGGCTTCGAAGAAGGCAACATGAGCCGTCAGGGTTCGTATGTTGTCGAGAAGGCGTTCGCAGAGCGCTGAGACCAGAGGCACGGAAGGCCGGGATTTATGCAGGAATTCGATCTTTTCGTCATCGGAGCCGGATCGGGCGGGGTACGCTGTGCGCGTATTGCTGCCCAGAACGGCGCGCGCGTCGCGATTGCGGAGCGTCGTCACTGGGGCGGAACCTGCGTGAATCTCGGCTGCGTGCCGAAGAAGCTGATGGTTTATGCGGCGGAGTATGGCCGCGAGATCGACGATGCCCGCGCTTATGGCTGGGATGTAACTCCGGGACCGCATGACTGGCGCACGCTGATTGATGCCAAGGACCGCGAGATCGAGCGCCTGAATGGCATTTACGTCTCAATGCTGAAGAAAGCTGGCGTCGCGCTATTCACGGGCGATGCCCGCTTTATAGATGCGAACACGGTTGAAATCGGCCCGTCCGAGCTTGATCCGGATGCTGAGGTTCAAACCGTTCGTGCGAAGAACATCGTCATTGCGACGGGTGGTGCACCGACGCGCCTCGATATTCCCGGTGCGGAGCACGCGATTGTTTCGGATGATGCGTTTCATCTGGAGAACCGGCCCGAGCGCGTTGCCATTATTGGCAGCGGCTATATCGGGATTGAATTTGCAGGCATTTTTGCGGGTCTTGGTTCGCAGGTAGACTTCGTTTATCGGCAGGATCTGCCGCTGCGTGGCTTTGACGAGGAAATGCGTCGCCATATCGCAGAGCTGGTGCCGCTGAGTGGCATCACATCCCATCCGGGCAGCACGCCGGAACGGATTGAAAAGACTTCTGAAGGGTATCGCCTCCACCTGAAGGGTGGAAAGGTCCTCGAAACCGACTGCGTTTTCATGGCAACCGGGCGGCACCCAAACCTGACATCTCTGCGGCTGGATCTGGCCGGGGTCGAGGTCACGGACGGTCGCATTGTCACACGCCTTGAAGATGCAAAGACGAACGTTCCGGGCATTTATGCTATCGGGGATGTGACCGACACTTATAACCTCACGCCGACTGCTATTGCCGAAGGTCATCTTCTGGCTGAGCGTCTGTTCGGTGAGACGGGCCGTGAGTGGTCTTTTGGCACGACGCCGAAAGCCGTGTTCTTCAGTCAGCCACTCGCTTCGGTAGGGCTAACAGAAGAAGAGGCTGCGGAACACCATACGCTCGATATCTATACCTCGTCTTTCACGCCGATGCGCCAGTCGCTGTCTGGTCGTAAGGGCAAGGCGTTCATGAAGCTGCTCGTGGATTCAAAAAGCCAGGTCGTGCTGGGTGCCCATATGATTGGCCCGGATTCACCGGAAATCATCCAGGGGCTGGCCATTGCCGTCACGGCAGGTCTGACCAAGCGCGATCTGGACCGCACGATCGGCCTTCACCCCACAAGTGCGGAGGAGTTCGTGACCATGCGGACGCCAACGCGCCATGTTCCTCCTTCTTCCGATAAACAGAACTGATACTCCGATGGCTCATGACGATCCTTTGTCGCCCCTGAAGATCATGAGCCATTACACAGCAGGGCAGGTGCAAGCGTGAAACTCGGCTGGCTGTTTGCGCCGTCCATCACCTCCGTGATGTTCGCCCTGCGTACGACAATTGCTTCGCTACTGGCTCTGGCCATCGCTCTGTGGATGGAACTTGGTGAGCCGCAATGGGCCGCCATGACGGTCTGGATTGTCGCCCAGAACTCCCGCGGAGAAAGTATCTCCAAGGGCCGCTGGCGTCTTGTCGGCACGGTTGCCGGTATGGTTGCCGCCATCGCTCTGATGGGCATGTTTCCCCAGTACCCCTGGCTCTTTCTTCCTGCCTTGGCGATCTGGGTCGGACTTTGCGCCGGGTTCGCCACACTGACGCATAACTTTCGAGGCTATGCGCTCGTTCTTGCCGGCTACACCTGCACGATCATTGCTCTTGGCGCCGTCAAGGAGCCGGACAATGTGTTCAACATTGCCATGGCGCGTGGAACGTACATTTTTCTGGGCGTGATCTGCGAGACCGTTATGGGAATGGTGTTCGTTCCCAATGTGGCAGACCGCGCCCGCGAAGAACTGCGAAAGCGGTTGCAGGCTATTCTTACAAAAGCCAGCGGTGCTCTGACGGACGTTCTGAACCAGAAAGCCAACGCCACAGATACGCTCTGTGCCCTCATGGGATCGCTTCAGGCATCAAGCGATCAGATCGAGTTCTCCCGGATCGAAATTCGCAGTCAGGGAAATGAGGTCGAACATGCCTATGTGACGCTGGGTCTCGTGGCGCGTGTTCTGTCACGCGGGCTGGGGCTCAAGACGCGTATGACGTCTGTGTCTCATATTCCGGAAGCACTTCTCCCGTTTCTTCACGATATGGGGGTCGCCCTTGAAGGGCTGCCAGCACGTCTGGAAAGCGATCGTCGCGGCATTGCAGCTCTTGTTCAGACGGAAGCCTTACTGGCTGAATGTCGAGGCCGAATGCAGGCGGTTTTGCCACGTGACGATGAAGATTCCCTGAATGAAGGCATTATTCTGACCGGCGTGGAGGTCATGATTTCGGACCTCTGTGAAACACTGCGTTCCTATCGCGCGAGTGTAGATGGTGCTCCGATTTCTGAGCGTCACCGCCTGACCCGGAACACAGACTGGCGCGCGGCCGTCCGAAACGGAGTGCGGACAATGGCTGCTCTTCTATTCGGGGCATATGTTTGGGAAGTGACAGCATGGCCGCAGGGAAGTGTGTTTCTGACCTTTATCGCCGTGGTCTGCGCGCGTTTTGCCACCTTCGAGAACACGGTTCTGTTGAGTGGCGCTTTCTTTTACGGCGCAGTCTGGGCCGCCCTAGCGAGTGTTATTCCCGTTTTCGTCGTGATGCCTGTGACGGCCAGCTATGTCTTTTTCTGTCTGACCGTTGGCTTCTTCATGATGTTGGGCGGTCTTGCGACACGTAATCCTGGCACGGCCGTCATGGCAGCGTCCTATGGGACGTTTTTTCCGTTCCTTCTCGGAATGGATAATCAGGGACGTATGGACGAGATTTCGTGGTTCAACACGACGATCGCCCTGCTGCTTGGTCTTGGAGCCGGCGTCGTAATTTTCCGTGCGGTTCTGCCCTTTACGCCACGTCGGGCGGCTGAGGTGCTACGGTATCAGTTGCGTCGCAGTCTACGGCGTCTGGCGCTTCCAGGCGTCGTCATGGACGAATACGTCTGGATTAATGATGGTACGCAAAGCATGGAGCGTGCCGTCCGATTTGCAGGGTCTCTCGCGAGCGATCGCGCTGAAGAAATGCTGCGTGGGACGCTGTCAGTCATGACCGTTGGGCGAAATGTGCTGATGCTGCGAAAGCTGGCGCAGCATGGCAGTTTGCCAGATACTGCCGTAGCTGCGGTGGATGGTCTGATCCGCAATCTTCTGCGTCGTAAGCTGCCGCTCACCCATACAGCCGCAACGATTGAGCCGACACTGACGGAACTTTACGCCCTTGAGCGTGAGTCTCAGGACCCGTCCATTCGTCATGATCTTGTATTGGCGATTGGCTCCCTGCTGATCGTACAGTCAGAACTGCCGACCAGCAGGGCGTTTCTCAGGGCAACAACCTGAGTTTCAAGATTAGGACGCCAGGAATTCCAGCAGGTCTGCATTGACCTGTTCGGCATGGGTGAAGAACAACCCATGCGGAGCACCGTCATATTCCCGGAAGATCGATCCCGGAATCAGATCAGCAGCACGCCGGCCGGCGATATCAGCCGGAACCGCTGAATCAGCCGTTCCATGGATGATGAGCGTAGGAATGGTGAAAGACTGAAGGTCACTGCGGAAATCGGTTTTTCCCCAAGCGTCCACACAATCGAGCGTTGCCATCGGGCTAGCCATGCTGGCCAGTGTGAAAGACCAGTCCAGCACGCCCTCACTGACTGGGTGGTGCAGCATGGTCGTGCCATAAAAGCCCGGCAGAAAGCTCTTCAGGAAGCCAAAGCGATCCTGTCGAATTTCCTGTTTGATGCCATCGAAAACAGAAATATCCACGCCTTCGGGATTATCCGCAGTTTTCAGAAGGAATGGGACGATGGAAGCCAGAAGCACAGCTTTTGAAATTCTTGAGCGACCATGGCGCGTCAAATAGCGGGTAACTTCGCCACCGCCCATGGAGAAGCCAACGAGGGTCGCATCCCACAGGTCAAGCTGTTCCAGAATGACCGCAAGGTCATCGGCCAGAACATCGTAATTGTAGCAGTTGATGGGGTGGCCTGAGAGACCAAAGCCGCGCCGGTCATAGGTAATGACGCGGTAGCCAGCTTCGACAAGTGCGAGGGTCTGTTTTTCCCACATATCGCCGGTCAGTGGCCAGCCGTGGATCAGAACAACCGGGCGTCCGACGCCCATATCCTTCACATGAAGGCTCGTTCCGTCAGTAGCAGTAATATACGGCATGGAGTCTGCTCCTCATACGATCTGGCTGGATGATACCAGCCGCATCCTGAAGAGCAGAACCCCTGCGCTGAAGATTGGTTTCTTTTACCAGCCGTTGCCGCGTGGAGCGACATAACCGTTGCCGGTAGCATCACCGAGCTGGCCAGACTGGGTGTTGTTGCTCCCCTGATAAGACGACCCGAATTTGGAGAGGTTGGCACCCGTCACGCTATCGCGTTCCACCCCGGCCTCATGGTCCGGATCGGGCCCGTGCTCGAATTCTGTGCTCGGAGCATCCTGATAGCCAGGTGGCAGGGACCGGTGGCCACGGGCACGGAAATGCTCTCCGCCATTAGCCTTCTGTTCAGCGCCCGGCGCTTGAGACTGAGTGCTGTTTTGCTGGGGGGCTGTTTCGTAGGGCTGACCGAAAGTCGTGCTCTGAGCCTGAGCCACCCCTCCCAGCAGAGCGGTCGCCAGCAGGGCATGGCAGAAAAAGCGGGAAGAGGGCAGCATGGGATCTGGTCCTGAACCAATCATGGAAATCAACGGCCCCATCACCATATGGAAAGCAGAACCGCATATTTTTTTATAATCGGTCCGCTTGGGCTGAGGTTCAAGAGTTCTTTTCATCTCGAATGGCGGGAGCAGGAGGAAGCAGTGGAGGATCTCTTTGCGGAAATGCGGGTTCGCACAGAGCTCGGGACAGGCGCGGTCTGGCTTCCAGGCTTCGTCGACTCCGTTGCAGACCAGCTTTTGCAGCATATCCATTCTCTCTCCCAGATTTCTCCCTTCCGTTTCATGAAGACGCCGGGTGGTCGCTCAATGTCTGTCGCCATGACCAGTTGCGGGGCCTGCGGCTGGTATACCGACAAACGTGGATACCGGTACGTTCGACACGACCCGATGACTGGCCAACACTGGCCGGATATGCCGGATATATTTCGTCATATCGCGGTCGCGGCTGCAAAGGAGGCCGGATTTCCAGATTTCACTCCCGTGTCGTGTCTGGTGAACCGCTACGAGCCAGGCGCAAAGATGGGGCTTCATCAGGATCGGGATGAAGATGATCTGGCGTCTCCGATTGTGTCTGTTTCTCTGGGGGTTCCGGCCCGATTTGCGTTTGGAGGCTTGCTGAAGACTGCCTCGGTCAGGCGCTTTGATCTGAGGCATGGAGACGTCGTGGTGTGGGGCGGGCCGTCTCGGCTGGCATGGCACGGCGTTTCGCCCGTGCGTGAAACATTCCATCAGCAGACAGGTGCCATGCGTTACAATCTAACTTTTCGCGCTATCAACCCGGCGCTTTTTCAGCCATAAACAGCGCCCCGCAATTCTGTTCACTTCCCGACCCCCGGAGGGCATTCAATGCACCCCTCGACCAAGACCCAGACGTCCGACAACACGATGTCATGGTCTCCTGCAAGCTGGCGTTCCCGTCCGATCGTCCAGGCCCCGTCTTATGAAGACGAAGCTGCGCTTGCTGCTGTCGAGGCTCGTTTGCATCGATATCCTCCGCTGGTTTTTGCGGGTGAAGCCCGCCGCCTGAAGACACGTCTGGCCGCAGCATCCCGCGGTGAAGCCTTTGTGCTTCAGGGTGGGGCCTGTGCGGAAAGCTTCGACGAATTTACGGCCGATATCGTCCGCGACACTTTCCGTGTGCTGCTTCAGATGGCTGTGGTTCTGACATTCGCCGCCAAGGTGCCTGTCGTGAAGATCGGCCGTATGGCGGGTCAGTATGCCAAGCCACGCTCATCCAACACGGAAACAATCGATGGTGTGACGCTGCCGTGCTACCGGGGTGACATCATCAATGGTCCGGAATTCACGGCGGCTTCCCGTATTCCTGATCCTGCCCGCATGGAAACGGGGTATTTCCAGTCTGCCGGTGTGATGAACCTCCTGCGTGCGTTCGCAAATGGCGGTTATGCAAACCTGCATCAGGTTCATAGCTGGAACCTCGGCTTCGTGGAGCGCTCACCGCTCGCAGCCCGCTATCAGGATTTGGCCCATCGCATTGACGAAACGCTCTCCTTTATGCGGGCTTGTGGTTTCGACAGTGCGGCATCCCAGATTGATGAGACGGAATTCTATACGTCTCATGAAGCTCTTCTCCTGCCATACGAGCAGGCTCTAACCCGCATCGATAGCACCAGCGGTAACTACTATGACTGCTCTGCGCACTTCCTGTGGATTGGTGATCGCACCCGTCAGCCCGATGGCGCGCATGTCGAGTTCCTGCGTGGCGTTCAGAACCCGATCGGTATCAAGGTTGGCCCGACGACCACAGTTGCCGATCTGGAAAAGCTGCTTGAGATTCTGAACCCGAATGACGAGGCCGGCCGTATTACGCTGATCTCGCGCATGGGCAAGGACAAGGTGCGCGAGCATCTGCCGCCGCTTCTGGATGCCGTTATCAAGACGGGGCGTACGGTCACATGGCTGTGTGACCCGATGCATGGCAACACCACCACAACGTCCAGCAAGGTCAAGACGCGCTCCTTCGAAAGCATCCTGGGCGAAGTGCTTGGTTTCTTCGATGTATTTGAAGCCGCAGGCCGTCGTCCGGGCGGTATCCACCTTGAAATGACAGGTCAGGATGTGACCGAATGCATTGGTGGTGCCCAGTGTCTGACGGAAGCCGATCTGGGTGATCGGTATGAAACATTCTGTGATCCACGCCTTAATGCGGAACAGTCGCTTGAAATGGCGTTTCTACTTGCGCATGAACTGACAGGCCGACGAGCAGGAAAGCAGGAATGAATTCTTCCGTTTCTCAAAGTGCATTAGAACAATCCAGCGGTGCCATTGGCCCGCTGGATCAACAAACAATTGAATCCAGGACCGATGCTTATTTCGGGCGAACCCGAAAAATCGTCGAACATTTTGGTGACGCGAAAGTCACCTACGCGGTTTTTATCCGCCGCCCGGTCATCGCGGCCTGTGGCATAGCAGTCACCTGGCTGCGAAATGTGGCCAAGGCCCAGAGTTTCGATCTCCATATCCGCGAAGTTTATGAAGAAGGGCAGTGGGTCGGCGCGGGCGAACCACTTCTGTATCTGACTGGCCCGTTCACCAAACTTGCCCCTCTCGAAACCCTGCTCCTTCAGCGTCTTGGCGCTGCCTGTGTCGCTGCCCATAATGCGTATCAGATGGCGATGGCCTTGCCGGAAGTCCCGTTCCTGGCAATGGAAGCGCGTCATTGTGCTGGCTTCGAAATGCAGGAACAAATGGGCTATGCGGCAGCCGTTGGCTCCCGTGCAGCTCAAAAGGAAGGGGCTCGTGGATTCATTGGGAATGCCAATGATGCAACAGCTGGCTTCTTTGGTCAGGAGCATGGTCTTGGGACCATGCCGCACGCCCTGATCGGCTACGCGGGTTCAACGCTCCGGGCTGCCGAGATGTATGCCGAAGTCTACCCGAATGACCCACTGACCATTCTGGTGGACTATTTCGGACAGGAAGTGACGGATGCGCTGGAAGTCTGCCGACGTTTCCCGGAAAAAGCTGCTGCCGGGCAGTTAAGTGTCCGCCTCGATACGCATGGTGGGCGCTTTCTGGAAGGGCTGGACCCACAGTCGTCTTACGCCGTGCTGGAACGCTACACGCCGGGTACGATCCGCCGCTACCGCTCCGATGCAGAGTTGCGGGATCTGGTTGGCACGGGTGTTTCGGCTGCTGCGATCTGGCGAATGCGCGAAGCACTGAATGAGGCTGGTTTTCCGAAAGTGAAAATCACGGTGTCGTCAGGGTTCAATGTGTCCAAGTGCACAAGCATGCGCGATGCTCACGCGCCGATTGACGTTGTTGGCAGTGGCTCTTTTATTCCTGATCGTTGGTCTGAGACCTATGCAACGGCAGACATCGTGGCCTATGACGGCACGCTTCGCGTCAAGGTTGGGCGTGAATTTCTGCTGAACAAGGCAAAAGCCGAACAGGAGGTCTCATGAGCGACGAAGCCGAAAACCCGGGAACGGAAACTGCCGGGCAGGGCCAGTCCTGGAGTGTCAGGATCATCGATCTCTCCGGTGCATCCGAGGATGACACTGTAGAAGTTGTAAAAGACTTCATGGACCTGATGCACGCCAATGCTTACGCCCGCGCCTATGTGCGAGACAGTATTGAGCGCTGCCGCGTTCCGGGTGCGACAAGTCGTGAAGTGCTGGAAAGCTGGATGGCTTTTGGTGAAAACGCGGAAGTTGTTGATGCGGGAGATGATGGCTGGAAGTCTTCCACGGAACTGGATGACTTCGTTGCCAATCGGGCGACCCCCATGGAGCGCGACTGGCGCGCTATTGATCCGCGTCGTCTCGTGGATGACGACGAGATTGCTGGCCCTCCAGACGATGACGAAGATGATGAAGACGACGAAAATACCCACGAAGTCATTCGTCACTGAATTAATGGCTGCCCCTGTGAAACAGTAGTCTCACAAGGGCAGCATCCCCGCACCGAGTGGGGTCACAAAATATCCACATGACTTGGGATCTGTAACTGTTACGTTACATTAACCGATACACTGATGAAGTCATGTCGATGCATATTTTTCAAAAGACATTTCTGGCGATTTCCCTGCTCACGGGTCTGGCCTGCTCAACGGCTTATGGCGCAGACATTGGGCGCGAAACCTTGCCGAATGGTTTGCGGGTCGTTGTGGTCCGCAATCCGATCGCCCCTGCCGTCAGCGTACAACTGACCTATATGGTGGGGTCTGCTGAGGCTCCGAAAGGCTTTCCGGGAACAGCTCATGCGCTTGAGCACATGATGTTCCGTGGAACGTCGTCTCTTAGTGGAGACCAGCTTTCAACAGTGATGGGGACGCTAGGGGGGCAGTTCGATGCTTTCACGCAGACGGACCTGACCCGCTATCACTGTCTGATTCCGGCGCAGGATCTGGATGTCGTCCTGCATATGGAAGCGGATCGGATGCAGCATCTTTCATTGGATGCGGGGCAGTGGGCGAAAGAGCGGGGTGCGATTGAGCAGGAAGTTTCGCGGGATCTTTCGAGCCCTGATTTCCGGCTGAAAGAACAAATGAATTCTATTCTGTTTGAAAACAGCGGCTACGATCATTCGCCGTTAGGAACCCGGCTGTCTTTCGAGGCGACAGACGTGAAGCTCCTACGAGATTTTTACAGTAAATGGTATGTGCCCAATAATGCTGTTCTAGTTATCGTCGGGGATGTCGATCCGGTTACGAGCCTGAAGCAGGTTGAACAGATCTTTGGATCTATTCCCGCACAGCCGCTTCCAGAACGCCCGAAGGCTCCTGTTTCGCCGGTTGTTCCCCAGGCCTTGAGTATGCAGTCAAATTATGCGGTCGATGGGGTTACGTTGTTCTGGAGAGGGCCCACTCTCCGCGATAGGGATGCTCCCGCTGCAGTCCTGTTGGACGCAGTTCTTTCGAACCGTCGTGGACCCCTCTACAAATTGGTGCTGCAACATAAGGCGCTGTCGGCGGAATTGGGTATCGCTCGGGGTCTTCACACGGGAACCGTTCAAGCATCTTTGACAATTCCCAGAGGAGGCGACCCAAAGGCGGCTATGGCCCTTCTCAAGACGACACTTACTGAAATTCGGGCCAAGGGTGTATCAGCGGATGTGCTCGATGGTATGAAAAAACGGGTGCTTTCGTCGAAGGCTTTTGAAAAGAACTCCATTGCAGGGCTTGGTAGTCAATGGTCTGCCGCTGTGACAGCAGAGAATGCCGATAGCCCCGATGCTGTCTACGATCGTTTTACAAAAGTGACTGTGCAGGACGTCAATGCTCTGGCGCGTAAACTTCTGGATCCGGAACATGCCGTTGCGGTGACGATGCTTGCATCAGATCATGCGGTTTTGCCAGCAGGAACAGGCTTTGGTGGCGCAGAATCCTTTGGCAGTCAGGCTAGCGCGACAGGGCCGCTGCCTGATTGGGCCAAGCCGATTGAGAATGTTCCCGCGCCCCCAATCTACGACGCGCCGGATGCAGACTTCATGCTTCCAAACGGTCTGCGGGTGCTGGTGCGAACCAGACATATCAGTCCAACGGTATTTTTGTTTGGGTACATAAAGTCCGACCCTGACATGCAGGCCCCAACCGGAAAAGACGGCGTTGCCGCCCTGACAGGTCAGTTGTTTTCGTTTGGCTCAGTTACACGAGACCGGGAAATATTAGAGAAGAATCTGGATGATCTGGCAGCTACTGCAAGAGGTGGGACCAATTTTTCCATTCGAAGTCGGACACAGGATTTCGGTGCTGCCCTTACCATTTTGGCAGACTTGGAACTGCACCCGGCGTTTCCCCAATATGCGTTTGATTTGATACGTCAGAACATGATCCGTCTGCAGGCAGGTGCTGAGCAGATGCCTGCCTATCGTTTTCAGAGAAGCATCACGAACACATTGATGCCGGAAGGTTTTCCTTCTCGTCGCATGCAAACCATGAAGACACTATCGGATCTGACCCGTGAGGATGTGCTATCCTATTACGCGTCCGTCTATCGACCAGATATGACGACGATAGAAGTTGTTGGTGACATTTCCGTCGAAGAGGCACGCAGACAGATCACAGCGGCCTTTGGGGGCTGGAAAGCCAGCGGACCAAAGCCGGATGTGGATTTGCCAGCCCTTCCATTGCGTATGCTTCCGGAAGTCCAGTCCGTCAAAGATTCTGTTCGGTCACAGGATATGGTGATTATCGCACAGGCGAATGCCCACGGATGGACGGACCCTCAGCGTTATAACATGAACTTGGCTGATACCATGTTAACCAAAGGCCCTGACAGTCGCCTGTATCAAGATCTGCGGATCAAAACCGGATATGTTTATACTGTCGAATCAATGGTCTTTGCTCAGAAAAATTTTGGTACCTACAGTGTGGGTTTTGGTGCTGATCCTGGCTCCGTGAAGGTCGCGCGGGAGCATGTTCTGCAAGAGCTGCAAAGCATGGCAGCAATGCCCGTCACTATTGGAGAGTTGAACAGGGCCAAAGCACATGTGATCCGCGAAATGATTATCTCGAACGCGACAATGTTGGCGCCCAGTAGCACGGATGAAAATCTGATATTGCGTGGACTAGGCTGGGAGCATTTGAACGATGCCGCCAAAGCCTATCAGGCTGCGACACCTGAAAGCGTTCAGGCGGCATTCAAAAGCTATATTCGTCCAAATGGGTTTGCGACGTTCATATTGGGGCCGATGCCGGAGGGTCTGAACTGAAACAGCACCAGAAGTCGTTCTGTTTTCGGGCAGATGAGGGTATCAGAACAGAATTCTCAGATGCTCCGAAAGCAGGATATTGCCGCTTGTGAAGAACCGAATTCTGGTCAGTGCCTGTCTGCTGGGTCAGTCAGTCCGATATGATGGCAAGGCAAAGACCCTTCTGCACCCGCTGCTTCAGCAATGGCAGGAAGAGGGGCGTCTGGTTGTGGTCTGTCCTGAACTTGCAGGTGGAATGCCCGTTCCACGCCCCCCGGCGGAAATCGGGGCACGGCAAGATGGCAAAGATGTTCTTCTGGGCGAGGCGCGCGTCACTGACACGTTAGGCGCAGATGTGACGGATGAGTTCGTAGCGGGAGCGCGGATTGCCCTGAACGTCGCGCAGACACAGGGATGTCGGTTTGCGTTACTCATGGAAGGCAGCCCGTCCTGTGGAAGCCAGATGATTTACGACGGCAGTTTCAGCGGGCAGAAACATGCCGGAGCAGGTGTAACGGCTGCGCTGCTCCGCCAGAACGGGATTCAGGTTTTCAGTCAGGACACGATTGAAGATCTGAGGATTGCTGTTCAATTGGCCCATTAAATACTGCTCTGAATGGGGTCAGTGCATTTCCTACCGATTTGTCATCAACCTCCCGTTTGACCCGGCGGCAGGGACGTCTAAATTCAAATTATGAACAGTCAAAATCTCTCAGCGGCCACTGGCCCGTCTGCCCCCTCGGCCGAGAACGGTGCTCCGCCGCGCTGGGACCTGTCCGATCTGTACGCGTCGTTGGACGATCCGGCGATCGAACAGGATTTCGCGACTCTGACATCCTCCGCCAGAGCTTTCAGCGAAACTTGGAAAGGCCAGCTTGGTCAGGCCGATGGTGTTGCTTTGGCGAAGGCATTCGCAGAATATGAGCGGATCGAGGAAGGGCTGGGACGCATCGGTTCCTTTGCCCAGCTAGGTTTTGCCGCTCATACGACAGATCCGGTGTGGGGCCGTTTCACACAGGGCATTCAGGAGCGCGTCACAGACATTTCTGCTGATCTGCTCTTTTTCTCGCTGGAACTGAACCGTCTGGATGACGATGTTCTGGACAACGTGTCAGTTGCGCCAGAAATGACCAAATGGCAGCCGTTCCTGCGGGATCTGCGGGTATTTCGTCCTTATCAGCTCTCGGATGAGGTTGAGCAGGTTCTGATGGACAAGTCCGTAACGGGACGGAGTGCCTGGAACCGGCTGTTCGATGAAACCATGGCCAGCCTGACTGTCACGCTGGATGGGGAGACAAAGCCCCTCGGTGCGGCGTTCAACACTTTGACGAGTGCTGAACGTGACAGGCGTGCCGCAGCAGCAGAGCAGATCAGCGCTGTACTGGCAGACAATTCCCGTCTGCTCACGATGATCACGAACACGCTCGCCAAAGACAAGGCGATCGGGGACAAACTCCGTGGTTATCCGCGCCCGTCCAGCAGCCGTAACCGTGGCAACATGGTCGAGGACGAAGTTGTGGACGCGCTGGTCAGCGCCGTTGATGAGGCTTACCCGCGTCTGTCCCATCGTTATTACGCAATGAAGGCCAAGTGGCTCGGCCTGGACAAGCTGGAGCACTGGGACCGGAATGCGCCCCTGCCGGGCGTGGCTGACACGGTTATTCCGTGGGAGAGCGGCAAACAGATCGTTCTCAATGCCTATACGGGTTTCGACCCCGCGCTTGGAACACTGGTGGACCGCTTCCTGACGCATCCCTGGATTGATGCGGAAGCTGCACCGGGCAAGTCCTCGGGTGCTTTTGCCCACCCCACCGTACCGTCCGTCCATCCCTATATTTTGATGAACTATCATGGTCGCGCCCGCGACGTGATGACGCTGGCTCACGAGCTTGGGCATGGTGTGCATCAGATCCTTGCTGGCCAGAAGCAGGGTTATCTGAACTCCGCGACGCCTCTAACTCTGGCTGAAACAGCGTCTGTCTTCGGTGAGATGTTGACCTTCCAGTCTCTGCTCGACCGGGAAACTGATCCGAAGCGTCGTCGTCATCTTCTGGCAGCGAAAGTGGAGGACATGCTGAACACGGTAGTCCGCCAGATCGCGTTCTATCAGTTTGAGGTTCGCGTGCATGACGAGCGGGCCAAGGGTGAGCTGTCAGCAGAGCAGCTTGGTTCCATCTGGCGCGACGTACAGGAACGAAGCCTCGGTCCGGCGTTCCACTTCACGCCGGATTATGACGCCTATTGGTCTTACATCCCGCACTTCGTGCATTCACCGTTCTATGTGTACGCCTATGCGTTCGGTGACTGCCTGGTGAATGCGCTGTATGGCGTCTATCAGGATCAGCCTGATGGTTTTGCCGACAAATACCGGACCATGCTCGAAGCCGGCGGGACACTTCGCCACAAGGAATTGCTGGCGCCGTTCGGTCTTGATGCGACGGATCCGGGTTTCTGGCGTAAAGGACTGGATGTAATCTCGGGTCTGATTGATCAGCTCGAGCAGGAGGGCTGAGGGCACCATGGCGCGCGATCTCGATAATACCGGTTTGATGGGCGAACTTCGCCGGATGGCTCGGACATCTGGTGCAGTCGGCGGCATCGCTGCGCGCCTGGCTGGAAACCGTCTGGGCATCAAGACGGATAAGGGTGTCCACGCTGAAGGCCTGAAGTCTTCGCTGGGGAATCTGAAGGGGCCGCTCATGAAGGCCGCTCAGCTTCTGTCCACCATTCCCGGCGCTCTGCCGGATGAATATGCGGAAGAATTGGCTCATCTTCAGGCCAATGCGCCCCCGATGGGCTGGAACTTCGTACGTCGTCGAATGACGGCGGAACTGGGTGCTGGCTGGGAAAAGAACTTCCGCTCTTTCAGTCACGAAGCCGTAGCCGCGGCGTCTCTCGGGCAGGTGCATCGGGCCCGTCTGGTTGATGGACGCGAGGTGGCCTGCAAACTCCAGTATCCGGACATGCAGGGCGCGGTGGATTCCGATCTGCGGCAGTTCCGTGCGGCTCTTGGCGTATATAAGCGGTTTGAGACAACGATCCGTCAGGACGAGGTTTATACCGAACTGTCTGACCGGCTTCGGGAAGAGCTGGATTATCGTCGGGAAGCCAGTCATCTGCGTCTGTATCGGGACATGCTGTCTGAAACTCCGACTGTGACCGTTCCGGCCCCTATTGAGGAACTGTCCACCGGGCGTCTTCTGACGATGGACTGGGTTTCTGGTTGTGGCATGAAGGCGGTTCTGGCGTCTGAGGCGACGCAGGAACAGCGGGACGATATGGCGCGGGCGTTGTTCCGGGCCTGGTACACACCGGTTTATCGCTATGGTGTCATTCACGGTGACCCGCATATGGGCAATTTCACCGTGCGCGATGATTACGGTTTGAACCTGCTGGATTTCGGCGCTGTCCGTATCTTCTCCCCTCGCTTTGTTGAGGGCGTGGTAGATCTGTTTGCCGCGCTTCGGGATAACGATGAAGACAGAGCTTTCCACGCCTATAGCAAGTGGGGCTTCGAAGGTCTGTCGCGAGAGACCGCTGAGGTTCTGAACGAGTGGGCTCGTTTCTTCTATCGGCCGCTGATGACAGATCGTGTTTGCTCTATGCAGGAGAGCAATGATCCAGCTGAAGCCAAGCAGGTTTTGGAAAGGGTCTATGACGGGCTGAAACGAACGGGAGGGGTGAAGCTCCCTCGTGAGTTTGTTCTGATGGATCGCTCGGCAATTGGCCTGGGAAGTGCGTTCCTCCGTCTGGGCGCGCGTCTGAACTGGCATCAGATGTTTCAGGAGCTGATTGACGGTTTCGACGTGAATGTTCTGGCAGCGCGTCAGAAAGAAGCCTTGGCTAAGGCCAAAGTACCTCCAGCGCTGTCATCCCTCTAATTAAAAAGGGGCATCTTCCATGCGGAAGACGCCCCTTTTTAAGTTCAGGCCAAGCTAATGACTGAAGAAATTCTCAGCTTATGAACTCGAGAATGGCTTTGGCGCTTTCAGTCCACGGGACTGGCTTGAATTCTGAGCGGACCTGTTCCGTCCAGGCTTTCAGGCCCTCAGTATCTTCAATGGTCTTGCGAATGAGCGTGTAGGCTTCATTGATATTGTCCGGGTTGAAATAGCGGCTCAGCTGGCCCCCAGCTTCAGGAATGGACGTGGTTCCTGATGCCAGACAAGGGCGTCCCATGGACAGGCTTTCCGTCACAGGCAGGCCCCAGCCTTCAAAGAAGGACGGGAAAATCGTGAAACTGCAATCAGCGTAAAGGCGTCGCAGTTCGGCATCTGTAGGGTTCTGGATGAAGCGGATCTTTCCATCCAGCCACTCAGCGTTTTCGAGTTGCTGCATGAGGTCGGAAACCAGCCACCCCTCGCGCCCCGCAAAAACGAGCGTGGGAACATTTTCTGCCGGCATTTCCTCAAGCATTCTCCGCCAGACCCGGAAAAGGAGGGCATGGTTTTTGCGTGCTTCAATGGTGGAAACGAAAAGAACGTATGGTTCCTGTACAATCGGCTCAGGTGCCATAGGGGCGTCGGCAAGACCAAAGCCTGTACCAAGTGGAACGGTCTGGACCGTGACATGAGTGCCCACATCCTGCTCGGCCAGATAAGACTGAACGTCCCGTGCTGTTGCGTCACTGTTGGCAAAAATCATATCCGCCAAAGGTAGGATCGCGCTGTGCCAGGCTTTGAACGTGATGATGATGCCACGATCGCACCATTCGGGATGACGAACGGGAACCAGATCATGCATGAGCATTCCAAACGACATGCGCAGCTCGTCGCGCATCCATCGAATGCTCTGAACATAGTTGGCATGATGCCAAGGGGCGCCGAGAGTCAGGAAAACATCGCCTGGTTGGGCAGCATCCGCCAGCTTGGTGCCCTCGTCGTATTGAGCAGAGGGCTTTTCCTGCTGGCGCTCCTGCATTTTTGCCCGGCCAAGATCCAGTGCAAAATGTCCAAGGGCGCGAGGGACAGTGACAAGCTCTTTAAGCGCCCAGCTTTCTGCTTGCAGGAAAGTAGAAAGAACGTCCTGCGAGGCCACTTTTTCAATCGGTGGGGTAACGGGGAACGAGCCAGCTGAACGAGAAGACCCGTTTTGGGCACTATTACCTTCCATGATTTGCCGAAACAGGGCCTCAATGGAAGACCAATCTACTGTTCGGAAGCCACGGGGGTCCGCAGAGTCTGCCCCACGGCGGACGAACTGGATTTCATGGCCGCGAAGCTCACGCAAAGCAGCACAAATCTCGAAAACGACACGCTGAATTCCGCTCGGTCGACTATGATGCAGGAGATGGAACAGCAGGTCGTCTATATCTACCCAAAGTGTCATGACAGGCCTCCGCTCAGATAAGCAGCGTGGCATGCATCCAACACTGCATCCGCGCTGTCTTCCCATGGCACAGGCTTGAACTGGGTGCGGACCTGCTCCTGCCAGGCCTTCAAACCAGCTCGGTCTTCGATTGTTCCGCGCACAACACGATAGGCGTCATCGAAGTCTTCAGGATCAAAGTAGCGCGTCAGCGGGCCACCAGCTTCGGGAATGGAGGTTGAATTGGATGCCACACAGGGGCGGCCATTCACGAGGCTTTCGGTCACTGGCAGTCCCCAGCCTTCATAAAGCGATGGGAAAAGAGTGAACATGCAGCCGTCATAAAGATGGGCCAGTTCATCGTCACTTGGATCGCGCAGAAGGCGAATTTTTCCGCGCAGCCATTCCGTGTTTTCAAGCTGCTGCATGAGGTCGGAAACCAGCCAACCCACGCGCCCTGCAAAAACGAGCGTTGGCACCTGATCTCTTGGAAGGTCAATGACCATACGCCGCCAGATCCGAAACGCGAGCAGGTGGTTTTTGCGTGCCTCGAGTGTTGAGACAAAAAGGACGTAGCTGTCCTTCGCGGGAAGACCCAGGGGTCTTTCGCCCTCAGCGTGTCGAGGAGGGCCAAAGCCGCTGCCAATTGGAATGGTCTGAACCGGACCCTGTAATGTCAGGCGCTGTTTGCGGGCATACTCTTCAACGCTGCTAGCCGTGGAATGACTGATGGCTAATAGGCGGCCACACTGAGGGAGCGTCGTGTCCAGCCAGTGACGGAAATCGCAAATGAGTGAAAGAGCGCACCATTCTGGCCTGACGGCCGGAATAAGGTCGTAAACAAGGAGAACGGGTTCGACGCCAAAAACCTTGCGAAGGCGCGCCAAGCGCTCCCCAAAATCTGGCTCGGACCATGCCGCACCAAGGATCAGAAAAATATCCCCTGGGCTCGGTGATGCCTCTGGGTGTGCTGCGACATAGGCGGGGGAGGGCGGAGCCACAGGAGCGGGCTGTACAGCAGTTGATGCCGGGCGATGAAGCTTTGAACGCGCGTAACGTTTCAAAAGCTGTAATGCGCGCAACTGATTAACAGCGATATTCAGGAGTGGGCGGGCCAGCTCTGGTGGCAGACTTTCCAAGCGTCGGATAACGGTGTGACGAAAGCTACGCATGAGCGAGCGGGCGTTCTGACGCGTTTTTTTGGCGGCTGTCGTCCGGGGCGGCGTGATTTTTTCTTCCGAACGGATGGAGAAAAGCGCTTCCAGTTCCTCAAAAGTAACTGACGAGAGAAGGCAGGCTTCCTCTTTGCCGCGCCGGGTCAAAACTATCCGACCGATACCTGGCTTTTGGGCGGCCTGCTGCCGGATGACATGCAGTATTTCAAAGACAACGCGCTGAATTCCGCTAGGACGCGCATTGTTTTCGAAGTACTGAAAGATGTCTTCGACGTCGATCCAGATAACGTAATCTTTGTTCATGGGTCCAGGCTAGCTTCAGTTTGGCCGACGGGAACGGCATTCATTCAAATCATTTTGAACGAAGATTGTATGACAAGTGTCGTCCAGTGATCAAGGGCGTGTGCCCAACTTCCAGAGTATCGAGAAGTTGTTATTTATTTCTCGATATTACTTTGATTTTGACACAATTGTTGGATCTGTGGGTGTCGCGATGGAGCAGAAAGCACGTTGCAAGGTGCACAGATGACGGACACGCACCGGTAGTGCGGAGGTAAAGAATTTTTCGCGATGACGCGCTCATTTCAGAAACTTCGTCCTGTCAGACCACATACGATAAACGCAGAAATTTTACGCAAACGGGTATCTGACGGAGCCTAAAAACCCTTATTTACTGGAATGCGCTCATCTGGGAAGCCAGTTCGGAAAGAAGCTGCGGACCAACACGAATACCTTCAATTCCAGCGGCTTCGGCAGCCTGGATGTCCGAAGTCTGGTCTCCGAACATAACGCAGCGCGCGGGGGCTAACTCCCACCGGTTTGATAAGTCGAGTATCATACCTGGCGACGGCTTGCGGTTCGGGCTTTGGCCACGATACCGGTCCACCACAGCTTCCGGATGCATGGGGCAGTATCGCCAGTCATCGACTGTTCCACCATGCTCGCGAATAGTGTCGATCACCCAACTCATAAGCTGTTCAAGGTGGTCCTCAGTATAAAACCCGCGGGCAATTCCAGACTGGTTTGTCACGATGAAAACGTGATGGCCGCTGTCAGTAATCTTCGCGATGGTCCTCAGCACGTCCGGCTCCCATTCGAAGCGATCGCGTGTTCCAACCCAGCCATGATCGCGATTGATCACGCCATCACGATCAAGAAATACCGCTGGACGGAGGAGTGTGGTCGGGAGGTGCCTCTTCGCTTTGGCGCGGTCTTCTGGTCGCCGCACATCCCAAACATCTCCGGGAAGCGACAAACCTTTCAGGACCCCGTGCTTAACAAGGGCGGGTAGGACGTCCTGCTCTAGCGAGCATGCTGCCATCAGATACTGGAATATGGAGTGGTCGAAGAGAAAGATACCGCTCTTTTCAGGGGCAGCCGGATAACTGTACTGTGTTGTTAAAAGAGACGGGGCGACCTTTTCGTCGTCTTCCCCCGGGCAAGCCAAACTCTCTTGATCGTCGCTGTCGTCCGCACGCAGCAATGCCCAGTTTCCTTGTCCGGCATGCGTAAGAAACCGTGCCAGATTGCCTGAAAAGAGAACCTCTCCGTCACAAAAAAGGAAGCATTCCTGAAGGTGCTGACGTGCATGATGGAGCATGCCGCCACTGCCAGCCTGATGAGGTGCTGTTAAAAGAGTAATGTTTGCCGCTTTCGGAAGGCGTGAGCGGATCAACTCAACAGCAGTTTCGAAGTGCAGCCTAGACTGCTCTGTCATCAGCAGTAGGAAATCTTCTATTCCAAAACGCTGCGTTTCGCGCATGAGCCATGCCAGAAACGGTCTATCTCCACACTGCATGAGAGCATGTGGAGGCGTATCTGTTTCACCGTGTGGTTCTGTGGGTTCGAGCAGGAAGACACATTGTCGGACAGGAAAATGGCTCACAGTTGGTGTCCGCTTATGCTCGACCGCAGATAAGGAGGTACAAAGAGTTCAAGCACGGGTTTTTCTGACGTCTGCTTTAGGAACGGTGTATGACTGAAATCACTGTTCTGCAGCAGCTGTGATTGTAGAACATGACTATTCAGTTCCAGCACGTTCTAAGCAATCTGTGTAAATATCACTCAACGTTTGCTCCCACGGGATACGAGGCGCCCATGAGAGAAGCTGTCTGGCTAAGGACCCATCACCGCGGGCGACTGGCGTGTCTGAAGGGCGCAGACGGTTTGGGTCCGTGAGAATGTCGGCCTTGATCCCGCTGAGGGCGATGAGGTCATCCAGAATGGAACGAATTGAGCGTGTTTGTCCGGAACAGAGGTTGAGGATTTTACCGCGTTCTAGAGCGTTGTCTGGCATCAGGGCGTCAAGATAAGCATCACAGACATCCCGTACATCCAGAAAATCACGTTGGGCTTCCAGGTTCCCTACGCGGATTTCTGGGGCCTGAAGCCCTTTGGCAATGCGGGCGATCTGTAAGGCGAAAGCCGGAACGACAAAGTCGGCTGACTGGTTCGGGCCAGTATGATTGAACGGTCGCATCCGGATGACATTCAAGCCCTCCTTTGCCATAGCGCCCAGTGCCAGATCTGCGGCGGCCTTGGTGGCGGCATAGGTATTGCCAGGAGCAAGAGCGGCATCTTCTGCGACGGGAGTTCCGCGTTGGAAGGTGGAGCCATAGGCTTCAGCCGTTGACGCAAACAGAAGTCGGCCCTGCGGAGCATGACGCTGCATGCTTCGTGCAACATGGAGCGTGCCCTGCAGGTTGACCTGCCAGGCATGATCGGGGTCCTGCCTGGCGTTTCCAATGCTTGAGATGGCTGCCAGATGAATGCAGTGATCTGGTTTGCTGGTTGCTACAGCCGCATCGACGGCTTTTGCATCCCGAATGTCCGGACTGGACGGAAGGATCTCGCTTTGCGGAAAGCGAGCCTTCAGTCGGTTTTTTAAATGCTGCCCGACAAAGCCCCGCTGGCCCGTAACAAGAATACGCATGAAGCGTCCTTAAATGGCCGTTCGGTTGCGATGGCGGGCCAGGTCAGCGTCCACCATTTCGGCAACCATGCTTTCAAGGGTTGTCTCAGCTTCCCAGCCAAGAACGCGCTTGGCTTTGCCAGCATCCCCCAAGAGAACTTCTACTTCAGCGGGGCGCAGGAAAGCCGGGTTTGTGACCACATGGTCTTCGTAGTTCAGGCCAGCGTAAGAGAACGCGATGCGGCACAGGTCGCGAATGCTCGTCGTGCGACCGGTCGCGACGACATAGTCGTCCGGGGTGTCCTGCTGAAGCATAAGATGCATGGCGCGAACGTAATCGCGGGCATGGCCCCAGTCCCGTGTTGCGTCCAGGTTTCCGAGCGGGAGCTCTTTCGCAAGACCCAACTTGATGCGCGCTACGCCGTCCGTAACTTTGCGGGTTACGAATTCAATGCCGCGAAGGGGGCTCTCGTGGTTGAAGAGGATGCCCGACGATGCATGCATCCCGAAGCTTTCACGATAATTCACCGTCATCCAGTGAGCGTACAGCTTGGCAACTGCATAGGGAGAGCGGGGATAGAATGGGGTGTTTTCGTTCTGAACCGGCTGCTGGATCAGGCCATACATTTCAGACGAAGACGCCTGATAAAATCTGGCCTTGCTCTGAACAATGCGAGCTGCTTCCAGAACATTGACAGCGCCAATGCCCGTTACGTTCCCAGTGAGGAGCGGTTGCTGCCAGGACGCAGCAACAAAACTTTGGGCGGCTAGATTGTAAATCTCGTCCGGTCGGACGGTTTCCATGATGCGGATCAGGGAAGAAAGATCCGTCAGGTTCCCATCAACCAGCTCAACATCGTCAATAATTCCGAGCCAGCGAAGTCTTTCTCCGACAACATCGGCTGAGGCGGAGCGACGCAGAAGACCTACAACGCGGTAGCCCTTTTTAAGCAGAAGCTGGCTGAGATATGCACCGTCCTGGCCAGTGATTCCTGTGATGAGCGCTGTAGTCATGGTTTTCCTGATCCCGGTTTCGGTCCCGATCCGCGACTGTCTTCCGGCCGCATGAGTTCGTGGTGGGTTAGCGCTTCAGCCTCAAGACGGTCAATGCGTGAGCGCACTCTGGTGTCTTCGGCAAAGGTGGCAATTTAATGGGAGCACGAATGGATGCCCCCATTGAGGAAAGGAATATAAAGCTCGCCTCAATCGCCTCAATCGCCGCAACAGCATGAAGAGGCTCAGAAAATCTCTTTGATCAGATCATTGCCGATGCTGAAGCCTGCACCAGCTTCTACGGACCGTGCAAAGCCTGAATTAAGGATATTCGAGAAAAATCCGTTATCCTGCGCTTGCCCAACAACCTGCACAAGAGGTTGAGCATCGTATGGGGATTGAGCGGTCGCCATCGGCTGCTGGTTTGAAGCCGCATTGGTAAGGGCTGCGTGCAATTGCTGAAGCAGGTTTGTGACCTGTTGCTGTTCAGCCTGAAAAGAGAGCGCCAACTCCCGCAGGTCCAAAGACCACTCGCGGGCCTGCATGTCCCCGGTTTGAGCCGCGGTCTGCATCTTTGCTCCCAGCGCCTGGAGCGCCTGCGCAGACTGCTGGGCCTGCTGCTGAAGCTGATTATACGTCTGTTCGATCGTCTGGACGTCCATGATCGGTCTTCCTTCAGAAATATGCTGGTCTGCATAGCGCGGGAAAACAAGTTTCACTATCCATTTTTAGAAATGTTATGTCATGAATGATATTTCATCACTTGCCCTACTGGGAAAATGCGGCTGTGGCGGATGTCAGAATGCGGGGCAGCAAGAGCTTGCCCGGTCGGGGCAGAGCAGTTGGTTTAGGCATCTTAAGTGCAATCGTCCTGCATGGTGCTATGGCGCGAGCCCAGCCTGTCAGCACGTTTGCGAGCATGCCGATATTGTCTGCAAAGGATTTGTCTTTTTCCGCCACATCACAGCCGGACGGTGTGAAAGGCGAGGTCATTCAGGTGCAGGGCCGTAAGTCGATAATGCGGCCTGCTGTGAAAGAACCATTGATGCGTCAGTTTTCTGATGGGCATACGGAGCGTGATGTTCAGGTCTGGCCCGGAGTTCGCGTTCATGTGCGGCTAGGTGCTGATATCGATCATGATCCTGTCACAGGCGCGAATTTAAAGGCTTTTGGGGAGGCTTACGAAAGTTCATCCCCTCTCGTTCGGCATTAGACTGGTAGTCGGTTTCAGGAATTCTTTGCGAAGAACGAAACGACAGGCCCGGTGAGACGCTCTTGTGATGTTCCCGTTTCTTTCCCATCTTGGACCCTATGGCCAAAAAACCTTCCGCGCTCCGCAATGCGACCGAAATGCCCCTGACGGCATTCATCCCTGAAAAGCAGCCCACCAAGGCGAAGACGCGGAAGTTTGTGGTCAAAGCTGACTATGAGCCCGCAGGGGATCAGCCGACTGCAATCGGGGAACTTGTTCAGGGTGTAGAGGCCGGAGAGCGGGATCAGGTTCTGCTTGGTGTGACGGGGTCGGGCAAGACGTTCAGTATGGCCAAGGTCATTGAGCGGACACAGAAACCTACCCTGATCCTTGCGCCAAACAAGACGCTGGCTGCCCAGCTTTACGGCGAGATGCGGCAGTTTTTTCCTGATAATGCCGTCGAATATTTTGTCTCGTACTACGACTACTATCAGCCTGAAGCCTACGTTCCACGGTCAGATACGTATATCGAGAAAGACAGCCAGATCAACGAACAGATCGACCGGATGCGCCATGCGGCAACGCAGGCTCTGCTGGAGCGAAATGACGTTATCATCGTTGCGTCCGTATCCTGCATTTACGGTATCGGTTCGGTTGAAACGTACTCGAAGATGGTCGTCCGGCTTGAGGTGGGCGGCGAGATTGATCGCGAGAAGCTCATCAAAGCCCTTGTTGAGCTTCAGTATCGTCGCAACGATGCGGCCTTTGAGCGCGGGACATTCCGTGTGCGTGGCGAACAGATCGACATTTTCCCCGTGCAGAATGAAGACCGCGCTTGGCGTGTCTCTCTGTTCGGGGACGAAATCGATCAGATCACCGAGTTTGACCCTCTGACGGGAAACAAAACGGCGGATCTGGCTGAAATCAGTGTTTACGCAAATTCCCATTATGTGACACCACGACCAACGCTGAATCAGGCGATGATCGGGATCAAGAACGAGCTTCGGCAGCGGCTTGCGCAGTTTACCGAAGAAGGGAAGTTGCTGGAGGCAGAGCGCTTGTCGCAGCGGACGACGTTTGATCTGGAAATGATTGAAACGACGGGGGCGTGCAAAGGCATTGAGAACTACTCCCGTTACCTCTCGGGCCGTGGTCCCGGTGATCCGCCGCCGACGTTGTTCGAATATCTACCGGAAGATGCTCTTCTGATTGTAGATGAGAGCCACGTCACAGTGCCACAGATCGGCGGCATGGAACGAGGGGACAGGGCGCGGAAGTCCGTGCTGTCTGACTTTGGATTCCGGCTGCCATCCTGCATTGATAATCGCCCGCTCGCCTTTGGTGAGTGGAATGCTTTCCGGCCGCAAAGTATCTTCGTCTCGGCAACGCCCGGTCCGTGGGAAATGGAACAGACGGGAGGTGTGTTTGCCGAGCAGATCATTCGTCCGACAGGTCTGATTGATCCGGTAACAGATGTGAAGCCTGTGGAAGGTCAGGTTGATGATCTGCTGCACGAAGCGCGTGAGACGATTGCCAAGGGCGGACGCATTCTTGTCACAACGCTGACCAAGCGGATGGCGGAAGATCTGACGGATTATCTGGGGGAAGCGGGGATCAAAGTGCGTTATCTGCATTCTGATGTGGATACGCTGGAGCGGATCGAGATTATTCGTGATCTGCGTCTGGGTGCTTTTGATGTTCTGGTCGGGATCAACCTGCTGCGAGAGGGTCTCGACATTCCGGAATGTGCCCTCGTTGCCATTCTGGATGCAGACAAGGAAGGCTTCCTGAGATCTCGGACATCGTTGATCCAGACAATCGGCCGTGCAGCCCGTAACGTGGACGGTCGAGTTCTGCTGTATGCGGACAAGATGACGGACAGCCTCAAATTCGCGATTGAGGAAACCGCTCGGCGACGCGCAAGGCAGACCGAGTGGAACGACGCTCATGGGATTACGCCTATGACGGTTCGTTCCAAGATTGGTGATGCGCTGTCGTCTATCTTTGAGCAGGACTACGTCACTGTTGCGCCTGACGATGCTGGCGACACGGAAGAATTCGTTGGCAAGTCTCTGCCTGTTACGATTCAGGAGTTGGAAAAGCGGATGCGCGAAGCCGCCGCCAATCTGGACTTCGAGCAGGCTGCCCGGCTGCGTGATGAGGTGCGGCGTCTGGAAGCTATTGATATGGGCTTGGAGCCACCGCCGCTGGCAACGTCCACCGCCGGGCGACCCGGGGGCGGGAAAAAGCCAAAAGGCCCAACGCCCCTCGGGCCGGGCGGCGGAGGCTATGACCCAAACAAGCGCAAACGTGGTGGGCGTCGCTGATCCGGCTATATGAGGGCCCCGGGTTGCCCATGACCGACCGCCATTATCAGGATTGCAGACTGTCATGATTGAACTGAGTTGCGGCAAGAGCCGGCTCACTATTCTTCCCGAAACAGGAGGCTCTGTCGGCCTCTGGCAGCGGGATGAAAAAGATATTTTTCTTCCAACCCCGAATGATGCTTTGCGCGCACTGAACGGAGTAGCAGTCGGTGCGTATCCTCTGATTCCGTATTCAAATCGTATTGCCAATGGGCGCTTTTCGTTCAGCGGCCAGAGTTATGATCTGGCTCCGAACATGGCGGATCATCCGCACACGATTCACGGCAATGCCTGGGAGCAGGCCTGGACTGTTGCTCATCAAGGGGAAAGCCATGCGGTACTGACGCTCGATCACGTCCCGCAGGACAATGATCAAGCGTGGCCTTTCGCCTATCGTGCTGCCCTGTCTTACCAACTGACAGACGCAGGTTTGGACGTGCAGATGGCCATTGAAAATCGGGGTGAGGCGGAGCAGCCAGTCGGGTTTGGTTTTCATCCATTTCTCGCCGCAGATGAAAACGCAACGCTGTCATTTGATGCTGAAAAGGTCTGGCTGACGTCTCCGGATGGTTTGCCTGTGCAGGGTGCTCCCTGTGACGGGGAGTGGTCTTTTCATACGCCCAAGCCCGCTCATGATCGTTTTATCGATAACTGCTTTGCAGGTTTTGGCGGGCGGGTTGTTTTGAAGCGTCCGGACGATGGGCTGGCAGTGACGGTTGAGGCGGATTCAATCTTCAAGCATCTGGTCGTCTTTACCTCCTCGGATAGCCCGTTTGTCGCTGTGGAACCCGTCACGAACATGACGGACGCCATTAATCAGACTGATGTTGTCGCCAGCGGGCTGCATCTCCTCAAACCGAAAACACGGATTGGTGGTCGGATGCGCTTTCGGGTTCAGGCGCTCTGATGTCTGAAAAAACACCACTCTCTCATTATCTCTCCCCGCGCGGTGCGGAGGTGATGCGAGCTGAACTCAAGGAACTGGCGCAGAAAGAGCGTCCGCGCATTGTCGAAATCGTCTCCTGGGCCGCAGGCAATGGGGATCGATCTGAGAATGCCGATTATCAGTACGGCAAACGCCGATTGCGGGAGATCGACCGGCGTTTGCGGTTCCTGGGAAAAAGACTTGAAAATGCGGTCATCGTTGATCCAGCGGCGCAGACCACGCGGGATCGGGTCTTTTTTGGCGCGACCGTGACTTATGTCGATGAGGACGATGTCGAACACACCGTAACGATCCTCGGTGTGGACGAGTCGGACTTGGTGCGAGGGGAGGTCAGTCTCATTTCACCCATCGCACGTGCCCTGATGCGAACCCGTGTCGGGGATGTGGCCATATTGCAGACGCCTCGTGGTCCTGTCGAAATCGAAATTCTCAAAATCACTTATCCTGAGTCACAGGGTTGAAAGAGGGCGTCGTGCAATCTGAACCGCGTGTTGGATGTGGCGCTGCCATTCTCGTGGATGGAAAGCTTCTGCTGATTCGTCGCAAAAAGTCGCCCGAAGCCGGATGCTGGGGACTGCCGGGCGGTAAAGTAGATCTGTTTGAGCCCGTTTCGCATGCTGTCGAACGGGAAGTTGCGGAAGAGCTTGGCATTACGATCCAGGCTCGGGACATGCTGTGTCTGGTTGAGCAGTCTGATCGTGAGAGCGGTACGCATTGGATCGCCCCCGTTTATCTGGTGACGAAACTGACCGGAACGCCGACGCTCATGGAGCCAGAAAAGCATAGTGATTTTGGCTGGTTTCCTTTGGGTGAGCTTCCCTCTCCCCTGACCACACCGACAGTGCAGGCTATGGCCGCTTTGCGTAGCCGGGCCGACATCTTTTGAGAGCGAGCTGTGGGTGGCTTTGAAAAAGCTATTCTGGCCGCTACAGAATAAAATCCCATTTTTCCTTAGCCGGAGTTTCCGACATGTCCCGCTCACTCCGGGTCGCCGTACAGATGGACCCGTTAGAACAGGTCAACATCGATGGCGACTCCACTTTTGCCCTCATGCTTGAAGCGCAGGCGCGTGGACACGAGCTCTGGGTTTATCCTGTAACCACGCTCAGTCTGATTGAAGGCCAGGGCAAGGGCGGCCGTCTTCAGGCGCGCGCGCGCCGGGTCGAGGTTCGCCGTGTCCGTGGAGATCATGCGACGTTTGGTGAAGAAGAAATTCTTCCACTGGGCGAGACCGATGTGATCCTGATGCGGCAGGACCCGCCGTTTGATATGGGATACATCACCGCGACCCATATGCTTGAGCACGTTCATGGGGTGGGCGAGGGGCTCTCACTTGTCGTGAACGATCCAGTCGCCGTTCGGAATGCGCCTGAAAAGCTGCTTGTCACGCATTTCCCACACCTTATGCCGCCGACATTGGTTGCATGGGATAGTCGGGATATTCTGGCATTCCGCGAGCAGCACAAGGACATCATCGTCAAGCCGCTTTACGGCAATGGTGGCGCCGGAATTTTCCGCATCAAGCCGGATGATGAAAATCTGAAGGCTCTGCTGGAAATGCACTTCGCCCGCACCAACGAACCGTTGATGATCCAGCGCTATGAGCCCGCCGTGCGCCTTGGAGACAAGCGCATTATTCTTGTGGATGGTACGCCCATCGGTGCGATTAACCGCGTTCCAGCTACAGGGGAAGCGCGGTCAAACATGCATGTTGGCGGCCGTGCAGAACGGGTGGAACTGACGGAGCGCGATCGGGAGATCTGTGATTCGATCGGTCCGTACCTTCGAGACCACGGCCTGATTTTTGTTGGTATTGACGTGATCGGGGACTGGCTCACGGAGATTAATGTCACATCCCCGACCGGGCTCCAGGAGTTGGACCGGTTCGAGGGCATTAACAGTGCCGGGCTGGTTTGGGACGCGATTGAGCGGCGCTACCCGTCCTGAAGTGACGGAGCAAGAAAGACGTCTGAGCGGTACAGCTCAGGCGTCTTTTTTTTCTGTTTCAGCTGACGCCGCATCATAGCGGATGGGAAGTTGCAACTCGGGCGTAGGCTCGTCCTGCGGTTCCGGTGCCTTGTCCTTTACAAAACGGTTATCCCACCATTCCGTAATTTGTCCCCGAAAATGAAACACGTAGACACCGCCCCATGTAACGAGGCAGAGCAGGATCAGCAGGAAATTCAGCATCCGGGACCTCCAAAACGGTGAAAAACGGGTAACTCGCCCGTCATCCGCAACGCGTGTCTTGCCAGATGCATGTCTGGAAGGGCAAGAAGGACCCAACTGAACGAAGTTTCCGGACAAGCTCTCCAGTCTTGATGGGGAGCGGACACAGAAGGTCGCATATATTATGTCTTCAACCCTCTCCCCGCGTTCTGCACTGGATGCGGAGGCCGTCAAGGCGGCCTATCGTCGATGGGCGCGAGTTTACGATACTGTTTTTGGTGGTATCTCCGGCTATGGACGCAAGAGGGCTGTTGAAGCCGTAAACGCCCTCCCAGGAGAGCGGGTTCTTGAAGTTGGCGTTGGGACAGGCCTCGCGCTGCCGTCATATTCTCCGGATAAACGCATTACCGGCATTGATCTGTCGGAAGACATGCTTGACCGTGCCCGCCAGCGCGTTCTTCAGGACCGTCTGACCAACGTCGACGATTTGCTGGAAATGGATGCGGAAGCCACGACTTTCGAAGACAACAGCTTTGATATTGCCGTTGCAATGTTCGTCGCGTCCGTCGTTCCACACCCTGACCGTCTTCTTGCCGAACTGAAGCGTGTTGTTCGTCCGGGTGGTCACATCCTGTTTGTGAACCACTTTCTTGCAACAGGTGGCCTGCGTCTGACGGTAGAGCGCGGCATGGCCCGTGCCTCGCGTTCCCTCGGCTGGCATCCGGACTTCGCAATCGAGTCTCTTCTGCCACCAGAAGACCTGAAACGCGCGACTATGACGCCCGTTCCGCCTGCCGGGCTGTTTACACTCGTGACATTGCCGCAATGCGAGAGTAAAAGCGACGCCGCAGCCCTGGTCGCCTGATCGGCGTATGGCTCCGGTTAAGCCGGCGCCGAGTATTCCGACGCTCGCTGCGGTATTCCTTGGCAGGGACCGACTACGCGATCATGACTTATCAGGCCTTCGACTCTACCCCCGCTCTTTCCAATAGACGGATCGGCGCATCCTTTATTTTACTGGCACTGTTTGCTGGTCTTCTGGGTGGGTCGTTGGCTCTGCCATTCCTTCAGATTCATCCGACTGCCGGGCAGGCTTTCTGCCACGGCATTCTGATGGCTTTCTTTGTAATCTGCCCGGCTGCGCTCGGTGGATTCGGCCAGTGGCTACTCCCCGCTGAACTTGGGACAGACAGAACAACCCTTCCAGCTCTGACACTGACGGGCTTCTGTTTTCTGTCATCCGGCGTTGTGTTTCTTCCAATCCAGCCAATCATTGCACTCGCGCTTTGGGCTGTCGGGGTTTTCGCGGTCGCTCTGGATGTAATCACGACTTTTCTTGAAGGACGTGTTCTTCAGTTCCGGAAGCTTTCCCCACTGGCCTGGTCCATGCTTGCTACGGCATCAGGTGTGACGATTGTTGCGCCTGTTCTTGCTGCAATCATGACGCGGATGATGATCAACGGGGCTCCGGCCAATGCGGCCCATGAACTGGTCAGTCTGCTTCATCTTCCAGAAACATCCCTGATGCTGACGCCAGCTCTGGGGCTGGTCTGCTATCTGCTGTCGTCGAGCCGGAATAAGCCGGGACTGGCTGACCGGCTGGCCCCGTATGCTTTTGGCGTGATGGCCGTCGTTGGTCCGCTCTTCTGGATGGACGGCCTCTTCGGTGGTGTGCCTGCGGCAGTGCAGGGAAGCCTCGTGGTGTTGACGCAGCTTGTACCGTCAGTCCTGCTGGTGACTGCGCTTTGCATTGACGTCTGGAAGCAGCGGCAGGAACTGGACGGAACGACGCTTTGGGCGTTGGGCAGCGTGATCCTTTTCTCAGCGGGTTGGATTGCAGAGTTCATGCCGGGTCATGGAACAGATCATTCAGCCGCGGCGTTTGGTGGCATCATGGCTCTCTGTGGTGGTTTCTATGCCTGGATGATGCGTGTGCTCCCCGATAATATTCCGTCTCCACTGAGCCGTATGCATGCAGGCCTGACCTTTGTGGGGGCTCTTTGCTCTCTGACCCCTGCGCTGATGGTGCTCGGAGAAGGCCTGATGGGCCTTAGCCTGCTGACATTCGGCATACTCGGACTTTTCCTGATCAAGGAGACCGGGCGCGCCCGGGCCAAAGCATGAGTGAAGCAACACCCCTAGCCCCCTCGGGGCTTTTTTCAGTTCTGGGCGATAATGGAGACTCGTCGCTCAAGGACTGGCTGGCTCTGCTGAAGCCGCGGGTTATTTCTCTTGTGGTGTTTACGGGCGCTACGGGCATGGCTGTGGCTCCACAGTGGCCGTCCATCCCCATTGGTCTCATTACCATCCTGTGCATCTGTATCGGTGCTGGCGCCGCCGGTGCGATCAATATGTGGTACGACCGCGATATCGACGCAGTTATGCGCCGAACCAATGTACGCCCGATCCCTGATGGCAGAATGCCAGCGGATAGCGCGCTGGTTTATGGTATCGCGCTGTCCGTGCTGTCTGTTGTCGTGCTGTGGCTTGCCACAAATGTGCTTGCCGCAGGTATTCTGGCGTTCTCGATCTTTTTCTACAGCGTTGTGTACACGATGTGGCTCAAGCGGAGTACGCCGCAGAACATCGTGATCGGGGGCGCCGCCGGGGCGTTTCCTCCAATGATCGGCTGGGCAGCGACCATGAATTCCATGGCAGTTCTGCCCGTTGCCATGTTCGCCATTGTGTTCCTCTGGACGCCACCGCACTTCTGGTCTCTGTCGCTCTACGCGTGCAAGGATTACGACAAAGCGGGGATCCCGATGCTGCCGGTCGTCAAAGGCGCCCGGCATACACGCTGGCAGATCCTTCTTTATACATTCATCCTCACGGCCGTTTCACTGTGGCCATCTTTCGCGCATGAATGCGGAATGTTTTACACAGTGACGACAAGCTTGCTGGATCTGGGCTTTATCGTGTGTGCCGTGCGTGTGCTGATGGACCAGCAGGATGCAACGGGCGTAAGCCTGACAAAAGACAAGCCAGCGCGCTTCGCTTTCCGATACTCGCTGGCTTATCTGTTTTTTCTATTTTGTGGTCTTCTGGTGGATCGGGTTCTGCTGTCATGAAAACAACGATGCCTGATCTCGCAGCGAAACGGCGTCAGAGCCGTATCGTCGGAATTGCAGGAGGGGTCATTACCCTCGCTGCAATTTTCTATGTGATTACACTGATCCGTTTCTAAGAACGGACTTTCAGCCAGCCTGCTGGATGGCTGAAAGGATCCAGTTTCCGCGCCCGTCTGCGCGGACAAACGTCCAGAGTTCCGTAACGGTTACGGGCTCTGTTGAGCTTCCATCAATTACATTGCCAAACGAGTCGGTTGTGACGTCCGTCATGGAATAACGCATGGCAACCGTCGCATAGGTCAGGTTGCGTTCACGCCAGGCTTCAGACAGATCGCCACGCTGGAACTTAACATTGGAGACAATGTTACGTGCGCCACGGCTGGCGAGATCAGAAAGCTGTTCGTTGAAGTATCCAGCCATTTCCGGTGTGGTCATGCTGGAAAGCGCACGTGTGTTCTGTGCACTCCAGGCTGCCTGGATATCAAGGAGGAGGCGCTGGAAGCTGGTATAATCGTCGTTGCTCAACGTAACGGGCGCGCTTCCTCCAGCCGCACTGAACGGAGCACTGCCAGACATCCCGTTTGCTGCCATCTTGCGACGATTAAACAGCCGAAGAACGAACATAATCAGGGCACCAATCACGAATACCTGGAACAAAAATCCAAGGAATGACGTGCCGCCGTTCATGCCCCCGAAGAACCCGTGCCCACTCAGCATTCCGAATAGACCAGCGCCCAGCAGGCCTCCTGCAAAACCTGTCATGAACGGATGGCGGTTTGGAAAGGATGGGCGATAACCCGGCGTCATGGGTGCCATCGGACGAGGAGCGGTCTGTGCGCCATAGTTGGACTGCGGCGCCATGGTCCGGTCCATTGGGCGTGTCCAGCTCGGCGTGATGGATGTCCGTGGAGGCGCACTCCAGGTGCGTGAACCACGGCTCCCCATAGAGGCACCGCCACCCGGACGGGCATCGGCGGAACCCAGCACGCAAAGCAGCGCACAGGCGACGGAGAAAAGACGAAAATTACGCATCAAAGTCCTGCAATGCTCATGCCATCAATCCGGATGCTCGGCGCATTCACGCTGCTCCGGAAGGAAAGATCGCTGGCTGGAACCATACGGGAGAACATGTCCCGAAGATTTCCGGCAATCGTGAGTTCCGCCACGGGCTCAGCAAGCTCGCCGTTACGGATCATGAAGCCGGAAGCCCCTCGGCTGTAATCACCCGTCAGCATATTGATGGATGATCCCATGAGTTCCGTGACCAGTATCCCTTCCTTTATATCGGAACGCAGATCCCCTGCGGAAAGATCACCTGGTTCAAGATGAAGATTTGTCACACTTGGGCTCGGTGGACCTGAAACGCCTCTGCTTGCGCGCCCGTTGGACCGCAGGTCAAGCTGACGGGCACTTCTGGAATCCAGCAGCCATGTGGTGAGAACGCCGTCCGAAATCAGATCCAGAGCTGTCGCAGGGCAGCCTTCACCGTCGAAGGGGCGCGAGCCTGCACCACGAATACGGCGAGGGTCGTCACGGACTGTCAGGCCAGCGGACAGAATACGTGTCCCCATGGCTTCTTTCAGGAATGACGTGCCTCTCGCAACGGATGCGCCATTGATGGCACTCGCCAGATGACCCAACAGGCTGGAGGAAACCCGCGGATCATAAATGATGCTGTATGTGCCAGTCTTCGGACGAGAGGGGTTCACGCGCGAGACAGCACGTTCTCCTGCCTCGCGGCCGATAAGGGCAGGTGCGTCCAGATCTTCCAAATGGACGGTGCCGTGATGAGCATAGTCCCGCTGCATCAGAGCGCCATCACCGGCCAGTACGCTGGCGCTGATGGAGTGCCCTGTACGGCTGTAACGCCCCATGAAGCCCGCAGACGTGCCAAGCGCAATAACTGTGCGACCATGTCCGGCAGAAGCGCCGTTCGTGTTGGTAACACCAGACACGGCCAAGGCAGCGTCTTCCGCTTCTCGCGCGCGCGCCAAGAGCGCGTCCATGTGCGGTGCTGCCGTGTCTTCCAGATCCAGACCGGACGCATCAAAATGTCCAACCATGCTGTCAGGCGCAAGACCGCCAAAGCGATCTTCTGGCACGACGAGCGCCATGGCACAGGCCTGTTCTGCTAGGCGATCAAACTCGGCTTCATCCAGAACGCTGGTTGACACTGACGCGGCCTTTTGGCCCCGGAAAACACGGAGGCCCAGCGCGACACTTTCAGAGCGCTCTATGCCTTCAGGGACGCCTTTCCGAACCATCGCGGATTCGGATTCATTTCTGATGAACACGGCATCAGCGTGATCGGCACCATGTCGTTTGGCAGCGGCGAGGAGGGCCTCAATGGGCGTAGTGGTCATGCAGCAAGCCTCGCAGTGATGTCTTCAATGGCAGGCACATTCTTCACTGGCCCGATAGCCGTGAAAGTTGGAGTGCCTGCAAAGATGGTCTTCGCAACCCGTAGGATGTCAGCTTCCGTTACGGCATCAATTTTGCCGACTGTCTCCGTGACAGGAACGGGGCGGCCATGAACCTGGATCTGGCGTGCCAGCTGTTCGCACCGGCTACCCGTGCTCTCCAGAGACATGAGCAGGGATGATTTGAGCTGCGCACGGGCACGCGAAAGCTCTTCAGGTGTTAGGCCGTCCTGAAGGCGCTTGAGCTCGTCAATCATGACCGGCACCAGCTCAGCTACCTCGGCTTCGCCCGTTCCCGCATAAAGTCCGAACAGACCACTGTCGCTGAATGGGGAGGCAAACGAATAGACGCTGTAAACCAACCCGCGACGTTCGCGAATTTCCTGAAAGAGTCGCGAAGACATGCCGCCGCCCAACAGGGTGGACAGGATCATGACAGCGTAATGATCAGGGTGGTGATAGCTGACGGATGGAAAGCCCATCACCAGGTGGGCCTGATCAAGTTCGCGCGTGGTGCGGATGTCACCCCCGGCATAGTCCGCATTGCGGGGCGTTGGGGTCTGATGAGTGGGAAGGTCGGCGAAGTGCTCTTTCACGAGATCCACGACCTGCTGGTGATGCAGGTTGCCGGCCGCGGCAATCGTGATGTTACGCGTGGTGTAATGTTCACGCATGTAGCCCATCAGCGTCTCACGCGTCATGCCTGAAACGAGCTCTTCCGTCCCTAGCGTCGGGCGGCCCATCGGTTGCGCCGGGAAGGCGCATTCCTGGAAGTGATCGAAAATAATGTCATCTGGTGTATCGTTGGCCTGACCGATTTCCTGAAGGATGACACCACGCTCACGCTCGATTTCAGCATCCAGAAAAGTGCTGTGCGTAAGAATGTCCCCGATAATGTCTACACCAAGCGTCAGATCCTCCTTGAGGAGCTTGACGTAATACGCGGTGGTTTCCCGCGCAGTGTAAGCATTGATATGACCACCGACATTCTCGATTTCTTCGGCAATACGGGCTGCGGACCGTCTTTCTGTGCCTTTGAAGGCCATATGCTCGAGAAAGTGGGAGACGCCGTTGTTTTCGGCAGTTTCGTCGCGTGTGCCGATCGAAACATAGGCGCCGAAGGATACGGTCTCAACGCGTTCCATGCGTTCCGTGATGATGGTCAGACCGTTGTCGAGCGTGGTGACTTCAATCGTATCAGGCATGAGTTTCCGTAAAATCATAAAAAGACAGGCTCCCTGAGATGGGGAGCCTGTAGGAAGGAACAAGCCTGTCAGTGGCGGCGGATATGGCTGCGAACCGCATCCTGAATACCGGCGAGCTGACTGCTCATGGTGTCATAGCGCTCTGGGCGCTCGAAAAGATCAGCGAGGTGAGGCGGCAGAGCAGCCTTGATTCCAGTCGCTGCGAAAACAGCATCCGGGAATTTGGCAGGATGTGCAGTGGCTGCCGCAACCATCGGAATGCCTGGCTCCTGGAAGCGCTTGCCGACTGCCAGGCCGATCGCCGTATGGGGATCCGCCAGATAGAGGCTTTCGCTGTAGAAGTGACGCATGGCTTCGCTGGTCTGCTCATCACTGAGCGTCATGCCGTCAAAGACGTCTTTCATGCGCGTCCACGCATCGTGAGGTACGGCCATTCGGCCAGTTTCACGGAATTCTTTCATGATCGCAGCACAACGCGTCGGGTTGCGGTCCAGAAGTTCGAACAGCAGACGTTCGAAATTGGACGAGACCTGAATGTCCATGGACGGCGAGAGGCTTGGCTCCACCGTACGGACGCTCATATCGTTTTCAATCAGGAAGCGCGTGAGAATGTCATTGCGGTTCGACCCAATGCACAGGCGACGGATGGGGAGGCCCATCTGGCGTGCGGCCCAGGCTGCCAGCACATTGCCGAAATTTCCGGTCGGAACGGAGAAAGACACTTCGCGGTCTGGTGCGCCCAGTGCCAGTGCTGCCCGGACGTAATACGGGATCTGAGCGGCGATACGGGCCCAGTTGATGGAGTTGACGGCGGAAAGAGAGACTTCGTCGCGGAACGTCGTGTCTGCGAAGAGAGCCTTTACCATGTCCTGACAGGTATCGAAGTCACCCTCGACGGCAATGTTCAGGATATTGTCGTCCGGAACCGTCGTCATCTGGCGGCGCTGAACTTCTGACGTCCGGCCTTTTGGGTGAAGAATGACGACGGACAGGCGCTCGCGGCCACGGCAGGCTTCGATGGCAGCCGAGCCAGTGTCACCGGATGTTGCGCCGACGATCGTAACTTTCTGGTTCCGCTGGGTCAGGACATGATCGAACAGGCGGCCGAGCATCTGCATCGCCATATCTTTGAAGGCGAGCGTAGGGCCATGGAACAGTTCAAGTGAGAAAAGGTCCTGCTCCACCTCGCAAAGTGGCGCGATGGCGGCGTGATCAAAGCCCGCATAGGCGTCCCGGGCCATGTCGCGAAGAGTATCGCGGTCAATGGCGCCTTCGGAAAACAGGGAAATGACTTCGGCAGTCAGATCCGCGTAGGAGAGCGTGCGCCATTCACGGAACGTCTGGGCGCTGATTTTTGGCCAGCTCTCCGGCATGTAGAGACCACCGTCTCCAGCAAGGCCGGCAAGGAGGATGTCGGAGAAGTTGGGTGCGTCGGCGGTCAGGTCGCCGCGAGTAGATCGGTAGCGCATGGGAAGTTTATATCACGACCTTCTATGGCAAGGCGATGCGAAGAATGTGCGGTTTTCCATCTTCTGATGTCAGAACGGCAACCTGATGGCCGTCAGAAACCGCCAGTGCTCCAGCCTCGAGAAGGCGAGTATCCCGGATGAGGATCAGAGGATTGCGTTCGCTGCCGAACTGAAGGAGAGCGCCATCCGTAAGGTCAGACATGTAGAAGACGTTTTCAGGGCTTAGGGTGATGCCGCCGAGGCTCGGCGTATCGCGCCATTCTACAATGCCATCAAGCTGCTCAACGGGCGTGAAAGCCGGATCTGTCAGGAGGGAGGCGTCAATCCGATACAGGGGGCCGCAGGCGGGCATGTAAAACAGCCATTGTCCCTTGGCGTCGAGCGCCAGAAGCCGAACATTTCCGCCAGTCAGAGGGTGCCCGTCCGGCCCGTTGGTAATTTGTGCGTTGCGCGTGAACGGTCTGCGTCCTGTGACGGAAGGATCATAGGGCAGAAAGCGCTGTGCTTTACCGTCCCTCAGGGAAACGACAACGAGGGCCGGTTTTCCTTCATCCGTCACATAGGCAAAGCTGCCATGGACCTGAAGTGCCGTGAGATTGCTGCCTTTCAGCGTTCCACCGACGAAGGGGACCTCTCCAAGGGGCTTTCCATCCACAGAGAGATGAACAAGCTTAGCCTGAGGCGACACTGTCAGGCCCCAGTAATCCGATCCTGCCTGCGTCAGAAATGCGAGGGGTGGGATTTGTTCCTGCTCAGCGGCATCAATCGGAAACGGATGAGTGTGATTTTGGGAATCGAGTAAAACAGGGCGACCCTCTTCACTCAAAGCCAGGAAAGTGTCTGCGCTATGTGGAAGCAAGGAGCCAAGCTGAACACGATCAAGCGCAGCATCAGCAACAATCTGTGCTGACTGCGGAGCATCTTTCCACGGATGGTCTGCATAAGCAGGTGAAGAGAACAGACCAGCAGCGCCCAGAAGGGCGCTCGCGACGGAATATAAAAACCGGCTTTTCATAGCTCCAGACATCGGCCCGTCCAGAAAATTTCGCAAGCCTCAAACAGGACTAATAATCCAGCGTGGCTTCTCGCTCTGTTTTTTCTTCTCGGGTTTTCGAAGAAAGAATGCGGGCTGCATGACGTTGTACGGGCGACAGTGCCGGTCGTGGGTTGGACAGCCAGGGAGCGTGCTCATGCTCAACCGGGAAAAGCACGGCTGCATGCATAAGCAACGCCGCATCTACAGTCATACACTCAATGGACCAGCGTTGGTCGGGCATCCGGGCAATGTAATGACCGGATGCCGTTTGTCTGATTTCAATAGGGAACGTGCGCGTGGTCATACCCTGGCGCACAGTTGCATAAACCAGGCCCGGAACGCTGCCTGTCCGTTGTTCAAGATGCATGGTCAGACGCCTCTGGCTAGTCTTGTTACAAGACGTTATGACGCCCAGAGTCTGAAAACTTCGTTAACGCCTCATGGTGTTTCTTTGGGGCGTCTTGCCGAAATCTTCTTGAAGGAATGGATTTTCAGGGCATTTGGCCGCATCACTGACGGATGACAGGTCATTACAAGCCAGATCCGACGCGTTTTGCTTTTGACTGCTTCGCCAGAGGCGACCTCGCGAGCGCCGAAAAATCCTTTCGTGACATCCTGGCTCATGACCCTGCGCAACCTGATGCGTGGCACGGCATGGCCTGTCTGGCTCGTGCTCGCGGGCAGAATGCGACAGCTATCGCGATGGCGGGACGGGCTTTGCAGGCTGGTGGTCTTCCAGCATCAAGATCAGCGCGTGTTCATATCACATTGGGGTTGGCACTCGCTGCAGAGGGCCACTTTGAACCCGCACGTGCGGCGCTCTCCGTAGCGCGAACATTGCAACCAGCTGACCCGCGCGCCCATGCCGCGAGTGCTGAAGTCTTTTTGCTTCTGGGGCAACGTAAAGCGGCCTGTGAAGCTCTGGAGGAAGCGTGCGCCCTTGCGCGAGACGATGTCGAATATCTCACAAGGCTTGGTGAAATCTATCTGCAGGATGGGCGTCCGGATAAGGCACTTTCCTGTTTTGACAGAGTGACGAAGCGTGCGCCGCTCGATGGGCGTGGTTGGGCTAATTTCGGAGCGGCGTTTTTTGAAAGCAGGCTTTTAGAGTCAGCCCTGCAGGCTTTGGAAAAGGCATGTGAGTTGGGAGTCCGAACCGGAGCAACCCTGAATAGTCTCGGCTTGGTTCAGATGGCTCTTGGGAACTTGCCGGAAGCACGCCGAAGCTTGGAAGAAGCACTAGGTTTTGCTCCCGAGGATGCCCGGATTGCCAATAATCTTGGAACGGTTCTGATGGAGATGGGCGAGGAAGAGACAGCCAAGCGGCTTTTTTCGGTTATCGCTTATCGGACGTCTGGTTACGAGCAAGCTCAGGCTCGCTTTAATCACGCGACTATTTTGTTGGGAGAAGGCGAATTTTCGGAAGGCTGGCAGGAATTTGAAAGTCGATATCGCCTTCTAAACACGCCGCAGTCTTCTCCAGTGTGGGACGGCTCCGAGGGTGAATTACCGATTGCCGTGACGGCAGAGCAGGGTCTGGGAGATAGCATCCAGTTTCTGAGGTTTCTGCCTTTAGCCGCCACCAGACGACCTCTCCGACTGCATGTGCCAGTGGCTGCGTTAGTAAGCCGGATGCCTACGATGGACCATGCTCGGATTTTGGAACCAGAAGGACCTGTCGCAGGAGAAATCAGTCTTCTGAGCTTACCATTTGTTCTGGGGCTGATGGGCCAGGGAGGAACAGCGCCCTATCTGGAGTCCGCGTCGATCCCGCAGCCGCGGGTTGTTGGACTCTGCTGGGCGGGAAATCCGTCTTACAGGTTTGATCGGCGTCGCTCTCTAAACTTGGAATGGCTGGAGCCGCTGCAACGTGTTGAGGGCGTTCGTTTTGTATCCCTTCAGCAGGGAAATTGCCCGGAATGGATGGAAAAGGTCTCTCTCGAAACACCCGAAGAGCTTGCGGACGCCGTAGGGCGGTGCTCGCTTGTTATTAGTGTGGATACTGCGGTGGCACACATGGCCGGTGCCATGGGGCGCTCGCTTTGGCTGTTGAATCGCCGAGGCGGTGACTGGCGCTGGAAAACAACTCCCTGGTACCAGAATGTGCAGCAGTTCAGGCCGGAAGGCTTCCTGCCAGAAGCATGGCCACCCGTTGTGAAACAGGTGGCCGAAAACCTCAGGGAGTGGGCGCAGCAACAGCCTTCTTGACGGTTTGTGGCGTCAGGGAAGCAAGGAGTGTCTCACGTATATGGGCCAGGCGCGTTGGATCTGTGATCTTCATGCCGAGAAGGTCACGAACATAGAAAACGTCCACAGCCCGCATTCCATAGGTGGTAATGTGAGCAGAGGAAATCTGAAGCGACTGCTCGCTCAGCGTCGTTGTGATGTCATGGAGCAGGCCAGATCTGTCACGACCGTTGATCTCGATGACGGTGTGCCGGTCCGAAGCGGTATTATCGATCACTACACGGGGTGGAACGTGAATAGCGCGCATCCGGCGGGAAGCTCCGCGATGACGCGCCTCCGCGATACCCTTCTTCAGGTCAAGGCGACCGGACAGGGCCTGCTCAACCAGATGATTAAGACGCCCAAGCTGGTGAGGATCTTCAAAGGAACATCCATCAGCGTCCTGAACCCAGAAAGTATCCAGAGCCATGCCATCGCTGAGGGTATGGATGCGGGCATCCACGATGGATGCGCCTGCGACAGCAAGGGCGCCAGCAATCTGTGAGAACAGTCCTGGATGGTCAGCACAAAGCACGGTCAGCTCTGTCACGCCGCGTTCCGGGATTGGATAAGCCTCGACCGTGACCGGTGAGCGATATCGGTCCGAATCGTGGATCATGCGTGCATGGCGCATGTGGGTATCGGTGTCGAAACCGAGCCAGTAGCTGGGATATCCGAGAGCCAGAAAGTGCTCGATACTGCTTTCTGGCAGCAGTGAGCTCAGACCATCCCGGGCCAATTCACGAGCATGTGTGACGCGGCCGTCCTGCTCCGTTGCGGCCAGTCCGCCTTCCAGAACTTCTGCTACACGGGAAAACAGCTCACGTAGAAGCGTGGCTTTCCAGGCATTCCAGACTTTGGGGCTGACGGCGCGCATGTCCGCGATTGTCAGGAGGAGGAGAAGGCGTAGGCGTTCCGGAGACTGAATGGTGTCTGCGAGATCAAGGATCGTCCGGGGATCATCAATGTCTCTGGTGAATGCTGTCTGGGACAGCAGCAGATGATGCAAAACGAGCCACGAAACTGTCTCTGTCTCTTCAGGGTCCAGACCCAGTTGTGGGCAGATGGTGAGGGCCAGATCCGCCCCGAGTTCCGAATGATCGCCGCCACGGCCCTTGGCAATGTCATGGAGAAGGACCGCGACATACAGGGCCCGGCGTGAGCGCAGATCCTTGGCAAGCCCATAAGCCAGCGGGATCTCATCCGCCATATGACCCGCTTCGATCTGGCCCATCATACGGACGGCTTCGATGATGTGCTCGTCCACCGTATAGATGTGATAGCTGTCAAACTGCATCTGGCCGACAACGCGTGACCAGTCCGGAAGCAGGCGACCGAGCAGGCCGGTTTCGTTCAGAATGGGAAGCCAGAACGGAACGGTCTTTGTCTCATCCGCACTCGGTTCACAGAGCAGATTAAGAAAGATCTGCGCTGTTTCCGGATCATCCCGCAGTTCAACGGCATGCCGTTCGTTGCGGATCAGCTGCTGAATGGCAAGTGGGTGCAGTTCCAGATCATGCCGGCGCGCGCAGTCCAGCATTCGGAACATGTCACGCGGGTTCTTTGCAAACGTGACCGGATCAACAGGGCAGAGACGTCCGGCAATACGTTCGAAGCCTTCTGGCCCCGGGAGTGCTTCCGGATGAGTGTCGCTGGCCTGATCCTGCAGGCGCATCAGCACGATCGGCTGAAGAACATGCGTCAGGCGCATGACGTCACGTGCCGTCAGGAAGTAGTGTCGCATGAAGCGTTCGACACCGCGCTGACGTCCGTGCGTGGCATATCCCATCCGGCCACCGATGACGGGCTGGACGTCAAAGGTGAGTCGCTCTTCCGCGCGGCCGGTGATGTAGTGAAGGTGCAGGCGAACCGTCCAGAAAAAATCCCACGCACGCCGGGCGCGGTGGGTTTCACGGTTGGTCAGGAGGCCAAAGGAAATAAAGGATGGTGTCGGGACGGCTTCGGCCGGGGCCGTGCTCTGGTCTGGCGTTGTAATGGCGCAGCCAAGAGCAGCACGGCCCATCCAGTTCAGCGTTTGAAGATCACGGAGGCCGCCGCGGCCTTCCTTGATGTTCGGCTCAACCATGTAGGGGTTGTCGCCAAACCGGCGATGGCGCAGCTCACGTTCTTCAATCTTGCCACGGACGAAATCGCACAGCGTGTCGTTCTGGAGGTCCGCGCCAAGGGCTGAGCGGAGATTACGGGCGAGCGTCCGATCACCATAAAGGGGGCGCAGGTCCAGAAGGGCCGTGCGGATGGTCAGATCTTCGGCCACGTCCTTGATGCAGGCACTGATGGAGCGCGTCGCATGACCGACTCGGAGGCCAAGATCCCAGAGGGCATAGAGAATGAACTCAATGCGTGTGGTCAGGGCCGGAGACGCATCTTCCGGAATGAGAAACAGGATATCGATATCGCTGAAGGGGGCGAGAAGGCCCGCTCCATAGCCGCCGGTGGCACACAGACAGAGTGGCTCTTCGGAGGACGCATTGTCCTGCGCGGCAGAAAGATCAGCCAGTGCACAGACAACGCTGTCGGCCTGAGCCGCGAGCGCGCGCGCTGCATCAATCCCCGAGATCAGGCGCTTTTCGAACCTGATGCGGATATCTGCATGGCCATTGCCAAGATGACGACGAAGGATGGAGAGGACGTCATCTCGGGACGTCAGCCCCTGTGCGGCGGCAGTCTGAAGAGCTGTTTGCAGCGACGGGGTCATGGCTTTGCGGTCAGACAGGGTCGTATCCGTATCGTCAGCGAAAGGGGAGGGAAGACTTTCGCCCCAGAAACCAGCACTTTTCAAGTCCTGTCTCCTGTAGCGAGGCGTTTAAGATCATATAGCGCGGCTAGCGCCTCTCGGGGAGAGAGATCATCAGGGTTGATGGTCGTGAGTGCATCGAGGGCCGGAGAGTGCAGAACCTGTGGCTCCGGGGCGTCTTCTGATGCGTCTGCAACGGCTTCGAACAATGGCAGAGAAGAGCGGGCTTCAGCCTGTTCACGTTCGAATGTGCTGAGAAGCCGGGAAGCACGGTTCACCACCGATTGCGGAATCCCGGCCAGTTTGGCCACATGCAGGCCCCAGCTCTTACGGGCTGAGCCAGGGCGGACTTCATGCTGGAAAATGACTTCGCCGCGCCACTCTTTGACGGCCATAGTGTACGGAGCCAGGCGTGGCAGGAACTCGGTCAGAGCGCCCAGCTCATGAAAATGCGTGGCGAAAATCGTGCGTGAGCCAAGCTGGGTGTGAAGCGCCTCAAGCGTAGCCCAGGCAATAGAGAGGCCGTCCAGCGTTGCCGTTCCACGTCCAATCTCGTCGACGACGACAAGAGACTTGGGACCAGCCTGATTGAGAATGGCAGCGGTTTCAGTCATTTCCACCATGAAGGTGGAGCGCCCACGCGCCAGATCGTCTGCACCACCCACACGGGAAAATAGCCGGTCCACAACACCAATACGGGCACTTTTCGCCGGAACCGGCAGCCCGGCCTGCGCCATGATCACGGCAAGCGCAGTCTGACGGAGGAATGTGGATTTACCAGCCATATTCGGGCCAGTGAGAAGCATGGCGCGGTGTTCTGGGGGAAGAGCGCAGTCATTGGGAATGAAGCGTGCGTCCGCGCTGCCGGTTTCTGTGAGGGCGGCTTCGACAACGGGATGTCGGCAAGCGACAAGCTCGAAATCGGTATCGTCCGTGACCGTTGGGCGGCACCACGATCCTCCCTCTGCCAGAATTGCGCAGGATCGTAAGACGTCTGTCAGGGCAAGATATTCTGCGACTTCGTCCAGCGCGGGAGTTTCGAGGATGCGGGTGCAGAGCGCTGTGAAAAGGCGGCGCTCCAGCGTGCTCGCTTTGTCTGCTGCCTCGAGAATGGCGCGGTCCAGCGCAGCGAGTTCTTCGGTGGAGAAGCGTGCGAGGCTGGCTGTGCCTTGTCGGAAAGAAAGCTCAGGTCGCTCTTTCAGCTTCGCCCCGGCTGCAACAGGGACCTCGATGACGTAACCCAGCTGGGCATGATGGCGGATCTTAAGATTGCCGATCCCGTATTCTTCGGAGAGGCGCCCCTGAAGTGCTGCGACGATCCGTCGACTTTCGTCCCGGAGTGTCCGGTATCGATCCAGCTCAGTATCAAATCCGACGGCGATGAAACCACCGTCCTCGATGCGTGCAGGCAATTCTTCCGCAAGCGCAGCTTTCAGCGTGTCTAAAAGGGCATCGGCGCGGCCATAAAGGCCAGCCGTCAGCGTGCGAATCAGAGACGGTGTGCTCTTATCACAGGCCGGCTGGAAAAGGGCTGTCAGATCGTCAGCGGCAATCAGAGTATCGCGAATGGATGCGAGATCGCGCGGTTGGCCACGTCCTGCCGACAGGCGGCCGAGGGCGCGAGCCGGGTCTGGTGTGCGTTTAAGAATATCGCCCAATGCGGCTGCAAAACCCGGGACGGATTGAAGCCACAGCCATGCGTTCTGACGCTCGGTGATGGTGATGGCGTCAGTGAGGGGAGAGGAAATCCACTGAGAGAGCAGGCGGGAGCCTGCTGCTGTGACGGTGCGAGAGATCACACCGAACAGGCTGTATTTCGTCTCCCCATCACGGGTGCGCAGAATATCGAGGCTGGCGCGGGTTGCTGGGTCGATCCCGAGCACGCCGCTGATGCCCTGCGGCATCGGACGCGAGAGTCTGGGAAGGGCTCCGGCCTGACTGCGCTGCACATAGTGAAGTGCCATGGCGCAGGCGATGGCCTGCTCGTCCGGGAAGTCTCCGAGCGCATCAATCTGTGCCACCCCATAGGCACGGGAAATCAGAGTACGGGCGCTATCCAGAGACGGCGGAACAGCGACTGGTGCAAGCCGGCTGGCGTGGTCTGCCGGGATGAGCTCTGGATCTGAAAGAACTTCCGCAGCGTCCAGGCGGGCCATCAGCTCTGGAAGGGCGACTTCAGGCACGGACGTTGTCTCGAACGCGCCTGTAGAAATATCGATCCAGGCTGCGCCAATCATTTTGGAGCGGCGGTCTCCGGAGCGGGCAATAGCCAGAAGCAGATTGGCGCGGCCAGCTTCGAGCAGTTCATCTTCCGTCAGAGTGCCCGGAGTGACGACACGGACGATCGCACGGGGAAGCGGGCCTTTCTGGCCTTTTTGCGGTGCCTGCGTTTGCTCAGCAACAGCAACGCGAAAGCCTCGGCGAATCAGACGAGACAGATAGGCCGGTGCCGCTGCAACCGGAACGCCGCACATGGGAATCGGCTCGCCGTTGTGATTGCCCCGTGCTGTCAGCGCGATATCGAGTGCCATCGCGGCGGCTTGGGCATCTGCGAAGAATAGCTCGTAGAAATCACCCATTCGGAAGAACAGAAGAGCATCTGGCTCCTGATGCTTGAGCGCGAACCATTGCGCCATGGAAGGCGTAGCATTGGCGGCAGAAGGCAGGGGCATGAACGTGCCGATGGGTCCGGTCTCCGGTGGTGAGATATGAGGAGGGGAGGGGAAACTACCGTGTCCCTGCCGGTGTGTGAACCGGCAGGATCAGTGTCTTAGCGTGTGCGTCTTCTGGCGATGCGCGTTTGCAACGCTGCGAGCACGTCACTGAGTTTCAGAACCTTCAGAGCGTCGAGAGAAATGGCGTACACCACGCCTCCAAACACGATCAGTGCGCCCAGCATGCTCAGGCGCCAGATTCCGTGCCAGTTCGGCAGGTCCGGAGCGGCGAATTTCTGTGCTGCGGCAACCCAGAGGGCCATCATGAGGGAGGCGCCGATTATCCGGGCTGAGCGGCTTTTCAATCGTGGGTCAGGCTGGAAGATGCCACGGCGATGCAAAAGCACGGCCAGAATGGCAACGTTCACGACCGCCGCAATCGTGCTGGCTAATGGAGGGCCTACATGAGCCAGTGGCTTGTAGAGCGCCAGATTAAGCGCCAGATTTAATCCCAGGGTAAAGAAACCAATCCGGACCGGAGTGCTGGTATCCCCTTCAGCGAAAAAGCCGGGCGAAAAGACCTTGATGAGTACAAATGCTGGAAGCCCAAGGGCGTAGGCCCGCAGGGACTGGGCGGACTTCAGGGCATCTGCGACCGTGAAGTGACCGTAGCTGAACAGGCCAGCCATGATTGAGGGAGCCAGTGCAATCAGGCCCATCGTTGCGGGAAGGGTCAAAAGCAGAGCGTAATCGAGGGCCCGGTTCAGGCTGGCATGTACGGAAGCGCGGTCGTTGTTGGCCACGTGTCGCGTGAGAAGCGGCAAGAGGGTTGTACCTGCCGCCGCACCAAGAACGCCAAGAGGGAGCTGGTTGATCCGGTCCGCGAAGTACAGAATCGACGGGGAGCCAACGGGCAGTCTGGTGGCAATGATCGTGTCCACCATCAGGTTCATCTGTGTGACACCCGATCCGACGAGACCCGGCCCCATCCGTCGCATCAGACCACGGATATCTTTTGAAAAGCTGGGGCGGACGAGATGCGGCGCGACACCGGCCCGATGAGCGGCCCAGTAGAGGGCACCCAGCTGGACGATGCCCGAAATAACGACACCCCACGCACTGGTCAGCGCAACACTGTGCCAGACATAGGCCCCCAGAAAGATCGCTGCGATGCCGATGATGTTGAAACTCAGATAGGCGGCGGATGCAGCGCTGAATTTTCCCAGACCATTCAGCACACCGGAAACCAGAGCCGCCGCACAGATCATGACCATGTAGGGGAAAGTGATCTGTGTCAGCGTCAGGGCCATCTCAAAACGCTCGCCCTGAAAACCGGGGGCAAGAATCGAGATGATGAGGGGCATGCACAGTTCACAGATGATCGTCAGGATCACCAGCCATGCCACCAGAGCGGACAGAGCCTGCCCCGCAAAACGCAGGGCTGCGGTGCGTCCCTCAGTCTCATACTTGGCGGTGAACATCGGCACGAAGGCTGCGTTGAACGCGCCTTCTCCGAACAGTCGCCGGAACATGTTCGGCAGGCGCAGGGACACCAGATAGGCGTCCTGTGCGGGGCCGGCTCCAAGGAAGGCAGCAAGAAGCTGGTCACGAATCAGGCCCAGAACACGCGAAAGCATGGTCCAGCTGCCAACTGTCAGGAAATTGCGAAGCATTTCCTGTCTCTAGCGTATCCCGCTGACGGGTAACATATCCTCCTGAAGCCAGAAGGAACGATTTTTAGCGAAGAACAGTCTCGCGAGCGTAAAGTTTTTCCGATGGACGCGTCATGGAGGGGCGAACGGCAGCCAGACCGATACAAAGCAGAACAATTTCCAGCGTCAGCATGACGCTCGCCCAGAAGATGCCGGGCAGGCCCAGAAAGCTCGTGACGTGATGTGCGACAGAAGGCGTGAAGGCGCCAAGGGCAGCAACGACCAGAAGCGGCAGAATGGGCCGAAGGAGAGACGCTGTCATGAGAAGTCTCCTGTCATATTCCTGTCATGAGGCTCGCGTTTTTTGATACGCTGCGTCAAGGAAAAAGAGGAAACTCTCGATCCCGTCTGCGTGTTATTTTGTATCATGGTCAAAACCGCATTTTCCTCATCTCCATCAGACACCGCAGAACTCTTACGAAGGCTGGAGCGGCTCAAGCGTCTGGCCTGGGTTCTGAACTCGGCTGTCCGAATTCCCGGGCTTCGCTTGAGAGCAGGTATTGATACGGTCTTGGGGCTCATTCCCGGAGGAGGGCTGGCTCTTGGAACGCTCCTCTCCCTCTATATTGTCTGGGAAGGCCACCGGATGGGGGTGGGAGCAGCAACCGTGCGCAAGATGCTGCTTAATGTCGGCATTGAAGCGGTAGTTGGTGTTGTTCCGCTAATGGGGGACCTGTTCGATACCGTGTTCAAAGCCGACATGCGCAATGTCCGCCTGATTGAAGAGGCGCTGGCCCGGCCGGAAACCGGGGCGTCCTATAATTCAGTGATCGAGAAGAATCCGGCGGACGGCCTCTTCTACCCGTCCGGGCGTCGGTTTTGAGAGCGGTGTGAACCACCGCACGAGATGCCCTTCGCGGTTCACGAGATACTTATAAAAATTCCAGCGGGGGCGGGATAAAAATCCGCCCTCTTTACCCAACCATTTGAAGAGCGGGATGGCATCTGGCCCTTTGACATGGGCTCTGGCCGCCATAGGGAATGAGACCCCGTAATTGCGGTGGCAGAATGTCTTGATCTCTTCTGCTGAGCCCGGCTCCTGCTCTCCAAAATCGTTCGAAGGTACGCCTAGAACGGTCATGCCATCCGGGTAATCGCGCCCATAGAGGGACCACAGATGCTGCAAGCCTTCATACTGGGGGGTAAAGCCGCATTTTGAGGCTGTGTTGACGATCAGGAGTGGCCGACCACGGAACTGGGAAAGATCAATTGTTTCCCCAGACAGCCCAGGCAGGTGGAAATCATAGGCGCAGGTCATGGTTTCTCCCCCTCATTTTCATCTACTGTAATATCATACTGCTAAAGAGGCGAGAGCAGGGCTGGACATGGCGCTGTCATGCAGACAGGTTGTGCAACCGTTCTGTTTTTGAAAGGGAGCTTGCCTTCGTGATCCTGCGCGTCCTGATCGGCATGGCCGGTCTTCTCTGTCTTGGCGCGTTATTTTCCACGAACTGGCGGGCGATCGACTGGAAACTGGTTGCGCGTGCCTTAACCCTTCAGGTGGCTATTGCAGCCGTAATTCTCTGGATTCCCGCCGGGGCACATGGGCTCCACATGATTTCCGGGGCCGTGACGAAGGTCTTGTCTTACGGGGATCAGGGAAGTGCCTTCCTTTTCGGTGGTCTTGTAGGTCCGAAAATGGACACGGTTTTCGGGGATGGAGGATTTATCTTCGCCCTCAAGGTTCTGCCTGAAATCGTGTATGTCGCGGCGCTTCTGGGGCTGATGCAGCACTGGGGTGTGCTTCAGTTCCTGTCGCGCGTCATCGGTGGCGCTCTCGCGAAAATTCTTGGCACCACGCAGCTGGAATCTTTTTCAGCCGTTCTGACCATTTTCCTTGGCCAGAGTGAAATGCCGATTGCGCTCCAGACCTGCTTGGCCGGCCTCTCTATTGGAGAGCTTGCGACGGTTCTGTGTAGCGGGACGTCATCCATCGCAGGCTCGGTTTTGGCAGGTTATGCGTCGCTAGGCGTTCCGATGGAGAACCTGCTCGCTGCGTCTGCAATGGCTATTCCGGGTGGCCTGCTGTTTTCACGTGTTCTGTTTCCCGGCCCGAGGCATGTCAGCACGGAAATTGCCGGGGCGGATCATGGCCACCACAGCATGTTTGAGGCCTTGGCCGAAGGTGCCATGAATGGTGCCAAAATCGCGGTTGCAGTCGGGGCGGTTCTGATTGCCTTTGTTGGCATTATTGCCCTGACAGATGGTCTTCTGGCGATGGTCGGGCTGTCTCTCGCGCAAATCCTCGGTTACGTTTTTGCGCCCTTCGCGTGGCTCATGGGCGTGCCGTGGTCTGAGTGTGTGGTGGCGGGTGGATTGCTCGGCCAGAAAATCGCTTTCAACGAGTTCGTCGCCTACGTGAATCTTTCTCCCATGATTCACGCGCATGTCCTGTCGCATCGAACCATCACGATCCTGTCTTTCGCACTGTGTGGGTTTGCGAATATTTCCACCATCGGCATTTTGATTGGTGCGTTTGGGAGTGCGGAGCCGCGCAGGCGGACGGATGTTTCGAAACTGGCGGTTCGCGCCGTGGTAGCCGGTACGCTTTCCAACGCCATGAGCGCTGTGATCGCCGGGCTGTTCGTCTGAAAAGCCGATTATTCCAGCGTCGGAGGTCGGTCCAGCAGCAGCGTTCTGGCCTCTTCCAGTGTAAGTTTTTCTGAAAGCAGATGGGTGATCGTCTCAAGGATCGGAACGTGCACGCCCATCTTTTGAGCGAGCGCTACAAGCGCCGGCGCGGTCAAAACGCCCTCTGCAACCGTTGTACGGGAAGCGAGGATTTCTGATAGGGGGCGACCCTCTCCGAGTTCGATACCGAGACTGTAGTTTCGTGAGCCCCGCCCAGTACAGGTCAGGATCAGGTCTCCAACGCCAGATAGGCCCGCCAAAGTGGCAGCACGTCCCCCCAAGGCTTCAGCCAAGCGCGCAATCTCTGCGACAGCCCGGGTGATAAGGGCTGCACGGCCATTTTCGCCCAGGCCTGCTCCGATCACGATACCCGCGCCGATTGCCACAACGTTTTTTGCTGCTCCGGCAAGCTGCACACCAGCAATGTCGTCACTGGCATAGAGACGAAACGATGACGAGTTGAGGATACTGGTGAGATGTTTTGCCAGTGTCAGATCTGTGCTGGCCAATGTCGCCGCTGCCGGAAGGCCTTTTGCAATTTCAATGGCGAAGTTTGGCCCGGAGAGAACGGCAGTTGGCCGATCAGGCATCGTTTCGGCAAGTACGGTAAGTGGCAGAAGCGAGGTCGCCTGTTCCAGGCCTTTGCAGCACGTCACGACCGACACACCTGGAGCGAGAACACCTTCCAGTGCGACGGATACGGATCGGGCAGTCTGAACAGGCACAACCAGCAGCACAACGTCCGCATGTGTTGGGAAAACGCCTGTAACGGTAACCGCATCAGGAAGCTGAATACCGGGCAATCGAGGAAGCTCCCGGACGCCCTCAGGAACTGGAGTTCGCATCCAGAGTGTAACGCGTGCTCCGGTACGGGCCGCGGCACATGCGAGAGCCGTTCCCCAGGCGCCTGCGCCGATGACTGCGATATGGCGCCCGTTCATGTTCATTCCTCTACCAGACGTTCGATATGCACCTGCATGTCGTCTTCCGGGTCATCCGTCGCAAGCCCCAGCTTCAACGCATTCAGGACACGAGCGGCATCCTCTTCAAAGCCGAAAGGAGCATTCACGACCAGCATTCCGCATCCATTCAGGCGAGACGGATCCAACGCCGGGCGCAGAAGAAATTCACATGCCAGAATGTCGCGAATGCCTGCATCCTTCAGGGCGTTGTAAAAGGCCCGAACCGGGGTGCGGTGCTTGATGGGATACCAAACCGCGACAATGCCTGCGCGAAAGCGATTGCGGATCAGCGAGATCGCCTCAGCACATTGCGTAAAGTCGTCCAGCTTCTCAAATGGCGGATCAATCAGAACCAGACCACGCTTCAGATCTTTAGGGGGGAGAAGCGCGCGTAGAGCTTCATAACCGTTGCGATGATGAATGGAGACCTGCGGATCATCCCGGAAAAGGCGACGTAAGGGACGAACGTCTTCTGGGTGAAGTTCGCAGGCTACAAGCTGGTCCTGGGGGCGCAGCGCATGGCGAGCGAGGGCCGGTGATCCCGGATAAAGGCCGAGGTCGCGCACGGCGGACAGATAATCCTGAAGAGCGGGATCTTCCGAGTCCAGAAGTCGGCCGATCCCGCTTTTCCATTCGCCGGTTTTCTGGGCTTCTTCAGAAGACAGGTCATACTGTCCGCAGCCTGCATGTGTATCGAGAACACAAAATCCCGCAGGTTTGCGCGCGAGGGACTTCAGAAGCACCAGAAGGATCGCGTGTTTCATGCAATCCGCAAAATTTCCGGCGTGGTAGGCGTGTCTGTAGTTCACGGGAGACAGGTTCCGGCTATGGAATCAGGAAGGGCTATGAGCGGGCTGACGTTCCGCAAGAGGCCAGCGTGGGCGGGCCGCGACATCTATTTCGTTGGGATGCTCACCGGCATGGAGGCGCTCAAGGGCTGCCCAGCCGATCATGACCGCATTGTCCGTGCAGAGGCGCAGCGGAGGAGCGATAAATGGGATACCATGGCGGTCTGCAACAGCTTCCAGTGCGCCGCGAAGGGGCCGGTTCGCAGCCACACCACCTGCGACGACGAGTGCAGTCGTGTGAGGCGCAATTGCAAGCGCATGTTCCGCACGGTCTGCCATGACATCTGCCACAGCCTGCTGGAAGGATGCGGCGACGTCGGCAGCGAACTGGCGCGGAAGAGCGCCTGATCCCGAGGGCTCAATCAGGCGGCTGACTGCTGTTTTCAGGCCGGAAAAAGAAAAATCGCAGCCTTCACGCCCTTTAAGCGGGCGGGGAAGCGCAAAAGCATCAGCGCTGCCTTCCTGTGCCAGTTTTTCAAGAGCAGGCCCACCCGGCCAGCCAAGACCAAGCATTTTGGCAACTTTGTCGAAGGCCTCGCCGGCGGCGTCATCAATGGTGCCACCAAGGCGCACGTACTGGCCTGTCTGTTCCACGGAAATGCACTGACAATGACCGCCTGAGACCAGCATCGTCAGGAAGGGAAACTGAAGATCGGCCTCAAGCGACGGCAGTCGAGCCGTCAGGACGTGCCCTTCAATGTGATTGACTGCAATGAAAGGTCGACCCAGTGCGAGAGCCAGCCCTTTTGCATAGGAACTGCCCACAATAAGCCCACCAATCAGGCCCGGGCCAGTCGTTCCTGCGAAGGTATCAATGTCCTGCAAGGTGAGGGCGGCCTTGTCGAGCACGGACTGGACAAGGGCGGGCAGGGCATCAAGATGAGCTCGTGCTGCAATTTCCGGTACGACGCCACCAAGAATGGCGTGATCGTTCTGGGAAAGAACACCTTCAGCGAGAATGGTGCCGTCATAGGCCAGAATAGCGCAAGCGGTATCGTCGCAGGACGTTTCGATCGCCAGAAGGGGGCGGGATGCAGCAGGGTCAGACATGGCATGCATTATGACCGAGTCTCTCATATCATGACAGCCCCGCCTGAATGAGCTACAGGTGCGGTCCATGAATGCTTCCGTCCTGTCTTCCGACGCCCTTCAAAAGGTCGCGGCGGAAGCCGTCCGCCGATCTCATGCCGCCAGCCCGTCCGGCCAGCGCAAACTCCCACTTAGAGTGGGCTCGCGCGCGTCGCCGCTGGCGCTGTGGCAAACGCGGACGTTCCTGACACGTCTGACCCGTTTTTGTCCGGTCCTGCGTGACATGGGAGCATTCCAGGAACATCAGATCAGCACTGAAGGTGATCGTAACCTCAGCCAGCGTCTGGCGGAAATTGGTGGCAAGGGCCTGTTTGCCAAGGAAATCCACGAAGCTCTTGTAGCGGGCCGGATCGACTTCGCAGTTCATAGCCTCAAGGATCTCGAAACCAATCTCCCTCCCGGTCTTGTCCTGGCGTGCACGCTGAAGCGTGAAGACGCCCGCGATGCCATTATCCTGCGTGACCGGTCCACCAAAGTTGACCCAGCTGATCCGTATGCCTCTCTGCCAGAGGGCGCTTTGATCGGTTGTGCGTCCGTCCGTCGGCAGGCGCAGATGCTGAGCCGTCGCCCGGATCTTCGGTTTGGTTTGTTGCGAGGCAACGTTCAGACGCGTCTCGACAAGTTGCAGGCGGGTGCTTGTGATGCCACGCTTCTGGCCCTTGCGGGACTACGGCGTCTTGGGATGGAAGATCGTGTCGATATCGTTCTTGAGCCGGACCAGATGCTTCCAGCCGCAGGGCAGGGTATCGTCGGTGTGACAGTCCGCGAGAGTGACACGGAGCTGCGTGAGCTTCTCTCTGCCATCGAAGACCCGGAAGCCCGGGCTGTTTCGACTGCGGAGCGTGCTTTGCTGGCCGAGCTTGACGGCTCTTGCCGAACACCAATTGGCGGATATGCCAGAATTGAAGCTGGCGTTCTGAAACTGACAGGTATGGTTGCGAGCGAAGACGGAACGTTCTTGATCCGCCGTGAAATCACTGGTGCGCCACTTGAGGCCGCCCGGATGGGAACGGAACTGGCAGACGAGCTGCGCCGCAATACGCCTGCTGCAATTTTTGCCGAGATGACACGCGCCTGATCATGGCGCGGCGCGCTGTTCTGGTCACGCGTCCCGAGCCGGGTTTGGCTTCTACCTCCGAGGCCCTTCAGCTTCAGGGATGGGAGGCGATTGCCTGCCCGATGCTGGAAATTCAGACCTACGAACCTATAGCGGTGACTGACTGCGCGGCTGTAGCTTTGACAAGCGCCAATGCGCTGGCCGCTCTCAAAAATTGGCCGCGAGACCGTTTGATGGTCACGGTAGGAGCAAAAACGGCTGAACATGCTCGCGCCATAGGCTTTTCCAATGTTCATGCCGCAGATGGCGACGCTGAAGCCCTGTTGGAGTTCTGTCGTCGTCACAACCTGACGGGACAGTCCCTTATGCTGGCATGTGGCAAGGGTTACGGCCTCGACTTGGCAGTGGCGTTGGGGGCCAGGCGCATCGATTCATACGCAGTGACAAAGAAGAAAACTCTTACGGATGCTGCGCGAGACGCTTTGTTGAGCGATCGTGTTGAAGGGGTTGTTCTTTATTCCGGAAAAACGGCTGAAGCCTTTATGGAGGCTTTGGAAGCGCCGGAGCGAAATGCTCTGTCCGGTGTGAGGGCGCTCTGTCTGTCAGAGGCCATCGCTGCACGCCTGACCGAAAAGGACTGGCGTGCAGTGGAGTGGCCCGATCCACTGGAACGGCTCGGGCCTTTCGTCACCTGAAGGATCAGGCTTCGCCAGCTGGCTCCGGGAACTGCTGGGCGCGCTTGGCCTGCCACAGTGCCACGAAGTCGATCGGCTGCAGAACCACTGGCGGGAAACCACCGTCACGGGTGACGTCGCTGATGATGGAGCGCACATACGGGAAGATCAGGCGTGGAACTTCAACCAGCAGGATCGGCTCGACGAGTTCCTGCGGAGCGTTGCCCAGCGTCACGATGGCGGCGTAGGTCAGTTCGGCGATGAACACCGTGCGGCCAGCCTTGCCACCTTCCTCTGCTGGTGGCTCTGCGGCTTCTGCGCGGACGGCCAGGGCAACTTCATAAACCGGCTGCTCTTCTTCCAGGCGATTTGCCTGAACATCGATGTTCACGGAGATCTGCGGTGCAGCGCGCAGGGTTGCGAAAATGGAAGCGCCAGCCGGGACTTCAAAGGACAGGTCCTTCGTGTACTGCAGATTGACGGCAAGCGGCATCTGCGGCGGAGCGCCTTCCATGTTCTGTGCAGTGTTGTCGGTGGTATTCTCGGACATGTACGGTCTCCGGATCCGCGAGGCGGATAGCGATGGAACGATTGCGATACAGTGGCGGTAGCATGATGTGTCATGCGCGCCAAGACGGGGTTCCTGCATGCGGAAGGTTGAGATTGGTCCGCTGTCGCCCTATCTGTAAGACAACGGAAATTCCAACGATCTGTGTGAAACATAATCTTCATGTCTTCTGACGACATTCATCTTCCCTCCGCTCTGATGGGCCATTCCGGCCACGCGTTCCCATGGGACATCGTGGTGCTGGCAATTCTGGCGATTGCCTTGGGCTTTCGCCTGTACCGCGTGCTGGGGCGTCGCATTGGCATGCAGGGTGTGCGTCAGGAGCGTCCGCCGGTTTTCGCTGCTGGTGGGCAGGCTTCCACGCGTCCGACGCCTCCACCGCTGCCTGGTACAAGCCAGCGGGGTGAGGAAACTGTCGTGGTGCAGGTCGAATACGACATTCCCGCTCCGGCAACCCGGGTGGGCAGCGTACTGGGTCGTATGACCCAGCTTGATGCGGGTTTTACGCCTCAGGCTTTTCTTAAGGATGCTGAAAACACGTTCCGCCAGATTGTTCCGGCTTTCGCTGCGGGGGACCGCGCGGCTCTGTCAGGTCTGATGACCCCGGAGACGGAAGACGCCTTTCTCTCCGCGATCAACGCGCGCGCCGAATCAGGCGAAACACAGCGCAGCGATCTGCGCGGTATCGAAAGCATGGCCATTCTGGATGCGATGCTTCCCACCAACGATGCGGCTGCCCAGATTGGTCGAATCGAAGTTCGGATTGTGTCTCGTCAGGTTAATATGCTGACGGATCGCAACGGAGACCCTGTACAGGGCACGGATGCCGTGACGGAATTCCATGATCTATGGCTGTTTGAACGTCAGTTCGGGACGTCGGACGCGCGGTGGCGTCTTGCGGCATCGCGCCCAGCCTGAAAATAGTTCGTCCATTATGAAAAAGCTGCTGAGTCTGGCTGCCTGGGCCATGTTGGCCGGGTGCACCACGTCGAATGAACCGTCATCTTCTGTTTCATTGACGCCTGTAGGCTTCGATGCACTCGCGGGGTGGGATCGGGAGGATTTCGCTTCGCTCCTTCCCGTTCTGCGGCAGGAGTGCCATCGGTTGACGCAATTGCCGCCTGAAACGCCTCTCGGGGGGGCTGAGACCCTTCCGTATGGCCGTCAGGTTGGAGACTGGTCTGGTGCTTGCGCCGGACTGGAGAGTGCTGCGGATGCCAAATCTTACCTGCAGACATGGTTCCAGCCTTACGAGACCGATACCAAAGCGTTTTATACCGGGTATTTTGAACCCCAGATTGAGGCATCCCTGACGCGCGAGGGGCCATATCAGACGCCTCTTTATGGGCGCCCGGCAGATCTGGTTCGTGCCAAAGCAACCAACGGTCAGATGGTTACGGGACGTTGGGAGAACGGTCAGTTCAAACCATATTATGATCGTGCCCAGATTGACGGTGGTGCTCTGGCGGGGCGCGGGTTGGAAATCGCATGGCTAAAAAGCCCTGTGGACCTGTTCTTTCTGCAAATTCAGGGCTCCGGTCGTCTGATCCTGCCAGACGGATCGCAGATCCGGGCTGGTTATGACGGCAAGAATGGCCAGCCTTATGTGCCGCTTGGGCGTGTGCTGGTTCAGGATAACGAGCTGGCTCCCTCTGCTGTCAGTATGGAAAGCATCCGTGCATGGCTGGAGGCGCATCCGGATCGCATGATGGCGATGATGGAGCGTAACCCGAATTACGTTTTCTTCCGCAAAGATACGGGAAGTCTGGCACAGGGCGCGACAGGAGCATTCGGTGTGCCGCTGACTGCTGGGCGGTCCGTTGCGATTGACCGATCGATCGTCCCGTTTGCGACCCCGCTCTGGGTTGAGACAAAGCTTCCGGATGCAAAGGGCCAGCCAGCGCCTTGGCAGCACCTCGTGTTCGCTCAGGATATCGGAACCGATATCAAGGGGGCGGGACGTGCCGATCTGTTCACCGGATGGGGTGCTTTTGCCCAGTATGTTGCCGGCAATCTGCATGAAAATGGCCGAATGGTCATTCTGTTGCCGCGTCCTCCAGCGGATTCGCCCACCCCATGATCCGGAGCCGCCGGGAAACACTCGGCGCCCATACGCTGATCCGGGGAGACTGCACCACAGTTCTGCGGCGCATGTCGTCGCAGACGGTGGATGTCGTGGTGACGTCTCCGCCCTATAATCTTGGGATCGAATATCGGACCTATCAGGACCAGTTACCGGAAGATGCCTATCTGGACTGGATGGAAGACGTCTGTGCCAGTGTGAAACGGATCATGAAGGACGATGGATCGTTCTTTCTGAATATCGCTGGATCATCTTCACAGCCCTGGCTTCCGTTTGAACTGATGTCCCGGTTGCGGAAGCTCTTTGTGCTTCAGAACCATATCACCTGGATCAAGTCGATTTCGGTGGGTGAAATTACCTATGGGCATTTCAAGCCGCTGAATTCACCCCGCTTTGTTAACCGTAATCACGAGCATATTTTTCATCTGACGAAAAAGGGAGACGTCAAAGTTGCCCGGTTGGATGCTGGCGTTCCATTTACGGACAAAAGCAATATCTCGCGCCGACAGCATGAGATGGATCGTCGATGCCGTGGAGACACGTGGTTCATTCCCTATGAGACCGTGCGAAGCCGAAAAGAAAAATTCAGCCATCCGGGGACGTTTCCAATCGCGTTGCCGGAAGCCTGTCTGCGGTTGCATGGCGCCAAGCCAGGCGGGGTCCTGCTGGACCCGTTCATGGGAGTGGGGACCAGCCTGATTGCGGCGGAACGCAAGGGGTTGTCCGGCATTGGCGTGGAAAAGGACACACGTTACGTCAACATTGCCCGTAAGCGCCTCAGGGCTGCGATTGGGACCCGGGAGGAAGACTGGGAAGACGAATGATCGGTCAGACCTGTAGGTCTGACAGGATCAATCGTTTTGACTTCTTGTGTTACAATCTCCAAACCTCACATTCTCGTGACAGTGAGGAGATTTGCGGTGCGTCGCAGCACAATTACCAAAGGAATTGCCGGTCTGGTGGCACTGGGCGTTGTCGCCTGGGGTGGAACAGTCACCTATCTTGAGCATTTCGATCATGCTGGTGCGCCGCAGCTTCCCGCGAGCAGCCCCACACGGCATGACCCTATCGCCATGACAGCGTTTGCAGCGTTTCAGGAAGTCCGTTGTGACTACTGCCACACGCGCAACGCCGATCTGCCATTTTACTTCAAACTCCCGCTTGCCAATCAGATTATGAGCCGTGATCTGGAGCAGGGGCAGCGTCATTTTGAGTTTGCGCCGATCATTGAAGCGTTCCAGCAGGGCAAGCCCCCATCGGTCGAACAGCTTTCCCGTATTGAGGAAGTGATTGTTCAGAACCGTATGCCGCCTGCGGCTTACCTGACGATGCATCCCCATGCTCATCTGGACGAGAAACAGCGTGCGGACATTCTGAAGTGGGTACGTGATCAGCGTGAGCGCTATTATGCCAGCTCTGACGTGGCCCCAGAATTCCGTGGCGAAGTCCTTCAGCCGATCCCGGAAACAATTGCTGTAGACTGGAAAAAGGCTGAACTGGGCCGGACCCTGTTCTTCGACAAGCAGCTTTCAGGCAATGGCCAGCTTAATTGTGCGAGCTGCCATGGCCTGAACAAGGGCGGTGTGGATAATCAGACCACGGCGACCGGCATTAATGGTCAGACCGGCCCGATTAACGTACCGACGGTTTACAATTCCGTCTTCAATATCGGTCAGTTCTGGAACGGTCGTGCCAAGGATCTGGCTGAGCAGGCTGCAGGCCCGGTGATGAACCCGCTGGAAATGGGATCCCATGACTGGGCATCCGTTGCCGATCGTGTGCGTGCTGAGCCTGGATATGCTGATCAGTTCACGGCCATCTATGGTTCGGACGATATCACCAAGAACACGGTGACGGACGCGATCGCCGAATATGAAAAAACACTGATCACTCCAGACAGCCGCTTTGACCTGTACCTGAAGGGCAAGGCAGACGCGATTACGGCTCAGGAAAAGCGTGGCTATGAACGCTTCAAGGCAATTGGCTGCTCGGGCTGCCATAGCGGTGTTGCGGTCGGTGGAGACGCTTACGAAATTCTAGGTCTGGAAGGACCGTATTTCGAGGACCGTCACACCAAGCTGACGGCTGTGGATGATGGTCGCTTTGCCTTCACGAACAATCCGTCGGATCGTGAGCGCTTCAAGGTCCCCAACCTGCGGAACGTTGAGCTGACAGGCCCGTGGTTCCATGACGGATCAGCAAAGACGCTGGACGCTGCGGTTCGTGCCATGGCCCGTTATGAGACGCCCGATCATGACATCACAGAGCAGGATGTTACGGACATTGTGGCCTTCCTGAAAACTCTGACAGGAAAGTATCAGGGCATTCCGCTCAAGGATGTTCCGGCAGATGCTCCGCTTCGGGGCGCGCAAGCCAACTGAATGTTCCAATGACGTCAGAGAGCGGCTTCGAAGAAATTCGGGGCCGTTTCTGATTCTGGATTATTCTTCCTGTAATTTGCGATCTGCCGCCTGATCAATTTCATTTCTCTCCTCCGGCGTCAGAAGACCGCGTTCAAGCTCCTGCGTTGCACGCGCTTTCGCATTTCGGGCCCGGGCCTTTGTGTCGACGGGGTAGGCCCTTTTTTCCGGAAGGCCGAAGTCATCGTCGGGTAGGCTGTCTCGCTCTTCTTTGGTCAATTTGCTCACGGTCTGTCTCCTATACGAGAAGACTTGGGAACGCTGCCGACGGTTCTACAAGGCGCAGCTCGGACAAAAAAAATGGTCTCTTCCCGAATTGATCGTGCGCCAGAAATGTTCGGATCTCTGTGAGGGAGCAGTGCCATCGTGGCCAGTCATAGAGTTGTAGGACTGAACGTTCTGAAGAAGAGCCTGACGCCAAAATTGCAAGAGGCCTGAAATTACGTCTTTTCCATTGTTCGATCGGCATGGAAACAGTTACACGCAGTGCAGGTTATTTGCGGGATGCAAGACTGAATCAGGTCAGGTGGGGTCTTTGGTGGCAAAGCGGGTTCTGAAAGAGGAGGAGGAAAGCCTGTGGCGCATGGTCGTGCGCGACATCGTGCCGCTACACCCTTCCAGACCCAAATCCAAACCCGTTCCGCCACCCACGCCAAAAGTCGAAGCGGTAAAGCCCGCTCGGGTTCCGCTTGTTCCGCCCCCACCTGCTGAACAGGACCTGTCATTCCGCGCTCTTTTGGCGCGTCCAGTTCTTCGTCGACCCAGACCGCAGGATCTGCGGGTCGGTGTTCGCTCACCTGGTCTGGATGATACGAGCTGGAAGCGCCTCTCCCGCGGGGAGCTCAAGGTCGATGCGAAGCTGGATCTGCATGGATATATTGTGCAGGACGCTTTTGAGCGCCTGCTCGACTTCATGCATCGCGCCAAAGCACGCAACTGGCGGTGCGTTGAAGTCGTGACAGGGCTGGGAAGTGGTGCCACGAGCGGACTGATCCGTCGGGAACTGCCGCTCTGGCTCCAAAGAGCGGACATCCGGCCCATGGTGCTGGCCGTTGTCCACCCTCATGCTGCCAACCATGGCTCCGTCCGGATTTTGTTGCGGACAAAGCGCCGGTAAAAGGTCAGAGGGGCCGCGTTTCCTGTCCGATACGCCAGCGCGGCGTATTCATGGCAATCCAGCGTCTCAGAGCAAGGATCGCGCCAATATCAGGTGTTGCCCGGGACAGGAATGGCGCTGCATTGTCGCCTGCCGCCAGCATGAAATGGTGCTTTTCTGCCCAGTGGCGAACGGTTGGATCTACCGCTGCGTCCCAGCAGGCCTGCTTCCAGCTCTTGACCATATCTGGTGGAGTGAGCATCGGGAGTGCCACCGTCAGAGCTGTATAGGTACTAGCGGAGACTGCTTGCCAGGCTCTGTATAGCGCTCCTTCAGGCGGCCGGCGGCGTGCCTCCTGATAGGCCTCCAGAAAATTCGGGATCGTATCTGACCCTGTGTCTGACAGGTCGCCTGTATGATAGAGCGGCGCTGTACCGGGCGGCAGCTTGGCGAGAATGGTCTCTACCGGCACATCCAAGGTGTAAGGAAGTAACTGAACGGCATCGACCTGATTGTTAGCAAGTGCTTCCAGTGCGTCTTCCGTTCGACTGAACCCAGACACCGGAATAGGGCGCAGGCCAAGGAGCGTCAGGCCAAGAAGGGCGTCAAGTTCTGTTCCCGTTGGGCGAGAAACAGCCAGTCGAACCGGATGATCGTGAAAAAAACCCTTTAGGCGGCTTCGAAGCGTTTTGTGCAGTTCTGCACGCGCAATGACGACAGTTGTCGTGTGAGCCGTCAGAAGGGGGATCCACCGTGCGAAATCATAGTGGACGCGAGAGTCACCGGTTAGCGAGGCCAGCAGGACGCTTCCCGGCGCAATGAGAGCCGTGCTTCCGTCCGGCGCGCTGTTGGCGTCAAAAAGATTGGCAGCGCGTACGCCGTCCTGACCGATATCGGGTGTGATCTCCAAGGGGGCGTCTAGTCCCAGCGTGCGGGAGATAACGCCAGCCGCAAGTTCCCCGAACTGCCCCTGGATGGACGCCAGTGTTCCACCAAGGAGCAGATGTGCGTCAGGCATGTCCGCAGCACGGGCCTGCAGAGAGGGCATGGCGCTTCCGGCACCGAGCACGGCCAGCCCTTTCAGGCAGTCACGGCGGGTCGGGGAACGAAGCATCACGGCCAGCGAACTTCTGGAGGCATGCTCATCAGGATCGATTCGGTGTTGCCGCCCGTCTTCAGGCCAAACAGCGTTCCCCGATCGTGAAGCAGATTGAATTCTACATAACGTCCGCGGCGGATCAGCTGGGCGTCGCGGTCGGCGTCCGTCCACGGATTAAACATGCGGCGTCTGACAACTGCGGGGTAGGCGTCATGGAAGGCCATGCCGACGTCTTTCGTGAAGGCGAAGTCACCTTCAAGGCTTCCAGTCGAGAACTGATCGTAAAAGATGCCGCCGAGGCCGCGTGGCTCGTCGCGGTGATGCAGATGGAAGTATCGGTCACACCATTCCTTGAAGCGCGGATAGTGCTCCGGATCGTGCTTGTTACAGGCGGCTTCAAACATCTTGTGGAAGTAGTCGGCGTCACTGCGGGCTTCGGCACTGTCCGGGAACATTGGCGTAATATCGCCACCGCCACCGAACCAGCCTTTGGTCGTAATAATCATGCGCGTATTGAAATGCGCGGCGCTGACATGCGGATTGCAGGGGTGAGCGACAAGGGACACGCCCGTTGCGAAGAAGCGTGGATCTTCGGATGCGCCGGGAATGTTTTTGCGAAATTCGGGAGAAAATTCGCCCCACACGGTAGAGACGTTCACGCCAACCTTCTCAAAGACCCGACCGCGCATCACGGACATCACGCCGCCGCCGCCATCCGGGCGATCCCAGGCTGTGCGAACGAAGCGTCCCGGTTGCGTGCGATCTCGCAAGACCTGGGAATTGCCTTCGGCGGCTTCGTCTTCAAGTTTCTCGTAAGACGCGCAAATCCGGTCCCGGAGAGATTCAAACCAGGCCTTCGCCTCACTCTTCAAAGTGTCATGAGGCACATCCGGGCGAACGAGTTCAGCAAAAACGGGGCTGATCTGGTCCATTTTTCTCTCCCCTACCATCCTAAGGACGAATTCTTGTTACGCGGAGTGTCCTAGCAAATTGCGCTCAAGACGAACAGTTGGCTGGCTGCATGTCTGCTGTCGCTCTGTGGCGCGATGATGGCAGAGAGCATCTTGCCGCTTCGTAAATGCCTGCGTGATTTTTTTTGGACACGGATCAGCGGAGACTTGCGCCAATCTTCCGTCTCGTGTTCCTGAACGGTCCTCAAACATGTTCATCAGGGGCGGACTGAACAATCATGTCTTCGGAAACAGAAATTCAGCCGGTTATCGGCGTTATTGGTGGCTCCGGCCTCTATGATATTGACGGTCTGGAAAACAAGGAATGGCGTCGGGTTGAAACGCCGTGGGGCGAAACCTCTGACGAGCTCCTTTTCGGAACGTTTGAAGGCATCAAGTGCGTCTTCCTGCCCCGTCATGGTCGTGGTCATCCGATCCCGCCCTCACGTCTGAATTTCCGCGCAAATATTGATGCTCTCAAGCGCTCAGGCGTGACGGATATTCTGTCTCTTTCAGCTGTGGGCTCTTTAAAGGAAGAATTGCCGCCGGGCCGTTTTGTGCTTGTCGATCAGTTCATTGATCGCAGTTTCGCGCGCGAGAAAAGCTTCTTTGAGACGGGATGTGTGGCGCATGTCGGCATGGCGGACCCGGTGTCCGCTCGTCTGCTGGATGTGCTGGAAGCGGAGTCCCGCAAGCTTGATATTCCGGTGACGCGTGGTGGAACCTATATCGTCATGGAAGGGCCGCAGTTCTCGACGCGTGCCGAGAGCGAGCTCTATCGGTCATGGGGTTGTTCGGTTGTTGGCATGACCAACATGCCGGAAGCCAAGCTCGCCCGTGAAGCCGAGATGACCTACGCAACGGTAGCCATGGTCACGGATTATGACTGCTGGCACACCGAGCATGACAGCGTGACGGTTGAAGGCGTGGTGAAGGTCATGAAGGGGAATGCGGATAATGCCCGCCGTCTCGTGAAGGCTGTGATCCCGGTTCTGGGTCAGAAGCGCCCTCTGGACCTTTCCGCCGAGCGTGCGCTCGACTTTGCGATTATCACCGCACCCGAGAAGCGCGATCCGGCTCTTGTCGCCAAGCTGGATGCCGTCGCAGGTCGCGTTCTGAACAAAGCCTGAAATGGCTTGCCGCCCGCGTAAAAACGGGCGGCAGAAGGGAAGGGCAATCAGTGCCTTTCCTGCTTCTCGTCGATTTGAGCGTAGCCCGGCTGACCGGCGTCGGTGCTGGGATCATCCAGCAGTTCGCGTTCTTCTTTTCGATCCGCGACGGGAAAATGGCGGTGATCGCCCTGGTCCGTGCTGCGCTCTGGGAATTCCCCAAGATTCTCCTGTAAGCGGGGATCTTCGATCTGAACATCTGCCAACTCTGGCGGTGGGAGATCCTCAACAGGCGTGCCCTCGGGAACGCCCTTGATGGAAATCAGGTCCGTCGCTTTGTCCAGATAGGCTTCAGGGCCGCCGTCCGGCTTTCCATCGGCTTCCCAAAGTAACTTGGCCTCGCGGCGGATTGCTGCGTCACGTTTTGGATCTGCTTCGAGTGGGTTGTTGCTCATGATCAGAACTCCTGAAGGGTTGGGCGCAGGACAATCTCGTTGATGTCCACGTCGTCAGGTTGTGAGATGGCGAAAGCGATGGCCCTCGCCACGGATTCCGCCGGAATTGCAATCTTGTAGAACGCTTCAACATGCTGACGACTTTCACTGTCGCCACTGCCCGTTTTGAGTTCGCTTTCCACTGCGCCGGGCTCGATGGATGTAACGCGAAACGCGTTGCCAGCTTCTTGACGGAGGCCATCACTGATGGCCCGCACGGCAAACTTCGTTCCTGAATAGACGCTGCCTCCAGGAGCGAAGACCTTGATCCCGGCAACCGAGGACAGGTTAATGACATGTCCCGATTTCTGACGTTCAAAGATCGGCAGCGCTGCGGCAATGCCGTACAGAACGCCTTTGATGTTGATGTCGATCATCCGGTCCCACTCGTCGACCATCAGTCGTTTCATGGGGGCAATCGCCATCAGCCCGGCATTGTTCACGAGGACATCAAGACGTCCGAAGTCCTGCTCAACGGCTTTTACAACGTCCGCAACGTTCTGGCGGTTCGTGACATCCAGTGTGTAGGCCCGTGCAGTCTGGCCAAGTGCTTCGAGTTCCGCGACAATTTCGTCCAGCCGGTCCCGACGTCTAGCGGCGATAGCAACGTAAGCCCCTCGTGCTGCGAGATAACGCGCGGTTGCTTCACCGAGGCCGCTGCTGCCACCTGTGATGAGGACAATTTTTCCTGCAATGCCTTCCATGTCAGGCCTCACGCACGCTTGATGTGATGCTTCAGAAACGCGACGCTCCGGCTCCAGGCCAGATCACGGGCGTCCTGATTGAAGCTGGAACGTTCTGGGCATCCGAAGCCATGTCCAGCCTGATCGTAAAGGAAGACCTCGACTTCCGGCCGGCTTGCGCGAATTTTCTGAACGTCACCTGGCGGAATAGACGCATCTTCTCCGCCGAAATGGAGCTGCGTCGGGCAGTGCGGCGCTGTGTCACAATGGTTGGCAATACCGCCGCCATACCATCCGACGGCGGCATTAAAGTGGTGCGTGCGTGTTGCCGCAAGCCACGCGATGAGGCCGCCCCAGCAGAAGCCGATAATCCCGACTGGGCGGTGACCATCATCCTGTCTCAGTTTTTGAGCGCAGGCTTCCAGATCCTGCTGGATCAGATCTGGCGAAATACCACTTCGAAATTCCAGCCCTTCCTTCAGGCCAGCCTCGTTGTACGCCAGAACCGTATGGGGTTTGACGCGGTCAAAGAGGGCAGGGGCGAGAACATGGAAGCCCTGCTGAGCTAGATCAGAGCAGACGTCCCTGATGTGCCCGGTCAGGCCAAAAATTTCCTGCACGACGACAATGGAGCGTGTGGACTCGGGGGAGCCTGTCTCCCATGCCTCGAATTCGTGGCCGTCTGCCGCCGTGAGGCGGATCATGTGGCCCTCGGTCTTTTCTTGGGAATGCTTGTGGTCCATTGATTTCTGTCCAGTCTCTGTAACGCCGGAAAGGCAGATGCCATGAGCGACGTCATCAATCTCCGTCGGGAACGCAAACGCCGCAAGTCCGTAGAGGATGCGAAGGAAGCTGAGACCAATCGTCGTCTTTATGGCCGGACGAAAGGTCAGAAAATGGCGGATATGCTGGAGAAAAGACGTTCCGAGGCCCTGTTGGACGGAAAGAAAATTTTTTCTGCCGAGGGCGATGGTTCTTGACGAAAACGGGTGGCGGCACTACCTCTCTTGGCACTCTCGATATGGGAGTGCCAACTGCGCTGCAGTAATTGAGCGCGTAACCCGGCCGCGTCGCTTTGTAGAAGGGCACGGCCTAAAATGGAGCGATCCATGACGACATTTCGTCCCCTGCATGACCGCGTTGTAGTCCGTCGCCTGACCGGTGAAGAAAAGACCGCTGGCGGCATCATCATCCCTGACACCGCCAAGGACAAGCCGACCGAAGGAGAGATCGTTTCCGTAGGCCCAGGCGCCCGGAACGAGCAGGGCCAGATCGTGGCTCTCGACGTCAAGGCAGGCGACAAGGTGCTGTTCGGCAAGTGGTCCGGCACCGAGGTGAAGATCAACGGTGAAGAACTGCTGATCATGAAAGAGAGCGACATCATGGGTGTGATCGGCTGAAAAGCCGTCCCCGTTTCCTCTCGTTAAAAACCTCAACAGGAGATTAAGAACATGGCTGCCAAGGAAGTTAAGTTTGGTGCCGACGCCCGCGACCGTATGCTGCGTGGCGTTGATATTCTTGCAAATGCCGTCAAGGTAACGCTGGGCCCGAAGGGTCGTAATGTTGTTCTCGACAAGAGCTTCGGCGCGCCGCGCATCACCAAGGACGGTGTGTCTGTCGCCAAGGAGATCGAACTGGCTGACAAGTTCGAGAACATGGGCGCTCAGATGGTACGCGAAGTTGCGTCCCGTACGAACGACCTGGCTGGTGACGGCACGACGACGTCCACGGTTCTTGCTCAGGCAATCATCCGCGAAGGTGCCAAGGCTGTTGCAGCTGGCATGAACCCGATGGACCTGAAGCGCGGCATCGACAAGGCTGTCCTCGTCGTTGTTGAAGAGCTGAAGAAGAACAGCAAGAAGATGACTTCTCCGGAGGAAATCGCTCAGGTCGGTACGATCTCTTCCAACGGTGAGCGTGAAATCGGTGAGATGATCTCCTCTGCCATGCAGAAGGTCGGCTCCGAGGGCGTCATCACAGTTGAAGAAGCCAAGGGCCTGCACACGGAACTCGACGTTGTCGAGGGCATGCAGTTCGATCGCGGCTACATCTCCCCGTACTTCGTGACGAACCCGGAGAAGATGACGGCTGATCTCGATGCGCCGTACATCCTGATCCATGAAAAGAAGCTGTCTTCGCTTCAGCCAATGCTGCCGCTGCTCGAGAGCGTTGTGCAGTCCGGCCGTCCGCTGATGATCATCGCTGAAGACGTCGATGGCGAAGCACTTGCTACGCTGGTCGTGAACAAGCTGCGTGGTGGCCTGAAGATCGCTGCCGTCAAGGCTCCGGGCTTCGGTGACCGTCGCAAGGCCATGCTGGAAGACATCGCGATCCTGACGGGTGGCCAGGTTATTTCCGAAGACATCGGGATCAAGCTGGAATCCGTTACCCTCGACATGCTGGGCCGCGCGAAGAAGGTTCACATCGAGAAGGAAAACACCACGATCGTTGAAGGCGCTGGCAACAGCGACGACATCAAGGGTCGTTGCAACCAGATCCGCGCTCAGGTTGAAGAAACAACCTCTGACTACGATCGTGAGAAGCTCCAGGAGCGTCTTGCAAAGCTGGCTGGTGGCGTTGCCGTCATCCGCGTCGGTGGTAGCAGTGAAGTTGAGGTGAAGGAGCGCAAGGATCGCGTTGACGACGCTCTGCACGCAACCCGCGCAGCTGTCGAAGAAGGTATCGTCCCGGGTGGTGGTACGGCTCTTGCCCGCGCTTCCGTTGCTCTGAAGGGTCTGACCTTCGATAACGACGATCAGCGGATCGGTGGCGAGATCGTTCGCAAGGCGCTTCAGACGCCGCTGCGTCAGATCGCTGAGAACGCTGGTGAAGACGGCGCCGTGATCGCTGGCAAGGTGCTCGAGAACGACACCTACAACTTCGGCTTTGATGCTCAGAACGCTGAGTACAAGGACCTGGTTGGCGCAGGCATTATCGACCCGACGAAGGTTGTTCGTACGGCTCTGCAGGATGCCGCTTCGGTTGGTGGTCTGCTGATTACGACGGAAGCCATGGTTGCCGAGCGCCCTGAGAAGAAGGCTCCGGCTGCTCCAGGTGGCATGGGCGGCATGGGCGACATGGATTTCTGATCCAACGCTTCAGATTCCCCAGTTTTAAAAAGCTGGGGAATATGTCGAATAATTACAAAAAGAGCCGTCTCACCTCAGGGTGGGGCGGCTTTTTTTTGACTTGTTTTGATATGCGTCCGACACATATGTGACCCTTATGCAACGCTTGTCACAAAACCATCACGGAGCGATCGTACTCGCTGGAAGTTGGGGTGACACTTTCGCAATGAAATGTCTAAAGGACGTCACTGCCTTTAGAAGGATTTCGTCTTATTATGATCGTATCGCGTCGCAATATGCTACTTTGCGCGTCGGTTATGGGTGTGGGTGCGCTGTCAGGCGCGGCACAGGCCGCAACAACCGATCACGCTAAAACCACGTCCTCACATGTGCGCCACAAGACTGTGACACATAGTCCGGTGCGTTCTGCTGCGACGCCTGCAACGACAGCTCCGGTTGCTGCAACCCGTCAGGTTGCCGCTCCGCAGTATGCTGCGCCTGTTGCGGTCAGCAATACACGTGCCCTGCGTTCCATCGATTCCAATCGATCCGAGAACGTTGTGGTAACGGGTTCGGCGCTCAGCACGTCGAACAACTCCAATGCCAACCCGGTCCAGATCGTGACCAGCAAGCAGATTGAGCAGACGGGTGCCACCACGATTGGTGACTACCTGCAGCGTCTGCCTTCCATGGGTTCGGGTGGAACGACGAACAGCCAGACCAATGGTACGGGCGGTTCCTCCTGCATGGATCTGCGTAACCTTGGACAGAACCGTGTCCTGGTTCTGGTCGACGGCAAGCGTGCTGCCATCAATGGCAACAACAGCTGCTTCGACATGAACACGATCAACGTTCATCAGGTTGCCAGCATTGAAATCCTGAAGGATGGCGGTTCCGAGCTGTACGGTGCTGACGCTGTTTCCGGCGTTATCAACATCAAGCTCCGTCATGACCTCAATGACGCCAACCTCACGGTTCGTGGCGGCATCGGAACGGATCATGGCGACGGCCAGACAGGCATGATCTCCGGCTACAAGGGCTGGAACTTCGATCATGGCAAGGGCAACGTAACGCTCTTTGGGTCTTACATGACCTCGAGCGGCATCAAGCAAGCTAACCGCTCCTGGGCGACCCCGGTTCAGGGTAACGACCCGATCAACCCGGCTAATCTTTCCTTTGGTTCGGGTTATCCGACGGGTGGTCTCTTCCAGACCAGCACCGGTAACTATGTTGGTAGTGAGAGCGGCGCCCTGCGCACCTTCACGAAGGCTGATCGTTACAACTATGGTGCTGACCAGAACCTGACGAACTCCCTGACGAACGGGACGCTGTCGTTTGATGCTCACTATGACATCAACCGTCACTTCACGCCGTACCTGAACTTCAACTACGCCCATCGTAATTCGTCCACGACGATGGCGCCGATCCCCGTTGCTGGCAGTATCTATCCTTCCACGCTGCCGACCGCCCTGTATGTTCCGGAGAACTATCCTGGAAATACGCTGGGTGAAGACGCCTACATGTCCAAGCGTATGGGTGAGTGGGGCAACCGCCGCAGCGAAACGGCCACCGATACTTACACGGGTATTGCTGGCGTAAAGGGTGAAATCACCCACGGCTGGAACTACGATCTGTCCTACACGTATGGCTGGAACCAGGTCATGTCCCAGACGTCTGGCGTTGGTAACTACTCCAAGCTTCTACAGACATACGGCTTGCAGCAGGACACCCCGGGTGATTCCGACAGTACGCTGAGCTACAATCCGTCTGTTTGTAATGCTGCTGCAGGTTGCGTTCTGTCGAACCCGTTCGGCAAGCTTTCACCGGAAGCCGCAGCTTATTCCAACTACACGTCGCATGATCACTATTACTACCAGCTTCGTGACCTGAACCTGCGCATCAACAACAACCATGTTGTCCACATGCCATGGAACAACGGTGGCGACCTGGGTCTTGCGCTCGGTATGGAACACCGTGGTGAGCAGCTTGCCTATCACCCGGATGCACTGGTTGAATCTGGCCAGACGCTGACGAACTCTGCGTCCTACACCGGTGGTGGCTTCAATGTTTCCGAAGGCTACATCGAAGGCAAGGCAACGCTGCTGCATAACGCTTTCCTTGCCAAGGATCTGACGATTGACGGTCAGGGTCGTTACTCTGCCTACAATACGTTCGGTGGCACGAAAAACTGGAAGGTCTCCATCAACTGGGCACCGATTCAGGACATCCGCTTCCGCGCAACACTCGGCACGTCCTATCGTCAGCCGAACGTGTATGAGCTGTATGGTGGTCAGTCCCTGGGGTACGCTTCAGCGACCGATCCATGTGATTCCGTGCAGGCCGCATCCTATGGTGCGCAGTCTCCTGTCGTAGCAGCTAACTGTGCACGTCAGGGCATCAACAGCAGCACGTTCTCGTCCAACTTCTCTGGACAGGCACCGACGCTGTATGGCGGTAACGCGAAGCTGCGTCCTGAAACGGGCCGGACCTACACGATCGGTACGGTGATCACGCCGCGCTGGATCCCGGGTCTGTCTGCGTCCGTTGAATACTGGCACTACACTCTCAAGAACATGATCACGTACCTGAGCAGCCAGTACATCATGGACCAGTGCTATACGGGCACGAACACGTCTTACTGTGATCGTATTACCCGTGTTGCAAGCACCGGGCAGCTGAATGCTGTGACGTCCATGTATGACAACATTGGCGGCCTGAAGACGAGCGGTATCGACTTCGACCTCGACTACCGTATCCGTGTCACGCAGCACGATGTCCTGACGCTGTCCAACAACTTCCAGCAGCTCGTCAGCTACCTGCAGCAGAACGAAGCTGGTGGTCAGTGGTACAACTATGCCGGTCGCATGATGTATCAAACCGGCAATGGCAACCCGCGCGTTCGTGATTACGCAACGGTTGGCTGGCAGCATGGTGCATTCGGCGTGACGTACATGATGCAGTACATGGGCGGCATGGTCTGGAACGATGGCACGACAGATCTGAAGCGTGCCAACGGTTATGGCCGTACCAGCACCCCGGGCATCTTCTCTCATGATGTGACAGTGTCTTATCGCTGGAAGAGCTGGAACTTCGAAGGTGGTGTGAACAACCTTCTCGACAAGAAGCCGCCGTTTGTTGCCAGCGCAACGGACAACAGTGCAGCCGCGCTGTACGGCAACCTCTACATGGGACGTTACGTCTTCCTGCAGGCAGGCGTGAACTTCTGATCTTCGGGTTTTCCGGGAACATGAAAAAGGCGGTGGAATTTCCACCGCCTTTTTTTATGCGTCACTGTCTTCGAAATGATCGGATCAGGACGGAGTTAGAAACTCCGCAATATCACTGATGGTCTCTGCCAGACTGAGGCGCCGGACTTCTACACCTGCGGGGAAGGCAGAGAGAAGGCGCGAGGGCATTCTGCGATCGAGCATCACAAAAACACCCCTGTCATCACCTTTCCGGATCAGGCGGCCGAAAGCCTGTCTTAAGCGCATTCTGGTAATGCGATCATCATAATCACCGGGCCGTCCTTCCGAGAGAAGGCGGCGTCGCTCACGATGCAGAATATCGGGGCGAGGCCATGGGGTCTTTTCAAACACCACCATGCGTAAGGCTTCCCCCGGCACGTCCACCCCATCGCGCATGGCGTCAGTGCCCAATAAGCAGCTGTGGGTTTCCGTGCGGAAGACATCGACGAGGGTCGCGTTATCCATGGCATCAACGTGCTGGGCATATACGGGGAAGCCCTGAGCCTCCAGCGGCTCGTTAATGCGCCGATGGACCTCGCGCAGACGACGGATTGCCGTGAAAAGCCCAAGAGCTCCTCCACCCGCTGCTTCGAATAATGCCCGAAATGCATGGGCAAGAGACGCGATTTCGACGGAAACGTCGGTCACAACGTAAGCGCGCGTCTGCTTGGCGTAATCGAACGGGCTCATGAGCGACGCGCGGATTGGTGGCTTCATGAAATGCGTGGCCCCAAGCCGCAGTTCTGCTGCGTGCCAGCTTTCTTCTCCGTCTTCTGAGCCGGTCTGATCGCGCAATGTGGCAGATGTCAAAAGCAGGCCATGAGCCGGGGTCTGAATGGTCGATGCAAATGGAATTGTCGGGTCCAGCCAGTGACGATAGAGGCCCACGTCATGGTCCCCCTGTGCACCACGTGTTCTGGGGAGATGTTCAGTCCGGATGAAATCAATATGGACGGGTGTCAGGTCAGGTTCGGGGGGTGTCTGAAGGGCGTCCAGCATTCCGATCCAGCCTGTAACGCGGCTTATGGCGCGACGGTGCAAAGTCCGGATAAAAGCCTCGATCCGCTGGCGCGTGGGGGCTTCCATTTCCGGATCATCTTCTACGGTTGCTTCAAGTCGTTTTGTCAGCTGGATCAGTGGGGTTTGCAGGCGCCGCAATGCTCTGGCCAAGTCTTCTGCGCTCGTCCGCACTGTATCATTCGTGGGGTGCAGATCGCACTCGGTGGAGATGTATGTGGTGTCCTGTTGTGGGCCTTGGGTGCGTCGGGCTTTGAGTTGATGGTCGAGGGCCTGAAGAAACAGCTCGGCAGGGTTATCCAGTTCCGGCTCGGGGGCCATGAGCGGAAGAAACGCGGGTGCTTCGTCTTCCTGCGGAACCGGCGCGTCCATTCCGTTTTTCAGTCTTACGCTCCAGCCCGGAGCTGGCAGCGCTCGGGCAGCTTGCAGCATGGCATGAAGTGGAGCGTCTATTGTCGGAATACGTTCAACCAGATCATCAAGGCGCCGCAAGAGTCCGCGTGCTCTGGATCGGCTTCCTTCTGCACCGAGGAGCCAGCGCCTGAGTTCGGCTGTTTCAAGCCCTGACAGAACCACGGCAAACGCGCTGTCTGCTGCTTCAGGGACGTGATGTCCTTCATCGAAAACATATCGCGTTGGCGTCGCATCTTCATCGGGGAGCCCAGGAGGTGCGAGAGCAGTCCAGGCCGCCTGCGACATGACAAGCGCATGGTTGGCCACAACAAGATCTGCCTGTCTGGCACGACGAATGCCATGTTCTACGAAGCAGGTTTGGTAATGCGGGCACGCCGCATGAATGCATTCGCCACGTCGGTCCGCTACGCCATGAAGTGTACCTTGGCCGAAGAGATCACCGAACCAGCCCGGGAGGTCGCCACCCATCAGATCACCGTCGCGGCTCGCTTCAGCCCATCGCGCGAGAAGACTGAGGGGGAGCAGGGCTGCCGCTCCGTCATTCCCCCGAGAGGTGGCGGCATTGAGCAGATCTTCCATATTCAGGAGGCACAGGTAGTTCTCACGTCCTTTGCGGACGACGACCTTTTGTCTCAGCGTTGCTTCATCGGGATAGAGACGATGAAGTTCCTGCTCGATCTGCCTTTGAAGATGTCGCGTGTAAGTGCTGACCCAGACGGCTCCATCATTCTGCTCAGCCCACAGGCTTGCGGGCGCAATATAGCCAAGGGTTTTCCCCGTGCCTGTTCCGGCTTCAGCAAGTACGACATTGGGCGATCCGAGCGTTTCCCGTGGCTCGAAAGCCGCAGTGGCAACAGACGCAAAGTCGGCCTGTCCGGGGCGTGCTTCTGCATTTTTGCCAAGGATCTGGCGTAGTCTTTCACGCGCGGCCTGCGGTGAAACGGGCTGGCTGCCGGGAACCGGCCTAGGGGCTGTTTCTTCCCAGCGTGGCAGGCGGCGCCAGACGCGGACGGCATCATAAGGATGCGCACTGCCTAGGTCGGAGGCTGTGCCGATGGCATCCGCGACTTCGCCACTCCAGATCCAGCCAGCGCGCGTCAGCGGGAGCAGGAGGGCCCGTAAGCGCTTTCCTTCAGGAGTATCAGCTTTTTCCCGTAACTTGCCGAGCAGGGTCTCGCAGAGCAGCGGCAGGAGATCCGCCGTGGTGGTTTCTGGCGGTGTCAGTCCAAGAGCGATCGCCAGTCCGCGCGGGGTAGGCGCAACGGTTGTTGCGGGACACACGAACAGAAAGAGATCCAGAAGATCAAACCAGGGGACAGGCTGGGATAGCGGTGTGAGATCAAGGGCGCGCAGGGCGGCCGGGCCATGAACGAGAAGGGGAGGCGGAAGCTGCGCCAGTCTTTCCCGTACCTCATCGGCCGGGAGGTCCAGAAGCTCACCATCGGCTGTCAGGAGAGAGGACAGGCCTCGTCTCGCGACAAGAGCGGGTGCGTCAAACGGAGATGGGAAAGATGGCGAGCGCGGCATTGCGGTCAGTCTAACTGGAAGGGCAGAAGCGAGCGAGTGCTTTAAAGAACAGACCGTGAAAGAATGAAGAGGCTTGGGCTGTCATATCGGTTTGGAAGTAAATTTGACACATTTCGTCATGGTTTGGGGCCCTTGGAGAAACTTCGTTTGCTCTCGTACTGCTTGACCCGCGATACGTGTCTGCCTACGTTTTCCGATAATCATGCACAATTCCAGAACACATATCATCCCGTCCCTCGCATCTGACGCGCCGCTTCCAAAAGCATGGCCGTTTGAAGAGGCAAAAAAAATTGCCGAGCATGTTGGCGCGCGCGCTCCAGAAGTGCCCGCACTGCTTGAGACCGGGTATGGTCCGTCCGGGCTGCCACACATCGGTACGTTTGGCGAAGTGGCCCGTACGACGTGGGTGCGTCAGGCGTTCGAGGCTCTGACAGGCCGCCCGACGCGTCTGCTGGCGTTCTCGGATGATATGGATGCCTTGCGCAAGGTTCCGACGAATGTGCCGCAGCAGGACCTCCTTGCAAAGCACCTCGGCCTGCCTTTGACGCGCGTTCCCGACCCCTTCGGTGAATACGAGAGTTTCGCCGCTCACAATAATGCCCGCTTGCGCCAGTTTCTTGACGGTTTCGGCTTCGACTACGAATTTGCATCTGCGACAGACTATTATACGAGCGGGACATTTGATGCTGCACTTCGGCGGATGCTCGAAGTGCATGATGAAGTTGTTGCGACCATTATTCCGACACTTGGTCCGGAGCGCCGCGCGACTTACTCCCCTGTTCTGCCGATCCACCCTGAAACAGGGCAGGTGATGCAGGTCCCGATCATCAAGGTGGACCCGGATGCCGGTACGGTCGTCTGGAAAGATGAAGCGGGCAAAACGTTTGAAACATCCGTCTTCGGTGGACATGCCAAGATGCAGTGGAAGGCCGACTGGGCCATGCGCTGGTATGCTCTGGGTGTCGATTATGAAATGTCCGGCAAGGATCTGATCGATAGCGTGAAGCTGTCTTCGAAGATCTGCCGTATTCTGGGTAAGCAGCCGCCTGCTGGACTAACCTATGAGCTGTTCCTCGATGCTCAAGGTCAGAAGATCAGCAAGTCAAAAGGCAATGGTCTGTCTGTCGAGGAGTGGCTGCGTTACGGCACGCCGGAAAGCCTCGGCCAGTACATGTACCAGCAGCCTACGCGTGCAAAGCGTCTGTTCTTTGACGTTATCCCCCGTGCAACGGATGACTACCTGACACTGGTTCAGAAGGCTGAGACGCAGGAACCGGTAGACCTGATGGCAAATCCGGTCTGGTTCATTCACGGCGGAACGGTGCGCCCGGAAGATACCAGCCCGGTTTCCTATACAGCGCTGCTAAATCTCGCGAACGTGGCAAATGCGGACAATCCAGAAACACTCTGGAAATTCCTGCGTCGCTATGACGAGACGCTGTCGCCAGAAACGCATCCGTATGTCGACAAGCTTGTTCGTTGCGCTCTGACGTACTTCCAGGAGCAGGTGTACCCGAACAAGGTTTATCGTGATCCCTCCGAGACTGAACGAAAGGGTCTTGAGGACCTGGCTGTCGCTCTGGAGAAGCTCCCTGTTCATACGTCTCCTGGCGATGTGCAGGATGTCGTGTTCGAGGTCGGCAAGCGCTACTTTGAGAAGTCTGAGCTGCGCTCCTGGTTCGGTTGTCTGTACGAAGTGCTTTTGGGTCAGAGCGAAGGCCCACGCTTCGGCATTTTCGCGTCACTCTTCGGTTTGCCTGAGACCGTAGCCCTGATCAGGGGTGCACTGGCTCGCCCGGCTGCCGGGACGCCTCAGGCCTAACGTCGATGTGCCCGCCTCGGGAAGACGACTGGCAAAATGATGGGCTTGCTCTCGACGTGGAAGACGAGAGTGGGCCTGTTAAAAGCCGCTGGAAATTATTGCTGACACGTGCCCCGGCAATTGTCGGGCTTGTGCTGTTGATTGCTGCTGTTGTGGTGATCTGGCGTGAGTTGCGCAATCTGTCCCTGCGGGACATTGCCAGAAGTCTCAGCGATATTCCGGATGGTGCGCTTCTGGCAGGAGCCGGAGCGACATTCCTGTCGTATTTTATCCTGTCATTTTACGACCGCCTGGCCTGCTTGCATGTCCGAGCTGATGTCTCGTTCAAGCGCTCTTCTTTTGCGGCCTTCTGTTCTTACGTCCTGTCGCATAATCTTGGGTGTGCCGCGATTTCGGGTGCCGCAGTGCGGTTCAGGCTTTATCGGAGCTGGGGTGTCGCCCCTGCGGATATTGCACAGATCATTGCCTTTTGCTCAGCAACCTATCTTTTGGGAACGCTGGCTCTGGTAGGAAGTATTCTGACCATTGAGCCCCACGCTATTCCGGTTCTCTCCCATCTGCCCGCTTTTCTGCTACGGCTGGCTGGTCTTGGCTGCTGGGGTATTCTGGCTGCTTATGTCGTCTTTTCTCGCATCCGCCGGCACGTAAAAATCTGGCGTTACGAGATTGAAATTCCCAGCACGGGTATAGCGATCGCACAGATTGCAGTTAGTGCGGCTGATATGGCTGCAACGGCTTTGATTGCGTACAGCGTGTTGCCGCCGTTGCCTCCGGAAGCCCATTTTGGCTTCGGGACATTCCTTGCCATTTATATCGCGTCTTACACGGCAGGTCTGGTGGCGAGCGTTCCGGGTGGGCTGGGCGTTTTTGACAGTGCCATGCTTCTGGCATTGCGGCCGTATCTTCCGGTTCCGGAAATCATGGGCGCAATCCTTGTTTTCCGCCTCTTCTATTACATTATTCCGCTGGTTATGGCGGGTCTGATGTTCGCAGGGCACGAACTGTTTCTGCGGGGAGAGCAGGCGCTTGTGTCCGCAGGGCAGGCGCCGCGGCGTATTCGCCCCAGTCAGGTTGTACGAGAGTCCGAAGCGGATTTTTCGGTCACAATTGCAACCAGCGTTCAGGCTGTAGCCGGAATTCTTCTCGTTTTTTATGCGCTGGTCGCTGAGCTGCCGCCTTTGCGCACCTCTCTTGGCGCCGCAGTTTCGCAGATTGCAGATCTGTTCCTTACCGTGTCGGGTGTTGCGCTTGTTGGGCTGGCCATGGGGCTGTCCCAGCGCGTCGCGCTTGCATGGAAGGTTTCTCTCGGTGTTCTGGGCGCATCAGTCGTCCTGCTTGTGTTGCGACATGCACCCTGGGAAGCTCCGGTTGCGCTGGGGCTCGTGATGTTGCTGATCGCGCCTTTCCGGAACTGCTACTATCGCAGAGCCCATCTTCTTGTGGCTCCCCTGACGCCTGCGATGCTGGCGCCAATGTCCTTATGGGCGCTGGGGCTTGTTGGGGTCGGCTGGGTTGCTGTGCAACGGCATTTAGGCCCCATCTGGTGGCGCTCCATGATTTATGATGCGCATACAGCGGTCGGTCGGTGGTTTCTGGGCCTGTCTGCGCTTTGCGGCCTGTTCGCCCTTTGGGTTGGTATGCGCAGAACGCGCATCCGCTTCGAAGCGTGGAATGCAGAGAACGAAAGCCATTATCGAAGCCTGTCTCATGCTTTGCAGGAACTGGGCCCGCGTCGCCCCAGTGGTTTGCTGCATGATGAAGCAGGCCGAGCGGCTATTCCCTTTTTCCGGACGGGTCAGTTCATTATTGGCCTCGGAGATCCGGCGGGTGCCGAGCGGAACTGCATTGCTGCCATCTGGCGGTTGAGAGATCTTGCGCGTCAGGAAGGCCGAAAACTTGCTTTTGTGCGTGTTGGCCAGTCTCTGATGGCGGTCTATAACGATCTTGGTCTGACGGTGTGTCTGGAAGGCCGGGCAGGGACGATCTGCTGTTTTTCCGAGGACTATCGTATGATCCGGGCATTCCTCACGGGAGAAGAGCGGCGCGCTCGCAAAAAGCGGGCGTCGTGTCGTTCGGACGTCGCCTCAGGCACAACAGGGTCATGAGCCTGCCACCCAGTCTGGGTAATGCGGTCAACAGTTGGCTGATTGCATTTCCAGCGCTGTTTTCGATCATCAATCCCCTTGGTGCGTCTTTGATTTTCGCTCAGGCGACAGAGGGGCGGACACGCAAAGAGGTTATCGAACTGGCGCGGCTTGTCGCGCTGAATTCTCTGGCGATCCTCCTGGTGTCTATCTGGTTTGGCAGCTGGATTCTGAGTTTCTTTGGCATCAGCATGAATGCGCTGCGCATTACCGGCGGTCTTGTTGTGGCCTCGCGCGCGTGGGTCATGTTGCAGCAGCCGGAGACAAGCGAGGCCCGGAAAGAAAAACAGGCTCTTCAGGGTGGTCGAACTGTTGCTGCGCCTGATCTCAAAGAACGCGCTTTCTTTCCGCTGGCCATGCCTTTCACCGTGGGACCGGGGAGCATCTCCGTAGCAATTGCTCTGAGTTCTTCATGTCCGCCCCATATGCCAGCGCCGGATTATTATATGGGCGTATCAGCAGCGGCGACTGCCATGGGCATCGTCGTTGCCATCGCGTATGCCTATGCGGAGCGGATCGTTTCCATGCTTGGCGTCACTGGCGCGCGGATTGTCAGTCGTTTGGCCGCGCTCATTCTTCTGGCTATCGGAATCCAGATTTTCATCTCAGGCGTACAGGGCGTTCTTGTTGATACTTTACGTCTAGCTCGACACTGATATTTCAATCGGAACTGAGTATCTTCTGGACCTGTTCCCGAAGGGCAGGGATGACTTCTTCCTGAAACCAGGGCGCTCTTTTTTCCCAAACACCCGTTCTCCATGATGGGTGAGGCAGTGGAAAATAATTCTCAGGCAGATAATGGCGAAAATTCCTGACACGCTCCGTGACTGACCCGCGACCCAAGACGTGATGCTGGGAATAACTGCCAACCAATAATGTAAGGCGGAGAGCGGGCATCAGGGACAAAACCCGCTTCCTCCAGATTGGTGCGCATTCCGGGCGCGGCGGGCAGTCTCCTCCTTTAGGGAGTCTCCCCGGATAACAAAGTCCCATCGGCAAAATTGCGACTTGCCGAGTATCGTAAAATACCTCTTCCGAGAGGCCGAGCCATTCTCTGAGGCGAACTCCGGACGGATCCTTGAAGGATGTGTTGCTGAAATGGGCTTTGGTTCCAGGCGCCTGGCTCGCGATCAGAAGCCTGGAGGTTGCTGAAACATGGATCAGCGGGCGTGCGCCAAGTGGAAGGTGCTCCTCACAGACCCTGCACGCACGAACCTCGCGGACCAGAGCTGTGAGGCGATCTTGTGTCGTTGGGCTGGAAATCATTCATCCTCAGGAAGAAGGGGCATTTCAGGGTGCCAGGCATATTCGGCCTGTGCGACATAAACGTGCTGGTCGTAGCCACGCAGGCTCTCAAAGAGCGTAACGTGCTCGACAGGCATTGGCTCACTTCTGAAGAGATTATGTCTCTGAACCCAGCGAGCCGCATCGGCCCGTTGGCTTGTCGCGAGGTGGCCTAGCGTGACACTGGGCTGGAAGCGGCGCTTGGCAGGAGGGCATCCCGCCTTGCGGAGGGTCTTTTCCACCTGCGCCTGAAGCGTCTCCAGTGCAGTAGATCGTTCAATGCCAATCGTCAGGCTGTTAGCCGTCGTGCCTTCTCTCAGGCCAGCCCCTGAAAACGATATCTCGAATGGTGTCCAGGAGAGGCGGGAGAGGGCGAGATCAATCTCTCCCATCACGTACCGATCTGTAATTTCGCCGATAAAGCGCAAGGCAAGATGGTAGTTTTCCGACGGCACCCATTGCACGCCAGGAAGCGTTCCACGGAGGAGAGCAAGCGCTTCGCGCTGGGAGGGGGAGAGGTCGAGTGCGACAAAAAGTCTCAAGAGGCTCGTTTCCCGAGGAAATGAAACACAGATATGAAGGGTCTTCTTGACCGTACAGTGAAAAGCCCCACATTCAGGGAAAGTACGGGCGAGCTTCCAAGGTTCGTCAAGCGCCCTTTTTAAAAGGGCCTTTTACTGGAAAAGGTGTCATGGCTTTTAATTCCAACTTCGGCAGGGCCGGCACTCAGGCGGGCGCAGGCAGTCTTGATGCCGGTCTTCGCGCCTATATGTGCCGCGTCTTCAACTGGATGGCGATTGGCCTCGTTGTTACGGGGCTCGTTGCTTATGGCGTGGCGGAAACCTCTCTGCGCGCGCTGTTCTTCCACATCGCAGAAACCTCAACAGGCGCCTTTGTGCTGCGGCCTACTTTCCTGGGCGGCATCATGATCTTCGCGCCACTGGCGTTTGTGATGGTCCTGTCCTTCGGGATCAACCGGCTGTCGCGCCCTGCGGTGCAGGCGATCTTCCTGCTCTTCAGTGCGACGATGGGAGCCAGCATGGCCAGCCTACTGCTGAGCTATACGGGTGTTTCCATAGCGCGGACCTTCTTCATCAGTGCGGCGATGTTCGGCGGTATGGCTCTGTGGGGATACACCACCGGAGCTAACCTTCTTCGACTCGGTTCCTTTCTCTTCATGGGCCTGATTGGCCTCATGATTGCGATGGTTGTGAACATCTTCCTGCACAGTGCACCACTGGCAATGCTTGTTTCTCTAATCGGGGTTGCTCTTTTTACAGGTCTCGCGGCTTACGATACCCAGCGTATCAAGATTAACTACCAGCAATATATGTCGTTCGCGTCTTCGGATGATATTGCCAGACTAAGCATTTACGATGCGCTGTCGATGTATCTCAATTTCGTGAACCTCTTTCAGTTTCTTATTCAGTTCACAGGCGTTCGCTCCAGTAATAGCGACTGACAGTACATTCACGTTACTCGAAAGTTTCCAGAGGGAGCGACAGTCAATGTCGCTCCCTTTCTTGTTTACGGACTAAAAAGGTCTTGAATTATTTCCGTCTCATTCGGAAAGGTTTACATTAAAAAGTTGTAACTTTATCGTTTAATGTAATTTATAATGAAATCAAATGTGGCGAAAAACAGCCATTTGTAGGTTTGACAGGGGGCTGCCCCATCCCTCACGAAATCCGTGATAAGCCTTGTCTTCCGGGCGATTCAGGCAGAAAAAACCTGAGGAACCGGGACAGTCGTGTCCCATGCTGAATGAATTTCAGGGTCGGATCTTTGATCCGGTTCCTGACGTCAGGATACGAACGAGAAAGGCAGCAGACTATGGCAGCGTTCGGCAGCTCTGATGCGGCCCTTATCGTGTCAAACCGTTTCCCGGCGAATACTCCATGCCGGAACGGATGATGAAAGCAGGACCGATGAAAAAACTCTGGCGATATCTCCCAGCGTTGCCGGCGCTGATGCTATCGGGTTGCACGGTTGATCTGCTTCAGCCGCGCGGTCCGATCGCAGAAATGAACCGCGATGTCATGGTGGCAGAATTTGTCATCATGATGTTTGTTGTGGTTCCGACCTGTATCGCAACGCTTTACTTTGCTTGGAAGTATCGCGCTTCCAACACCCAGGCCGAGTATCTGCCGACCTGGGATCACTCAACGAAGATTGAGTATGTTATCTGGGGCGTACCTTCCCTGATCATTATCGCTCTCGGTGCGATCAGCTGGTACAGCACTCACGCTTACGACCCGTATCGCCCGATTCAGACGGCTGACAACGTCAAGCCGCTGAACGTGCAGGTGGTCTCCCTCGACTGGAAATGGCTGTTCATCTATCCGGATCTGGGGATCGCAACGATCAACCAGCTGGATGTCCCGACGAACACGCCGCTGAACTTCCAGATCACCTCTGACACCGTCATGACGTCTTTCTTCATCCCGCGTCTGGGATCGATGATCTACTCCATGCCAGGCCAGCAGACGCAGCTGCATCTTCTTGCAACTGAGTCCGGTGATTATCTGGGTGAAGCTTCCCAGTTCAGTGGTCGCGGTTTCTCTGACATGAAGTTCCGCACCCTCGCGATGGCACCTGAAGAATTCAGCGCCTGGGTCGAGAAGGTGAAGAGCGGCAGCGAAAACCTCGATGACACGACATATCCGAAGTATTCCGCCCCGCAGGAAGCTGCGCCGGTTCAGTACTTCGCGCATGTCCAGCCGGATCTCTTCGACGGCATCGTCGCCAAGTACAATAATGGCATGATGGTTGAGAAGACGACGGGCAAGGTCATGCATATGCAGTCCGCTTCCAGCGCTGCACCGTCCGACACTGGCATGAAGGAATAACCGACAGATGCTCGGAAAACTCTCCCTTTCAGCCATACCTTTCGATGTGCCGATCCTTGTCGGCACATTCCTGGGTGTGGCTGTCATCGGCCTTGCCGTGCTGGGTGCCGTTACTTACTTCGGTAAGTGGGGTTACCTGTGGCGTGAATGGCTGACGACAGTCGACCATAAGCGCCTTGCCGTGATGTATATCATCCTGGCAATTGTAATGCTGTTCCGCGGTTTCGCGGACGCCATCATGATGCGTACCCAGCTCGCGCTGGCCTATGCCGGTAACCCTGGTTACCTTCCGCCACACCACTACGACCAGATCTTCTCCGCTCACGGCACGATCATGATTTTCTTCATGGCCATGGCGTTCATGACGGGGCTGCTCAACCTGGTGGTGCCTCTCCAGATCGGTGCGCGCGACGTTGCGTTCCCGTTCCTGAACTCGCTCAGCTTCTATATGACGCTGGTCGGCGCCCTTCTGATCAACCTTTCACTGTTCATCGGTGAGTTTGCTCAGTGCGGTTGGCTGGTTTACCCGCCTCTGTCCGAGATGCAGTTCAGCCCGGGCGTCGGCGTTGACTACTACATCTGGGCCGTTCAGATTTCCGGTGTCGGAACGCTTCTGACGGGCGTGAACTTCTTCACGACCATCGTTAAGATGCGTGCTCCTGGCATGGGCTGGATGCAGATGCCGGTCTTCACCTGGACAGCGTTCTGCACGACCGTGCTGATCATGGTGTCCTTCCCGGTTCTGACGGTTACGCTGGCACTGCTCAGCCTCGACCGTTACCTCGGCATGCACTTCTTCACGAACGATGCCGGCGGCAACGTCATGCTGTATCTGAGCATGATCTGGACCTGGGGCCATCCGGAAGTTTACATCCTGGTCATCCCGGCCTTCGGTGTTTTCTCTGAAGTTACCTCAACGTTCTCCCGCAAGCCGCTCTTCGGCTACAACACGATGGTTTACGCTACGTGCTCCATCATGGTGCTGTCGTTCGTCGTGTGGGTGCATCACTTCTTCACCATGGGCGCAGGCGCCAACGTCAATACCTTCTTCGGTATCATGACGATGGTTATCGCAGTCCCGACTGGCGTGAAGATCTTCAACTGGCTGTTCACCATGTATAAGGGACGTGTTGAATTCACGGCTCCGATGTACTGGACGATCGGCTTCATGATCACCTTCTCCATCGGTGGCATGACGGGCGTCATGATGGCTATGCCGGCCGCTGACTGGATCCTTCACAACTCCCTGTTCCTCATTGCCCACTTCCACAACGTCATCATCGGCGGCGTGTACTTCGGTTACATTGCAGGTATGGGCTTCTGGTTCCCGAAGGCTTTCGGCTTCAAGCTGAACGAAGCCTGGGGCAAGCGCGCGTTCTGGTGCTGGTTCGTTGGCTTCTATCTTGCCTTCGTTCCGCTGTATGTCCTCGGTCTCGAAGGCATGACGCGTCGTATGAACCACTACGACAATCCGGACTGGCGTCCGTGGCTGCTGATTGCAGAAGCTGGTGCGGTTGTTATCGCTCTGGGTATCGTCTGCCAGCTCACGCAGCTTTACGTCTCCATCCGTGACCGTAACCTGCCGGAAAACCTCGACCTGACGGGCGATCCGTGGGGTGGCCGTACGCTGGAGTGGTCCATTTCTTCTCCGCCGCCGGCTTATAACTTCGCAGTGATCCCGGACATTCACGGTCTGGACACGTTCCACACCGAGAAGCAGCTTGGCCGTCGTGCACACAACAAGCCGCTTGCTCCGATCCACATGCCGAAGAACACCGCTGCTGGTGCCTTCATCGGTGCGTTCGCCTTCATCCTGGGCTTCGGTGCAATCTGGTACATCTGGTGGATGGCTGGTCTTGGTCTGATCGGTATCGCTGCCACCATGATCATGCGCAGTGCAAACCGTGATATCGACTACTACGTCCCTGTCAGCGAAATCGAGCACAACGAGGAAGTCTATTCCCGTCGTATCGCCGCTGCTCAGGCAGCAGAGTAAGGGGGGCATAGCTAATGGCTCACGAAGCAACCATGTCGCCTCTGGCACACGCTGACGGTCACGATCACGAGCATCACCACGAGAGCCCGAACGTCTTCGGTTTCTGGCTCTACCTGATGACCGACTGCATTCTCTTCGGGTCGATCTTTGCTGCTTTCGCAGTCCTCCGGAACCAGTACGCCGGAGGCCCTTCGGGGAAAGAACTGTTCGATCTGACGAATGTCGGCATCGAGACGGCTATCCTGCTGTTCTCGTCCATCACCTACGGCTTTGCCTCGCTCAGTGCGCTGGCAAAGAACAAGGGGATGGTTCTTCTGTGGCTCGCCGTGACGTTCGTTCTGGGTCTCTCCTTCGTTGGTCTTGAGGTGACTGAGTTCACTCACATGATCGCAGAAGGAAATGGTCCTGACCGTTCTGCATTCCTCTCCGCGTTCTTCACGCTGGTTGGTACGCACGGTCTTCACGTCACCTGCGGTCTGATCTGGATGGCAGTTCTGATGGTCCAGATGATGGGCCCGCAGGATCTGTCTCCGCGGATGATGGACAAGCTGACTTGCCTCAGCCTGTTCTGGCACTTTCTGGACATCGTCTGGATCTGTGTTTTCTCCTTCGTCTATCTCGCAGGTGTGATGTAATGGCCCAGGCACATACAACCCACGATGGTAGCCACGGCTCCTATCAGTCTTACATCATCGGGTTCGTTCTTGCGGTCGTCCTGACTGTTGCGTCTTTCGCAGCAGTCATGACACACGCACTGGCCCCGGGGATGGCACTTGCAGCTCTCGGTGTTCTTGCGGTCGTTCAGATCGTGGTCCACCTGGTGTTCTTCCTTCATATGAACACCAGCAACGAGCAGAGCTGGAACCTGATGTGCTTCATCTTTGCAGCAGTATCAGTCATCGTCATTATTGGCGGCACGCTGTTCATCATGCATGACACGGCCATCAACATGATGTCCCGCTAAGATCTCTTTTGGGATCACGGCAGGAAAGGCTGGCAGGAGAGATCCTGTCAGCCTTTTTTTATGTCTGCTTTCCTGATCGGCGTTCAGGCGTTTGCCTTTATGCCCTCGCAGTCTCCAACTGAGCAGGGTGTGGCAGGCGCAATAAAAAAGCCCGGCACAATGGCCGGGCTTGATAGTGTCTTGGTGGGTGAGGCGTCTCAGTCCTTGTGGGGAGCCTCGGACAGCATGGCTGCCTTGCCCGGCTGATCTTTCCACTCTTCCGCGTCAGCTGGCTGTTCGCCCTTGCGGGTAATGTTCGGCCACTGGGCGGCGAGACGGGAGTTGATCTCGATCCATGGAGCTGCACGGTTGTCGCTATCCGGGAAGATGGCTTCTGCCGGGCACTCAGGTTCGCAAACGCCGCAGTCGATGCATTCGTCCGGATTAATGACGAGGAAATTTTCTCCGGCATAGAAGCAGTCTACGGGGCAAACTTCCACGCAGTCCATGAACTTGCACTTGATGCAGTTTTCCGTGACCACATAGCTCATTGGTGTCTCCGATCCTCATTCGGGCCCGGCTGTGCGGCCCAATTTCATATTGTGCGGGATGATATGCGAAGGATTGGCCTAGGAAGCAAGCTTCTTAGGCTCTTCTCTCACGATCTCGTATAGCTGGGATGCTTCTTTCGCGGGGCCCCTACGCTCCCCAAGGTCCAGAACGCGCCAGACACGCACGTCTTCACCGGGGCTGAGAGGCGGCAGGGTCACCACATCACCCACCCTGAGTTTGGCATGCGGCTTGCTTGTGGGCTGTCTGTTTACCCGGATGCGCCCTTTGCTGACAATGGTTGCACAGAGCGGGCGTGTCTTGGCGACGCGGGCATAATAAAGCCACTGATCCAGGCGTTGATAGGCATCACTCATGGGGCAGCACGATCTCTCAGAATGGCCAGGGCGGCGAAAGGGCTGTCTGGTCGGACAATGGGGCGTCTTGCGTTGCTGGCCGCTCCTGACGGTCTGGCCTTTCTGCGTGTTGCTCGATTGCGGCGGTCAGCCAGGAGCATCAGTGGGGCAGGTGGCCCAGCATGCGTTTGGCTGGGAGAGCACTGTGGTTTGTGGGCAACGCCAAGGGCACCAAGAACCTCAGGAAGAAGATCGGCTTTGAGCCCAAGACGTGAGGCGAGACCGACGGGAGCAGGATGATCCAGCTTGCGGGTCAACTGCTCCAGCTCTTTCACAATACGTTCGGCGATATCGAGTCTAACCCCTGTCTTGGCCGCATGCAGCCAGCCTGGAACGCCTTCCACCATATGCCATGGCAACGAGACACGACCCGCTGGCGGAGGCATCAGGGGAAGGCCAAGGCGAAGTTGTGTGAGAAGTGTCAGAAGGGCCGATGCTCGTGGGCGCAGAAGGGCGGGACAGAAAACGGCAAAACGACCCACTTCCACGCCGAGCTTCCGCAAGGCCCGTTGAGCTGGAGGCGGGAGGGACTGATCTGACGGCAGAACAGGGGAGATACCGCCATCTTCATGCAATCGATGAAGAATGCCTCTGAGTTGAGGCTGATCCGTTACGGCGCTTTGCGCTTTGTAGAGAACGGAGAGATCCCGTTGAAGCGTGCTGTCCACATAACGGAGAAGGCGCTGCTCAACCTGAATTCGCTGATTGGTGTCAGTGAACTCAGCGGAAAACAATCTGACGGCTGGCTGCAGAAATGTTTTTCCTACCGTCAATCGGCCAAGGGGAATGTTGTCCCAAGATAGAATGCCGGTTTCTGTTTCAAGGGACAGAGCACTATCTGGCGTCTCCTGAAAAAGACGGACCCGACGTGGAATTTCCTGCAGGAGCGCTTTGCGTCCGGCTTTGAGAACGATCTGATGATCAGGCCCGTTTGTGGTGTCGGTTTGGAGCGAAAAGCCACGGATCTTGCCAATGCTATGGCCTTCGACAATGACCTCTCCGTCTGCGGTGACGGCAGACAGGAGGTTACGGTCTGTCTCAGCATCCAGTCGACGAAGCAGGGATGTGGCGCGTCTGTCCACAAAGCGGGACGTCAGGCGCTCATGCAGTGCGTCTGAAAGCAGGTCTTCCACTTCCCGGGCACGTTGTTGCCAGACGGATGAGTGACGGCTCCATTCTGTTCTGGCGGCCACATAAGAGCAGACCCGTACGCCCGTCAGGCGATGCATCAGGGTATCAATGTCGCCTTCGGTGCGCGCAAAACCCTTGATGTGTCCTTCCATCCAGTTTGCCGGAACAGCGCCATCTTTGAGGATATGCAGGAACAGGCGTGCGCAGAGCCGTGTATGGCTGTCATCGCCAAGTTTGCGGAAATCAGGGATCTGGCAAACTTCCCAGAGAAGAGACGTCGCACGTTTTCCTTTGGCGACCTCCCGAATTTCCGGGTCCAGGATCAGGGACTCAAGGGTCACAACGTCAGACGCAACACGGCCCGCCATCAGCCCGCGGAAGGGCGGCGCGACCGTAAGGCTGGCGAGAAGAGCCCGGGGATTGCTGAAATCCAGTGCGTGATTGCGCCAGTATAGCCGTTGGATCGGATCGAAGCGGTGCTGTTCTACGGCATCTATGGTTGCGGCAGACATGGGCGGGCAATCAGCCGTAGTGCCAAATGTACCATCCTTCATGCCACGCCCCGCACGGCCGGCAATCTGCGCTATTTCCTGTGGGAAGAGCGGGCGGGGTGTTGTGCCGTCAAATTTGGAAAGCTGGGCAAGCGCCACATGGTCAACATCCATGTTCAACCCCATCCCGATGGCATCGGTGGCCACCAGATAATCAACTTCCCGGTTCTGGTAGAGCTCGATCTGGGCGTTTCGCGTCCGGGGGCTGAGTTGCCCCATGATGACGGCACAACCACCTCTTCGGCGTCGTATGACTTCGGCCAGAGCGTAAACTTCTGACATCGAGAAAGCGACGATGGCCGATCGGGGCGGAAGGCGAGAAAGCTTCGTCGGTCCGGTGCTCACGAGACTCGACAGGCGTGTGCGTGTGTCGATTTCGATTCCGGGCACCAGCTTTTGCAGGAGCGGACGAATTGTTTCCGCACCCAGGAAGAGTGTCTCTACGGTTCCCCGGGCGTGGAGGAGACGATCCGTAAAGATGTGTCCACGGTCCGGGTCAGACGCGAGCTGGATTTCATCGACAGCCACGAATTCGGCTTTCCGGTCCAGTGGCATGGCCTCGACCGTGCAGGAAAACCATCGCGCGCCTGGAGGAACAATTTTTTCCTCACCTGTTATAAGGGCGACGGAACGCTCCCCTTTGGCCGCGACCAGGCGCTCGTAGTTTTCGCGCGCAAGAAGGCGCAACGGAAAACCGATGATGCCGGAGGAATGAGCCATCATGCGAGTCAGAGCATAGTGCGTCTTGCCCGTATTGGTTGGGCCAAGTGCCGCACGGACGCTTGCTGGCATGATATGATGAGCGGAATGGTTACCGCGGTGTGCACCCTTCATGTGTGAATGGTCGGGTGCCTGCGGAACAAAAGCAAGCGTTCGAGCCAAAAGGTTCGATCTTTTAAGGAAAGAGGTTCATGAGTTCTCACATCCAGCTCCCTTTTGTTTCCGCCAGCGAGGCTCCAACACCCCGCGTTGTGCATCTGGTGAAGGTACAGGATGACAAGACAATTGCCGGTCTCCTGGGTGAGCACGCATCTTTTCTAACGGCGCAGGGGTTCAAAGCAAAAGATGGCGCTTTCACGCTTCTGCCCGGTGACGGTGGGGCGGGAGCGGCTCTGCTTTGTGTCGATGAGGGGCGCCTGAATGACCCGACAGCCTTTGGCGTGCTGGGAACGATCCTTCCGGAGGGTGACTGGAGTCTTCTGCCGCACGGGATGGAAAGCGCCGTTCAGGAGACAGCTCTTCTCGGGTTCGCCATGGGAACATATCAATATCGTGTCGGGGTCGTTCGGTCATTTACCACGCGATTGGTTGTGCCGGACGACGCTGCTACCGTTATTGCCTATGCGAAAGCAAACTGGTTTGGCAGGGATCTGATCAATACGCCCGCCAATCTGCTTGGCCCGAAAGATCTGGCGCTGTCGGCTTATCGGGCTTTGGAAAATCGTGGTGCAGACGTTCGCATTGTTGAGGGCGATGACCTGAAGGTCGCGTATCCCTGTTTGGCAGAGGTGGGTGAGGGGTCTGAGCGCAAGCCTGCTGTTGTTGTGGCCCGCTGGAAAGCCCGTGAAGGCGCGCCGCGTCTGTCTCTTGTTGGGAAGGGCGTGTGCTTCGATACGGGGGGATACGACCTGAAGCCCGCAGCAGGCATGCTGCGAATGAAAAAAGACATGGGCGGCGCAGCCCTGCTTCTGGCTGTGATGTGCGCGGCGATTGATCTGCAACTGGATGTTGATCTGGAACTGCGTCTTGGATGTGTTGAGAACAGTGTGTCTGGCCATGCCATGCGCCCCGGCGATGTTCTGCGGACGCGAAGCGGAAAAACGGTAGAGATTGGCAACACGGATGCAGAGGGGCGTTTGGTGTTGTGCGATTTGATAACGGAAGCCGCTGAATCTGCCCCAGATTACATTGTGGATGCTGCAACCCTGACCGGCGCTGCGCGCGTAGCTCTCGGCCCAGACCTTCCGGCGGTGTTCAGTAACAGTGATGAACTGGCTCAATTACTGCTCGAATCGGGCTCAGATACTGCAGATGCTTTGTGGAGATTGCCACTCTGGCATGGCTATGACGCATGGCTTGATAGTAAAATAGCCGACGTCGGAAATATTACATCCAAGCCTATGGCGGGCGCTATTACAGCTGCTTTGTACCTTCAGCGCTTCGTTCCTGCCGGACAAAACTGGCTGCATATAGACACTTACGCGTGGAATGACGCCAATTCTCCGGGGCGGCCAGAGGGCGGCGAGACGCTGGCACTTCGTGCGCTTCTTAAAATGATAACAAACATTCGCAGGTCTTCGTGAAGTGAAGAACCTGACGGGAAGGTGATCCTTAACGAACCGTAATATGATTGTCTTAAAACTATGGGGTGTAAATCTGCTTCTGATAGGGCATACGGCCTTCCATGTTCGAAAGCTGCTAGCCGCAGCATAAATCGTTTTGAAACCCGCATACTTGCGGATGCGTTTCAAAACACCAGATGTAGAAGACCAACGCTCAATCCCATGATGGGGTGAGCCACAGATGAAACCCCTCGGGCCGGCAAGGCTCGAATGTTCTTTTTCCTGTTACTCGATCGGGTAACAGGCAGGGCAGACCGTTAAGGAGAGAGAAATGCCTCAGGCTAACAACGACCAGATGCTTCACCTTCTGTGCGACACCGTCGTCTCCATGGTGCGCCGTGATGGTCCTGATCTGTCTGCCCGCCAGCTTGCTGTGTTCCTGACCTGCTACCTGCGTGACGGTGCACACACCGTTCGTGGCCTGGCTTCGGAGCTCAAGGTGTCCAAGCCTGCTATTACACGCGCTCTGGACCGTCTGGGTGAGCTGGATCTGGCACGCCGTAAGGTTGATCCGCTGGACCGTCGTTCCGTCCTCGTGCAGCGCACGCTGAAGGGTTCTTCCTTCCTGCGTGAGATGCGCGCTGTCATGGCTGAAGCTTCTGGTACCCGTCCGGTTCGTGCAGAGCGCGCAGCTGCTTCTGTCGAGCGTATCAGCCCACGTCGCGCTGGCTGATTACCAACGATCCTGCACGCGGGCTCTGGCTCGCGTGCAGATATATCCTGTCCAGCAAAGCTGAGGCAGAAGAATGAGCAGAGCAGTTACGAGCCACTCATTGGCCAGACAGGCCGCAGCACCCCACAGTGCAAATCCCCAATAGACAGTCGTTACAAGCGGCATTGGCAGTCCTGAGCGGATCGCGAGTTGATAAAGATGCCCACGGTGAGCCTCGGCCAGTCGATCGCCTGCGCGGGCGCGGCGAGCCAGCGTAAAGAGGACATCCCACAGCACGCCTGAAAGCACTGCGAGTACGATTTGCGCCGAAGTATGGGAAGGCTGCATGGCCCCCCAGGCGATGACAAGCGCTCCTGCCTGACTGCCAACATCCCCCATGAAGATGCGGGCCTTAGGAAAATTCCATGGCAGAAATGCTGCAAGGCACACCGCGAACAGCACGAAAATAACGGGCTGGATCCCTGCTGACGCCAGAAGGGCCGCGGCGATCATCATCGTGCCTGAGGCTAACCCGTTAATCCCGTCGATAAAGTTGAGGGCATTGGTGATGAACACGGCCCCCAGTATGAAAATCCCCATCATTGGCAGAGATGCGCCCGTTCCAACCGCGGCCAAAAAGGTGGCTATGAATTGTGCACCAAGTTTGTAACGCGCCCTGAAAGAATACAGATCGTCCAGCCAGGAAACGGCAGCGAGTAGAATAACGCCGGCCAGCATCCCAATGACGGACGGATTTAGAATGGGCTGCTCTTTGAGAAACAGGCTTGGTAACGCGCAGAGCAGAAAAGCTCCGATAATGCCGATGCCTCCGCCTTTGGGTGTTGGCCGCGTATGGGAGCTGCGGTGCACGGGAGTGTCCATAATTCCGGCCTGAATCATCAGGACGACCAGGACCGTGCACAGGACTGCGGCACACAAGTCCAGCAGGGTAAGACCGGAGAGAAAGGACGACAAAGAAAAGGGCATGGACGGACTTTATGGGAACAGTGGTTTTGGCGTTATAAGGGAGACGTGAAAGTCACACCATCTTCTGGCCCTCAGTTTCCGGCCCCGTCTAGCGCTATCAGCCGTACAGGTCGCACGACCGCACAGGCGAGACGCATCGCTCTCAATGTTCTTCTGGATGGAGTCGTGTCCGCAGCGGCAGCCCCTGTGGCACGTTGGCTGGCTGACCCTCATGGAGGACTGCTTCATCCGCTATGGTTTGTGGCGGGCGGGGGGATTACGCTCCTCGTCAGCGGGCTGCCTTTTCGTATGGCACAGCAATACTGGCGGTTTTCGGGGCTTTCCGATCTCTTTAATATTGCCTGCGCGTCAGTTGTCAGTGCCACGCTGTTTTCAACTTTGCTGCACCTGGCTGGCTACCCGCTTCCAAGCACGACATTCCCGGTCATTCATGCGCTGGTCCTCCTGACATGTCTGGGTGCTCTACGCATGTTTTGGCGGCTGACAGCGCGCCGTCGCCTTATGGTCGCTGAACGTGAGCGCGTGCTGTTACTCGGCGCTGATCACGAAGCGGATCTTTTCATTCGCGCAATGGAGCGCGATCATCAGGCCGGACGTCGCGTTGTCGGGCTTCTGACGGGGGGAACGCAGCAGGCAGGGCGACGCATTCACAGTTGTCCCATTCTTGGAACGATTGATGAAACGCCTGAAATTCTGAAGCAGATGTCAGCCTCGGGGCGTCTGCCGGATACGTTGGTTATCACCACGTCCGAACTGCGGGGCGCTCCGTTGTCCCGTATCCTTGAAGTCGCACGTGAGTATGGTGTTGATGTTCAGAGAACGCCCTCTCTGACTGATCTGAAGCCCGCAGACAGTGTTGAGCTTCGTCCCGTCGCCATTGAAGATCTGTTGAATAGACCTCCGGTAGCGTTGAATAGCGAAGGGATGAGCCGCCTGATCGCTGGTCAGGTCATCGCTGTAACGGGGGCTGGCGGCAGCATTGGATCTGAACTGGCGCGACAGATTGCCTCGTTCAGGCCGGCTGCCATTCTTCTGATTGAAAACAGCGAGTATGCGCTGTGGCAGATCAACCTGGATCTTTCAGAGCGATATCCTGCGGTTCAGCGGCATCAGATTATTGCTGATGTGCGCGATCGCGGGAGAATCTCCGAAATTTTCATGGAATATCGTCCAGCACTGATTTTCCATGCCGCTGCGCTCAAGCATGTACCGATTGTGGAATCAAATCCGATCGAGGGTGTTCTGACCAACGTCGTGGGCACCCGCATTGTTCTGGACGAGGCCGAGCGTTCAGGTGCGCAGGCGATGGTGATGATTTCGACGGATAAGGCCGTTAACCCTTCCAGCCTCATGGGGGCCAGCAAGCGCTGCGCTGAGGTCTATGGACAGGCGCTCGATATGCGTGCGCGTGCTGGTAAAGGCGGTTTGCGGTGTGTGACCGTGCGTTTTGGGAATGTCCTGGGGTCTACAGGGTCTGTCGTCCCCCTGTTTCGCCGCCAGCTTGAACATGGCGGCCCGCTGACCGTAACCCACCCGGACATGACCCGTTACTTCATGACGATCCCTGAAGCCGTGGGTCTGGTGCTTCAGGCTGCCGTCCGTGGCACTCAGGATGCTTCCGGGGAAGATACAACGGATCAGCGTCTCCGGCAGGGCGGCATTTTCGTTCTGGATATGGGCGATCCGGTCAGGATCATGGATCTTGCCTGTCAGATGATCCGTCTGGCTGGCCTCAAACCAGAAACAGACGTGGAAATCCAGATTACGGGACTGCGCCCTGGCGAGAAGCTTTTTGAAGAGCTGTTTCATGGACGGGAAGCCCCAGTGCCGACAGATGCGCCAGGTCTGAGAATGGCGTCTCCCCGGACAGTGGATTTCAATATCGCGACTGATGCCATGAATGCGCTGGAAGCGGCGTGCCACCGCGAAGATCTTTCAGCTGTCATGGAAATATTTCACCGGCTGGTGCCGGAATTCAACCATAACCGGGATGGAAAGGCGCCGTCTGCGGTCGCGCTTTCACAGCCTGATGCGGAGGTCACTGCATGATTACCCCGATAGCCTTCCTGGATCTGCCCAAACAGCAGGCTCGTTTGAAAGACGCGATCAAGAGCCGTGTTGACGCAGTGTTTGAGCATTGTCGCTTTGTCATGGGCCCTGAGGTCGAGGAACTTGAGCAGCGGCTGGCCGAGTTCGGGGGCGCGAAATATGCTGTTGGCGTCTCATCGGGCACCGATGCACTCCTGATGGTTCTGATGGCAGAAGAGATCGGACCGGGCGACGCAGTCTTTCTGCCGGCCTTCACCTATACGGCGACGGCTGAAGTTGTTCTCCTTTTGGGCGCAACGCCCGTTTTCGTTGATGTGGAACCAGATACGTTCCAGATCAGTCTGACGTCTCTCGCGGAGCGGCTGACGGCTGTGCGGAAGGCTGGGGAACTGGAGCCGCGAGCTCTGATCGGGGTGGATCTTTTCGGGCAGCCTGCGCCTTGGGATGAACTGAAAATTTTTGCGGACCAGGAAGATCTGACGCTCATTGCGGACTGCGCGCAGTCTTTCGGTGCCTCCTATCACGGACGCCGTTTGGGGCACGAGGCGCGTGCTACAACGCTATCGTTTTTCCCGTCCAAACCTCTCGGCGGCTACGGAGACGGCGGCGCTATTCTGACGGATGATGAGGACCTGGCCATCCTCTATCGTTCCCTGCGAACGCACGGTGAGGGCAAGACACGATACGAAGTGGAGCGGATTGGCATCAACGGTCGGCTGGACACGATTCAGGCGGCTGTTCTTCTGGCGAAACTGGATGCTTTTGGAGATGAGCTGATCAAGCGTGAAGCCATTGCCTGTGCATATGACCGTGCCATGCCGCAAGGTATTCAAGAGCCGGTGCGCGTGCCTGACAGCGAAAGTGCCTGGGCGATTTACAGCGTGTTGTTGCCAGATGCAGCGAAACGGGATTCCCTTCAGGCGCACCTGAAGGCCGCGGGGGTGCCGACGGCAGTGTACTACCCGAAACCTCTCCATCATCAGCCCGCGTATAGCGAGCATCATGACGGTGCGGCTCTTCCTGTTTCGGAAGATCTCGGAACACGTATTCTCGCACTTCCTATTCAGCCAGAGCTGACGAGTGAAGAAGTGGATCGTATCACGGAAGCCCTGAAAAGCTGGGCAGGAGACACCTTATGAGGCGCGAGCAGAAGCTGTTACTGGCTTTTTGTGCACTGGTTTTCATTCCAGTGGGTATCGTCTGGTTCGTGGCGTGGCCACTGATCCACGCATGGAAATTCCCGCCGGTGACTGAAGGCAAGATAGTCGCTCCTGTCAGCCGGGATCTGAGTGCAACTGAAGTTCAGGACATTAATCTGTGGCTTCAGTCGCACACAACGGCCTGGGGCCCCAGCGGGGAGCAGCCGCCCGCGAAGGGGCAGGTCATCCTGCGCATGAACAACGCGGACAATCATCCGGTCATCATTTCCATCTGGAAGCATAAACATCAAGCGGACATCGTCGGCGTGCAGCTTGAGGACAATGGCCCCTACCGCATGAACGCCTTTGAAGACGCGTCTCTCACGGCGCTCCAGCCCGCAGAATTGCAGCCTCACGGATAAAGCTGAACACTTCAGGACTGAAGGGCGCCTGTCGTTCAGGTGTCTGCCAGTCCTGCATGTCTTCGTACATTGTCCCCGTCTTGCGCCAGAGTTCCGGGCCCACGGCCTTTTGCAAAGGCTTTTGAAGCTCCAGCCAATCCTTTGCGAGGCTTTGAGCTTCTGGGGCAGATGGGGATACCGAGCGGGCAAGAGCATCTTCACAGCGCACGATAAGTCGTTCCCAGAGAACCTGATAGGATGTTCTGTCTTCAGTTGGGAAGTGACGATCCATTTGCGTCTGCCACGCCATCTGTTCTTCCACAGTAAAGTATTTTTCAAAAACGGGCTGAAGGTTTTCCCGTTGTAGAATGGCTTCTCCTTCTCGCAGCAGAAGGCAAAATGCCACCAGATCCATCGGACCATCGTAAATTTGGCTCTCTGAACCGGAGAGGTGGCCAGAAATTAAATTATGGGTGGTGCGGAGTTGGGAAATTGTTCTTTCTAATACTGTCATGCGTGCTGACAGCAGGGAAAGTTGGGTCCCTATGATATCTTTTGGGGATACCGGCTTCAGTTCCAGGGAGCGGATCTCAGCGAGACTGTATCCCATGCGCTTTAAAAGAAAAATGCGTGCCAGCGTGCTGATTGTCTGGAGCGTGTAAACGCGTCTGCCATTTGCAGCCCGGCATGGCTTGATGAGCCCCAAGCTTCGAAATGTCGAAGTGTCCGGGGTGTTGTTGCGCTGGCTTTGGCAAGTTCGCCAATGGTCAGGGTCTTTGCAGTCATTGATCTTCCTCCTGACGCATCATCTGCAAAGATGACGTTACGTCAGGAGTAAGCGAAATATTCAGTCTTTCCGGGCTTCGTCTTCGGAAATTTCGCCGACGTCGCGGCGGGTCTGTTCTTCGTCATCGAGAGGGGCGGTTGCCTTGTCTCCCATAGCCAGCAGGGCTGCCGTGATTGGAGATGCCAGGATCAGGCCCGGAATACCAAGAATGGTGCTGAAAACCGTCTGGGACAGAATAGCAACGGCGGGTGGCATATGGACTGCACGCCGCTGGATGAGTGGTGCAAGAACGTTGCCTTCAAAGAACTGGATCACGCTGTAAAGAATAGCCACGAACAGGGCTTCTTTGCTTCCCATGGAAAGGCCCAAGAGCACGGCCGGGACCGCACCAAGGATGGCGCCGATATAGGGAATGAAGTTGCAGATACCAGCAACCACACCGAGTGCAAGCGCAAGAGGGACGCCAATCAAAGAAAGGCCAATCCCGGACAGAATGCCCACGACGAGCATGTCGAGGGCCTGACCTGCTGTCCACGCCCAGAGTGTCGTGCCCGCAGCCATGAGTAATTCACGTGCGGATGCGCGGTGCTGGGAAGGAACGAGGCGCAGAAAACCGTCAATGTAAATTGCAGGCGACAAGGCAAAGTACAGCCCTGCAATGAGAATGACAGCCAGTGTGCCCAGCACACCAAAGGCGCTGCTGAGAATGCCAGTCACGGACCCTGCAAGGCCGGAGCCGAGGGAACCAAGGCTGCCAGACGTTGCATCATTTCCGCCAACTGCGGTTGGAAGATGATCCAGAACAAGTTGACCCAGAGTAGACCCTGAAAGATGCGATTTCAGATCGCCGGACTGCTGGACAAGCGCCTGTTTGAGGCGAATGAACTGGTCCCCGATCGCCGGGCCGCTGCTCCAGACAAGGCCTGCAAGTGCGAGCAGGATAACCACTGTGACGAGAGCAACAGCGCCCTGATAGGGGATGAACGAGACATGGCGCCGTACGATCCGGGCGAGACCATGCAGGACGACAGCCATCAGTGCTGAGGCAAAAACGACAGCCAGCACATCCTTCATCAGCCAGACGGCCAGAAGGATCAGCGTCACAGTCAGGGCGATCCGTAACAGGCTGGCAATTTTTGAAAGTTCGCGCGCGCGCGGTTCCTTCTCGTCTCGGTCCTTCGGGTCGGAAAACGAAATAGGCATCAGCCGGTCCATCCTGAATCTGTAGGCCGGTGTTGGCTTATGGACTTCGGGAAGGCGGGTCAATTGGCTGAGGTGATCTAACGATACTCTCACGGAGTGCTGACATCCGTGAGAGTACACACGCTACAGTTAAGTTCGGCTTTGGTTAGGCTGAAGCGTCTTCAAGTTCCGCCTGTGCTTCGAGCCAGAGCTCTTCCGTCTTCTCCTGTGTCGCATTCAGAGCAGAAAGATGAGCATTCAGCGACGCGATTTCGCCGGGATTCCCTGACTGATAGAGCTCCGGATCGGCAAGCTTGGTCTCAATTTTCTCTTTTTCCCGATTGATCTGAGCCAGCTTCGCTTCAGCATCACGAATTTTTCGGCGGAGCGGGGCCAGCGCTCGTGTGAGCTCCTTGCGGTCAATTTTCTTCTGGGGAGCTGTCGCCTGAGACGTTTCCTGTGAGGCCGGGCGATTGGCGTTTCTGTTCCGCTCCGTATTTTCCGCTCTGGCCTTGCGAGCACGTTCGACCAGCCATGCCTTGTATTCCGCCATGTCGCCGTCAAACGGCGCAATGGTCCCGTCTTCAACCAGCCAGAACCGATCCGCCACGGATTCCACCAGATGGCTGTCATGGCTGATGAGGATTACCGCGCCCTCAAATTCGGAAAGGGCACGGATCAGGGCATCGCGTGCGTCAAGATCAAGATGGTTGGTTGGCTCATCGAGGATGAGAAGATGCGGGGCGTCACGAGTGGAGAGCGCAAGAAGAAGGCGTGCTTTTTCCCCACCGGACAATTCTGAAACACGGGTTTCAGCACGATTAACATCAAGTCCGAAGCGCGCGAGCTGTGAGCGTACGGCAACCGGCGTCGCATCAGGCATGGCGCGGGCCATGTGATCGATCGGTGTTTCAGACAGGACAAGTTCATCGGCCTGATGCTGCGCAAAATAGCCGATCTTAAGCTTTGGCGAGTGATTGTAAGATCCGGCCATGGGATCAAGACGTCCTGCCAGTAGCTTGGCGAATGTGGACTTGCCGCGCCCGTTCTGGCCCAGAAGCGCGACTCGGTCTTCCATATCCAGCCGCTGGTTCAGCCCTTTGAGAACCACCCGTCCATCATACCCTAGACTGACATTGTCGAGGGTGATCATCGGTGGGGGAAGGGGCTGCGGTTCCGGAAATGAAAAGCGCGTCGGTGTGTCTTCCACCACGCTATCAATCTGCGGAAGGCGCTCAAGCGCTTTCAGGCGGGCCTGAGCCTGTTTGGCTTTCGTGGCTTTCGCGCGGAAGCGATCGACGAAGGACTGCATATGCGCGCGCTGTGTTGCAATGCGCTCAGCCATACGGTTTTGCTGAAGGGCCTGTTCTGTCCGGATGCGCACGAAGTTGTCGTAGCCGCCGGGCGTCAGGCTGAGTTTCTGATGATCCAGATGAGCAATGGCATCGACTGTATTGTCCAGCAGTGATCGGTCATGACTGACGATCAGAGCCGCACCAGGGAATTTTGCAAGCCAGGATTCGAGCCAGAGGGTGGCTTCGATATCAAGATGGTTGGTGGGCTCATCCAGCAGAAGGAGATCGGGGCTGAGGAAGAGGGCCGTCGCCAGCGAGACACGCATTCTCCAGCCGCCTGAGAAGTCCGAGACCGAACGAAGCTGCGCGTCCTGATCAAAGCCCAGCCCCGACAGGATGGCACCGGCACGGGCCGGGGCCGTGTAGGCGTCAATGGCAATCAGGCGCTCATGCACATCTGCGATACGGGCAGGGTCCGTGGCAGTCTCGGCTTCGGCAAGAAGGGCCGCGCGCTCGATGTCGCCTTCCAGCACCGTGTCGATCAGCGAGGTGTCACCAGATGGTGTTTCCTGCTTCACGCGGCCCATTGTGGCCCGATTTGCAAGTGTGATGGTGCCACCATCCGGGGCAATATCCCCTGCAATCGCGCCAAGAAGCGTTGATTTTCCAGCCCCATTTTTTCCGATGAGGCCAATTTTCCGACCGGGGTCGACTGTCAGCGATGCGCCATCCAGCAGGGTACGGCCGGCGATGCGGAGAGTCAGGTCAGTGATGGTGAGCAGGCTCACGGGCGCCTCGATCAGTCGGGAAGAGTGAAAAAACCGCGACAGACCTATCAGGAACTACGAATTTGCTCTAGTGGAACGGCGGGATTTACCCCTTTGTCCAACAGGAGAAGAAAGATGGCTCTCGAGCGCACGCTTTCAATCATCAAGCCCGACGCCACGAAGCGTAACCTGACCGGCAAGATCAATGCCGTGTTCGAGGAAGCCGGTCTGCGCATCGTTGCTCAGAAGCGCATCCAGCTGACCGAGAAGCAGGCTGGCGCTTTCTACGCAGTTCACAAGGAGCGTCCGTTCTACGGCAGCCTCGTGTCCTCCATGCTCGCTGAGCCGGTTGTCGTGCAGGTTCTGCAGGCTGAGAACGCTGTTGCAAAGCACCGTGAAGTCATGGGCGCAACGAACCCGGCTGATGCAGCTGAGGGTACCGTGCGTAAGCTTTATGCTGAAAGCATCGAAGCAAACTCCGTGCACGGTTCTGACAGCCTTGAGAACGCGAAGAACGAGATCGCTTTCTTCTTCGCTGAGACAGAAATCCTGCCGTAAGGTCTGGGTTTCTGCCAATGGAGAGCCGCAGGCTCTGTGGCTCTCCATTTCCAATGATTTGGGACGGTATCTGAACGCCCCGACTGGTCAGCCTTCACACGTTCCCGGTTCCGCTGTCATCCAGGCCCACTCTGCGGCAGGATGATGGAAGAGAGGCATGGTTCGATCTGTGGGCAACGACGCTACAACTTCTTTCCTTTACAAATATCCGCTGGCTATCGTCTGGGGACTTCTGGTCTCTGCCTGCCTGATGTTTCTGGTGATCGCGACCCCGCCATTACAGGTCGCCGATGAGCCAAATCATTTTCAGAGAGCCATACAGATCTCTCAGGGACAGTTGATCGGCCATCGTTTCAGTGCCTCTGATAGCGGTGGTGTCATTCCTGAAGACAGCGTTGTATTCGCTTACAGATATGATGATCTCAAAGGTCAATATGAACGGAAAGTAGACTGGAACCGTATCTTCGGCAGCGCACCGTTAAGCTGGAAAAGTCCGAAGCGGGAAGCAGGCTTTCCAAACACGGTGATCTATTCTCCGATCTTTTATTTTCCATCAGTGGTGGGGATTGAAGTCGGCAAAAGACTTCATGAAGACATTCTAAAGTCTTTTTATCTGGCGCGCATGTCTAACGCCGTCTTTTGCGTACTTGCCGGAATACTTGCCCTTGCGATTGCCCGTCAGGGACGGTTGATCATTGCAGTATTTCTCTCAATGCCGATGTCGCTGTCACTGTTCGCGTCCTGCTCTCAGGATGGGCCTTTGATCGCAGCCTGTGCAGTCTGTACGGCTCTTATGACGCGATTAAATGATGATTTCTGCAAGAACAGATGGTTCTGGCCGACACTCGCGCTTCTGATGGGATGCATTATTGCATCCAAGCCGCCTTATATTCTTATCGCGTTTCTACCACTGATCATTGCTCCATGGGCGGCCTGGCGCTCGGCTGCGGGTGCGTGTGTGTTTGCCGCACTTGTTGCTCTGGCATGGTCGGTTATGGGTGTTCACTCAACGAAGATCCCTTTTCGTTCAGCAGATGGGGTTGATGCGGCGCGCCAGCTACATTTCGTTCTTTCTCACCCGTTCAAAACAATCACAGTACTTCTGCATACATTCAGGGTTTCTGCTTATTCCTTGATGGGCCAGTTTGTCGGTGTTCTGGGATGGCTTGATGCACGACTTCCAGACTGGTTTTACCAGTTCGAAGTCATGTTTTTCATTCTCGTAGGTATTTTCTCTTGCCTGTACCTTACAAGAAAAATTGGAAGAGACGAGCTAGTGAGAAAGGCGCTCATACTTTGTGTGTCCATTGGGACTGTCAGCGCTGTTAGTCTTTCTCTTTATCTTATATGGACCCCCGTCGGTGACAGTTATATTGGCGGCCTTCAGGGAAGATATTATATCCCCGCTGCAATTTTCTCAGTACTGATCTTTCCTTTCGCATCATCCCCCCATTTTCTGTCCGTTACTAAAGCAAAAGCCGTGGAAATTGCGCTTCTTACGGTGGGGCTATGGGTAGGATTTGGCGCTATCGTTCAGACGATACTGGCGCGGTATTGGTAATTGCCGTGACCATTTAATGGTGAGGGGGGCGGTTTCCGCGAAAGAAGTAGCCGACCCCCTTGGATTTCTATGCGTTAATTCCAAAGACGCGCATAAATGCCGGTTGCTTCAATGCAGACATGCGCAACGCAAACGAAATAGGCGCCTAAAAGGCCCGCATAGACCGTTTGATACGTCTTGTTCGGGCGTGGCAGGAACAACAGAACGCCACTTAGAATAGCAGCACAGCTTATATAAAAATAACGTCCCTGAAGGCCGCTGACAGTGTCCTCTCCAAGGTGAGAGAAGCCAACGTAGAATGCCAGAAGGGTTAAGAGCGAATAAAGCGCACCAAGCGTAATCAGGATTGCTCCGGATCGTGGACTAGCAATGGGCCGTTTGTCAGCGAGAGCCAGCAGAATAATCAGAGCTATACCTACATACCCAGTGCCTTCACCAATCTTGAAGAAAAGTGGCACTGGGCCGCCGCCAAAACGTCCCCATGCGTCCTCCCACCACCAGTGCGAGCCAACACGGTAGGTTTCAGCGATTTCCCGAACAAAAGACCATGGGTGCTCCAGCATGGTCAGGATCTGGACTTTAGGATTTCCTCCCGTATTCCAGTAATGCGCAGGAGTGAATGGGTAAATTCCGTTCCAGACAACGGCGGAGACAAGGCTCAATCCGACGACCGTCATACAGAACTGGACATATTTTCTCTGGGTCGGGAAAGAATTCATCGGCACAAGAAAGCAGCCGAGACTCAGAAAGCTGCAGGTTAATTTGAAAAGCCCCAGCGGAGCGGCCAAAGCGATAATCAGCCGGATCCAGATTTTCCGGTCTTCGGGAGGGGCCATCCGGGCCCGTAGGCAGCAGGCGAGGAACAGCATTGATCCCAGATTGGTGACAGGATCGGCGCTATATGTTGTTGCCAGATGGAGGCTTGTTGGCGTGGTCATCAGGGCAAGGACAGCCAGTCGCCCTACGGGCAGTACCGCAAGGACGAGTGCAAGCATCCCGATGTATCCGAGCAGGTTTCCTAAACGACCAGCGTAATATCTTGTATCCACTCCGCCATGTCCGGCATTGGCGATCATCATGGCGGTGGCTGAGGGAATATACATCAGTGGGGAATATGAAGCGGTCGAAGGGAAATGAACGACTTCCCGGTCTCTTTTGGAGTTCTCCAGATCCTTTGCAATCTGCGCAGCGACATTGCTGTCAGAAGACTTATGCTGGTCCCGGTTTGCATTGAAATAGCGCACCCAGGTCAGCATACTGGTGTCGAGCCCACCTCCGAACATATGCCCCGAATAACGCTGTGCCAGAAGATTTCCCTGAGCGATCTGTTGGGCGCGGTAAAAATGGAATTCTTCATCTACGCCGCTAACAGGCGTGACGCGGTACACAAGAAAAACGCCGATAACAGCAATCGAGAGAAGATAAGCGAGTTCAAGAAGCCGCAGGTTTGTTTTGCAGAACGCAAAAAATGACGAAACGGACTTCATATCAGTGCTTATTTCCTTGTTGGGGCACATGACCGACTGCCATCCGGGCTCATATGCACCCACTCAGAGTAAGGCAATCCGCAAATTATAAAACTGAGTTTTGGAAGTGCTGAGCGTTTTTGCGGTCATCATCGGCAGGGCATTTAACTGAGAGGTGTTTTTAGTACACAGTGCTCAGATAAAATGAGGAGCAGGATGAAAGAAGAAATTTCCGTTCATCCCGTCGCCTGTTTACTGTCTGTTGATGTAGTTCTGTAGAACCGAAGGATACAGGACATGTTCCTGTTCCAGTACGCGTGCAGCAAGTGCGTCGGGTGTGTCACTCTCCAGAACCGGTACACGCGCTTGCCCAAGAATAGGCCCTTCATCCACCCCCGCAGTCACGAGGTGGACAGTACAGCCGTGCTCGGTTGCGCCAGCAGCAATGGCAGCCTCATGTGTATGCAGTCCCGGAAATGCGGGCAAGAGGCTCGGGTGGATGTTGAGCATCCGGCCATCCCAGGCGTTGACGAGATAAGGCGTCAGGACACGCATATATCCGGCAAGGCAGACGAGTTGGGCTCCGGAAGCGCGGATGGCGGCATCCACCTTGCGTTCGTGAGCTTCACGGTCTTTCCCGAACGCCTTGTGGTCAATGGCCGCCGTCTGAAGACCGGCTGCGCGGGCGACCTCCAGACCAGCCGCATCCGGCTTGTTACTGAGCACGAGTACGATCCGAGCCGGAAAATCCGGCCTTTCACAGGCCTCGATCAGTGCACGCATGTTGCTGCCACGCCCGCTGATAAGCACAGCGATGGGCATTTTCTGCATCATGCGAAGGAGACCGGTGCCGTCAGGGCATAAGCCTCGTCGGAACGGACAACTTCACCGATCTGGAAAGCGCTTTCTCCGCGGGCTTCCAGTTCAGCCAGAACGTGCTCTGGCTCAGGAGTGACGAGAACCATGCCAATGCCACAGTTAAAGACACGGAGCATTTCATCAGCTGAAACATTTCCGGTTTCTGCCATCCAGCGGAATACGGAAGGGACGACCCACGACGAACCGTCAATGCGAACACCCAGGCCTTCCGGAAGGACGCGCGGCAGATTGCCCGGCAGGCCGCCACCGGTAATGTGCGCGCAGCCATGGAGTAGGCCCTTGGCGTGCAGATCCAGCACGCTGCGAACATAGAGCTTCGTTGGTGTCAGCAGGGCTTCGGCGAGTGTATGTCCTTCAGAGAAGGGAGCCGGATCGTTCCAGCCGAGGCCTGAACGGCGAACAACTTCCCGAACCAGAGAAAAGCCATTCGAGTGAACGCCTGAGGAAGGCATCCCGATCAGTGCGTCGCCTTCGCGGATGCCCGCGGGAAGGAGAGCGCCGCGTTCTGCTGCGCCGACACTGAAGCCGGCGAGATCATAATGCCCCGGTGCATACATGCCAGGCATTTCTGCGGTTTCGCCACCGACCAACGCACAGCCGGATTCTGCGCAGGCATGGGCGATGCCCTTCACGACCGTTGAGGCATCTTCAATGGAGAGCTTGCCGGTCGCCAGATAGTCCAGGAAGAACAGCGGGGTTGCGCCTTGAACGACCAGATCGTTCACGCACATGGCCACGAGATCAATTCCGACCTCATCATGCTTGCCGGCTTCAATCGCGACCATGAGTTTCGTGCCCACGCCGTCTGTGCAACTGACAAGGACCGGATCGGTGAAACCGGCAGCCTTCAGATCAAACAGGGCACCGAAGCCGCCCAGTCCGCCCATTGTGCCGGGACGGTTCGTGGCTTTGGCTGCGGGCTTGATGGCATCGACCAGGGCATCGCCTGCTGCAATGTCTACACCAGCCTGTGCATAGCTGGCGCCCTGTGAGGTGTCGGGCTGATCGGTCATGATGAAGCTTCCCGCTGGTTGACGTGACGCCGTTCTAGAGCATCCTGCACGCGGGCGGAACGCTTGAATTGAGGGCGTAACGGCATGAAAAGGGATGAGGGATGACAAAACAGGACGGACAGGAAGGGCACGCCATAAGCGATGCCGGACCTCAGATGGCCTTTCCTCTTCGTCGTCCGACCGCGATGACAGCTGAACGCTTCATCACGAGCCCTTCAAATGCGCCTGCGCGCGCGTGGCTTTCACGCAAAGTGTGGCCTGATGGCCGATTGTGGCTCTGGGGGCCAGCGGGCACGGGAAAAACCCATCTGTTGTCTGTCTGGGCGCAGGAGCATGATGCGACCATTCTGGATGCACGCCTGTTTTCTCACGCCTCTTCCGGAGGGCGCATTCGCGTAAGGGGAAACCTTGCGATTGATAACGCCGATTCGCCCGGCGATGAGGCAACCATGCTCCATCTGTTGAATGACGCGCTGACGCAGGGGGACCGGGTGTTGATGGTTGGGCGCCTTCCACCGTCACGCAGCCATGTCTCCCTCCCAGATCTGGGAAGTCGGCTCCGTGCGACCGCAACGACGGCCACGGGAGAGCCGGAAGATGATCTGCGGGCAACGTTGCTGCTTTCTCTTCTGGCGGATCGTCAGCTCGTGGTTTCGCAGTCCGTTACGGAATGGCTTTGGCGTCACCTGCCACGCACGGGAAATGCTTTGGTTTCGGCGGTTGAGCGACTGGATGATGCGGCTCTCGCCCGTGGAACCGCAATTACACGGGCGCTTGCGCGAGAAATGCTTCCCGATCTTCTGATGCCTGATATGTCAGAGGAATGACATAAAACCTACGTTTGACACACTTCTCCCAAGCCTTGATCTTAAACGGGTTTTGGTTCGAGCTTCCCGGAAGAGACCATCGTGACGACTGAAAATAATAAGCCAACTCCCCGTCGACGTTCGCGCAACCAGCCGCGAGAGGGGAATCTGACGCCAGCCGCAACCCGGGCCCGGCGGCGCAGAATGGTTGTTCCGACAGCTGAAGACTATGCTGACATGCCAACATCCCCAGCGCGGTTCATCAACCGGGAGCTTTCCTGGCTCGACTTTAATCAACGCGTCATTGAAGAAGCCGAAAGTTCGCGCAATCCGCTTCTGGAACGTGTCCGTTTTCTTTCCATCAGCGCCAGTAACCTTGATGAGTTCTACTCGGTCCGTGTTGCGGGGCTGGTAGGGCAGGTCCGTGAAGGCATGGTTGTGCGCAGCCCGGATGGAGCAACGCCTGTTCAGCAGCTTTCGGCGGTACGTCAGAAAGCCCGGTTCCTTCTCGCGGAGCAGCAGCGGGTCTGGCATCAGCTTGAAGGTGAGCTGAAAGAGGCCGGTATTTCCATCCTGTCGACCGAAAGTCTGGACGCTACGGATCTCGCACAGCTCTCAGCTTTGTTTGATGAGCGTGTTTTCCCGGTTCTGACGCCGCTGGCCGTTGATCCGTCTCATCCGCTGCCGTTTATTCCAAACATGGGGCTGGCGCTGGTGATGCGTCTCAAAGACCCTGCCTCGGGCAAGCACGTCATGGACGGGCTGATCCTGCTTCCAGCACAGGTGCCGCGTTTCCTGCGCCTTCCGTCCCGGGTTGGTGAAGGCAAGGATGCCACGGGTGACATTCGTTTCATCCTGCTTGAAGACCTGATCAGTCTGTTTGCAGATCGCCTGTTCCCCGGTCTCATGATTGGTGCGGCCGGTGTCCTGCGGATTATCCGTGACACGGACGTCGAGTTTGAGGACGAGGCGGAAGATCTCGTTCGTTCTTATGAAACGGCTCTCAAGCAGCGCCGTCGTGGCGTCGGTATTCATCTGGCTCTTGATCACAAGCTCCCTGAAACGCTTGGGCGCGAAATGGGTGAAGAGTTGGGTGTTGGTGACGAAGATGTCGTGGTCATGCCCAATTTTGTGGGCGTTGTAGATCTGAAGCAGTTGATTGTGGATGACCGCCCGGATCTGGTTTTCCCACCGTACAGCCCACGCTTCCCGGAACGCATTCTGGATTATGATGGAGACTGCTTCGCAGCGATCCGGGCAAAGGATATTGTCGTCCACCACCCGTTCGAGAGCTTCGATGTGGTTGTGCAGTTCCTTCGCCAGGCTGCGCGTGATCCGAATGTTCTGGCCATTAAGCAGACGCTGTATCGGACCTCACGCGATAGTCCGATCGTTCATGCTCTGATCGAGGCGGCGGAAGCTGGAAAATCCGTCACGGCCATGGTTGAGTTGCGCGCCCGGTTCGACGAAGAAGCCAATATTCGTCTTTCGCGTGCGCTGGAAGCGGCGGGCGTGCAGGTTGTCTTCGGGTTTGCGCATCTGAAAACGCACGCGAAACTGAGCCTTGTGGTGCGTCGTGAAAACGGGACACTACGGTCTTACGCCCACTTTGGGACCGGGAACTATCATCCCATTACGGCCCGGATTTACACGGATCTGTCGTTCTTCACCTGCGATCCAAAACTGGCGTCAGACTCCGCGCGGCTTTTCAATTACATGACCGGCTATGCCACGCCGGAAAAAATGGACGCATTAGCCTTCTCTCCCATGACGATCCGTTCCACGCTTGAACAGCTCATCCGTGACGAGATTGCTCATGCAAAGGCAGGCCGTCCCGCCCGGATCTGGCTGAAAATGAACAGTCTGGTCGATGCTGAACTGATCGACCTGCTCTATGAAGCGTCGCAGGCCGGTGTGAAGATCGTCGGGATCATTCGTGGCATCTGCTGCCTTCGCCCGGGTGTGCCGGGGCTGTCTGATAACATCGACATCAAGTCCATTGTCGGTCGTTTTCTGGAGCATGCGCGTGTCTTTGCGTTTGGAAATGGTCACCGGATGCCGTCGCATAAGGCAAAAGTTTTCATTTCTTCTGCGGACTGGATGGTGCGAAACATGGATTGGCGGGTAGAAGCAATGGTGCCTATCACCAACCCAACCGTCCACGCGCAGATTCTCGGCCAGATCATGACCATGAATATCAAGGACAACCTTCAGAGCTGGACGCTCTCCAAGGACGGGCGTTGGCATCGGGTGTCTCCTGGTGCACACCCGTTCTCCGCACACGAGTACTTCATGAACAATCCCTCCCTGTCTGGCCGTGGGTCGGCCGCACGGGAAAAAGCTCTTCCGGAGGCCCATCGCCCGCGCGAACGGCCTGACCGGATTCTGGAAGACTGAAACCTCATGTCATCATCTGCACAGCGCTCCGCCATCGTCGATCTCGGGTCCAACTCCGTTCGGCTCGTGGTCTTCGAAGGCGTAGCGCGCAATCCGCTCCCCATCTTCAATGAGAAAGTTACACTCAAGCTGGGGCGCGGTCTGGATGCAACGGGTCGCCTGAACGACGAGGGCGTTACCCTGGCGATGGACGTGTTGGGCCGGTTCCACACCGTCGCGCGGGCCATGGGAGCGGAACCTTTCGAGGTTCTGGCTACTGCGGCTGTGCGTGATGCCTCCAACGGGCCTGACTTCGTTTCTGCCATCCGTGCAAGAATGCCGGGTGTGGCTATCCGTGTACTCGAAGGCACTGAGGAAGCAGATTATGCGGCCCGTGGTGTTCTCTGCGGGCTGCCGGAAGCCAATGGTCTGGTCGCGGATATCGGCGGCGGCTCACTGGAGCTGATCCACGTTGCTGACGGGCAGTATTACGAAGCCCTGACAACCAAGCTTGGCGTCATTCGTCTTCAGGATCGGGCGAAGGGTGTTCTGCTGGAAGCTGAGCGGATTGCCTCTGAAATGCTCCAGGAGGTCAACTGGCTTCCGGGTATGAGTGGCCGCCCATTGTATCTGGTCGGCGGAGCGTTCCGGGCTCTGGCACGTCTTCAGATTGCACGGACGCAGTATCCTCTGAATCTTGTCCATCTCTTCACGCTTTCCGAGGGTGAAGCACGCGAGATGTCGGATTGGGTCATCGGCGCCTCAAAACGTACTCTTGAAAAACTGCCGAATGCCCCACGCAAGCGGTTGGGTGATGCGCCTTTTGCCGCGGTCGTTCTCAAGTGCCTGATGGAACGTGTTCGCCCGTCCAAAGTGGTGTTCAGCGTGGATGGCCTGCGAGAAGGCTGGTACATGCGGCATGTCGCCTCCTCTGTCGCCGGGGAAGACCCCATGACGACGCTGGCGGAGGAAATGGCGGACCGTTTGGCGCGAAGCGTGACGCTTTCCAAGGCGCTCGTAGATTGGACGACACCGATTTTTCGGGGTGAAACACCGTCCCAGAAGCGTCTGCGTCAACTGACCTGTACCCTCTCGGATATCGGATCATACGATCATCCGGAATATCGTGCTGAACAGACCTATCAGCGTGTGATGCATTGTCACGGCGTGGGGTTCGAACACACGGCCCGTGCATTTATCGGCCTGACCCTGGCCGTGCGTTATGAAGTGGCGATGGACTCTCCACTGATTGAGCCCTCGCGCCGCCTTCTGTCCCGCTCTGAAATCGATCGTGCTGTGAAGCTGGGTCTGGCGCTGCGTCTGGCCTATACGCTGTGCGCGGGAACAGAAGTGTTGCTGGAAGAATGCCGCCTGCTGGTGGAAGAACCTCAGCTTGTGCTGATCCTCGGTGCACGGAGTGTCCGTGCAGCAGGAAGTGCAGTCCGTCGACGCTTTGAACGATTGGCCGCAGCCATGCAGCTTGAGGCTCAGGTAAGGGAAGAATGAGTTTGAGAATGAAGATCGGGACTAAGGCTGCATTGGGACTGTGTGCGGCCCTCACGATTGGTGCCGGCCTTGTCGGTTGTGGCAAGGTTCCTAGGCATGACCGTAACAAGTTGTGGGAACTCGTCGGGAGCCGCTGCGCGAAGGACGCTCAGCATCATCCGTGTGCAGTGTATGATCCGCAGGACGGTTATGCTCTTCTGAAAGATCTGGCCGGACATGGTCAGTATCTGCTCATCCCGACACGGAAAGTGCCTGGCATCGAAGATCCTTCGTTGCTTCAGACTGACACGCCAAACTATTTCTCCGAAGCCTGGGCCGAACGTCACCGGGTGTCTGAGGGATATGGTTTTCCCGTTTCAGACGATCACCTCTCGCTGGCTATCAATTCCCGTGATGGCCGGACGCAGGACCAGCTCCACATTCATATTGACTGTCTGACGCCCTATGTCCGTGGGGAAATTGACAAGAACATGATTGGTGAGGACTGGACCCCGGTCTCCCTTTACGGTCATCCGTATCGTGCCAAGCTGGTGCAGACCCTTGATCAGTCGCCTTTCCGGCTGATTGGTGCGGAGAACATGGGCGATCATACGATCGTGGTGACACCGGGCCATCATGGTGGCTTCGTCATTCTCGACGATGTCGCTCATGCTCTGGACCGTGCGTCCGGTGAGGAAGTTCAGGATCACAAGTGCAAGATTGATGATCCAAAACATAAGAGCATGCATATGGACGGGATGGAGCCGGGCATGCATATGAACGGGATGATGTAACCCTCCATCTTGTTCTCTGCCTCCGGGACTGGCATGGTTCGATCATCCTCGAACACTTGTTAATCCCGGAGATTGCCCGTGAACTGGCCTTTATTGGCGCTGGCCGTGGGCGCGTTCGCCATCGGAACCACCGAATTCACTCCGATGGGTCTTCTGCCTGTCATTGCACAGGGCCTTCAGGTTACTGTCCCGAAAGCGGGCGGACTTGTAACGGCCTATGCTGTGGGCGTGATGGTCGGCGCGCCTTTCATTACTCTTCTTCTCGCAAGACTCCGTCGAAAATTCGCCCTGACGCTCCTGATGGGGCTTTACGTTGCGGGGAACCTCCTTTCTGCCGTGGCAGGAAGCTATGAGCTTCTGTTCGCTTCGCGCGTTCTGACCAGCCTGGCGCATGGTGCGTTCTTCGGGCTGGGCGCTGTCGAAGCATCTGCCGTTGTTGCGCCAGAGCGCCGGGCGAGTGCCGTTGCAACAATGTTCATGGGTCTGACGGTCGCCAACATTATCGGCGTCCCGGCTGCCACGTGGCTTGGCATGAATTTCGGCTGGCACATGGCTTTTGGTGTGACGGCCATTCTGGGCGTTCTGACCATGATTGCCGTGCAACTGGCTCTTCCAGCCCGTGAGGCCGGTCCTGTTCCAGACGTTGCCAGCGAACTCAAGGCGTTGTTAAGGACCAATGTTCTTCTCGCTTTGACCACAACGGCCATCGGGGCAGGGGCCATGTTCGTGCTCTACACGTACATCACGCCTATTCTTCAGCACATCACGCATGCCAGCCCACTGGTCATTACGGTTGCCCTGATGCTGACGGGCGTTGGATTCTCCATCGGAAATGCGATTGGTGGTCGCAGCGCGGATCGCTCTCTGGATGGCAGTCTGCTGATGTTCTTTCCCATTCTGGGTGCCGTCATGCTGCTCTTCCCCTGGGTGGCTCAAACCGTACCAGGTGCGCTGATCGCAACACTCGTTTGGGGCGCGGCGACATTTGCCTTGATGCCAGCTCTTCAGATGCGGGTCATGCAAGCTGCTCACGATGCACCAGCCCTGGCATCCTCGGTCAATATCGGCGCCTTCAATCTTGGCAATGCGATCGGGGCCGCTCTGGGTGGTGTCGCCCTGTCCATGGGGTTGGGTTATCCCGGTGTTTCCGTTATCGGAACGGCTCTGGCCCTCGTTGGGGTCGGTCTTGTTCTCTTTTCGCGAAAGGTGGCCCCGCCATGACCCGTTCCTTTCTGCTCGCCACCGGGCTTTTCTTCAGTGCGGCTCTCACGCCATTTGCGGCCTACGCCGAGCAGCCTGCCAACGTTGGTGACGCTGTCATGGCTGCCAGCGCGTATCACGATAGTGGTGACTACCAGCACGATTTTGACACGGTGATCGCACAGGCTCGTCACTGGGTGTCCGAGCGGGCGCCTCAGGTGCACAAGCCAGCTATTGTTCTCGATATTGACGAGACGACACTCTCCAATTGGGACGAGATCCGTGCGGACAACTTTGGTTATATTGCCAATGGTCCCTGTGATGCGCTGCCGAAAGGTCCTTGCGGGGCGATTGCCTGGGAAAAGAGCGGCCGTGCTCCGGCGTTCGCTTCCACGCTGGCTCTGATTGATGAAGCCGAGCGAAACCATGTCGCTGTGTTCTTCATCACAGGCCGTCATGAAGATGAGCGCGAAGCGACGGCACGCAATCTTCATCTGGCTGGAATCAAGCATTGGGACGGGCTGGATCTGCGCCCAATGACATCTCATGGGTATGCGGCGCACTATAAGGCTCCAGCACGCGCTGCCATCGAGGCCAAGGGGTATACGATCATTGCAAGCTTGGGAGATCAGCCTTCTGATCTTGCGGACGGACATGCAGAGAAGGGCTTCCTTCTCCCCAACCCGTTTTATCGCGTTCCCTAAGACATATCTGTTTTCGGTATAAAAAAGGTGCTCAGGAGAAAATCCGGAGCACCTTTTTTTTGTGGCTTCAAAACGACTTTAGAAGACGTTCCAGATAGTCCAGTTCACCCTGAGGGCGGGTTCTGTCGGAAGCGCGACGACGTAGTTCACGTTCGATATCCCGTGCCCGATCACGGGCGTTACGATCAGGGATGTGGGCGTCCGAATCCTTGCCGCTCTGGCCTTCGCCGAGCTTGCGGCCCAGTGGATCCTGATCCTTGCGGTCTTCGTCCCCGTCGTCATCATCCCCGGCGTCAGGCTGATCGCCTCCGTCACCCTGCTGTCCAGCCTTGCCATGCTGCTGTTGCCCAGAGCCACCACCACCCATGGATGGGATGAAACTCAGGCTTCCGCCTTTACCTTGGCCAGATCCGCCGGACTTCTGGCTCTGGCGCATCTGCTTTCCGGCCTCAGACAGATCCGCGAGAGCCTTCTGTTCTGCCGTAAGTGCCTGATCATCCTTACGGTCTGCCAAGGCCTTGCGGGCATCTTGCATATCCGCTTTTGCCTTGTCGAACGCAGTGGCAGGCTTGCCTGTCAGGTCTTTTACCCGACGGCCAAGAATTTCATCCACGCGAGAGAGTGCACGCTGAAAGGCATGATCTGCGCGGCGTTCAGGCGACTGCGCCGCGACTGTCGCAGGATCAACAGGCGCTGCCGGTTTTGGAGCTGCTGGCTGTTCCATATTCGGCGGCGGCTGCATTCCAAGCTGGCGCAGCAAATCAGCTGTAGACATCTGGCTGATGTCTTCATGGCCGTCCTGCTGGTCAGGCGGCAGAGCGGCCTTGCGGGCGGCAGACAAACGGGCCTGTGCATGATCCAGCAGGGTTGTTTCCCGATGAACCAGATCATGAAGGGCGGCACGTTGCGCGCGTGCCTCTTCCTGAGCCTTCATCTGAGCCGCAAGGGTTTTCAGATCTTCCGGCGTGGCCTGACGCATATGCTCGGCCATGTCTTCCATCTGCTGGAGTTTACGTAATGCTTCGTCCCCATGCCCCTGCGATGCATCGTTCTGAAGGCGCTGCATCTGATCCGACCATGGATCAGCAGAGCTTGTGCCGGATTGCGGCATCATGATGCCGCTTTGGGCTGCTTTCTGAAAAAGAAGCTGCATGCGGTGGTTAAGGGCGTCCTTGAGAGCTTTCGTGCGCTTCTGGAGTTCTTCCTGTTCAGCCAGAGTATGGCCTTTATCTCCCAGAGACTGCATGTGATCGAGCTGTTGCTGAACACTCTGCTGTGCTGCCCGGACGGCCGCGGCTGCATCCGCAATTTCTGGCCCGTCTCGACGTAGATCATCGAGATACAGAGCCAGTGCCCAAAGCTGCCCCGGCACCTGTTCCGCCGCTCCTTCGGGAGCATTGGACTGCAGGGAAGCAATATCGAGGCCTAGCGGGGCGAGGAGGGCAAGGACATCCGTTGTCTGCGTCAGGAGCTTCAGTTCGTCTGCTGCCTGCTGGGGGCGTTCCTGTCCCAGCATCAAGCGGCGACGCAATGCGACAATGGCTCGTGCCAATGGGTCCGAAAACTTCCGGGAGCCTAAGTGGAAGCGCACAAAAGCGCTGTGGTTTTCCCGGCCGGAAACACTAACGGCATGAAGGCGCCCTTCGACTTCCATTCCGGCAAACGGGTCCGAAGAAAGATCCGGGCGTGCCTCTCCTTTTGCATCTTTTGGATGTCCATTCAGTGGCACAGGGACACGTACGACGCGGCCTTTGGGCAGGTCAGGCAGTCGGATTTCCGCTTCCAGAGAGGCGACGCCATAAGTCTGCTGAACGTGCCAGGGAAGGCTGGTGCGCCAGTCATCTTTCTGGGGAGCGGGTTTTCCGTCCCAGGCTACGACTGGGGGCAGATCCGGCTCGACGTTCACGCGCCATGAACCCAGCATGCGGCCGCGGGCTTTTAGCGTGACAGTGCCGGTCTGCTGCAACGTGGCTTTTTCGCTCCAGCTCTGTCCGTCCAGACGGTCATGACTGATGGAGGTTGCCCCCCGAAGAACCGGACGTCCGGATGTGCCTGTGATGGTCGCATTCAGAATGGCGCCCTGAGGAACGTGGATGGGATTGCCCTGCTGCGTTTGCGACAGAAACACTGGCGCGCCGGGAGCGTAGGATGGTCGGTCGATCCAGGCTTGAACGGACGGGAGCGGAATACTGTCGTCATCGACACCGGGCACAAGGCCAGCGTGCAAGCGGGATTGGGAATGTGATCCGCTCAGAACGGCCGCAATGGCAAGGGCTGCGGCGACAGAGGCAAGCCCGAGTTTTTCCTGCGTCGTGACGTCTGGCTTTGGCAGGCTGACCTTAAGCGGTCCTAGAGAGGAAACTACACGTTGAACGTGCTGCGTCCAGATGGCGCCTTGTTCGCCATCTGCTGCGTAGGCGGGGCGGTCGGCTAAGGTCAGAAGGGGCTGATAGGCCAGGCGAGAGTCGCGCTCGATCCGGCGATCAACCTGAGCATCCGTAGGCTGCGGGATAGCACGCAGGCCTTTGATGCCCAGCCAGAAGGCAGTCCCTAAGACTGTGAGCTCGAAGAGAATGTGTAACCAGTCAGGCAGTGACTGGGGAATGCGGGCCAGACAGGCCAGCAGATAGAATGCCGCAAGAAGCAAAGACCAGCGCAGAGCTGGCCAGGCGTGTTCCCACCACAGAACGCGTCGAGCGCGACGGCGGACGGAAGCTAGTCGAGCTGCTGCGGCAAACGAATCAGCCATGGGCGGGCAGGAGCCAATCCGGAACGGTTTCTGCGGCGATCAGGTCTTCGACGCTCTGTCGCTGGCGGATGATCTCCCAGCGACCATTATCAACGAGAACCTGCGCAGCAAACGGCCGGGAATTATAGGTCGAACTCATGACGGATCCGTACGCTCCCGTATCCAGAAGGGCGACAAGATCTCCGCGCTTTAAGGAAGCGGGCAGAACCCGGTCCCGGGCGAAGATATCGCTGCTTTCACAGACTGGCCCCACCACGTCCCAAGGCTTGAGTGCATCGTTGAATGCTGCCGGAGCGACGGGCAGAATACCGTGCCAAGAATCATAAAGCGCAGGACGGGCGAGATCGTTCATTGCCGCGTCGATCACGACGAAATCCGGATTGCCCGCTTTTGTTTCGATCACGCGGGACAGCAGAATTCCTGTCGGAGCAGAGAGCCAGCGGCCGGGCTCAATGCTGAGCTCTACCCCAAGGTCTCCAAGTGTTTCGGCAATGACACCGGCCAGCATTTCCGGAGGTGGAGCGATTTCGTCCTGATAGCGAATGCCTAGGCCGCCGCCACAGTCCACTGTTTTGACGGTATGCCCCAGGGCACGAATTTCCCGCACCATATCAGCCAGACGGGAATAGCCCTGGCGGAAGGGCTCGGCCGTTAGCATCTGACTACCAAGATGAACCGCCAGGCCGACAAGCTCCACATGCTCCAAAGCAGCAGCTTCGGCGTACAGTTCAACCGCACGGCGATGCTCAATCCCGAACTTGTCTCCTGCACGGCCCGTGCTGATCTTGTCATGCGTCTGTGCGTCGACATCCGGGTTCACGCGGAGTGCCGCCGGAGCAACCTTGCCACAGGCCCGTGCAATATCGTTCAGGCGATAAAGCTCTTCCACGCTCTCGACATTGATCTGTCGGATGCCGTGTTCTACTGCGGCGCGAAGTTCAAGATCCGATTTCCCGACGCCTGAAAAGACGATTCCATCCGGCTTGATCCCGGCATGTAGCGCGCGGGTCATCTCTCCACCGCTCACGATGTCCACGCCATAGCCACATTCTCGAAGAATCGTCAGTGTGGCTTGATGATCCTGTGATTTCATCGCGAAATGGAAATGCACCGGCAACCTGCGGGCTTCAAACGCAGCTTTGAGTGCGTTTGCACGGCGACGCAGTGTGCCTGCTCCCGTGATCCAGCAGGGGGTTCCTGCTACGGCGGCGATGACATGCAGAGGCACGCCTTCAAAAAGAAGACCATCGCGCGCATTGACCTCCAGCGGAGGGCGGCTTGTCAGAAGGTCGTTGAGCGTGGGTTCGGAAGAGAGAGCATTCATGATCTTCCTACCGTATCGTGGACGCTTGGATGTTCCAAGCTGTTCACACAGGCGCTAGTGTCTGAATTATGATGGAAGAACTGATCTCCCGGGCTCTTGAAGCCCGATCCCGGGCCTATGCGCCGTACTCCCGCTTTCAGGTTGGCGCGGCCCTGCGCTGTGAGGGCGTGGTTCATTCAGGCTGCAATGTCGAAAATGCAGCCTATCCGCTTGGAACCTGTGCTGAAGGCGGGGCCATTTCGGCCATGATTCTTGCCGGGGGCCGGCGCATTGAGGAAATCGTGATTGTTGGGGGTGGAGATCAACCCTGCACACCATGCGGTGGCTGTCGGCAGAAACTCCGTGAATTCGGCCTGCCTGATCTGAAAGTGCACATGATTTCGCCCGCAGGAACCTTGCTTCTGACACGCACCCTCGCGGAATTGCTGCCTGACGCATTTGGTCCGGATAATCTGGAATGAAATATTGGCCCTGTTTTCTGGGACTGCTGGTGGTGGGAACGGTCTGTGCGCAGCCTCTTCCGTCTCTGCCCGGTCTTGGGGACGGGGCCAGACGTGAACTGATTGACGTCCGTGCGGAGCCCTGGCGAATTCTGGGGCGTGTACAGACTGAATTCGGCGTTAAATGTACGGGTTTTGCCGTAGCTCCCAATGTGGTCATGACGGCAGCTCACTGTCTCTGGCTGCCGAAAATGCACACTTACATACGGCCGAGCGATGTTCATGTGCTGATGGGATACTCGAGGGGCTCATACCGCCAACATGCTCATGTTGTGCGATTCATTATCCCCCCCGGATACGACCCAAAAAACGAATCCGCTACCGGGGCCAGTGATCGGGCAACACTGTTGCTGTCGGAACCAGTCATCGCGACGCGGGATCTTCTCCCGGCGATTCCTGTGCAGGATGGCGCAAGGGCAATGCTGGTTGGGTATTCGCAAGATAGAAACGAAGTGCCTTTCGGCGATCTGGACTGTCATATCAACGGAGTGACAGTCAGTGGTCTTGTCCATCACGATTGCGAGGCGACAAAGGGAGTAAGCGGCGCTCCGCTTCTGCTTCAAAAGCCTGATGGAACGTGGGGTATCGGCGGGCTTGCTGTCGCGGCAGATGTGGGGCCTGGCGGGTTGGCTGCTCCACTTGTTCCTTAGTTGATGGCAGAAGAATTTTCATAATTCTGCAAACATCGCCTGCATGACGCGTTTGAAGGATCGGGAAACATCATCTTTGGAGTTTCCCACTCTTTATTCGGTCCGGAAAGGGGCACTTTATGTATGTCATGGCAGGGAAAGGAACGGCGTCTGTCGGGCAGTCTCGTGGCATGCATGCGAGCAACGCCTATCTGACGCACCGCAAGAATGTTCTGGTTGTTGAAGACCAGGCCCTGTTGCGCTTTCTGGCTGCGGATATGCTTGAAGACGCCGGCTATAACCCGATTCTTGCTGCCACTGCCGATGAGGCGATGGATATTCTTTCCAAAGGTGAGACAGTCGATCTCGTCTTTTCGGATGTGAACATGCCCGGGCGGCTCAACGGACTGGATCTGGCTGAGACAGTTGGAGCTCGCTGGCCGCAGATCGGCGTTGTACTGACGTCAGGTGCTTATCTTCAGGAAAAGCGACCTTTGCCAAACAAGGCGATGTTTCTTCCCAAGCCATACGAATGGGAAGACGTCTATCGTGCTCTGAAAGCACTGCAGCACTGATTTTTGTGAAGATGTTGTGTGGTGCACCCGAAAGGACTTGAACCTCTAACCCCCAGATTCGTAGTCTGGTGCTCTATCCAGTTGAGCTACGGGTGCGAACACTGTATGTTTTTGGCAAAGCCAAAAGTAAGATGGTGCACCCGAAAGGACTTGAACCTCTAACCCCCAGATTCGTAGTCTGGTGCTCTATCCAGTTGAGCTACGGGTGCGTCTTGAGGCGGGGTTTTACAGGCGGTTTCAAAACCTGACAACCCCCCTCTGAAAATTAATTTCTACTTTCTTGTCATGGTGATGTGAGCACGGCAGGCGCTGGAACCAAAAGTGCCACCAATCGCCTGACCAACGGGATATCCGTTAAAAACCAGCGCGGTCGGACGGCCGTTCATGTCCTTGCTGGCAAGCTCTGCGTGATAGTGATGAACGCCGGGCTGATAGATGCCAGAAAGCACTTCAGAGCCATCTCCCGGTGTGAAAACGATCTTTCGCCCACGAATATCAAGCGTGGACGTGCGTTCTGTCGGGCAGGAGCCCTGATCCGTGACGAGCGCGCCTACCCAACGGCCTGATGGATCATTTCCGGGATCAGGAGTGGCGCAAGCTGCCAGAAAAGCCATGGCAGAAAGAGAAAAAAGAGCAATCGGACGCATGTTGTGCCTGTCCTGTGATGCAGAATGGATGACGCAGACGACACAACACCTTATAGGAGAGCATCAAAAGGCACCATGAACACGGAACGCGAGGCCATCACATTGACCCAGCAGGACGCCAGCACCGTCGCGAAACTCGACGAAACACTTCACGAAGACCGTATCCTCATTCTGGATTTCGGCAGCCAGGTAACGCAGCTCATCGCCCGCCGTGTGCGTGAGAGCGGTGTTTACTGTGAGATCTGGCCGTTCACGGCGACGGACGAGAAGATCCGTGAATTCAATCCGCGCGGTATCATTCTGTCTGGCAGCCCTGCCAGCGTTCATGACGAAAATGCTCCGGCGATTCCGGAAATCGTCTTTTCACTGAATCGTCCGGTTCTTGGCATCTGCTATGGCCAGCAGGCCATGTGCCAGAAGCTGGGCGGCAAGGTCGAAACGCACGAACATCGTGAATTCGGTCGCGCTTATATCGACATCGCTGAAGATTGCGCCCTGTTCCGTGGCGTCTGGGCACGCGGCAAGCGTGAACAGGTCTGGATGAGTCATGGCGATCGCGTCACGCAGCTTCCGCCGGGCTTCCGCGCTGTTGCCTATTCGGAAGGGGCTCCGTTCGCGATTATCGCTGATGAAGGCCGCCGCCTTTATGGTGTGCAGTTCCATCCGGAAGTCGTGCACACGCCGCATGGTGCTGCGCTAATTCGCAACTTTACGCACAATGTAGCGGGTTGCAGCGGCACGTGGACGATGGCTGGCTTCCGCGAGCTGGAAATCGCCCGTATCCGCAAGCAGGTCGGGGATGGCCGCGTCATTTGTGGTCTGTCCGGCGGTGTGGACAGCTCCGTGGCGGCGAAGCTGATCCATGATGCTATTGGCGACCAGCTGACCTGTATTTTCGTTGATCCGGGTATCCTGCGTTCCGGTGAAGCCGACGAAGTCGTCAAGACGTTCCGCGGTCGCTTCAATATCCGTCTGGTTCACCGCGACGCATCTGACCTGTTCCTGAGTGAACTTGCAGGCGTCAAAGATCCGGAAATCAAGCGGAAGACCATTGGCCGCCTCTTTATCGAAGTGTTCGAGGAAGAAGCTGCAAAGCTTGGTGGCGCACAGTTCCTTGCTCAAGGCACGCTCTACCCAGACGTGATTGAAAGCGTCAGCTTCACGGGTGGCCCGTCCGTTACCATCAAGTCCCATCATAACGTTGGCGGCTTGCCGGATCGCATGAACATGCAGCTGGTCGAGCCTCTCCGCGAACTGTTCAAGGACGAAGTTCGTGAACTGGGGCGTGAACTTGGTATTCCGGAACACATCGTGGGACGTCATCCGTTCCCGGGGCCGGGGCTTGCTATTCGTATTCCAGGTGAGATCGACAAGGAAAAGTTGGATCTTCTGCGGAAGGTGGATGCGATCTACCTGGAAGAAATCCGAAATGCCGGCCTGTATGATGCCATCTGGCAGGCTTTTGCGGTTCTGCTTCCTGTGCGGACTGTCGGTGTGATGGGCGACGGCCGGACCTATGATCAGGCCTGCGCTCTGCGTGCCGTGACCAGCACTGACGGTATGACGGCTGAAGTCTATCCGTTCGACTTCGCGTTCCTGAATCGTGTTGCTGGCCGTATCGTCAATGAAGTCCGGGGTGTTAACCGCGTGACTTACGACATTACGTCCAAGCCGCCGGGAACGATTGAGTGGGAATGAGGTTCTAAACCTCTGTCATTTGGAAAGGCCTGTCCCGAGAGGGACGGGCCTTTTTTATGATCTTGCCATCAAGGCGGGCATTTGTTTCGCCTCGCGTCAATTTAACGCGCATTGCGACATTAGTTTTTATAGCAAAACAATATCGATCTCGTTCAGACTTTCGCATGTTCGTGTCATCGCCATTTTCTGGCGGACAAAACAAGTGAGGAATTGCCGGTGTCTGGCACGGTGACAGTTCGAAGGCCGGTCCATTTTTTGCTCAGAGGCGCCTGCAGCGGAGTACTCCGGGCGGGTCTCCGCTTTAAGAGAGCTGCGACAATTCCTGCTTTTTGAACATCTGGACAATAGGACGAGGGCTAACGACGTGCGTCGCAGACTGATCTTGAAGATGCTTCCAGCGGGGCTACTGGCATTACGAGGGCAGGGGTATGCCCAAGATCGTGGAACCGGGCTGATACCAGCATTTAAAGGTACGCCCCGGATTGCCGTGGGGGGGATTGCGTCGGAATGCAGCACTTACAGCCGTATTCGCTCCCGCATGCCGGAGTTCATTACGCTCCGAGGCGATGAAATTTTCGGGGCGCCGCTGTCCCAGCCGCTGCATCGTTATGATTTTGACCTCCTGCCGACCCTGGAAGCATCCGCACCACCAGGCGGGCCCGTTGAGCGCAAGACGTATGAGGCTTTGAAAGCAGAATATCTTGAGCGTTTGCGAAAGCTCTTACCGTTGGACGGTGTTTACCTGGCCATGCACGGTGCCCTGAGTGTCGAAGGCATGGATGATGCGGAGGGGGACTGGTATGCGGCAACGCGATCTGTCGTCGGGCCGGATTGCCTATTATCTGCCTACTACGATCTTCACGGCAATCTCAGTCAGCGCAGTGTCGATACGCTGGATGCTCTGACGGCATACCGCACGGCGCCGCATGTTGATCGTATCGAGAATGTCATGCGGGCTACGGATATGCTTACGCATTGTCTGCGTTACGGCCTGCGACCCGGAATTGTGTGGGCAAGCATACCGGCGCTGCTTCCGGGGGAGCAGAGCAGCACAGAATGGGAGCCGGGCCGTCGCCTGTGGGCAGATCTGGCGGAATACAATCGGCTGCCGGGTATTCTCGATGTCTCCCAACTGGTTGGATATGTCTGGGCTGATGAACCCCGTTCGGCTGCATCCGTGGTTGTCACAGGTACGAACGTCGAAGAGCAGAAACGCATCGCTACGGAACTGGCGCAGCGATACTGGGACGCGCGACACGACTTTCATTTCGGCACACCAACCGGGACGATCGATGAGTGTCTCAGCCGTGCGATGTCGTCAAAAACGCATCCTGTGGTCATTTCAGATTCCGGAGATAATCCGGGCGGTGGCGGAAACTCTGACCAGACTTTTTTCCTTCAGGCTTTGCTAAAGGCTGGCGCGAAGAATGTCCTGCTGGGTGGCATGACGGACCGGCCTGCAACGGATGCGTGTTACAAAGCGGGTGTTGGCGCAGTTCTTCCGTTATCTATCGGCGCGACTTTGGACCCCGTGATGTGCAAGCCTGTGCATGTCCGCGCGACTGTGAAGCATCTGACGCCGGTCTCGCATCCCGATGAAGGTGAAGCAGTCATTGAATTCAATGGTATCACGGCGACGCTTTCTGCTCGGCGGCGTCTGTATCATTCGGCGGAAGCATTCCGGGATATTGGGCTGGAGCCAACCAATTTCAGTATTGTCGTTCTGAAATGCGGGTATCTCAACCCAACCATGAAGCCGCTGGCCAATCCGGCGCTCATGGCGCTTTCGCCGGGAGCTATCAATCAGGATATCGTCAATATCGGTAATCATCGCCGTAAACCGACTTGGCCTTGGGTGCCCGATCTGACGTACACGCCGAAACCTTATGTGTCGGCTCGAATTCATCGCAGCTAAGGAGGGTGGATAGAGGAGGCAGATCCTCTCTTTATCCGCATAAAACTACGCCTCCGGTAACTGAGGCGGGTATAAACGCTCCTTAAGTTCTATCCAGAAAAAAGGCCTGCTTCTTTCGAAGCAGGCCTTTGTTTAGGTTGGGAAGACCTTAGTGTTCCATATGGTGCTTATGGCCCGTCAGCTCAGTCGTGAGCTGGGCGCGGGCCTCACCGGATGGGAATTTTTCCGTGTGCAGGTTGATGTAGCTTTTGCCTGCCAGCACGTCCTTCACCTGATCTGCAGTCAGTGTCAGGGTTCCCGTCATCCGGGTCTGGTAAGGGCCAGGGATCGGCGCAATTACGCCGGCATCTTCACCCTCGGCTGCCGGACCATGCAGGTGGATTGCATTGACCGGACCTGTCAAACCGTTGTCTTCGAAACGGTACGTCAGGGTGTTTTTGGTTGTGTCTAGCATAGCAGACGCAGACCCCTTGATCGGGGATGTTGCGCCATGTTCGCCCTTGAACGGACCAAAAAGATGGATCGTTTCAGCAGAAGCAGGCAGGGCTGTAACAGAGAGACCCAGCGCGAGAGCGGTAACAAAGAGACCTGTACGCATGGAACGTGATCCTTGCAGGAGTTGGAGACACTAAACGTGGTGTCAGGTCTCCAGTTCAGTGTTCCAGTACAGATAATCACGCCAGCTTTCGTGAAGATAGTGGGGCGGGAAGGTCCTCCCATTTTCCTGAAGAAGGCGGCTGCTGGGCTGATCGGGTTTTCGGTGGGGATGCATGCCGATCTCGCTGGGGAGGCGGGAGCCTTTGAGGAGATTGCAGGGGCTGCAGGCGGTAACAACGTTCTGCCAGGTTGTTTTCCCCCCTTTCGCACGGGGGATAACGTGATCGAAAGTCAACTCATGTGTTGGCAATCGATCATGGCAGTACTGACACGAAAAATTGTCCCGCAAGAAAACGTTGAACCGTGTGAAGGCGGGTTTTCGTGCTGAAGGAATGTAATCTTTCAGTGCGATGACGCTGGGAAGGCGCATGGCCATGCTGGGAGAGTGAACGACGGCGTCTTCGTACTCTGATAGAACGGATACCCGGTCCAGAAACACAGCCTTCACGGCTTCCTGCCATGACCATAGCGACAGCGGAAAGTATGAGAGCGGACGAAAATCCGCATTTAGAACAAGAGCCGGAAAATGCTGACTACTGACAGGCACCACGCGCTTCCTTTTTTGAAGGACGGCACATGCGGGAACTTCGGCGTAGAAAACTTAAGACAAACGCCGATAAACATGCGTCGTCGGCTTCTTTGAGATGACTATTTCAGTAAACTTCATGAACTGCAAGAAAACCCTGATGAAAGCTTGATGACGCTGCCTCCTGTAACGCGCTTTGCGCCCAGCCCGACTGGTTTCCTGCATCTTGGACACGTTGTGTCTGCCCTTCACGCGCGTGCGTCCGCCGGACAGGGTGGGCGGTTTCTTGTGCGGATTGAGGACATTGATACCGCGCGGTGCACATCAGCTTTTACCGATGCGCTGGGCGAGGATCTGCAATGGCTGGGGCTATGGTCGCAGGAACCTGTGCGTCAACAATCCCGGCATCTGGCGGAATATGCCCATGTTTTGACTGAACTCAGGAACAGGGAGCTTCTCTACCCCTGCTTTTGTACACGAGCTGACATTGCTGCGGCTTCTACGTCTTATGCTCCAGACGGAAGTATTGTTTATCCGGGCACATGTCTCTGTGGCGGCCGATCAATATCCGGGCGTGTGCCAGCCTGGCGCCTGAACATGCAGCGCGCGCTTGATGAGCTTCAGGAAGTTCCGTCCTGGTACGAAGTGGGGCAGGGAAGAATTTCTGGCCGCGCTGACGAATTTGGAGACGTTGTGCTGGCCCGACGGGACACGGGTGTTTCTTATCACCTCTGCGTCACGCATGATGATGCCCAACAGGGTGTGAACTGCGTTACGCGTGGTCGGGATCTGTATGACGCAACATCCATTCATCGTGTTCTTCAGTGCTTGATGAAATGGCCAGAACCTCACTATCGCCATCATGCCCTTATCAAAGACGAAAGTGGCCAGAAGCTCTCAAAACGGAATGGAGTGAAAGGTATTCGAACGTTACGTGCTGCTGGATGGACTGCTGAGCAGGTTCTGGCTCATCCGCTCGTGCTTCAAGCACTCGCGGAGAGCTGAAATTATGGGATGACCCAGCGGAGTGGGGGCATCCCATGAAAAGTGCTTACCGGAGCAAAGTGTTACTCTGCGGGATAGCTCCGCGGGTATGTGACGTCAGAGTCTGGGCCCGGTGGGCGTGGCGCCCCTTTCTTTCCACAGGCGCTCAGGCTGGTGCTGAGGGCGAGAAAAGTTAGACCGAGAATCAAAAAACGTTTCATGTCGTCTCTCCAAGTTTGTTCAGCCAGGCCTGAGCCTGCTGCTGAACGTTGGACGGAGCCGTGCCGCCAAAGCTGGTGCGGGAGGCGAGGGAAGATTCAACCGTCAGAACATCAAAAATGCCTGCATTGATGCCTGGTTCCACCGCCTGCATTTCGGCAAGGGAGAGATCAGCCAGATCACAGCCTTTCTGTTCAGCCAGGCCTACCAAACGGCCTGTAACGTGATGAGCCGTCCGGAAAGGCACGCGGAGTTCACGCACCAGCCAGTCCGCCAGATCTGTGGCGGTGGAGAAGCCCATGCCTGCGACTTCACGCATCCGGTCTGTGTTGGGCTTAAGGTCCCGGATCATGCCGTCCATGGCAGCAAGGGACAGCGTCATGGCTTCTGTCGCGTCAAAGACAGGCTCTTTGTCTTCCTGTGTGTCCTTTGCGTAGGCTAGCGGCAGGCCCTTCATAACAGTCAGCAGGCCAACGAAATTCCCCATAATGCGGCCGATCTTGGCGCGCACCAGTTCAGCCGCGTCGGGGTTACGCTTCTGGGGCATGATGGACGAGCCGGTTGTGAACGCGTCCGACAGAGTTACGAATCCGAAAGGAGCGGATGCCCACATGACGATTTCTTCAGCCAGTCGCGACAGATGCATGGCCTGAAGAGAGAGGGCTGACAGGAATTCGAGAGCGAAATCACGGTCTGAAACGGCGTCGAGCGAATTGGCCGTCGGGCGATCAAAATCCAGTGCTGCTGCCGTCATTGCACGGTCGATCGGGAAGGACGTTCCAGCCAGAGCAGCTGATCCCAGCGGGCATTCGTTCAATCGAGCCCGTGCATCGCGCAGGCGTCCACGGTCGCGGGAGAGCATTTCGACGTAAGCCAGAAGGTGATGGCCGAACGTTACAGGCTGAGCGACCTGAAGATGCGTGAAGCCGGGCATTGGCGTCGCGTGATGTTCCAGTGCGCGTGTCGCAAGGGCGCGCATGAGGGAGGCGGTTTGTTCCTGAAGGCCGTCAATCGCATCACGCACCCACAGGCGGAAATCTGTGGCCACCTGATCATTGCGGGACCGTGCCGTGTGCAGGCGCTTGCCGGCTTCGCCAATCCGCTCAGAGAGGCGTGCCTCGATGTTCATGTGAATGTCTTCGAGGGCAGTGGAGAACTCAAAGCGTCCTTCGCCGATTTCCTGTGCGATATCACCCAGTCCCTGCCGGATTTCCGCAAGTTCGGTCTCCGTCAGCAGGCCGACCTTCTGAAGCATCGCTGCATGTGCGAGAGAGCCGCGGATATCCTGACGCCAGAGGATTTTATCAAAGCCGATGGAAGCGTTGATCTCACTCATGATCGCAGCCGGTCCGGAGGCGAAACGGCCACCCCATTGCGGGTTGGCAGCCGTACCTTCAAAGCTTGAGGCAGGATCGGTTTCTTTTTCGACAGGAACGTTTTTCATGATAACCGTAACAGGATGAAACAGAAGCAGATCGACCGGCGAACCCTTCTTTCAGGAGGCCTAAGCCTAGCTGCGGCGGCCAGCCTGCGCAATTCCGCACGTGCTGAAGATCGCCCGAAACCGATTGTTCCGTCTCTGGAGCCGGCGGCGGCACGTCTTACTCCGCTGGAATTGAAGCTCCAGCGGCCGGAGGGCGGCAGTCGTGCCTTGTCGGCCTGGCGTGGCACGCCATTTGTTCTGCATGTCTGGGCAACCTGGTGTGCGCCCTGCAAGCACGAACTGCCGCAGCTGGACGCCTTTATGAAGGCGCTTGGAGACGACAGCCCTATCGTCCCGGTCGCTATGGCCAGTCATGGGCCGGATGCCGTCGCTGCGTTTCTTAAGGCGCAAAATCTGACCCATATTGATCCGTGGTCGGCGGATGCTCATGAATTCCAGAGCTGGCTGGGTGACAAGCCGCTGAGCTTTCCGTCTACCTATCTGATTGATGCAGAGGGTCGTCTTCGCGCGGTGATTGAAGGCGAAACGGACTGGGGGGCGCCAGAGAGTGTGGCGCAGTTCAGAAAAGTTATTGCAGCTTTGAAAAAGTAATGGTGTTCTGGCGAAAGTGACAGCAGAACGAGTGATTTGATGGCAGTGACGATTGGTCGGCGTGGATTTATTGCGGGCGTAGGCGGTTTGAGCGTGGCTGCCGGCCTGTCTGGTGCCGCATGGGCTGGAAAACAGGAAAATCTTCGTTCGGTCAGGAGTTTGGCGCCGGGTAAGCCGCAGCTTGAGCCTGTAGCGCTGCAACTGATTGGCCCGGCAGGGGCAACGCAATCGCTGGCCTCGATGCGGGGTAAGCCGTTCCTGCTGCATGTGTGGGCAACATGGTGCGGTCCTTGCAAACAGGAGCTTCCAAAGCTCGACGCTTTCTGTGCTTCCCTGGGAACAGACTGTCCCATCATTCCCGCTGCTGTAGCCAGTGCCACACCGGAAAAGGTTGCGTCATTTCTGGATGCGGCGGATCTGAAGCACCTCCCGGCGTGGACGATGGACAAGGCTGCTTACAAAGCATGGTTGAAGACATCCGACGTCGCCATTCCAGTCACATACCTGATTGATTCGTCGGGTCGTCTTCGGGCTGCGGCCGAAGGTGGTGTGAACTGGTCCGCCCCTGATGCCGCGCGTCAACTGCACGACGTTCTTGCCGGAATCTGATTTTTGATTTTCTGACGACACCAGGAATTCCACTAATGACTTTTTCTTTGACCCGCCGTGCCGCTCTCGCCGGAGCCGCCGGACTGCTCGCTTCTTCCCGTGTTTTCAGTGCTTCAGCTGAAGACAAAGGCATACCCTTTGTCCCGAATTCGTTCGGCGTTCTGGCCAAGCCTCGTGCTCTGCCAGTGCTCTCTTTCCAGAATGAGCAGGGGCAGGAAGTCCCTTTGTCGCATTGGTTCGGCAAGCCCTTCGTTCTGCACTTCTGGGCGACCTGGTGCCCGCCATGCATTCGTGAACTTCCGTCCGTTAACGCGACGGCCAAGGCTCTGGGCGCAGACGGGCCACAGATTGTGACGGCAGCCGTACGCGGCAGTACGGTGCCAAAGGTCCGGGCTTTTTATGATGCACACCAGATTGACGCCCTGCCGCTTCTCGTGGACCCGACGTCTTCTGTAATGATGGAAACGGCGGATCAGGATGCTCTGGTAGCGTCTATCAAGCATGTACGTCCGGACGATCTGAAAGATCTTACGCCAAGTGTCATGGCGCTGCATGGCGTGCCCCGGTCCCTTCTGCTGAACGCCAAGGGTGAGGTTGTTGCTGAGGCCATTGGGAATATGGACTGGTCTGCCGATGCGGTCCGCCATACCCTGTCCGTCCTCGCAGGCTAAAAACGTAAAGAGTCGATGTCCCTTTCTCTGCTGGGTGCCGATGATCCGGCACCGTTCCTCCTGTTCCCTGAGACCCAACCGTCACCGTTTGTGCTGGTGAGTGACCATGCGGGAAAAGCTGTTCCCAAAGCACTGGAGTTTCTGGGCGTTGGAGAACCGGACTGGCACCGGCACATTGCATGGGACATCGGGATCGTCGGGGTAGGGCGGTTTCTGCGTGACCTGCTGGGCTCTCCCCTGATTGAGCAGGTCTATTCCCGGCTGGTCATCGATTGTAACCGCGCGCCGGGTCACCCGACATCCATGCCGCATGTCAGTGATGGGACCCATGTTCCAGGAAACAGTGAAGCGCCTGTTCATTGCCGGGCACGGCGAGAGCGCGAAATCCTTCATCCCTATCACGATGCAATTGCCGAGGTTCTGGCGGAACGGACATCGCGCCCGACGGCGCTGATTGCCTTGCACAGCTTTACCCCGGAAATGGCGGGTGTTCGGCGCCCCTGGCAGATCGGCATTCTTCATCACAAGGATAGCCGGATGGCTCGTGTGATGATCGATACTCTGCGGGCAGAAGGTGACCTTTGCGTTGGAGACAACGAGCCTTACGTTCTGACCGATACCAACGAATACACAGTCCCCCGGCATGCAGAAGCAAACGGGTTGCCCTATCTGGAAATTGAACTTCGACAGGACCTTATTGCGGATGAGGAGGGGCAACGTGCATGGGCGGAGCGTCTCGCAAGACTTCTGCCTCAGGTCTGGGAGACACTGGCTGCATGATTGACGGACACACAAAACTTGCTGGTGTCATGGGATGGCCCGTGGAGCATTCCCGTTCGCCCATGCTGCACAATCACTGGTGCAGGGTGCACGATGTGAACGGGGCGTATGTGCCGCTCCCCACGCGACCGGAACATTTTGAGGCTGCTCTCAAGGGACTGGCTGCAGCGGGCTTTCGGGGCGTGAACGTCACGATTCCGCACAAGGAAGCCGCGATGCGGGCCTGCGACAGCATGACGGATACCGCCAGGCGTGCGGGAGCCGTTAACACTGTGCGTTTTGAGAATGGTCAGATTATCGGTGACTGCACTGACGGCACGGGTTTTTGTGACAACCTCACCGCACATGGGGTCACCTTGTCCGGCCGAGCGCTAATCCTTGGGGCTGGAGGCGCAGCGCGCGCTGTTGCGGCTGCACTGCTGGATCGGGGCTGCGAGGTTGTAGTCGCGAACCGAACCATGGCGCGCGCCGAAGCAATGGTCGAGGCCCTGAAGGGAGGGGAAGCTGTTGAGTGGTATGACTGGCCGTCTCTCCTTCCGGGCTGTTCACTTCTGGTCAATGCAACGTCGCTGGGGATGAACGGCAAGGCCGAAATAGACTGGAGCGCAATGCTACGGCAGGCCGGGTCCAGCCTATGCGTGACGGATATTGTCTATACTCCGCGGGAGACGCCGCTCCTGAAAGCGGCAAAAGCCGCGGATCTACAAACGGTTGATGGTCTCGGGATGCTGATTCATCAGGCTCGGGCAGGGTTTCGATCTTGGTTCGGAGTAGACCCGGAAGCCGATGAGGCAACCTTCAATCTGCTGGCTGCAAGTTTGCGCTAACCCATGAAAATCATCGGTCTGACTGGCGGAATGGCGGCGGGGAAAAGTACAGTCGCCGCTCTGTTTCGCCAGGCCGGTGTGCCGGTTTTTGACGCGGACGCTGTTGTGCGGACCCTCCAGGGGCCAAGAGGAAAGGCGCTCCCCGCCATTGCCCGCGTCTTTCCTGTTGCAGTGCAGGACGGCGTTCTGAATCGTATGGCCCTGCGTCAGGCTGTGGTTGGAAATGTCGCCGCGCTTCAAGCGTTGGAGGCCATCATGCATCCGCTTGTAAAAGCCGAGCGCGGGAGGTTCCTGCGTCAATGTCGTGCGCGAAAAGAACCGTTCTGTGTCCTGGATATTCCGCTCCTGATGGAAATCGGGGAAGACCGGAAATGCGATGTAGTGGTGGTGGTTGAGGCCCCCATGGCAACACGCCTGTCCCGTATTCATCAGCGCGGGAAAACGGGTGCCAGAATGAGCGAAGCACAAGCACGTTCCCTCATCGCACGGCAAATGCCGGACCACGAACGCAGACGCCGGGCACACATCGTGATACGAACCGGCCTTTCCCGCGGATCTGCTGCCCGGCAGGTTCGCGCTCTTTTGCACCGTCTGCGCGAGGCTTCATGAAACGCTCGATCCTGTTCGATACGGAAACCACAGGCTTTGACCCGGATCAGGGCGATCGCATCATCGAAATCGCGGCCATCGAACTGATCGATGATCTGCCAACGACCAATTATTACCACGTTATGGTGCACCCTGAGCGCGACATTCCGGCCGAGGCCACGAAGGTGCATGGTTTTCGGATTGAAGATCTGGAGGGTGCGCCGAAGTTTCCAGAAATCGCAGACGGATTTCTGGAGTTTATTGGCGACGCCCCCATGATTGCGCATAATGCTCGCTTCGACTTCAAATTCGTGAACGCCGAACTGCAAAAATGCGGTCGCGCGCCGCTGGATTACGCCAGTCGTGCGATCGATACCGTGGAAATGGCGCGCAAAAAATATCCGGGTATGCCCGCCAGCCTTGATGCGCTGTGTCGGCGCTTCAACATCGACCTGTCCCAGCGTGGCACCCATAACGCTCTGCTGGACTGCAAATTGCTGGCGGAAGTGTATGTCGAACTGATGGGCGGCCGCCAGCGCGGGCTTGGACTGGCTGGACCTTCACGGAGCCGCAGTATTGCAGAAGCGGGTGATATGCTCGCGAACCGGACCCCACGGAAAATGGCGCTTCCGAATGCAGAAGAGCTGGCGGCTCACACAGCTTTTGTGGATGGTCTGAAGGATCCGGTGTGGCGCCGCGACTGATGAAGATCCTGTTCATCACGTCCAACAGGCTTGGCGATGCCGTTATTTCCACCGGTGTGCTGGATGCTCTGCAAAAACGCTATCCGGCAGCTGTATTTACTGTTGTCTGTGGGCCGGTCGCGGCAGGGTTGTTCGAGCCAGACCCTCGCTGTGAGCGGGTTATTACTCTTGAAAAACGCCGCCACGATCGACACTGGCTGGACCTCTGGTCTGCATGCGTTCGAACGCGCTGGTTTATGGTTGTGGATCTGCGGGGTTCCCTCCTCAGCCTCACGCTGCGGACCCGTCGAAGGTTGATCGTCCAGGGGGGACGTCGGGACGGACGCAAAATCGAGCAGCTTCGTGACGCGCTTGGCCGTCACAAAACCCCGATGCCGCGTGTCTGGACCTCCAGCCAGCATGACAAAACTGCAGAAGACCTGCTTGCGGGTGGCCCTTGGCTGGCTTTGGGGCCAACTGCGAACTGGGACGGCAAGATCTGGCCTCCAGAGCGATTTGTCGCGCTTGCTGAGGGCCTGCGTCGTCAGGGGATGCGACCTGTTCTGTTTTATGGGCCGGGAGATGCCGAAAGGGAACGCGCCAGGCCTGTTCTGGAAGCGCTCCCGGAGGCGCTGGACCTGGGCGGAGACAGGTCTCTCGGAGAGGTGGCAGCGTTGCTTGCTCGTTGTGCGCTCTTTGTAGGCAATGACTCAGGCCTCATGCATCTGGCCGCCGCTGCCGGAACGCCCACGCTTGGTCTGTTTGGGCCCTCCCGCATGTCCGAATATGCTCCGTCGGGGATTGAGGCATTCGCAATCGCTGCTCCCGGGCCGGAAGGAGAAGCGTTGTTGGAAGACCTGAGTGTCGAAGCGGTTCTAAATGTTGCCAAAGCCATTCTGGCAGGAAACGCTGGTGCTTTCAGGACCTGACCTTGAAGCGCTGCCCTGCATGGCCGATAGAGAAAGTATGAGCGTTTCTTTCCAGCCTTCGCCTGTGGTGTCGTCTTCTTTTCCCGGGCGCAAAGCCAGAGTGGCCCATGTCATGGCGGGGTCGGCACGCGGCGGGGCGGAACTGTTCTTTGAGCGCCTTTCCATGGCTCAAACACAGGATGAGCGCCCTGTTCGCGCGCTGATCCGGCATGATGCCGCTCGGGAAGTTCGTCTTCGTGCTGCTTGCGTGGAAACACATACGTTCAGGTTTGGTGGTGCTCTGGATGTCAGAACGCGGTCGCACTTGCGCCGGAACCTGAATGAGTTTCAACCTGATGTCGTTGTAGCCTGGATGAGTCGTGCGGCGCGCAAACTGCCGATTGGTCCCTGGCGGACAGCTGGGCGTCTGGGCGGATACTACGATCTGTCCAATTATCGGCGCTGTGAGCATCTGATTGGGAATACGCGTGGTTTGGCCGATTGGATGAAAGCCCAGGGATGGCCTGCGAACCGCGTTCATTACCTACCGAATTTTGCGACAGATTTTGCGTCTGTGACGCCGGTACGCCCGGATTTCCTGCCTCCCGATGTTCCGTTTGTGCTGGCTCTAGGGCGCCTGCATGAAAACAAGGCGTTTGATGTTCTGATCCGTGCCATGACCCGTCTGCCAGGCGTGCACCTCGTCATTGCCGGGGAAGGTCCGGAGCGTGCAGCACTTGAAGCGCTGATCCGAAGCGAAAATCTTTCAGACCGTGTTCATCTTCCGGGGTGGGTGGCGGAGAGTGGGCCGTGGCTGCGGGCATGTGATGTTATGGTTTGCCCATCGCGGATTGAGCCGCTTGGAAATGTCGTGATTGAAGGTCTTTCGGCAGCGGTGCCTGTTGTCGGAAGTGCTATTCAGGGGCCTCAGGAAATTCTTTCGGGAACCGAGGATGGCCTTCTTGCTCCCGTTGAAGATGCTGAAGCCTTCTCTGCCCAGATCGGGAATATTCTGGAAGATAAAGCTCTTGCCCAGCGTTTGCGACACAATGGTCGTGCCCGGTTCGAGCGCGAGTTTGCACAGGATGTTGTGATGGCCCGCTGGTCCGAATTTCTGGACGGAGGGCTGACCTGATGTGTGGAATCGCCGGTCTGTCCTGTCTGCCCGGAAAGGCACCCGATCAAGCCGCGCTGGAACGAATGTCTGCTGCGATTTTTCATCGTGGGCCGGATGGGGAAGGGCGCCTGGATCTTACGGGCGCCGCGCTGAGACATCGCCGTCTGTCCATCGTGGATATTGCTGGCGGAACCCAACCCTTCCGGGTCGGGAATGCGGCGTTGATTGCCAATGGAGAGATTTACAACGATCCCGACATTCGCAGTACGTTTCCTGCTGATCGTTTCCAGACCAAGAGTGATTGTGAACCGCCTCTGCACCTCTGGCTGAGAGATGGAACGGGTTACACGCACGAACTGCGTGGCATGTATGCCATCGCCGCCGTTGAGAACGAGCAAGGCCAGCACGAAATGCTGCTGTCCCGTGATCCGTTCGGCATCAAGCCACTTTATATTGCGGAATACGAAGGTGGAATTGCTTTCGCCTCAGAGGCGCAGGCTTTGCTGGCTGGAGGCTTTGGTGTCCGGCGTGTCAGGAGCAAGGCGCGGAATGAACTGCTCCAGCTTCAGTTCACAACCGGGCAAAAAACAGTTTTCCCGGGAATACGGCGCTTGTTGCCGGGTGAAACCCTGCGGATTGTGGATGGGCGGATCGTTGAATCGCGCCGCCGCCACGCTTTGCAGGAAGCCACGGAAACCATCCCCGCTGACCTGACGGACGAGCAGGCTCTGCGCAGGCTCGATGCCGCCTTGACAGACAGTGTTCATGCGCACCTTCGGGCCGATGTTCCTCTGGGACTGTTTCTATCGGGCGGAATTGACAGTTCTGCCATTCTCGCTGCCGCTCATAAACTCGGGCTACCGCGCCCCATGACCTGGACGGCGCGCTTTGACACTGGAAAAGCGGACGAATCTGCCGATGCAGCAGCATTGGCGGCTTCGGTTGGTGCAGATCATCATGTTCTGACCGTCACAGAAGCAATGGTCTGGTCCCATCTGCCTGCCATTGTGGCCTGCATGGATGATCCTGCGGCGGACTACGCGATTATTCCAACGTGGTTTCTGGCGCAGGAAGCGCGCAAGGACGTCACTGTGATCCTGAGCGGCGAAGGGGGCGATGAGCTCTTTGCTGGGTATGGGCGCTATCGTCGGGCTATGAAGCCATGGTGGCGCGGCGGAAGAGGGCCTTGGCGTTCGGGTACATTTGGGCGGTGTGTGCCGGGACAGGGGCGTCAGTGGCGCTCCGGGCTCGCGGCTATGGAACTGTCCCAGCGTTTGACGGGTCTGCCCGCAGTGCAGGCGCTTGATATCGCCGAATGGCTCCCGAATGACTTGTTGCTCAAGTTGGACCGCTGCCTGATGGCGCATTCTGCTGAGGGGCGCACACCGCTGTTAGACCCTGTTGTGGCCAAGGCTGTCTGGTCTCTCCCGGATCATTTCAAAGTGCGGGATGGATACGGTAAGTGGCTTCTGCGCCGCTGGCTTCAGGATGCGCTTCCCCAGGCAAAGCCGTTTGCCCCAAAGCAGGGGTTCACTGTGCCTGTTGGGCCGTGGATCGAGAAACAGTCTCAACGACTGGGCCCGCTGGTGGCGCAACAGTCCTGCATTCAGGACGTCATGGCTCCGCACAAGGTCGAACGTATTTTCTCGACTGCGACCCAGCACGGTCACGCCCGCCAAGCTTGGACGCTGCTGTTCTACGCGTTGTGGTTCCGACACCATGTTGAAGGCATTCCGGCTGACGGAGATGTTTTCGAGACACTTTCCCGCGCTCGCTAAGTGCGGTTTTCATCAGACTGACAAGGACAGACCATGCATTACGATCTGATTATCCGGGGTGGCCGCTGCGTATTCCCGTGGGGAGAAGCGGAGGCGGATCTGGGTGTCCGAAACGGCCGCATCGCTTCTCTGTCCGTTTCGCACGACGATGAAGCTGAAAGGGTGATTGATGCGACGGGGCTGCATGTCCTGCCGGGCCTGATCGATAGCCATGTCCACCTGCGTGATCCCGGAAACGCTGCGGTAGAAACTCTTGAAACCGGAACGCGCGCGGCAGCTTTGGGTGGTATCGCAACAGTTTTCGATATGCCGAATACCTCGCCTAGCGTTACGGACAAGGCGATGCTGGACTGGAAGCGCGAGCACATCAGCAATGTCGCTCATGTCGATGTTGGCATGTACATCGGGGCGACCCGTGAGAACACGCCGGACCTTGCGATGCTGGAGCAGCAGCCGGGCGTCTGTGCGATCAAGGTGTTTGCGGGGTCTTCTACCGGCAACCTGATGATCGAGGACGACGAAGGCATCGAAGCCGTCATGCGTTCGGGCCACCGTCGTGTCTGCTTTCATTCCGAAGATGAATACCGTCTTCAGGCACGTAAGCCGATGTTTCATGAAGGCCAGCCTTACGCCACACATAGTGTCTGGCGGGATGTGGAATGTGCGTTTCTGGGAACGCGCCGCATCATGGCGATTGCCCGCAAGACGGGTCGGCCGGCCCATATCCTCCACACGTCTACAGCCGAAGAGCTGGAATATCTCGCTGACTTTCGGGATGTTTCAACAGTAGAAGTGCTGGTCAATCACCTCACGCAGGTTGGCCCGGAATGCTATGAAAAGCTGGGTGGGCTTGCCGTAATGAACCCGCCGTTGCGGGATCGCTATCACTACGAGGCAAGCTGGAAGGCCATTCAGGACGGTCGTGTCGATGTTGTGTCTTCGGACCACGCGCCGCATCCACTGGAAGCAAAGAAACGTCCTTGGCCGAATTGCCCGGCTGGCCTGACTGGTGTCCAGACCATTGTTCCGGTCATGCTTGATCATGTGAATGCAGGTCGTCTGTCACTGGCACGTCTGGTGGATCTGATGTCCGCCGGGCCAGCGCGTGTTTACGGTCTTCAGACCAAGGGCCGCATGGCTGTCGGTTTCGACGCAGATTTCACGCTTGTGGACATGAAAGCACAGCGGGAAATTACCAATGACTGGATCGTCTCGCCTGCAGGGTGGACGCCATTTGACGGAACCCATGTGACGGGTTGGCCAATGGCAACCATCGTGCGTGGAACGGTGGTCATGCAGGACGATGAGGTGATTGGTGAAGCCACGGGACGGTTTGCCAAATTTGCGCCTTGATCGGGGCGTAGGGCGCGCGACGCTTCGACCATGAAAGAGAGTTTTATGATTCGCCCCGTCGCCGCACTCTGCGGCCTGTCCCTTCTGTCCGTGTTCGCCTTTGGAACAGCCAGTGCCGCCGAATCCGGTTGGAGCGCACCAAAATGTGGTGCCGAGCCGGACGCTCCGGCCGTGAAGGCTGGGACTGTTGCCCAGTACAACGAGAGCGTGGACCGAGTGACAGCCTACGAAAAAGAAGCGCGGGCCTATAACGCATGCGTTTCAGGGCAGGCCAACCGTGAAGAGACGGCTATTAGCCAAGAGGCCAGCGCTAAAATCTCACGAATTCATTCTGCCAGTGCAGCCGTTCAGACTCACATTGCGGGGTCATTTCAGAAGCTTTCTTCCGAACTGACTGCCGCTGGACGTAAGCTCGGCCATCACTGACGGGTTTTCACTGGCCCATCCGCACCTGATTCTGTTGTGGCGTTAGAGAAGTCGGACCTTCATAGGTCTGGCGCGCGACGTTTGGCATCAGGTCCGGCCTGGTCCAGCAATCCGTGCCTTCAAAACTGGTGGTGCAGTATGGCTGGGGCGGGGGTGGGCCAACCGGGCGGGAGCAGAAGCTTTCGTCATCATACAGATACGCCGTATTGCAATCTTTTCCGGTAATGGCAGAGGCAATCCGGTCCGGCGCGCAGCCGCACAGTGTGCAAAACATCAGAACCGGCGATAGAAGCAGAGCTGGTTTTTTCATGTTTGGCAGCATCATGCGGCAGGGGTTAAGAAAGCCCTAAATTGATAGCCGGTTTCTTTCGGTAACAGCTTCTCAAGCGAAGCGTTTGCCGCAAACGTGCGGCGCCTGTATGGTTCCGCCAGAACTTTACAAGACCGATCCAGCAGGGGACCAGGTGGCGGACGATTTCATCACAGAGGTGAACGAAGAAATTCGGCTTCAGCGCCTACGGGCAGCTGCGCGCCGATGGGGTGCTGTTGTGGCAGGTGTCGTCGTCGTGGGAGCGATTGGCGGCGGTGTCTGGGAGTGGCAGAATCACGCCCGGAAGCAGGCCCAGCAGGCTGCCTCAGCTCAGTATTTCAATACACTTGAGACGCTGGCTGATCCCAAGCACGACAAGACTGTCACGCAGAAAGCCGAGACAGTTTTTCAGGATCTGGCAGATCATGGACCTGTTGGCGTGCGGTCTTATGCAGCGCTGCGTCTGGCAGATCTGAAGATGCAGGACCATGATCTGGCATCTGCTTTGAAGGCTTGGAACAGCGTCGTGTCCGATTCTGTCGCTGAGCCTGCCTTGAAGGACATGGCCCGTTACATGGTCCTGAATGCTCAGACCAACACGGCAGACCCGAAGACGTTGCGTCCCGGCTATGAAGCGCTTGCGCAGAATGGTGGCGCCTGGTCAGCTCTGGCCCAGGAAGGCCTGGTTGCTCTGGATCTGCGTCCAGATGCGACGGCTGACCAGCAGAAAGAAGCCCGTCGCCTTCTGACGCAGATTGTTGGAAATGTATCTGCACCTGAAGGGGCTCGTGCGCGTGCACAGGCTCTTCTCGAAACTTTTGGAGACGCTGGTTAATGCGCCGTCCTGACCGTTCTTCTGTGCCCATGAACCGCCGTTCGATGCTGCGTGTTGCCTGTTCTGGCGCCGCTCTGACTGCGATGGGTGGATGCAGCCTGTTCAACGATGATGAGAAGCCCACGCTGGCCGGCCATCGCGTTGACGTGCTCTCCACTGGGGCAGGTCTGACCGTTGATCCGGAAGATCATACGCCCATCACACTGTCTGCACCGCAGTCCGTGACGGAATGGCTTCAGCCTGACCGCACGCCGGACCATGTTGCCGTCAATGCTGTCTGGAACGGTTCGGACATCAAGTGGAGCCGCTCTATCGGCGCCGAGGTGAACCCGACGAGCTTCCTGTCCATGGTGGCCATCATGCCGAACAGCCGCGGGGCCATTCAGTCCCCGCCGGTGATCGGGAATGGTCGGATTTTCACCACGGATGCACAGGGTGTGGTGAAGGCGTGGACGTGGCCGGGCATGAAGCAGCTCTGGTCCCATCAGCCGGCTCCCAAAAAGTCCCGCTCCACCAATATTGGTGGCGGCGTCGCACTCGATGGAGAGACCCTCTACATCGTGGATGGCGTGGCGCAGGCGTTGGCCGTGGATGCTGCCAGTGGCAAGATAAAGTGGGCTGTCGATCTCGGCACACCCGGGCGCTCAGCCCCTACGATTGCCGATGGTCTTGTCGTTTTCGGGACAATTGACGAACGTCTTTACGCACTTGAGGCCGCAACTGGCCGACAGGTCTGGACATATCAGGCAACGGGTGCGGACACCGTCATCTTCGGGCAGGCTGCTCCTGCAATCGTAGATGGTGTGGTTCTGGCAGGCTTCGGCAGTGGCGACCTCGTTGCACTGCGTGCGGCTTCTGGTGAAATGGTGTGGAGCGATAGCCTTGGCGGTGCCAACGGTATGGGCGCCATGCTGGATTTCTCCTGCATCCGTGGGGCTCCGGTCATCAAGGATGGCACGGCGTATGCCATTTCCATGTCCAGCGTTCTTGTGGCTGTGGATATGCGCTCCGGACGTCGCTTGTGGGAGCGCGAAGTCAGTGGCCAGACGCCCCTGACAATCTGCGGTGACTGGATGTTTGTCCTGTCCACCGATCAGCAGCTTGCCTGTCTGGACCGTCTGTCCGGCCACGTACGCTGGATTACCCAGCTTCGCCGCTTCCGCCGACAGGAAGTGCAGAAGGACGCCATCCAGTGGGTGGGGCCTTTGCTCGTAAACGGCAAGCTGGTCTGTTTCTCTACCCTGCCGCAGGAAGGCATGGTGATTGTTGATGCCGTAACCGGCAAAATTGAATCGACCCGTAAAACCACGGCTCCATGCCAGGTTCAGCCGATCGTCTGTGACGGTCTGGTTCTGACGCTGTCCCAGGATGCTGTTCTGCGGGCCTATGGCTGAACGAATGACCTCTGAGAATCTGCCCGTAGTTGTTATTGCCGGGCGCCCGAATGTCGGGAAATCCACTCTTTTCAACCGGCTTGTCGGGCGTCGTCAGGCGCTCGTCTCCGATCAGCCCGGTGTGACGCGTGACCGCAAGGAGGGCGAAGCCCACATGCGCGGTCGCCGCATCCGTGTGATTGATACGGCGGGCCTTGAAGAAGCTGCGCCGGACACGCTGTTCGGTCGTATGCGTGCATCATCCGAATCTGCCGTCTCCATGGCAGATCTGGTGCTGTTCTGCATCGATGCCCGCGCCGGTATCACGCCAACTGACGCTCATTTTGCCAACTGGCTGCGTCGTCAGAACCGTCCGGTTCTGCTGATTGCCAATAAGGCAGAAGGGCAGGCTGGGACCAATTCCGCACTAGAAGCCTACTCGCTGGGTCTGGGCACGCCACTGGCGCTGTCCGCCGAGCATGGTGAGGGCATCAGTGACCTCATGGGAGAGATCGTCGATCGTCTTCCCGGTGCTCCAAAGCAGGAGCGCCGTCGTCGTCGTGACGAAGAGCCGGAAGAGGGCGAAGAGCCTGAAGAACGTCCGGCTGGCCCGCTTCATCTTGCGATTGTGGGGCGCCCGAATGCAGGCAAATCCACGCTTCTGAACTGCCTTCTCGGTGAAGAGCGGATGATCACCGGCCCCGAAGCTGGTCTGACCCGCGATTCGATCTCCGTCGATCTGCATGACGAACATGGCCCGATCAAGCTTGTTGATACGGCAGGGATGCGTAAGCGCGCCCGTGTCGAGCAGCATCTTGAGCGTATGTCTGTTTCCGCCTCTATTGAAGCGCTGAAAATGGCAGAAGTCGTCGTGCTGACGATCGATGCCACACTGGGTGTGCACGAGCAGGATCTTCAAATTGCCCGTCTGATTGAGAAGGAAGGCCGCGCCTGCGTGCTGGCTCTCAATAAGTGGGACGCTGTTGAAGACCGCGTTGCTACACGTCAGGCCATCTCAGACCGGATCGAGACGTCCCTTGCTCAGGTTCGGGGTATCCCGGTCGTCACGTTCTCGGCGTTGACGGGGGCTGGCGTTAACCGTCTTCTTCCGGCTGTCCGGAAAGCGTACGAAGTCTGGAATTCACGCGTCACGACGGGTGAGTTGAACCGTTGGTTCGAAGCAATGCTGGACCGTCATCAGCCGCCTCTGGTTGATGGACGCCGCCTCAAGCTGCGTTATATGACGCAGGTGAAGGCTCGTCCGCCGACATTCATTCTTTTTGGCACCCGAGCAGAAATGCTGCCTGATGCGTACAAGCGCTATCTGGTGAACGGGCTGCGCGAGACATTTCATATGCCTGGTGTGCCCATTCGTATTCAGCTTCGCGGGACGACAAATCCTTACGCGGATAAGTAAGAGTTGTTTTTTGTTCCGTTATGCAATGAACGCATAGCGGAACAAAATCTTCTCACAGGACTGCAAAACTCCCCATTTTCGTATACCTAATCCTTCGTCAGCCTATGGCGGTGCATGGTGTTCGGCCCTAGAAGAGCCGCCAAGCCCTACATCAGGCCTGAGTTAGAGATGAGGATTACAGATTATGGTCGGGATTGCTGCGGTTCGCAGTGAAGGCTCCTCAGGAGAGCCTCAACGCAGCACGGCGCGCGCCACGGCATTGGGCATCATGGCAGCTCTCGCTGGTCTGATGTTCGGTCTCGATACCGGCGTTGTCGCTGGCGCCTTGCCCTTTATCGCTACAGATTTTCACGCGAGTGACGCCCTGCAAGGGTGGATCGTATCTTCGATGATGGCGGGAGCAGCATTCGGCTCTCTCGCCGCCAGTCGGATTTCCAGCCGCTATGGCCGGACAGGGGCCATGCTCGTGGCTGCGGTTCTGTTCCTTGTAGGAACGTTACTGTGTGCGCTGGCGCCTTCTGCTCTGGTGCTAATTGTCGGGCGCGTTTTCCTGGGACTTGCTGTCGGTTTGGCGGCGTTTGCCGCTCCTCTCTATATCTCTGAAATCACAGTGGAATCTGCGCGCGGGTCCATGATTTCATTCTATCAGCTCATGGTCACGCTTGGGATTTTCCTGGCCTTCGTGTCTGACAGTCTGCTGGCAACAGGTCAGCATTGGCGCTGGATGCTGGGGATTATGGCTGTTCCTGCCACCCTGTTTCTGGGCATTGTCCTGATCCTGCCACACAGCCCGCGCTGGCTGATGATGCAGGGACGCAAGGATCATGCGCGTCGCGTGCTCAATAGCCTTCGGTCCGACGAAGAAGTGGCAGAAGCTGAGCTTGCAGATATTCAGGCGCGTCTTCACAAAAGCAGCGACGCTGGCTTTGGCCTTTTCCAGAGCAATCCCAACTTTCGCCGCTCCGTCTATCTCGGAATGCTTCTGCAGGTCATGCAGCAGCTCACGGGTATCAACGCGCTCCTGTATTATGCGCCGCGGGTTTTTCAGGCTGCTCATTTCGGGGTCAACGCGTCCATCTGGGCCACGACACTCGTTGGTCTGACGAATATGATTCTGACGGGTGTTGCCATTGCCTGCGTGGACAAGTGGGGGCGCCGTCCTTTGCTTATTCTAAGCTGCGCAATCGCGGGTTTTGCGCTTCTGGGCGTAGGTGCGTTGCTAGCCGTGGGCGCGTCGAGCTTTGAGGCACAGATTGCACTGTGTGGATTTGTTCTGTTGTTCGTCGCAGGATTCGCAATCGGAGAGGGTCCGCTGGTCTGGACGCTGTGTTCCGAAGTTCAGCCAACGCGCGGACGTGATTTTGGAATTGGCTGCTCAACGGTTACGAACTGGGCTGCAAACTGGGCCATTTCCAAAACTTTCCCCATGATCATGGTGGCTATGGGGGCAGCATCAACATTCATTATGTTTGCAGCGTTCAATGGACTTTTTGTTCTCGTCACCCTCATGATGGTTCCGGAAACGAAAGGTGTTTCCCTGGAGACACTTGAGGCCAATCTGTTTTCGGGCAAGAAACTTAGAAATCTGGGACGTTAAATCGTGATGAAAGCCAAGGCGGCGGACGAGAGTGATCTCGGCGTCGACCCTCAACGGCACGCTGGGCTCTACGGAGCCCAGCGTGCCAAAGCAATGTCAGCCGTTCTTCTTGGGCTGCTTCTCTCCGTTCTGGATTACGCCATAGCAAACGTGGCGCTTCCCTCCATCGCCCACGATCTGAACGCCCCGTCGTCTCGGGCGATCTGGGTGGTGAACGCTTATCAGCTCGCCAATCTGTCCTGCCTGCTTCCACTCGCGTCTTTTGGCTCCCGAGTAGGCTTCGCCCGCATGAGCCAGATTGGGATTTTTCTATTCCTCATTACGTCCGTTGGCTGTGCCCTGTCTCAGAACCTGCTGGAACTGACATTGGCGCGCGCCCTTCAAGGTGTGGGTGGTGCCTGCATCATGAGCGTGAATATCGCGCTCGTACGCTTCATTTATCCACACGCGGAGCTTGGTAAGGGCATTGCTCTGAACGGTCTGTTTGTTGGGATTGGCGTCGCTCTTGGCCCAACAATTGGGTCGATCGTTCTTTCGGTCGCAACGTGGCCCTGGATTTTCTGGATCAATCTCCCACTCGCGCTTGCCGCTCTCGTCATGGCCCATTTCGCGTTGCCGCAGACACCGCGGAGCGAGACGCAGGCAGACATTCCAGGTTCCCTTCTGACAGTAGCGTCCTTCGCTTTGCTCGGCATCGGGCTGGACGGATTGATGCACGGCGATTTTCTACCAGGATCGTTGCTCACGGGAGCGGGCATCATCTGCTGGTGGCTGCTTCTGAGGTATCAAAAGGGACGGCGTGAGCCGATTGTCCCGGTGGATCTGCTGGCGCGGCGGCCTTTTCTGTTGGCGTGTCTGGTCGGCTTTCTCGGTTTTGTAGCCTCCAACCTCTACATCGTCGCCATGCCGTTCACTTTGGCATCGGCTTTTCATCGAGAAGATTCCACGATTGGTTTGCTGATTGCGCCTTGGGCAGTTGGCGTCGCAGTGATGTCTTTTGTTGTTGGAAAGATTGCTGACCGCTTTCCCGCTTCAGTTCTCTCCTCGCTCGGACTGCTCCTGACAGCATTCGGCTTTATGTTGCTCTGGTTGTTGCCCTTGGACGCGAGCAACGCTGCGATCGCGTGGCGGACGCTTCTGGCCGGATGTGGGTTCGGGCTTTTCCAGCCACCTAACAATCGGGCCATCATGGTCTCTGCGCCGGCTGGGCGGGAAGGTGGGGCCAGCGGCATGCTGTCCGTCGCTCGACTGGGTGGCCAGACGACGGGTGCGCTGCTCGTTGCAGCTCTTTTCACGATCTTCCCACATCCAGCGTTCATCTGCCTTGGAGGCGCGATGATCGCCGCGCTAACGGGATCTGCCCTCAGTCTTGGGCGGAAATACCTCGCAGACTGAAGAGCGTCGTCGTTCGCTGATCGGTACTTTCCAGCTCCTGAGTGGTCTGGACGTTCTGTTGAATCAGGATGTCCAGATCCAGCTTTGGGGCATAATGGCGCCCCGGATCACAAAGCCAGACTTCGCAGTGCCGGGCACATTCCAGCAGCCAGGGCATGATGCGTGCAGCCATCGCCTCGTTGTAACAGACATCTCCGATCACCAGCAGATCACAGTCCGGTTTCGATCCGACAAGATCGCCCGGACAAAGCGCTACTGTCACGGCATTGAGCGTAGCGTTAAGGGCCGTTGCTTCGAGAGCCATAGGATCAATATCATTGGCCGCAGCAGTGGACGCGCCCGCTTTTACGGCGGCAATGGCGGCTAATCCGCATCCACACGCCACGTCCAGAACTCTTTTGCCTTCAACGCGCTGCGGATTATCCAGAATATATCGCGCAATAAGCTGACTACCTGGCCATGCAAATGCCCAGAACGGCGGCTCGATACCGTGCGCTTCAAGGAAGGCTTCGCTGGCCTGCCAGATGGGGGTTATGTCTGTTGCCAGATGCAGGGGAATTTCGGGAACGAGGCTGGCGGTTTCGACCGCCGTATTCTCGCGGATAAATGCCGCGGGGTCCTGCAGTCTGACTGACATGATGTTCAAAGTCTTCCGCAGATAAAGGCCAGAGCCAGAAGGAAACCGATTGGAACGTTCTGCTTGAATTGTCGCAGGCAGTTTGGCGCATCGTATGGGTTCAGCGTGCGAGCCTGCTGGAGAAGGAGTCCGCCTGCAATCAGGAAGAACAGCCAGAACCCCAGATGCAGATGGGCATGAATGGCGACGAGTCCCAGCGCCAGAAGCATCAGGCTGTAGCAGGTGGCAATAAAGGGCTGAGCGCGCTTCTCCATAAGGCGAGACGTGGAGCGAACACCGATGCGGGCGTCATCTTCCATGTCCTGGAAGCCATAGATGGTATCGAATCCGAGTTGCCAAAGGATGACGGCGCCATACAGCAGCGCGCCATTTCCATCCAGGCCACCCCCTGCTGCGGCATAGCCCATGGGCGCACCGAAACCGAACGTGAAGCCCATGACGAGTTGTGGCCACCACGTCACACGCTTTGCCGCGGGGTAAAGCGCTACAAGCAGCAAAGCAAAGGGCGCCAGAAGCCAGCATGTGCGCGGCAGACACACCAGAACGCCCAGACCGCACAGAAGTAAAAAGGCCAGCAGCTTAAGGCCCTGCTTCAGGGAGAGCGCACCGCTGGCAAGTGGACGGCCGGCGGTTCGAGCAACCTTGGCATCAATATCCCGGTCCCAGATGTCATTCACCACGCATCCGGCAGAGCGCATAACGAGTGAGCCGAACGCGAACAGCGCTGTGTAGACAACGCGGAGTCCGAGTGGCGCATCCGGTGCAAGGAACAATCCCCAAACCCCAGGGAGAAACAGCAGCCATGTCCCAACTGGGCGATCCAGTCGGGCCAAAAGTGCGTAGGACCGCCATGGTTCAGGCAGGCGGCCAGTCCAGCCTGTCAGGCTGATATCGGTATGGGGGCGGGTTTCACTCATCAAAGCACGTGATGAGGGGCAGATGCGCTTCCGTCAATGGCTGTTGCGCGCTATCGGGAGAGGATGAGCCGATCTGATCCCCGTCTTTATCTTGAAGTGCCGGATGTTCCCTTCACGGAAGGGCTGGAACTTCCTCTTCCCGCCAGTCAGGCCCACTACCTTGGCAATGTAATGCGGCAGAGCACTGGAGATCCGGTACGTGTCTTTAATGCGCGCGATGGAGAGTGGAACGCCATCATCCAGACCTTGCGAAAAGACAAGGGAACAGTGCGGCTGGGAACGCGAGAGCGCGCACCTCAGGTCACAGATGGTGTGGAACTCCTGTTTGCGCCCCTGAAGCGTGACGCGACAGAACTCGTTATCCGGATGGGGACAGAACTCGGGGTGACGTGTTTTCGGCCCGTCGTAACAGAGCGCACAAACACGCATCGCCTGAACCTCGACCGTCTTGCGCTGATTGCCAGTGAAGCCGCTGAACAATGCGAGCGGCTGGATATTCCTGAAATCCTGCCGCTGGAGCCCCTGAAATCCGTTCTTGCGGAATGGCCGGAAGACAAGCCGTTGTTTGCGGCTCTTGAGCGACGTCCCGGGGCAGATGGTCCTTTGGTCGCGTCTGCTCTTCTCATTGGGCCTGAAGGCGGCTTTTCCGATGCGGAGGTAGCGCTGCTTCAGAAGCATCCTGCTGTTCATGCGCTGACACTAGGGCCGCTGGTATTGCGCGCCGAGACGGCTGTCTGCGCCGGACTGGCGCGACTTGCACTGCGTCGTGGCGCCTGAGGGTGACAGGACAGTCTGAGGTGCTACAAGTTCAATCAATATCGAACAACGATCGCAAATCGAGGCAAAACCGCCATGTCCAATCCCGGCACGTCTAATAGCGCAACGATCGAGAATCGGGCGCAGCTCGTCGAGGTTCTGGAACGGGGCTCCAAGCCGCGGTCCGAATGGAAGATCGGAACCGAACACGAGAAGTTCGGCTTTGTACTGCCGGGGCAGGATGATGGGCGTACACCGTTGTCAGCGCCGCCTTATGAACCCAAAGGTATTGGCGCGCTGTTGCGGAAACTGGAGGGGCCGGACTGGGCTCCGATCCACGACGGTGAGGCGCTGATCGGTCTGGCCGGGCAGAACAGCCAGAAAGGGCGGTCCATTTCTCTGGAGCCTGCTGGACAGTTCGAGCTTTCTGGTGCGCCGGTTGTCTCCTTGCAGGAAACGCAGAGCGAGATGCAGGAGCATTTCGATCTGATCCGCGGTCCTGCTGCTGAGCTCGGACTTGGCTTTCTGCCATTTGGTTTTCAGCCGCTCTGGGCGCGCGACGAGATGCCGTGGATGCCCAAGAGTCGGTACGCCATCATGCGCAGTTATATGCCCAAGGTTGGCACGATGGGCCTGGATATGATGACGCGGACCTGTACTGTGCAGGTCAATCTGGACTTCGGTGATGAAGCCGATATGGCCCGCAAGATGCGTGTATCGCTGGCGCTTCAGCCATTGGCTACGGCTCTGTTCGCGAATTCGCCTTTTGTGGAAGGCAAAGCAAACGGCTTCCTTTCCAATCGCGCCCGTATCTGGACGGATACCGATAATCAGCGTTCAGGCCAGCCATCGCTGTTCTTCGCAGAAGATTTCAGCTTCGAGAAATACGTGGACTGGGCGCTGGATGTGCCGATGTATTTCGTCGCTCGGGACGGAAAAAACATCGACGCCAGTGGCTGCTCCTTCCGGCGTTGGTTGGAAGGCACTGCGCAGCCTGCTCTGGAAGGTCTGACGCCGACAATTGGTGATTTTGAGGATCACCTCACGACTGTTTTCCCTGACGTGCGCCTCAAGCAGTTCCTTGAGATGCGTGGCGCGGACGCCGGTCGTCCGGAGATGATGGTTGCCCAGTCTGCGCTTTGGGTTGGCCTGTTCTACGATGCTGCAACGTTGGAAGCAGCTGAAAAGCTGGTATTGGAACAGCCTTGGGAGGTTTATCAGCAACTCCGTGCGGATGTTCCTGCCAAGGGCATGCAGGCTGACTTCCCCGGTGGCCTGAAAGCGCTGGCAAAGCGCGTTGTGGCTCTCGCGGAGCAGGGACTTCGCGCCCGTGTTCGCAACGAAGCACAGTTCCTGGATCCGCTGCATCTGATTGCAGATGGTGGCCCCAACCAGGCTGAGTACTGGCTTGCCCTGTATGAAGGTGCATGGGGCGGAAATGTGAAGCCGCTGTTCCGCGAAGCATCGATCTGAAGTCAGACGCATCGGAGTAGGGCGTTAAGCCCTGCTGCGATCAGTTTCCGGTTTGTGCAGGAACACGTTATGGAATGCAGGTGCGAAGCTTTTTGCAACCCGTGACCTGATCGGCAGTTCCAGAGGCATGATGAACCGTCTTTTCTTCCGCGCGGCTGTAGCCAGCGCTTTCATATCCGTAGCAGCTCTTCCGCTGCCTGCCATGGCTCAGGCCGTTCCCGCACAACTCCGTCCTGTGGATCAGGGCTGGGTTGCGCGCGTTCAGGATACGCTGGCGCAGATCACAACGCTTCAGGCGCGGTTTCAACAAATTGCACCAGATGGGAAAGCTGTTGCCGGGACAGCGACGCTTGATCGTCCGGGGCGGATGCGCTTCGACTATGACAGTCCCAGCCCGCTTCTTCTTGTGGCCAATGATGGCAAAGTCGTTTTTCAGGATCGGAGCGTCGGACAGGTAACGGTTATGCCGCTGGACCGTACTCCCCTCGGTTTGCTGCTAAGGCCTGATCTGAAGCTCTCGGGCGATGTCACGGTGACAGGATTTGAGCGTAAGAACGGTCAGATCAACCTTCAGGTTGAAAAAACGGAGAGCCCGGGTGAGGGGAATCTGACCCTAATGTTCTCCGAAGCGCCACTTGCTCTTCTGGGGTGGGAAGTCGTGGATGCGCAGGGCCGAACAACGCGCATCGCCCTGTCAGATATCAGAACGGGTGGGAGCGTATCCCAGTCTCTGTTCACGCTCCCGAAGTCTGAGGACTGACGTTCAGTCCTTTGTTTCGCGGGAAAGCTCCAGTGCGCGGGCATAAACCGTGCGCTTGGGCAGTTTGATAATTCCCGCCACGAGAGTGGCCGCATCCTTCACCGAATGACTGGTCAGCGCTTCGCGGAGATGCGTATCCAGATCATCTGCTCCGCTATCGTCCTCTGCTGAGGGGCCGATCAGGAGTGTAATCTCACCCCGCGGTGCGGTGTCCTGGAAATGGGCGAATACTTCCGCCAACGTTCCCCGCACCATCTCTTCGAAGCGTTTTGTCAGTTCTCTGCCAACCGCTGCCTCACGGTCAGGGCCGAAGACGGTAATCAGATCTTCCAGTGTCTCGACGAGGCGGTGCGGCCCCTCATACCAGATCAGAGTGGAACGAACGCCAGCCTGTTCTGCGGCCCGAAGCGTCGCGAAGCCTGTCTTGCGGGCTTCGCTTCGCGGCGCGGGAAAGCCGAGAAACATGAAGGGAAGAGGGGGGAGGCCTGAAAGAGTCAGAGCCGTGATGACAGCGTTTGGACCCGGAATGGCCGTAACATGGACGCCAGCGGCGATTGCTGCCCGGACGAGCCGATAGCCTGGGTCCGAGACGAGTGGAGTGCCTGCGTCTGACACCACGGCAAAGCTGGCACCAGCCACCATTTTTTCCACAAAGAACGGTGCGCGATCCTGTTCGTTATGATCGTGAAGCGTTCGTGTGGGAGTGGAGATGTTGCGCGACATCAATAATTTTGCCGTAACGCGTGTATCTTCGCATAAAATAGCTTCAACACTGTTCAAGGCTTCAATCGCGCGCTCGCTGATATCGGCCAGGTTGCCGATCGGCGTCGCAACCAATATCAGTTGTCCCCCCACTCTCGGGCCATGCTCCGAAGGCGGGGCGGCCGTTAACGTTTCAGCCGTATCGCTCAAGGGAGTTTCAGCGGAACATGACTTTTCGGACATCTGCATCCTCGGTGACGAACTCAAGGGTCTATTCTGGACCGATGAGCCGTCTGCGCAAGGGTGTAAGCACTGGGCTGGCCGCAGGAACCTTCCTGACGCTGGCCGCCTGCTCCGGCGGAAACTCCTCTTTGACATCTGGCGTGGGTGGAATTCCCGGCTCAGGCCAGGCTCCTGGCGCGCATGACGTTGGCCTTATCCTTCCCCTGACGGGACGCTACGGTGCCATCGGTGCGCGAATGCGTGATGCAGCCAAGCTGGCTCTGTCTTCACAAGGCTCGCCTGTGCTGGACGTTCATGACAGCAACGCTGCTGGTGGCGCAGCTCAGGCTGCCCATGATGCCCTGACGCGTGGCGATGCCATGCTCCTTGGGCCGCTAACGGCTACAGAAACTGCGGCTCTTGCGCCGCTGGCTGTTGAAGCAGGCAAGCCTGTTCTGGCGTTCACAAGCGATTCCACACAGGCTCGTCCTGGCGTCTGGGTGATGGGCCTGACACCGGAGCAGCAGGTTCGCCGGATGGTGGATGCTGCACGTGCAACAGGCCGTAAGAATTTTGCAGCCTTTTTGCCAGATAGCGCGCTGGGGCATGCGATGGCGGAAGGACTACAGCGGGCCTGCCGGGATGACGGCCTGAAAGATCCGCAGATCGTTTTCCATTCCATGGATGCGCAAACCATCGACGATGGCCTGAAATCCCTTTCAGATATTGCCAATCGCCAGCCGCCGGCAGCTGTGGTTTCGACGCCGACCGGTCCATCGGCTGTTGATCCCACAGCCGATTCGCCTGCCGACTCGACAACGCCTGCGCAGCCGCCAGCAACTCCAGTTGCTGCGCCAGCGGTGCCGCCCCCTCCGTTTGACGCTCTTCTGCTGGCAGATACCGGTGTGGAGCTAGGGCGCATCATCACTGCGCTACACGCTGACCAAGTGACGTCAGATCAGGTGCAGATCATGGGGCCAGCACTCTGGAAGGCATTTGATGGCAAGCTCAGTGCCCTGCATGGTGCCTGGTATGCTGCGCCCGATGCCAAGGATCGCAATGGGTACGTGGCCCAATACAAGGCGGTTTATCATCAGGCGCCATCACCTGTGACGGATTTCGCCTATGATGCCGCAGCTCTTGCCGGCAACCTGATGAAGCAGGGAGGCCCGACCGTTCAGGCGTTGACCCGTCCGGACGGCTATATGGGTGTGGATGGCCTGTTCCGCCTGCGCGCTGACGGTCATGTCACTCGCGCGCTGGCTATTTTCCAGATTCAGCGTGGCGGAGGTGCCCGCATCGTTGTTCCAGCATCGCGGGATATTGCGGTCCGTCCAAGCTGAGAAAATACTGCTGGTTCAGAAACAGAAACACGCGTCCATGGCGATTGGCGCGTGTTTTTTTTATGGCTTTTCTTGAAAGCCAACTGGCGTGTCAGGGGTGAATCCTGACCGCGCAGATCAGGCTGCGTAGGTCTCGGCCAGCGGCAGAACCGGGCGAATAGTGTGAAGAGCCAGTTCGAAGCTGGCATAGCTGCCCAGTTCATGATTGCGCAGATGATCGATCAGGACCCAACGCATCCCTTGCGGGCGGAGCATGTAGGCTGGATCCGGGTTCTCACGGACCCAGACCAGAACATGCTCAATGGGCGTTGTTCCATCGAAATTCGTGACCCCGGAATCCGTCGGTGTGATTTCTGCATCGAAGAGACCCATCCGCATTCCGGCTTCCAGCCACCGCGACAGATATTCGCGGTGACGAGGGAGAACACCCTGCCTCAACGTCACGACATTACCGCCCATCGAAACGGGTGAAAGATCGTATAGGGGAGTTGCCTGCGCCATCAGGAAAGTCCTCATCAGAGCGGGGCGGGGGAGCCCGTGGATTGCGATAAGGTCAGGCTAAAATCCAAACGGCCCCTTTCACAATCTAAAATGACGCCAAAACCCCTTTCCGCGACATAAACTTTCCCCACTGTGACAAATCTGCCATGCAAAAATTGCATGGCTCAACATGTTGTTGTCATATTCCGATACAGCGCCTTGTCCCATCTCCGGTGAAGCCAGAGCCATGAGCCGGGCTCCTGCTCTATCCACTCCTGAAGACAGTCGTTGAGTTGCTGCGTCAGCTTCAGGACATCTGCCTGACGATTCTCGGTAGGCTGTGGGTCAATGGGGGGATCCACAACGAGTACCAGTCTGGCAGGGCCTTCGCGGCGCACATGTCCGGTTACAATCAAGGCTTTATGCCGCAGGGCAAACACGGCAGTTGCAGAGGCTGTCATGGCGGGACGACCGAAAAGACGGGCCTCGATGCCATCATTCATTTTCTGATCGCCAAGCACGCCTAAATGCCCGCCGTGAGACAGGTGCTTCAGCGCAGAGCGAGCTCCACGGGCTCCTTTGGGGAACATCGGAACATCCATGCGCATAGCTCGGCGGCGGAGGGCATGAATGATGGAATCTACAATCGGATTGCTGGCTGCCCGATAGAAGGAAGCAAAGGGCATCCCGAATCGCGCGACGACCGGGGGCATGAGTTCCCAGTTGCCAATATGGCCGGAAAAGAAAATGACCGGGCGCCCCGTTGCGCGTGCGGCTTCCAGATATTCCGATCCTTCAACACGCCATCCTGGGCCGGTCGGCGTGTTCTGTTTCAATCGGCCCACATGCGGAAACTCCGCTACGGTGCGTCCCAGGTTTTCCCAGCAGTCTTTGACGATACTGCCCCGCTCTTCCCTGGTCAGCTGTGGCATGGCCAGTTGCAGGTTTCGGTCGGCAACTCTGGAAACGGGAATAAGAGGCCCGATATGGCGCGCGACAGAGCCACCCAGTGTGGACGCGGCCGCAGAGGGGAGAATGCGCAGCCAGCCCAGCAGGACGCGCACAAGCAGGGCTTCCGCCCGATGTGGAATTGAAGTCATGAGTGAGGGAACAGAAGATCCAGAATATGGTCCGGCGCTTTTGGGTCCGCCCAAAGAAGCTCAACGTTGATGACGGTGACCTGCGCCCGGAAAGCGGGAGGAAGTTTGACCGCATCCTTGGCTGTGGTCACGAGCGTGGTTCCGGATTCCCGACGCAGCGTTTCAAGGCGCTGGATGTCATTGGCCGAGTAGGCATGATGATCCGGAAAGGGAAGGCAGCGAACAGGGGAAACACCTGCGTCCTGCAGCATGGTGAAAAATTTATCGGGGCGGCCGATCCCCGCGAAAGCGACAACTCTCCGGCCTTGCAGACCGCGGATTTCAGGGCCGGGAACCAGTCTGGCCTGAGCTTTGAAGAGAAATGGGGGAAGGGTGAGCAGCAGGCCGTGGCGGTCTTCTCCGATGATGACCACACACTGCGCACGCTTCAGAGCATCCAGCACCGGTTCACGCAGAGGACCGGCGGGCATGACCTGCCCGTTGCCAAACCCCACGACGCCATCCACGACCAGCACCGAGAGGTCCTTGTGAAGTCCTGGGTTCTGGAAACCATCATCCATCACGAGACAATCAGCGCCTTGGCCAATCGCCAGTCTTGCGGTCTGGGCCCGGTCTGCTCCGACCCATGTTGGAGCAGCTTTTGCTAGAAGAAGAGGCTCATCGCCGACATCACGGGCGCTCGAACGCCCCGGATTGACCTCCAGCGGACCTTTCTCTCTGCCACCATGACCGCGGCTGAGAATATGCGGAGAATGTCCACGATCTTTCAGTCTTTGGACCAGATCCAGTGTCAGGGGTGTTTTTCCCGTGCCCCCAGCAGTCACGTTGCCGCAGCATAGTACCGGGACTACGGCTCGGTAGCCTTCCCGGGTCATGCGGCGACGGGTCAAACGGGTCGCGATTCCTGCCAAAGGGCGCAGCATGAATGCCGCAGGGCCTACCCTCGGGACGGACCAGAATCGCGGAGCCCGTAGTCTCATCGTTCAAGTGTCTCCAGAATGCGGGGGCTTAGTCTGGACACCACGGAGCGCTGAAGCACTGCGGGTGAAGGCGTGACATGAGGTTCAGTGATCCACTGGCTCAGACTATCGATATCCTTAACGATGTGAAGATAATCGTGCAGCAGGCTAACCGCTTCCCGCCAGTTTTCCATAAGAGGGCCGCTTGCTGTCGGAACGCCCAGGCGAAGTGGCTCGAAAGGATTGTGGCCACCGCCTTTCCCCGCGAGAGAGTTGCCGAGGAAGCAGCAATTCGCGAGTCTGTAGAACAGGCCCAGTTCCCCCAATGTGTCGGCAATCCAGCCATGAGCCTTGTTGTTCGGCTCCTGCCCAACGGATCGCCGGGGCAGATCAAAGCGCGAAGCCAGTTCCTCGCCACGTTTGGGATGCCGGGGGATGAGGATCGTCAGAAGGTCGGGTTGTTTTTCTCTGGCGAGTGTTGCTGCTGCCAGAACCAATTCCTCCTCACCAGGATGAGTCGAAGCCGCGACGAAAACCGGACGATTTCCAATCACGGCCTGAAGTCGCTCCAATTCCGCGAAGTCGCATAACAAAGGAGGAGCGTCCTGTTTGAGGTCTCCATCTTCATAAACGGCTTTTGTGCCTAAGGAGCGGAAGTGTGCCGCGTCTTCCGGGCCTCGGGCTGCAACCCAGGAGAGGCGAGAAAACATGCGTCCAGTCAGGCTGGCGGCTTTTTTCCACCGGCGAGCCGAGCGATCCGAGAGGCGACCGTTGACCAGCATGACGGGAATAGCCTTGCGGTAGCAGGCTGCAATGATGCCGGGCCAGAGTTCACTTTCTACAAAGACAGCACCGTCCGGCTTCCAACGCTTGAGAAATCGGCCAAACCAGCGCGGCACATCGTGAGGAATAAAACGATGAGAGACGCGGCGCCCGAATTCTGGATGGCGGCTGACAATTTCTGCGCCCGTCACCGTGGCGGTTGTGAACAGGACATGCAGATCCGGGCGCTTCTGCAGAAGATCATCAAGCAATGGTCGCGCACACAGGGTCTCCCCCACGCTGGCAGCATGTATCCAGAGAAGTGTGCCTTTTGGGCGATGACCGCCCCCTAGACCCATTCTTTCACGAAGGCGGTCTGGCAGCTCCCGTCCTCGCTTCAGACGTACCCGCAGCATGATCGTCAGAGCAGGAGCCAGAAGGCTGCCAACGGCCCCCCACAACCGATCCATGACGGAAAGATTTTGATTGCGAACGTTAGCTTCTGCCTGGTCCGCAACGGCATTGAGTGCAACACGGAGCGTCTCTGTGTCCGGTTCAACAAGCGGTTCACCGACCACGACAGACCCGCGCCCAAAGGGGAGTGGAAATGTAAGGCCGTCCCACGAGGGCAGGCGAATGCTGTTACAGGCCATACCCAGCGGAATAATGGGGCGTCTGGAAATCCGCGATAGCACGAGAATGCCCGGCTGAACCTCTTCCGCCGGGCCACGCGGGCCATCTGGAGTAATGGCGACAAAAGCACCCTCCTTCAGCTCCCGGAGAGCGACTCTCAGTGCCGCCGCACCGCCTTTGTCCTTCCCTTTGCGGGACGTGGAGCCATGAATGCCAATGATTCCCCATGGGCGAATAGCGTCCGCGATGAGGCGTCCATCCGCGTTGCGGGAAATCAGAACCCGGAGCTTCACCCGTGGTTCGATCGCGCGGGCCCAGAACCAGAGCGCTGGAGCCAAGGTCAGGGAACGGTGCCAGAGGGCAAGAACTGTTCCCTGATCAGCTTGCGTCAGAAGTGCTCTTGCCTGTTTGGTGCCTCCGACATTCCAGTGGGTGGAGCGCAGACAGGCACCTAACCAGACATGGATCATGCGAGCGGGCGATATCATGAGCAGTCGGGTAGCATGGTCAGATGGCGCTCGCAAAACTTTGTGACAGACTGTCAGGCTGCTTCGTGATGAACCTGAAGGCTGGTGAAGGTTACCCGGGCCATATCGGAGTGAGTTGGCGCGTGCCAACCCTGTTCGCCAGCCACAGCTTCGAACCATACACCCTGTGCTATCGCGGCAGAGGGCAATGAGAAGTGATTTTCTGTTCCGTTGACGATGATGCGCATCAGACCATTCGGAGACGTGCGAATTTCATAGCGAATGGTCTGATGCGGATAAACCGTACCGACCACAACGCTCTGCTTGGATGTCCCATTATCCACGAGTGCAAAGACCCGGTCGCCCTGAACACTTAGCTCCGCCACTGGATGCTGTGTGTTTGCCAGGCGGCCAATGACCACTTTTCCATTTCGCGGAAGCTGATCAATGTGCACAGTCGCTTGCATGTCAGAATTCGTTTGCTGAAAATACCATGCGGTATTTTCTCGCAAAAGCGTCTCCGGAGCGACCTTTCCACGGATGACTGGCTGGAGGCCGTCAGTCGTGAGCGTTAGGGCACCTGTCTGCTGATCGCGGGAGTAAAAAGCTGTGTTGTAGCCAGAGCCAAGTGTCGCGGACGGAACAAGATGCAGGCCCAAACGCTTGGCAGGCTCCTGGAGTGTAAAAGCCGAAATGTCCGGTGCTTGCGGGACATCCATGGCATGCACCGGCATAGCGATCAGAGCACTTAGGCAAAAAGCTGGGCCAGCAAGTCGGGAGATCATAATGTGTCCTTCCGGGGTTCTGGTTGTGACGTCAGATGACTGTTTCAACGCAGAACTCCCGAAAAGGACGCATGATTAGCGGCTCATGAGAACCGTGAGTTTCATGTTCTCAAGAATATGACGGGTCACGCCCCCCAGAATCATCTGGCGAAGACGGGAGTGGGAGTAGGCTCCCATGCTCAGCATATCGGCGCCAAAATCTTCAGCCCCCTTCAACAGGCCGGCACCGACATCCTTATTGATGGGGTCGCAGGCACGTGTCGTAGCGGAAATGCCATGCAGACGCAGATAACGGACAACATCGTCGCCTGTAGGGCCACGACGCTGATATTCCTGGCATGTCAAAACCTGAACGCCTTCCGCGGTATGCGCCCATGGCAGAATGCAGCGGAGTGCGAGCGAAGACTCGGGCGTTCCGTTCCAGGCAATGGCAATGCGGCTGCCTACCGTTTTCGGAGCAATTGGCGGAGCAATGACCAGAGGACGCCCGCTGTCAAAAAGAATGGCATGCAGTGTTTCTGATGCGCGCGGGTCAGTGGCTGAAATGAGATTGGGCACGAGCGTCATGTCTGCCAGACGTGAGCGCCATGTCAGAGCATCATGTTCCGTGCCATCCAGCACTTCGAGGCTGGCACTGACACCGCCGCCAATGGACATGCCGATCTTGGAGGCCTCGACGCGGCGAAGTCCGTTATTATGCACGAAGCTGTCGAAGCTGTGTCGGATCCTGATGGCGCGGCGGTGAGCTTCCGTGGCCGCCGCATCAATCATTTCCGTCACCATTCCGGCAGAAATGCCTTCGCCAGCGAGTGTGGCAACTTCGGTCGGATCTGATCCGACAACGACAGCAGACAGGTGTGCATCAAAACGACGGGCAAAATCCAGGGCCACCGACATAACTGAATCCAGATCGTCGGCCCCGGTGAGGGGGAGAAGGATGTTCTTGATTTCGATAAGCATAACGTAAGGCTCCCCACCTTGGGAAAAGGGTGTTCTCTATCTTTACGGATAAAGACGCGTGACGTTCCATTCAGATCCATCACGAGTCCATAATGCTCGGTCATGGAGGCGGAAAGGCCGGTCCTGCCAGAACTCTATGGCGTCTGGAGCAACGCGGAAACCTGTCCAGTTGTTCGGGCGTGGAATAGGGCCATTGCCATATTTTCCTTCTGCGGCCTTCAGGCGCTCTTCAAAGGTGCTGCGCTCATCCAGAGGGCGTGACTGGTCAGATGCAATGGCCCCCAGCCTGGACATGGGCGACCGGCTGGCGAAATAAGCATCTGCTTCCTCGTCACTGACCTGCGTAACCGGTCCTTCGATCCGGATCTGCCGACGCAGGGACTTCCAGTGGAACAGCAGGGCGACATGCGGATTGGCCAGCAGGTCGCCACCTTTGCGGCTCTCCACGTTTGTATAGAAGACAAATCCGCGCTCGTCCGCGCCCTTGAGCAACAGCATGCGAACGGAAGGACGGCCATCTGGCGTGGATGTTGCAACGGCCATGGCGTTGGGGTCATTGGGCTCAGACGCTTCTGCGTCTGACATCCAGGCTGCAAACAGGGCAAATGGATCAGAAGTCAGATCGATGAGGGGCAGAGAGGGCATGGAAGTCTCCTGAAGCAGCGGGGACAGCCCGAAAGGGCGATGTGAGAACCATAGCGGCTCCGTCCGGGTCCCGGAACAGACCCTGTCAGGTTCCGGCTCCGAATTATGGCGTCAGAGGCATTATATAGAGAAAGCAGGAGCGGTTGCCTTGACCTGCCTCATGGGCCTGAAATCCACACTACGGCTGGAAACTGCCGTGCAAGAGGCATTGAGTGTCGTGTTACTCTTGTTTGCTGGCATCTCTTGTGCGACCACGGCGCTAACACGCCAACGCGATTCAGGAAACCTTCAATGTCTGAAACAGAAGACAACATCCCGGCTCCCGTGACCGGCACCCTCATGAAGGGCAAGCGCGGTGTTATCATGGGTGTCGCCAACAAGCATTCCATCGCTTGGGCTATCGCGAGCGCCTGTGCTGCACAGGGCGCGGAACTCGCTTTCACCTATCAGGGTGAAGCTCTTGGCAAGCGCGTGCGTCCCCTCGCAGAAAGCGTTGGCTCTGATCTGGTTCTGCCGTGTGATGTCAGCGATGATGCAGCAATCGATGCGACGTTCGATGAAATCGAAAAGGTGTGGGGCAAGATCGACTTCGTGCTTCACGCCATCGCTTTTGCTGACAAGCAGTACCTGCGCGGCCGTTACATTGACACGCCGCGTGATGCGTTCCTGCAGGCCATGGACATTTCCTGCTATTCCTTCGTGTCCGTCGCCCGTCGCGCGTCTGCCATGATGAATGCTGGTGGTTCGTTCCTGAGCATGACCTATCTCGGTGCCGAGCGCGTCATGCCACATTACAACGTCATGGGTGTTGCCAAGGCGGCTCTAGAAGCCTCCGTGCGTTACATGGCCGCTGATCTCGGCCGTGACGATATCCGCGTGAACGGCATCTCCGCAGGCCCGATCATGACGCTGGCCGCCAACGGCATCAGCGACTTCCGCTACATCCTGCGCTGGAACCAGCTCAACGCCCCGATGGAGCGTAACGTGACTCTGAAGGACGTTGGTGGTTCGGGCATGTACCTGCTCTCCGACCTCTCCAGCGGCGTGACGGGCGAAATCCATCATGTGGATTGTGGCTACCACACGGTTGGCATGAAGAACCCGGCAGCTCCTGACATCGCAGCTGTCAGCTCCGGGGACTGACAATGTCAGACAACAGCTTCGGGCAACTCTTTCGCGTCACCACCTGGGGTGAAAGCCACGGTCCAGCCATCGGCTGTGTCGTAGATGGCTGTCCACCTCGCCTGAAGCTGTCCGAAGCGGACATCCAGCCTTGGCTCGACCGCCGTCGGCCAGGGCAGTCCCGCTTCACGACCCAGCGTCGGGAACCGGATCAGGTCCGGATCCTGTCGGGGGTGTTTGAAGGCCAGACGACCGGCACGCCTATTTCGCTGATGATCGAAAACACCGATCAGCGGTCGAAAGATTATGGTGAGATTGCCCAGAGCTATCGTCCGGGCCATGCGGACATTGCCTACGATCTGAAATATGGCATCCGCGATTACCGAGGGGGCGGTCGCTCGTCTGCTCGTGAAACGGCTATGCGTGTCGCGGCTGGTGCTGTGGCCCGTGTGCTTCTGAAAACTCTGGTCGGGGAAGGCGTGAAGATTCGCGCGGCCCTGACAGGGATTGGCGGTCAGACCATTGATCCAACCCGCTGGGACTGGGACGAAGTGGAGCGCAACCCGCTCTGGTGTCCGGACGCTGCGAGCGTCGGCCCTTGGGAAGAGCTGCTCGATTCTATTCGCAAGGATGGATCGTCCATCGGGGCCACTGTTGAAGTTGTTGCGGAAGGTCTGCCACCGGGTCTTGGTGCGCCAGTCTATGGGAAGCTCGATGCTGATCTCGCCGGCGCTCTTATGGGCATCAATGGTGTGAAGGGCGTTGAGATCGGTGACGGCTTCGCTGTCGCGGCTCTTCGCGGTGAGCAGAACGCCGATCCGATCGCATCGGGGCCGCAGTTCGCATCGAACCATGCGGGCGGCATCCTAGGGGGCATCTCCACGGGGCAACCGATCGTGGCCCGCTTCGCCATCAAGCCAACCAGTTCGATCCTGACCCCTGTGCCGAGCATCAATAGTGCAGGGGATTCGGTTGAGGTGCGCACCAAGGGACGACACGATCCGTGTATTGGTATCCGTGCCGTGCCCGTAGCGGAAGCTATGATGGCCTGCGTTCTGGCAGACCATCTGCTTCGCAATCATGCGCAGTGCGGCTGGGACAACTGATCCCAGCCTTCAGGCTTTAGCTGGCAAGCTTGGCGTCCAGGGTGATCTCCGTATTGAGAACCTTGGACATCGGACAGCCGATCTTGGCCTTGTTGGCAGCATCCAAGAAGTCGGCCTCGGTCGCGTTCGGAACCACGCCACGAAGCGTCAGATGGGCCTTCGTGACGGCAAAGCCATCGCCAACCTTATCCAGGGAAATTGTCGACTCCGTGTCGAGGGAGTCGGCTGTAAAGCCAGCATCACCAAGGATCAGAGATAGCGCCATTGTGAAGCAGCTGGCGTGGGCCGCGCCGAGCAGTTCTTCTGGGTTGGTGCCGGGCTTGTCTTCGAATCGCGTGTTGAAACCATAAGGCTGGTCCTGAAGGGCGCCGCTCTGCGTTGAGATGGTGCCCTTGCCTTCCTTGATGGTACCGCTCCAGTGGGCCGAAGCTTTCTTGTTGATGGTCATGAGACGCTCTCCGCGTGTTGGGGGATGCTGTCTCCAACGTGACCAGACAGGAAACGTTGCCGTGAAAAAACCGTGTGGTGTGGTTGTGATGTCACTCAGGAAAAGCCCCTTGGGGATGAATGGGAACCTATGGCGGTTTTCTGCGATTGCCCCAATATATAGGGGTGTGGATCGTTTATGCCCCTAGATATGGATGACTCCAAATTCACAGCTCTTTCCAATTTGCAAGAGAAGAGTTCGCTTGCAGTGACGGGCGCGGGTGTGGAATTGGAGGGGCATCAAATCGAAAAAATCAGACTGCCGGAGCAGAGCGCAATGACACTTCATGACGTGACGATGGACACGCCACATACGGCCGACCGCCCGCATGACGTGCTTCCGCCTGTTGACCATCCTGTTGGCGAGCGCGCCGTTGGGGAGGGAGAAGAAACGCCAGACATGTTCGATGATGTCGTGCAGCTTCCGGGTCATCATGCCGTCCGTGTGGATCGTTCACGTGATTCGCTTTTGACGGATTTTGGCAAGGCGACTCTGAACAACCGCTACCTTCTGCCAGGCGAGCATTATCAGGATCTGTTTGCGCGTGTTGCGTCCTATTACGGGGCGGATCAGGGCCATGCCCAGCGTATTTATGATTACATTTCGCGCCACTGGTTCATGCCAGCTACACCGATTCTGTCTAACGGTGGAACGTCCCGCGGTCTGCCGATTTCCTGCTTCCTGAACGAAGCCGAAGATAGCCTGGAAGGTATCGTCGGCCTCTGGAACGAAAACGTCTGGCTGGCATCCAAGGGCGGCGGCATCGGGTCTTATTGGGGCAATTTGCGCTCAATCGGCGAGAACATCGGTCGTAACGGCAAGACGTCCGGCGTCATTCCGTTCATCCGCGTGATGGACAGCCTGACACTAGCTATCTCGCAGGGGTCTCTGCGTCGTGGGTCTGCGGCTGTGTATCTGCCGGTCTGGCATCCTGAAATCGAAGAATTCACGGAAATGCGCCGCCCAACGGGCGGTGACCCAAACCGTAAGGCCCTGAACCTGCATCATGGCGTTCTGATCACAGACGCCTTCATGCGCGCTGTTGAGGCGGACGAGGAATGGCCGCTGCTGTCCCCGAAGGATCACAGCATCATCCGCAAGGTGTCTGCTCGTGGGCTCTGGATCCGTATCCTGACGGCCCGCATGGAGCAGGGCGAGCCGTACATCATCTACTCGGATCATGTGAACCGTGCCCGTCCGGAACACCACAAGCTGGCCGGTCTTGAGGTCAAGACCTCCAATCTTTGCGCCGAGATCACGTTGCCGACCGGCATAGACCATCATGGCAAGAACCGGACGGCTGTCTGCTGCCTGTCTTCCCTGAACCTGGAAACCTGGGACGAGTGGAAAGATGATCCGCAGTTCATCGAGGACGTCATGCTGTTCCTCGATAACGTTCTGCAGGATTTCATTGACCGCGCCCCGGACGACATGGCGCGTGCCAAGTATGCTGCTGCCCGTGAGCGGTCTGTCGGCCTGGGCGTGATGGGATACCATTCCTTCCTTCAGGCCCGGATGATCCCGTTCGAGAGTGTGATGGCGAAGGTCTGGAACAAGAAGATCTTCCAGCATATTCGCGCTCAGGCCGATGCGGCGTCAAAGAAGCTGGCGGAACTGCGTGGTCCGTGCCCGGATGCCGAGGAATACGGCTTCATGGAGCGCTTCTCGCACAAGCTGGCGATTGCTCCGACGGCGTCCATTTCCATCATCACGGGTAATGCCAGCCCCGGTATTGAGCCGATCAGTGCGAACGTCTTCCTTCAGAAGACCCTGTCCGGCTCGTTCTCGGTCCGTAACCGTCATCTGACCACGATCCTTGAAGAGCGCGGTCAGAATACGGACAAGGTGTGGTCTGACATCACCCTGAGCAAAGGCTCCGTTCAGCATCTGGACTTCCTGACGCAGGATGAGAAGGACGTCTTCAAGACGGCCTTTGAGCTGGATCAGCGCTGGGTTGTCGAACATGCCGCCGACCGTGCGCCGTTCATCTGTCAGGCACAGTCGGTCAACCTCTTCCTGCCGGCGGATGTTCATAAGCGCGACCTGCATCAGATCCACTTCCAGGCTTGGAAGAAAGGCCTGAAGTCTCTGTATTACTGCCGTTCCCTGTCGGTGCAGCGTGCTGATGCAGTCTCCACGCTGGCCGTGAAGAGCGATATTCTGGACGATGAGAAGTACGAAGCTACTGTGCAGGCTGCCCCGCGTGGCAAAATGAGCAGTGGCGATTATGACGAGTGCCTCGCCTGTCAGTAAGGCAGGCTGGGACTATCGGTTTGAAAAGCCCGGCTCCTCGTTTTGGGAGCCGGGCTTTTTTTTATGTTCTCAGGGCGTATCAGGCGCTTTAACGCGACGGAAACCCAGCCAGAGCAGGATGAGCCCCAGTGCTGTAGCGATCCATCCGAATGTTGCGCCGGGAGGTGCAAAATGAAAGTGGATCCGGGTTGGTCCTGCAGGAAGCGGGATACGTTCAAATAACCCGTCCCACACTTCCGGGACGATGAAAGTGCCATTCACCTCGGCCGTCCATCCCGGCAGCATCACTTCGCGACGGATAAGATAAGTCGGCGCCGGGCAGCTTGCGGCAAGCGTCTCCCGGTCTTTCAGAGTAAGGGTGCAGGCTGCTTCAGTCTCAAAATAGGGGGCAGCGCTCTTCAGCCGGATGAGATCTCCGGTTCCCGTGTGCAGGACGGGCATCATGGCTTCGCGCACAGCCTCTGTCTCAAAGTGGATGCGCGGCCAAGCCACATGATCCTTCACGGTGGACCAGATCATAACGTCTGTGGTGGCCTCGTTGAGGCTTAACGTCAGGGTATGGGCATCGGCAGGAATGATTTTATCCAGTTCGATCGACGTCAGACCGTTGTCTGTTGCCTCTTTCAACCGTGCCTGACCCGTTGCGCATTGCGTGTCGGAACAAATGGACAGAATCAGAATTCCGTTCGAGTTTCCGGCGTAAGTGCCCAATTGCAGCGTTGCCAAGCGGCTAACCGGCTTTTCCCACGATGAAATATTGATTGTGACCTCTGGCGAGTTCGGCGTCAGAGGAAAGCCGTTTTGCTGGCGGTTTTCTAGGGGATAGGGCGCGATGCTTGGCATGCCATGACCCGGAGGAACCAGCAGGGCTGATACGCCGAGTTTGGCAAATAGATCAGGATGCCGGGCTAAAGAGGCTTCCAGAAAGGCATCCCCGTTTTCAGCAAAAGGATAGGAGCCATTAAAGGTTACGGCGTCGACTTTTGAGCCGAAGTCCTGTTTCAGGCGCTCGATCCATGCTTTCGGCGTGGGAATGGCGTTGTGATTGATAGAGGCGATCCGCAGATAAGCGCCATAATTTGGCTCAATCGGGCCAATGGTCACGAAGCGCTGTAGGCCGGTTTCACCCTGTAGTGCCGTAATAAGGCGTTGGTCTGGATGGGGTTGTTCCGGATAGGCGCTTAGAAGAGGAATTTCGAACAATAAAAGGGTCTCACAAAAGAGAACCGTTCCAATAATTTTCGGATGTTTCCTGCTCGTTGCAAGAAAAACCACAACAGCCAAGCAGAAGCTGCCAAAAATCAGCGATCCTACTGCATAGATGTGGGAGGAAACTGGTCCTTCGGAAACCGAGCAAAGTTTAGTCAGGAACTGATGATCCAGACCATAGGTCGTGACAATCAGGGCGCTCATCACACAAGTAGACAGGATGATTGCTCTGCGGCGCCACACACCACGGAACATGTCATCCAGGGCGAAGGCTGCGAGAAGGATCAGGCAGCTTTCCACCATGGGTTCGCAAAGGCGAAAGAATACGGTGTGCCCAAGTCCTGGCACCAGATCGACGAGTTGAGTGAGCCCCGGAACACCGGCCTGTTTTCCCACGACAGCAAGGAAAATGCCGAGCAGCAGGAAGCGCAGCCCTCGCTCGTTGTTGCCCCCGATGGCGCATAAAGCCAGAAACGGAAGAGTAAGCCCGCAATAGCCTCCTAGGGCATACCATGCATCCAATTCGGAGCCGTAGAATATGGGGCCGTTGATGTAGGGGAATAGCAGCATCGACCATGCCTGATGCGGCAGGGTCTCATCATTGATGCCGCCGTGAACACCGATGTCAGCATGGGGTAGGAATGTCAGAAACGCGAGGAGTTGCGGGGCGGCAATCAAGCCTGCCGTGAGGCCCCCAAGGCAGATGTGAAGGGCAAAGCGGGATCTGCTGTCAGGAGCAGTCTGGAAAAAGCGTAGAACTGCAAGCCCGAGCGCGATCAGTCCTAAAAGAAAGGCAGTTTCGGGAAAGCCTGCCAACAGGAGATAGGTCAGGCTTAGAGCAAGCCAGCCCCAATTCCCGGTTCGGGCACGTTCCACGCCATAGAGAGCGAGAGGCAGAAAGGCGAGGGGTTCAGACGGGCCGTCCGAAGCCCATGCATAGGTGCCGTTGAAAGCATAGAGCAGGCCACCGATCAGCGCGGCGCGCAGATCGAGGCGCAGCTGTTTCAAAAATGCATATGTGGACAGGCCCGCTATGATTTGCAGAGTGCACTTCATCATCAGGAGACCATTCGGCAGCCCCAGAAACAGCACGAATGGTAGAAAAAATGCGGCAGGCTGGTATTCGCCCGCCAAAGGCATGCCGACACCGCTGTAGGGATTCCACCAGGGAATGACACCATGCACCCAGTCGTGCGCCACAAGTCGGCCGAGGGCTTCTACGAAAACGCCTGCGCAACCGTCGATCCAGCCTGGATGTCCCGGTATCAGTCCCTTCGCGGCACTGGCGGAGTTCTGCACCATCAGTGATGTCGTCATCATTGGGTCGCTGGAGCGTAATCCGAGCCATTCCGGCAGATAGATGCAGATTGGCAGGAAGATCAGCGCGAGAAGGTGAGAGCGAGGCCAGAAGCGACGCGTTTTCGGGGGCATGGAAGCTCCAGGTGGAGGGTTGTGTTGATTGCATAACCCCCGTGTTTTCGTCCCACAAGCGAATGGATTGTCGACTGATGCAGCGTCGGACGTTATGATCTGCCTCAGAATGATTCTGAATGACCTGGGTTGTGCGTCGCTGCGCCCCTGCGATGGTCTTCAGTCGGACTAAGGTATTGAAAAACACGAATTTTCACGTGTCTGTCTTGTCCGGATCGGATGAAACGCGGCCACAGGAAGAACGTGTCTTTGAGGAAAGTAAGGTCATGAGCAACACGACCCCGAATGCTGGCGAAACGCCAGCGACCGAGCAGCATTATGACCTGATGACTGCGAACCCGGTGTACAAACCGTTTCGCTACCCGTGGGCCTATGACGCCTGGCTAACCCAGCAGCGCGTTCACTGGCTCCCGGAAGAAGTGCCGCTGGCTGATGACGTGAAGGATTGGCATCGTACGTTGACGGAAGCCGAGCAGCATCTCGTGACGCAGATCTTCCGCTTCTTCACGCAGGCCGACGTGGAAGTGAATTCCGCGTACATGAAATATTACAGCCAGGTCTTCAAGCCGACTGAAGTGCTGATGATGCTGTCATCGTTCTCGAACATCGAGACGATCCACATTGCGGCCTATTCCCATCTTCTCGACACCATCGGGATGCCAGAAACAGAGTATTCGGCCTTCCTGAAGTACAAGGAGATGAAGGATAAATACGATTTCATGCAGTCGTTTAACATCGACAACAAGCGTGAGATCGCGAAGACCATGGCGGCCTTCGGCGCCTTCATGGAAGGGCTTCAGCTTTTCGCATCGTTCGCGATCCTGCTGAACTTCCCGCGCTTCAACAAGCTCAAGGGCATGGGGCAGATTGTCTCTTGGTCCGTGCGTGATGAAACGCTGCACTGCCTGTCCATGATCCGTCTGTTCCGCACGTTCATTCGTGAGAATCCGGAACTGTGGACGGAAGATTTCCGTGAAGAACTGAAGGAAATCTGCCGCACGACCGTTGAGCATGAAGACGCGTTCATTGATCTGGCTTTTGAAATGGGCCCGGTTGAGGGAATGTCCTCGGAAGACGTCAAGCGTTACATTCGCTTCATTGCGGATCGTCGTCTGACGCAGCTGGGTCTTGATCCGGTTTATGGTGAGGAAGAAAATCCGCTCCCGTGGATTGATGACATGCTGAACGCTGTTGAGCATGCCAACTTCTTCGAAAACCGCTCTACGGAATACTCCCGTGCCTCTACGTCCGGCACCTGGGAAGAAGCCTTTGAAGGCAGCGTCTTCGAATAATCTGGGGATAGGGGAGAGTCAGCTTTCGGGCAGGCTTTCTCCCCGTCGCAGAACCCGTTCGGCCGCATCGGTAAAGCGGCCATCCTCTTCATGCAAAATCAGTCCCGGACGCAGGCGAAAGATGCCTTTGCCGCCGTGGATGGCCTGGATCAGCACCAGTTTCGCTTCCCGTCCCTGTTTGGGCCAGAAGGGGTAGAGCTGGAGTGAACCGCACCCGTTTTCCAAAAGCGTCTGGCAGGCTCTGTCCGTGATCGCTGCGGATATGATGAACGTCAGTGTTCCACCGGGCAGAACCCAGCGGGTGAGGCTGCGGATCCAGGCCTGTGGGTCGGTGTCTTCTGCGCTGAGGGCCAGCCGCCGTCGTTCGTCGGGGGAGGGCGTACCATGCGCACTGTGCCAAGGAGGATTGGCCATCACGTGATGGAAGCGACCATTGGCTGTCGGAGCCAGAGCTCGCAAAGATGATGGGATCGTCGGGAGCACCGCCTGAAGAGCCGAAAGCGATGTTCGCGAGTCTGGAAACGGGTTGTTCAGGAAATTGTGAGCTGCCAGTTTTACTGTATCCGCATCTGCTTCAAGCCCAATACCGCTCACGCCAGCAACACGTGCTGCAAGGCATAGCAAGCCTGCGCCTGCACCGCATCCTGCCTCCAGAACAGTCTCTCCAGCTCGTGCAGGGACCGCTGCCGCCATCAGGACGGGCTCAAGCCCTGTGCGATAGCCCTTCCGAAATTGTCGGTAGTGGAGTCGTCCGTTGAGCAATGTTCCGTCCCTTTCGTTTTCAGAAAGGGGGGAAGTGCTCTTCAGATGGGTCTTAGGGGGCTGCAATGGGTTGACCACCTTCCTGCTGCCGCTCATATGGTCATTCCAACCTGTCGTCCGGCGTTAATATGGCCTGGTCGCTTTTCCAGACAGGAAGAACGAGCAGGGATACGCCACATCATATCGTGCCTGCACGGTCCTGGGCAGTCCTGGGATAGTGTGCAGGAACTGGAGTAAAGACCCTTGGATTCTGCCGCACCGGATGCTGCCGTGACCGTTGATAAAGCTGTGGTTCAGGGTACAGGTGGCGAAAGCGCACTATCAGCGCTGTCAGCCTATCTCGAAGAGGACATGCTGGCTTGCAACCGCGCCATTATCGCGCGGATGGAGAGCCCTGTCCCCCTGATCCCGCAGCTTGGCGCTCACCTGGTGGCTGCTGGCGGCAAGCGCCTTCGTCCCCTTCTGACGCTCGCTTCAGCACGGTTGTGTGGTTATCAGCCAGGCCCTGACCATCAGCGTCATGTCGGGCTCGCAGCCTGCGTGGAGTTCATTCACACCGCAACTCTGCTGCATGATGATGTGGTGGACGAGAGCACGCTGCGTCGCGGTCTGGCTTCGGCTAATGCCGTGTTCGGCAATAAGGCGTCTGTTCTGGTGGGGGACTTCCTGTTCGCCCGTTCGTTCCAGCTTATGACGGCAGACGGCTCCCTGAAGGTCATGGCGATCCTGTCAGATGCGTCTGCAACGATTGCTGAGGGCGAAGTCCTTCAGATGGTTGTGCAGAACGATCTCACGACGCCTGTTGAGCGGTATCTGGAAGTCATTCACGGCAAGACGGCCGCACTGTTTGCGGCCGCCTGCCGCGTTGGTGCTGTCGTCGCTGAGCGTCCGGATGCCGAAGAGGATGCTCTGGAGCAGTTTGGCACCAATCTTGGTATGGCGTTCCAGCTTGTTGATGATGCTCTCGATTATGCCGCGGACCAGCAGGTTCTGGGCAAGACCGTTGGCGATGACATGCGGGAAGGCAAGATTACTCTGCCAGTTCTGGCCGCCTATGAGGCCGGCTCACCGGAAGAGCGTGTGTTCTGGGAGCGTGTTATCGGGGAAGGTGAGCAGACTGAGGAAGATCTGCCTCACGCTCTGAACCTGATTGCGAAAACCGGTGCGATCAATACGACGATCGCCCGGGCGCAGGTCTATGCAGATGCGGCTGTTGAAGCCCTGTCTATTTTCCCCGATAGCGAACTGCGTCGCCTTCTGATTGAGACAGTTCAGTTCACCGTGAACCGGGCGCGCTAAAAAAAACCGTTCTGCGTCAGTCCGCTCAGGGCTGGCGCAGACTGTGCTCTCAGGCCGTCAGTGCGAGCGGGCTGAAAAGAGACCATTCCGAAAAACCTAAACGGCTTACGGCAGCTTCCAGACGTGGCGCATTGAATGGTGCGCTTGTCATGAAAAGCCGGGGCGGTGCTGCGACGTTGTCTGTCGTGATGGGTGCTAGGGTTTCAAGCACAGTCCGCACCTGTCGGGCGACGGCTGGTGCCGGGTCGAGCCAGTTCAGGTTTGAGCGTGCAAGGCGCTGAAAAGCTGGCATCAGAAACGTGTAATGCGTGCAGCCAAGCCCGACCGTATCGATGGCCTCGCCATGAGGCTGTTCGAACAGGCAGGTCAGTTCGCGTTCGACGTCTGCATCCGGAATGGCATCGCCCAGAAAGGCGCGTTCGGCCAGATCAGCCAGTCCACGCGCACCATGGGTGATGAGACGGCAATCCGAGGCAAACTGCCGATGCAGTTCCAGAACATAGGGGCGCCGGGCCGTTGCTGACGTGGACAGCAGACCAACGGTCCGGGTTGTGGAAACGCGCCCAGCCCAGCGGATAGGGGGGACGCATCCGACAACGGGGATGGAGAGACGTTCCCGGAGCGCTGGCAGGGCAATAGTGCTCGCCGTATTGCAGGCAATCACCAGAACGTCTGGCTGGACGTCACGGCAGGCTGCTTCGAGCAGGCTGACAATGCGGCCGGTCAAGCGGTCATCAGGTTGTTCCCCATATGGAAACAGCGCGGTGTCAGCCAGATAGTCGATCGTGAGGGCGGGGAGGATGTCGCGCAGAGCCTGAACGACACCCATCCCCCCGATGCCCGAGTCAAAAACAAGGCATCGGGACAAAAGGGCAGGAGAGCCCACGGGCGTCAGCCTTCTGCTTTGGCCTTGAGCGCCAGCGCTTCTTCGGCGCTGCCGACACCGCCATGCTTGCGGGACCAGCCACAGGGATCTTCAAGGAAGCGACGAACCTCGGCGCTGTCCTTTTCAGAGAAATAATCGCCGCCTGCACACGCTTCGAGAACATCCCACCAGGTGCATAGGGCGTGCAGGGAAATGTCCATGTCTGCCAGCGTTTTGTGGGCGCCTGGGAAGACTCCGTAGAAGAACACGACGAAGGTGTGGTTCACGATGGCGCCCGCATCGCGCAGGGCATTGGCGAATCGGATCTTGGATGCGCCATCCGTCGTCAGGTCTTCGACCAGCAGTGTGCGCATGCCATCGGGCACATCACCTTCGATCTGCGCATTACGGCCAAAGCCCTTCGGCTTTTTGCGGACATACGCCATCGGCGTCATCATGCGATCTGCAATCCACGCAGCGAACGGAATACCTGCTGTCTCGCCGCCGACAACCGCATCGATGCTTTCATAGCCGATGTGGCGGCCGATCTTCTCGACAGCCAGTTCCATGATCTTGGTCCGGGCGCGGGGGAAGAAGATGATCTTGCGGCAGTCGATATAGACCGGGGATTTCCAGCCTGACGTCAGGGTGTAAGGCTCTTCCGGACGGAAGTTGACGGCCTTGATCTCCAGAAGGATGCGGGCGGTGGTCAGGGCTGCGTCCCGGTCCCACTGGGTGCGACCCGCGATCGGGCTCTCTCCATGTTGTGTCATGCTGCTCTCCACTGACGTCGTTTTCTGTGGTTTACCGGCCACAAGACACAAAGGGTAGTGCCAAATTCGTACGCACTTGTTGCTGTTATAGGGAGACCCAATCTATGCTTGCGCAGTCAGGCCTTGCCCCCTAAGGAGTAAGACCGTTTTTCCTCTTCTGAAGCAGGATCAAAAGTGAGCATCGAAACCAGCCGGATCGGCCGGAAATGCGAACGTGCCGTTGTCACAGCCTATCAGGAACTGCGTGAGGTCGGTCAGCCGGACATGCAGGCCTTTGCTGCATGCACGACGCTTTACCGCATCCATCATCCTGAATCTTCCATCACGGAAGCACGCCGCCTTGTTGCGGAATGGATCGACCATCACGTTGTCCGCAAGGCTGATGGCCAGACTCCGGGCTGTGATTGCTAATCCAGCCCGTGTGACAGGGGCCTTTCAGCCCCGGTCACTCATGGAAACAAATTCCCGCTTTGTTTCCCCTACATAAAGCTGGCGAGGGCGCGTAATCCGCCCGGCCGGATCTTCAATCATTTCTTTCCATTGGCTGACCCAGCCCACTGTCCGCGCAACCGCGAATAGAACAGTGAACATGCTTGTCGGAATCCCGAGAGCTTTCAGGATCAGACCTGAGTAGAAATCCACATTCGGATAGAGCTTACGGCTGACGAAATAGTCGTCTTCTGTGGCCACTCTTTCCAGTTCCTTGGCCAGGTCGAGCAGCGGATCGCGCTCCAGGCCAAGCTCGGAAATCACTTCATGGCACGTCGCCTGTAGGATTTTCGCGCGAGGATCAAAATTCTTGTAAACGCGATGGCCAAAGCCCATCAGACGAACGCTGGAATTTTTATCCTTAACCTGCTCCAGGAAAGCAGGGATGCCCTCACGTGTTCCGATAGACTGAAGCATGTTCAATGCTGCTTCGTTGGCTCCCCCATGAGCCGGTCCCCAGAGCGCAGCAATACCGGCCGAGATGCAGGCGTAAGGGTTCGCGCCGGTAGAACCAACAAGTCGAACGGTCGTGGTTGACGCGTTCTGCTCATGATCGGCGTGCAGGAGCAGGATACGGTCCATGGCGCGCGCCAGAACCGGATTGACCCGGTAGTGATTACCCGGGCGGGCAAAAAGCATGTGCAGAAAATTCTCGGAGAACGACATCTCTTCATCTGGATAGATGAAAGGCTCACCGATGGAATATTTGTAAGCCCAGGCTGCAATGGTCGGCACTTTGGCAATCAGCCTGCGGGCAGAGAGATCCCGGTCTTCTGCCTGTGAAATATCCAGACCATCATGATAAAACGCGGACAGCGCACCAACAGTCCCGCACAGAATAGCCATCGGGTGGGCATCGCGGCGGAAACCGTTGAAAAAATTGCGGATCTGCTCATTGAGCAGCCGATGGGTATTCATGTCAGCTTGAAACGCCTGATACTGCGGAGTGGTCGGCAGTTCTCCGTAAAGCAGCAGGTAGGCTGTTTCCGTGAAGCTTGCATTCAGGGCGAGGTCTTCAATGGGATAGCCGCGGTGAAGAAGCGTTCCTGCATCGCCATCAATGAATGTGATTTTGCTGGTGCAGGTTGCCGTTCCCGTCAGGCCCGGATCAAAGGAAAAAATACCCAGATTCTGTTGGATTCCACGCAGGTCTGCGACGTCCGGCCCCATGGTGCCTTTCAGGAGGGGCGCCTGCATGGAAGCGCCGCCAGCATGAAGGGTAGCAGTTTCGGACTTTGGATCGTGCATGGAACAGGCGCCTGTCTGGCAGAGTGACGGAAAGGACTAAAGTCTAGGGTGTAGGGGTTTTCCCTGTCCAGAGACACCATCTGTCAGGCCGTCGATGGCCTCAAAAAAAAGCGGAAAAACCTAAAAACCGCCGTGGAACAGTGCGCCTTAAAGTTTTTGTTAATAAAATTGTGTTTTTGAATGCGTTTCGGCTACAACCCGCGCTCTTCACGTCGTCAGGTTTAGAAAATCTGCGATTTCCTTTTCCGTCAAAACAGGATCTTCATGTCTCAGATAGTTTCTTCAGGTCAGGCAGTCTCCGGGGGTACCGTCAGCGGAGAGGGTAACATTCTGACCGTTGAAAATGGTGGCTCTATTCAAAGGGTGACCGTTGTGAGCGGTGGTGCTGTTTCTAACGAAGGAGAAGATCGCTTTCTGACCATCAGCAATGGTGGAACCCTGACAGTTGGGTCCGCAGGTACTTCCTACAACGCGACTGTTTTGTCCGGGGGGCTCCAGGCTGTTACGAACGGCGGTCATGCCTACAATGTAGCCGTCAGCAGCGGGGGAATGCAGGTTACGTCTTCGGGCGGGAAGTTGACCCACACACAGCTGAACCCCGGCGCTACCCTCTCGGCTCTGTCTGGCTCGATTGTTGACCATGCTGAAGTTCGCAGTGGAGCGTCGTTCTACGTTGCATCCGGAGCGGTTGCAGATACGACCGTTATTTCGTCGGGCGCTGTCCTGACGCTGCAAAGCGGGGGCATCCTGACCGAGACGATCCTGTCGTCAGGCGGACGGATTGACCTGGATGGACTGAGCTATTCAGACGGGGAAACAGCGACCTTTGTCAGTAGTGGGGGCGCTTATTATCTGAACGTCACTTCTGGTGGAAATGTCGTTTATTCCACGCGGATGCAGGGCGATTACAGCAGCAATGGTGTGACCCTGACGAAAGATGATGACGGTTCAACAATCGCTTCGCTAGGCCCGGTCTGCTTTCTTGGAGGAAGCCTTATCCAGACACCGACTGGTGAGGTCGTTGTTGAAGACCTGCGTGCCGGGGACGAAGTTGTGGTCATCCGGGACGGCACCGAGCAGGTTGAACGTCTGAATTGGGTAGGACGCAAGAAAGCACAGGTTCGTAAAGGGCCCCATCTGGATGAAGCCGGCTATCCGGTCCGCATCTGCAAAGGGGCCGTGTCTGAGCGCGTTCCTCATACGGATCTGCTGTTGACGTCAGAGCATTGCCTTTATCTCAATGGTGTTTTCATTCCAGTGCGTATGCTCGTGAATGGTAGCAGCATTGCCTACGCAACTGACATCACGTCCTATGACTACTACCATGTCGAGACAGCCAACCATGATGTGATTGTGGCAAACGGTCTGACGACAGAGAGCTATCTCGACACAGGAAATCGCAACAGCTTTGCTCAGCCAGGAAGCATTGCTCACTTCTCGACTGTTGCAAAAAGCTGGGAGCACGACGCTTCTGCACCACTGGTGACGGATCGGGCAGTCGTAGAGCCTGTCCATGCTCGTTTGGCTCAGCGCTCTGAACAGCTTGGCCTGAACGTGGCGTCTGAATCTGAGACCACGGGTGTACATAATCTCCATCTTGAAACACGTTCGGGGCAACGTATTGCTCCTATGCGTCAGGTCGGAGGAAGGCTCCTTTTCTCACTTCCGACGGGTACGCGCACGGTTCGTCTGGTGTCACGTGCCTCTCGGCTGTGTGATTCGGTTGGTCCCTATCTGGATGACCGCCGGATGCTCGGCGTTCTGACGCGAACGATCCGTCTTTGGGATGGAGAGGGAATGCAAGAACTTATGGCGCGCCAGCCCGCAGATGCTGAGGGATGGTATCCAGCAGATCCCTCAGGAATCCGTTGGACGAATGGCAATGCTCTTCTCGAACTCGGGACGCGTTCGGCCACTGATGCCGGTGTTCTGGAAATCGAAATTCTTGAGGCTGGCCCCTATGTAAAACCTCAGACCGCTGAAAAACGCATCAGTCTTCTTTGCGCCTGAGCGAGGCTGGTACACCAGTCAGGGAATAAGAACCTGACTGGCTTTGACAGTGGAAGGCCGGATATTGATCCAGTCTTCCTGTGTCTGAAAAACGGTTAGGGTGGCGGGTGCGTAACCATGTCTCAAAGCCGCAAAAGTATCACTCTGGAGAGCCGGCCCGGTAAGGTCGTGAGCCAGTGTTCCTATGGTCGGGTTGTGCCCGATCAGGAGTAGCGTCCGGATATCTTCTGGTGTGGCGTGAATGAAGCCATAAAGCGTGTCGAGGCCAGCCCCATAGAGGTTCTTCTCAAGCTGCGGAACAGCCGCGTCTGGAAAAGCAGAGAGCACGCCCTCTGCCGTTTCCCGTGTTCGGCGTGCAGGGCTGCAAAGCACGTGGACAGGCCCTAGTAACTCCAGCTTTGCAAGCTGGGCACCAATTCTGGCCGCCTGTTGATGGCCCATTGGTGTCAGTGGCCGCTCAATATCACCCGATCCTGAATAAAGGTGAGGACCCGCTTCAGCATGCCGCAGAATGAGGAGCAGGCGTTCGGTCATTCAGTGGGTACCGTTGGCTTGGGCAGCGATGGCCTCGTGGTGGCGAATGACCTCACGAATGACAAATGCGAGAAATTTTTCAGCAAAATCAGGGTCCAGATGCGCGTCTCGTGCCAACTGGCGCAGGCGTTCGATTTGCCGGGCTTCCCGATTAGGATCTGCGGCGGGCAGGCTGGAACGCGCCTTGAGTTCGCCAACAGCCTTGGTGCAGCGGAACCGCTCTGCCAGCATATGAATCAGGGCGGCGTCGATATTGTCGATGCTGGCACGCAGGCGCTCAAGTTCTGCGAGGGCGGAAGAGCTGTCAGAAGTCATTGATATCGATCCATGCAAGGTGGCCGCCTTTTCCTGCGCCCAGATCCGTGAAGACAGCCGTGCCGCCAAGACGCCCCGTCCGGCGCCAGGGGCGTCCGTCAGTCGAGCGGCGGTCATGGCCGACATAGACCGTCATTCCGTCCGGAATGCGGTTGATCCAGGTCAGGCGGCGTTCGGGATATCCGTCCGGCTGCATGCGGCCGGTGGTTTCGCCAAAAAGAGCGCGGGACAGGGGCGCGGACATTTCGCCCAGACCCGGGACTGCGGGTTCTGAGAGCATCGCTGTATGGAAGCCGCCGTGTACGAACAGCGCGCGGCCGAGCTGAAGCCATGTCGGGGCCGCCGCGATGGCGTCATAAGTGCGCTGTTGAAGCCCTTCGTACTCGGGAAGGGCAAATTGGCGCAGCGTTTCTTCAAGCGGTGGGTCTCGGCGCAGACGCCGCCCTTCCAGGGCACGACCGAGCTTCCGATCGTGATTGCCGAGAATGAAGAGGCCACGCTGTGTTTCAAGCAGGTCGAGCATGAGCTCCATCACACCTGCGCTGTCCGGCCCATGATCCACCAGATCCCCGAGCTGGATGATAAAACGTTCCGTCGCTGTCGCGTGACGGAAAGCGTTGAGATCACCGTGCACGTCTCCCACCACACGAAGACCGTGTTCGCGGATTCGCGTCATGATCGGGTCAGGGAGAGGTGGTTCGGGGAAAATCGGTTCGATCTTTCAGGCTTTTTGTCTATCAAAAGGCTTCAACGCCTTAACGTCAATTTTCGATTGAAGAAAAAAGACTTCAGCCTTCGACAAGAGCGGCAGCACGCCCCAGATCAACCGACAATACCCGGCTTACACCACGTTCCTGCATCGTAACACCATAAAGCCTGTCCATATGCGCCATGGTGAGCTGATGATGGGTCACGACAAGGAAGCGCGTGCCCGCTTCCTTGGTCATATCTGCCAGAAGGGAACAGAAGCGTTCCACGTTGGCATCATCCAATGGCGCATCCACTTCATCCAATACGCAGATTGGCGCAGGGTTACAGCGGAACGTCGCAAAGATGAGGGAAAGTGCCGTCAGGGCCTGCTCGCCACCAGAGAGCAGGGAAAGGGTAGACAGCTTTTTCCCTGGCGGCTGGGCAAAGATTTCCAGACCAGCTTCCAGCGGATCATCACTGCCGACCATACCCAGATGCGCGCGACCCCCTCCGAACATCCGGGAGAACAGGGACTGGAAATGCCGGTCAACTTCCGTGAAGACGGCCAGAAGCCTCTCGCGCCCTTCACGGTTGATGGTTCCGATGCCGCCACGCAGACGGTTGATGGCCGCCGTGAGTTCTTCATGCTCTCGGGCGATGGTCTCGGCTGTCTGCTTGGCGTCCTGATACTCTGTCTCGGCCCGTAGATTGACGGCTCCCAGATCGTCCCGTTCACGGGTGAGGCGGGAGAGCCTACGGCGGGTGGACGTTTCAGCCTGCTCTGATAGATCAGACGGGTAAACGCCCCCTTCTGGCGGATCGCTTTCCGTCAACAGACGCTCACGCGCTGCCACGGCCTGTTCAGCGCGTTCCGTGTGGCGGGCAATGGCTTCGCGTGCGGAAGACAGGGCCAGATCAGCCTCCCGACGACGCTCCTGCGCAGCCTGACCAGCCTGATCGGTGGCTTCGTCCTTTGCGCGGGCTTCATCATAGGCCGCCTGAGCCTTCTCAAGATCCAGATCCTGCTGCTTTAGCGCGACTTCGAGACGAACCGGACTATGGGCTGCTTTGTTCCACGCGTTTTCCAGCGTGTTCCGGCGCTCTTCCAGTTCTGCATGGGATTGAACGGCCAGAGAAATCTGTCCTTCAAGGTCAGATAGCCGTCCTCTGAGCGCCGCGATGCTCCCGTTCAGGCGCATATCTTCCAGCGCAAGATGAGACAGACTCTCCCTGACCGTCTGAAGCGCCTTCCGGGTTTCTTCCAGTTCCGCCGTGCCGTCCAGTACGTTTTGTTCCAGACGCGCAGGGTCTGGACGCTCTGCAATGGCAGCGTCCTGCGCCTGATGGTCCTTTGTGAGCTTTTCTACGAGCGCTTTGAGCTCCGCCGCACGTGGAGCAAGTGCCGTGCGCCGGGCGAGGGCTGTCGTTGCGGACTGGTCCAAAGTTTGCAGTTCGGCAGAAAGGCGATCTGCCTTCTGGCGGAGGTCGCCCGTGGTCTTGCTCGCGGTTTCAAGCTTCTGCCGGGCGTCCTGATGCTGCTGACGGGCGACCGCGTCACGGCGCTCTAGATCCGGAAGATCCGGCCGGTTTGTGGCAGTTCGTGTGGCTTCAAGTTCTGTTTGAAGAGCATCAATGTCCCGCTCCAGCCTTTTCAGTGCCTCTTCCAGTTCCTGAAGGCGTGTCTGCGCCGTTTCATGACGCAGAACGGCCTGGTCCAACGTGCGATCAGCCTGTTCAGCCTCTGTCCGGGCTGTCTGGAGATCCCGCGTCAATGCTGTGAGAGCTGTTCGAGCCTTCTCCACGACCTGAGCCGCCTGTTCAGCCGTGTCAGTCAGAGCTGCCGGAGAAGGATGAGCGTCATAATCGGCCGCTGCCTTGTCAGCGTCCGAGCGTGTGCTTTTCGCAGCGGCCTCGGCGTCTGACAAACGACGTTCTGCTTCGTCCCATCGACCTTTGGCCAGCGCAGCCTGCTGTTCGCGTGACGAGAGCTGCGTGCGGGCCTTGCTCAGTTCAGGCTCCAGCCCCGAACGTTCCGACCGAAGACGTTGCAAGGTCTGTTCCGTTTCGACGCGAGTGCGCTGGGCTTCTTGGAAAGCACTCTGTACGGCCGGAAGCCCGTTTTCCTGCTCAGCGAGAAGGGCGCGTGCCTTTGTCAGACGTTGCCTTTGCTCCAGACGGGTAGCGCCGGCGTCAGGCGCATCGCCAGAGCGAATGAAACCGTCCCATCTCCACAGAGCGCCATTCCGGCAGACAAGCGCCTGACCGGGCTGGAGATGCGTTTGAAGAGCGGCACCTCTACCGGGATCATCCAGCAGGAAAACAGCGTCCAGGCAGCGTTTAACAGCATCTGGAGCCGCAACCAGAGACGAGAGAGGCGGGCAGGACTCAATCCGTGGGCTGTCTAGTGCTGTGAGCGCAAGCCATCGACGGTCGGCTGCGACGGTCGTGGGCGCGAGCGAGGCATCGAGCCCATCCGCCAATGCCGCAGCGACGGCCCGTGCCAGATCCGCCGGAATATCAAGTCTGTCTTCCAACGGGTCCGGCTGCGCGGCGACGGCTGCGAGTGTCTGTTCCAGCCCCTCACATTCCGAACGAAGGCGCAGGATCGTGTTTTCTGTGCGGGTCAGAGCCTCACGGGTAGAGCGCTCCGCTTCTGACGCGGAAGAAAGAGCCTTTTCGGCCTCGGAAAGAGCGCGCTGAAGGGCGTCCAGTCTTGCTTCCAGATCCGTGACGGCTGCTCGAAGGGCTGCTACGTCAGTGTCCGGTACGAGAGCTTTCGCGGCGGTATCCCGCTCTCGAAGAGCCGTTTCTACGCGCTGGGTCGCCTGATGGGCGGCCTGCTGTGCGCTTTCTTTCGCACGCAGAAGACCCTTATGGCGCTGAACGCCTTCCTCAGCCTTCGCCCGTGCTTCGAGCCATGCGCTATTGGCCTCATCCAGAGCTTGCCGCGCCGCGCGTTCCCGAGCGGCAGTATCTTCCAATGCCTGCAGGGTCTTTTCACGCTGAGCCTGAAGTTCGGCGCGCTGTGTATCCGTCAGGAGAGCGGTTGCCGTCTGGGTATGAGCGGTACGGTCTTGAGACAGGCGGTCTGTCGCAGCCTGAAGGCGGCGCTTCAGATCCGCCTCGGTCTTTTCCAGAACCGTCAGGCGTTGCCGTCCGTCTTCGAGGGTGCGGCCCTGCAATTCCATTGCCAGACGCGCATCCTGAAGCGTAGCGAGAGCAGCAGCTTCGATCTGTCGGGCGTCTTCAGCCTCATTGATGGCGACATCAACCTGTTGGCGCAGGCTTTCCAGGGCATCATCGTCCGGCCGATCTTTTTCCAGCGCAGTCAGTTCTGTTTCAAGTGCCTGAAGAGCGCCTGTTTCAGCATCAAGCCGCGTTGTCAGAGCATTCAGAGCACTTCTCAGCCCATCGCGACGGATCGCTTCTGCGTCCCGCAGACGGACCGCTTCTTCCAGAGATGCTGCCTGAGTTCGCTCAAGTGCTGCGAGCCGGTTCTGCTCTTCTGTGGTTTGAGCGCGCTGTTCAGGAAGCTGGGCGTGCTCCTTTTCCTGCGCTTCCAAATCTGCAAGAGCGGCCGCCTGGGCGGCTCGATCCTGCGAGAGCCGTTCCGTGCTCCGGGTAAAATCGGCTTCGGCCTGCTGAAAGCGCGCTAGTGCTTCGGCCTCTGCTTCTCGCGCACGTGTGACGTCTACTTGTGCCGTTTCGGACTGGACTTTCAGACGTTCCAGAGCACTTCGAAGCCGGTCTGTTTCTTCTCGGGCCTGTGGGGTGGCCTTGCGAGCTTCGAACTCCGCAATGGTCGCGTGCTCGGCTTCCTGTTCAGCTTTGCGCAGAGCTTCACGGGCCTTGGCCAGATCATCTTTGCTGCGTTGTACGGCGAGGTTGGCGCGGGCATGGAGAAGCGCATGAAGCTGAACCTCGGCTTCACGTAGTTTCTCGGAAAGCTCACGATATTTCCGCGCATGAACGGTCTGCTCTTCGAGACTGCCAAGGCGTTCTTCAATCTGAAGGCGAAGGTCTTCCGCACGGGACAGGTTGGTCTCGGTCTGGCGGAGTTTCAGTTCCGCGTCATGACGGCGGGCATGAAGGCCGGTGATGCCAGCGGCTTCTTCCAGCAGAAGGCGACGCTCTTCCGGTTTAGCCGCGATAAGCTGGCCGACACGGTTCTGGCTGACGATGGCGGAACTGCGCGCACCGGACGCCAGATCAGCAAAAAGCGTCTGTACGTCACGCGCACGCATGACGCGGCCATTGATACGGTATTCGCTGCCCGAGCCACGCTCTGCACGACGCGTGATTTCTAGGTCTTCAGCATCCTGAAACGGAGCAGGAGCAAGACCCTTGGCGCCAGTCAGATGAAGCGTGACCTGAGCGATGTTTCGCGCGGAACGTGCGCCTGTTCCGGCAAAGATCAGATCGTCCAGCTCGCCGCCCCGGAGGGCGCGGGCGGAGGTCTCACCCATCGCCCAGCGCAGGCCTTCGACGACATTGGATTTGCCGCAGCCATTCGGGCCGATAATGCCCGTCAGGCCCGGAAGGATGTCAACGCGCACCTCATCGGCGAAGCTTTTGAAGCCGCCGATCGTCAGGCGGCTGATCGTCGTGGTGTGCGTTGACATTGGTGTTTATGAAACGCCCTGAAAGAGGTCAGGACGCCTTGGCGACCAGATCGGCAAACTTCTCGTAGGTTTCCGGGTCCTGATCGTAGTGCGTGTTGTTGAAGCGGAAATATGGCGTGCCCTGGATGCTATAGGTGTCCGCATCCTTCTGCACCTGATTAAACATGGCCTGCATGAACGCCGTGTCTTCGCTGATGCTCTTGAACTGCGCGGCAGAGACGCCTGCCAGAGCCGACATCTGCTGAAGCCGCTGCATCGGGTCGCCACCCGAAGCGAAGGCCCACTGCATCTGGCTGGAAAGCAGCGCGCCAATGAAAGGCACGTAACGGTCTTCTGGCAGGGAACGGGCCACCATGGCGGCGGTCAGGCCGACGCGGTCTCCGCAGAAATCATGGAACTGATAGCGGATCTTACCGGTATCAATGAGCTGTTCCTTGATCTTCGGGAATTCTTCCGTTCCGAAATGGGCACAATGCGTGCAGGTCAGGGAAAACCACTCCTGCACCAGCACCTTTGCGTTCGGATTACCGATGATGCGCGGTCCCATACGCGGGTCATTGGCGGGCAGGGCCGGGGGCGCATCTGCGGCGCGGGCTGCCGTACCAGCAACGGCCAGCGCTGGTGCTGCGGACAGGATGAAACGGCGGGAAATCATGGGACGGGTCATTCAGGAAGCCTTTGCAACTGCTTTGGCGAACGCATCATAGCTGGAGACGACATCCGGTGCCGGAACGTCATTGATGCGGAAATAAGGAGTACCCTGGATCTGAAGGAAAGCACCATCGCGGTCCTGACGGTTCACAATGGCTTCACGCAGGGCATTATCGGCATTGATCCTGTCGAATTCAGCCGCTGAGATGCCAGCAAGGACAGCGCGCTTTTTCAGTTCCTGTATGGGATCGATGTTTTGAGCGAATGCCCACTGATCCTGTGTCCGCAGGAGATCGTCCACAAAAGGGGCGTAGCGATCTGCAGGAAGAGACCGGGCTAGCATTGCAGCCAGAAGTGCGACCTGATCCAAGGGGAAGTCATGATAGCGATACCGGATTTTTCCGGTATCGATCAGGTTGGTCTTGATCTGGGGAAAGATGGTCTGTGCGAAGTGAGCACAGTGAGAACAGGTGAGCGAAAACCACTCATCGACCTGAACCTTGGCATCTGGCGATCCCAGAACGCGCGGACCCATCCGGGGATCAGTCGAGGGAAGTCCATTTTCTTCTGCATGCGCAGAAGAAAATGACGCAACTGCCGCAAGGGCAGGCCCGGCAACGAGAAATGCACGACGGCCAAGGGTCATGGACAAGGCTCCACTACGGACAAGATGTCCTACTCACAACGCTGATCTGGCTCAGACGTCAAGACCCGCGTTCGTCGTCCTGCTGTCCCGTATCGGGCAGGGGCTTCTTTTCCCAGCCTTCCGGCACCCGCATCCGCAAGGCGCGAATATGGCGCGCATCCGCATCCAGAACGCGAAATTCCAGCCCGCTCTCATGGGTCAGAACTTCGTCTTTTGCCGGAACATGCTCTGCCAGGCGGAAAACAAGTCCACCAACTGTCTCAATCTCGGCTTCGCGCTCAGCATCCGTGAGAACAGCCCCCAGCCGTTCCTCAAGCTGACGGACGGGCAGACGGGCATCAATATCGAAAGAGCCATCCGCGCGTTCTACCCACGGGGTCGTGACAGGGTCGTCGTGTTCGTCCGAGATATCACCCACAATCGTCTCGATCAGATCTTCGATCGTGACGAGGCCATCGATGCTGCCGTATTCGTCAATGACAAGGGCCATGTGCATTCGGCGCTGACGCATCTGTAGCAGCAGATCAAGCACCGGAATGGTCGGAGCAATCATCAGAGGCTGACGAAGAAGCGGGCGGATGTCGAATGCCTCAGGGTCATCAACATACGCCACCAGATCCTTCACATGGATCATGCCCGCGATATCGTCGAGCTGGCCGCGATAGACCGGCATACGGGAATGGTTTTCCCGACGCATGTGATCCAGGGCATCGTTGAAGGAGATGCTCTCTGACATGGCAATGATATCTGCGCGGGGGATCATCACGTCATCTGCCGTGATGTCTCGCAAGCGCAGGACATTCATGATGAGAGCACGTTCCTGCCTGTCCAGTTCCGGCTCATCTCCCGTCTCTTCGAAAGGCTGGGCGGCTTCGTGGACAAGTGTAGCGATGGACTCGCGCAGACCCTGATCACGGTTGCGGCGGCCAAACAGTCCGAACAATCCGCGGGAATTCTTTCTACCGTCGTCTGAACGGTCAGTAATGTCTTCGCTCATGCCCGTCTTCCTGCCTGTCGCCATGGATCGCCAAAACCAAGCTGGCGCATCGTGCGGGTTTCAACCCCTTCCATGTCCCGGGCTTCGCCGGGAAGATAATGATCGTATCCTGCAAGATGCAGGGCCCCATGAACCACGAGATGGGACAGATGAGCGCGCATGCTGCGATGGGCAGCATCCGCTTCTTTCCGGACTGTCTCGTAACCCAGAATGATGTCTCCACCGTGGAAGGGAGAGACCGGTTCGAACGTCAGAACGTTCGTGGGTTTGTTCTTGTTGCGGAAGCGGGCATTGAGCCGCTTTACGATCCGATCTGTCGAGAGAAGAATCGACGGAGCAGGAGACCGGCTGAAATCCGGGCCACCCTGACGGGCGACGGCGGTAAGCGCACGATGGATCGTGCGCTCTGTATCAGAGACCGAGGAGCGCCATCTGGCGTCCTCGATGATGATGTCAGTACCGGCGTGACGACTTGGAGGTTCCATTGTTATCCCGGCGCGGCCGATCCCGGAAATTATCCAAGGGGGCAGGCGCTTTCTGTTCATAGGCATCGACGATACGGGCGACCAGCGGATGGCGCACCACATCAACGGATGTAAAGCGAGTGATGCCGATTCCCTTGATACCTTCCAGGGTCTCGACGGCTTCCCTTAGCCCAGATGATACCCCGTTGGGCAGATCAATCTGACTAAGGTCACCTGTAACAGCCATGCGTGTGCCTTCACCCATGCGGGTCAGGAACATCTTCATCTGGGCTGGGGTCGTGTTCTGGGCTTCATCCAGAATGACGAAAGAATGGGCGAGCGTTCTGCCGCGCATGAAAGCCAGCGGGGCAACTTCGATCTCGCCCGTGCCCATCCGTCGCACGACCTGGTCACCCGGCATCATGTCATTCAGGGCATCGTAAAGCGGACGCAGATAGGGGTCGATCTTTTCCCGCATATCGCCGGGCAGAAAGCCCAGACGCTCGCCTGCTTCCACAGCCGGGCGGGAAAGAATGATCCGGTCCACCTGTCCGGCAAGGAGCATGGCAACGCCCTGAGCAACAGCCAGATAGGTTTTGCCGGTTCCGGCAGGACCAATTCCGAAAACCAGATCAGTCCGACCCAGCATTTCCATATATGCGGCCTGCCCATGAGACCGCGGAGCAATAACACCGCGTTTGGTGCGAATAGCCGGAAGATCGGTTAAAGGAGCAGACGTCGGAGAGGTCTGGAAATTTTGAGGGGCAGGTTTGTGCTGACCTGCTTCGCGACGAGGCTGTTGCTGCCTGGAAGGTGAGGCCGGGGGAACAGCAGCGCGTTGGCGTTCGTGATGGCGTGTGGGAAGCGCAGTCATCCGGATCACACCATCAACCTGCGAGCTGTCGATGGTGCCGCCCTGTTCGAGCTGATTGTACAGCGCAACGATAGCCGCCTGAGCGCGGCCTACGGCATCCGTTTCGCCTGAAATGGCGATTTTGTTGCCGCGGCATGAAAGCCTGACATTGAACCCCTCCTCAAGCTGGACGAGGTGTCTGTCATGATCTCCCAGAAGTCTCTGAAGGAGAATATTGTCATTGAAGCGCAATGCGACGGTGCGATTGCCTTCGGTACCACCAGGGGCGGCGACGGAGCGCGTCGGGGGTGTTGTCAGCAAGCGGAGGCTGTCTCCCGGATGAGGGTTCCACCAAGTGAGTTGGTCATGCGAGTGGTGATGGCGACCTTGGCGATGGTGCCAATCAAATGGTCCGGCCCTTCGAAATGAACGGGCTGGAGATACGGAGACCGGCCGGAAAGCTGTCCTGGCTTGCGGCCTTTCCCCGTAATGAGAATATCCTGAACCGTGCCGACCATATCTGCATTGAACGCATCCTGCTGTTCACGCAGAAGGGCCTGAAGCTCTGCCAGACGACGGGTCTTCACGTCTTCGGCCACCTGAAAAGGCTGGCCAGCGGCTGGAGTGCCGGGACGGGGGGAATATGTGAAGCTGTAGGCCATGGCGAAGCCGATATCGCGCACAAGCTGCATTGTCGCTTCAAAGTCTTCTTCTGTCTCACCGGGATGGCCCACGATGAAATCAGAAGACAGTGCCAGATCTGGACGAGCTTCCCTCAGGCGACGGACGCTCTCGCGATATTCATCCGCCGTGTGGCCACGGTTCATGGCTTTCAGGATGCGATCCGAACCACTTTGAACCGGCAGATGGAGGAAAGGCATCAGGGCGCGGTTATCACGGTGCGCGTCAATGAGGCTCTGGTCCACATCGCGCGGGTGTGAAGTCATGTACCGAATGCGATCCAGCCCATCCAACTGGCCCAGCTCGGCAGCCAGCTCAGCAAGTGTTGCGCTTCCGCCCTGGCCATTGTCACCGTGATAGGCGTTGACGTTCTGGCCCAGCAGGGTGATTTCCCGCACGCCTGCAGCAACCATCCGGCGTGCCTCGGCCATGACCGATGCAACGGGGCGGCTTGTTTCCGCGCCTCGCGTGTAAGGAACGACGCAGAAGGAGCAAAATTTGTCGCAGCCTTCCTGAATGGTCAGAAAGGCAGTGAGATTGCCTGAAGATTGCGGCGCAGCTTCGGCGGGCAGGAAGTCAAACTTCTGTTCGGCCGGGAAGTCTGTTTCGATGACAGCGCCACCAGCGCGTGCGGCCCTAGCCACCATTTCCGGAAGGCGATGGTACGTCTGAGGCCCAAGCACCAGATCGACGTACGGCGCACGGCGAAGGATTTCTTCTCCTTCGGCCTGTGCCACACATCCAGCGACAGCAATGATGCTGCGATCCTGACCATTCTCAATTCGTTCATCACGAATTTTGCGCAGTCGTCCAAGTTCGGAGAACACCTTTTCCGTAGCCCGTTCACGGATGTGACAGGTGTTGAGAATCACCATGTCAGCAGCCTCAGGTGTGTCGACAGGACCATATCCCAGAGGGCGCAGGACATCGGCCATGCGCGCGCTGTCATAGACGTTCATCTGACAGCCCCATGTAATGACATGCAGGCCATGACGGGCACGTTCGGCAGGGGCGGGCGCGGAGGCGGAAGTCTCGGTGGTCAAGGTTTCAATCCGGGGTTGGCAATATCAGGCACACACATCAGGGCTGCGGGCAGCGGGGTCAAGCCCACCCTGACAGAGGAAAGGTCAAACATGAGACTGGACCGGCATGTCAGACTGGCCTGAAGCGGCATCACCATCTCCGGATGGACGCTGAATTGCTCCCATCAATGAAACTGAAAGTGACGCGGCGCTCCCCTGCAAGTCAAGACAAACCTTGGGTTGGTCCAAAGATAACTCGGGCTCAGTTCTGGCCGTCAGGAACAAGTCCCTGTCTGAGCTTTGCCGCGCCCTCGCTGACGGCCTTAAATGTGGCGTTTGCCAGCTCTTTCCGGGAACGGAAATTTTCCGGGTCTAGTGGTGGATGGAGCAGAATTGTGGCCCGCATCGAGCGCCATTGGCAGAAAGACCACAGGTGAGGCGTCAGATCCATGTCTCCATACCAGGAGAAAACGGATCGGCGACTGCGGCCGACTGGCAGCCCTTCCAGGCGATCATAAACGATAGACACAGGCTGGACGAGCGTTGGTGGAGGCTTTGGCATGCCAGCCTGATCAAGCCGTCCAGGCTTTGCGACAGCAAAGAACGAGGACAGAAAGGGCAGAACACGTGATCCGTCCGTCGATGTTCCTTCAGGGAACAGAACGATGTCATCTCCATTCCAGAGATGTTCGGTCATTTCCTGTAGCTCTTTGCCAGTATTCTGCCTGTTGCGGCTTACAAATATTGTTCTGCCCAGTCGTGAGATGGTGCCGATCAGTGGCCAGGAGCCAACTTCACCTTTCGCAACAAAAACAGTGTGAAGCGTGCCGCCAACAACAGGGATATCCAGCCACGAGCAATGGTTCGCGACATAAATAATAGGACGTTCTCCGCGCTGGACGTCCTTGGCGTTCAGGATTTTTCCAGCTCTCGTGCCGACGATGCGGATCTGCAAGCCGAGAATACGGCTGATCATGCGCCAGAAAATCCTAGGCACCCGAATCTTGCCGGAGCCAGGAAGGCGAATGAGTACGAACTGGATGATAGAGACCCAGAATGCCCAGATCAGAACAGCTGCAAGCCTTGCCACACAGGCAGTGCGGCTGAAAGCAGAGAACTGGGTCGTTGCCTGTTCGGCCGGAAAATTGACACTTTCGTCAATGATCGGTCGGTTATGGCGACGGCGGCCGAGTGGTGGCTGAGCATCAGGATGGGGCATGGGTGCTGAGTGATAAGGATTTCAGGCGCTGGAGACAATCTCGTTTGTCTTACGAACATTGTATACCTGCCTCGAAAGGTCTTTCTGTCATGGACTTGACAGTGCGTCGTGGGGTACTGCCACAAGGATATGCGGCCACATCCGATCGGTTCGCTTTTCGTGGTTCGGCCTCTTCGGGGTCGATCATTTCTCAAAACGGATTATCAGGACCTCCGGTGAAGTCACGCGGTCGCTCATCTGCTGTTTCCCTTTCTCTTGCCATTGGGGCAATGGCAGTCTGCTGCCATGCGCCCAAGGCCAAGGCAGATACGGCGCCTGTCGCCGGCGAAACTGCTGAACAGGCTGTTCCCTACAAGGTCACGATACAGCCAACGAAAAATGCTGACCTTGATGCCGCTGTAAATGCGTCCTCCCAGCTGCAATCGCTTCAGAATACACATGCCGTCGGGCCCTATGCCCTCGCTGGCCGTATCCGGTCAGATTATGACCGTGTGGACACGGCACTGCAGTCTCAGGGGTATTATGCCGGGACGGTTACAATTCTTATCAAGGCGGGAGCACGAGAGTTAGACGGACGTGATCCGGCCGTGCCGGACGTGTTGAACACTCTTCCCCAAGACGCCAAAGTCACCATCACGATTTCCGTCACCAAGGGGAACCAGTTCCGCCTTGGGAAAATTATCCTGACGACACCGCCACCGAAAGTAGAGCCTCAACCGGACGTTTCTGGCGCTTCGAAAACAGCGCCATCCCCCAAAGGAAGTGCGGCGCCGGTCTCGAGTAAAGCTCAGACGGCCGACAAAATGGGAGCGGTTGATACTTCCGGGCAGGCTGCGGGGCAGGGAGTGCCGGTCGAGCTTACATCTGATGAACAGAAAGCCTTTAAGCTCAAGGCAGGCCAGCCTGCGATTGCTTCGGACGTTCTGGCTGCCCAGGGCAACCTGCTGACCCAGTTGCAGGAAGAGGGTTACGCCGTCGCGGATGTCTCTACGCCGCTGGCCTATCTCCAGCCACATGATGAGACCCTTGATATCGTTTTCCGTGTCGGGAAAGGGCCGAAGGTTGTCATTGGTCCAATCGGAATGGATGACCTGAAGCGTGTGCATCAGTCCTTTCTGCGGCGGCGTCTGACGATCCGGGAAGGGCAGCTTTACCAGCCCTCCAAGATTGAAGCGGCCCGTCAGGATCTGGCAGCAGTCGGCGTGTTTTCTTCCGTTCAGGTGCATAACGCACCGCCCATCATCACACTTCCCGCAAGCCAGACGCTTATGCCTGGCGTTCTTCAGGCCATGCCGGTCAATTTCAGCTTCAAGGAAGCAAAAAGACGCACTGTTGCGGTGCAGGCAGGGTATTCGACGGATCTCGGTGGGCGTGCCGGTGCAACCTGGACGCACCATAATCTGCTAGGCAATGCAGAGCAGCTCAAGCTCACAGCGCTCATTACGGGTCTTGGAGGGTCAGCCCAGCAGGGGCTGGGCTATGATGTCTACGCGGACTTCAGCAAACCGGACTTCCTGCATAAGAACCAAAACCTGAGTCTGCGTGTCGAAGCCATTCGTCAGCTTCTTTACTCCTATCATCAGACTGCCTTCCTCATTCGTGGTGGCATCGGACGTCGTCTCGGCAAGTTCTGGTATGTGTCCGGCGGGCTGATGGGTATGCAGGAGCAGATCCAGCAGTTTGGCGATACACGAAGCTATTTCATCGTATCGGCGCCTCTGAGTGCGGCCTACGATAGCACCCAGCTGGAAAATCCGATTGACCCGGCCACACATGGTGTTCGGGCCTCTCTGTCTGCCACACCTTCTGTGTCCTTGGAGAACGGAACATCGTTCTTCACATTGCTGTCCGCGCAGGTCTCTACCTATTTCGATCTGGCCAAGATCGGCCTGACGAAGCCGGGCAAGAGCGTTATCGCAGTTCGTGGAACTGTTGGGTCTGTGCAGGGCGCTTCGACGTATCAGATCCCGCCAGATCAACGGCTCTATGCGGGTGGACCGGCGACAGTGCGTGGTTTCCGATATCAGGGTGTAGGCCCGCAATACGGTCACACGAAATATGCGATCGGTGGCACGTCACTGGATGCCGGGACAGTTGAGTTCAGGCAGAGACTGCCCATGAACCTCGGTCTGGCAGGGTTCGTGGATGCCGGACAGGTCGGCACAGGATCCCGCCCCGGACAGGGAACACTTCGCGTGGGTTATGGCGGAGGGGTGCGCTATTTCACTCCTATCGGGCCAATTCGTGTCGATGTCGCGCTGCCGATGAACAGACCGGCCTACGGCGACAAATGGGAACTGTATATTGGTCTTGGAGAGACGTTCTGATGCGCGCCCGCAGGATTATTCTCTGGATCGTCTCTCTCGTCATTGGCGTTCCGCTCGGGCTGGTTGTTCTGGCGCTGGTTGTCGTTCTTGTCGGGATCAACATCGGTCCGGGCCAACGCCTGATTGAACAGAAGGTCAGTCCACTCACAGGTGGAATGGTGCAGATCTCCGGTCTGTCCGGTGCGCTTCCGCAGCATTTGAAGCTTGCCCGGCTTGCAGTGAAGGACAGCAAGGGCGTCTGGCTCGAGCTGGATAACTTTGAACTTCGCTGGTCGCCCCTGTCCCTTGTGGGCATGGATGCGCACGTCAAGGTTCTGAGCGCTGAGCGCCTCGCTCTTCTGCGCAAACCAATTTCTGACACAACCGCAGAGACGACTGAAACCCAAGCCAGTTCCAGCCCATCAAAGCTGAATATCCAAGTTGATCTGGATGCCCTGAAAGTCAGTCGGATCGAAATTGGTCCTGATTTCACGGGCAAGGCAACGCTATTCAGCCTGAACGGTCACGCTCATATTGCGTCTATCGCGCCATTCCTGAATGGCGTGACGATGCAGTCATTGCCCAAGATGGACATTGCCCTGCAACTGGCCCGTCTGGATGCGGCCGGGGGACTTACGCTTTCAGCCCAGACACCGAAAGATCGTTTGGCTCTCGCCGTTACCTTCAAGGAAGGTGTCAACGGCTTTGCAACCACACTCGGACAGCTTCCGCAGCTTGATCCTGTGGACATGCATCTGAACCTTGCAGGCCCCCGCAAGGCGGCGGCCCTTGATTTCGGCCTGAATGCTGGACCGATCACGGCATCTTCAACAGGGCAGATCAATCTCTACACCAACATCGCAAACCTGCACGTCAAGGCAAATGCCCCTGCGATGACTTTGAAACCTGGCATTGGCTGGAATGCGATTGCCCTGAACACGGATCTACACGGTCCGCTCAAGGCTCCTGCCGGACAGGGGCTTCTGGATATTGATGCTCTGACTGCTGGTGGCGCATCCATCGGCCATCTGCACGCGACGTTCGATGGCACGGAAGCCGCAAAGTCAGAAGATACCGTTGCACATCTGCAAGCCGCTCTGGATGGTCTGCGGATTCCGGGAAGTCAGCCAACACTTCTGGCTTCGGCGCCTCTGACCTTGGATGTGACGGCTCATCCTCTGGCAACGACACTTCCGGTTGTCGCCAGGATTGACCATCCTTTGATGCACGTCGCGGCCAATGTTGATGTCAAGCCAGCGGCGAAGGGGCATGTGACACTGGCGCTGCCAGATCTGCATCCTCTTGCAGCGATCGGAAGTACGGATCTGAGTGGTAGCGCGGCCCTTGCTGCTGACTTCGCCATGCCAGTGACTGATCATGATGATCTGACACTTGAGAGCTCAGGCACGATCTCTGTTACGGGTGGCCAGCCACAGGCTCTCCATCTGATTGGCAAGGATGGTCATCTTGCGCTTCAGCTCAGCAAGTCACCCGCCAATGTTCTGACGGTGAAGAGTTTTGGTCTGGACGGTCAGGCGCTTCATTTACTGGTGTCTGCCGTTGTCGATCTGGCGCATGGCAACACGATGCAAACCAAAGCAACGGTTGCTCTTCCTGATCTGCGGCAGGCCAGCCCAGCACTTCTGGGCAACATGACCCTGACGGCAACGGCCGATGGCCCTACCGATGATCTGGCTGTCAAAGCAGGGCTCGAGGGTGAGTTCGGCACCAAGGATGTCGCCAAGGGCCCAGTCGCGCTGGATGCTGATTTCCAGCATTTGCCTGGCCGGCCGCAAGGTACATTGACGGCACATGGAACACTGGATCATGCCCCACTGGCGCTGGATACGGCTGTTCAGAAAACGGATGACGGTGCTTTTCATCTCGATCTGAACAAGTTGAGCTGGAACAGCCTGACGGGGCAGGGGAAACTCCGTCTTCCAAATGGCGCCAAAGTGCCGCTGGGTGATCTGGACGTCAGCATCAAAAATCTTTCGGATTTCCAGCGACTGATCGGGCAGGCCATCAAAGGCCATCTGGCGCTGTCCATCCATACGACTGAACCGCAGGGCGCACCACCGCAGGTCAAGCTGGGACTAGACGGTGCACTCGGTATGGCTCAGGCCAGTGTGCAGGCTCTCAATCTAAAAGGAACGATTTCCAACCCGATTGACGATCCCGCTCCAGATCTGGCGCTGGATCTAACGGGTGTCCGCTCTCAGGACATCACCGGCAAGGCTCATGCCACAGTCAAAGGTCCTCAGTCCGCCATGGCGGTGACCCTGAATGGCGCCTTCCAGAACGTCATGGGTTCTCCGGCCAACGTGGACGCGGCGGTTCTGCTCAACCTGCCTAAAAAGACGGTGCGCGTGGACCGTCTGACGGCCATGGCCAAGGAAGAGTATATCCGGCTGGGTGGCCCTGCGAATGTCTCTTTCGGAGATATCATGGGGGTCGATCATCTGCGGGCGACACTGGCCCCACAGGGTGTTGCGCCTGCAACGATTGATATTGCCGGGTCTATCAAACCTCGTCTGGCTCTGACGGCGACTGTTGACCGACTGACGCCTGCCATAGCCAAGCCTTTTGCCCCCGAACTTGCTGCCAGTGGTGTCATTTCTGCGAAGGCCAATCTGGCGGGAACGATTGACGCTCCTACCGGGACTGTTGCGCTGACGGCGCATGGCTTGAAAATGCAGACAGGCCCCGCAGCATCACTGCCCGCAGCTGAAATTCTGGCCAATATCGGTCTGGCCGGAAAAACCGCCAAAGTTGATGTGACGCTTGGAGCAGGGCCGAAAGTTGCCTTGGCTGTTCGGGGAACCGCGCCTCTTTCCAAGGAAGGCGCGATTGCACTGGCTACAACAGGTCATGTCGATCTTTCCGTTGCCAATGGCGTGCTCGGTGCGAGTGGAATGGCGACGAAAGGGCAAGTTGGCATCAATCTGAACGTCGCAGGCACGGCCAGCCAGCCACGGGCGACGGGGCGTGTAGAGCTCCAGAACGTTTCATTTGACCACTATGCACAGGGCGTTCGTCTGACAGACATCAATGGTGCCGTTGTCGCTTCGGGCGATAGCCTCACGCTGGAGCATATTCTGGCTCACGCGGGGCCGGGAACGATCGCACTTGATGGAACGGTTGGGATTTTCCGTCCCGGTCTGCCGGTGGACATCAAGGTTATTTCTGACAAGGCCCGACCTGTCTCAAGTGATCTTGTAACAGCCGTCATCAACACGGACCTGCACATCCACGGTCAGGCCACGACGCGTGTGGATGTGGATGGGAAGATTGTCCTGCCAAGCGTGACAGTCAATATTCCGAACTCAATGCCAGCATCGGTCGCGCAGCTTGACGTAGTCCGGCCGGGGCAGAAGGCACCTGACAATACCAGCAGCCTCATCATCGGGCTGGGGATTGATGTAATTTCGCCGGGACAGTTTGTGGTCCAGGGGCATGGCCTGGATGCGGAAATGCAGGGCCGCTTGCATGTACGCGGCACGAGTAGCGCCCCGTCCATTACAGGCGGTTTCGATCTCAAGCGGGGCAACTTCAATCTGGCCGGAATTAATCTGAACTTCACGCATGGTCGCGTCGCGTTCAATGGAACAGGCGTCAATCACAAGCTTGACCCGACACTGGATTTCCGCGCGGACCGTAACGCCAAGGGAACGCTCGCGAGCCTTCTTGTCACGGGTTATGCCAGTGCGCCGAAGATCGATTTCTCGTCTGTGCCGACTCAGCCTCGCGATGAAGTCATGGCCATTCTGCTGTTTGGAACGGATGCCCATTCACTTTCCACAACGCAGCTTGCAGAGCTTGCTGCTGCCGTCGCACAGCTTGCCGGCGGGTCCTCATTCGATCCACTTGGAAAGGTGCGGAATGCCCTTGGTCTGGACCGACTAGCTGTTGGTGGCGGTGGTGGCGTTGATAACGGTGGGACCAGCGTGGAAGCGGGCAAGTACGTTATGAAGGGCGTGTATGTTGGCGCAAAACAGGCCACCTCTGGCTCCGGTACGCAGGCTCAGGTCCAGATTGATCTGACCAAGCGGCTGAAGCTCAATACGACAGTCGGGACGGGCGGCCAAGTGACAGGCTTTACCACGCCAGAGAACGATCCCGGCTCAAGTGTGGGTCTGTCTTACGGATTTGATTACTGAGCCTGAACGGCGTCTTCCAGAAGGACCTTTACGCGGGTCACGACGTCCGACCATTCCCGGAAACGGGTCTGGCGGACGATCCGCATCTGTGGATACCACGGACTGTCTTCGCGCTCGTGGAGCCAACGCCAGCAGTTGTTGAAGCGGTCCATCATGATGACCGGTTTACCTAACGCCCCAGCCAGGTGAACCATGGATGTATCCACGGAGATGATCAGATCAAGGCAGGACACCAGGGCGGCTGTGTCGTCCATGTCCAGACACTGGGGCATGAAGTCCACCAGCGGGGCCGGGAAATCCAGGCATTGAAGCGCAGCGTCATCTTTCTGCAGGGAATAGAACGTAACGCCTTCTACATTCGCGAGCGGTGCCAGCGCTGCAAGAGGCATTGATCGCTGACGGTCCACCATCTGCGCGCCAGTGTTTTCCGGGCGTGCGCCACCGGCCCAGACCAGACCAACACGCAGGTTACGATCCGCCTTCAGGGATTTCTTCCACTGAGACGCCTTGCCAGGGTCAGCCCTCAGATAAGGCACGGGAGCGCCCATGGCGTCAGGTGTGGCCGAGAATGCGCGGGGAAGACTGATGAAGGGGCAGTGATAGTCAAAAGCAGGGGCCTCGCCGCCATGCTGAACAACGGCTACCCCTTCAACGCGACGGCACAGATCTGCCAGTGTTGAAGATCCCCAGATGTGCACAACTGCACCTGTTCGTGCCAGCGCAGGGATGTATCGAAGATACATCAACGTATCACCCAATCCTTCCTCTTGCGTGACGAGCACGCGCTTGCACTGAAGATTGAGAGTCGGGGAAATGTTGGGCAGGAGGGTGTCTTTGGGCAGGTTGGTGTGCCCGGGGACGCCAAAGCGCCACTCATGTTCTGTCCATCCTTGCGCCATTCGACCGCTTTTGAGCATGGCAATGGAATGGTTCAGTCGCAGGGCTGGTTCGTATGGAGCGAGCGGAATGGTCTCTCGATAGACGTTAGCTGATTCTTCCAGCCTGCCGATGTTGTTAAGGATTGCAGCGGTATTGCAGCCGATCTTCCAATCTTCCGGATGCTGGCGGCGCAGGTCATCCATAATGGACAACGCTTCGTCAAACCGGCCCTGTTCCGTCAGGTTCATGACGAGAAGATTAAGGGTATTTTTATCGTTAGGGCGTCTTTGCAGGCTCTCGCGGAAGGCGACATCTGCTTCATCGAAGCGCCCCGTATGCATCAGAATGGTGCCGTAGGCATCCAGAAGGCGTGTGTCTTGCGGGGAGAGGCGACGGCACTCCTTGATAAGCAGGAGCAGATCAGCCCGGCGACGGAGGGAGGCTGCTTCCTCAATGAGGGCAGTGATGGCATGGCCGCCGAAAGGCTTGCTCGCGGATTCAAGCTCTATTGCAGCCTGCGCGTACTGAGCGGAACGGAAAAAAGCACGCCCCTTCACCAGATGAACGGCGTCACTCGGGGGGAGTGGCCCCAGAATGTCCAGTGCCTGTTTCGGATTGCCTGCCTGTATGGCGTTTTCAGCGCGGGTGAGGGCCTCACCGTCTGTCGTAGAAGTACTTTGGCTAGCCGTCACAGTGTTATCCTGAAACAGGTTCAGCCATCTCCCGAAGTGCTTTCAGAATGGCTGCAAGCGAATAAGGCTTGGAGATAAAACGGGCCAGAGCCGGATTGTCAGAGGCTTCATCCCGCCGAAGGTCCCCATGACCACTAATGTAAATCACGGGGAGATCAGGCCATTTTTCTCTGGCCTGATGGCTGAGGCTCATGCCGTCGCCATCAGGAAGAGACATATCTGCCACGAGAGCATCAAGGCTGCGTTCAGCGGAAATACAGGCAATGGCTTCCGCGCAGTTACTGGCTTCCCTCACTGTAATCCCACTGTCTTGCAGAAACTCCACAAGACAGGTCCGGATCAGAAAATCATCTTCAATGATGAGAACAGTGAGGGAAGATGTCATAAATTACGAGGACCAGTTCTTTTCAAAGTCACCATACAACGTCAGGCCGCCATCAACAAAGAGGGTTTGACCCGTGATGTAGGTGCTGTCTTCGGCGGCCAGGAATGTGACGGCATCCGCGATCTCACGTCCTTCACCCGGGCGCTTCATCGGAATGTGGTCAGCCACGTTCTTGTACTGCTCTGGATCGTTGATCCAGGACATGTTGATCGGCGTCACGATTGCGCCAGGCGCAACAGCATTTACGCGGATGCCACGGCTTGCATATTCCAGAGCCAGCGTGCGGACGATGTTGCCCACGGCGCCTTTGGAGGCGGAATAACCAAGATAATGAGGCTTCGGGATGATCTGGTGCACAGAGGAGTTCACGATGATCGCGCCCTGAATGCCGTTTTCGAGCCAGTACTTGATGGCTTCGCGGCAGGGCAGCATCACGCCCGTTACATTGACGGCCATCACGCCTTCAAAGTCTTCGAGCTTGATGTCTTCAGACGGGGAAGGGATCTGATAGCCTGCATTGCAAACCAGCACATCCAGTCCACCCATGGCCTCAATGCTTTCACGCATCAGGCGGCGGACGTCTTCTTCCTTGGAGATGTCACCCGTGGCGATCGGATGTTCACCGCCAGAAACCTTTGGAAGCTTGTCGCGGACAGCAATCAGCTTGTCTTCCTTGCGGCCATTCAGCGCAACCTGAGCGCCTTCTTCTGCAAAGCGTAAGGCTGTTGCCTCACCAATACCTTGGGACGCACCCGTAACGAGTACTTTCTTGCCGGCGAAACGATTGCTGTAAGGGGCGGGCATAGGTCCTCACCTCTCCTTGAACGTCAGTGATTTAAAGATGGGATAGGGCATCCGGGAGCGGCCTTCCGTGTCGCCAACGCGGAAACGGCCTGAAGGATGCTTTTCAAACTGTGATGTTTTCGTAATTACGCGAAAACATCACAGAATTTTGGAAGGCTCAGGCGGCCTTCATGGTCTTGGTCAGGCTCTCGAGGACCGTTGCGGGGTCCGTATTTTCGAGAACGGCAACTTCCGCAACAAAGCGCTCCTGTGCAGCTTCGAAAAGCTTACGCTCGGAGAAGCTGCCATCAAGGCTGTCGACGTTACGACGCAGGTCACGAAGAACTTCCGCAATCTGGATCAGATCACCGGAGTTGATCTTTTCCTGATAGGCGACAGCACGACGGGCCCACATGCCTTTGCTGACATGCGGCTTGCCCTTGATGACAGTCATCGCCTTGTCCACGATATCCCGCGTCACGATCTTGCGGAGGCCAGCCTTACGGGCCTTCGCAAGCGGAATGCGGAGCATCATCTGATTGCCGGGGAACGAGATCTGGATCATCTCGATCATGGTATCGGCCACTTCGACCATACCAATCTTTTCCACGCGGCCTACGCCATGGGCGGCATAGACGATGGAGTCACCTTCGCTGAACGGGTCAGTGCCGTGTTCAGGGTCGGTTTGACGGGCGGTGTACTTGGCTGCGGCACGAGCCATTTCGTCGGTCATGCCGCCCTTCGGGGGGGTCTTGAAGGTGTTCATAGCCACGGATGATACCAGAAAAACCCCCTCCTGTCCTGCACTATCATGTCCAATCAGGGCTGAACGCCGTGCTTGGACTGAATGATGCCAGGAGCAGGCTCTCCAATCGGCTGAAGCAGGTCACGCTCGATCGTCCGCGCCATCGTGTGCATCGGGAGGGCATGAACGCTGGCAATAAACGGTTCCTGCAGGTCACGACCACTGCGATCCAGCATCTGGAACAGAAGCCCGATGACACTGGAACCAAGCGGCGTAATCCACCCCAGGGTCTGCACGGCAGAAAGCGGCAGAATGATGCAGAAAAGATGCGTCGCGATTTCAGGAATGACCGAATACTGCACCGGAAGCGGCGTATTGCGGATACGCTCAAGACCGCCCTGCGCATTGGCGATATCAGACAGGATGCGGTCCACGGTGCCATGGACGGCACCGTCAATATTCTTGAGAGCCACTTCCTGCTGCACACCAAGGCCAATTTCGTAAAGCAGGGCGTTGGCCGTGTTGGAGCAGGCGAAGACTTTTTCACGGATGTCGGACGGAAGAAGGCGATCTACTTCCTCGCCCGTCTTGTCACCACGCAGAGCTGCGCGCAGGACGTGCGGGTAGGCTGCCATCAATCTGGCCAGGTCAGGTCGCCCGCCGAGGAGGGATGCAGCCTCACGGCCAAACGACCGGCAGTTGTTCGTGATGGAGCCCCAGAGGGTTCGTCCTTCCCACCACCGGGCATAGGCCGCGTTGTTGCGCATGCCCAGGAAAATGGCCAGTGCGGAGCCCATGAGAGAAATTGGCAGCGCTGGCTGGTCCATCCACTCCTGATGATAGATCTGGAAGAGAATGACGACCACAAGGTCCCAGAGCGCCAGAATCAGAAGAGGTGGCAAGGACTCTCTGAAAAGAATGGCTAGCCCGTGTTGGCGATTGACGATCAAGCCTGTGCTCCTTGCCTGAAAACGGTATGGCCGGTGAAACTAACCGTGAAAAGTGTGACCGGCCAACACCAAAAGATGTCCACTCTCTTGCACTCTTTTGCCACTCGAACCGGAAAAGAAACCTTTCGAGCGTCAAGTGTCAGGGCAGGAGAAGAGTGTAAAGCGTAACGCGGCTCTTGCGTCCCGTTTCCCTCATGAGACACTTTGTACACATATATCAGGGAGCCAGTTCAGATGGATGTCATCGCCGCGATTGCCTTTGAGGCCGGAAAGCCTCTTGAAATTGACACCGTGCAGCTTGAAGGCCCGAAAACGGGTGAAGTTCTGGTCGAGATCAAGGCGACTGGCCTGTGTCACACAGACAAGTATACGCTTTCCGGGCAGGACCCTGAGGGCCTCTTTCCGGCCATTCTCGGGCATGAGGGCGCGGGCATCGTTCGGGAAGTGGGGCCAGGCGTCAAACATCTGAAGCCGGGCGACCACGTCATACCGCTTTACACGCCGGAATGTCGTGAGTGCCCGTCCTGCCTGTCTCGCAAGACCAATCTGTGTACGTCCATCCGCTCCACGCAGGGCAAGGGCGTTATGCCGGATGGGACATCCCGGTTTTCATACAAGGGTCAGCCCATCCATCACTATATGGGGTGCTCGACCTTCGCGAATTTTACGGTTCTTCCGGAAATTTCGCTTGCGAAAATCCGTCCTGACGCTCCGTTCGACAAGGTCTGCTATATCGGTTGCGGTGTCACGACGGGGCTCGGGGCAGTCATGTTCACGGCCAAGGTGGAGCCGGGATCGACTGTCGCCGTGTTTGGGCTTGGCGGGATTGGCCTGAATGTCATTCAGGGCGCCAAGATGGTCGGGGCAACACGCATCATCGGTATTGACGTCAATCCGGCCCGGGAGCAGATGGCCCGCGAGTTCGGCATGACGGACTTCGTCAATCCAAAGGACCTGGGCCCGAACGGCGATCTGGTGGGGCATCTGGTTGAGATGACCGGTGGCGGCGCAGACTACACGTTCGAATGTGTGGGGAATGTCACCCTTATGCGGCAGGCTCTGGAAAGTGCTCATCGTGGCTGGGGTGTGTCTTGCGTGATCGGCGTGGCCGGGGCAGGGCAGGAAATCAGCACGCGCCCATTCCAGCTTGTGACGGGTCGCCGCTGGATCGGTTCAGCCTTCGGTGGGGCGAGAGGCCGCACGGATGTTCCCAATATTGTGGACTGGTACATGGAGGGACGGATCGACATTGATTCCCTCATCACCCACAAACTCAAACTTTCCGAAATCAATCACGGTTTTGACCTCATGACGCGCGGCGAGAGCATCCGCAGCGTCGTGGAGTATTGAGCATGACTGATGTTGAGACGTTGGGGCAGCATGCCTGTTGTGGCGGGTCTGTCCGTTTTCTGAGGCATCAGTCGTCTGAACTGGGCGTACCTGCAACTTTTGGGATTTTTCTGCCCAAAGAGGCTCTGGTAGGCGAAAAGGTTCCGGTTGTTCATGTTCTCGGCGGTCTGACCTGTACGCATGAGACTTTTCTCATCAAGTCCAATGCCGTTCGTTTCGCTGCGGAACACGGCATTGCGCTTGTGGCACCTGATACGTCTCCGCGGAACACCGGAACAGCCGGTGAAGATGATGAATATGACTTAGGAACCGGGGCTGGGTTCTACGTGGATGCGACGCACGCGCCATGGAGTGCCCATTACCGGATGGAGAGCTACATCCGGAAGGAGCTTCCCGCTCTGACCGAAAGCCTGTTTCCGCTGGATGGAAATCGGCGCGGAATCATGGGCCATTCCATGGGCGGCATGGGGGCTCTCAATCAGGCCCTAAACCATCCGGAATTCTGGAAAACAGTCTCGGCCCTTGCGCCCATCTGTCATCCCAGCGTTATTCCTTGGGGGCGAAAAGCCTTTGATGCCTATTTTGGCGGGGACCCTGCGAAGTGGAAGGAATGTGATCCCACGCTTTTACTGCGGAGCGGGCATAAGCATCCAACGTCAATTCTCGTGGATCAGGGGCTTCAGGATCAGTATCTCGCTGACCTCCGTCCAGACGCCCTTGTTGAAGCTGCAAAAGAATGTGGCCAAGCGCTGGACATGCGCCGGCATGACGACAGTGACCATTCCTATTGGTTTATCCAGACCGTCATTGCTGATCATCTGAGCCATCACGCCAAAGGACTGAAGGCATGAGACGTCTTGTAGTTGCCGCCCTGCTTGTTCTAGGGGGCTGCGTGTCGTCGCAGGCTCCTGTTGGGCCAGCCTTGACCCCCGTCACGCATGCGGATTTCAGCCACGATACACTGGCCTTGACCTGGCAGCCTGGCTTTTGTGCAACGGGCGGCGGGTGCCTCACAGGGCAACCGCATAACCATCTGATCGGGCTACACGGGCTCTGGGCATCCGAGCCGCATGCCCTGGAAGCGCAGGCTGTGCCTGTGCAGCAGTGGTGGATGAAGGGGTGCGATATCTATGACCATGACGACGCGCCGCCAAAGCTTCAGCCTGCCACTGAAAATGCGCTGGCAAGCGTTGTGCCACACCTCAAGCACCCGCTGCATGTGCATGAATATACCAAGCATGCCCGCTGTTTCGGATATGACGCTGACAAGTTCTTCGTCACATCCATGATCCTGCGGGATCGTTTTGCGTCTTCAGCTTATGGACAGTGGCTCGCACAGCATAGCGGCTTCCAGGTGAAGAAAGACGATCTGCTGTCGATGTTTGTGCAACTCACGGGCGTTCGGGAGGAAAGAGCGCTTCAGTTTCAGTGTGAGCCTGACCACGAGGGGCGGGTTGTCCTGACGCAGTTCTGGTTCACTCTGGACCCGAAGAAGCTTTCAGTCTTCCCGGGGAATGGCGCTTATCTCTCATCCCCGCAGGTGCAGGACAACTGCCCGGCAACATTCATGATGCCGGGTTGGCCGCTGCCGGGAGCGGCGGTGCCGGTTAACGTCAGTCAGTGACCGTATAGTTCTTTGGTGCTGATTTCGGGCTGTGCGGTGTCGCGCAGCCCGTCTGGTGTGACGCCATGATAAAAACAGCTGCGACGCCCGGTGTGGCAGGCGACACCAGTCTGATCCACAATCATCAGCACGGCATCCATGTCACAGTCCAGCCGGGCTTCAATAAGATGCTGCTGCTGTCCTGACGTTTCGCCTTTGCGCCAGAGAGACTGTCGGCTCCTGGACCAGTAACATACACGCCCCGTCAAAAGCGTTTCCCGCAGAGCATCTGCATTCATCCACGCAAGCATGAGAATGACGCCTTTCGTGTCCTGCGCGATGGCGGAAATCAGGCCATTCGCATCGAACTTCGTCTGGCTGACAATGTCATCAACGATGGCGGGGGCAGGCGGGGTATAGGTCACGAACGCATCTCCAGAGGGAACCAGTCAGGCCACACAACGGAGACTGGTTTGCCCTCAAAAGCAAGGTCTGGCGACAGCCACGCTTCACGCCGGAGGAGGGCCAGAGCGTGCGATCCATGACGTGAGCGCAATTCACCGACCTCTTTGTCACCCATCGTGAGAATGCCGCCTGTTTCTGGAAAAGTAGCATCTTTCACCGTGACTGGCAGGATGCGGCGGCGGAGAAGGCCACGATAGTGGGTGCGGGCAGTTAACTCCTGCCCCATGTAGCAGCCTTTCTTCCATGACACGCCGTGCAGCAGGTCCAGATTGGCTTCCAGCGCGAGCGTTTTTTCACTCTCGAAGTCGTCCGTGTCGGGAAGGCCAAGAGAGAGACGTCGGTCCAGCCAGTCATGGCCCTGTGTGGTTTCGACAGGCGGCTGGGAGACAATTGCTCGCCACCCTGCATTCTCGCAGCGCGGGTCGGGCGCGGAGCAGAGCGCTTCAGGTGGTATCGTCTCAGTGGCACCAACAATGACATGCAGTGCTGTCAGTTCAATCTTGACGTCTGCACGCAAACGAAAGCGCGACAGCTTTTTGACCAGCATTTCTGCATGCTCGGACGGACAGTCCATCAGAATGCGATCGCCATCGCTGAAGAGAAAAAACTCGCTTAGCCATCTTCCCTGCGGCGTCAGAAGGGCGCTCCAGACAGCGTTACCAGGTGAGAGGGACTGAACGTCATTCGTGATCAGCCCTTGCAGGAATGACGCTCTGTCAGCGCCTGAAAAAGTCAGAACAGAGCGATGGGGGAGCAGTTCAATCATGGGAGGCACCGGGGCATGCGTGAATGAAAGGCGGGGCAGTATGATATGCTGCCGACTGAAGACGAATAAAAGAGGACTTGTACGATACGGATTAAGCTGTCTCTTTGTACAGAGCAAGAATTGACGAAAGTTTATTGGAAGCAGGCAAAAAACCTGCTGGTTCGAGCGTTCGTTCAGTATCGTATGGGTTGCGGTAGATTAATCGGCAGGAGATATTGGCATGTCAAAGCCTGTCAGAAATACCATCAGACTATCCGTGCTTCCGGAGTAACACGCCCTTGTCAGCTGCCGAGATTGTTGATCCGACACGTAGCCCAGCCAGTAGCCGGCAAAAGGTTCTGCAGTTTCTTGGGCCTATTGTTGGTGTGCTGTTGGTCATTGCCGCCATTATTGCGATCAGTCTGCACAACTATCGGACCACCCGTCAGGGCGCGATTGCGCTTTCCTCGGACCTGCTGCGCAGCCAGCAGAAGTATGTGACGGAAGAGGTCCGGAATTATCTGTCTCCGGCATCTGACAGCGCCAGCATCGCCCCGGACATGTTTGGTTCGCCGCTGACGGATGCGTCACCAGACTCGTTCATGCTCTATGGCCGTTCCATGCTGGCTCATACGCCCCAAGTGGACAGCTTTTATCTGGCCAGTGATCAGGGCCAGTTCTGGATGGTGACACGGCACGGCAAGGACTACGAGCAGACCCATTTTCAGGTCGAGAATGGCCATGAGGTCTATCGGCACACTTACGTGGACCAGAATGGCACATATCTGGGCACGGCATTTGATCCGGCTGACAAATATGATGTCACGGCGCGTCCATGGTTTCAGGGCGCCATCAAAAGGATTGGACGGGGAGACGGAGCGCTCTACTGGACCAACCCTTACGCATATTTAGCGGCTCGCGAGTTTACCATCACTGCTTCCATTGCCTTCCCGATGAAGGATGGGCACCACGCGGTTTTTGCTACCAATATTTCCCTCAACCGGCTGACGTCTTTTCTTAATGAGCTTCAGGTTGGCCGCAGCGGTCGAGCTGTGATCGTGGACATGAAGGGACAGATCATCGCCGGGCATAACATGGGCGAGGATGGGGCGGAGCCGTCCTTCGATCCCGCCCATATGCAGCTTGATCCGAAGACACAGCCTGTTTTCATTCGGGCTCTGAATACTTTCAGGGTCAAAGGACCGGGGCCGGGCCTCGTGACGGCGCGCAATAAGAATTACGTGACCATCGCCGCGACACTCCCCTTCGTGCACAGGCGCTGGGTTCTGTTGCTGAATGCGCCAGAAAACGACTTCTCGGACTTTGCCGTTACGGCGCGTCGTCAGAACCTCTGGTTTTCGGCACTGGTCGTCGGGCTGGCCTCTTTGCTGGCGCTCGGATTGATCATACAGGGGCGGCGTATCGAGCGCCTGCGCAAACGGCTTGAAGTTGGTCGTGAGCAGATGCGCGCGGAAAATGCCTCTTTGTATGAAATTGCCAGTACCCCGGATCTGTTTGAAGCGTCGCATGATGTCCCGATCCTGACCGAAGCTCTGGCAGCGCGGACAGGCTCTCGTCGGGCCAGCCTCTGGCGATTGCTGCCGGACGGAGAACGCCTGCTGTGCGAGGACGCTTTTGATCCCGTGCGAGATGTTCACAGCACGGGCATCGAGATTACGAAACGCGAGCACAGCAAGCTTTTCGATGCTTTGATGGAAGGGCATTCTCTTTTCATTGAAGATGCGCGTCAGGATGAGCGCAGTCAGAATTTCCAGCGCATTATCATGCGATCCGTTGACGCCAAGTCGCTCGTCTTTCATCCGGTTATGCGTGGACATCAGGCTGTTGGTGTTATTGTTCTGGAAGATCCATCCAGAGCAGACGCGATGGAGCATATTGTCGCGATTGTCTCGTCGGTCGTGGCACTACGGTTTTCCCAGGCTCTGGATCAGGGCGACCAGCAGGCTGGGGCGCGTCCGAGCGTGTCGCATGAGCTGAAAGACACGCGTTACGATGAGGGATTCCTCCTGCCACCAGGTTCGGGTGTTCAGGACGGCGTGGTGCCAAGTGGGATTTACCCGCAGGTGCCGGTCATGGTGATTTCCTTTGCTGATCCTTATGCGATGGATAGCCACAGCGCCGAACGTGCCATGAAAGTTGTCTCGTCGCTCAGCGAGGATATTCAACGCATTGCCCGAGAAACAGGCCTGTTCTCTGTTCAGGTGGTGAGTAACCGTCTGGTGCTGGTTGGCGGATGTTCGCAGGAGCCCGATCCAGGTGCCGTGCTGCGTCTGGCAGATGCTGCGGTTTCTATCCGTGAAGCCTGCCTGTCACTGCTGGCGTCCGTAGATATTGATCCGGTCTTCCGCGTGGGCATTGATGTTGGGCCTGTTATGGCCGCGATGCTGGGCAAGGAGCCGTCAGTCTTTAATCTGTGGGGCGAGGCTATCAATGTGGCTGAGCTTCTGGCTGCCAGCGCGCCGGATGCCGGGACAATTCAGGTTTCGGAACAGGCCTATCTTCAGCTTCGGGAGCATTTCCTCTTCAGAGCCCGGGGCATGTTCTATCTGCCAAACAGTGGCGTGACCCGCAGCTTCATTCTGGCAGGGCGGCGATGAAAACCCGCTTCGATCGTATTCCGCGCGTGCAGAATGCCCTGGGCACTCTGGGGCATTTTACCCGGACCCAGATGCGGTTCACCCTGATGGTCATTGGTGCCTCGTGGGGCGTTATTCGTGTTGGTCTGTCACCGACGTCATGGCGCCGGACTGTGCGGATCGAATTCTGGCATTCCCTTCAGCAGGCCACAGGCGGCGGTCTTCTGAGTGTGTTGGTGACGGCCGCTCTGACAGGGTTCGGGATTGTGGCGCAGGCCGTTTACTGGCTGGGTTTTGCCGGGATGGCCCAGATGACGGGCTCGATTCTGTCCACCGTGATGGTGCGGGAGATTGCTCCGGTGCTGGTTGGCGTCATTCTTCTGGGGCGTTCCGGGATGTTGATGCTGACGGAACTGGGAACCCTGACGACGGGTGGTCAGATGCGGGTTCTGACGGGCATGGGGATTGATCCGTTTGTGGCGTTTCTGCTTCCGCGAAGTCTCGCCATGACCATCAGTGGGTTCACGCTGGGCATCATCTTCAGTTTGACGGCATTGCTGGTCGGTTATGCGGTGTGTCGTGTTGAAGGTGTCATCACCATGCCGGTCTGGGCGTTCCTAGATCAGGTGGTGAGCAGTATGCACCCGGTCGACTATTTCGCCATTCCGGCCAAATTCATTTTCAGTGGCTTTGCGGTCGGTGTGTGCTCATGCCTATCCGGGATGGATGCCACGACTGAAGACGATCTGTCGTCTCTGATGCCCCGAGGATTTGCGCGTGGCATTCTGTCCATCATGACGATTAACGTCGTCCTCAGCGTCTGGCTCGGTTGATATGGCCGACGAAAAGACAGTCCCACCCGCTGAACTGAACATCCTCGACCCTATTCTGGAGTTGCTGGATGCTCGTCCACGCTTTGATGGCAGTGGCTTGGCCTCTGTCCGTTATAACCTGCGTTTGAATCCGGGGGACTGCGCCCTGATTGAATGTCGGGATATGCAGCAGGCCAGCCTCTTTGCCGATATGTGTGTCGGGCTGGTAGATCTGGATGACGGAATTGCCCGCTGCATGGGGCTTGAATGGTCTGATCTGGATGAACGCCGGGCTGCGGCCTTGCGGGGGCGGATCGGGCGGATGGTGGCCAATGGCGGGTGGATCGACCTGTATGGCACTCACATGAACATTCTCTGGCCACAACTGCATCATACTCGGGTGCCCGAGGAACGGTTGATGCAACAGGCCGTGCAACTGGGAATGCAGTTTGGTCTGCCTGGTCTGCCGGTCGTTTCTCCGGGCAAACTGTCTCCTCTGGATCGTTGCCGCGCGGACTGCGTGCGTGCGTTTCTGGGGGAGCCTGCACTTCTTCTGCTGGAAAATCCGATGGGAAGTGCCAACCCTCCGCTCATGAACGCCTTTCTGTCTGCGCTGACGGATGCGCGTGACCGGGGTTGTGCTGTTGTCTGGCTTGCTCCGAATGACAGCGGCTGGGGAGCGTATGAAGCGGATGCGACCATTCGCCTCCGACTGTATGATGATGGACTGTTTTCGATGCGAGGGTCTTGATGTTTCGCGTACGCCGCCCTGACACTGCCCGCCCGCTTTTCCAGAACCGCTATGCGGATGAATGGGTGGGATTGCTGGTCCTTGTGACCATCGTCCTCTTTGCTGTGGCGGTGGCAGAAGCCGGCTTTCTCAAGCAGTGGCTGACACCCGAGAAGAAAATCCACTTTGTCCTGCCGGAAACCGGCGTGGCCGGGCTGGCTATTGGTGACGACATTGAGATCATGGGCGTGCATGCCGGTGAAATTCGCCATCTGGATTTGAACAGCACTGGCCGCATGTATGCCGAAGGCTATATCGAACCACAGTTTGTGCCCTTCATCCGGCAGGATAGTGCTGCCGTGATCCGGCATCGTTTCGTGGTGGCCGGTGCCAGCTATATCGAGTTGGGCCGTGGACGTGGGGAAGATATGGACTGGGGCTATGCCGTGCTGAACGCAACGGTAGAGGCAAACCCGGCAGACGTGATCACCCAGACGGTCACGGACCTGAGAAACAAACTCGTCCCTGCAATGGATAGCGTTCAGGCCATTACCAAGCAGGTCAATGACATGCTGACGGACATGCGGGCTGGCAAGGGCACGGTTGGCGGGCTTCTTTCAAAGGACGATACCCTTCAGAAAGCCAATCAGGCTCTGGAAAATCTTACAGAAGTTATTGCCCGCCTTCAGCCGATCGAAAAGCAGCTTGGGGGTGTCATGACGAAAGCTGATGGCACGATGGATAATGCCAAATCGGCCACGGATACTCTTCGCAAGAGCATGCCGCAGGTGCAGGAAACGATTAACCATGCCAGTGCCGCAACGGCCCAGCTTCCTGCGCTCATCACGCAGGCGGAAGCGAGTGCCAATAGCCTCCGCAAGCTGACAGATCAGCTCAGAGGCCTATGGCTGCTGGGTGGTACAGCGCAGAAAGCGCCCAGTCATCGTCTGCCAGCGGAGGCTGTCCGTCCATGAAGCGCATGATTCTGCTGTGTCTTGCCATGGCGAGTTGCTCGTCTGTGACGAAGGGGCCCGATCCGGATCAGGCTTATGAAAACGCCATGGACACCGGGCGGAGCGCTTTTGAGCTTGGACATCCAGACCAGTCCGAAAGTCAGTACCGTGCGGCGATGGACCGTGCCCTTATCCGGGATGATGCTGCCCAGATCCATGATGCGGGCTTCAATCTTGCGACGGCCCTGCTGGAAGAAAACAAGCCTGCCGACGCTTTGACCGCGCTTGATCACACCGGAAAAGCTCTGAAGCTGCGTCAGTACAGCCAGACCAGTGATCTGGAGCTTGTCAGAAGTGCAGCGCTCTATCGGCAGCATGATCTGACGGGTTCTGAGGCGTCCGCGCTCGTGGCGCTTCAGTCGCCTGATGTGGGTATTCGCAATCGTGCGGCTTATCTGGCTGGTTTGGGGGCTTCGGATCAGGGTGATACAGCGCAGTTGACCCGCATGGAAGCATTATTGGCTCCCTCAAAAGAGCCTACTGCTATGCTGGATCATCAGGATCTGGCGGCCCGTCTGGCACTCCTGAATCATGCGCCAGCACTTGCGCTGGAACAGGCCATGTCCCTGACACAGAAGAGACGGGATGCGCAGGATTATGAGGGAATGCGGCGTGCTCTGCTTGTCGCGGCTCAAGCTGCTGAAGCACAGGGTGACGTGAACACCGCTGCCGCTTTACGACAGCAGGAACTCTCAAGCCGAAGCGTGCAGCAGACTGGCCATGTGGAGAAAGCCTCCATCACGGTCTCTGCCGTGAGTGCGCCCGCAGCACCCATTCGCTGATCAACGAAAAACTTTTTCCGTCATTGCCAGAGCCGCCCCTCTCATTCGATAGTAACGAAATCGGAATGAGAGGGAGAGAAGATGAGGCCTACATCCAGGCGAATGGTTCTTGGGTCTGGAGTGGCCTTGCTCGCTTTGGGGCTGACGCACAGGAGTCAGGCGCGGCCCTATCGTCTTCCGTCAGCCGCCGCTATGGCTGCGGATCGGTTGCGCCCTCAATATCATCTGATTGCCCCTTATGGATGGATGAACGACCCCTGCGGCCCGGTCTGGGTCAATGGTCGCTATCACATGTTCTATCAGTGGGGGCCGGACAAAGCTGCGTTTGGAAACATTCACTGGGGCCATGCGACCAGCCCTGATCTCGTTCACTGGCATCACGAACCCGTTGCGATGAGCCCTGTCCCCGGGGGACCAGATGCCATCGGAGTTTTCAGTGGTTGCGTTGTGATCGTTGAAGATCAGGCCATCGCTTTTTACACGGGGATTGAGCCATCCGTGCAGTGCACGGCGACATCTGATCTCCAGATGATGCACTGGAAGCAGAACCCCGTCCCGGTTCTTTCTGAGCCCCCGCCGGGACTGCATGTTGATGGATTTCGCGATCCGCTCGTCTGGAAGGATCACGAGGGATGGCACATGCTGCTGGGCGCCAACGTTCGGCAATCCAAGTTTGGTCCGGGTGGCGTCATTCTGAAATACGATAGCGAAAATCTGATAGACTGGACCTATCGCACTCTTTTCTATGGCCCCACGCATCAGGCTGGCGCTTACGACGATGCCATGGAATGTCCGGACTTTTTTGCGCTCGGCGATACCTGGGTTCTGATCTACTCGCTGGGTAGCACTGTTTATTATGCCTCAGGCATTTACAGCGAAGGCGCATTTCATCCGCGCATTATTCAGCCTCTTGGATATGGCTCGTTCTACGCCGGACGGACCATGTTGGATGAGCACGGGCGGCGCGTTCTTTGGGGCTGGGTGCCTGAGAAGCCTGAGCGCAGTCATGGGGCGATGGAAGCGGGTTGGAGTGGTGTCATGTCTTTACCGCGGGTTCTTACGGCTGACGGGGATGCCGCTCTGCGTCTTGCGCCCCATCCCAATCTGACTGCGTTGGAAGGCCCGCATTTCCGCCAGCTCACGCCCTCGTCCTGGGCCGCTCCCGATGGACCGAATGGCCGGATTCGTCTGACCTTTATTGGAACCGAGGCAGGGCGCCTGACATTTGGAGGGGAGGGACCATTTCTGGAGCTTGATTACGATCCATACCGGCCCGGAAAAGAATTGATGGCCAATGGAGATTCCGCACCCTTGCCATTGGCCGCCCGCAATATGCTGGATATTTTCGTAGATGGTTCGGTCGTGGAAATTTTCACCTCCTCAGGTGTCTGTCTCACGACCCGGGCTTATGGAAATACGGATGCGGCCTTCAAGTTGTCTTTGGAAGGAACATTCCGTGAGGCCGTTGTCTCTGCCCGCGCGATGAATCCCATTTCTCCAGATCGCCTGACCAGTAGCCCGGTCTGAACATTCAGGCCGAGGCTCTTGCTTCCACTTCGATCAGGGCCAGACCTTCAGCGACAGAGACGAATTCTGATCCGCCATCGACGCGGCTTTCACCAAAGCGATCCGTGAACAAATTCCGAACAGCCGGAACGAAAGACGTGCCGCCGGTGAGGAAGACATGATCAATATCGTCAATGCCGAGGCCTGTAACGTTCAGGGCATCGTCAATGGCGGCTGCGAGTTTTTCCAGATCGGGTTTGATCCAGCTTTCGAAATCTGCACGCGTGATGGCCTGCTCGATTTTCAGGTCCCGGTGGCTGAACTTCAGGACCGTGCTGTCGTGCCGTGAGAGATCGCTTTTGGCCTGACCAATCGCCCGATACAGGTTCTGGCCTTCCTGATCTTCAATCAGACGCAGAAGATTTCGCAGCTTCTGCGGATCGGAGGCCGTCTTTGCGACGTCTGCAATGCTGCGAAGGGTTTGAGGGGTCCGCATCAGGGACAGGCGATGCCAGCGCCCGAGGCTCGCATACCATTCAATAGGGACGGGAAGAGGCTGCCCACCCATCACCCGATATGTCGTGTCCCGACCAAGGGCGGGTGCGACGACATTGTCGATAATACGGAAGTCAAACTGGTCTCCCGCGATCCCGACACCGGAATGACCCAGCGTGACGGTGCGCGGTGTGCCATGGGGGTCAAAGCGCATGACAGAGAAATCGCTTGTGCCGCCGCCGAAGTCTCCCACCAGCACAGTTGCTGGTGCATCCAGTCGCTGCATGAAGCGCCAGCCAGCCCCTTCGGGCTCGAGTACAACGTTTGGCTCAGCGAAACCTGCCTCGACAAAGCTTTCCTTCAGGCGCTTCACACCCAGATCATCATCGGCCAGTTCACCAGCAAAGCGCACGGGCCTGCCGATCGTTGTGCTGACCTGCTCTGGTGTAATGCCTGCTTTGTCCATCAGGGAGCGCAGGAACCGGGCGATCAGGTTCTGAAGCGTCATGGTCGAGGCAAAAACACGTGTTTCGCGGAATGAGCCCTGAGCCAGATAGGTTTTCATGGACATGATGAGGCGGCTTTCTGCCGGATCATCCAGATAGGCCTCGATGGCATCAAGCCCGATGGCGTCCTGAAGAACGCGTCGATTGCCATCCTGATCCATCCAGAGACAGAGCAGGGTGCGGCAGGTTTCGGAAGACGGGCTGTCAATGAAGTTGAAGATGGCAGGCTGCGTGTTGCCCTGCTCATCTGCGATGACGACGACACTATTGGTCGTTCCAAAGTCGATGCCGACGCGAATTTTTGGCGCTTTAAGAGGTTGCGTCGTCATTTTGGCTGGTCCCGTCCCGAATTCGCGAAGGGCGAGGGTTTAGGAAAGAACGGCTACGAGGCCAAGGGAAAAGTTGAAAAATGGCTTTATGGAAGGCGCAAAATGTCAGAGCACGCTGTTTTTTGCTTCATCGTAAAGACGTTGAGAGTCCTGAATGTCAGCCATATGGGTTTCAGCCCAGTGCGTGAGGCTTGAAACAGCCTGGATCAGGGTCTCTCCAAGAGGTTTGAGGCTATATTCAACAGTGACGGGCACGGTTGGATAAGCTTGCCTTAAAATAAGCCCGTCACGCTCAAGGTTTTTCAGCACCTGAGACAGGATCTTCTGCGAGATCCCATTGATATCCCGCTTGAGAGCATTGAAGCGCACAACGTCATTCTGAAGGCGGTCCAGCACCAAAAGGGCCCATTTGTCACCAAGCCTGTCTAGCACCATGCGGGTCGGACACTCTTTCGCATAGACGTTGAAACAGAGGTTTCGTGCCGGCGTGTCTGGTTTCTGCGAGGTTACCATGTGTCTTGAAGGTGCCTTCTTGTCCCGAATTTTCCAACATAATACCAGAAAGGGTGCTGGTTTCCAATGGATACCACGTATCGCATTGTATGTTTGATCTCTTGGTTCGAAGGACAGGAACGATGTCTAAAGTCTTGGTCGTCTATCACTCAGGGTATGGCCACACCAAAGTGGTGGCGGAGCATGTGGCTCAGGGAGCACAGGCTCAACTCGTGGCAATTAGTGCGGACGGTGAAATTACCGAAGCAGAGTGGGCCGCATTGGATGACGCGGATGCCATCATCTTTGGAACGCCAACCTACATGGGGAATGTGAGTTGGCAGTTTAAGAAATTTGCAGATGCCACGTCCAAAATTTGGTTCACGCGAGGCTGGCAGGACAAAGTGTTCGGTGGTTTCACGAACTCCGCCAGTCCAAACGGGGACAAGCAGGTGACGTTGATTACGCTGCAAACACTTGCATCCCAGCATGGTGGCATCTGGGTGAGCTTGGGAATTCCGCCGTCCAACACTTTTGAGGCAACTGGCGACGATCCGAACAATCTGGGTGGCTCAGTCGGTCTTCTGGCGCGCGCTCCAGCAAATGCGGGTGTCGATGGTGTTCAGAAGGGAGATCTGCTGACGGCTGAGCGCTATGGCCGTCGTGTGGCTGATATTGCGGCGCGTCTCAAAGCTTAATCAGCAATGTGTAGGGCGAGGCGCTGCAAACAGCATGCCTCGCCCTTGTTGGTTAGGACAGAGCCGCTTCGTAGGCAGCAACGTCCGGAACGGCAGGACGTAGCGTTCCCATTTCTGCTTCAGACTGAACCATCGGCGTCATGCCCAGAGCGGACAGAAGCTGACGGTCGCGGTGTTCAGCAGGGTTTGGCGTGGTCAGGAGCTTCTCGCCACAGAAGATGGAGTTGGCACCTGCGAGGAAGCACAGAGCATGTGCCTCATCCGTCATGTTTTCACGCCCTGCCGCCAGACGGACATGGCTTTCCGGCATCATGATGCGGGCCGTGGCGATGATACGGACGAAGGTGATCGGATCGACCGCTTCAGCTTCACCTAACGGCGTGCCTTCAACGCGAACGAGCAGGTTGATGGGCACGCTCTCGGGATGCTTCGGCAGGTTGGCGAGCGTCATCAGCAGGCCGGCGCGGTCGGACAGATCTTCGCCCATACCCACGATTCCGCCACAGCAGACATTGATGCCGGCATCGCGCACGTTGGAGAGCGTATCGAGGCGCTCCTGATACGTGCGGGTGGAGATGATGGAGCCGTAGAATTCCTCGGAGGTGTCGAGGTTGTGGTTGTAATAATCCAGCCCGGCATCCTTCAGGCGCTGAGACTGTACGGAGTCCAGCATTCCCAGCGTGACGCAGGTTTCGAGACCAAGGGACTTTACACCCTCGATCATCTCACAAACGGAGTCGAGATCGTGGTCCTTCGGGGAGCGCCAGGCAGCACCCATGCAGAATCGGCCTGCGCCTGCTGCCTTTGCTGCACGTGCCTCGGTCATCACCTTTTCGACGGCCATCAGGCGCTCGGCCTTCACGCTTTTTTCGTGTCGGGCGCTCTGCGGACAGTAGGCGCAGTCTTCGGGGCAACCGCCTGTCTTGATCGAAAGAAGCGTGGAAATCTGCACTTTTGTGGGGTCGAAATAACGACGATGCAGTTCCTGGGCGCGGAACATCAGGTCCGGGAAGGGGAGGTTGATCAGCGCTTCAACTTCAGCGCGCGTCCAGTCGTGGCGGACGTCTGGCTGTGTCATTTTCTGAGCCGTCACGGGGCTTTCTCCAACGTTGTTGCGTCACACCTACCCAAAATGGCCCCGGCGTGTCATCTCATCGTCATGATTATGAGCCGGAAAACGGACGAGGCAAAGCGATGAAACACTGGCGTATCGAGCAGATGGACTGGGATTCCTTTGATCCATCCCGCGTGGACCCGGATATCATTCCTCTGGTGAAGTCTGCTTCAGTCGTTGAAAAGAATGGCTTGGACTACGCTGAATATCTGAGACACGTCTTTGTGGGAGACCCGGATTTCAGCGCAGCAACAGCCAACTGGGCAGTGGAAGAAGTTCAGCACGGAGATGCTCTGGGCCGCTGGGCCATGCTGGCAGATCCGAGCTGGGACTATGAAGAGGCGTTTGAGCGCTATCGCGCAAGTTACAAGATTGATGCAGACGTTGATGCGTCTATCCGTGGGTCCCGCACGGGCGAACTGATCGCACGCTGTATGGTCGAGACGGGAACGTCGTCTTTTTACACGGCGCTGGCGGATGCGACGGATGAGCCCCTGCTGAAAGCCATCTGCAAGCAGATTGCCGCCGATGAATACCGGCATTTCAAACTCTTCTATGATCACATGCATCGCTATCTGAAGCGCGAGAAGCTCAGTGTCTGGGCACGGACGCGTATTGCTCTTGGGCGTGTGACCGAGAGTGAGGACGATGAGTTGGCGTCCGCCTATCACACGACCAATGAATCCCCGGACATGCCCTATGATCACAAGCGGTGCATTGCGGCTTATATGTCCAAAGCCATGGGATTCTATCAGCAGAAGCACATTGATCGTGTGACGGCGATGATCTTCAAGACAATAGGCTTCACTCCGCATTCCCGTTGGCAGAAGCTGGCAGCGAATGGGGTGTATCGACTGATCCGGTGGCGTCGCAAATCGTTTCAGCGCCAGATTGCGGCCTGACGGTTTGTCAGACTTACGGAAATTCACAAGACGGAAGAGGCCATTTCGTGCCATGAAGGGCTGCATTTTCTGTCTTGTAACTGGAGCTTGAGAATGGACGTTCGACCACTTCTGTCCCGTCGCTTTATCTGGGGAGCAGCTGCCCTTCTGTCCATCGCAGGGCTGTCGCAGGGCTTCTCAGCCAAAGCAGATCCGTACTCGTTGCCGATCGCGACATCAGGCCCGGTGACGAGCGATACACCGGCAGCCGCAACGGTGGCCTCCCAGCAGCTTGCCCGACAGGTCGGATACGCTCAGTTTACAGCGGCGGACTGGCATGTTGGCACCGTGCGGCACATGGTGATGTTCCGGTACAAGAAGGACGCCACGACGGCACAGCGTGCAGAAGTGTCCGGCCGTTTTCTGCATCTTGCGCAGGACAGCCGTCGCCCTGACGGTCGCCCGGTTGTGGTCAGCATTGAGACCGGGTTTCAGAATAGTGGGGAAGGTGTAGAGGGCGGCCTGCAGCAGGCGTTCCTCGTGACGTTCCGCTCTGAAGGGGACCGGAACTACTATGTTGGCAAGCCCGTCGTGACAGATCCGGCGTTCTTTGACCCTGCCCATGAGGCCTTCAAGGAATTTGCCGGGCCATATCTCGATAAGGTTATGGTCTTTGATTATGACGTGCTGGCTGTCTCCGCACCCGCTGACAAAGCACGCAAGACAACCCGCAAAAGCGGGAAGTAACAAAAAGTCTCCGTTTGTATGGAAGGCCTTTTGACGAAATGATCTTTTATGCCTCATGCTACGGCGATCGCCAGAACATGAGGCATAATGTGAAGACTACAGTTTCTGTTAAACGCCGCCTGACGCAAGGTGCGAGTGTACTTGCGCTGGCTATGGGCCTTACAGCCGCAAATGCACAGGCCGCCGGTTACAATTCAGGCTGGGGCTTTGATGAAGCCGGCATGAATCACAGCGTCAAGCCGGGCGACAATTTCTTCGAATATGCCAACGGTACGTACCTCAAGAACCTGAAAATTCCAGGGGATATGAGCAGCTATGGTCCGTTCCGTATTCTGTACGAACTGTCCATGGAGCGCCAGAAGGCGATCCTGAGCGAAGCACAGAAGCACGTTTCTGCCGAGCCGTCTGATGACATGGGCAAGATCGGCACCTTCTACGCCAGCTATCTGGACCAGAAGGCCGTTGATGCTCTGGGAGCCAAGCCGCTTGCTGTGGATCTGGAGAAGATCCGCAAGGTCAGTGATGCCAAGAGCCTGGCTGAGGCGTTTGGTACGTCCCTGAATTCCATGGCGTTCTCGACGTTTCAGATTGGCGTCGAGCAGGATCAGAAAGATCCGGAACATTACATGCTGATGCTCGATCAGGGCATGAGCATTGGCGTCAGCGGTGGCTTGGGCCTGCCCGATATCAGCTACTACACAGACCCGAAGCTGGCCGACAAGAAGAGGGCCTATCAGGCTTATGTCGCGAAGATGCTGACGCTTGTGGGCTGGGCTGATCCAGCCAAGAACGCGCAGGCTGTCGTTGATCTTGAAACAGCGCTTGCCAAGGTTGAGATCCCCCGCGATCAGACGCGCGATCCGCTCAAGCTCTACAACCCGATGACGGTCACGCAGCTGCAAAAGATCGCTCCAGACTTTGACTGGGTCACGTTCCTGACGACTGCAGGGCTTCCGGCCGAAAATATTGCCGATCGCAAGGTAGACGTGCGTGAGCCAGATGGCATCGGAGCCATGTCCCGCGTTCTGAAGAAGGCTGATTACAGCGTACTTCAGGCTTGGCTAGCCTTCCATCTGGCAGATAATGCCGCAGCCTATTTGTCTCATGATTTCTCTGACGCGTCCTTTGACTTCAACAGTCGCACGCTGTCGGGCGTGGCGCAGCAGTCTCCTCGTTGGAAGCGTGCGACGCGCGTGACCAATGGCGCCATGGGCTGGGCTCTGGGCAAGATCTACGTTGCCCGTTATTTCCCGCCGTCAGCCCAAGCTCAGATTACAGAGCTGGTGCAGAAGGTGAAGTCTTCCTTCCATGATCGCCTTGAGCACAACACATGGATGGACGAGCAGACCCGTAAGGCTGCTCTGAACAAGCTGGATCACTTCGCTATTCAGGTTGGCTATCCCCAAAAGTGGTGGGACTACAGCAACCTCGTAGTTCGCAAGGGCGACGTGTATGGCAATGCTGTGCGTGGCGCCGCGTTTAACTGGCAGCATGAGCTGAACAAGCTCGATAAGCCGGTGGATCGTGACGAGTGGGGCATGACGCCGCAGACCGTGAACGCTTACAACGATCCGACGATGAACGAGATCGTTTTCCCGGCTGCCATCCTTCAGCCGCCGTTCTTCGATCCGAAGGGTGATATGGCTGTGAATTATGGTGCTATTGGTGGCGTGATCGGTCATGAGATGAGCCATGGCTTTGACGACCAGGGCCGTCATTATGATGAACATGGCCGCCTGAATGACTGGTGGACCAAAGCATCTTCTGATGCTTTCCAGAAGCTGGCCGATCGTCTTGGTGCACAATATGACGCGCAGGAACCTCTGCCGGGCACGCACGTGAACGGCAAGATGACCATGGGCGAGAACATCGCGGATTCCGGTGGTCTGAACCTTGGTCTTCAGGCTTATCATGACTCCCTGCATGGCAAGCCGCAGACAACCGTTCATGGCCTGACGGGCGATCAGCGCGTGTTCCTGGGCTGGGCTCAGGTGTGGCGTGAGAAGGATCGGCCGGATGCGCTGCGCCAGCAGATGCTTTCGAACGAGCATGCCCCGGCCGTCACGCGTGTGAACATGCCAGCGCACAATATTGACGCCTGGTACGATGCATTCGGCGTAAAAGAGGGCGACAAGCTCTATCTTGCCCCGGATCAGCGCGTAAAGATCTGGTAAGGGTCGTGACAAAATGAAGCGTGAGGCTTATCCACGGTCTCACGTTTCAATTTTCTGACTGACGGACTGCCTCATGACGCAAATGACGATCGGCCATCTGTACACCTCGCTTCATGCCGGGTGTGCCAGTGCGGTCGCCCGTGTTCTCGAAGCGCATGAGGTGGACGTCGAGTTTGTGGACCTCGACCCTGAAGATGTGGCGGAAGCCATGGAGCAGGGCGAAGTCGATCTTCTGGTCTCTGCCTGGTTCCCGCGCGATGAAAAATTCGCTGGGCCTGGCTTTCGTGTCATCGGGGATCTGTATCAGCCGCAGATTTCGTTTGCTGCGCTGCGTGTGCTCGGTCCTGTCAATGCGCTGACATCAGCCGACGTGGATCGGGTGATCGTCGCAGAGGACAGCCGCGAAATTCTTGAAAAAGCACTCAAGCAGCTTCCTGCCCTTTCTTCCCTGCCGCTTGAAGTTGTGGGGGAAGCCGCTCTGATCGGTCGTCTGGAAAAGGCGCAGGCAGATGGCGAATCTCCGCTTGTGGTCGCCACACAGCCTCATGCGGTATTCCACACCGCGTTGCTGACGCTGGTTGAGGACCCTGACAAGCTGCTTGGTGGGGAAATGTCTGCGCGCATGGTTCTGCGGGAAGATGTAGCCCGCAAGGCAGATACGGATCTTCTTGATGAATTGTCCGAGATGATGCTCGGCAACAAGGTCATGAGTGCGCTGGATTATAATATTGGCGTTGAAGGGCAGGACCCTGATGATGCTGCGGAAGCATGGCAGCGTGGACGTCTTATTCCGCGGGATGCCTGAGGATTTCAAAAAAGGGCCGGATTTCTCCGGCCCTTTTTTGTATCTACAGCCTTAGCGGTAGACGAGGCCGCCATCGATCAGGATGGACTGGCCAGTAATGTAATCGGAATCTTTCCCCGACAGGAATGCGACGAAGCCAGCAACGTCGTCTGCTGTTTCGACCCGTCCGAGAGCGATGCCTTCAACATACTTCTTGTACGTTGCGCCCAGTTCAGCGCCGGTAATTTCAGACATGCGCTTGTCGATCTCGACCCACATATCCGTTCCGACGATGCCCGGGCAGTAGGAGTTCACGGTGATACCGAAGGCTGACAGTTCTTTGGCGGCCGACTGCGTCAGTGCGCGAACTGCGAACTTTGTGGAAGAATAGATCCCGAGAAGAGGAAAGCCTTCATGGCCAGCGATGGAGCAGGCATTGATGATCTTGCCCTTCTTGCCGGTATCTTTGAAAATGTTGGCCGCAGCCTGGATGCCCCAGATCACGCCCTGAACATTAATGCGGTAAATCTTCTCAACTTCTTCCTGGGTGACGTCCAGAATAGGCTTCACCTGACAGATGCCGGCGTTATTGACCATGATATCGAGGCCGCCAAGCTGGCTGGAGGCTTCTTTCAGGGTCTTCTGAAATTCATCGCGATTACTGATGTCAGCCGTTAGAGCGATAGCACGTCGGCCAAGAGCTTCAACTTCCTTGGCGGCTTGCTGAACGGTTTCCTGTTTGACATCCAATAGAATGATGTCAGCTCCCTCGCGCGCTAGACGAAGAGCGATGGCCTTGCCGATACCTTGAGCCGCCCCGGTTACAGCGGCAATTTTACCAGAAAGAGACATGCAGAAATTTCCTCTCTCTTCATGCGCCACGAAATGTGGTTCGCACGAATGGTAAACGTCTTCTGCTTTCAGGCTTTGATTTTCCACAAAAAAAGACATGTTTTCGAAAATAGGCACGCAAACGTGTTTCGTGTGAAGGAAATATTACATGAGTAATTTTCTAAATTAACGATTTTGTAGATATTTGAACATTAATATAAAACTTACTTCACCTCCATAAGTATTTTTACTTTAAAACAAATAATAAAAAATATTTTAATTATTTTATATTTGTGAATTATTAATCAAATTTACGAGAAATTCTAAAATGTTAATTACGCTACAGTGCTCCGTCGCGTAGGGATTTTGCATGCTCACTCTGGATCGGGCGCAATTCGTTTCAGAGGTCGTGATGTAACATTATTCCTGTTCAAATAGGGGCGCCAGATTTGCATCTTCGTGTGCTGGGTTATGCTCTGAAAAGCTCATGGTTCGTGTGGTTTTTCAGTATTTTCGTATCGCTGCCTGCTTTTGCTCAGGTTATGGACCGCGATATTGGATCTGCGCCAAGTCAGTTGGTTTCAACGCCTCTTCCTGTCCATGCCTCGCGTGAAACAACAGTGCCAGCATTTTCCCATCCCGAGGCTATCGTCTCCAATCCCCTGTCAGACTGGCTGCGTAAGCGTGGCATCAATTTCCTCGTCGATAATACAAATGAATTTGCCGGAGCGATAACGAAGCCGACGCGCGGAACAACGCCGGGATTTGAAAACTACAAGCAGGGCGCGAGCAATGCGGGCCAGTATGCGATGCAGCTTGATGTAGACTGGGAAAAGCTTTCTGGTCTGCGTGGTTTTGCGACGCACATGATTACGGTGGGGCGATACGGTACGACGGCCAATCGCATGTTTGGTGACTGGCTCAATCATGCTTCCGAAGATTATGGCGGTGGCGGAAATGTTGTCGTGCATCTGGTCTATATGTATGGCGAAGAAACGCTTTACGGTGGGCGTCTGGCGATCGCCGCTGGCCGCATGTCAGAAATTTCGGACTTTGCGGCGAGCCCTTTGTTCTGCAATTTCCAGAACGGTAGTTTCTGCGGTCGTCCCAAAGGGATTACGGACACGAATTTTGACGCTGGCTATCCTGCTGCGACCTGGGGATTTCGGGTTCGAGGACGGCCGGTGCGATCTGTCTATGTTCAGACAGGGGTGTATCCGATCGAAAACGGGATTTACCAAGTCTATCAGCATCGAACCGGATTCAAATTCAATGGGGCCAATATCATCGGGTATGCGGCACCGATCGAAACAGCTTGGGAGCCGGTCTTCGGACATGGCACGTTGCCGGGCCATTACAAATTCGGGGCCCAGCTCTTCAGTACGCCGCAGACTGACAACTATTACGATCTGTATGACGGTTCTTATGCCGAGAGCGGACTTGCGCATAAAAAGCGAAGCGCGTCTTGGTCAACCTGGGTCATGCTGGATCAGCAGTTGCTGCACTATCGGGCAAAGGGCTCGGGCCTGACGGCGATGACGGGGCTTATTTACAATGATCCCCATACATCCCTGCGCCGGTATCTCGTTTATGGTGCACTGATTAACCGCGGATTTCTGAAGTCTCGACCTTACGATACGCTCGGATTTTCTCTGACCTACACCAAGATTGCATCCGGTGTGAGCCGAAGTGAAGCTGCGCTGATCCGTAAAGGGCAATCACTCCCCAATCATGCGACAGGTGTTCAGCAGGACGCGGTCGTGATGGAGTTCAACTACGCTATCCACGTTGTGAAGGGTGTAATTTTTACGCCTTTGTTTGAGTATTACATTCACCCGAATGCCCAATACAATCTGCGGGATGCCGCTCTTTTGGGGTTTAAGAGCCATATCCAGTTTATGTGAGAACTCTTTCTTGCGGTGTATCTGAAAAGCGCGGGGCAGGATTTTTCATGCGTAGGCGGCTTGGTTCTCTTGTTGGTGGAAGTGCGTTAATAAATCGTTACTGACATGGCGTAACGGTAGAAGAATGACCCACTCCGACAGGACGGATGCTGTTTTTGAAGCCTTTCACGGGCTTGCGGATGAAGAATGGCTGCATGTTCTGGTCTCGTCCCTTGGTGAACACGAGGTGCGGGGCGTTCGGATGCCTGAGTTCCCCCCGGATGATCTACAGCGTGAAATTCATGGGCATCACGGGGAGGTTTCCATTCATGAGGCGCATGTCTTTTATCGGGAAATAAAGGCGTATTGCGCCTACGCGGGAAGGCCTGTGAGGCCTGAGACTTCCGTTCTTGATTTCGGATGTGGGTGGGGGCGGATGGCGCGTCTTTTTATGAAAGATGTGCGATCCCAGTCCCTCGTCAGCGTCGAGCATACGGACCGCTTTCTCATGGCGGCACGGCGCGCCAATCCATTTCTTCCCTTCTTGCAGGCAGGGCTGGTGCCACCATTGCCGCTCGTGCCCGGTACGCTGGATCTGATCACGTCCTGGTCGACATTTTCACATCTGGATGAATTTCTGGCCGGCCACTGGATGAGGGAGTTTTATCGGCTTCTGAAGCCAGATGGATTGGTTGTCTTTACGACGCAGAGCCGGCGGTTTCTATCATTTTGTGCAGAGCAGCGCTTGCGTCGTGCTTCTGGAATGCAACTGGAGCATCCATGGCATGAAGCCTGTGCAAACAGTTTTGTGGATGAAGCCCAGGCGAATTCACATTTTGAAGCAGGGCGGTTCCTGCATGCCGCGTCTGCAAAGCGCCCTCAGCCTCAGGCGCATTATGGAGAGGCCATCATACCACGGAACTATATTCTTAAAGCTTGGGGCGGTATGTTTCGCCTGATCGAATATCTGGATAATCCGGTAAGGCTGCCGCAGGTTCTGATTGTTCTGCAAAAAATTGAATAAGACATCATTTGTTGTAAAGTAAATTCATGACCTATCGTCTTCTGACGGGATGTTTCATCGCATTCCTTTCCTGTGTCGGTCTTCACGAGGCGCACGGTGCTTCTGAGGAGCATCTTATTGTCGCTGGCCGACATGACGTGCGCGTTGCGACATATCAGGACATCGCACGCATCTATGAGCGGTTTGAGCGCTTTCCGCAGGCGGCAAAAGAGGGTCTTTCACTTCATTTCACAGGCGAGTTGCTGCCTGACCATGATTACCCCGCAAAAGCGCGGCTTATGGTTCATAGCCGGGATGGGGATATCCCCTTGTTCTTCGGCCAGGACCGGGACATGCATTTCCCGCTGACAGACCGCCTGAAGGCAGAGAACCCGCCGGTCCTTCAGACAGAAGCCATCGGGCATAATGTCAGAACGGAGCTGTCTCTGGTGGTCGCGTTGCCTGCGGCGCAGACATTTACCGGCATAGAGGCCCGTCATTGGCTGCGTCAGGTCAATGCGTGCATCCGTGATCTGACGGGTGTGATCTTGTCCTGGTTCATGCCGGATGCTCATCGGCTCAAGATAGTTATTGCTCCGGGAGCGAATTTTGAGGCGGTGACGAGTGGCACCGTCCGGATGTTGGCGTCAAACGTGAGTAGGGAGCCAATGACTGTTCTGCTTCGGCCGCAGGACTATGCAGAGGATACGGTATTCCGTTCCAGCAAGCCTTTTGGCCGGGTCCGGGTTAAAATTCCCGGTGAGGCATACGCGACATTCACACCTGACAGATAACGCAGAATTTGACAGATCGCGTGTGAAACAGCATCACCCTGAGCCTGTTTTTCATGCCAGCAGGGGGATCCATGTCGGTTCACGCTTTTGTCTTTCCGGGTCAGGGCAGTCAGTCAGTCGGAATGGGGCAGGCCCTGCATGATGCCTTTGCTTCATCCCGTGCCGTTTTTCAGGAAGTTGACGATGCCCTTGGAGTGCACCTGTCAAAGCTGATGTTCTCCGGCGAAGCGGACGAACTGACAAAGACCGAGAACACGCAGCCAGCACTTTTTGCCGTATCGCTCGCTGCTGTTCGTGCCCTTGAAACCGAAGGTGGCTTTAAACTGGCAGACAAGGCCACTTTGCTGGCGGGTCATTCTCTTGGAGAATATTCTGCTCTTGCTGCTGCTGGCACGCTCGGTATTGCTGAAGGGGCCCGTCTGCTGCGTCTGCGCGGTCAGGCAATGCAGCGGGCTGTTCCTGCAGGTGAGGGCGGCATGGCAGCCCTTCTCGGAGTTGAGGCTGAGCAGGCGCAGTCCATCTGTGAAGATGCTGCCGAGGGACAGGTCCTTGAGATCGCCAATGATAACGGCGGTGGCCAGATCGTTGTGTCTGGACACATGGATGCCGTGGACCGCGCCATTGCCCTTGCCAAGGAGCGTGGCATCAAGCGGGCTGTGAAACTTCCGGTCTCCGCGCCGTTTCATTCGTCACTGATGGCGCCTGCCGGTCGTGAAATGGCCGAAGCGCTTGCAACGGCTACACTGAATGCGCCAAGCGTCCCGGTTATTGCCAACGTGACTGCTGCGAAGGTCACTGATCCTGATGCGATCCGCGACCTTCTGGTGAAGCAGGTTACGGGAACGGTCCGCTGGCGCGAGAGCGTTCAGGCCATGGCGGCCATGGGCGTGACAAACATGCATGAACTGGGAGCTGGCAAGGTGCTGTGTGGTCTGGCGCGTCGTATTGCTCCTGATCTTGCCACGGACAATGCTGGCACACCTGCTGAAATCGAAGCCCTGCTCAAGGCTCTGTAAGGACAACGAACCATGTTCTCTCTTTCTGGCAAGATCGCACTCGTCACGGGTGCATCCGGTGGCATCGGTGCAGCTATTGCCCGTCAGCTTCACGCCCTTGGCGCAACGGTTGTTCTCAGCGGCACGCGTGAAGCGGCTCTGAAGGAACTGGCAGACAGCCTCGGGGAGCGCACGCATATTGCAGTTGCCAACCTGTCGGATGCGTCTGAAGCTGATGGTCTTGTGGCTAAGGCTGAAGAAGTAGCCGGGGCTCCGCTGGACATTCTGGTGAACAATGCGGGGCTGACGCGCGATACGCTCGCCATTCGCATGAAGGACAGTGACTGGTCGCAGGTCATGACGGTGGATCTGGAAAGTCCGTTCCGTCTGGCTCGCGCTGCCCTTAAGGGTATGCTGCGCCGTCGCGCTGGCCGCATCATTTCCATCGCGTCTGTTGTTGGAACGACAGGAAATGCGGGTCAGGCCAACTATGCAGCGGCAAAGGCTGGCATCGTTGGTATGAGCAAGTCTCTGGCTCAGGAAGCTGGTCCGCGTGGTGTGACGGTCAATGTTGTGGCTCCTGGTTTCATTGAAACGCCAATGACGGATGTGCTGTCTGAGGGTATCCGCGAAAAGCTGGTTGGCTCTATTCCGCTCGGTCGGATGGGAAACCCGGATGACGTGGCTGCGGCAGTGGTGTATCTGGCTTCTGACGAGGCTGCTTGGGTCACGGGAACGACCCTGCACGTCAACGGTGGCATGGCCATGGTCTGAGACGCTTGGCGTTTCAGGTCAAAGCGTGCTAATCGCGCGCTGCTTTGCCCGGTCTGATGAAGGCCGATGTCCGGTTCGGCCGGTGGCAACGCCTTTCCGAAAGGAGAGGTGGCCTGCGCTGGAAGCCCTGATGGGTTCCCGGACTGGCAGACGGCAATACGAGTTTTTTGTAACGCCCTGAACGGGCAGAAGGAACAAACAGATGAGCGATATCGCTGACAAGGTGAAGAAGATCGTTGTCGAGCACCTCGGCGTTGAAGAAAGCAAGGTCACGCCGGAAGCGTCTTTCATTGACGATCTGGGCGCAGACAGCCTCGACACGGTTGAGCTGGTCATGGCTTTCGAAGAAGCTTTCTCCGTCGAGATCCCGGAAGATGCAGCCGAGAAGATCGCCACCGTCAAGGACGCGATTGACTACATCGAGAAGCAGAAGGCTGCCTAAGGCGCTTTCGGGACTGGTCTAAGGCTGGTCCCATCCCGCCTCGATTACCAGGGGCGGATACACGGAGCGGTCTTCAGGCCGCATCGTATGGTCGTTTACAACGTGAGACATGAGGCATCGATGAGCGGGAATGCAATCAACGGAAGACGCGTCGTCGTTACCGGAATCGGTGTTGTCAGCCCACTTGCGGTGGGTGCGGAACTGACGTGGAAGCGTCTGATCGAAGGGCAGTCCGGTATCGGGCGTATTACCCATTTTGATCCTTCCGAACTCCCTGCGCAGGTCGCTGGTCAGGTTCCTGAGGGACCGACCGAAGAAGGCGGTCTCACGCTGTCTGACTGGGTGCCGGTCAAAGACCAGAAGAAAATGGATCGCTTCATCCATCTTGGTCTGGCCGCTGCCATCCAGGCCGTCGAGGACTCGGGCTGGAAGCCTGAGAACGAAGATGATCGCTGCGCCACAGGCGTGATGATCGGCTCCGGTATCGGTGGTCTACAGACGATTTATGAAGGTTCCCTGACAGTTTCGAGCGGCAAGGCCCGTCGTCTGTCACCGTTCTTCATCCCGTCCGCGCTTATCAATCTCATTTCCGGTCACCTTTCGATCCGCTACGGCTTCAAGGGACCGAACCATGCTGTCGTTACAGCCTGCGCTACAGGCGTGCATGCGATTGGTGATGCGTCCCGTCTGATCCAGTACGGTGATGCAGACGTCATGATTGCCGGTGGCGCAGAAGCTGCCATCTGTTCGCTGGGTATTGCCGGTTTCTGCTCGGCACGTGCGCTCTCCACCGGCTCCAATGATGATCCGACCAAGGCGTCCCGTCCGTGGGACAAGGATCGTGATGGCTTCATCATGGGTGAGGGTGCCGGTGTGGTCGTGCTGGAAGAGTACGAACATGCCAAGGCTCGCGGTGCCAAGATCTATGGCGAAATCGGCGGCTATGGCCTGTCCGGCGACGCTCATCACATCACAGCCCCGGCTGAAGGTCATGAAGGCGCGTTCCGCGCCATGAAGGCCGCCCTGAAGAACAGTGGTCTTCAGGCATCCGATATCGACTACGTTAACGCGCATGGCACCTCCACCATGGCAGACGATCTGGAACTGGATGCAGTCGAGCGTTTCTTCGGCGACCATGCCAAGAATCTGGTGATGTCATCCACCAAGTCTGCCATCGGTCATCTTCTTGGCGCAGCGGGTGCTGTGGAGGCGATCTTCTGCCTTCAGGCCATCCGTGACGGCATCGTGCCGCCCACGCTGAACCTTGAAAATCCGGCACGCGAGAGCGTAATCGATCGTGTGCCTCTGAAGGCTCAGAAGCGTAAGGTTGATGTCGCTCTGTCCAACAGCTTCGGGTTTGGCGGCACGAATGCCAGCATTATCCTGAAGCGCTGCAAGGACTGAGCGGAGTCGTTTTGATTTATGCCTGAAAGCCAGCCGGACGGCGAAGAAAACAGAAAACCTCTTCTTCCCCCCAAGGCTGGCCGTAAGCTGGCAATCTTCATGGCGCCGCTGCTCTTTGTCGCCACAGCGGTGGCCGGGTACGGTCATTACACTGACCCTGGTCCGCTTCCTGAAACAAAAGCTTTTGTCATTCCACGCGGTAATAACGCGACGGTTACAAAAGCTCTTCAGGATGACGGGATTCTTTCCCCAACATGGTCCTCCGGAGCCTTCTTCCGGCTTTCAGCCTTCCTGACGCATCGGGATGGACAGATTCATGCGGCGGAACTTCAGTTTCCCTCACGAGCATCTGTGGCTCATGTGCTGGAAATTTTGCGGCATGGTAAACCTGTTTCCCATCAGTTGACTGTTCCTGAAGGTCTGACTGCGCTCAAGATTGCGGATATTCTTCGCAAAGCACCTTTCCTGACGGGAGACGTTCCTCAAATCGTGGAGGGAAGCATTCTTCCTCAGACGATTGCCTATGTTCGTGGCACTGCAAGGCAATCCATGGTTGATCGCCTGAAGCGCATGATGGACGTTCAGGTGCAGTCCATCTGGGACAAGCGTGATGTGGAAGCTCTGGATGGCCTGATTCAGAACCCGCAGGATCTGGTGACGCTTGCATCCCTGATCGAGCGGGAAACAGCGGTACCGACTGAACGTCCAATGGTGGCGCGCGTCTTTCTGAACCGCCTCAAACTTGGCATGCGCCTTCAGACGGATCCAAGCGTCATTTATGGCCTTAGCGAAGGTCTGGGGACGTTGGACCGCCCGTTGACGCATGATGATCTTCAGGTCCCTGGCCCATACAATACCTACCTGGAAACCGGCCTGCCACCGGGGCCAATCTGCTCACCGGGCAAGACGTCTTTGGAGGCGGCGGCACATCCAGCGGAAGGTAAGGCGTTATATTTCGTCGCTACGGGTGAGGGTGGTCATAGTTTCTCTGAGACACTTCAGGAGCAGGACCGAAATATCCGGGCATACCGAGAAAAAATCCCGGTCGTCCCACAATAAAAAAAGCCCCGCATTTTCATGTGCGGGGCTTTTTGCTGTCTTACTTCACAGGGTTCAGAGATGAACTTTGCACGCCGCGCGTTTGGGTGCTGTACGGCTTCGAGGTGTCGTAATTGCTGGGGTAGGGGCTGCTGCTTACGGGATCGATATCCGTTGAGGTGCTTCCCTGAGAGGCTGGAGCCGTTGCGCTTGTTGAGCGGGCCGTGGATGCCGTTGGTAGTTTCGCAATGTTCATCATCATGCGACGAAGCGGATCGGCAGACGGATTGTTGACGCGCATCGTCACGATAATGTCTTCAGGACCAACAGCCTGATTGTAGTAAGCGCGGTTCGCGCCGCTATCCACTGTCAGCTTGGAGCCACCAAGTGCGGCGCCCGCATAAAGGCCCTGAGCTTTCTGTGCCGCATAGATGTCCGTATTCTTTGCACCCGCGGTGCTGCTTTCAACACCAGTTCCGATCGTGGCGAAAGAGGCGGATGCTGTCGCATCAAACTTGAACTGGCTATCCAGCAGGGCCTGAATGCCACGCTGGGACATGATGAAGAAAATCATCTCGGAGTTCTGGACGCCAACCTGAACACCCAGAGACCCCGTGCTCAGACGGTAGAATGCCGGATCAGACCATGACCCACGCGCATCGCGGCTCATGAGGACGCAGCGACCGCCAGAGCCTCCCAGACCGAAAGACATGTTCAGAACAGACGGGCACACCATGACGGCTTTGGCTTCCGCCAGAAGCTGCTGTGAGCGGGATGTCGAGGTTGTTTTGGCAAACAGGTCCTGAACAGCCAGCGTCGCTTTATCTACAACTATCTGCTGTTCGCTTGCTGTGGTGGTGGTTGTGCCAGAACACGCAGCGAGCGTTGCACACCCTGTGGCGGCAAGAACGGTCGAACGCAGGAGACCGGACAGGGTCATAAAACTTACCTTCTGCTAACGGCAAAAATGGATCTGTCCCGCACTATGCGTGAAATGAGGCCAAATCACGAGTGCGGGGCAACAGGTCGTGTCAGATTTCCACCTTCACGGCGTTTGACAGGATTTGTGCAATGCCCGGTGCAGCCGCAAGGATAGTGGCTCCCCCTGTCAGACCGCCCGTCTGAAGGAACGGAGAGACAGTAGCGCCAGCTTCTTCCAGAATGATCAGTGCTGCGGCCACATCCCAAAGCTGGATCACGATTTCCAGGTAACCATCGCTGCGGCCACATGCGACGTCTGCCAGCGCCAGGGCTCCGGACCCACCTGAACGCGGCATGGCACCCAGAGACATGATGGCACCGATTTTTTCACCAAACAGTTCGGTCGACACCCTGCAGGACCATCCCATTTCAATCATGGCCTCCTGCGGGTTGCTGATAGGGGAGGCTTTGATAGGTTTTCCGTTCAGAAAGGCGCCTTTGCCTTTCTGAGCAGTGAACACTTCATTGAGGGCCGGGGCCTCAATAACGCCAGCAACGGGTACATTGCCCTCAAGCAGACCCAGCGACACGCACCACCGGTCTCGCCCGCGTGCAAAGTTGGAGGTTCCATCAATCGGGTCCACGACCCAACGGAACTGCCCCTCACGCGTCAGGCCGCCTTCTTCACCCTGGAAACCATCTTCCGGGAAAAGCTCCTGAATCCGAAGGCTGACGAGCGCTTCAACGGCTCCGTCTGCTTCCGTCAGATAGTCTTGGCGGCCTTTAAGGGTGCCAGTCGGGCCACCAGGCTGAGGGCGCATGGAAAGGGCGAGGGCCGCTGCATCCCGGACGACACTGCGGGCGGCTTCAAGACGGACGGCAATAGGGTCAAAACTCATGGACATATCCTATTCTGTGCGGCGTGCTGCGCGCAGGGAGGCAGTGATGGCCGGATCCTCAAGAGACATGAGGCGACTGGCGGCCGTGGTGGCAAACAGGTGCAGAATTGTCCGCCGACGTGCCGGTGCGATCCGGTGTTCTGCGGGGTCACGGATGATGGCGCACTCTGCCACCACACTGTGGAAGAGGCTATTGGGCACCATGCTGAGACTGACAGTGATAATACCAACGTCCGGAGGCAGAACCTCCAGCGGGAAGCCATCATCCACGGCAAAGTACAGCCTGTCCGACCAGTTCCTGTAATCCGGCCATTTCTGATCTGTCTGGAAATCGCGGAGCCCGGATTTGATCTCAATGCAGGACAGGCTGTGATCGGGCAGGAGGGCCATCACGTCTGCGCGACGCCCGGCCGAGGGAAGGGCAAATTCGTTGATTGCTGCCCAGCCCATGGCGCGACATAGCCCCAAAACAGCACGCCGGATGGCAAACTGTCGTTCAGGGAAACCAGGCGGGATCTCGGAAAGGACCGAACTCATGGTTCCATATTGCCCGGATCTGCGCTTTACGTCTGCCCCTGTTCGCGTTTTTCAAGGAGAGTCGGCATGCCGTTTCTACGCACGGACCACTGGCGTTGCGCCATTATCCACGCGCCTCTGGCGGACCTGATCCGAGCGGGTAGTCTCAACGGGTTTGAGGTGACGACCCTGCCGGATATCGGAGATCATCGTTTTCTGGCCGATCCTTTTGGTCTCTGGCGAGACGGAAAGCTGCATGTTTTTGCGGAAGCCTTTGACTATCGGGACCCCAAAGGCACCATTGATGTTCTGGTCTATGACCGGACAGGAAAGCTGATTCAGCAAAAGCCTGTCCTGCGTGAAGACTGGCATCTGTCTTACCCGTATGTCTTTGAGCATGGGGGGGAGACGTACATGCTGCCCGAGGCCAGTGCTTCAGGCCGCCTGACCCTGTATCGGGCCAAAGCTTTTCCGTTGGAATGGGAAAAGGTCGAAGCATTTGATTTCCGAGAGGCCGCAATTGACGCCACGCCGTTCCATTACGCCGAGCGCTGGTGGATGTTCTGGACGCCCGCAGGCACACGAGACGAGCGACAAAGCGCTCTGCACATCTCCGTAGCAGATAGTCTTACGGGGCCGTGGACACATCTCGGGCTGTTTTTGAATGACCGTGCGGGAGCGCGCCCGGGTGGCACTCCGGTCGTTGTCGATGGAGAGCTCTTCCTTCCCACGCAAGACTGCCGTGACACTTATGGCCAAGGCATTCGTCTGCTGAAAATTGAAGGGCTTGAGCGCGGGTTGCCGAAAGTGACGCCAAGTGATGTGCTGGATGCGCCTGCCGTGCTGCGCCGTCGTTTTCCAGACGGTTTCCACACGCTCTCAGCCGCTGGGCAGGTGACACTTGTTGACGTCAAGCGTGTTGGAATTGGCCCACGTCGGGATCTTATGAATGTGAAGCGTCGTCTGGGGCTGGGTTGAAGCCAGGAATTCGGTCCAGAACGGCATTTCCCTGACGCAGAAACGCCGTCGGGCCGAACCGCTCCAGAACACGCTCCCGGGAGAGGCGCCCCATGGGTTTGAGCTTTCCCGGTGTCATGATGAGTTCAGCAATCGCACTGGCCAGAACCGGGGCGTTGTTGAACGGGACCACAAGACCGGAATGCCCGTCTTCCATGGTGTGAGGGATTTCGCCGGCCGGCGTGGCAATTACGGGCAGCGCGCAGGCCATGGCCTCATGGGCGGCAACGCACATGCCTTCCCACTGGGACGGCTGAACATACAGATGCAGCGTCGACAGAAATTCGAACGGCTTATCGCAATGTCCGAGAAAATCGACCGGGAGTTTTTTCTCCCTGGCGATCTGCTCCAGAGCTTCTTTTTCTGGGCCGTCTCCGGCTAAGGACAGTCGATAGGGGGGAAGGTCCGGGTGGTCACGGAGCAGATCCAGTGCTTCGAAAAGCAGGTCATACCCCTTTACGGCGTGCAGTCGGCCAAGACTTCCGATACGGACGGTTTGTCCTTTACGCCAAGCCTTTGCTGTGGGGCTGTGAGGATTGGCCCGGAAAATTGGCCAGGAAAGAACGCGGTTCCTTAGTCCCAGACTTTTGCGAGCGAAATCCTCAACCGTAGGGGAGTCTGCAATCCATAGCTTCGCTTTCCGGCAGAGAAGCCGGAGCAGGAGGCTGTTGGCGGACTTCAGGCGGGCAGAATGCTGCCAGTGGACTGCCGGGACACCAAGCCTGTTGGCTGCGCGCTGGCCGAGGAGCGTAGCTCGGGTCAGGGACGTCCAGATCAGATCCGGCTGGAATGCGTCCATTTCATCACGCAGCCAGCGCCAGGCCGCTAAATGGTCTTTGTTGCCGCCTGACCGCACACGAACCTCAATGCCGTGGCTTTCCAGAACGGGAATGGCCAGGCCATCACGCTTTTCGAGGCTGAAAACTGTGACTTCGCCACCTCGCTGCTGGAGAACGGAGACAATGTCCGGGATGGGTAGCTGTGCGCCACCGCATTCGAGCGAGTTAATGACGTAGGCAATTTTCATGAAGACCGTTGTGCCAGAAGCTGTTCAGCGAGTGTCAGGTCAGAAGGCTTATCGACATCTACGGCGGCCTGACCGTCAGAAAGCGGCACGAGACGTATTTTCGCCCCCGTCAGAACTTCGATCCGACGACACAGAGCGGTGGAGTCCAGGCGGCCTGTCAGGGCCCGAAGAAGTGTTCCGAACCCAAGTGTTCGCGCCATTTTCAGAGGCCGCTTGCGGTCTTTCTGGAGCCGCTTCCACAATTCGACCACTTCCGCAGCCTGAGGCGTGCCCATCCAGAAAAGATTACATCCGGAAAAGCTCATATCCGCGAGGCGAATATAGGTCCGCTTCGTGGTCGGGACATCTCGCTCTACAGTTTCCCGAAGAGCGACGCCCACGGCAAGATCACATCCAGCCGTTTTACCAAGAAATTCTGAAATCCATTCTGGACGCAGCAGCGCGTGATCGGCCGTTGTCACCAGACAGGGCGTCCCGACCTTGCTGAGAGCTTCAGCAACGCTTTCGCTGGGAGACCGCGCCGATTGGAGAACATGGGCCCCGCCGGAAATGTCCCGAATACGGTCGGGTGCTTCGATGCTGACCGTAATCGGCCCGAGAGAAGGCATGCTCTCCAGCACGCGCAGGACGCGCCCCAGCATGGGTTGGCCGCCGACCGGAAGGAGCGCTTTGTGCGAGACCTTCCCAAGTTGTGCTAGAACATCACGCTCACCGTCACGAGAACCAGCGAGTACGAGAACAGGAAGGCTCACGCTGTGCGGCTGTTGTCGGAGGAAGAGCGTGCCCCATCAGGACGATCTTTTGGCGGAGCGCCTGTAAGGTTCATGACCCAGGGATAGCGCTTGGCTTCATCCAGATCGTAGCCGAGATTGAAGACGTGCTGGCTGCGTGCGCGGTCACGGGCTTCACGGTAGAAACTGCCAAAAAAGCGGTCTGGCACGTAGTTTGTAATCCCGTAATTGCCATTTTCATCATGGAAATGATGAAGAACATGAAGTTGCTTGATCCGGGCAACCCACTTCCAGCGCGGCTTATAGGCCAGATGCTGGATGCAGTGAAAAAACTCATAGATGCACGTCATCACGAGGGCTGTGGACAGGGCGCAGAATGCCCCGCTCCAGCCGCAGATCAGATATCCGATCGGCATGGTGATGATGCCCATGGTCGGGACGGTGTTCAGGGGTGATCCAAACAGCACATCCAGCAGATGGGGGTCCTGGTGATGATCGAAGTGGATGCGCTTCCAGAGCGAAGCGGTCCAGTGGTTCCGGTATAGCCAGCGTCCATGCAGGATGAAGCGATGGATCATGTACCAGGCCAGCGGATACACCACGATCACGACAGGAATGGGTATCAGCGTTGTCAGCAGGTTATGGGAGAAGTGAAGTGCTCCGAAAGCTGCTGCAACGATCAGTACGAAATACAGAAGGATGGTGGGGTAGGTGAGATAGGCAATCCACAACTGAGGCAGCGACATCTTTCCGAGATCGAAGCTGCGCCCCGTCCGGAGGGACGACATGTTCTGCCATGGTTTGGACTTGCTCATCTTTCCTCCATCCTCAGGACCCAGGTCAGCCCAAGAAGGGCGCCCAGAAGTGGGCCCGCACAGGCAGCCAGTGGCGCGGCAAGCGTTCCAGCATTGCCCAGTGCGGAAATCATTCCCTGCAGGATCACGAAGCCCATTCCCGCGGCCAGCACATAGACCGGAAGCGGGTTTCGAAGTCCTGCCCGAGGGGGGATATAGATCACTGGTAGCGCTAATAAAAGCATTACTGCGACCTGAAACGGAAGAATAATGCCACTGAAGAGTGCCATGCGGTATGTTGCGCGGGGAAGACTGGCAGGTGCCCCTTTGTGGAGGATGGCCCCGATCTGACTTGGGGTCACGGCAGCGTTATCTTCTGATAACGTCATGATCATTGATGGTGTCGCCGGAATGGCAAAATTATTGTCACCACCAGTGATTTTTACAAAAGCGCCATTATCCGTCAGCGTGAGATCCTGCGCTCCGGTCGGGTGCCAGTCCTTGCCGTCATACGTCAGGGTCGCGGCGTGCTCGGTCCCTGTCAGAAGGCCACCCGGGTCCCGGTGATAAATGGTAACATCCCTCAGGAACGCTCCGCCATGCGCAAACTGGCCGATACGGACAAGAGTCGGCCCTGCACGAAACCAGAGAATACGCTTTGAGGGCGTGTCGGGCTTCGCTGCATCAGGGTCTGTTTTGTTCCACCATGTTGCAAGCGCATTTTCGCAAGGGGGGATGAGCCAGTACTGCATGGCTGTTCCGGTAAGACCCACAATCAGGATGGCCGGCAGAAATCGCTTGTAAAGATTGATCGTGGAAAGTCCGGCTGCACGGAGGGCGGACATTTCGGATGACAGCGTCATCTGCATCAGGAGGAACAGTGCCCCGACCATGAATGCCAGAGGCATGATCTCGACGCTGAGCGCAGGAAGATGCAGCAGCGCAAATGTCAGGATGCCCTTGAAGCCCAGATTTCGGTTGAGAATGGGCGTCGTTTTTTCAAGGAGCGCAAGGATCTCAAGCAAAGAAACCAGCACGCCACCACAGAGCATGAAGCGCCCCAGAAGTGCACGGTTCAGATAACGATACAGAACATAGTGTGGTGCGTGGGCGGTCATGACGGGCGAACCAGTTTGCGGCGTTTCCAGGAACCGCGCGACCGGCGCAGCAGAGTGGCGGGACAGCCAATGCAGAAGAGCGCTTCCGGCACCCAGATGGCAAGCCAGATGGGAAGGCGGCCTGTCGCAGCCAGGCTATGTCCAAACATCAGCATCTGGTCAAACCCGACAAGAATGCCCGAAACCGCAATCAATCCCCACACCGACTTTCTACGCCGTGAGCCAATAGCCAGCGCTACGGCCAGGGGAGGGATAAACGGGATGGCAAGGGCATGCGCGATGCGAAAATCGATTTCTGCACGAAGCGTCCGATATTCGATGCCGGGTACGCCATAACGAAGGTCATGTGCGAGCTCGAAAAGCGTCAGTTCCCGTTCGTCAATTCCACGAGAGCGAAAGGTCGTCTCTTTTGCAGGGTGATCAATGACGCGAACGACATGCGAGAAATGCGTGACCGTCGGTTTGTGATTAGCAGCTCCGGGGAAGGGATCGTCGACGATTTCACCGTCCCAGAGATCCATCTGGGTGCTGCGGGTTTTATCTGAAATTGTGAGCATGCCGCGGCGGGCGGTGATGATGTGAGCAAGACCATTCTTGTTCACTTCCCGGATGAAGACACGCCTCATGTGGGTGCCGCCGTGACTGACGCTGTCTGCCGTCATCACTGCCGTATCAGACGTGGACGCGAACATTCCTGCCTGAAGATGCGGTGCCCAGCCCGTATGAGCCGCGAAATAGAAGCCCGCCCGGTAATCATATCGCGCAACCGGCTGAATATAGCCGTAGAGCAGCACACTTACGGCCCCCAGCAGCAGGCCAACGATCATGAAGGGCCGACTGATCCGCAGCAGAGACACACGCCCAGCCTGAAGTGCATCAATCTCGTTATTGTCGCTCATTCCATGGATGGTGAGAAAAACCGAGATGCAGAGCGCGGCTGGAAGAGCGATCCCGAAATAATGCGGCAGAAGATCTGTCAGCAGCGCGATGCAGGTCGCAAGGGAGCTTCCGGCTGAGGCCAGATAATCGAACAGGACGAGCAGGCGTTCCAGAAGGAGCGCCACGAGCATCGCAAAGAGGGCGATAACGAACGGTGGCATCATCTGCCACAGCAGATATCTGTCCAGAATGGAGGCGCGCTGCTTCATGCCTGCGTACCTTGCGGTCGGAACCAGGAGGCCTGTTCTGTAATGCTCCCATCCGGCCGATGTCGGGCAAGATCAATCGTCCAACCGCTTTTTCGGGGTCGAATAGTCAGATGGTTCCAGCAGGCCTGTCGATGAGCACGTTTGTCTGTCAGGGATGCAGAGGCGACCCCAAGAAGCGGTATTTCAGTTCCGGCGATGTGGGTCAGGGTCGCGTCATGGGAGTGCCCATGGAGAACGATTTCAGCACCAGTTCTTTGAAGAAGCTTTGCTAGGGCGGGATGATCGAGCAGCGACTTCCGCCATGGCACCAGCCCTTTTCGGGGGGGATGATGGATCATGACAACACGACAGAGTCCGGCATCGCCCAGTTGCGTCAGCAGAGTTTCCAGTCGGGTGAGCTGCTTGTGACCAACCCGGCCATAAGCCATGAACGGTGGGGTCGGGATGCCGGAGTTCACACCGATAATGGCAACGCCGTTGTGGATGCGGGCGTACGGATAAGTCGCCCCAGACCATTTCTCCCATTGCAGGATCCCTTTTTCAGGGGGCTGACGGATCATGCAGTCATGATTGCCTGGGATGACAAGTGCCTGCGCCGGGAGCTTTTTCAGCCATTCGGCAGCCAGGGTGAACTCTGCTGGCGTGCCGAAGTTCGTCAGGTCTCCGCTGACAAGAATGGCATCAACGTTGGCTCTGGCAATATCCTGTACAATTTCCGCGCATGTCGCGGCCAGGTGAACGTGCCGACGGTGCTTTTTCCACGAAATGAGACTGAGAGCCCGCTTGTTCAGAGCTTCCCACCAGCGAACCGGAGGAGGTGGGAGGTGAGGGTCCGAGAGATGGGCCAGAACGACGGCGCACGTCTCCCGCTGAGAAGACGTTTCTGCGGGGAGATCATGGGGCATGGAGGAAATGAAGCCTTGTCAGTCTTTCTGCCGGAAGGGGAAGCTCGCATTCTGGCCGAAACATCATAGCCGTGCTAGACCCGCCCGCATAGCTCCGAACAAAAACGAAGAATTCCCCCTATAGTGCGATTTGCCCTTATTCATAATGCTCGCAGCCGTAAGAACCGGCGCGGCGGTTCCGTATTCGCTACGGAGGCCAAGGCGCTTCTCGGAGAGAATTTCGTTCCATCAGACAGTCGTGAGGGGATGACCGAACATGTTCATTACCTTTGCAGGCAGGGAGTCCGAACCATTGCCATTGATGGTGGGGACGGAACAATCAGCGCTGCGCTGACAGCCATTGCGCGTGCATATCCAGCAGATCGCCTTCCTGATATCGCCGTAATCGCATCCGGGAACACCAATCTCATTGCTGGGGATATCGGGTTCGGGCTGAGGGAGATGGAGGCTATCAATCGCTTGCAACAAGGGGCTGCAATGCGATCGAGTACGCGCACACCCATTTGTCTCTCTTGGCCAGACACAGACCGCAAGCCAGTGCTCGGATTGTTTGGAGGGTGTACGGGCTATGCGCGCGCTGTTCGTACGGCGCATTCCCCAGCAGTCGTCAGGTTTGCTCCCCATGATCTGGCTGTAGGCTTTACGCTCTTCAGCACCGTTGTCAGTCTCCTGTTTCGTAAAAGCCGCAAGAGCTGGTTGGAGGGGGAGCCTCTACGGGTTGAAACGTCCGGCCACGCTTACGACGGGAACAGCTTCATGTTTCTTTCAACGGGACTATCCCGGCTTTCTCATGGAATCTGGCCGTTCTGGGATGCTGAGCCGAATGTGGAAGGTCTGCGATATCTTGACGTCAGTGCCTATCCGGAAAACCTTGCCCGTGCGACGGCTGCGCTTCTGTGTGGACGTGCGCCCCGGTGGCTTCGGCGGCATCCTGACTATGTGAGTGGCCGAACGGACGACATGATGCTTGAAACAAGAAGTGACTTTGTCCTGGACGGAGAGGTTTTCACACCCTCAGAGAGCGGGCGTATTCGACTTGAACGTGGGCCAGCCTTCCGTTTCCTCCATGCCTGATGCACTTGAAAAAATCCTCATTGAAGAGCTGACAACGCCGGTTGATGAGGGCGCTGTAGCTTTCGCCGATGCTCTGGCTCGCGCTTTCCCACGTCCGCCTCTGGGTGTTCTGTTTTATGGTTCGGTGCTGCGCGCAGCAGACCCGGACGGTATTCTCGATTTTTATATCGTGACGGAAAGCTCAAAGGATTTTACAGGCAGTATGGTGGCTCGTACCGGCAACCTGCTTCTTCCCCCGAATGTCCGTTATGCTGAATTCAAACACGGTCATCGCACGTTGCGCGCAAAGATTGCGGTGTTGTCGCGGGAGCAGTTCGAAGACCGTACGTCACTTGGCGCGCTCGATACGACACTGTGGGCTCGGTTCTGTCAGCCTGTACGTCTCGTGTGGGTTCGAGACGAGCATGCAGCAGATATGTTGCTGGACTTGCTGGCGCGGTGTGTAACGACGGCCTCCTGCTGGGCTGCGCTCCTGGGTGCGCCGCATATGACGGCGCTTGAGTACTGGCAGACCCTTTTTGCTCATACTTACGCCTCAGAATTGCGTGTTGAAAAGAAGGGGCGCGGCAATAGTTTGCTTGCTGGCCAAGAGGCGCGGTTCAGTAGCATGCTGACCCTGGGATGGGCGCGAGCGCATCTTGGTTATTCTGCAGTGGGCGAAATGCTTGAGCCGGCCGTGTCGCCGACTTTGCGCAAACGGGCAGCACGGCGCTGGGCGCTTGTTGGGACGTCAGGCAAGCCTCGAAACGTAGCGCGGCTCGTGAAAGCGGCGTTTACTTTTGAAAACGGTGCGTCTTATCTGGCGTGGAAAATCCAGCGTCATACGGGGCTTGATCTGGCCCTCTCTGATTTTGAGCGGCGACATCCCTTGCTCACTTTGCCCGCGTTGCTTTTGCGTATGAAGCGTTTGCGCAAAGCCGCCTGACGTTATTGCTCAGGATAAAAGCTCATAAAAAAAGGGGACTGTTTGGAACAGTCCCCTTTTTGCGTTTTAAGCGACGCCGTACTCAGTCTCGGAAATGCTCGGCAACCTGCTTGAAGACGGCTGTTGCCTGATCAATTTCTTCAGGGCTGTGAGCAGCCATAACCGAGCAGCGCAACAGCGGACGGTTGTCAGGTGTTGCAGGCGGGAGAGACAGATTAACGTAAACGCCGTTCTCAAGAAGGGCATTCCAGAACCCGACAGCCTGAGGCACCGTTTCAAGCGTTACGGCAACCACCGGCGAAACATGTTCGCCTGTCTGTAGGCCTGCGGCCTTCAATCCGGCATGAAGACGTGCAGCATTGTCTTGGAGGCGGGTGCGAAGTTCTGGATGTGCAACCATATCATCAAGAGCAGCCAGCGTTGCCGCGATGATCTCCGGGGGGAGGGAGGCTGTGAACATATACGGGCGAGAGCAGAGGCGCATCAGATCAACACCATCATGATCCGTGACGCAGTAGCCGCCCACTGTCCCGAGCGACTTTGAGAAGGTTCCGACTACGAAGTCGATGCCGTCTTCACAGCCCTGGAGTTCCGCAACGCCGCGACCGTTTTTACCTAGCACACCAAAGGAATGTGCTTCATCAGCCATCAGGTAGGCGCCGTGGCGCTTCTTGATTTCGACAAATTTGTCCAGCGGGGCAACGTTCCCCGTCATGGAATAGATGCCTTCTGCGATAATCAGCTTGGCGCCAGGATGATCGCTCAGGCGTGCAAGGCGCTTCTCAAGATCGACCGGATCATTGTGGCGGAAGCGGATGACCTGCGCACCAGACAGTTTTGCACCGTCATAAATGCTGGCATGGCTGTCTGCATCCAGAAGCAGCACATCGTCCTTGTTGACCAGCGCGGAAATCGTGCCGAGGTTGGCCTGATATCCCGTAGAAAACACCATGCAGTGCTTGCGGCCGAAGAAAGAGGCGAGGCGCTCTTCCAGCTTGCGATGCAGGCCGAAAGTGCCGTTGGCAATTCGGGAGCCCGTTGTGCCGACGCCCATTGTGCGGGCTGTCTCAATCGCGGCTTCCGCTGCGTGTCCTGACTGACTGAGGCCCAGATAATTGTTGGTTCCGAACAGAAGCGTCTCGCGCCCCTCAATCAGACCGACCGTGGCTGAGAGCGGGCGTTCAATCACGACCTCGAACGGGTTGCGTGGCGAAACTGCCGTCAATCCATCATAGGCTGCCCGGAGGGCGGCGTGTTTTGCAAAGATATCAATCACGCGTGGCTTGCCTTCAGTGTATGAAGGCAGGCAGCCAGATCGTTGATGGTGCGGATATCTGCCAGCTTGTCGAGCGGGACAGACACATCCAGCTCATCTTCAATTTCCATGACGAAGTTCATGACGGCGAGGCTGTCAAAAGCCAGATCTTCGACGATCTTGCTGTTGCCATTGATGTCCCGCGGCACTTTCGGGTTGGCAAGCAGCTTTTCTATGATCATTCCGGAGATGCCGGCGACGCTGTCAGTCATGGAATTGAACTCTCGGTCTTACTATGCAGTTTGTGAGCGCTTTATGCGTCAAAGCACGTCTGTTCGCCACCCCCTCCCTGAGCAGGGAGAGGAAAAGCGGTCAGGTGTGTCCGTCAGGCTGCGGAGTTGGTTGGCTCGGTCTGCAGATCGAACTGACCTGACAGAAGCATTGTCTTGGCACGGGCACGCGTCAGCTTGCCGGAAGACGTCTGTGGAAGGGTGCGGGGCGGAACCAGAATAACCTGCACGTCCACACCATGCTGACGGCGGAACAGGCTCGTGACTTCATCACGGAGCGTGTTGCGGTTTTCTTCTTCGGTTGCACGGCACTGAACAAGTGCGACGATATTCTCGCCTGTTTCCGTTTCCAGGGAGAAGACTGCGACATCGCGGGACCGGAGGGTACTGATCTCGCTCTCGGCAGACCATTCCAGATCCTGCGGCCAGATATTCCGGCCGTTGATGATGATAAGGTCCTTGGCGCGGCCCGTTACGACAATCTGGCCGTTCAGGTGGTAGCCAAGATCGCCAGTGTTCAGCCAGCCATCAGCATCTAGAACGGCTTCGGTCTCTTCGGGGCGGCGGAAATAGCCGCACATGAGGCTCGGTCCACGGACGAAAACACAGCCAACGTGGCGCTCAGGCTGAATGTTACCGAGCGGGTCACGGACTTCAATCTCGTGCTCAGGAAGGGCTTCACCGCAAAGCACAAAGGTGCGGAGCGCGTGAGAAGGGTCATTGGAAGGCTGTGCGAGGCCGTCTTTTTCCAGAGTGCGGAGATCGATCGTGTCGGTCTGAATGCCGGTGTTGAGCGGGGCAAAGCTGATAGCCAGGGTTGCTTCGGCCATACCGTAGCTGGCAACGAACGCGCGGGCATCAAATCCATTGGATTCAAAACGCTCGGCAAAGCCTTCGAGGATATGGTGGCGGATCATGTCGCCGCCGATCCCCGCAATGCGCCAGCAGGAGAGGTCCAGATCCGCCTGGCCACTGCGACGCGAACATAACTCGTAGCCAAAGGAGGGGCTGTAGGCGATCGTGCCGCGATTGCGAGAAATCAGGTCCAGCCACACATGGGGGCGACGTGCGAATTCGCGGGTCGGCAGCAGATCAACCGTCAACTGGCATGTCAGGGGAGTCAGGAAAAACCCGACCAGGCCCATGTCATGGTAGAGTGGCAGCCAGGACACGCAGCGATCATCGCGGGGATCTTCTGCGGGATAAACCTTGAGACCGTCACGGGCAATCGCGCGTGCATTGGCCATTCCAGCAGCCTGAGTGACAGAAACGCCCATTGGGAAACGCGTGCTGCCGGATGAAAACTGGAGATAGGACAGATTTTCGGATTTGATTTCCGGAAGCTCTACATTGGCTTCAGCATGACGGTAGAGGTCAGCGGGGGAGCCGCCGAAAACCAGATCCAGCCCTTCAACGATCTCCGATGTCCAGCTTCCGATCACGTCCGGAACCACAACAGCGCGTGCTGCAGCGCTCTGGATCATGCCACGGAGGGTGGAAACATATCCTTCACGTCCGCCAAAAGCGACAGGAAGCGGCAGCGGAGCTGGAACGAGCCCTGCATACTGGCAACCGAAGAAGATACGGGCAAAGTCACCATCGCTTTCTGCAACGATGGCCACCCGGTCTCCTGCTGCCAGTCCAAGGCCAAGCAGACGCTGGGCCATGGAAATTGCCTGTTCGCGGAGCGTCCGATACGGCAAGGCTTCCAGCAGTTGTCCGCGGCCAGAGTAGATATTGAATCCACTCTCGCCCTGGGCTGCATAGTCCAGGGCTGCGGCAAAGCTCGTGAAGTCCCCGTACCGTCTGGTCAGGCCAGAGCGGCTCGGCGTCGGAGCGGAGGGAAGAGTTGGGTTCTGGGTGTCCTCGGTCAAACCTAGACTAGCTCCATTAGGATCGCCGGACATCAGGCGGCCTTGTGTAGAAAGTTAACTATGGCGTCCGCTGCGGCGGGTGCCGTGGGCTGTTCGCCCAAAGTTTCGAAAGTCTCTAGTACATATTGGCGCTGGGTCTCAAGAAAACGTGAGTGTGTGTCGAACGCCTTCATGATTTCCTGTCCAGGATTGGCAATATTATCCGTCACCGGGCCAAGCGTCCAAGACTGATAATTGGGGTTATCCTGCCAGGCTGCTTCGTGAGCGTTGAGAAACAGGCATGGGCGTGGTCGTATCATGAATTCCGCCACCTGACTGCTGACATCCCCGAGATAGAGGTCTGCGCCCATGGTATAGGTCATGTCGATACTTCGTTCGCTCCCTGGGTCGATTAGCATATGGGACAGACCCGCATATTCTCGTCTGAGGGCTTCTCCTTCCGGGCGATGGTTATCAAACAGCCGGAAATGAGGAGCAAAGATCAGATTGTACTGATCCTGTGCTGCAAAAAAATCAAGCAGCTTCTTGCCCATCATGCGCCATGACGAGAAACGCTGCACGAAATGCGGATTATACAGGATTGTCGGGCGACCGTTATTAAAAAGCGGTGGTCGACGTGCATGCATCCGGCGAACCAGATCAAACTTTGCATATGTGCCACGGTGATAGAAGCCAGGACGGATGATGCCTTTTTCCAGCATCCGCTCTTCGACTTTACGGCCGGGAACCAGAAGATAATCAAATTTTCTGAGATGCTTGGCAAAGCCGATGGCACGATCTCCGGCCCCATGACCCGTCCAGATCATACGGGGGGTACGAACGCCCATGTGTCGAAGCTGAAGAGAGGTTGCTTCAGGAACGATGATGGCATCGAAGCCCTTGAAATACTTCCGGGAGAAAAACAGCCCCATGAGGCGGTCAAGGACTCGTAGTCCCTGTGCTTCAATCCGATGCCGAAGTGCATCTGAAATCGGAAGCAGGTCAAACTGAACGCGAGACTCCGGATAGAGCGTAGCCAACGAACGCGCGAGTTCGAGATGACTTGATGTCAGGCACGCAATATGGACGGCGACTTCTGGATGTCGGGCTGACATTTCCAGTGCGATTGGTAGAGCGTGTAGCGTCTGGTGTCGCTGGGCGATTAAGGGAAAGACGACTTTCATGGCTGGGAAATCGTGCGCAGAGAGGGCTTACGAAGAACCAGAAGAAGCTGAAGTCCGATCAGGAGCATGACCCCGCAGAGTGTAATAGGGCCAACGCCATCGAGACCGTATCTGCGGACAACGAGAACAAGCCCCGGAAAAAATACAAGAAAGTCCAGGAAACGCGCAGATGTCGCAGCGCCGGAACGGTCTGTTGTGAACAGGAGGGGTTCGAGCGGAAGGCCCCAGACCGCAACAACTTCCGCTGCAAGAAGCCAGAGTGTAACTGGCATCGTCTGCGTTGCACCTGTTGGGCCGATATAAAGCTGTAAAAGGGGGCGCCCTGCCAGAAGGGTCACGGCAAGCAGAACTGTCCCGATCCCACCTGCGGCAAGAGCCACCTGAATGGTCAGGCGGTAAAGCTTGGTTGTCGCGCGATCACGCCAAAGGCGTGCCATTTCTGGGTACACGGTTGTTTGAATCAGTGCGGCTGGCTTGGCGATCCCCGCGGCAATCTGGCTGGCTACCCGATAATACCCGGCACCTGCGGGGCCAACGAACGCTCCCACTACAAGCGTCCCAATATGCCCGAAGGTCAGAGCCAGGGCAGAATTGAGGTTTGTGGAAAGCGCAAAGCGCCTGATACCGAGATGGGTTCGAAAGAAATGCCCATTCAGCAGGTCAGGGATCAGATCGCGTAGTTCTTTTGTAAGGCCACGCATCAGATCTCGGCGGATCAACTCCCGGACGGCCATAAATACGAGTGTTGCCCACGCTGCAAATTCGGCGAACATCCACACGAACGCCAATGCTGGTACGGACGCGCCTTTTACGGCGAGGAAAAAAGTACCCACGACGCGAACGAGAGTGGCGACGACGCCTTGAATGGAAATCAGATCATATCTGTTGAAGATGCGCAGAAGACCTGTGGGTGTGGCGGACGCCATGAATAGGATCGACAGGCAGAATATTGTTCCTGTCTGGTGAATTTCTGGCGGCCAGCCCAGCATTTTCATAGCAAAGATACTGATGACCAAGCCGCCAGAAAACCCAAGCAGCCCTCCAAGGCCATCCAGCAGAAAACTGAACGCTATGACGCGCTGAAACCCTCTCCGGTCTCCGTCTGTCAGCGGGCGAAGGCCATATTTCAGCACTGTCTGCCAGGACTGGAAATCGACCAGATCGCCCATGGTACGCGCGAAGGCGTACATCATGGCGATGAGACCAAAGCCATAACTTCCAAGGAAATGTGTTGCCATCCAGATATGGAGGAGGCTCAGGGGCGCATTCACGACACGTCCTCCAAGCAACACACCAACATTGCTCATGACGCGTCGGACACCGGCCACTTTCGGGAGTTGTAAAGGCGGTTCTTCGGCCGACATCAGGCGCAGGAAACTTTCATGGCTGTCAAATCGTTGTCACAAATCTGCTTCACACATAGGGTCTCAAGAGAAAATCTAAACTCACATTTTATGACCAAACGTTGCATTCACCTCTACGGAGGGATGAACATGGACAGTTTGGGGACGAGACCCACACGCGAGAACTTTGCAGAATTGCAAGGATCTCAACTGTTTGAAGGCAAGCCCGCGTTCTGTGTCAGTGTGTAATCTAACTTTCGCGCACATCTTTGGACGGCAGGGCCAAGAAGGCGTGATGAGCGATTTTAGAGCGATTTTCGAAGAGACAACCCGATAGTCCGCCCCATGGGATCCATGAAGGCGGGCTGGTATCCAGCCGGTGTGGCGCCGGTTCCGTTATGAACGTGAATGCGGTTGTTCGAGACATTATCCAACGACAACATGATTCTAAAATTCTGAGCCCAGTCGCTGTGTTTCCAGCGGGGGACGTCTCCCAAAGTAACGAAAACCGAAAAATCCAGGGTTGCGAGGCTACTGAAATACAGGCTGCCTGCGGACGTGCTGCCTAGAGTTGATGTGCCTGATTGCCACTTGCCGTCCAGCCTGATGCCAATACCGTTTCGATAAGCCCCTGCCTGAAGTTCCACTTCATGACGGGGTTTGCCGCCAAGACCACCTATCGTTCCGCCGTTTAGGAGGTCTATCGCGGGGAGGCCGGATCGTAATCGCACAGTATCGTTCAATCGCCAGACCTGGGTCAGGACAACGTAATACCGACCCTGCGTGGTATTGCCTGGCCGTCCTTTATGGTGCGCTTTGTCAGGCTCGTTTCCGAAGGGACGTGAGAGCGAGAAGGTGGTGTTCCATTCTGTCCGCTTCTCATAGTCGGCGTTGACTGGCCTTAAATCCACACGTTCCAGAACGCCGTCGGCATCTCGTTGGTAGTTATCCGGGAAAGCATCCTGAATGGCTGCGGTGGCAGTGGGTAGAGACAGAACCGGGTTATGTGTGTTGTCGTGCACGTAATTGATGTGCAGTCGTGATCCGTCCAGAAACGGAGGGGACAGGATGGCACCAAGACTGATTTCATGTCGATCGGCTGACCGCAGGTTCCGGTTGCCTCCAGATACAGTCGTGACCTGAACGGACTCTCCACGCACATAGTCATATGTTGTGACGTTCGGAGTTTCGATTGTGGGCGCCACAAGGGAGGAGGCTGCGGGTGCTTCTGTCTGTTCAGTGATGGAGAGCGGCAGCTGGATCCATGTGAAAGGCGCCCATGTGACGCCCCCACCGACGGTTCCTAATGTTCCGAAGTGGGACACCTGGCTGACCGCACCGTTCACATTGGCATCCAGCTTTTCAAGAAAAGACAGAAAGTGGTTCTTTCGGCTTGCGATCGGAAGGTCGCCGTTGATCCGAATTGTACCAATATCTCGGCTAATGGCCGCGCGAGATGTCACGGTATTGACGGTGGATACAGCGTTCTGCTGGCTGAGTGTTCCCGTGGCTGCAATGCTGGTGGAGGCATCTCCCGCAGGAAGCGTGAAAACCGGACCGGAGAGCAATCCGCTGATCTGACCCTGATTACTTGTGGTGCGACCGTGATTGACGAGGCGCGTGCCTAACCAGGCTGGAGAAACTGTTGTCCATGGGTCGAAAGAAAGATCGTTGGAATTCAGGGCTGCTTGGGCCGTTGTGAGTGACAGCCCAGTCTGGCTGTTCGTGACTGTTTGAGTGTAATCGTAGCTGCCCTTGGCATTCCACTTCCAGTCGCCGAGATCGCCATTAAAATTAAGGCCGGCGTGTCCTGTTTCGGTGTGTGCGGTCTGCTGAAGGGGGGCGATGTTTCCAAAGCTGCGGAAAAGCTGAACAGACTGGGTAAATGGTGAATAGAAACTTCCGCCAGGCAGCGTGAGTACCCCATGCGGTAGCCCCTGCAGACTGATTTGATCTTGATGATCAAAACTCACATTGAGAGATGAACTGACATTTTCAGTGATACGATCAGCGTAAACCCCGTTCAGATTCAATTCGTGTTTGCGTGGCTGAAGCGTATACGCTGAGGCATTCGTGCTGGTATTGGGACTGTTCGCGTAGGGGAGAATATCGTCCAGCGTTGCAGCCTGCCCAAAAGGCAAGGATGGGCTGCCTGCCGTAGTGACGGTCTGTCCGGACAGAGCATCAAGGGCCGGGTCCAGGCTGGTACCATCTGACGTACTGAGGTTGCCCTGTGTGGCATAGAGTGAGTTTGCCGCCGGGGGAGCCACGTTGCGCTGGCTGTCTCTCAGCCATGAACTGGCCGTGTAACGAGCGCTGAGGTTGATGCGCCGTTCGTCTTGCAGGCGCGTGAAGCTGAGGGAAAGAGCACCATTTTCTCCGCCCCCATCCGTGGATGTTTCGCCATATACGCGCGCACGAACTGACCGGAAGTGCTTGACGGTGATGATGTTGACGACGCGCTGGTCTGCCGCATAGCCATAACGGAGGGCTTCTTCTTCCGTAAAAATTTCCACACGTGCAATTCCTTCAAAGGGAAGGTCATTAACCTCCTGAAGGCCGGAAATTCGTTTGCCGTTTAGGAGAACAACGGGAGCATTTCCTGTTGCTCCCCGTCCAGAGCGTGTCTCAGGCGAAATGGTGCTCAACAGATCTGTTACGGTATCGACGCCATAGGATTTAATCTCATCTGCGCTGATCTGCATGAGTGGTTTTGGCGCACCAATGACGGCTCCTTCCGGTTTATGGCCGGTAACGACGATATGCTCCGTTGTGGATGTCGTGCTGCCGGATACGTTGGATGGGGTTGTGCCCGTCGTATTGGTGCTTTGTGCCCAGGCTGAGCCGCAGGAGAGGGCGGCGCTGAAACCGCAACACGTCAGTTTTCTAAAATTTAATCGGGAGCGTGTAGCGGCTGGAGTGCCAGAATGGTGGCTGGTCATGCTGTGGCCTGCCGATCTCCCGGAAATGCGAATTTATGCGCTCCGTTTGTGTCTGGAGCAGCGAAGGATCGTCAGGTCATTCCCTGACGCAGAAACCATAATGGGGTATTTTTGGGGAAACTGTTTCTTTTTGTCGAGAAACAAAATTCTCCGCAACAATCAGCGTGTGTTCAGACTTTCTCAGCGTTTCGCATGGTTTCACTGTCAATGACGTCGCGGATCGCACGGGTTAATGCTGAATGGTCGGTATAGCGGCGGCCATAAGTCAGATTGAATTCATGGTCGAAGTCTGGCGGGTTGATGCCAGTATTATGCTGGGAAATGGTTTCGAGTTTGTCGAAAGCCTTTGCCATCCTTGCCTCAGGGCTGGAGGCATTTTCGTACTCATCCCAAAGCTCAAGAAACTCTTCTTTTAAATGCTCGGGAAGAGGGGCCATCACGGTCAGGAGATCTTCACGTTCCTGCTGGGATTTGTTGCTGGAAGCTTCAACGGAAATGGCCGGAATATCGCCATGGATGGCTTCGCCCAAGTCATGGAGAATACAGATTTTAAGGAGGCGCAGCAGATCGATGCCTTCAAGCTGGTCGGCGAAAGTCATGACAAGAAGGCATAGACCCCAGGTGTGTTCTGCGGTGCTTTCAGCTTGACCACCCAGAGTAAAAGCGCGGCGAAGCACATCTTTAAGCTTGGAGGCTTCGCGGAGAAAATCGAGACGCTTCTTGATCTCGTGTGTGGTCATCAAAATAGGTCCTGACGATTAGGAATTTGAGGCCAAAGTCAGGCCTGATCCTGAGAGATGGCGTCCTGTCACATTACCAGCGCGTAAAGCACCAGATATCCGGCGATCACGAGTAGAACCAGAATTCCAAGAAGGATTGGAAAACCCATACCGTTCTGGATCGATTTGATCGCCTTGACGATAAATTCAGCCATCATGTCGCGCTCCTGGGGCGAGTGCAGGCGAACGGTTGTCCTACAGTCGTACGAAATTATATGCGAAAATGGTTAAAATGGTAACTCCCCGTCTGTGTAGGACCGAAATGCAAGTGGGTCTTCAAGGGCTTGCCGCGTCACATCAAGGAAACTGTCGCCGGAAAGCAGCCATATTTCCTGAATAGAAATCTTATCGGTTCAGTCTTTCAAAAGGATTTTCCCATGAAGCGTCTTGCAATGATGGTGCTGGGTTTTGCCATGATGGCACCCCTGATGGCGTGCTACGGGCCATACGATCATGAACGGGGACATCATCATCACGAAGGCCGAGGCGGACCTTACGTTGGCGGCGGCGGAGGGTATGGGCACCGCTGACCCTTACCTTTTACAGAGAAGCCTGAACTCAAAGCAGTTTGGGTTTTTCTGAGGGCATCCTGTCTTTGCCTGTTCGGGGTGGCCGTGTAGGGAAGAGAAACAGCGTTCCGTTCTGGAACTGTTATTCTGAACGCACATGGATATAGAGATGCCCGCATCCGGGGTTGAGACAGGCTGGTTTCCCATTTCCCTTCGTCTGGAGGGCGCACGTGTATTGCTGGTTGGCGGCGGCGAAGTTGCTGTCAACAAAGGCAGGCTTTTGCTTGATCATGGTGCGCAGATCGAGATTGTTGCGGAAGCCCTGAATGCCGTTGTTCAGGAGTGGGTGGATGCGGGATTGGCGCGGCATGTAGGCGGTCGCGTTGACGCTGATATTTTACAGACTGTCATGCCGGGGTGTCGTCTGGTCTATGCGGCAACAGACGATCGGACCGTCAATCGCGTAGTGGCTGCTCTTGCTGACACGTTAAATATTCCTGTCTGTGCCGTTGATGATCCGGAGCCGTCCACCTTCATTACGCCTGCTCAGGTTCGGCGTGGGGCTGTACGTGTTGCAATTTCAACCGCTGGCGGAGCACCGGTTCTGGCGCGTCGACTGCGGGAACAAATTGAAAGCTGGATGCCGCATGGGACGGGGCAACTCGCCGCGTATATGCAGTCCCGCCGGGCGCGGGTGTCCGCACAATATCCTGCAGTGCAGGATCGGAAACGGATCTGGGAAGATTTTCTGGACGGAGCAGGCGCAGAAGCTGCACTGGCAGGCGATGAGGTCCGGGCTGACGGTGTGCTTGATGTGCTCCTGTCTGCACAGCGGGCTTCTGGCGAGGTCTGGCTTGTGGGGGCCGGGCCTGGCGACCCCGATCTTCTGACATTGAAGGCCCTCCACTTCATGCAGAATGCTGACGTGGTGCTTTACGATAATCTGTTACCCAAAGTGTTGCTCGAACGTGTTCGACGTGACGCGGAGCTGATTTTTGTGGGCAAGCAGCGTAATCGCCATGCGATGCCACAGTCCGAAATCAACAGCGAGATGGTCCGTCACGCGAAAGCCGGTCAGCGTGTTCTGCGTCTGAAGGGGGGCGATCCGTTCATCTTCGGGCGGGGTGGTGAGGAAATTGAATCCCTGGTGGACGCGGGAGTGTCTTTTCGTGTTGTGCCGGGCATTACCGCTGCCAGCGGATGTGCGTCCTACGCAGGTATTCCCCTGACACACAGGGATTGTGCTCAGGCGTGTCTGTTTGTGACAGGGCACGCACGGGCGGATGGCGTGCTGGATCTGCCTTGGGATGACATGGCGGATCGCCGTCAGACTGTCGTTATCTATATGGGAATTTCGACGTTGCCAGCTCTGATGGCGGGTCTAGTAAAAAATGGCCTGCCGTCAGACTGGCCAGCAGCCATTGTGGAACGGGGAACCCAGCCCGGGCAACGTGTGTTGACGGGAACACTCGGAACAATGGCGGCTCAGGCCGCCGAAGCACAGGTCTCTTCCCCCGCGCTCGTGATTGTGGGGGAGGTTGTTCGTCATCGCGTTGTTTCACCCTGAATAAAGAGCTGCGCGTAAGATGCATGGCTCCTGTTCTTAAAAAAGGCCTTTTTTCAATAGGCTGCTCTGTGAAAGGTCTTACAAGCGCCTGAACTGGAGATGACCCCTTATGCCGTCACTGACCGCTATTATCACGGAAATCGCAGAGGAAATGCGTGCCGAGACAGATCGGGGGCAGGTGGCAAACTATATTCCGCCGTTGGCAAACGTCGATCTCGGCCGGTTTGGAATGGCCATTATCGATGCAGAAGGCGGCAGTCATATTGTTGGGGATGCTGAAGAAGCCTTTTCCATTCAGAGCGTTTCAAAGGTCTTCGGCCTGACGCTCGCGCTTAATGCGGTGGACGCCGGGCTCTGGAGCCGGGTGCGTCAGGAACCGTCAGGCAGTGCATTCAATTCGATCATCCAGCTTGAAAGCGAAAACGGCATTCCGAGAAATCCGTTCATCAATGCGGGGGCGATCGTCGTATCGGATATTCTGACGTCCCAGTACGGCTTGGACGGTGCGCAGAATGAGCTTTTGGGCTTCCTGAAGCCCATGAGCTCAGATCCGGATACCATCCTGATTGATCGGGATGTGGCGCGGCAGGAAGAAGAGACCGGATTTCGCAACAAGGCTCTGGCCAATTACATGCGGACCTTCGGGAATATTCATAATCCCGTTGATGAAACGCTTGACCTCTATTTTCATCAGTGCGCGCTGACCATGAGTTGCAGGCAGCTTGCGGAAATGGGCACCTATCTGATGACGGGCGGAATTAATCCTCGAACGGGCGAACGCGTTATTTCCACGCGAAATGCCCAGACCGTACTCGCTCTCATGATGATGTGTGGACACTATGACGGGTCCGGCTCTTTTGCGATCAGGGTTGGTTTGCCAGGAAAGTCAGGCGTCGGAGGCGGTATTCTAGCCGTCGTTCCCGGTGTGGCGTCGGTTGCGGTATGGTCACCGGGTTTGAATGCGCAGGGCAATTCACTGCTGGGAACACGTGCCCTTGAGCGTCTTGTTCAGCATACGGGATGGAACGTTTTTCGCGCCAGTCACTGAGCTGGAGATAGCATATTTTCCTTTTATGTAATTGAAAAACAAGAATATTTATTGAGACGGATCTGGCCGTGCCGGGGTTAGGCATTCTTTGATGCAATTCCCTTGATAACATCTAATTGACAATAATTATCAATTGCAAATATGAGGGCTCCAGTTCCGATCCTCTCTCGGTGGGCCAGCATGTCTTCTTCTGTCGTCAAATATACTGTCTTTCCTGCTCTTGTGCTGGCAGGGCTAACTTCCGCCGCTGCAGGTGCAGATACGTCTGTTGTTACGGATGAAGCTCAGTCCAGGGGCCAGAAACAACTTCAGAAGCCCGGACAGCCGCAGGCGCCAAAGTCCAAAGCGGAAGTCATTGTTGTGACGGCGACCGGCATGTCCCACGCGTCTTCTGCGACAAAGACACGCACACCGATTATTGAATCGCCTCAGTCCATTTCCATCGTCAGCCGTGAAGAAATCGAACTGCGCGCATCTCCGTCAATTGCGGATGCGCTGGCCTATACTGCGGGTGTACAGGCTGAGCCCTCCGGCATCGACAGTCGAGTGGATGAAGTGTCTGTCCGTGGGTTTGGTGCGGGTGGATTTTCATCCAACAACAACTTTGTCGATGGGTTGCGTCTGCCATCAGGCGGGCAGTGGACCAGAACGTCCTTTGATCCGTTTGCACTTCAGCAGATTGAAGTTTTGAAAGGGCCTTCCGGCGCCCTTTATGGTCAGACGGCACCGGGGGGCGTCGTTAACCTTGTGACGAAGCGTCCGACGGAAAAGAGCGAAGGCGAATTCTTTCTACAGAGCAGCGGATTTACCAACCTGTCCAACTGGCAGGGGCAGGCCTCCGGGGATGTGTCTGGCCGACTGACGCATGATGGGGCTTTGACAGGTCGGATTGTCGGCCTTGCTCGATATGGTGACACTCAGGTCAATGAAGTACGGACTGGCCGGTACTACATCTCCCCAAGCCTGACCTGGAAAATTACACCCAAGACGGTCTGGACTTTGCTTGCGCAGTATCAGCGAGATCAGGGGGGCTCCACGTTCCAGTTCCTTCCAGCAACGGGCACGCTGTATGCATCCAAAGGTCGCCATATTGCGAATGATGCGAATATTGGTGAGCCGAACTGGGATACGTTTGACCGAAACCAGGCTTTGGCAGGCTCATTTTTGGAGCATAAATTCAACCGTTTCCTGACGGTCCGAAACAATACGCGTTACACGTACCTGAACACGCTTTACAGAGCGACAGTGCTTTCTGGCGATACGCTGGCCAAATGCGCGGCGACAGTGGCTGGATGTATTGCAGGCGAAACGGTTAATCGGCGTGCTGTGGAAGGCAGAGGGCAGTCTCAGGGTGTCACGACGGATACGCAACTTGAAGGGCATGTTCGTACGGGGCCTGTGCGGCATCTGCTCCTGGTTGGTACTGATTATTTCTATACGAACTGGCGACATAGCCGCGATCTGGTGGCGTCTTCCTATGTTCTGCCGATCCTGAATATCTTTAATCCGAAAGCACGTGGGAGTGCTGGGTATTCAGATAATCTTAGCCCGCAGGTCTATACGGCAACCATCAGCAGTCAGAATGGAATTTATTTTCAGGATCAGTTGAAGTTCAACCGCCTTCGGGTCACGATTGGTGGACGTCAGGACTGGGCGCGCGATAACACGCTTAATGTTCTCACGAAATCTCGGTACATCACGAATTCCAATGCATTCACCTGGCGAGCAGGTGCCGTTTATATGTTTGATAACGGTCTCGTGCCCTATTTCAGTTACGCTCAGTCGTTTCAACCACAAGTCTCTGATCCATCCACGTCATTGGGGGGAAAGGCCTTCAAGCCGACAACTGGCGATCAGTATGAAGGTGGTATTCGGTATCAGTACGGGAAGAGTATCTACGTCACTTTTGGTGGATACCAGATTACCCAGAATAACATGACGACTTATGATCCGAACGGCACACTCTGTGGCACATCAACGTGCCTGGTTCAAACAGGGCAGGGCCGGGTTCGCGGGTTGGAACTTGAAGGCAAGGCAAACCTGCCGTGGGATATGTCGGTAATCTTTACCGGCACTCGCAGTGAAGCGAAGATTACTCGCTCCAATACGGCATCTCAGGTCGGCAATTATCTTGGACAGGCGCCAAAGTGGATGGCGTCTCTCTTCGTAGACCAGCGCATCCAGCATGGAACTTTTGCGGGTGTCGGTCTTGGCGGTGGTGTCCGTTATACAGGCACAAGCTACGGGGATACGGCAAACACTCTGCATATTCCGGATTATACGCTGTTCGATCTGTTCCTTCGGTATGATTTCGCGACGGCCCATCCGCGCTACAAAGGATTATCCTTTTCGTTTAATGCCCGAAACATCGCCAACAAGCGTTTTGTCGCGACCTGTACAGCCGTGTCCGCCTGCTATTATGGGCAGGGTCGTAATCTGACTGCTCGTTTGGAATATCGTTGGTAATTCGAGTAAAACGTTATGATAACGATATGGATTGCGACGGTTCTGGGGGCAGGTGGTGCGCTTATGCTCTATATGGCATCGCCCGCTCAACAATTGCGCAAGAAGCGTCCAGCATTTCGGCTCTGTATGAGTTCCGGAAGCACGCTCCTCTGTGCATCCTTGCTCATGCTGCTCGCAAGCGAAGGTAGCGGCACCGCAGTTTCCGAGTTTCTGACGCTTATCATGATTGTCTGGTCTTTGGTTCCTCTGGCTGCCGCGGTTTGGCGAAGGAGGATGTCATGACATCCACTCCCGTGATGCTAAGCAGTCGGAACTGGTTTCCCAAAGCGAGCGCCGGTCTTGTCCTTGGACTCACGCTTTCCTTTGCCCTGATGGGCATTCTGGGTCTGCTCGTGCATGTTGACGGGCAGCCTAGGGCAGTTGGTTCACAGTTCCTGATGTGGCTCGTAGTTCCGGTCTGGACGGGAATTCTCGGGAGCTGCTTTCTGTTTCGATCAGGCTGGCGTGCGTGGGCAATGCTTGGAGGAGCGAATGCTGTCCTCTGGGTTATTTATATGGGTGTGCGGAGTATGATGTCGTGAAAATCCGCGCTGATATTGTCCGCATGTATCGGGAAATCCATAGCTGGGTTGGAATTGTCTGTGGCCTTTTCCTGTTTGTAGCATTTTATGCCGGTTCAGTAACGATGTTCGAGCGGCCTTTGCAGGATTGGGCCTCGGCACCAGTGGCTTTGCCGCCGCCAGTATTACTGGAGAAAATTCCAGCATTGTTGGAAAAGACATTTTCTGAGCATCCGGAAGCGCAACGTAATTATACGATTGTTTTGCATCCAACGCCTTCTCAGCCCGCGTCCTTGATTTGGGGAATGCCAGAGCGGATGCACGGCCCGTCTTTCGCCAATTTTTCAGCGTTGGCACCGGATGGCTCTTTGGTGACGGTGCGTCAGGAGCCTTCACAGGCTGCACATTTCATCAATATGCTTCATCAGCAGGTCGGGCTTTCCATGCCTCATGAGGCCGGACGGCTCCTTATGGGCGTGGTCGCGTTGCTTTATGCGGTGGCCCTGATTTCAGGGACGCTCATCGTTATTCCAGGGATTGTGAAAAACCTGTTTGCAATTCGCCTGGGTCAAAACGTCAAAAGAATGTGGCTCGACATGCATAGTATGCTGGGCCTGTTTTCTCTGCCTTTTCATATCATCATGGCGCTCACCTCAGTGGTGTTTGCATTTCATGATGAGATCTACATGGCGGAGCAGGCGCTCCTGATACACCACCCTCAGGCTCAGCATGGTGCAGCAGGCCCTAGTCATGGGCCGCATCCTCATGGTCCAGCCGCAGAGCTACGGAAGCCTCTCGACCCAGATCAGATTATTAAAACTGTTGCGACACAAGCGCCGGGGTTCATTCCCGATACTCTGGCTTATAGCAGCGCTCATGGTGGCCATTTGGCTCTCAGAATAACGGGACGAGACCCACGCTATGGCGCGCGTGGGGCGGGTGGAGGATTTGCAGGCGTCGATCCATATAGCGGCAGGCTCGTGTCTACCGAGTATATGCCCGGTCATCAGAGCTGGTCGCAGTCCGTGCTGACATCATTTTTCGTTCTGCATTTTGGCAGTTTTGGCGGAGAGAGTGTGCGGTGGGGATATGTGCTTCTCGGGCTCGGTGGCGCATTTATGTTCTATGCGGGGAACCAGCTCTGGGTGGTGTCGCGCAGGCGTCGTGAGCGCGGAACAGGGCGTGTAGAGGATACAAAATCAACACGAATACTCTGTGCGTTGACGATCGGATGTTCGCTTGGGTGTGTAGCGGGGATATCAGCTGTGTTATGCGCGGCGCCTCTGCTGCCCGCGAGCAGTCAAACGGTCACTGTGCAGCTTGTTTATTTTGGGGTTTTTCTGCTGTGCAATGGGGTGGCGTTCTGGCTTAAGGAGCGGGAAGCTATTCGCATTTTACTAATATTTTCCGCAATCCTGACATGGATGATGCCGATTTCCGCAGTTGTGGTTACACCATTATCACGCATGCAGGATTCAGCTTTGGCAGTAGATGCATTTGCAATTCTTTATGGGGCCTTTTTGATGCTCTGGGCGGTGCGCCCCGAGGCCGGTCAGCCTGTGCTGCGCCGTAAAATACTTCCCTCAGACCCTGAGCGGGCCTGAGGCTAGGGTGTTTTCAGAAATCGGATACGAGTGAGAAATAAGTGCCTCGTCGTTGTCCGTATTGCGCCTGATAAATGCCGACGCCGCTACCGTCTCGAAGTTGGTAGCGTTTGTCGAACAGATTTACGATGTCAGCGCGAACTTTCAGATCATGCCCCAGCGGGACGCGGGTGAAGGTGTACTGGTATCCGACGTTAAAAATGTCGTACTGGGGCTGTTTCTCAAGATTGGCAAAGCCACTCCGCAGGCCGTATCCATATAGGAAATCTATATAAGCCAAGTGATGCTTGCTGGAATAGGATGCGCCAGCGCTGGCGGTATACTGTCCCTGATGGTCTAACTGGATGGCATGTGCGCGAATGTAGCTCAATTCTTCCGGATCGAACTGGTATTCGGCGGAATTTATTTCCCGAGCTGCCGTTTTCACAAACGAGAAATTTCCAAATAGAGACCAGGGGCCGCGCCTCCAGGAACTTCCAAACTCTGCACCATAGACGTGACCTCGGCGATAGCTGAATGGCGCGAGGATGACCGCACGGCCAAATTGTCCAAGATCTGTAAGATTGTGTGCCCACTTGCTGTAGGCGTCGATTGTAATCTGTAATTCGGGGGTAATATGCTGGAGAATGCCAGCGTCCACGTAATTGGAGGTTTCAACTTTCGTGGGCGTATCTGTCAAATTGGCTGCGGCATTTGTGGTTCCTGCAAAACGCGCCAGTGTTGAGGGGTAAACGTACTGCGGAGAAGGCGGTGCGAAGAACCTGGAGTAGCCGATGTGCAAGGCCGTGCTTCGGAACGGCTTCCACACCAGGTTGGCGCGCGGGCTGAATTGTCCTTCGTTTCCAAAAGACGATGCAAACCGGTCGTAGCGAATACCATAATTGAAAGTGAGCTTGCGGGTGATGCGATATTCATCCTGAAGGTAAGCCCCAGCTTCAACGGACCAGTTGCCCGTGTTGTCTATTAGCCGAAGCGGGGTAGACGAAGTTTGTTGGCCATCGTCACCTACTGGGAATGCAAGAGAGTCAGTATCGAGGCGCTCGGAGGTGTATTGACCCAGAAGACCGGCCCGAAGGGTATGGTGCGGAGCGATATCATAAGACAAATCGAACTGTGCGCCGCCAGTTGTAAAGTCATTGACCTCGTGTTCAGCCACACCCTGAAAAATAAGGTCCCGAGCCGGGTCTGGCGTATAATCGATGCGCCCGTAACGAAAATACGGTGAGAACTGAAGGTTCAGTTTGTCAGCGCTGTGCTGGTATGAGACGACGGCGTAATAGTTTTGCTCTGTCTGGCTGTCATTCAGAAAGCGTGATTGTACAGAGGGGTGTGACCAGTCAGTTCCAGCAAGTTGATAAACCGGTTGCAGGCCTGTCGTGTTGGGAAGTTCAAAATCTGCGTAAGATGCACTTGTCAGGAGTGAGATGCGGTCGGTGTCGTTCAGCTTCCATGAAAAATAGCCAAACGCCTTTTCCTGCTGCGTTGTGTCATGTGTTGCGCGGAAGGAGGCGGTCGGGTTCTCGATACCAATATTATTTCGGTTCATGGACAGCGTCGTAAAATATTCAAAGCGCCCTTTCGAACCGCCCAATTGTAAAGATGGTGCAAAAGTGTTGTAGCTGCCGCCATAGAGTGAAAGCTGGTTATTTTTCAGGGTGGACCCGCTTTTTGTATGCACGTCCACAATGCCGGCCGTACGGAACCCGAATTGAGCGGGGAGGGTTCCCGTCAGCAGGTCAACCGATTGGATAATGCGTGTATCCAGTTCCTGACCAAAACCATTCAGGCCCTCGGGAAGCAGGACACCGTTGACCCGGTAAGTCAGGCCGCCATGTTCGCCTCGGACATGCACTTCTCCGTAGCTGTCCTGCACGACGCCAGGCATTCTGAGCATAATCTGGCTGAAAGAAGCATTCTGCCCCTGAGGCGTAGCCTGGATCTGTCGTTGATCGATGCCGTAGGAAACTGCGCCCAGGCCGGGGAAGATACGTCCGCGCGCCTGATCGAGGTGCCCCATGACAGTTACGTGCTCAGCGGGTTTGTCTTTGGATTGAATAGCTCTCTTTTCAGATTTTTTGGAAATCTTCTTTTGGGGCTCGCCGGATGGCGCATTATCGGCAGCAAATACATCAGTTGCCAGTAGCCCTGTAAGGAGCGTGGTTCCTGCAATCGCTATCCGAAAGGGGACAGTTGAAACTCTTGAATTTGCGGTGTGCTGTTTAATATAGCATTTGCTATATCTAGGGGCGAATTTTGAGCGCAAAAATGCTGTTGCCATAGTTGGTTCTCAATTTTTCTGGGGTGTCGTTCAGCCGACCAGAGTGTCGTACAGAAGTTTAAAGTTCAGGATGAGAATAAGACCCGCGACGATCCATGACAGTGCGGTCATGAAGCGGTTGATTGTGAATTCGCCCATCTTGCGACGGTCAGACACAAACATCACAAGGGGAATGACTGCGAAAGGAAGCTGAAGGGACAAGATGACCTGACTGGCCATCAGCAGAGTGCCTACGCCATGGCTTCCGTAGAGCACAGTTACCACCGCGACGGGAATGATCGCCAGGCCGCGGGTCAGCAGTCGTCTTGCCCAATGCGGGATATGGAGGCGCAGGAAGCCTTCCATAATGATCTGGCCGGCCAGTGTTCCGGTGACGGTTGAGTTTGTGCCCGCAGCCAGCAGTGCCAGTGCGAAAAGCGTAGAGGCTATTCCGAGCCCAAGAATGGGGGAGAGAAGATGATAGGCATCTTCGATCTCGGCTACATTCTGGTGGCCTGTCTCATGAAAAGCTGCGGCTGCCACAATTAGGATGGCCGCGTTGATGAACAGCGCGAGCATGAGAGCAATTGTGCTGTCCCATGTTGCCCACCGAATGGCATCACGACGTCCAACGGGCGTTCTCTCATAGGCCCGCGTCTGTACGATAGACGAATGCAGATACAGGTTATGCGGCATGACCGTGGCACCGATAATGCCAATCGCAATGTAGAGCATTCCCGGCGTGGTCACGATTTCCGGCGTCGGAATAAGGCCCTTCAGAATTGCTGCAACGGGCGGTGTGGCCGCAACGAGCTGTACCCCAAAGCAGAGCGCAATGATCGAGAGAAGGCCGATGACAAAAGCTTCCAGATACCTGAAGCCGTGGCCCATCAGCAGAAGAACTATGAAGGCGTCCAGAATGGAGAGGAGCGCGCCACCCAGAAGAGGGAGGCCGAAGAGCAGTTGCAATGCAACGGCCGTTCCAACCACTTCAGCCAGATCACACGCGATAATCGCTAACTCGCATGCCAGCCAAAGCACTACGTTCAGCGCAGGCGGAAAATGGTCACGGCAGGCTTGTGCCAGATCCCGACCGGTGGCGATACCAAGGCGTGCAGAGAGAGCTTGAAGAAGGATCGCCATCAGGTTGGAAAGCATGATGACGCAGAGCAGCGTGTAGCCGTACTGCGCGCCTCCTTGCAGATCCGTCGCCCAGTTTCCTGGGTCCATATATCCAACTGAAACCATGTATCCGGGCCCAACGAAAGCGAGGAAGCGCTTCAGCCACGTTGTTGACCCTTCAGGAACCCGAACGCTTGAAAACACCTCAGGCAGGCTTGGCCGTTCCGCATCGTCATGACGCGAAAAGCGCCAGGCTTTGCTGGGGGCGGAGTTCTGGGTGGGGGCATCGGAGCGTTGGTCGGACATCAGAATGTCATTCAAGCTTGGAACCGTAAAATATGCAATATGCTATATTCATAAACATCGTCTTATTTTTCTTCTGAAGAAGATCGCTCAGAGGCCTCTGGAATTAACAGGAAGAATGTTTTATTCGGTCGGGAATAATTGATTGAGCGGTTTTCTTGAGAATGGAACAGAAGAAGAAAAAGCAGAAATCCCTGGTGGACATGCAACTTCACTCAGAAGGGTTCAGGGCCAATCGAGCTGCCAGGCAGAAGGTGCTGGTAGAAGATTACGTCGAGCTGATTTCTGATCTTCTGGCTGAGGGGCAGGAGGCGCGCCAAGTCGACATTGCCGGTCGTCTTGGTGTGTCTCAGCCAACGGTGGCTAAGATGCTGGCTCGCCTGTCAACGGAAGGGCTGGTGACACAAAAGCCGTACCGGGGCGTTTTCCTGACGGATGCTGGCCAACAGATGGCGCATAAGGCCCGTCATCGGCACGGAATTGTGGAGGCGTTTCTGTTGGCGTTGGGAATTAGTGAAGAAAACGCCCGGATCGATGCGGAGGGCATTGAACATTACGTTGGCCCGGAAACTCTCGCCGCTTTCGAAACTGCGCTTAAAAAGGGGCTAGCGCAGTTTTCGTCGACAAATACTGTCGATGCAAAATTACGCTGAGGCCGACATTACGTGAGATGGCATTTTCCTTTGAAGCGACAAATGGAACAAACCACAGTCGCAGAGGGATCATCGTTAAACAGACATCCTTTGGACCGTTCCATGGCATAGCCTTTGGGAGGGGGATTATTCTGGAAAGTGTCCACGATCTTACTCATCCAGAGCTTTAGTCGCTCAGGGACGTGGTCATGGTTATCGAGCCACCATTCGACATCGCTTTCAGGGCGATCAATCTGGATGGCCAGATCTGCAGGTGTCCATCTCGTGACACTCAGGAAATCGTTTAACGTAATGCCGCACATTTCAGCATCTCCTGTGTCTCAAAGAAACTCTCACGTCGTGATACGCGAAGCCTGCTTTTTTCGTCAATATATCGTTAATCTCGTTTTTTCAGAATGTGTTATTTTTTGAAACATTGCGCCAGAAATGGTTCTGATTGGCGGTAAAGCGCCATTCCATCCCAGATACCCATGGGCGGTAAGCTGTGTTGAGGGTTTCTGTCAGATAGTGCCTGCCTCCGGGGTGCGTGACCGTCAGGTGGGGCGGAAACTTTATATTTCTGGCTTGAATTTATGTTCGCGGATTTGTGAAGATTAAGTCGGCGCCAGGGAACTTCCATTTTCTGAATGGAGGTAGAGGCGATGAAATACTCACTCCGATTCTCGTTGATTTCTGAGCATATGCGGTGCTCAACCGGGACGACACTGTCACAAGCCGTCAGGGGTGCCGGTGTGGGCGATAGCGTCAGGGTGCAGTGTCTTATTAGAAGACTAGCGGACCGCTAATGGGCCTGAGGCAGCGCGAGAAGCTCATAATGCACTGCCGTCGTTTCAGTATCTAACTGAGCTACGGCATCTTTGCCGGAATTTTGTCTGGGCAGCTGCCTTGCTATTCTGGGCTGTGTACTGTCGCCGTTATGTTCCTAGCCACATGTTTCGACGTGAATTCCGTCTTGAATAAGTGCTTTGCGAATAGCGGGCTTCAATTGGGAGTCTGTCAGAACAACGTCGAAATCGCTGAGTGCGGCGAGGCGGTGCAGGCCGCCTTTTCTAAATTTTGTGCTGTCGACCAATAGTACGGTCTGATCCGCGATTTGCATCAGTGCCTGTTTGACCTTCACAACGTCCTGATCGTTCTGAAATGCTGTTTCGTTGTGAATGATCGACGTGGAAAGAAACATCGTATTGGCGCGAAGCGATTTTGCAGCCTGCTCACAGACCAGACCAAAAAAGGCGTTCCGAGGCTGGTTATAGTCGCCCCCCAGGCAAATCAGTTTCAGGTTGGGATAGGGAGCAAGTGCCTGAATGACGCCTACGGCATTCGTAATGATGGTTAGGGGCGCGAGAGCTGGAAGGAGGGGCAGCATCGCTGCGACCGTTGTTGAGTCGTCCAGAACAAGAATTTGCTCCGGCGTAATCATCGAAATGGCCCGTTGAATAATTGATTCTTTCAGGTCGGGCGCGCGTGATTTTCGGAAATTGACTGTTTTTTGAGTGACTACACGATTCTTGAGAACAATGCTGCCGTGCAGTTTGTCGATCAGACCCTGCGCTGCCAGTGCGTGAGCATCACGGTGAATTGTCATCCTGCTGACGTCAAAACGCTCAGACAGATTCTCAATTGTGGCACTTCCTGTTTCCAGAAGGACGTCGAGGATCTGTTGCTGACGGGCACTGTTATCCCGGCGTTTGCTGAGAAGGACGGCGGGAGAGGTAGCTGGAACGCCCGAACCATCAGTCATCTGTCAAAAAGATCCTTGTCACCGGGTAAGGCCAATTATGGCATCGCGACATCTACATACCAGCGCTGACCAAATTTGTAATGTTCTGATCGGCTCTGCGGTGTGCTTTTCACGGGATTAATCACACAAAGATTCTTGACGCGACGAAAGTGATATTTATCACATTGACGAAGGCATGATAACACTTATATCACCTAATAATAACATTTATGGTGTTATCAGTTGGGCGATTTGCTAAAGCTGATGGCGAGAATGTCCGGAGGGCGAAATGCGCCAGGATTTCACGATCGGGATCGATTGCGGTTCTACTACGACGAAGGCTGTCATCTTCTCGAAGACAGGTGGAATTGTAGGGACCGGCCGTCGTCGTGTTCCCCAGCATACGGATGAACCCCGCCACGTTGAGCGGGATATGCACGAAGCTTGGCAGGCTGTTGTAGAGGCAGTCCGGGAAGCTTTGGACGTTTCTGGACTGAGTGGTGAGGATATTGCTGGCGTTGGGGTCACTGCGCACGGTGATGGACTTTTCGTTCTTGACCGTTCAAGTCAACCGTTAGGCCGTGGGATTATGTCGCTCGACAGTCGGGCCACAGAAATTCATGATGAATGGAAACGGGAAGGGCGGCTGGAAAAGATCGTCCCTCTCGCGGGGCAGCGTCCATATCCTTACTCCGCCACAACCCTGTTGGCATGGATGAAGCGCCATCAACCTGATCGTTATCAGGCCATTGGTACCGTCTTTTTTGCCAAAGACTGGATCCGGCTTTGTCTGACCGGGGAAATTGCGACAGATCTGACAGAGGCCAGTACATCTTTCACGGATCTCTACACGCAGGACTACAGCGACAGCATCCTTGAGGTGTTGGATCTGCGCGACATCCGCGGTGCGCTTCCTAAAATGCTACTGTCCTGTGATCAGGGTGGAACGATCACGGCAGAAGCTGCTCGTGCGACCGGCCTACGCGAAGGGACGCCAGTTGCTGTCGGGTTGCATGATGTGACGGCAGCTGCTGTGGGGTCAGGCTACACGCGACCAGGTGATCTTTCGATTACGGCGGGTACTTTTTCAATCAATGAAATTTTCCGCAGTCGCCCTGTCATAGGCGATGGCTGGTCCTGCCGGGCGGGTTATCGCCGTGGATTGTGGAATTGCATGGCCATCTCGCCTGCATCGTCCAGCAATCTGGAATGGCTCGCGCGCATGCTGCTTCCAGAGGAAAAAGAGGCAGCTCAAGTTCTCACAAAGGAAGTGGAGGCGAAGCTTGGGCGTTCTCGCGGCGAACGACCGATACCGCTGTATCATCCGTTTCTTTTTGGCTCGCCTTACGAAGCGCCAGCAAGTGCCTCTCTTTTCGGGGTGCAGTCCTGGCATGATCGAGCGGATCTGTTTCAGGCGATGATTGAGGGAACAATCTTCAACCATCGCGAGCATGTTGAGACCCTGCGTCAAACAGGGGATGTGCATCGCCTCGGTGTCTCGGGCGGCGGTAGCAGTCAGGCATCTATTGCGCAGATGTTTGCGGATATTCTCAACATGCCAGTCGAAATTTCCAGCGTTCGGGAGGCTGGAGCCCTAGGCGCGGCTCTGACGGCAAGTGTTGCTGTTGGGCTTTATGGAGGTCTTGAGGAAGCTGTGGCTGCTCAGGAAATTCCTATGAATGTCTATCAGCCGGACCCCGCACGCGCACGGATCTATGAGGGCATTTATCGCCGATACGTCGCACTGACGCTGGCGATGAAACCTTTTTGGTCCGGTTTGTATGAGGCCGGTAGCGAAGTCAGTGGCGCTCCGGAAACTCCGGGGGGGCCCGTCATGAATTATGCGCTCTCAGCCGAAATCGCGAAGGAAATGCATTCGTGAAGACACTTTCAGCCGTGCCGGATAATGCCGAATTTGATGTCGTCATTATCGGGGCTGGCATTAATGGCGCTGGCCTGTTTCGTGAGCTTGCCCTTCAGGGCGTGAAGACGCTTATTCTGGATCGAAGCGACATCTGTACAGGGGCATCCTGCGCACCATCCCGCTTGATCCATGGTGGTATCAAGTATCTGGAAACGGGCGAGTTCAAGCTTGTGGCGCAATCGACGTTGGAGCGAAATCTGCTCCTGCGGAATGCCCCGCATTTCGTTCGGCCATTGCCGACTGTTCTGCCGATCCGCACATGGCTTGGAGGGATTGTCACATCATTTCGTCGCTTCCTGAACCTCGGCGGCAAAATGACGGATCGTGGCGCGCTGGTTCTGGAAGTCGGGCTTCAGATTTACGATTTCCTGGGGCGCCGCGCTCGGGTCATGCCAAGACATTCCCTTTCCCTCAGCCAGAAAACGCGCCGTGAATGGCCCCATATGGCGAAGGATGTTGTCGCAACAGCGCAGTATTACGATGCTGCGATCACGCAGCCTGAACGCCTCGGATATGAATGCGTGCAGGATGCGCTGGAAACAGCTCCGAACTGTGAGGCCGTAACCTATGTTGTCCCCGAGACTTTCCAAAGCGGACAACTCGTCCTGCGAGACGTGCTCACCGATGAAGTGAAAACGGTAAAGGCGCGTGTTTTGGTTAATGCGGGTGGCGCCTGGATTGATCAGATCAATACGATCCTGGGGCATCCAACGAAATATATTGGCGGCACAAAAGGGTCTCACCTGCTGTTGAAGCATGATGACCTGCTCCGGGAACTGAAGGGCCGGATGGTCTATTTCGGGACGCCGGATGGACGGATCTGTCTTGCATATCCGTTTTTTGGTCATGTCCTGGTTGGCTCTACCGATATCCGGATCGACGATCCAGACAAGGCAGTCTGTACGGACGAAGAGCAGGATTACATGCTGCGGATGCTGGCTGATCTGTTCCCCGGTTTCCATATCGGAAGCGAGCAGGTCACCTACCGTTATAGCGGCGTTCGTCCGCTACCAGCTACCAATGCTGCCGATCCTTCTGCGATCAGTCGTGATCACATCGTTCATGAAGACAGGCTGGGTGCAACGCCTGTTCTGTCTCTCGTGGGTGGGAAATGGACGACTTTCCGTGGGTTAGGCGAAGAAGTCGCGGATCATGTACTGGCGCTGCTGGGGCACCCACGAAGCACATCAACCCAGGAATTGGCCATCGGGGGAGGCCGTGGCTTCCCGGATGCAGATCAGCACACAGCCTATCTGGACAGGTTTGCGAGTTCTTTTGGGCTGCCGCGTCCGCGTGCGTCCGTGCTGCTGGATCGGTACGGAACGTTGGCCAGAAAGATTGCGGGATTTTGTCAGGAGGCGGCAGATGCTCCTCTTCGGACACTCCCCTCCTACACACGTCGTGAACTGATGTTCATTGCTGAAAATGAGCTGGTTCGCCGTCTGTCGGACGTTCTTTACCGCCGTACGACCATTGCACTCAGTGGCGCCATGACGCCAGGAGTCGTGCTGGAAGTTGCAAATATCATCGGAGGAACGCTGGGCTGGGATGAGCGGGAAGCCGCACGTCAGGCTCAGGACGCCTGGAGGGAAGGGCAGCAGCGCCACAACCTTCAGGGTGAGTTCCCTCTATCGGCTGAAACCCCGGAAATTCTGAAAGCTTGAGCCATGAACCGTTACGAAGAAAAAATTGCACGCATGCGCGCTGGCAAGGACACGCGTTATGATTTCATCCTTGCTGACGCCAAGGACTCAGATATGGCAGCCGGGATCAGTGCGATGGGTAATCGCCGCAATCCTCGGGCCGGACAGTCTCTGTTCCGGACGCGGCCGCAATATCTGTCAGAGATCCAGTCCATTATCCGTCAGGATATTGTGGACATCATGCTGACCTCGGTCTCCATTTTGGAAGATCTGCTGGAGCGTGATGCGTTTGACGGGACTAAAGTTCAGACGGCAATTCGTGCCAACGATACGACAGACCTCTGGCGTGGACGGGGTGGACATTATCGATCCCAGAAGTCTGTTCCGTTTCGCTCCGCGTCACTGGAGCGGGCGCAGACAAACCTTGGCCTCTATTCGATGACGTTTAACGGTGATGTTGATCAGGATACGCTGGCTCTGGAAGAGTTCGCTCGGTTCCGCGAAGAGGCTAAGATCAACGGGTTTTCTTATTTCCTCGAAGTCTTCAACCCAAACGAAGGGCATATCGCTCCTGAAGATTTCGGAGTGTTCCTGAACGATATGGTTACCCGTGCGCTTGCGGGTCTTCGCAAGGAAGAGAAGCCTGTCTTCCTGAAGGTGCCGTTTAATGGCAGCGAGGCGTTTGCGGAACTGTGCGAGTACGACCCAAGCGTTATCGTGGGAATTATGGGCGGTGGAAGCGGGACGACGCGCGACTGTCTGGAGCTGATTCATCAGGCTCAGAACAGTGGTGCCAGAGCCGCACTATTCGGTCGCAAGATTGTGGATGCAGCGGACCCGCTCTTGCTGATTGAAGCGATGCGTCGCGTCACGGATGGAGACCTCTCTCCTAACGAAGCTACGCATTTCTATCATGATGGGCTTGCCCGCAAGGGCATTGCCACCCTGCGCCCAGCGGATGCCGATAGTCAGGTGACGGAAAGCGTTCTGCTGGAGCGGGCAGCTTAAAAAAACTCGCAGAGGCAATAAAGTTCCTGTTTTCAGCGTCTTCGTACCTGCCTTCAGATCTTTGCTGGAGAGCAGGTACGGAGAGTTGAATTGAAAATATCACTCCCTTCGGAACTTCATGTCTTTGGAGTGTTATGATTTAACGCTAAACATGGCTTGGGTTTAGCGATCAAGATTCGATGGTCGCTGCCTTCTTGTCGGGAGATGAATGGTGACTCGCAAAACGGTCTGGATCGGTACGAACTGGAAGATGAACAAGGGACCTGCCGAGGCCTTGGCTGCTGCAGAAGCGCTTAAGGCGTATCGAGCGCCGGATGGCGTGAAGCCGTTCATCATCACACCATTTACGTCCTTGCAGGCTGTTGCGAGCGTGCTGAAAGACGCGGACGTGCTTGTCGGCGCACAGAACATGCATTGGGAAGAAAGCGGCTCCTGGACGGGTGAAATTTCCCCCGGGATGGTGAAAGAGTGCGGTGCAGATATCGTACTGATCGGCCATTCGGAGCGTCGGCAGCATTTTGCGGAAACAGACTGGACTGTCAGTCGCAAGATGTCCGCGGCCCTTCGTCATGGCTTGCGTCCTTTGCTTTGCATTGGCGAGAGCCTCGAAGAGTATGATTTTGGCGTTACGGCAGAGACACTCTCCCGTCAGCTCAAAATTGCGCTGCATGACGTGGCACATGCAGACCTTCCAAATATTCTGATTGCTTACGAACCGGTATGGGCCATCGGTGCAGGCGGGCGCGCCGCCGACACCGATTGTGTTGCAAAAGTCCATGCCGGATTGCGGGCTGTTCTGTGTAAGATCGCCGGCAAGGATATCGGCGATCGCGTACCGCTGCTCTACGGCGGAAGTGTTACGCAGGATAATGCCCGCAGCTACGTGAGCCAGCCAAATGTGGATGGCGTATTTGTAGGGCGCGCAGGCTGGTCCGTTCCAGACTTCGAGAAGCTGATTGATCGTGTGATCGAGGAAAGAGCACCTGCATGATGCCCGATATCCTTCATGGAAGCCGTGCTTTGTCCGCACGGCGTCAAGCCGTTCTGGATTACGTTACGGCGCATGGCTGTGTTCTGATCCAGGATCTGCTTGTTCAGTTCACCATGACCCGTGCAGCCATGAACCGTGACCTGCACGCGCTTGCGACACAGGGACTGATCCGTAAAGTTGGTGAAAGCGTTACGACGCTTTCGAATGCTGTGGCAGCAAGCAGCATCATGCTTCGTGCTCGACAGGCTGTGCAGGAAAAGCTTGGTATTACAGCGATTGCTGCTGGCTTAATCGAAGAGGGCGATACGATTGCCTTGGATGACTCCACAACATCGCGCTTTCTATCCGAACGCCTGACAGCAATCGGTCAGCTTACAGTCGTGACGAACAGTCTTGGGATCAGTACGAAGATCGGACGGTCTCGTGACATCAGCCTGATTGCACTGGGTGGGCGTTACAATCCAACATTCGATGCATTCCTCGGCGTTTTATGTGAACGCAGCGTTACGTCGCTTCGGATTAACACATTATTCATGTCTACCTCGGCTATTCACGGTCTTTCTGCCTATCATCAGGACGAAGATCTGATCAAAGCCAAGAGTGCGCTCATGAACATGGCTGATCGCCGCGTTTTAATGGTGGATAGTCGAAAATTTGGAATTAGCGCGCTAAATCATCTGGCAAACCTGACGGATTTTGATGCCGTTATTACGGACTCAGGTCTCTCTGGAGAGATCGCTGACAGAATGATGGGGGCAGGTGTCAAATTGCATATCGCAGACATTCCGTCAGCTGACATGCCCATGGCAATGATGGCCTGAAACTGTTTTTTTTTGAGTTCAGAAGAATTGTCGGCTGTTAGTTCTTTCTGACGTGTTTTTTGCCAAACACTTGGTCTGGGTTTTTATTAGGGCTGGCATTTTTGTGACAGCATCCTGACCAGACCATTCAAAACTAAAGACCTCTTATATTGTTTTATATCGGGAGTAATCTGACACAAATAAGAGCAAGGACAGTCCTATGACCCTTAGTCATTGCAGTGGGCTAATTGTTGTGGACAAGAAGGGGGCACAGCTTCTTTTCCTGCATCCTACAACGCTTGAAGTGCTGGATCATATTGGGGGGATGCCAAGTCTCCCGCATGAGCTGGCTATAGATGAGACGCGCGGGCTTGCATTTGTTCCAGCGTATGGGAATGGTTTTCACGGCAACAATCCCATACCAAACCATTTTGTTTCCGTTATAGATCTGTATGCCAGAACCAGAATTTCAGACATTGATCTGACACCCCTTGAGTCACCGCATACATTACGGTTTGGGCCGGACGGGTTACTTTACGTTTGCTGTGAGAACAGTTCTGCTGTGGCGGTGATTGATCCCGAGACGAAAAGAGTTACCCATATCCTGCAGGCATTTTCTCGGAATGCACACAGGCTTACTGTTCTGCCGCAGCGTAAGCTGATCGTCACCGAAAACGAAGAAGATGCGACACTCACCGTTCTTCGTATTGGTGATGACAGCGTCAGGCGCACGATCGTTCTGCCCGCGCCGTCTGCTGGCATCGATCATCTGCCGGATGAAAAATTCCTGGTGGTCAGTAATGCGCTCAAACCAACCTTATTTCTTATGGATGTGGATGCTGGAGAACTGCGTCAGGAAGTTGAACTGAAGCATCATCGTAAAAGTGCGCAGGTTGTGCGGGTTAGTCCCGATGGAAAATGGCTTCTGGTTATCGGAGATTTCGAGCCGATTGTGACATTGATCAGTCTGCCACAGTGGGACCAGTACCCCGTTCCTGTGGGGCAGAAGCCAATGGACGCTGCTTTCCGTCCAGACGGAACAACTGTGCTTGTCGCAAATGAAGATGACGGGACGTTAACTGAAATCCAGCTTTCCAGTCGTAAGGTACTGCGAACAGTGAAAGCTGGGGTTGGGTGCGAGACCCTTGGTTTTTTTTGAAGGACCGTGACGTGTTCTGGCGTGCGTCACGGTGCTTCAGGACGGGTTTCTGACGTTTAGAAATTGATAAGCGTCGTGACTTTGAAGCTACGGCCAGGCTGTGTGTAATAGGACTTGGGAACACTGATGCTGTCAGGCACATCCAGGGCATTATAATAACGCTTGTTGAACATATTATACATTCCCGCCTGAACACGGAGGTTCGGGAAGAATTTCGGTGAGTACCAACCCGTTAAATCGAAGAGTGCATAACCCGGTGTCTTATTCACATTAGACGCCATGTTCTGCACCTTGTTACGCGCCGCCGCGAATGTTGTGGAGAAATTCGCGCCCCAGTGCTCTCGGTTATAGGCAACGCCCACAATTCCGCGGAATGGTGCAACGGAGTTCAGGTGCACATGTTCATCGGTATCCTGACCATCAGAATACGCAAGGGACGTCCATACCTGCCAGTAATTGGCGAAAGTCCAGTTAGCGCGTGCTTCTACGCCGTAAATACGGACATGCTGGCGGTTAACGTATTCGAAAACACCGAACGGGTAGTATCCGCCGATGCCAGCTGCTGCCGCCGTTGTTGTGATCGTATCGATGAAATTGTGATAGTAATTATCGAAGAACGAAACTGTGGCACCTCGTTTGGAATCTCCATATCGCGCGCCAACTTCCCAGCCACGACTGGTTTCCGGTTTGAGGTTCTGATTTCCGATTGAGACGTAGCTGCCTGTACCACCATAGGTCAGATACATTTCTGTCGCAGACGGAGCACGGAAGGCCTGGGAGTATTGCCCGTAAAGTGTGAGGTTTTTCAGGACCCGAGCTTCGACCAGAACCTTCGGGGAATAATGCGAGCCACTGGCTCCGTTTGGTGTGCCTTCATACGCTGCATTTTTGGTGTAGCTGGGCGTGTCCTGCGGGCTACGTCTGTAGTGATCGAAGCGGAAGCCTGGTGTGATATGCAGCCATTCCATTTTCCCGAAACCAATACGATCCTGAACAATTGCCCCGAGGTCAGTTCCGTGAACGTCGGGCATATCAGACTGGTTTACATGCAAGAAGCTGCACGCATAGACCTGTGCCGTGCAATTATCGAGACCAGCAGCATACTGGCTTGTATCCGTGATGTACGCTTCTCCGCCAAGGGTAATCACATGATGAAATGGGCCGGTGAAAACATTGGACGTGATTGAGCCCGTCGTTCCATAGGACTGAACAGCGAGGTTACTGTCCCGATCATATTCGCCAATGGGCGATGTCAGACGATTGGCGGCTGTATCTGTGATTGAATTGACCTTCTGCCAATAAGCAATGAGATGCGCTTCGCTGATAAAGGCTGTCGGTTTTTCCGATTTATAATCGTAGCTTCCGGAAACGCGCGTGCGCTTGCTTTCTTCGAGTGTGTGATAGCGGCTGTATGTTGAGCTAATACTGCTCAGGGTATTTTCGTTATAATTTCGATCAAATACTTCACCGGTCAAGCCGAAGCGATGACCGCCTTCCACGTATTGGTGAATTTTACCCAAGAAGTTTCCTTGCGTGTAGGAAGCAGGATCTTTGTCTGATCGTGTGGACCCAACGCCGCCTGTGCCGCCCATATTTCCGGTTTGGCTGCCAGTCTGGTAGCCGCCCTGAACTAAAATCATTGTATTATGGTAACGTCCAGCAAGGGCCTGATTGAGATATCCGCTCTCGCTGGACCCATCATATGTCAGTTTGGTCAGGCCGCCGTAGGCTTTGTTGCCTGTCAGAAGGTCTTCCGGGTCAAGTGTCTTGAGTGAAACAACGCCGCCGAGCGCACCTGTTCCGAAAAAGCCAGAGTTCGCGTTTTTGACGATGTCGATCGAGCCAAGAGAATTGAAATCATAGGACGAAACACCCCCACTGACACCACGTGCGCCGTCATTCGCCCAGATTGTTCGAATGCCGTCTATGGTGGTGAGAATGCGGTTTTGATCCAGCCCACGCATATTAATGCTGAGATTGTTATTGTTGTAATTCACTCCCGCGTCCACGCGACGAGCATAGTCCGAAATGCTGTCAATCATGCGGGACTGAAGGGTTTTGAGCGTGGTCGTTGTAGTCATGACACGTGGCTTTCCGACAGCACTATAGTCCGCATCCGGATCAACCTTCATGGAATCAATGATGTCTGCAGCAGCCTGCCCTCTAACGTGGAGGGGCTTGAGCTGAACTGTAGGAGCTGCCCCAGTATGTGCTGGGATGCCGTCTGTTTTTGCATCAGTGACTTTCTCAGAGTCTTTGCTCGTCTGGGCTTGAGCAGATGATAAAGCTGCAAAAATGCAGACGAGCGCAGACGTTGCCAGCATGGACTGTCGCAGAAAACGTGTTGGACGAGCGCTTTGCCTGCTCATGGAAATTTACACCCTTAAATGAGAATTGTTCGCATCTAATGGCGATGGAATTTCATGGCGTCAATCTAAATGATAGTGATTCTCATTTTCATTGAAGCGGGTGGATGAATATGCCACACAGAGCCCGCGTCGACTCTTTCCTGTGGGGAAGAGAGCCAACAGTTCAGGCATTCATTTAAGCTGAGATTAAAAGGAGAAATGGCGGATATGAGCGCGTTTTTCACCGACAATACGCTTTCCCTGGCGCTACGGGAAAAGACAAAATCCATTCATGACCGGACCGATCACAAGATCATGTCCATGGGAATTTTTTCCAGTCTGGACGGGTATCGGATCTTTCTTCTGTCTCAGTATGTCTTCCTGAGAGATATGACAAATATTTACGAAAACGAAATGTTACGAAATCTTCTTCCCGATCTTGAGACACGCAACCGGTTTCCCTGGGTGGAAGCTGACATGCGTGATCTGGGTCTGGCGGCCCCAATGGCGCATCGTGGGAACGTGATTCCGTTCAACCCTTCGGTTGCCGTAGGTTGGCTATACGTTGCTGAAGGATCGAAGCTGGGCGCAAATATCCTGTCCAAGATGGCAATGTCTCTTGGGCTGACAGAAAGTTTCGGGGCGCGGCATCTGGCTCCTGCACCTGAAGGTCGGGGCCTGTCGTGGAAAACGTTTAAGGCGGCGATCGATAGCGCTGATCTGGATCGGGCAATGTGTGTTTCGGCTGCTGAGGAGGCTTTTGGCCGCTTCTCCAGCTGTCTGGATCAGATGGCCGCTCTGAATTCGGAGGAGATTTTCTCCGCCAGTCAGAATGAAAGAGTTAGTCTTTAAATGAGAATGACTTTTGATTGCATGATATCGTATTTTTTCGGCGGCGAATGTCTGCTGATAAGAGAAGGGCAGGGGCGATGAATAAATCAGGATTGGAACGCCGCTATTTTCTTGCATTGGTTTGTGCCAGTGCTTTGACGCCATCTTGCCTGCATGCAGCAACCCGGACGGTGACGGACAGTCGCGGTCGTCAGGTTGTTCTGGGAGCCGCTTCCAGAATTGCCTGCATTGGGGGAACAATCACCGAGACGCTTTATCGTCTTGGAGCAGCCGATCAAATTGTCGCCGTTGATACGACTTCGACCTGGCCGGAAGCCGCACTGAAAGATAAAAAATCTCTGGGCTATATGCGGGCCATCTCCTCGGAAGGGGTGTTATCCGTAAAGCCGGATCTCATTCTTGCGATGGACGCAGCAGGCCCGGCCGATGCCATGTCTCAGTTGGTGGCGTCAGGTATTCCGACTGTGTTCGTAGATTCAACGCCTTCGCCCGATGCTATTATTGGCCGGACGCAGTTTCTGGCAAAAGTTGTGAACCGTGAGCAGGCGGGCACGCAGCTTGCTCAGGATATTCAGCAGAAGTTTTCTGCTCTTAAAGACTGGCGCGACACACATGCTGCGTCACCGCGCGTCCTGTTTGTTATGCGAATGACGAATAACCGTCCGCTCGCGGCCGGGCGTGGCACGGCTGCCGATGCCGTTATCCGGCTTGCAGGAGGCGTCAACGTTGGGGCGGATCTGCAGGGCTACAAGCTTCTGAACACGGAATCCCTTGTAACCCTGAAGCCCGATATCATTCTCACAATGAACCAAGGGGGCGAGGATATCCGCAAAGCTCTCTTGAGCGATCCCGGATTCAGTTTGACGCCAGCGGGGCAGAAAAAAGCCATTGTGGGAATGGAAGGGGAGCGCCTTCTGGGATTTGGTCCGAGAACGCCCGAAGCGGCGCTGGATCTGGCACGACTGATGGCGAAAGCGGAGCATCCTGCGTGAGGGCAATGCGCGTGCATGCGGGCTGGATCTTACTATCGCTTCTGCCGCTGCTAATTCTTGTCATGCTGGTCGCAGTCGAGGTTGGTGCAAGCGGGGCAGGCATTGGTACGCTCCTGCATGCACCTGACGTTGCGACCAGAAATCTGGCCTGGATGGTGATCGCGCATATTCGTGCGCCACGTGTCGTGCTCGCCGCGATGGCAGGTGCAGCTTTGGGGGCTGCGGGTGCAACGATGCAGGGGCTTTTTCGAAATCCATTGGCTGATCCGGGGTTGATTGGCGTGTCTTCCGGGGCGGCTCTGGCTGCTTCATGCGTCATCGTCTTAGGCGTTGATATGGCTCAGTCAGGGTTTCTAAACGGCTGGGCCGTGCCTTTGGCTGGAATGCTGGGCAGCTTTCTCGTCACACTCCTTCTTTACGTCTTTGCGACCCGCGCTGGCATCACCTCTGTCACGACTGTTCTGTTGGCTGGCGTCGCGTTCGGAGCTTTTTCTGGTGCATTGACGGGCATTCTCATTTTTCGCGCCAACGACACGGCGCTGCGAGATCTGACGTTCTGGACTCTTGGGAGTTTCTCAGGGGCAAATTGGGAACGTATTGGCCTGCTCTCGCCATTTCTTGTCCTTGCAGGCGTGGTTGCGACACGTCTCGCTGTTCCTCTGAACGCCATGCTTCTGGGTGAGGCGGATGCTGCTTTGATGGGGTATCCTGTCGAGCGGACGAAACGGCTCGCAATGCTGGGGGTGGCTGCGTCCGTTGGGCCGGTAGTCGCGTTTGTGGGCGCTATTGGGTTTGTCGGCGTTGTGGTTCCTCACCTTGTGAGGTTGGTCACCGGTCCAGACCACCGTCTGGTTCTGCCTGGGAGCGCTCTTCTTGGGGCTATTCTTCTCACTGCGGCTGATACGATTGCCAGACTGGTTGCGGCTCCTGCGGAACTGCCTGTTGGCATAATTACCGCAGCACTCGGGACCCCGGTCTTTGTCTGGCTCTTGAGCCGTATTCATGGAGCGGACATTCCATCATGACACTGGAAATTCAGAACGCCTCAGCCAGAGCGGGTGGTCGTGAGATTGTTCACAATCTTGATCTGGCGCTCGCGGCCGGAGAAATCGTTGCTGTTGTAGGGCCTAACGGCGCGGGCAAAAGTACGCTCCTGAAGCTTGCATGCGGCTTGATGCCGCTGCATGGCGGTGAGATCCGCTTTGATGGCTCAAAAATTGGATCGCTTTCTGCGGGCGAACTTTCTCGCCGCCGGGCACTCTTGCCCCAGGAGTGTCCGATGCGCGCGCGCTTCACGTCGCTGGAACTGGTTCTTATGGGGACAGCTATTTCGGGGCAGGGCTGCCCGATGGCTGAGCGTGTCGCGATTGCACAGGACACGCTGGATCGCGTCGGGCTGTCATCGTTCATGGAACGCGACATTATGACGCTATCCGGCGGAGAAAGGCAGCGCGTTCACCTTGCGCGAGTGCTGGCACAGCTTGAGGCCGCAGCCCGGAACGGTGCGCCCGGCTGTCTGTTGCTGGATGAACCTTTGTCGGCACAGGATATGGCACGGCAGCGCCTCATTCTTCAGATTGCAAAGATGCATGCGGCGCATGGTGGAAGCGTGTTGCTGGTTCTGCATGATCTGAACTGGGCTGCGGCCTGTGCCGATCGTATCGTCGTCATGCATCAGGGGCGGATACAGTCACACGGTCTCCCCCGTGACATCCTGACTTCTGAACTCCTCCACGACGTTTTTGGGATTCCTGATGGCTGCATTCATCAACATTGCAGCACGGGGCGTCCGTTCGTTGTTCCGCATGACCTCGTCATGCCGGAAGATATCAACAAGAGAGAGACACCATGTATATTGCAATGAATCGCTTCAAGGTACGGCCTGATAGTGAAGATGCTTTTCGGCAGCGCTGGCTGGAGCGGGAAGTCCTGCTGAAGACAGTCCCGGGATTTGTCAGTTTTCAATTCCTGCAGGGACCAGCCAAAGAAGATCATATTCTTTATGCGTCTCATACGGTCTGGGAATCTTATGAGGCCTTTGTTGGTTGGACACAGTCTGAGCAGTTCCGTGCTGCTCATGCTGGCGCCGGACAAGGCAAAGTGTTGACCGTGGGGCCGCCAGTCTTTGAAGGCTTCAAAGTTCTTCAAAATATCGAAATCTAAGATGTCTTTGATGGTGGAGTGATTAAAAAGCGTCACGGGGTCTGTCGCTGACAAAGTTCGTGATTGCGCGTTTTTGTTCGTGTTGTCACACTGTCCTGGAAATCATTTCAGGTCAGTGTGCATGAGCAACCCCACCATCAGGATTAACCCTCGTCAGGAACAGATCATCCGACTGGTTCGCAGTCAGGGCTATGTGTCGAACGAGGACATGGCACAGCAGTTTGATGTGGCGGTTCAAACCATTCGGCGGGATATTGGGTTTCTGGCAGAGCAGGGGCTTCTGACCCGACATCATGGTGGAGCAACACCGAACTCCACCATTGAAAATATCGCCTACAATGAACGGCAGATTCTGAACCTGAAAGCCAAGGATGCGATTGGCCATTGCGCGGCGTCTCTTATTCCTGACCGTTCGTCCCTGTTTATTAATATTGGTACGACAACCGAGGCTTTCGCCCGGTCTCTGGGTGGACATCGTGACCTGCGGGTCGTGACTAACAACCTCCATGTTGCGTCTCTTATTTCCGGAAGACCTGATTTTAGAACCGTGATCACGGCCGGAGAGCTTCGTCCTAAGGACGGGGCAATTCTGGGTTCTGCTGCGATTGAGACCCTGGATTCTTTTCGGACAGAGTTCGGCGTCATCGGTATCAGCGGTATCGCAGATGACGGGACACTGCTGGATTTCGACCTGAATGAAATTCAGTGTGCCCGTACGATTATCCGAAATTCTCGCCGTGTTCTGCTGCTGGCAGATCATACAAAATTCAGTCGGCAGCCCATGGGGCGCGTGGGTGGACTGGCAGATATTGATGATCTGATTACCGATCGCCCCGTCTCGGACGCATTTCAGGCGCTTCTGGACGCGGCAAACGTGACGCTACATATCGCTCAAACATCACAGTAGTGCGCGAAAAAAAGAACACTAATCTGTTATAAACCGAAGATCCCTCTTTACTTTATCGTTCAATATGCGCGAAAACGAACATCAGATGCTCGTTTTGGAGCGTGGTGGCAGGAGATTGTTATGTCATCGATTCGTGAAGTTTCGCCTTCAAGTCCGCAGAGCGCGCCTTATGACGTGCTTGTGGTCGGTGGGGGCATCAACGGCTGCGGCATTGCCCGTGATGCCGCAGGCCGTGGTGCGAAGGTTATCCTTGTCGAGCAGGATGACCTTGCAAGCCATACGTCTTCTGCCAGCACCAAGCTGATCCACGGTGGTCTGCGGTATCTGGAATATTACGAGTTCCGGCTGGTGCGTGAGGCTCTGATTGAGCGTGAGCGTCTGTTAAAGATTGCGCCGCACATCATCTGGCCGATGCGTTTTGTTCTGCCGCACTCCAAGATGCTGCGTCCTGCCTGGCTGCTACGGACAGGCCTGTTCCTGTATGATCACCTCTGCACGACCATGACGTTGCCGAAAACGCGCGCGGTGAACCTCCGTACGGACGTGACAGGGCGCCCGCTCAAGAGCGAATACGTGCGTGGGTTCGAATATTCCGATGGCTGGGTCCAGGATAGCCGTCTGGTTGTGCTCAATGCCATGGATGCCACCCGTCTGGGGGCCTCCATCAACACGCGCACCAAACTTGTGAAAGCTGAGCGCGGGCCACAGCTCTGGACCGCAACGCTTCTTGACCGCGACAGTGGTGAAGAACGGACGGTTCAGGCCAAGACCATTGTGAATGCAGCTGGACCATGGGTCGCAGAGCTTCTTCAGGATCGTGTTGGCGTGCAAAGCCGTAACAAGGTGCGTCTCGTCAAGGGAAGCCACATTGTGGTGCCGCGCCTGTTCGAGAGCAAGCAGGCTTATATTCTGCAAAATCCTGATAAGCGGATTGTCTTCGCGATCCCGTACGAGCAGGATTTCACGCTCATCGGCACGACGGACGTTCCGTGGGAGCAGGACCCTGGCAAGGTTGAAATCTCGGCAGATGAAATCAAGTATCTTTGCGAGAGCGTCAGCCGCTATTTCCAGAAGCCAGTCAGCCCGGATGATGTGGTCTGGACGTATGCCGGTGTTCGTCCGCTTTATGATGACAACTCTGGCAATGCGTCCGCTGTAACGCGTGACTATGTGCTGGATGTTGATGCGTCTGGAGCACCGATCCTGTCTGTTTTTGGCGGCAAGATTACGACGTTCCGCAAGCTGGCCGAGCATGCACTTGAGAAGCTGGTTCCACATCTTCCTGTGCTGGGCGGCCCATCCTGGACTGCTGAGACGCCACTGCCTGGTGGTGATTTTGCACCGGCTGATTTTGACCGCCAGGTGGCGAAGCTGCAGGCGTATGCGCCTCATCTGGCCCCTTACACAGCGTGGCGGCTCATGCGGAATTACGGTTTGCGGGCGTTTGATATCGCTACGCAGGCAGAAGCCGATATGGGGCAGTGGTTCGGCAAGACACTGAGTGCGCGCGAAGTCGATTATCTGATCGACAACGAATGGGCACGGTCTGCGCAGGACGTGCTGTGGCGCCGCTCGAAGCTGGGTCTGTTCATGACCGATGCCGAGAAAGCCGCACTCCAGACCTATATCGAGGAGCGTGCCGGGACAGAACGTTCGGCTGGCTCCGAGACCTCCGGAACATGGCGGCAGGACGTCGCCTGATCTTTCCTTCAATTCTCATGTCGGACATCCGGTCATGTCAGAGAATAAACGCTACCTTGGTGAACTCCTTGCTGAGTTCTTTGCTGTCGCCATCATCATTCTCTTCGGAGATGGCGTCGCTGCCATGTATTCGCTTTACGATCCCAGCCCGTACAAGACGGCCTACTGGGGCGTCTGTATCGTCTGGGGGCTGTCCGTTACAGTTGCGATTTACGCGACCGGGGCAGTCAGCGGCACGCACGCCAACCCGGCTGTGACGCTCTCACTTGCGCTCTTCCGTGGGTTCTCATGGAAGAAGGTTGTACCCTATATCGGGGCTCAGGTTCTGGGTGGCCTGGCGGGCGCGGCACTCGTGTACTCGCTCTATGTGCCGGTCATTGACCACTACAATGCGGCTCATGGTCTGACGCGTGCACTGGATGGCGGCTCTGCTGGCGTGTTCTTCACGCATCCGGGCGATTTCATCAGCGTCGCTCATGCGTTCTGGGATGAGGCTGTTCTGACCGGTATTCTGGTGTTCGGTATTTTCGCCGTGACCTGCCAGTACAATACGCAGGCTCCGCAGGCGAATTCCGGTGCGCTGATCATTGGTCTTCTCGTTGCTATTATTGGTGCGTCTGCCGGGTATCTGGAAGCCTGGGCCATCAATCCGGCTCGTGACTTTGGTCCACGCCTGTTCTGCTTCTTTGCAGGGTGGGGGCAGGCTGCCATTCCGGCTCCGTCCAACTATTGGTGGGTGCCAATTGCAGCGCCAATGGTCGGTGGTCCGATTGGTGCCGCGATTTACCAGTATGGTCTTCGCCCCTTCATGCCTCGGATTTCTGTGGTAGCATCTGCGCCATCATCTGAAGCGCTAAACCTAGCCGAGCCTGTGCTCGTCGTTTCGAACCCTTCCGTACCTGCCTCAACAGGTCCCGTCATCGACAAGGTCTCTTGATCTGTCCGTTTCCGGAGTAAGTAGCATGGCAAAGAAAGACTACATTCTCGCGATCGATCAGGGCACGACATCGACCCGCAGTATTGTTTTCGACAGCAATGCCCGCGCCGTGTCCATTTCACGTAGCGAATTCCCCCAGCACTATCCTGAGCTGGGTTGGGTCGAGCATGACGTGGAAGATATCTGGGAAGACGTTCTCGAGACGGCGCGTGAAGCGATTTCCACGGCTGGTGGTGTTGGGCGGATTGCTGTGATCGGCATTACCAATCAGCGCGAAACAGTCGTGGTCTGGGACCGCAAGACCGGCAAGCCCATTCATAATGCGCTTGTCTGGCAGGATCGCCGGACGGCTCAGGAATGCAATCGCCTGCGTGAGCAGGGCGCCGAAGAAATTGTTCGTGATAAGACGGGCCTTCTGCTGGACCCCTATTTCTCAGCAAGCAAGATTGCCTGGCTTCTTGATAACGTTTCAGGTGCCCGCAAGCGTGCTGAAGCAGGGGAACTGGCCGCGGGCACAATCGACAGCTTCCTTCTATGGCGTCTGACGGGTGGCAAACGCCATGCAACAGACATCACGAATGCCTGCCGCACCTCACTGTTCAACATTCACACCCTGCAATGGGATGATGAACTGCTGAACCTGTTCAATGTGCCTCGTGCGCTTCTGCCTGAAGTCCAGGACAATAGCGGCCTGTTTGGCAAAACAGAGCCTGACCTGTTCGGTGAGTCCATCGTGATCGGTGGTATGGCGGGTGACCAGCATGCTGCTCTCATCGGGCAGGCCTGTTTTGAAGAAGGCATGGCAAAAGCGACCTATGGTACGGGCTGCTTCATGCTCCTGAACACAGGCGAGAAGCCAATTCAGTCCAATAACCGTCTGCTGACGACCATTGGTTACCGGATTGGCAACAAGACGACCTATGCTCTCGAAGGATCCATCTTCGTCGCGGGTGCCGGTATCAAGTGGCTGCGTGATGGTCTGCAACTTATCACGCATGCGTCACAGACCGATGATATGGCAACCCGTATTCCGGACAGCCATGGCGTTTACATGGTGCCAGCTTTTGTTGGGCTTGGCGCGCCACATTGGGATCCTGAAGCACGCGGCATGATCTGTGGTCTCACGCTGGGCTCGACGCAGGCACACATTGCCCGTGCGATGCTGGAATCTGTTGCGTATCAGACCTATGACCTCGTTCACGCCATGCGTCAGGACGGTGCGATGCGGGCCAAGACGTTGCGTATTGACGGTGGCATGGCCGCTAACGACTGGTTTGCCCAGTTCCTCGCCAGCATGCTCAAGGCCGATGTGGAGCGCCCTGTAAACGTTGAGACCACGGCCGTTGGCGCTGCTTTCCTTGCCGGGTTGTATGTTGGTGTCTGGGGCAGCCTGGAAGAAGTTGCGGCAACCTGGGCTCAGGAACGTCTGTTCTCTCCGCGTATGGATCCTGCACAGCGTCGCATCATGCTGGACGGCTGGCAGAATGCAGTTCAGCGCACCCTGACGCCACATGCAGCGAGTGCTGCCCCAGTGCGCGCCAATAAGCCAAAGGTTGATACAGTTCAGGCAGCCTGACCGCTCTTCAGGTCTGCTTGATATGGCCGGTCTATTCGTCGGGGGACGAAGGCCGGCCTTTTTTATGTTTTGGGCTGGACAGGAAAAATTGGAATTTCAGGCGGCATCCGGTGATGATGGCTGATCGCGTTCCAGCCAGGCCAATGTGCCAATTTGTGCTGCCGACGCGAGGGTCACAAGATAATTCAGGCAGAGGAAAGCTTGAGTAATGAGACTGATCGTTTTCAATTGGCTCAGCTGAAACTGGTCATGAATGAGCGTAAAAGCCAGTAACAGAGGCATAATGACAGCTCCTGCACTCATCACGATGAGGGCAGAGTTTCGGCATATCAGGATGGTTTGCTGCTCTCGTTCATCCCTGTCCCAAGCACTCAGTTTGTATAAAGGATGCTGCAGTTTTATCCGGGCGCAAATATTTAAAAGAAACGTTCCGCTGATGAAGAATACTGACATCATCCAGCCGGGGCTCAGCAGGAATATTGCGCTTGGAAAAAGTATGGTCGCGCAGACTGCAATCGTGACAGGTTTCCAGAGGGGAATTGTGCTTGTCGGTGACACGGGTGTCCCGTCTGGAAACAGTCCCCCAAGCCAGAAAACAGGACGGCCAACGATATTGGCTACATTGTCCATGACGCTGAAAAATTTGTCAGTGGGGCGAGGAGAGAATGTCACTGCTTTCCAGCCTCCATACGCTTGCGCATCTGTGCGACCAGTGAATCAAATGGCGTCAGAGAGAAAACCATTTCGACCTCTGCTTTCAGAACCGCACAGATCTTCATCGCGAGTTCCAGACTGGGTTTGTAATCGCCGCGTTCCAGATAGCCGATCGTCTGGGGGTTAACCTTTACGGCTTCAGCGAGGTCTTTACGCGAAAGACCTCGTTCAGCCCGGAAGAGAGCAATACGGTTATGCATCAATGTTGTGTATACACAACGGATGAATGCTTTTCTACAATTTTAGACGCACTCAGGCATCAATATCCAAGGTAGCAGCGGTGCTCGTACGTAATTCGCGGCAAAGGGTAGCGTTCTGTTTCAGATCCACCCCATAGGCGGGGAAAATCTCTTTAAGACGTGGCAGCCACTCATTTGAAGAAATCTTCTGAGGAAAGCATTTTTCCACGACTTGCAGCGCTACTGAGGCTGCGATGGATGCCCCCGGCGATGCACCGAGAATTGCAACAAGCGACTGATCGGAACTGCGGACCAGCTCTGTGCCGAAGCGCAGGACACCATGAAGGCCTTTGTCCGGCTTGATGATCTGAACACGCTGCCCGGCCACAATTTTCGTCCACTGGCTTTCATCAGCCTGCGGATAGAAGTTCAGAAGGGACTGGAAGCGCTTGTGGTCGCTTTGTGTTACTTCGCGCACCAGATAGTTCAAAAGCGACAGATTATCTTTGCCTGCGGTCATGGCGGGAATGATGTTGCTGCTGTTCAAGGAGTGGAAATAGTCCCTCCAAGAGCCGCTCTTAAGAAATTTGGTGGAAAACCCCGCATACGGACCAAAAAGAAGGCAGGATTTCCCGTCGATCACCCGCGTATCTAGGTGTGGGACAGACATCGGCGGAGATCCGACGGGCGCTTTTCCATAAACTTTCGCATGATGGTGCTGCGTGATGGCAGGGTTGGTGCATTGCAGCCACAAGCCGCTCACTGGGAAGCCTGCGTATCGGCGTGCTTCAGGAATACCGGATTTCTGAAGGAGGGGCAGTGCTGCACCACCTGCGCCGATAAAGACAAACCGCGTCAGGACAGTCCTGTGCGCCCCCGTTTGCATATTGACGGCAGTGACACGCCAACGACCATCGGTTGTTTTGGTCAGGTCCGTCACGCGATGACGATAAAAGCTGTGGAAGCCGGGGGCGGTCTGCAAGCCAGAGAGAAGGCTTCTGGTCAAAGCCCCGAAATCGACATCCGTCCCGCTTTTAATGCGGGTGGCCGCCACAGGAATAGACAGATCCCGACCTTCCATCGCAAGAGGGGCCCAACTCGCAATGACAGCAGGATCTTCGCTATATTCCATTCCGTCAAAGCAGTGGTGGTTGGCCATGGCGGTGTAGCGCGCTTTAAGAAAAGCAACATCAGCTTCACCCCAGACAAGGCTGACATGAGGGCAGGCATGAATGAATGTGCCCGGATCTGCAATGCGGCCCGTCCGCACCCAGTGCGCCCAGAGCTGGCGGGAGATATCGAACTCGGTGTTGACCGCCAGAGCCTTGGAAATATCCACGCTGCCATCTGCACGCTGCGGCGTGTAATTCAGTTCACAGTTTCCTGCGTGCCCGGTTCCAGCATTGTTCCAGGCCTTTGAACTTTCCTGCCCACACTGTTCCAGTGTTTCAAACAGCGTAATGGAGAGTTCGGGGGACAGTTCTTTCAGGAGGGCGGCGAAAGTTGCGCTCATGATGCCGCCTCCAATCAGAACGACATCCGGGAACGCGGCAGAAGCTGAAGACATTGCAGGCAGGGTCCGTAAAAGCAGAATATCAGAAGGGTGGTGTTATCCCCGATAAACGGGCCCGTTGGGAAGCAGCTTTCCCGGATTGAGAATATGGTGAGGGTCCATCGTATTCTTCAGCGCACGCATGACACCGAGTGAGCCCTCACCGTGCTCCTGAGCCAAAAACTCCAGTTTCCCCAGTCCAACACCGTGCTCGCCACTACAGGAACCCCCGAGAGCCAGGGCCCGACCGACAATTTTCCGGTCTAGGTCCAGCGCTTGAGCATACCCTTCCGGGGAATGTTCGGTGATGATGAGCGTATGGAAATTTCCGTCTCCGACGTGGCCCAGAAGAGGGGCCCTAAGACCGGATGCGGCAATGTCGCTTGAGACACCGGCAATCAGCTCCCCCAGCCGTGAGATTGGAACAATGCAATCTGTTGAGATGACCCGGGCGGTTGGATCGATGGCCTTTGCGGCCCAGTAGGCATCATGGCGCGCTTTCCACAGACGTGCCCGGTCTTCCGCGCTCTCGGCCCAGGCAAAACCAAGCCCATTGTTTGCGAGAGCGATCTCCTGGGTTGCGGTAACCTGTTCCTGTACGGCTGCAGGCGCGCCAGCAAATTCAAAAAATAACGTTGTCAGGGGGCGATAGCCGGTCAGTTTGGAGTATCGGATGGATGCATCCATCTGAACACTATCCATTAATTCCACACGGTTAATCGGAATGCCGCATTGGATGATTTCCATTGCAGTCTGAACAGCATCGTTCAAAGATTTAAATTGGCAAACTGCAGCGGAGAGGGTGTCAGGGCGGCCATGCAGCTTGAGCTGGATTTCCGTAATAATCCCGAGCGTGCCTTCAGAGCCGATGAAGAGGGACGTCAGATCATAACCAGTGGAAGACTTCCGGACGCGCCCTCCGGTTCGGATCACTTCGCCTGTTGCAAGCACGACAGTCAGACCCAGCACGTTTTCCTTCATCGTGCCGTAGCGCACGGCTGCCGTTCCGGAAGCGCGGGTCGCGCACATGCCGCCCAGAGTAGCTTCACCGCCCGGATCGACGGGGAAGAAAAGTCCGGTATCGCGGATCTGTGTGTTGAGAGCCTGTCGGGTGAGGCCCGCCTGTACGCGGCAATCCAGGTCGTCCGGGTTCATCTCCACAATGCCGGTCATGCTGGAGAGATCGAGGCTGATGGCGTGTTCTGGCGGCGTAACATGCCCTTCAACAGAAGTGCCAGCACCAAACGCGACTAAAGGAACGCGGGAGGCATGACATTCCTTCAGAACGGTTGAAACATCGTCCGTGCTCTCAGCGAAGATGACGGCTCCGGGCAGGCGAGCTGCCTCCATGGCTTCACCGTGACTATGTTCTTCCAGCACCGAAGGGGCCCTGCTGATCTGGCTGCCCAGCCGTGTTTCAAGCCGGGAGAGAACAGTGTGCAGGCGTTCTTCTGCGGAGGGGGAAAGAACTGTCATGGAATATCCGAAATGGAAAATCTTTAATTTTGTAAAATTATTATAAATCCGATGACTGAAAAGACAATCTATATGCGGCAGTCTCACGGAGTGCAGATAAGAAAAACGCCCCATATTGGGGCGTCTTTTTGGAAGTGTAGGGTGAATGAACGTTAGTTGGTGCTGCGTCTGTCAATGATGAGCAACAGGAGATAGGGAAGAAAGAAATACAGGGCCATGACCACCATGAGTGGTTTGAGCAGCCAACCCATATCTGCGTGCAGGACAGAGCGGCTGAACATGTTGGCCAGTCCCAAAAGACACGCCACGCAGAAGAGGCCAAAAAAGTTGGCGAAGAAGCCACGTTCACCGTTGATGAGTCGAAGCTGGGCAAGAAGCCCGCCGATTTGCTGTGATGCCATGACCGTGGTTCTCCGTTGAGTCAGACAGTGAAGTATTTGGCGCGCGGATTCAGCACCACGAGAGCAGACGTTGACTGCTCAGGATGAAGCTGGAACCCGTCAGACAGGGAAATCCCGACGCGCTCGGCATCCAGAAGGCGCAGGATTGGTTCCTGATCCTCAAGGCGGGGACAGGCAGGATAGCCGAAGGAATAGCGTGACCCACGATAGGACTGGGAGAGCATTTTCTCCATGTCACGATCATCTTCCGCCGCAAAACCAAGCTCTGCCCGGATCCGTTTGTGGGTGTATTCAGCCATGGCTTCCGCCATCTCGACCGAAAGGCCATGCAGATAGAGGTAATCCTGATAGCGATTGGCCTCGAACCATTCCCGGGCAAGGTCTGATGCTTTCTGCCCAACGGTGACAACCTGAAGCCCAACAACGTCGCGGTGCTCATCATTGACGTCACGCACGAAGTCCGCGATGCACTCGCCGTCGTCCTTCGGCTGGCGGGGCAGAGTGAAGCGTGCGGCTTCTGTCTTGCCGTCTTCTTCAAACAGGATCAGATCGTTTCCGTCACCAGCAGCTTTCCAGTATCCATAGATGGCCTGCGGACGCAGGATTTCCTGCTCCGCACTGAGCGCCAGCATGCGCTTCAGGACGGGGCGAAGTTCCATCTTCGCATACTCCATGAACTCCTCAAGGGAGCGTCCCTGTTTCCGGAAGCCCCACTGGAACTGATAGAGTGAGCGTTCATTCAGGAACGGCAGCACGGCGTTAGGCGCAGCTTCCACAACCCGTGCGCCCCAGAAGGGGGGCGTGAGAGGAGGCAGTTCGCCTGAGATCCGATTGCGACGCTCCCGTGCGGCGGCAGGATCAACTGCGCCGAAGCCACGCGTTTCAGCGCTTTCCGGAGCACGTGCATTCTTGCGGCTTGCCTTGCCCGCACGGCGGCTCTGGATCGCCCCCAGATAGCCGTCAAACTCTTTTTGCGCGATCTTGTCCATCAGGGACAATCCATCAAACGCATCTCTGGCATATGCGACGCGGCCTGGCTCGCCGTCTCCGTAAGACAGGGCGCATTCTTCTTCGACATAGTTTCGGGTCAGGGCCGCGCCACCAAGAATAACGGGAACATCGAAGCCCTGCCGTTTCATCTCCGCGAGGTTCTCACGCATGATGACGGTGGATTTTACGAGAAGCCCCGACATGCCTATAGCGTCAGCATTATGTTCCTTGGCCGCAGCCATCATGTCAGCCAGGGGCACTTTGATGCCGAGGTTGATCACCTGATAGCCGTTATTGGTCAGAATAATGTCCACAAGGTTCTTGCCAATATCGTGGACGTCACCCTTCACCGTAGCAAGAACCATCGTGCCGCGATGCTGGCCTTCTTTGCGCTCCATGTGCGGCTCAAGCCATGCTACGGCTGTTTTCATGGTCTCGGCAGATTGCAGCACGAACGGAAGCTGCATTTTGCCAGACCCGAAGAGCTCGCCTACGACTTTCATGCCGTCCAGCAGAACGGTATTGATGATGTCGAGCGGGGCCATATCCTGCATGGCGGCATCCAGGTCGTCCTCAATGCCTTTACGGTCCCCGTCTACAATCCGGTCCTTGAGGCGTTCCGCAGGTGTTTCAGCGCGGCGCTTCTTGACGGCATCCGCAGCTTTTCGGCCAGCAAAAAGCTCCAGGAGCTTCTGGAGTGGATCATAATCGGCAGTCCGACGGTCAAAGATCAGGTCTTCCGCGACTTTCACTTCTTCCGGGGCAATCAGATGCAGCGGACGGATTTTTGAAACATGCACGATTGCGCCGGTCATGCCTGCTTTTACGGCATGGTCCAGAAAGACTGAATTCAGAACTGCACGTGCCGCAGGGTTCAGACCAAAGGAAATGTTCGAAAGACCCAGCACGATCTGGATGTCAGGGAATTTATCCCGGATCATCCGAATACCCTCAAGCGTCCAGACGCCAAGCTTACGGTCGTCTTCCATGCCGGTTGCGATGGTGAAGGTCAGCGGATCGATCATCAGGTCGGACTGGGGCAGCCCATACTGATTGCAGGCGAAATCAACCAGACGTTCTGCAATGCGCAGTTTGTCTTCTGGCGTCTTGGCCATGCCCACTTCGTCAATGGTCAGGGCAATCATCGCGGCGCCGAACTTCTTTGCCAGCTTCATGCGGGCATGCGCCTGCTCTTCACCATCCTCAAAGTTGATTGAGTTGATGATCGGCTTGCCACCATGCAGCTTCAGAGCGGCCTCAATGACTGGTGTCTCCGTTGAATCGATGACCAGAGGCGCATTAACGGATGACGTGAAGCGCGTGACGACTTCGTTCATCTCCGCGACTTCGTCTCGGCCAACGAATGCTGTGCAGACATCCAGAGCGTTGGAGCCCTCGGCAGCCTGTTCCCGGCCAACGGCGACGCAGCCATCCCAGTCGCCTGCTTCCTGAAGTTCACGCCATTTCTTGGAGCCGTTGGCGTTGCAGCGCTCGCCGATGGAGAAGTAGCTGTTTTCCTGCCGCAGCGGCACCTGCGAGTAGAGACTGGATACAGAAGGCATCCAGATCGTGCTGCGCTTGACCGGAGCCGGACGGTATTTTTCGCCACCCACGCGGCGCAGCATGCCGTCCAGAGCCTGAATATGAGGAGTGGACGTTCCGCAGCACCCGCCAATCAGGTTGAGGCCGTCTTCACGGATGAAACGCTCCATCCACACAGCCATTTCGTCCGGGCTGAGAGGATAGACCGTTTTACCGTCTACCAGCTCCGGGAGACCGGCATTGGGCTGCATGGAAATCAGGCCTGGCCAGTTTTCAGACAACCAGCGGACGTGCTCTGCCATTTCCTGCGGGCCAGTCGCACAGTTCAGTCCCAAAGACGGGACGTCCAGCGCGTTGACGGTTGTGGCTGCCGCGGCGATGTCGGGTCCAACGAGGAGGGTGCCGGTGGTTTCAACCGTTACCTGTACGAAAATGGGAGCGTCCGACCCGAGTTCGATCCGTGCGGCTTTGGCCGCGTTGACGGCAGCTTTGATCTGGAGCGTGTCCTGACACGTCTCAATCAGGAACCCATCGACACCGCCGTCAATCAGGCCACGGCACTGTTCAATCAGCCCGGCTTCAAGCGTGTCATAATCGATGTTGCCAAGCGTTGGCAGTTTTGTGCCTGGGCCGATGGAGCCCATGACGTAACGATGGCGGCCGTCACAGAAGGTCTCTGCCGCCTCTCGGGCCAGCGTGGCAGCAACACGGTTGATTTCGCGGCTGCGGTCTTGGAGGTCGAACTCAGCAAGCGTGACGATCGAGCCACCAAACGTATTGGTCTCGACCATATCCGCGCCAGCTTCGAAATAGCCGCGATGAATTTCACGAACCAGCTCAGGGCGGGAAAGATTCAGGATTTCCGTGCAGTTTTCCTGCCCCCAGTAGTCTTTCTCAACTTCCAGATCGAGCATCTGCACGCGCGATCCCATACCACCGTCACACAGCAGAACCTGGTCTGACAGGGCATCAAGCAGATGGGGACGTGAGGACATTGAGGCGCTCTTCAGGAATAAAATCAGGACAGGATATTATGCCAGGCGATCGGGCCCGGCATGGAGGCCTGCCTGTATAACGGTTGAGGGAAGCTGCTGGCAAACCGGATCTGTCCTGTCCTTCTTTTAACAGGCCTGTCATATGTGGTGCATCTCCCTGAATTGGGAATCCCTTCTCGCGGAACAGCAATGACAAATTCAGTTGGTCGTTTCCTTCCACTCTTTATAGCAGTCGCCATTCTGTCCTGGGCTAGTGCGTATCCGGTTGTGCGTATTGCCCTGCATGACTTCGCACCTATCCCGCTCGCGGCCGTACGATATGCCATCGCCGCGATTGCTGCGGGTTGCTGGCTGCTCTGGAAACGTCCCGCTCGCCTGCAAAAAGCCGATATTCCGCAGGTTCTGGGATGCGGTGCGGTTGGCATCACGCTGTACAATATCTTTTTTAACTGCGGCGAAGTGACAGTCTCCGCGGGGGCCGCGAGCCTCCTTATCAGCGCAGCGCCTCTTATGGCCGGACTCATCGCCATGGCGTTTCTTGGTGAGCGCATGTCTCTTCTGGGATGGGCCGGATCCATTCTTAGTTTTGCTGGTGTTGTCCTGATCGCCCAAGGGCAGTCTGGCGGATTGTCTTTCGGTTCAGGTGCGACATTCGTGTTCGGAGCCGCTGTTTGCGGAGCGCTGTACACGAATCTTCAGAAAGGGCTGATCCGCCGGTACGGTGCTCTCACAACCATCGCTTATATTCTGATCAGTGGTGCTCTGTTCCTGCTGCCATGGCTGCCAGAAGGATTGGCCAGCTTTTCTCATGCATCATGGGCAGGACGGGCATCCGTGCTGGAACTGGGCATTTTCCCCGCCGCAATCGGATATGCTGCCTGGGCCTTTGTGATCGGGCATCTGGGAGCTACGCGGGGCGCTGCGCTGCTGTATCTGCTCCCGCCTGTCACGATGGTTCTGGCCTATATTCTGACCCACGAGATTCCGACGTTCCGGACACTCGTTGGCGGTGCCATTGTTATGGCTGGCGTTATTGTCACAAACACATGGGGGCGCCACCCTGTTGCGGCACCAAGCGGCCGGTTGAATAACTGATGTCTCAGCTCTTTCTCTCGGTCGTCACGGATCTTTCTAACTGGCCGTCATCGCGCAGGGCAGACGTCGTTCTTGTAGCAGACGTACCGGAAGAGGGCTGGTCAGACGTAGTGTCCTTGCCGGCACCCTCTCCATTTCGCAAGAGACACGGCATTGGGTGTTCCTGCTGCTCGCGTGAGGGATTGTCGATGGTCTTGGCCCAAGTCTTTCAGGATCATGTGACGGGGGCAAGATCGACAATTCGGGGAGTGGTCGTTCTTGTCGGTGTTCAGGAGCAGCGGGACGTTCTGCAAATGCTTGAGCAGGATGTGCTGGTGAGAGCCAGATATCGCCTTCAGGACTGATGACCTGCTCGCTCCCATGGAGGAACGGGCGCATAACGTGCCGCCAGAAAATCGATCATCACTCGGACTTTGAGCGGTACGTGCGTTGTGGGCACATACACTGCATGCAGATCTGGACCTTCCAGCAAGGGAGTATCTAGCGTGATAGGTTTGAGAAGGCCTGACTGAATCTCATCGGCGACAATAAATGTTGGCTGGTAAAGAATGCCCTGGCCCGCCAATGCTGCCGTGCGCAGAACGTCTCCATTATTGGAGCGCAGGCTGCTTTTGACCGGAATGGTCCGTTCTCCTCGGCGTCCGAAACTCCAGCGTGTGGTGCCCACGGGGTCGCTGAGAGTGTAGCCGAGGCAGGTGTGATGTTCGAGGTCACTGACCGTGGCTGGAGTACCATGTTTGGCCAGATAGGAGGGGGCGGCACAAAGCGTGAAATTGATATGCGCCAGACGCCGGGCTTTGAGGCTGCTGGGCAACAGATGGCCGATCCTGAGAGTTAAATCCCACCCTTCAGCAATAGGATCGACGCGGCGATCATCCACGCCCAGTTCGACTGTCACCAAAGGGTATTTCTGGCTGAACTCCGGCAAAAGAGGGGCGACGTGGCGAATGGCGAAAGATACGGGCGTGTTCATGCGCAGCAGCCCGCGGGGCTCGGCTGCGCCTGCGGTGACTTCCTGCTCCATGTCTTCAAGGCTGCTCAGGAGTTTCTGGCACCAATCGAGATAGAGTTGCCCAGATTCAGTCAGTGAGAGACGGCGTGTGCTGCGATGGAAAAGTGCCACGCCCAGATGGGCTTCGAGCGCTGACACGTGTTTTGTCACCATCGTCTGGGATAGGCCCAGAGACCGTGCGGCAGCAGCAAAGCTTCCTTGTCCCACCACCCGAACGAAGGCTTGCATACTGGTAATCCGGTCGAGCACTTCACACTCCTGGTGCCAGATGACTTTCCTGTAGTCAGGATTATCGTTGTCGCAGTTTGATGACAACCTTCGCGACAGATCGACTGACGACGGAGTTTCTCATGACGGATAATTCGAGGCAGACAGGGCCGATAGAACGCCAGCCTGCTATTTTTATTCCTCATGGGGGTGGTCCCTGCTTTTTCATGGACTGGCCGGATGTCTGGGATCGAATGGCGGAGCATTTGCGAGGGATCGCTGCTAAGTTGCCTCAGCGTCCTGCTGCTTTGGCTGTTATGTCGGGGCATTGGGAGACTGACCGGGTTACTGTGACAACCGGTACCCATCCCCAACTGATCTATGATTATTACGGCTTTCCTGCCCACACTTATGAGCTCCAGTATCCGGCCCCAGGCTCTCCGAAGCTTGCTGAATACATCCAGAAGCTTCTTGCAAAGGCTGGAATTGCGAGTGGTGGAGATGCCTATCGTGGGTTTGACCACGGAGTGTTCATTCCGCTCATGCTGGCGTTCGAAAAGGCCGATATTCCTGTCGTTGAGATCTCTTTGCCGTTGAATGCGACGGCTGAGGACGTGATAAAAATCGGCAGAGCTTTGGCCCCGCTACGAGATGAAAACGTGCTGCTGGTGGGGGCGGGGATGACGTATCACAATCTGCGACGTTTTCTGCGTCCAGACGCAGAGGCTGCCGAGCAGTCCCGGCATTTCGATGACTGGCTTTATCGGGCCGTAAGTGAGGAGCCTGACGAGCGTGCGTCCCGGCTGGCGCGATGGGCAGAAGCTCCGTTTGCTCAAGACTGCCATCCGAAGGCCGAGCATCTGTTACCATTGATGTTTGTGGCGGGCGCGGCAGGAACGGACCCGGGTGTCCGAGATTATAGTGATACCGTCATGGGGAAGGCGTTGTCCGGCTTCCGCTTCGGTTGAACTTGCTTCTGTTTCAATTCAAAAAAGAAAGATCTTCCTATGAAGAAAATACTCTCTGGTGCTTTTGCAGCTCTTGCTTGCGCTACGGTATCCACTACTGCCTTTGCCGCTGCGCCGGCTGATGTGAAGAGCGGCTCTTACAAGGTTGAAGCTGGCCATACTCAGGTTAATTTTTCAGTCCTTCACTTTGGTTTTTCCTACTATTCGGGACAGTTCTCCAGCGTGAGTGGCAGCCTGAAGCTGGATGCCAGCCATCCGGAGAAATCGAAGCTTTCAGTGACAATTCCGGTTTCCAGCGTGGCGACATCCAGCTCGGTGTTGACGGATGAGCTGAAAAACAATGAGTGGTTTGATGCTGCGAAATATCCGGATGCGACTTTCGTCTCGACGGAAGTTTCCCCGGTAGGTGCTGAAGATGCAGTTGTCAGTGGTAATCTGACACTTCATGGCACGACGAAGCCCGTTGTTCTGCATGTGCACTTCGTTGGCGCTGGTGTGAATCCGATGGACAAGGCTTATACGGTTGGCTTCCAGGCTACTGGAACAATCCATCGCAGTGACTTCGGCGTTAAAAAGTATGTTCCCTATGTCGGCGATGACGTTAGCCTGACCATTGCTGGAGCTTTTGAAAAGCAGCCCTGAGTTTTTTCTCACATAAAGAAGGCGGGATATTTCCCGCCTTTTCTCGGATGAGGAATAAGATCATTCTATTCCCTGCGTCTTCGCGCAATGGAGAAGTGATTATGAAGCTTTACTATAAGCCTGGTGCGTGTTCGCTTGCAGCGCATATTATTCTAAATGAAATCGGTCAGCCGTATACGCTTGAAAAAGTAGATACAACCACGAAGAAAACAGAGACCGGCGCAGATTATCTTGCCATCAATCCACGAGGAGCCGTACCGGCAATCGAGATTGAGCCGGGCGTTGTTTTAACCCAGAATTCGGCAGTTCTTCAGTATATTGGAGATCATTCGGACGTTCTGGCTTTTCGGCCAGCCTACGGCTCCGTGGAACGAGCGAGACTGCAGGAAGCTCTCGGGTTCTGTGGTGATCTGCACAGCGCATTCGGCGGTTTGTTTGCCCCCAACCTGACGGAGGAGGCAGAGAAGTCTGTTCATGTACAGATCCATCGGCGGATGACTCAGTTCGAGGATATGCTGTCTGACGACAAAGCTTACTGGCTCGGAGACGACTTCACGCAAGCCGACGCTTACGCAGCTGTTATCATGACATGGGCTGTTTTCAAGAAACTGGATATTTCTCATCATCGCAAAGCATGGGCGTTGCGGGAGAGAGTGATGTCTCGTCCGTCTGCAAAGCGGGCGCTGCAGGAAGAAGGCTTAGCCTGATCTTGCGCTGTGCGGAGGGGGCGATGAATAGCCCTCTCTGTGGATTGTAAATTTCGGTATTAGCGAATGCTGTCGATATGGTAGCCGTTCGACATTCTGTATGTGACAAGAAAATGCTTTCTTGTTTTGTGTGTCTGGTACCAATCATCCGTAAAATAATTACTGATCATTGTTCCGTGCAGGTCATACGTTATTTTGTATGAGGTTGGTGCACCCAAACCCGCATTAATTTTGTCTACAGAGACGATTTTTGCGATGGTGACATGTGTGATGGAATCATCCCCAGATACTTTCTGCCATCCGATCCACCCAAATATTGCTAAGGTCGTGACAAGAAAGATTGCAAAGAACAAACCCATCCATTCTTTCTTTTGAGCGGATAGCGCCATACAGAACCTTCTTCAAATCAGTAGAGATACACGACAATAAAATTATATTCGCACATATCTGTTTCTACCTTTGATGACACGTAAAATATTTTTTCTGTATTTGTTTCGGGGCGCTAAAAATCTGAAACTGGCGAGTTGTAGGGGAGTGCAGCGTTAACGTGGCTAAGGAGCATATACGCCTAAATTAAGATTTGGCGTTCAGGCATAAAAAAAGCCGCTCCGAAGAGCGGCTTTTCGCACAGACGAGCTGCTGATTAAAGCTTCAAAGAGCCTTAATGCTTACTGCAGACGTCTTGCCGTTACGGCCAGCTTCGAGCTCGTAAGAGACCTGCTGACCTTCGTTGAGGGTGTGGATGCCGGCACGCTCAAGTTCAGAGATGTGAACGAACGCGTCCTGACCACCATTGTCCGGCTGAATGAAGCCGAAGCCTTTGGTGGAGTTAAACCATTTTACGGTGCCTGTTGCCATAACGAGGCTCCTTTTTTAACAATAGCGGTCGTGCACAAAACACACACGAAATCATAACTTTTACGGAGAAAGAATGGCGCAACATGCGCCGGTTACCCCAGTAAAAGCACCCGCTGAAAAGATAATGGGGGTATTGCGTTTAAGATGCAAGGGAAAACATCTGAGTGGAGTAAAATAAAATGTTACTCAGACTGTAAAATACTATCCAAAGCGTATATTTATTTGTTGCGATTATAAAAGATAATGCCCGCTACTTGTATGAATTTTATGCATAAAAATCTTATTAAAGCTGCTTTATTTCTCGCATCCTGAAAAATTTCGTGTCCATACCTCTTCCCCTGCGTAGGGAATTTTTAGTCGATATTCACTCTTCGAACACCGCCTGGAACCTTCGTTTTTGCCTCTCGGTGAACAAATGAGGCAGAGGCCGTGTTGTAATCCGGGTTTTCTACCATCGCCTGTAGCGTTGCATCGTCTCTAAGATCGAGAGGCCTTGGATGCCCGTCGTTGCTCTTCTGCGCTGCGACCGCACACACCTGCATCGCATGGCTAAAGGGAAGAGGATTGCCCTGTGTCCCGGTAAACATCTGCTCACGCACACAATGGCTGTCTGTCTGGCCAGTCAACCACGGGGCTGATGAGCATGCGGAAAGAGAAATGAGGGCAAAAAGAGGAAGGTAGCGCATAAGGGCAAGTGTACTACGGGACAATCCGGGCCGCAAAGAAAACTGACGTGTGCGGATGCCGTTTCCAATACCGCCGTGTCCGTCACTGGGGAGGCATGCAGTATATTAGAAGAAAGTGACCTCCGTCGCTTTGCTTCTCCGTTCTCCCGGCGCGCTCATATATCATGCGCCTATCAGGTTTCTTTTGAGATAATTTGAACCTTTGCTGTGGTGAAGAATTTAGTGTTCACCCTGTAGGAGGCGAACATGTCGATCCTGATCAGCACATCATTTTCCAGATCTGTCTTTCGAATGGATTATCCGGGTACGGAGGATCCATTATTTCCAAATGGTGACCCGATGGTTGACGACCCATCTGAGGAAGAGGAAACGCCAGAGCCAGACGAATGGCCAGATGTGGAGTTGCCTGAAGAGCCGGGGCCTTCGCCATATCCGCCGTTTGGTCTGAAGACGGTCAGTGCCGGGGTGGTTGATTTACCAACCCCGCGACCGCCTCAGCCCCCAATGCCGCCGTCACCTTTGCCAACAGAGCCTCCTCCATTGGAAGAACCTCCGCAGCCGTTGAATTAACTCAAGAAATTGGCTTTTGGTTCTCACCGCTGGGCAAGGGCAGTCCGTTTAGGACGGTGTATGGCTACCGATATCTGATGGCTGTCTATGATGTTTATTATGGAAAATGCTCGTAAAGGCGCGTCGTCTTCAACGCGCCTTTTGTCAAACTTGGAAATTAGTATCCAGGTGCGGGGTATGGAGCGGGGGTAGGCCCGTAGCTCGGATACGGCGTCGGAGCGACCACCGCCGGGCCGTTCACATTGCCCATAATGACGTTGCTAATGATGCCCGTTGTGATTGCGGCGAGGAGAAAGCTTCCACCGTAATCAATCCAGCGATATCCCGGAGGTGGGGCATAAAGGCCTGGGTATCTGTGCCAGCTATCAACAAACACGCCCCCTCCATTGTAACGATCACCAGAGCGCCACATGCCGCGATGAGGGCCTGCGCCACGGAAGCCATCGCCGCCTCCGCCCGGGCCTCCACGATAACCATTTCCACCTTGGCCGCGTCCGCCACCGCCCGGGCCGCCGCCGTCACGATGTCCTCCACCACCATTCGGGCCGCCACCGTCGCGATGTCCCCCGCCGCCACCCGGGCCACCGCCATCACGGCCGCCTCCTGGACCTCCCTGAGCGCTAGCTACTGTGGGGGCGATAGTGAGTGCCAAGCCCATCAGCAAAGCTACAGATCGTTTAGTCTTGGTGGACATAAAAAACTCCGTTCGTAATGCGCCATCAAGGGTCTCCCGATGTGGCGAAAATTGGTCACCATTGTAACAGAGAGACAAAACCTCGGACTTTGTTGCGAGATTTCCGGAAAAATCCTCTCGGTTTCCCTTCGCCAAGGGGAGGTTGCTCACGAGCATATCGCGAATGTCCGGCTATCGAACCCGGTATCGTAGGAAATGTGTCATCTCAGCGCGTTCATAATGCATGGTTCCAGAATCGCCGGCTGTGAAAACCGTGTTTCCAAACATACGTAAAACGGGCTTCTATCAGCAGTTTCAAACAAGATCAGGAAAGCTCGATTGAAACAATATTCCCCTGGAATGAAAGGGGCTGTGCAGGGGACAAAGACTACACTATCTGGCGAAATTCTCATGGATCTGACGCGGCTATTTTTAAAGCTTTAGCCGCCGAGCGACTGGATTTCCGGATATGACTTCGCCTTATGGCCCAGGGCTGCGTCACTCCCACGCAGAAGATGTTTATGCGTTCCTGATTGGTTGTTCTCTGATTGTGATGGGGCTGATGTGTCTGCACAAGGCCGGGCTTGTGACCGGTGGTGTGGCAGGTATTGCCTTGCTGTTGTCCTACATCGTGCCGATGACGCCTGGAAATCTGTTCACGGTCATCAACATACCGTTTCTTCTTTTTGCCGTTCGCGCCATGGGGGCCCGTTTCGCGCTTAAGACCACGATTGCCAGTTTTGGTATTACTGCCCTCGCGAGTGTTATTCCGAGCGTTATGGAGCTTGCGTATGTCCAGCCTTTGTTCGCGGCGATATTCGGCGGGACAGTGATTGGGATGGGTATTCTCTCGTTGGCTCGTCATCAGGCGGGTGTAGGCGGGACAGGCGTTATCACGCTCTGGCTTCAGAAAAGCCGTGGCCTGAACGCCGGCCGCGTTCAAATCATGATTGATGCTGCCATTCTGACGCTGTCTGCTTTCTTTTTGCCGTGGGAAAAGGCCGTTCTGTCTGCCGTAAGCGCTTTTGCCATGAGTAGTGTGCTCATGGTGTTCCATCGGCCTGGACGATACATCGGGCATTAAAAAAAGCCGCTTTCTGGCGCTTTCCAGCCGCACATCCCAGTTAAGAGAACGGCGCTCTGAAATGCAGACCATGACGAACTGTGTTTCTGAAGAGACAGTGCGCCTCAAAAGATCGCCACATCAGGCAGTTTGAGTAAACTCAAATTGTGGCACTGAGTGCCAAAATGTAGAAGGTGCGGAGAATTTAGAACAACGAACAGGATTCAGGCATGAAACTCTCGCGGCTGGCTTTGTACCTTCTGGCTGGATCTGTCATGGGCAATGTTCCCTCTTATGCGGCAGAAACCAAAGAAAAAGCTACTCCGGAAGCAGCCGCGAAGAAGTCTGTACGCGCGTCTGAGCCTGAGAATATCACTGTTCATCGTCGTAACGGAAGTGGCACGGCAGCAGAATATCGCACGAAGGAAGCCTCTCTTGGCCCCCTTGGCACGCGATCCATTCTGGACACGCCGATGTCTGTCATGGTGGTGCCCCATGATGTTCTGGTTAACCAGCAGACCAGAAACATTAATGATCTGATTGCATTTGTGCCATCTGCCCAGCTTGAAATGCGTGGTGATCCGAATACCAGTCGGCCTCAGTCCCGTGGGTTTGAGGGCGACGTTATCGCTAATACGCGTATGGATGGCCTCAACATGGTCATCACCACACCTTATGCTGCGGAGCAGTTTGATAGTGTTCAGGTTCTGAATGGGTTGGCTGGTGCGGTGTATGGTCCGCAAAATCCAGCTGGCACATTTGATTTCACATTGAAGCGCCCGACGGACCGACAGACAGAGCGTTTTGTTGTGGGTGTTGATTCCATTGGCGCGCCCATGGAAAGCCTCGATGTCTCAGGTCGGGTCGGCCACAACAAGTGGTTCGGCTACCGGCTGAACCTTTTGAACCAGAACGGAGAGGGATACGTCGCAGACTCCCACCTTCGGCGTAACCTGGTGAGTGGTGATTTCGACATTCACCTTTCACCGAAGACAGTCATTCAGATTGATGCCAGCCAGTACACATATGCCCAGCGCGGCTATCCAGGTGGCTTTTCGTACGCAACGACGATTCAGCTACCGGATGCTCCAGATCTTAGCCAGAAGGGATATGGTCAGAAGCAAGCCGGTTACAACATGGAAACCGATACTGCCCTGATGAAGATCATTCATCACTTCAATGATGACTGGAGCCTGAAGCTGGGTGGGATGTGGCAGAATGCTGCCAGAAATGTTTTCAGTACGGGTAATCAGCTGCTGAACTCTGCGGGACTTTACCGTCAGACAATTTCAGCTGCGACTACGGCGAATGATTTCGTGGCAGGCAGCAATACGGCTTATTTGAATGGGTCGTTCCATACGGGCCCACTGAAGCACCAGATCGAGATTGGAACCAACGGTTACGTCATGGGGAACTACAACCCGACGTCATCGACCGGCACTTTGACTCTGGGGCAGGCGACAATCGGCAACCCACAGAGATTTCCGAGTGCACAGCCTTATTATTCCGGACGTTATAAATCTGCCGATACCATGACGCAGTCCTTGCTGGCCGGGGATACGATTTCTCTGGGCAAGCACTGGTCTATCATGGGAACGCTGGCCTGGAGTTGGCTGAGCACCAATAACTATGCCACGAGTGGCACGAAAACGTCGTCCTACAGCCGTGCCGCTGCCTTTAGCCCGATGACAAGTCTGCTTTATAAGCCGGCAGCCAATCAGACGGCTTATTTCACCTGGGGGCGGTCCTTGCAGGCTGGTACTTCGGCGCCGGCAGGTGCTGTGAATGAAAACGAAGTGACAGCTCCTCTGCGTTCAGAAGAGTATGAGGCTGGTTACAAGATTTTGGTGGCCAAGAGACTGCAGCTGAATATTGCTGGCTTTAGAATGTCTCGCCCGTTCGCTTATACAGATCCTGTTACGTATGTTTATTCCAATTACGGTGTGCAGCGGAATTACGGCGTTGAATTCCAGGCATCAGGAAATCTGACGCAGGATCTGAGCATCCTGGGCGGCATGACGTGGCTGGATGCTCAACTGCTGAACACGGGTGTGGCCAAGACGTCCTACAAGCAGGTTGTTGGCGTACCGCCTTTAATGGCGAACATGTTGATTGATTATCGACTGCCATTTCTTAAAGGCGGCGCTGTCAATGCAAACGTGCATTACATGGGGCGCCGGGCGGCCAATGTATATAACACCACGTTTGCTCCGTCTTATGTGACGCTGGATCTGGGCGCGCGCTATGCAACGCACGTTTATCATCAGCCTCTCGTGTTCCGCTTCGGGGTCGATAATGTCACGAACCAGAGCTACTGGGCTTCTGTTTACCCGTCGAGCATCAACGGTGGTGGAAGCGCTACAAACTCTGCGGTTGCTGGCCTGCCACGGACGTATCACTTCACGATTGAACTGGATCTCTGAGACAATAGAGCCCTTTCAGCCAAGGCTGAGAGGGCTGTCTTCCATCCAGAGAAGAGGATGAAACGTAAAGGCACGGCGCAGGATATGTTCCAGATCTGTACGGCCTTCCGTCTTCATCCATTCGTCTACAGCTGTGCGATAAGTTGCAATCGCGGTCCGCGCAATCAGTCGTGCAGCCAGTGATGGCATATCTGTTGGGGGGAGGCGGTCCATGAGGGCTTTAGCAAGCGCCTCTTCCCATTCCTCATATTTTTGCAGACTGACACTCCGAAGTGCAGGTTCGTGTTCAAGGAGTTGTACGAGCGCGTAGGCGTATTCCCGGTTGGCGGTGATCCGTCGAACAACCGGAAGAAGGGCCAGAAGGACCATGTCCTGCAGCGAAGCATCCGGACTGGCAGACGCAATCGCATCATTAAATGCCTGTGTCATGTCGCTGGTCCAGGCCAGGATGATGTCCCCTTTGCCAGAAAAGTATCGGAACAGTGTTCTGCGGGAGACATTGGCAGCTTCGGCGATTTGCTCGACAGACGTTTCTTCATATCCCTGAGTAGAAAACAGCCGCAGTGCCTCCCACGCTAGGGCCGTCGCGGTGCGATCCTTTTTGCTTTGCCGCCTGCCGAGATCTTTTTTTTTGTCCTGTTCGCCATCCATCATGGTCCGACGGTCTTCCAGTAAGCGGGGAATATCATCTTGGTGTCGTCCAGAAGGTCATCATAATGGCGTGTGTGTGGGAGCGATGCTGCCCGGGGTATGGTCTGTCGCGTCTGTATAACGCCTGGCGGCGGCAAGGGCAGTGTGAAGTTCTTCAAAAATATTTTCGGGACCGATTGCGACTATCAAATGATGCCGGTTCATATCTGCCCTGAGATCCTGGCTTACGCGTCCAAAAATCATCGTTACCTGCCTCTGTTTGAGTGTTGCGAGTAACAGGCGCAGGTCGTTGGCTGCCGAATAATCAATATCCGTGATCGGGCTGCATTCAATGAGAATGCAGCGAACGGGGTGCGGGGCATCGCTAAGCAACGTCAGGATGTCTCGGTTGAAGCGAGTAGAGTTGGCGTAAAACAGGTCAGCACAAAAGCGGAAGATAATGAGTCCAGGCTCACTCTCCAGGCCCCCGCGGGCTGGAACGGCTTCCAGTGTGCCCTGAGGAGTAAAGGGCTGAAGAACTGCCGTGTGAGGATCGTAACTGTGGCGCACATGACGAAACAGCGACAGGGCGATGGCGGTCAGAACGCCTTGTTCTACTCCGGCGCCCACAACGACTGCCGCTGTCACAAGTGCAAGCCAGAACTCCCCCGGGCTTTCCTGACGGATTGAGAGCAGTGCGCGGATTTCGATCATTCCCAGCGCGACAGTGAAGACAATCGCAGCGAGTACGCATTGTGGAAGGTATTGCAAAGGCGTGGTGAGGAAGAGGAGCACGATCAGGGTGGAAAGAGAAAAGACAACTTGTGCGACCTGACTCCGGGCACCTGCTCGCACTGCCATAGCTGTCTGAGTTGGGCTGCCATTAACCGTGAAGGTACCACTGACTGCCGCAAGTATGTTGGCAGCTGCCAATCCCGTCAGATCCCTGTTCTCATTCAGTTCTTCGTCGAACTGTGTTGCGTACACGCGGGATGTCGCAGCGCTTTGGGTGATGATGACGAAGACGCATGAGGCTGCCACTGGAAAAAGCGCAAGCAGTTCATTCCAGCTGATAATGGGTATTTGGAAGCTCGGCAGTCCGCTTTGGATAGGGCCAAGCGTCGGGAGATTCCGCGTCAGGAATGGGACTGTTCTGTCTGCCAGAATAGCGCCAACGACAGCAAGTAATGCGGCAGGGCATCGTGGGCAAAACCGGTTTAGAAGGAGCAGGCCGCCTACGATGGCACCGGCGGTAAGGGTGGATGTCAGGTTGAGATGAGCGGCCTGAGTGAGAGTTTCGACCACCTGCATCGCGGGGTTATGCGATGTCGTATGGATGCCGAGCATGTCGTGAAACATGGAAATGGCGATCTGGACGCCGACCCCTGTCATGAAGCCAACAAGGACTGTTCGAGAAAGAAAGTCTGCCAAGAAACCGAGGCGAAATAATCTGGCGGCCAGAAGCAGCATCCCGGCAAGGAGCGCGGTAGCGCTGACCAACGCCATGTAGTGCGCGCTTCCTGGTGCAGCCATGGCTGTAACAGCGCCAGAGAGAATGGCCGCAGTGGCGGAATCTGCCGCGACAAGAAGATGTCTGGAAGAGCCGAAGGCGGCAAAGCCCACAAGAGGCAGAAGAACTGTATAAAGCCCGGTGACGGATGGCATGGCCGCAATGCGGGCATAACCAAGGACCTGCGGGATGTTTGTAAAAGCGAGCGAAAGCCCTGCCAGAACATCCGTTCGCCATGATGGGGGAAGCTTTCGGCGCCAGGGAAGCTCCATCACATTAACCTCGCAGGACAACGACCAGCTTGTGTTGGAAATGCTGGTTGTGCCGGTTGGTTAGCCCTGAACAATAGCGATCAGAACTTCCACAATTTCTGGATCAGCCAAAGTCGAGAGGTCTCCAAGGCCGTCAGTCTCGCCGCAGGCAATTTTGCGCATCAGGCGTCTGACATTTTTGCCAGAGCGCGTCTTTGGAAGATCAGGGACGATATATACTTTTTCGGGCACCGCATAACGCCCGACTTTCGCAGCGATGGCGCGAACGGCAAGCATTTCCAAGTCAGGATGGGACGGATCACGGGCCACAGCATACACGACAATGCCCTGACCTTTCAGGTCATGCGGAATACCAATCGCGGCACTTTCAACAATCGCATGTTCTGCAGCCAGTGCATCTTCAATCTCGGCAGAGCCGATGCGATGCCCAGAAACATTGATGACGTCATCAACCCGGCCAGTGATCCAGTAATAGCCGTCTTCGTCGCGTCGTGCGCCATCGCCCGTAAAATAATGGCCGGGGTAGGGGCGAAGATAAGTTGTTTCAAAGAGCGCATCGTCGTTCCAGATCGTCAGTGCGCGACCTGGCCATGATCCATCAATGCAGAGCACACCTTCTGTTGCGCCCTCCAGCGGATGTCCCTTGTCGTCAACCAGGATGGGATTTACGCCCGGAAGTGGGAGTGTTGCAGACGCTGGCTTTTCCTTGACAGCGCCTGGAACGGGCGAAATCAGGATGCCACCGCTTTCAGTCTGCCACCAGGTATCTACGAAGGCACAACGCCCACCACCAATGACATCATCGAACCAGGACCATGCCTCCTGACTGATCGGCTCACCGACAGTTCCCAGCACCCGCAAAGAGGTCAGGTCGTATTCGCGGGGAACGTCGTTTCCTTCGCGCATCAGGGCCCGAATGGCAGTGGGAGATGTATAGAATGTGGTGACCTTATGGGCCTGAATAACATCCCACCAGCGACCGGGCTTCGGATGAGACGGCATGCCCTCGAACAGGAGAACGGTGCCGCCGTTCGAGAGCGGGCCATAAACTACATAGGTATGACCGGTAATCCAGCCGATATCGGCCGTGCACCAGAACACATCACCAGCCTGATGATCAAAGACAAGTTCGTGTGTGTAGGAGGCCCAGGTCAGGTATCCGCCTGTTCCGTGGACAATGCCTTTTGGCTTGCCTGTGCTCCCAGACGTGTAAAGTAGAAACAGCGGGTCCGTAGAGGCCATCGTTTCAATTGGGCATGACGCCGAAGCCGATGCCAGCAGTGGATTGAGCATGTCATCACGGCCTGCCTGCATGGGGACGGGTTCGTCTGTGACACTAACAACCAGAACGTGCTTCACCGACAAGCTGTCGGGACGCAGGCTCAGAGCAGAGTCCATTGTCGTCTTGAAAGGGATGCGTTTCGCGCCACGCCGCCCGACATTGGCCGTTATCACCAAGCTGGCGCCACTGTCGGCCAACCGGTCTGCAATAGCCTCAGGCGAGAAGCCGCCGAACAGCACGACATGGATTGCGCCCAGCCGTGCACAGGCCAGCATGCTCACGACGCCTTCGATCACTGTTGGCAGGTGAACTGCAACGCGATCACCCCGACGAATACCGTGATCACGCAGGACATTCGCCAGACGGCATACGTGTTCATGCAGGTCACGATATGTGAGGCGGATGATGTGCTCCGCTTCTTCTGCCTGCCAGATCAGAGCCGTCTGATCTGCACGGGTCTTGAGGTGCCGATCCAGGCAATTGAAACTGGCGTTCAGCGTTCCATCTGAAAACCATCCCGTCCCAGTGTCCTGCGCGCTGGATGGTGCTTGAATCCAGTCCAGCCTTTTTCCCTGATCCTGCCAGTATGCTTCTGGATTTGCTTGGGCGGCATCCGTTAGCGCGCGATAATCTTCAGGGGAGAGGCGAAACGCACCAGCGCGATAAGGGGTGGACATAAACGGAATGTGCTCACTGACCAGAAGCTGAAAAAATTAGGGTGAAAACCTCTATCTTAAACAGAACCACAAATCCAAAAGCAAAAAAGCCTATTAGCTTACAATGCTGTAATTTCCGGGATTGAGGCTGCAAAGACGCGTTTTATGGAGCTTCTGTTTGTGGATGAGGCTGCATCAGATATGCAACGGCATCCTTCCAGTTGGCGACCCGCGGAGACCATTCCACATTCAGGTTGTGTGGGGCAGAGAACAGAATGCCCTGTCCCTGAAAATGCTGAAAATGTCGTACGTTGTCATCAATAAGGAAATCGGCAGCAAGAATACTTTTATGACCGCAGAATACGATGTTCAGAGCGGGAATGAAGGGGAAGTGTTTCTGAAGCCATTGAAATTTTGGGGCGCAAGACGCCGGGTATTCCATCGCGGCTGTCGTAATAAAAATATCGAAATGCTGGCTTAAAAATTTTAGCGCATCCGTGGCGCCGGGCATGACCTCAAGGTCAGCAAAGAAGTGTCCCTCGTGCAGAAGTACCTGCATTCCCGCAGCGTGTTCCGGAGTTGCCAGATCCCCTAAATGGTGCCCTTTCAACTCGTCTTCTGTCCAGCGATATCCGTGCGTGTCTTGGTACCACAGGCGCTGAGCGGTGAAGGCGTCAGCAATCACTTCATCCATATCGATAGCGAGACGGGGGCGAGATTTATTCACGAGACAGGGACTCCTGACAGAGTTCGAAGACACAACTCTCTTCTGTTCAGGAGGGAAGGGCAAGCCGCAGGGCGCATGGGGTCATGAAATGACAGATGTCTGCGCCCCGCTGTGTAATAAGCTTAAAGACGGATTAGCTGATGCTGCGACCTTCGTTCAGACCGTAGAAGATGAAGTGCATCAGAAGATCATCTTCATATTCCATTAAATCCGGGTTGGCTGCACGATACTTTTCCGGGTCAAAAAAGCGATTGGGTTTTCTACCTTCCCGATATCCGGCTTCCCGATAATGCGTTGCCGGATCCAGGCCAGATGCTGCCACATCCGGATATTCGCGCATGTACCACGCCTTGTCGAAAGCACAGACGAGGTCAGGAAGAAACGGGCCGCTTGCAGGCTCTTCCGTGATTTCAACTGGCTCTACCACGACAGGAGACTCTTCGATAACGGCCTCCAGAACGACAGGGGTGGCTTTTTTGCTACGAGAGGCGGACGCTACCTTTTTCGTGGCAGTTCGAGAGGATGTCTGTCGATTGGCAGAGGACATAATTAGACTTACCCTGTCAGTTAAAATGTTTTTGGTTCTGCTGTGGAAACGCCGGTAAAAGGCCCCCTTGTTTCCCCAAGGCCTGCGAAACCCTATCCTAGTAATGAAACCATTAATATCGAAAATTCACGACTTTTTAGTAAAAAACAACGTCGAAGCTGCCGGGGCAAAAATACGAAAAAAAAGCCCGTGGAAACAAGATGTTCCTTTGCTGCTGACGCCTCTTGGCCCCCAATGCTAAAGAAATATTCCTCGAATTCTCTGAGATTAAACCGATGCCGAACTCAAAGCCTCTGATTCTGTCCTTCGGAAGCATCAATATTGATGTAACTGCTCGGGCTGTTCGCCTGCCTCTCCCTGGCGAAACCGTGCATGGTGAAAGCTATGCCGTCATGCTCGGTGGTAAAGGCAGCAATCAGGCTGCCGCCGCTGGGCGTCTGGCGTCTGGTTCCGAAGTTCAGGTGGCATTGGCAGGGCGTATAGGGCAGGACGGTTTTGGTGCGCAGGCGCGCCAGGAGTTGGAGCGCTTCGGCGTGGATCTCTCTCCGCTGCGAGAAGACGCCTCTCATGCCACGGGAATTGCGCTGATCGGGATAGATGGGAGCGGAGAAAACTGCATCACCGTTGTTGGTGGTGCGAACATGGCCGTAGATGAAGCCGATGTTGACGCAGCCTCAGACTGGATTGAGCGCGCGGCAGTACTTTTATTGCAACTTGAAGTGCCTCAGCAGGCAGTTCTGGCAGCCGCCCGTAAAGCGCGGATCAAGGGCGCTATAGTTGTGCTCGATCCGGCACCTGCCCCGGAAAACGGGCTTCTGGACGCGCTCTGGCAGGAAATCGACATTATAACCCCGAACGAGAGTGAAACGTTTCAGCTCACAGGTATTCGACCAGAAACTGTGGAAGAGGCGGCAAGGGCTGCGGACTTGCTTCTGGCAAAGGGCGTGAAATCGGTCCTTGTAAAAATGGGAAGCCGGGGCGTTTTCTGGCATGATGGAACATGCAGCGGTCACAGTGCGCCATTTCACATAGAGCCCATTGATACTGTGGCAGCTGGGGATTGTTTCAATGCCGGGCTGGCATTTGCTCTGGCGCAGGGAAGGCCACTCTCCGAGGCTGTCCGGGTTGCGTCAGCGTGCGGAGCGCTCGCGACGACACGTCATGGCGCTGCTGATGCTGCTCCCGCATGGGATGCTGTGGCTGCGTTGATGAATGCGCAGCCAGAAGCCTAGACACATCAAAGAAGAGGCCTTTTTCAAGGCCTCTATAAATTTGAAAATCCCTCACATTGCGGGGGACGAATTTCCAATTTTCGCAGCAAGCTGATCGACGAGCGCGCGTGTCACGGCAGTGATCCCGTCATCCGTGGCTGTTGATCCCTGAGTACTGAAGCTGGCGCGTTGGTGTACAACCGGGTGATGCTCGTCAGCAGGGACAAAGGACCAGTCTGCTTCTAGCGTACCTTGACCAGACTTCGTGATATCCAGCCGGTTGATAGTGATCACCAGCCGGGTTTGTGCAGAGCCTGCTGTCGGATGTGTTGTGACGAACACAGAAGGCCAGCTGCGAGAGAGCTGCGCTGTCACGAGATCTGTAATGCCTCTGGACAGACGACTTGCCCATCGGCCATTTGCGCTGCGATCTAGAAGATCGCCATTTCTGACAAGGATATCCTGACTATCGAGGTAGTCAGGAACGATGACAGAATCGACAGCTAATACGGTTGCTGATGCGGTGTTGGCTGTCAGATCATTTCCGATGGCGGGCGCGCCAAGCGTATAAAACCGCACTGGTGGAGAGGAGCAGCCGCTGAGAAGCAGGGCGGCAAGAGTGAGCGAGGCGAGGTACAGTCTCATCAGTGGCGTCCCGTCAGAAGAAGTTGCGGATTACGTTCAACATCGTTTGCAAAGCCGCGTAGGGCAGAGGCTGCTGCTGCGATATCGCGCAAGCTGGCTTCGAGGTTAGCCCTGTCCGCTGAGCGCGGAGATGTAATGCTCTGAATATTGTTCAGACTTTCACCCGCCTTCTGGATCGTCTGATTGCTGCTTAACAGCAGCGCTTGGAGCTCTTTTCCACGTGCAGTCAACTGATCGGACCCGGCATCAGCCAGTCGGTTCAGGCTGTTGAGGGTATGTTCAAGCTCCGGTTGAAGGTGCGTAACAAGGTCTCTGCTCGCATCGATCATGTCGCGACTATGGTCGGATGTCGCACGAATGCTTTCGATCAGGGTCGGCATATCCCTGTCCAGCTTGTCAGAAAGCTCCCTTACAGCGGCAAGGGTCGCGTTGGCGTTGTCGCCAAGTTCCTTGAACGGCAGGTTCTGCAGAGTTTGGGTCATCGCCTGGATGGAGGACTGTTTTGTTGGAATTTCCGTGAGGGTGGCGATGTCAGGATGCATGACCGCTGGTGTATCAGGCGCAAAATCTAGGTCGATCTCTGAAGAGCCCGTGACAAAACTTTTGAGATTCATTTCTCCACGGAGGCCTTGAGAGACGAGGTCCCGGATTGTTGGAAAATGGTGGGCACTGCTGTTTGTCAGGGTAATATTGTCTGGCCGCATCGTGACATAGACTGGAATATAGGCGTCTCGCGTCTGCGGGTTATATTCGATGACGACCTTATCGACCGCGCCAACCTGAACCCCACGGAAGGTAACGGGTGCACCCACCGACAGGCCGGACGATGCGCCATGGAAAATAAGGACAGCTTTTTCCATACGGGTGAAGGGATGGAAATTGCCGAACAGCACAAAAGCTGCCACGCCAAGACCGATCCCCCCTACAACAAAGGCGCCTACGAGAGCCTGCTTGTTCATCAATTGCGTCCTTCTTCGTTGCGTTCCCGATGCATGAAAGCATGGACCTGAGGTTCGTCGCAGTGGTCGCGCAGGTCTCGTGGAGAGCCGTGCGCGATGGGGATTTTGCTTTTCGCGTCCAGGAATATTCCATCGTCGGCGATGTGAAAGAGACTGGAGAGTTCATGGCTGACGATAACGACCGTCGCGCCGAGACCATCTCGGAGATTGAGGATCAGGTCATCCAGGCGTGCCGACGTGATGGGGTCCAGACCCGCAGAGGGTTCGTCAAAGAACAGGATATCCGGATCCAGTGCGATGGCCCGCGCAAGACCAGCACGCTTGCGCATACCACCACTGATTTCTGACGGAGACATGTCGATGGCTGGCAGAAGACCTACAAACCCCAGTTTGAGTTCTACGAGCCGACGAATGACATCTGGCTTGAGGTCCGTGAACATCTGAAGGGGAAGAGCGACATTCTCCCCGAGAGTCATGGAACTCCATAAAGCACCGCTCTGGAATAGAACGCCGAACCTGTGGTTGAGCTCTGTTCGTTCTGCTTCAGTGCCAGACCAGTAATCTTCGCCATCGACCTGATATTCGCCAGCCGTGGGGCGAAGCAGGCCAATCATACTTTTCAGAAGTGTACTCTTGCCGCAGCCAGAGCCGCCCATAACGGCAAAAATGCTGCCCTTCTTAACTTCTAAAGAGATGTTCTTCTGAATAACCTTCGGTCCAAATGCGAGAGTGACATCCTGCATTGAAAGAACGGTTTTTCGGGTATCGGTCATGCGTCAGATTCCCAGCACGTCGGCGATAACGGCGAAAATGGCGTCAATCGCAATGACCCCGACAATTCCCACCACAACAGCCCGGGTAGCCGCGATGCCGACATCAGCGGCTGATCGTCCTGCCTTTAAGCCAATTCGGCAGCTGGTCAGCCCAATGAAGGCACCGAAGACAATGCTTTTAACAAATGCAAAAATAAACTGGCCGATACCGAAGGACGTGATTGTCTGATGGAAATAGCCAGCAGCCGTAATATCGAGCATGGAAATTGCGACCACGAACCCTCCCAGCATGCCGATCAGGCAGCCGTAGAGGTAGAGAAATGGCATCGTGATAACGAGCGATAGGACTGCCGGAAGTATCAGATACGTGGATGTTGGAATGCCGAAGACGTTGAGGGCATCAATTTCTTCATTGCCCTGCATGGTGGAAATGCGCGCTGCGTATGCGCCTCCGGTTCGTCCTGCCATGATGATGGCGGTCATGACGGCGGCCATTTCACGAACCATGGCGATGCCGACAAGGCTTGCAACGTAAATACCGGCAGCAAATTTCTGAAGCTCAACCGCCCCAACGAACGCCAGAATGGCACCAATCAGAAAATTGACGATGCCTACAATTAGCAATGCCTGAGGGCCGGCATTTGCAGTGTCACTCAAAAGATCTGAAAGACGCATCCGGCTTCGCCCTGTAAGAGCTTGAAGCCCTCCGCGAAGGGTCATTCCACCTAAACTTGTAACGGTGCCGATTTCAGTGAGGCTACTGATCGTGTGCCCCCCAATTCGTTCAAGAACGGGGAGACGCTTGGCGGGCGCGGGAGGAGGGCCATCAGAGGCGTCTGGTAGGAGTTCGAGAAGCTGTCTTACAGGGGCCGGTAAGCTTTGAGCATCCAGAGTGATATGTCTGTCGTGCCCGCTGCGTTTAATGTCCCAAAGAAAAGCGATCAGCCCTGTGTCCCAGTCGGTGATGGGGGACATATCAAAAGTGATGGTGCTTCCAGCAGGCGCTGCACGTAGCCCGTCTTTCGGAAACTGAGGAATGTTTCCTGTTCTTGCCAGCCACACACCCCGAAGTGTCAGAAGAGGGCTGTTCCCTTCTGACGTAAGGCTCCACTGCGGAGATTGAGATGGGTCTAGCGGGGCAGGTGGCTTTTGCAATTGCGTCACGCCATTTCAGTCATTTTAGTCCTTATCCTCTCTACGAGGTCAGAAGCCATGAGGGAAGGGGTAGGCCGAACGGTTCGGTCATTTTAATCGGTTCAGTGTACCAAGAGAGCCACTTGTGAGTGTTTCGGAAGGGTGAGAAAAGCAATGAGACTTCATAACGTCCGAAATGGTTCTTTTATGCGCTCCTGGCTTCTTTCTGTCCCTCTGCTCTGTGCTGCTACGATAGGAATGACTTCTCAGGCGTTCGCCTGGGGACCGTATGGCCATGCTATTGTCGCGGATATTGCTCAGGATCGCCTGACGCCAGCGGCTGCGAAAGCAACAACTGCACTTTTGGCAATGGAAGGTCATCAAACGCTGGATCAGGTCGCATCATGGCCAGATACGATCGGACATGTTCCTAAAAAGAAGGGGGGAGAGCCGGAGACGCTGCTTTGGCATTACGTTGATACAGATGTTTCTCAGCCAGCATATGACCAGGCTCGCGATTGTGCGGATGGAAACTGCGTTGTTGAGAAACTGCCCGAGCTGGAAAAAACCCTCGCTGATCACACGGCCTCTCCGGAGCGGCGGCTTTATGCTTTGAAGTGGGTTGTGCATCTGGTTGGCGACTTGCATCAGCCGTTGCATGCTGCGGAGCGGAATAATGATAAAGGCGGGAATGCTATCCGCCTTTCATATTTTGGCGATACCGCAAACGGGCATATGAATCTCCATGCCCTATGGGATGAAGGCGTGCTGGATCGGCAGGCTAATTTGGTTGTTGGGCCTCATTATTCCATCGACTTCAGTCGTGCTCGTGATGAAGCCATTCGACTGGGGGCGACTATCACACCTGATGAAACGGCATACTGGGTGGCCGATCTTTCTGGTGGTGATGTTCGCCATGCTGTTATTGATTGGGCTGACGAAAGCCATTCCTTGGCACGGTCTGTCGCTTATGGCGCACTTCCCCAGGTTAAAGGGGCAGATATTAAGGAAGCCTATACAGCTCTTGCTTGGCCAATCATCGAGCTTCGGTTGCAGCAGGCAGGTGTCCGTCTTGCTGCGATCCTGAATACAGCAATGAATGAGCAGTAAGCTCTGAGGCGCGTTTCCCCTATCTGACTTTGTATAAGAATAAATTCAGATAGGGGTGTTTTTCCGAGAATATAAATTTACTGAAGCTGCGGAAGGCTCGCTAAAGCATCGGTAGCAATGACGCTTCGATTTCTTCCTTCAGCTTTGGCATAATAGAGGGCGCGATCGGCATCTTCGATGAGATGGGTATAGTCCGGATGTCCATCAAATGTGGCTACTCCGATCGAAACCGTCACAGAAAATGAAGAACCTGTTGGCTGAGTGAGAATATGCGTGACGTTTTCACGAATATGCTCCGCAACCTGGAACGCTCTCTTTATATCCGTCTCAACCAACGCGATCAGAAACTCTTCACCACCATACCGGAAGATAAAGTCGCTTGTCCGGCAGGAGGAGATTAGCTTTTCAGCGACACCTCTCAAGACGGCATCCCCACCAGTGTGCCCGTAGCGATCATTGATCGATTTGAAATGATCAATGTCGATCATAAGAATGCTGAACGGAACTTCCCGACGGAGAGATTGAGCGACTTCCCTCGCCATGATCGTCGGTAGAAAACGGCGATTAAGAGTAGAGGTTAAAGGATCGCGCCCGCTTTCAAGTGCCTCACTCTCTTTAAAAAGGTCGTCCATAAGGAAGCGGATTTCTTCTATCTGGGCCTGTAGCTCGTGAATGCGAGCTGTGTCAGGGGGAACCTGAGCCGATAGAGCTGGAATCAGAACACGATCTATACGACGCATTGAGGTTCGAATGTGCTCGATACCCATCGTATTGGGGAACAGCAGGCTCCCTTTGTGATTGAGCCAAAGCCCAAATCCTGAACTTTCCAGTGAGGGGAGGGGAGGGGGAGCGTTGCAGCAAATGGCGAGTAAAATCTTGTGCCCCCAGTCAAGGAGTGCTGCACGTTGAACCTCTCGTTCAAGAGTGACGTCCTGTCCGAGCGTAACAAGTCGATACGCTTCGTCTGTCTCAATTTCTTTCTGGAGATCCCTTACGAATTCTCGGCTCATCATTTCGATAGCCAGATCCATCATGTTTTCGATGTAGTCGATGGCGGTCGATAGATCGGCAGGCGTGAGGAAAATCTCGAAAAGTAGTTTTCTCAGTGTGTTTTTAAGAAGGCGTGCTCCATGCATGACGACGTGCATCGGGACGCGCATGCGGGCGTGGACCAATCCGATCCGGCGCTGCGTCGCTACAAGCTGTGCGAGGTCGGGCGCTGTAGATGAGAAGAGAGATTGCAGCCATCTCAGCAAAGCGGAATGAAGGTGGTCGTTAACAATTTGGTTGGAGAGAAACGGCGTGGCTTCCGGATGTGTCAGAAGTGTCGAATAGAAGACTTCCACACTCGCAGCAGCATGGTTCTCTACCATATCGGCAACCGCGGAGCGGATTGCGGGATCAATGGCATCGATAATGAGCTGCCACTCGACCTCATCTGGTGAGAGTTGTTTGCTGTTTGAGAGAAGTGCATCAACCGTCATTCGGGGACTCCAGAAACGAAAACGGCTCACAAAATGTGTGTGGCGTGCCGCACGCCATATGATGATCCACTATAAGCGTTAAATTCAGGTGAGTAATGTCACGGTTAGGCGTGATGGCCTATAACGTTGCCTGATAACTCTGAAATCGTAAGGCTATGCGGGCAGTTTTGAAAGCTGTGAGACGGGGATGGCAGCATGGCCCGAACCGTCAGAAAGGGTTTCAGCAAGTTTTTTGATTTTTATATGATTTTTTGATTGACGGTGTATGTGGGTGGCCGTATAAGCCCGTTCACCGACGCGGCGGGGCCTTCTTCGAGGGTCTGGCCGGGGCGGTTTGAGA
>NZ_JASGXC010000003.1:0-142312 GCF_032913585.1 Gluconobacter sp. GP1
TTTCACCCTTACACACACTTTCCATTCACAAAGCAAAACTAAAAAAATCAAAAAAAACGCCAGAAAAATCTGGCGCTTTCTTCGAAAGTCCCGGTTTTCCGCGACAATCAGTCTGCGGAGGACGAACGACCATTAATCGTCAGCCCTTTATCGTCCGCAGAGACGGTGATGGTGTCGCCATCCCGGATGGTTCCATCCAGCAGAAGTCCTGCCAGAGGGTTCTGAAGGCTGCGCTGGATCACCCTCTTCAGCGGACGGGCGCCATACACTGGATCATATCCGGCTTCGGCCAGCCACTCGGTCCCCTTCTGATCCAGATCCAGTGTGATCTTGCGATCTTCCAGAAGCTGACGCAGGCGACCCAGCTGGATATCGACAATCCGTCCCATATCTGCGCGCTGCAGACGGGAGAACAGGATGATCTCATCCAGACGATTCAGGAATTCCGGCCGGAAGTGATTGCGCACCACCTGCATGACCTGCGCCTGCACCAGTTCCGGCGATTCACCGTCTTCCTGATTGGCGAGAACATCTGAACCAAGGTTACTCGTCAGAACGATGATCGTATTGCGGAAGTCCACAACACGGCCCTGCCCATCCGTCAGACGGCCATCATCGAGCACCTGAAGAAGGATGTTGAAGATGTCCTCATGGGCCTTCTCCACCTCATCAAACAGGATGACCTGATAAGGACGACGACGCACAGCTTCTGTCAGAACACCACCTTCGTCGTACCCGACATATCCCGGAGGTGCGCCAATCAGGCGCGACACTGCATGCTTCTCCATGAATTCACTCATGTCGATCCGCAGCAGAGCCTTCTCGTCATCGAACAGGAACTGGGCCAGAGCCTTCGTCAGCTCGGTCTTGCCCACACCCGTCGGACCAAGGAACAGGAACGACCCAATCGGACGGTTCGGATCCTGAAGTCCTGCTCGGGCACGACGCACAGCATTGGCGACGGCAACCAGAGCCTGCTCCTGCCCGACCACACGCTCACGCAGCGTATCTTCCATCCGCATGAGCTTGGCGCGCTCACCTTCGAGCATCCGATCTACGGGAATACCCGTCCAACGTGAGACAACCGATGCAATGCCCTGATCCGTGACGCTATCTGCAAACAGGCCAGATTTAGATGCTGCGTCTTCCTCTTCCTGCGCTTTGGCAATCTGAGCTTCCAGGTTTGGAATCAGGCCGTACATCAGCTCGGAAGCCTTCGCGAGATTTCCCTGACGCTGCGCCACATCCACATCAGAACGTGCTGTATCCAGCTGTTCCTTCAGCTTCTGAATGGCATTCACGCGATCCTTTTCGGCATGCCACTCGGCACCCATCGCATCGGACTGCTCCTCCAGATCAGCCAGTTCGGCCTCAAGAGCCTGCAGACGATCCTTGGACGCCGTGTCGTCTTCCTTACGGATGGCTTCACGCTCGATCTTCAACTGAATGATGCGGCGATCGAGTTCGTCCAGAGCTTCCGGCTTGCTGTCGATCTGCATCCGCAGACGGCTGGCAGCCTCGTCAATCAGATCAATGGCCTTATCCGGCAGGAAGCGATCCGTAATATAACGGTTGGAAAGCGTTGCAGCGGAGACGATGGCGTTATCCGTGATGCGCACACCGTGGTGAAGCTCGTACTTCTCCTTGATGCCACGCAGAATAGAGATCGTATCCGCAACAGATGGCTCACCGACGAAAACCGGCTGGAAACGACGGGCAAGCGCGGCGTCTTTCTCGATGTACTTGCGGTACTCATCGAGTGTCGTCGCACCAATGCAGTGCAGCGTCCCGCGAGCAAGTTCCGGTTTGATAAGGTTGGACGCATCCATCGCACCGTCGGAACGGCCAGCGCCCACCAGCGTGTGCATCTCGTCAATGAAGAGAATGACCTCGCCTTCGGCTGTCTCAACTTCTTTGAGAACTGCCTTCAGACGCTCTTCAAACTCACCACGGAACTTCGCACCTGCAATCAGAGCGCCCATGTCGAGAGACATCAGCCTCTTGTTTCGGAGCGCTTCTGGCACATCGCCATTAACGATACGCAGCGCCAGACCTTCAACGATTGCAGTCTTACCAACGCCTGGCTCACCGATCAGAACCGGATTGTTTTTGCTGCGGCGGGCCAGAACCTGAATCGTGCGTCGAATTTCCTCATCACGGCCAATTACCGGATCGAGCTTGCCAGCCTGTGCAATCGCCGTAACGTCACGTGCATACTTCTTCAGCGCATCAAACGTATTCTCGGCAGATGCGCTGGTCACTGTCCGCCCCTTGCGGATCTGTGCAACGGCACGTTCCAGCGCGGAGGCATCGGCCTTTCCTTCAACCAGTGCTTTACCCGCGGCTGATCCACTCGCAGCAATGGCCACGAGCAGACGATCCTGCGCAACATGGCTGTCACCTGCGGCTTTTGCAGCAGCTTCAGCGGAATCCAGCAGCCTTACGAAATCAGGCGTGGCTTGCGGCTGACCTGCACCGCCGCCCTGAACCTTCGGAAGCTTGGAAAGTGCTGCGTCATTGGCAGTCTGAACAACTTTTGGATCACCACCCGCAGCCCGGATAAGGCCGGATGCGGCACCCTGATCATCATCCAGCAGGGCCTTGAGCAGATGCTCCGGCGTCAACTGCTGATGGTAGTCTCGAAGGGCAATAGTCTGTGCGGCCTGGAGGAAACCCTGGCTCCGCTCAGTGAATTTCTGAATGTCCATTCTAATATGTCCTCTCATGCCCCGTATCGGCGGCATATGGTGTCTCGGTCGCCCCCGAAGGCGACGACCGGTGATGAATATTTAGGCACTCATTTTTTTGTTTCAAGGGCATCCCGATGACGTTTCGCTGGCCCGTGCAAGACCATATCGGCCTCCGACAGTCTGCCAAACGCATTCCGCTGCTGGTGCCAGTAAGGATAAATCAGATCCGGGGCACTGACATCGTCAAGCCGTGCGACTTGTGCCTTCGTCAGACGTAGCGATGCCGCAGCAAGATTATCCAGCAACTGGGTTTCCTTACGGGCTCCAATCACTACGGACGTCACACCCGGTTTGTGCAGCAACCACGCCAGCGCAACGCGTGCAGGCGAGACATCGTGTTCCTCTGCGATCTCCACCAACACTTCAACCGTATCGTAGAGTTTTTCGATATTGCGGACTTCCGGTTCTGGCCAACCCGAAATACGTCGGCTATCCGCAGGCGCCGTCTTCCCGCGACGATATTTGCCCGTCAGCAGCCCACAGGCCAGCGGGCTCCAGATCTGAACGCCCAGTCCTTGATCCACAGCGAGTGGCAGAAGCTCATATTCAGCATCCCGTGCTTCCAGAGAATAATAGATCTGTTCGGAGACCGGCGTAATGAGACGGTCCCGCTCCGCGGCAGACAGAAGCTTCATGGCCTGCCAGCCAGCAAAATTGGAAAGTCCCGCATAGCGGATCTTGCCCTGGTCCCGAAGCGCCTGAAGTGCCTCCAGCGTCTCTTCAACCGGCGTCAGACCATCCCATTCATGCAGATAATAGAGATCAATATGGTCTCGCCCTAAACGACGCAGGCTGTCATCACAGGCATTCAGAATATGATGCCGCGACAGGCCCTCTTCGTTCGGGCCTTTGCCCGTCGGAAACCGGACTTTGCTGGTCACAAGCAGTTCCCGGCTTCTGCCTTTCAGAACACGACCAAGGATTTCTTCGGCTTCTCCACCCGAATAACCATCGGCCGTATCAAACATGTTGACGCCATGCTCGACGCAGAGATCCACCATGCGTGTGGCCTCTGAGACGTCAACATTGCCGGTGGAAGCGAAATCGCCCTGCCCTCCGAACGTCACAGAGCCAAAATTGAGTGCGGAAATTTTCAGGCCAGAGCGACCTAGCTGACGATACTGCATATCCATCAGGTTCCTCTTCTGAGACAGACCATGACACACAACACCTCAACGGTGGATCAGTCCCGGTAAAATCGGCCCCGCTCTCATCATCGTGAGCACGGCGACTTCTCATGCTCGTGCACTCTGTTCAGGAACGACAGGTCAGTCCATGATTGATGTCAAAACTTTTCCTGTCCCGGAGCCGCCATGCCGTCATTCCGTCTCCGCAGAGCCCTGCTGTCCTGCGCGTTTCTGTCTTCCCTGCTTCCCGCCTTACCGGCCATGGCCTCCGAACCTGCATCATGCATGCTCGATCTTGCCAAAACACGGAACGGAACGCTGGGTCTGCCCACACGATCAGAAGTGACACCGGATGGACATTCGGTTCTCTTCCTGCGTTCTGGCCCGTTCGACACACGCCTGCATCTGTTCCGCTACGATCTACCTGACCATTCGCTGCACGAACTTGCAGCCCCGGAAGCGGGTCCAGAGCACTTGTCCGTTGAGGAGAAAGCCCGGCGAGAGCGGGCCCGCCAGTCCATGTCTGGCATCACCGACTATCAGATGAGCGAAGATGGCGGCACGATCCTGGCATCTCAGGGTGGACGCCTCATCCGCATTGCAGCTGATGACGGCCGGGTATCTTCCGTTGATGGCAACTGGATCGCGCCCCGCCTTTCCCCGGACGGACAGACCATTGCCGCAGTGCGGGACAATGACCTTTACGCGGTCAATCTGGTAACGGGCGCCGAAACACGGCTGACCACTACAGGCACAGAAACGCTGACCAATGGGTTGGCCGAATTTGCCGCAGCAGAAGAACTGGAGCGCCCGGATGGCGCCTGGTGGTCTCCGAACAGTCAGACCGTGCTTTTCGAAGAAGCTGATTCAGGCAACGTCGAAAAACATTACATCACCAATCCAGAGACGCCGCAGGCGGCTCCGGTCGAGTTCCGTTATCCGCGCGCCGGCACACCCAATGCACGAACACGTTTTGGTCTCACCAGCATCAAAGGCGGAGACGTTCGCTGGATTGGCTGGGATCATGAAGCATGGCCCTACATGGCGCGTGCGGTCTGGCGGAAGAACGGTGGCCTGTTCCTTGTTCTGCTCAACCGGGAACAGACGCAGGAACAGGTTCTGTCCGTTGATCCAGCCACAGGCAAAACAACGCTCCTCCTCGCAGAAAGCGACAAGGCGTGGCTCAATCTTGATCCGCGAGACGCCGGTGGCAGCCATGCCTTGCCCGTCGTGCTGAACGGCCAACAGGGTTTCCTTTGGGCCTCGGAGCGCGGAAAAACGTGGCAGCTTGAACATCACGCCGCAGATGGGTCCCTGAAGCGGGTGTTGACGCCCGATACCCTGCCGTATGTCGCGTTCAATGATTACGACGCAGACAGCAACAGCGTTGTCGTGACGGTACGCCCGAACCGAATTGATAACGAGGTCGTCCGGATTTCACTCGCAGACGGCAAAATCACTCCGGTCATCACGGAGCCAGGCATCCACAATGTCCATTTCACCAATGGCACCCATCGCCTGCTGGTCGATGCGTTTGCCGCCGCTGACGGAACTCGGCGCACTCTTCTGCGAGACGCAAAAGGGAAAATCCTGGCCAGCCTCCCGGGTATTGCGCAGCCCCCTCACCTTCCCGTCCACGTACAGTTCACAACGGCCGGGGACCGACAACTCGATGCCGCGATCATCCGGCCAGAGCATTTCCAGAAGGGCCATCACTATCCGGTCGTGCTGTCCGTCTATGGCGGCCCCGGCGTAAAGCTTGTGCACGATACACCGTCGAGCTTTCTGGAAGACCAGTGCCTCGCCAATCAGGGCTATGTCGTTGTCACGCTGGATGGACGCGGCACTCCGGGTCGGGATCATGACTTTGAGCGTGCCATCAAAGGCAACCTGATCGATGCTCCCCTTCAGGACCAGATCGATGGCTTGCAGGGGCTGGGCAAAACTTACCCTGAACTCGATCTGTCACGGGTGGGTGTTTATGGCTGGTCTTTCGGGGGCTACTTCACGGCAATGGCCACCATCCGCCGTCCGGACTTCTTCAAAGTCGGCGTTGCAGGTGCACCCCCTGTCGATTTCGCCGATTACGACACCGCCTATACCGAACGCTATCTGAACACCCCGCAGAACGACCCGGAAGGATATCGCAAAAGCAACGTCCTAACCTATGCGGATGGCCTGAAACGCCCCCTTCTGGTCATGCACGGCCTGACAGACGACAACGTGTACTTTGAAAATACTATGAAGCTGACACAGGCCCTTCTGAAAGCCGGAAAACCTTACGATCTCCTCCTGCTCCCCGGCACGCATATGCTGCCTGATCCGCTTTTACGCGCGCGCGTAAGCCAGCGTCGTGCAGAGTTCCTGGATGACGCTTTAAAGCCCTAAGGTTGATCTGCCTGGGCCGCATGATCCGAATGGTTCGGAGAGACAGCCCAGGCTTTCAACGCTGCCTGATATTGCCGCGATGCTTTGAGCCTGGGCATGTAGGTAATGGCGCGATGGCTGGAGAGTGGGAAGGTCTGCCCATTAAACGATCCTCGGGCGCCACAATGCCCAACCCGACAAGCACTGTCAGTATCCTGCAAAACAACATCTTTCCCAGTCCGGCGAAGCGTCAAGCGACAGGGCTTCTCGCCTGCCATGAAGGGTGGTTCCTGATACACCAGAGCCTCTCCCTCCATGCGGCCGATGCCTGACAGGGAACACATGTGCCCATTGAAGAACTGTGTTTCTATTCGAAGATACGCCGCCTCTGCGCTGACGGGCACAACCTCCAGAACATTGTCGCTCCAATAGGTATCACCCGACACGTCACCGTTTTGGAAATGCGTACTGTACCGCCCCGAAAGCTGATTTTGTTCAGGAGCGGGCCGCCCCATCGCGACATGAGCCATCGTCGCTCCCGCCAGAACCACGCCCAAACAGACAGCAACACTCCGCATCTACAAAGCTTTCCTCTTAGTGAGACAGCTCCGGAATCAAAACCAGAAGCGCGTCCATTGCGGGAGCAACGGCGGAAACCGGCGTCCGTTCATTCAGTCCATGCATGAAAGAGTCTGAATTCTTGATGAAAATCGGGCTGATGCCATAGCTGGGAACACCATGAGAGCGAAACCACATGCTGTCGCTCGCTCCGGATGACATGGCTGCAAAGACCGGCACATCCGGATAAACCGCATGAATAGCGGCATCAATCGCATGCACCACATCAGGCCGCATGGGAGACGCAGCCGTTTCAACAGACCCTTCTGTCGCGTCTTGAATCTTCATACCCGGGTCCTGCGCCGCGTCGCGCAGTTCAGCCATGATCGAAGCCCTGGAGTGCCCCGGAAAGATGCGACAATTGATATTAGCCGTCGCCCGCTGGGGAAGCGCATTGAGCGCATGACCACCTTCAATCATCGTGACCACACAGGTTGTGCCAATCCGCCCCACAAAGGATGGGTCAGCCGATAGCGTGGCAATGGCCTTTTCATCGGCTGGATTGGCTGCGAACGCCTTCATGGCAGCCGCAATATCAGGCTTCTGCCAGCGGGCCGCGTTGACAATGAAACTACGGCTCAGGTCATTCACTTCCGGTTTGAAGCGATGTTGCTGGATCCGCAGAAGATCGGCACTCAGCTCATCAATGGCATTGACGGATCTCGGCTCCGAAGAGTGACCACCGGGGTTCGTCACGGTCAGACGGAAATCAGCGTAGGTTTTTTCCGCACCTTCCCATGTGAAATAATCTGGCTTCCCCGTCTTTTCATCCAACGTGCCATTGGCCCCGTCCATGTTCAGAACAAGTTCGGCATTGGACAACTTGTCAGCGATGATGGCGCCAGTTGCCATCGTCGTCTCTTCATCTCCCGAGAACTCGATGATGATATCCCGGCGGGGCACGTACCCTTCTTTTTTCAGCTCCAGCAGAGCAGAAATAGCCAGTGTGTCATCCAGCTTCATGTCCGTTGAGCCACGGCCGAGCAGATAGCCATTTTCAATCTGTGGTTTGAAAGGATCGTGCGTCCAGTCAGACGCCTTGGCTTCAACCACATCCATATGGCCGGAAATCACCAGCGGCTTGAGAGAGGAATCACGGCCAGGCCAACGGGCAATCAGATACGCCGTATCCTTGTAGGGCGTGATCGTCACATCCGCAGGCGCAAAACCTCCCTTAACCAGAGCATCCCGGAAAAGGGCTGCGACCTGTGGTGTCTGGTTGGCTGGCCCCGCAACAGATCGCAGGGCGATGGCCTGCTCAGCAAGGTGCAGGGCTTGCGTTGCGGCGTCATGATGCTGGGGAGCTGCGGCAAGCGCGCTCCCGCTCATCAGGGCCAGTAACAATCCTGCGCCAATCGTATTCCGCATCGTCTTCTCCTGCATCAGATGCGAAATCGTAACCATACGGACAGTGGATGCCTAGCCGGTGCGTTGCAGGACATTTCCATCCATCTGGCGAGACGGTTTCAAGATATCCTGCAATGGCCTTTCCTCAGGCCGCAAACCCATCCAGCAGGCTCACACCAGATTTTTCAGACATGGCCTGACGGTAAGCCTCAACCCCGAGCGGGTAACGCAGTCCTTTGATGAGTGACATGCTGTGAAGCTGGGCAAACAGATGAATATCGTCTGTGGAAAGCGTGCCATTCACGGCTTCAGGAGACTGGATCAGAGGCTCGAGCTCTTCCAGCAATGCGTTCAGCTCTGCAATTTCCTTTGAGCCATCTGCCAGAATTTCCCAGAACGGGCCGGTAGATTCTTCCTTGCGGCGAATAAAGCCCGCCCGGGAAGACGTTGTCGCGAATTCAGGCAAAGGCGCGCAAACTGCACGCGGTAAGAAGAGGCGATACGTGGCCTTGCTGCTTGCACGCAGCCAATCTGCAATGTCCTTGCGAACCGGCCCGTTCAGAACCGGGGCGCCAACTCCATCAATATGGGAGACGATATCCATGCTCTCCGGCATGTATCGACCGTTCTCCTCCAGAATCGGGACAACCTTTCTCCCAACCATACTGATCGGGCCAGCTTCGTCGTCATTCAGGAAAATACGCTTCTCGAACGGGATGTTTTTCAGGCCAAAAATCATCATGGCCTTCACGCAGAACGGGCAGTGCTCATAAACGTGAAGGATACGGGTTGTCTGATTCATGATCTGAAAATCCTCATGTCTGTCAAAAGTCGTTGCTCCGCATAAATCGGTCAGGCTTCACCCATAGCGGAGGAGAGCAGCAGCGGATCAATGTTGATGGCCGCCAATGCCTTTCCCCATTTTTTTGAATGATCCATGCCAAAGACAATCTCATCACTGGCCGGCGCAACCAGCCATGAACTATCCCTCAGGATCTCTTCTTCAAGCTGACCCGGTGCCCAGGATGCATGGCCAATCGCCATCAATGCCCGCTTGGGGCCCTGCCCCGCAGCAAGCTCCCGCAGTACATCCAGACTGGCCGTCAACGTCGCCTGATCATTGACGCCCAGACTGCCCTCTCCGTTCCAGTCTGTCGAATGCAGAACAAACCCATGTGAATGATCGACGGGGCCACCCATACAGACGGCAATCCGGCGTTCAGGAGGGTTAGGCTCAATTCCGAGCTGCGCAAAAAGATCATCCAAACCCGGCTGGGCCAGACGACGGTTAATAATCAGCCCCATCGCCCCGTCTTCGGGGGAGTGAGCACAGAGATAGATCACGCTCTGGGCGAAGACTGTCTCCGCCAGTTGCGGCGCCGCAACCAGGAGCATGCCTGTCAGGTTGTCATTCTGTCCGGCGAGTGTTTTCTTCATTCTCTACAAATGGGTGCATCTCGTGCCTCTTTGCAAGCGTTCCCATGTCGAGAGTTTTATGGAGGTCTTCATGTCCCTTACCGTTCTCGTGACCGGTGCCACTGCCGGCTTCGGACACGCCATCGCCACACGCCTCGTACAGGATGGCCATCGCGTCATCGCCACAGGAAGACGGGCAGAACGTCTTGAGGCCCTGAAAGCCGAACTCGGGGACAATCTTCTCCCCTTCCCTCTGGACATGACGGACCGCGACGCACTCCGCGCACTGCCAGGCAGCCTGCCGGAAAACTGGCGAACCGTGGACGTTCTGGTCAACAACGCGGGCCTTGCACTCGGTATGGAGCCCGCACAGGAAGCCAAGATCGATAACTGGGAAACGATGATCGCCACCAACGTCTCTGGTCTGGTGGAAATGACCCACGCACTGCTGCCCGGAATGGTTGAGCGCAACTCCGGATATATCATCATGCTCGGAAGCACTGCGGGCCTCTACCCCTACACTGGCGGCAATGTTTATGGCGCCACCAAGGCGTTCGTGCGGCAGTTCAGCCAGAACCTGCGAACGGATCTTCTGGGCAAGCGCATCCGCGTTACGGATATTGAACCGGGCCTGTGTGGCGGAAGCGAATTCAGCTCTGTTCGCCTCAAGGACGACGACAAGGCAGCCGCTGTCTACAAAGACACCACGCCCCTGACACCGCAGGACATCGCAGAAACAGTCTCCTGGCTCGTGGGCCTGCCGTGGCACGTGAACGTCAACACAATGGAGATCATGCCTGTCTGTCAGGCTTCTGGTGGCCTTGCGGTGAACCGTCATGTCGGCTGAAAGCGGTATTCCCTCGCGCCTCACAATTACGGACGGCACGAAGTTCAAACTGACCGACTTCAGAACCGATGACCGGATTGGGCACGACAAGAAAAGTGCCCATACCCGCATTCGGGACTGCGTGGACCGGATGGCTATTCTGCAGGGGCGTCTGGCGGCCCACGGGTCCCACGGTATTCTGGTCGTGCTGCAAGGGATGGATACGGCAGGAAAGGATGGCGCTATCCGCCATGCGTTTTCCGGTCTGAACCCACAGGGCTTTCACGTCACATCCTTCAAGACACCCGCCGGCGCAGCAGAAAAGCGCGATGACCTCTGGCGTGTGCATCTGATGGCGCCAGCCCGGGGCGAAATCGCGGTTTTCAATCGCAGCCACTATGAGGATGTTCTGATCGCACGTGTCCATCCGGATATCGTCAAAGCACGCGGCCTCAACCCGGATGAGCCCGGTTTCTGGGACCGGAGACTGGCTGACATCCGGCACTTCGAAAGCTACCTGACGCACCAGAACGTCATCATTCTGAAGCTCTTTCTGCATATCTCTGCGGACGAGCAGAAAAAACGTATTCTCAAACGCCTGACCCAACCCGAGAAGCGCTGGAAATTTTCTCCATCGGATCTAGCCGAACGTGAGAAGTGGCCGGATTACACCAAAGCTTACGAGGCTGCCATTCAGGCAACGTCCACTCCGGAAGCCCCCTGGCACATCATCCCTGCTGATCATAAATGGGCAGCCCGCTTGATGGTCGCCGAGGCTCTGCTGGAAACCATGGAAAAACTTCACCTCAAAGTACCCGAAGAAAAGCTCTCCGACACATTGAGGGCTGCCCGTGATGCCCTTCTCGCAGAAGGGTCTTCCAGGACCTAATAAAGAAAAACCCCCGCCGGATCACTCCGGCGGGGGTTTTCAGTTCTGACGTGAAATCAGAAATCAGGAACGACGCTTGCGGCTCGCACCTTCACCTGATGAGCCACCAGCACCCGGCTTCGGACGACCGAAACCGGAACCGCCACGGCCCTTGTAACCACCACCAGAACCGCCACCGCGCGGGCCGCCCTTGAAGCCGCCACCAGCGCCACCGCCGGACCGACCAAAGCGCTTACCTTCGCCGGGGTTACGACCACGGGAACCATAGCTGCTGCCACCGGCAGGCTCAGCAGACGGCTCGATCGTCACTTCGTCAGGCTCCGCGCCAGCCACACAGGACTTGAAGCGCTCGACGCTCTCATCCGTGATCTGGAAATAGGTCTGATCCTGCTCGATGCGGATGCTGCCGATGTCACGCTTCTGAACGTTACCAAGACGGCAGATCAGCGGGATCAGCCACTTCGGATCAGCGCGCTCTGTACGACCGACGCTCATCTTGAACCATTCGCCCGACACGATGCGCTCTTCACGCGGTGCGCGCTCCGGACGATCGCCACGGCTCTGTGGAGCTTCAACGGACATCGCACGGATCTGCTCAACGTTCGGCAGGCGAGCACGGTACATCTGCACCAGCGCTGCTGCGAGCTTCTTCGCGTCGTAGGTTTCAGCCAGCTTCAGAACCAGCTCATCCGTCGTCTCTTCGGATGCGTTGGCAAGGATCGGATCATCCAGCAGGCGCTTCGTGTCCTGAGCGGCGATCGCGTCCGCCGTAGGAACGGCTTCCCATTCGGCCTTCACGCGTGCCATTTCCAGCAGGCGCTCAGCACGACGGCGCTGGTTCATCGGCACCATCAGCACACTGGTGCCCTTACGGCCCGCACGGCCGGTACGGCCAGAACGGTGCAGCAGGGTTTCAGAAGCCGTCGGGATGCTGGCGTGAATCACAAGGTTCAGCGCTGGCACGTCAATGCCACGGGCAGCAACGTCAGTCGCGACACAGACGCGGGCCTGACCGGAGCGGAGGCTCTCGATCGCACGGCTACGCTCGTTCTGACCCATTTCGCCGGAAATGGCGACAGAGGCGAAGCCACGCTCCAGAAGAGCAGCCTGCACCTGACCAACCATCATACGGGTGTTGCAGAACACCATGGCCGTCGGGCTTTCGTAGAAACGCAGAACGTTCACGAGGGAACGCTCGATTTCCTGCGGAGCCGTTACGACACAGCGATAGGTGATGTCAGAATGCTGCTTGGCGCCGGAAACCGTATCGATGCGCTTGGCATCTTTCTGGAAGCGCTTGGCAAGAGACGCGATTTCGCGCGCAATCGTTGCCGAGAACAGCAGGGTGCGACGCTCGGATGGGGACGCATCCAGAAGCTGCTCAAGCTCGTCACGGAAGCCCATGTCCAGCATCTCGTCAGCTTCGTCGAGAATGACGCAGCGCAGACCGGACAGGTCAAGGGAACCACGGGACTGATGATCACAAAGGCGGCCTGGCGTTCCCACAACAATGTGGGCGCCACGGCTGAGGTCGCGGGCTTCACGGCGGGCATCCGTGCCACCAATGCAGCTCGCGATACGAGCGCCGGTCTCGGCATAGAGCCACTCAAGTTCGGACTGGACCTGAAGGGCCAGTTCACGCGTCGGGGCAATAACCAGAGCCAGCGGCTGTGGCGACGGCGGGAGGCGATCAGCCTCACCAAGCAGCGTCGGCGCAATAGCCAGACCAAAAGCTACGGTCTTGCCTGAACCCGTCTGGGCGGAAACCAGAAGATCACGATCCTCCAGCCCTGGCTGCAGAACTGCTTCCTGAACGGGAGTGGGCTGTTCGTAGCCACGCGCCGTCAGGGCGCGCAGAAGGGCAGGATGAGTATCGGGGAAAGGCATATTTAATGAACACTCGGCAAACGTCACGCCGACGGCAAAAAGCGGCGGCTGGGATGCCGCTGCATAAAGACTTCCGAGCATAAATGCCAGAAGTAACGCATCCGAACCTGCGAATCAGGCAAAATCAGCCTCTGGGCTTCCGCCCGACAACCGCCCGAACCGTGTCACGCCATGCCGTCAGATCTTCCGGAGGAACGACTTCACCTGTGTCGAGTTCCCCAAAACCAGCCTTCGAAAGAAGAACACTGACAAGACGTGCGCGGTCTTCTGGCTCCAGAGCCTGCCACATTGCAACAGCTTTCTGCTGATGAAACTGATCTGAGAATGTGACAATCAGAGGAGCCCCTTCCTTCAGAACACGAAGGGCTTCCGTCAGGACTTTCAACGGCTGCGTCAGGTATGCCACCCCGTCACACAGCGTTATGGCGTCGATTGTGTCGTCTTCGAACGGCAGGATGGGGTCTGCGTTCAGATCCTGCACGATCCGTGTCGTCAGCACAGGATTGGTGTCCAGCGCAGCCTTGGACGCTCCCAGTCCGATGGCATCCTGAAACCGTGCCTCTTCTGGATAATGGCTGAGTGACCCCGCCATCAGATCCAGAACCGTGCCCCCAACGGGAAGAGATGTCTGGTAAAGTGCCGCAACTGCCGTGCGGGCCCCCATGTCCATCAGCGAATCCGGAAGACGCTGCGCATAGAAGATCGTATCCGGTTCATTATTGACGCGCGTAAACGCCGCTGCGTGAAAACCTTCAACCTGTTCCGTGCCGCTCATATCCATCTCCTCCTGACTGACCTGTCGAAATGAGGGTATGTTCCTCGTGCGTCAACCCGCAGGATGCTCTATGGGAGGCACCATCATGACCCTTTCTTTCACCAAGATGCACGGCCTGGGCAATGATTTCATCGTCATTGATGGCCGCGAAACCGACCCCGCCCTTGACGAAGCCACCATCCGGCACCTGTGCGACAGACGCTTCGGCATCGGCTGCGACCAGCTCGTCCTGCTCTCTGCCCCAACCTTGGAAGGTGCGGATGTTCTGGTCCGTTTCTTCAATGCTGATGGGTCGGAATCCGGCGCCTGCGGAAATGCATCGCGGTGTGTTGCCAGCCTCGTCGGTAACAATCCCGTTCTCCAGACCCGCGCTGGACTGCTCCTCACGTCACAGGATGGCGATCGCATTACGGTAAATATGGGTGCTCCCCGGACTGGCTGGCAGGACGTGCCGCTATCCAAGGATTGCGACACACTTCACCTGCCCCTGCATGATGCAGCCGCCTGCTCCATGGGAAATCCTCATGCGACCGTTTTCGGCGACGTATCGCGCGCAGAAGACCTCGGCCCCTCTCTCGAGAAGTCTCCGCTCTTCCCACAGCGCGCCAATATCGGATTTGCGGATCTCATCACGCCCGGCCACATGCGCCTGCGCGTCTGGGAACGCGGTGCGGGTTTGACGCTGGCTTGCGGCTCAGGAGCCTGCGCTGCCGTGGTGAACGCCGTACGCCGGGGCCTTGCAGACCGGACCTGCCTCGTGACCATGGACGGTGGAGACCTAGAAATCACCTGGCAGGAAAACGGAGACGTCCTGATGACCGGGCCGGCCACAACCGTTTTCCATGGCAAGCTTCCGTGACTGCCCCTTCTGTCCTGACATTCGGCTGCCGTCTCAACGCGCATGAGAGCGACGGCATGGCGCATCACGCCCGCGGGCAGGATGACACCATCATCGTCAATACATGCGCCGTCACGACCACAGCCGAGCGACAGGCGAGGCAGGCCATCCGCCGCGCTCACCGCGAGCGCCCGGATGCAAAAATAGTCGTGACAGGCTGCGCGTCGGAAATTGACGCCAAGCGCTGGATGGAGCTGCCCGGCGTGGTGCGGGTCGTGCCCAATGCCGACAAGCTCAAGCCCACCACATGGGGTGACAGCAAGCCCGGCCTTCCGCCATCACGGCATGCCCGTGCTCTGCTTCAGGTCCAGCAGGGATGCGATCATCGCTGCACGTTCTGCATCATTCCCTATGGCCGGGGAGACTCCCGCTCCACCCCCACAACGGAAGCTATTTCGAGAGCCCGCGCCCTAACTGAGGCAGGGCATCGTGAAATCGTTCTCACGGGTGTTGATATTGCTTCATGGCAAGGCACAGATGGCGAAGGTCTGGGCCGGATGTGCCGGACGCTCTTGCAGGACGTTCCCGCCATCGAACGTCTGCGCCTGTCGTCCATCGACCCTGTCATTCTTGATCCGGAAACGGGAGATCGGGACCTTTGGTGGCTTCTGGAAAACGAGCCCCGCCTGATGCCACATCTGCATCTGTCTCTTCAGGCTGGTTCCGACCTCATCCTCAAGCGCATGAAACGCCGACACACCACCACGCAGGTCGCGTCCATGCTCCAGAATGCTCGCACACTCCGGCCGAATATTGGTGTTGGTGCAGATCTCATCGCGGGCTTCCCGACAGAAACAGACACGCTTTTCAACGAAACACTCTCCTTCATCGAAGAGCAGGCTATCTCGTTCCTGCATGTCTTTCCCTACAGCGAACGTCCCGGCACACCCGCCGCCCGAATGCCCGCCGTACCGAACGGAGAACGGCAGGCCAGAGCAGCCCAGCTGAGAGCTGTTGGCGAGGCAAACCGCGATACGTTTCTTGAAAAATTTGTGGGTCAGACTGTGAACGTCCTGATCGAGACACCTGACCGAGGCCACTCGCCGGAATTTGCGCCCGTGCGCTTCGCAGCCGATGCCTCCTCCGCAGTCAGAGGGAGCATCATTCCCCTGTCGATCTACAGTGTCTCAGAAGGGCATCTTCTGGGACGCAGCCCTGCCTAAAAACCTGCGGTCAGGGCAAAGCGGGCAGAAACTGGCTCCAGCGAATGACATGTTGCGCCGCTCTGCGCAGCAGACCCCAGTGTCAGGCGATAGTTATACGCATATTGTGCCGCTTGCGCATGCGCATTGAAGACGTTCGCTCCAAGTTTCAGGTTTTTGGGAACGCGAGAGCCAGTATTCAAGCTGCGTTCCTGTGGAGCGCAGGCCAGTGGGTATCCTTCAAGCAGCAGTCCTGCAAACCGCCATACAAAGGCCTTTGATCTGCACAAGGATGCCAAACGAACAGACGAAACTTGGGGCGTTCATCACCTAGCCACCATCAATTCCATAACTTGCCCGATCAACGCCCGATAATGCGCCCTCGCAAAGGAGAAATCCGTGTTGAGCTCAGGCCAGACAAAGGGATTGTACCTCTACCCCTTCCCGACGACTGGCAAGCCGGGAAGACGTTACGTCCGCATCACCGTCGTAACTAAACTCGGACACAAAATCGGGGATAAAGGCAGCCGCCTGAACATTCAAATGAGGGATAGGTGTGATCCGTACACCGACTTCCCCGCTGACGTTGCGAGCGGAAATCGTCGGAGGGAAACCCTCTTCTGTCACTCAGGTAAGTTCGACCTTCTTCCAAAGACCCAACACCAGACATCCCTCTTAGCTTCACACCACGAAACCGGGGTGAAGAACCATACTTCCCTGCAGAAACTGGAACGCTTTCGGACTGTAACTGTGTGAAACAATCGCCCAGCAGCCCGTTTACCCGCAGGAAATCGACGCTACAGACTTGACGTTGGGCCTGACCTGTCCGAACTCCCGTAAATGGCTGGATTTTTCTCACGACTCAAACAGGGTCTTTCACGCTCGAGCTCACGTCTCGGAGCTGTGTTCACGCATCGCAAGCTGGACGATGCCGCTCTTGAAGAACTCGAAGACGAACTGATCGCGGCAGATCTGGGGCCTGTCGTGGCAGAGCGTGTCATCGAGAGCTTTCGCAGCTCCCGTTTTGGCAAGGACGTCACAAGTGACGAAATTCGCGATGCCCTGGCCGAAGAGATTGCTCGGGTTCTGGAGCCCGTTGCGATTCCGTTTGAACCTGATCCGAAGAAGAAGCCACATGTCGTTCTCGTGGTGGGCGTCAACGGTGTAGGCAAGACCACAACCATCGGCAAAATGGCCCGCCATTACAGCGAAGAAGGCAAATCCGTCATGCTCGTGGCGGGAGATACCTTCCGTGCTGCGGCTGTCGAACAGCTTCAGGTCTGGGGGCAACGCTCAGACGTGCCCGTTATCGCGGGAAAACATGGAGCAGATGCTGCGGGCCTCGCCTATGACGGTATCAAACGCGCAACGGAAGAGGGAAAAGACCTCCTCTTCATCGATACGGCTGGCCGCCTGCACAATAAGGGCGCGCTCATGGAAGAGCTGGCCAAGATCATCCGCGTCATGCAGAAATTCGACCCAACCGCGCCGCATTCGGTATTGCTGGTGCTGGATGCAACGACCGGTCAGAACGCCATTGAGCAGGTGCGCGTGTTCCGGGAACTGGTGAACGTGACAGGCCTGATCGTGACCAAACTGGACGGTTCTGCCCGTGGTGGAATTGTGGTCGCACTTGCAGAACAGTTCAAACTGCCCGTGCATATGGTCGGTGTCGGCGAACAGGCCGAAGACCTGCGCCCGTTCTCGGCTCAGGATTATGCGCGCGGTCTTGTGGGTGGAGCTACGGGAGATCTTGCCTCCCGGCTTGTCGAGAGCCCCTCAGAAGAAGAAACCCCGGAAGACTGAAGATACCGGCCCTTTCAGGCCTGCCTCTCACCGTCTGAAGTCAGCCATTCCTCTCGCAGGGCAGCGATCTTCTTTTCGATGGCCCTGCGCTCCCTGCGAACGTAATCCGCATACCAAAGTCTGGCACCAATGGCAGACGCTTCAGCGACCAGCCACGCCACGCCAACGGCCATCCAATCCATCACAAGCAGCATTGGCTGCATAATTTGCTGGGTACAGGCCTCCCAATCCCCATGTGACAACCATGCTTCCCTCAAGGGATGAACCATGACAGCCCCAAGATAAAACAGAACAATCATGATCCGCTGCCGATCAGCATCCGGATCGATGAATCGAAGCACGATCAGAGGCAGCAGCAGAACACCGCCCACAAGCAGACTGCCCGGCACATACGCCAAAAGAAGGCCAAGGATGAGGCCGTGCCACCATTTGAAACTCGCCTCTGTCACGCGCAAACGCACTGACTGGCGGGTCATTCACAAAACTCCAGCCAGATACTGGTCATCGCGACAGCAATCCCGATCAAGAGTGAGAAGAACTCTCCAGCATTGCGGGCCTGTTTTTCATGGACAGCTTTGCGGACAGGCTCCTCCTCGAGAACTTTCTCAAGGTGGGCAATCTCTGCTTCAGCCTGCCGAGCCAGCTTGCGATCATGCTGCAAGCCGGCAGGGTCAGTGACGTTATCAAGAAACTTCGTAAGATTTCCCGTTTCGGCCAGCTGAAAAAGCCGGGCACGACGCTTTGCTCTCGTCGTTTTGCTTCGCCATTGCTTAAGCTCGTTTTCCAGCAAGGAAAGCGCCCGCTTTGCCACAGCACTGAGGGGTGTCTTGTCGAAACGGCGCTGGGCCGCAGCCATCAATGTCAGATCCGAAAGCCAGGACGGAAGACCCGCTTTCTGGGACTGAGCAAGTGGGATGATTCCCTGGCGCGCGCAATGACTTTCCAGAAAGGTCCGCATCTGATCGTCCAGAAAGCCTGAACGCCCCAGGTCGTCGGCAGAGAGCTCCTGTTCAGAAACGTGCCGATCCAGCCATTGCAACAGACCCGCTGACAACGAGATCCGTTCTTTCAGGCAACGAGAAGACAGGCAGGGCTGATAGACATTCACATCGTAAGGTACACGACGGATCTGCTCCATTCCCTTTGCACCTGTTCGCCGGGCATCAGTCGCGAGATCATTGATCTGCTTTGCCTGCAATGCGGGCAGCGAAGGAACATCAAACACTTCTGGGCTCGTCATCAGGAAGCCCGCTATCCCACGGATATTGCGCTGCTCTTCAGGCGGGAACCGTCCGGCCTCGGCACACGCCAACATATGAGGAATGGCGGATGGCCAAAACCAGTGTCCGGCCCAGAACATTGGAGCGGCAGAGTCCAGAATGGCAATGGCCCGTGTCACAACCATTGTCGTCGGGTCTACGGCTTTGTTTCCGCTGGATGGCAAAAACGCAATTCCAGCCTGTTCGATCAGGCTGGACATGACCGACAGCTCCAGCTCTCGATGTAACCATTGGCTGACAATTTTTCGCTGAAGCAAAGACAGGAACTCATTGGGATATTTCCCGGCATACCATGCCAGTGCCTGTGGTGTTCTGACCTCCACACCGCCAATGACCAGAGGCGAGCGCGCGGGAATATCGGGCCGGATTGAAAACAGCTTGCTCGGCGCAATCGTTATAAGGTCATTGGGAGAGGGTCTGTTTTCGGGCCTGTCTGAAAGCATGGCCTTCAGAAGGGAGACCAGACCTGCGGGAACATTATGCCCCTGCATGTAGGCCTCAGCAGAACCCACCTCAAAACGTCGTTGCAGAATTTCGTTATCTGACATGCCCCTCAGAGGCAGTTCCCCGATGCAAAGGGAGAGAACCAGTACTCCCAATGAAAAGATGTCGCAGGCAATCGTCCCGCCACCCCGCGCCGTTGGATGACAGACTGCGGAAGACAAAGGCTCGAACAGGACAGGCTGCGCTTCTGCATTACAGGCAACCCCAAGCGGGCCAACGACCACCTGATGCAGCCCCTGCCCAACAAACAGATTATCTGGCCGGATCCCACGACAGGTCAGCCCCATGGAGGAGAGCTTCTCAAGAGCATCGGCAATAGGGCGTATAACCCCATCAATAATCTGGCTTTCAGACCAGACACCCAGATTGTCTTTCAGGGACGGTCCGGGAGGGTGCGGACATAGCACCCAGAGCGAGCCTGCATGATATTCATGGGCATGCAGGCCGATAACACTCTCATGTCGGAAAAACATAAGATCAGAGAAATGGGGAGATGGCATGGACGGTGCCAGCGCCAGCCAGGTTGAACCTGTGGCCGTAATATCCTGAGCCACCCAGGCAGGACAGCCGCTGAGGTCAGGTTGTTTCTGGCTCGTATTCACCAGGTAACGGTCTGCGATCAGCAGTTCGGGGCTGTCATCTCCCTGAGTGTAATCCATGTCCGTTCCATCAAATTCCTGTCTGACACTCTATGCCGGACAGGAATTGAGGCTTCGTTAACGGACCGGCAGTTTCACGTTCAGAAAAACTCAGTCTTCGAACGGGTCACGCATCAGGATCGTGTCATCACGCTCCGGGCTGGTGGACAGCAGCGTAACCGGAGCTTCAATCAGCTCCTCAATACGACGAACATACTTGATGGCCTGTGCCGGCAGTTCACCCCAAGAACGGGCGCCCGCTGTAGTTTCCTGCCAGCCCGGCATCGTCTCGTAAATCGGCTTTACGCGAGCCTGCGCACCCGGAGCGGATGGGAAGGTATCGATCTTCTTACCGTCCAGCTCATAGCCAACGCAGATCGAGATTTCTTCCAGACCGTCCAGCACGTCCAGCTTCGTCAGGGCAATACCCGTGACGCCACCCACACGCGCTGCACGACGCAGCATGACAGCATCGAACCAGCCACAACGACGCGGACGGCCAGTAACCGTGCCGAACTCATGACCACGCTCACCGATCGTGCGGCCAACGTCATCAAACAGCTCGCTCGGGAACGGACCTTCGCCCACGCGGGTTGTGTAGGCCTTGGCAATACCCAGAACGAAGCCGATGGAAGACGGGCTGACACCACTGCCAGACGCAGCAACCGCAGCAACAGTGTTGGAGCTCGTCACGAACGGATAGGTGCCGTGATCGACGTCCAGCATGACGGCCTGTGCACCTTCAAACAGGATACGACGACCAGCACGACGCGCTTCGTCCAGACGGTCCCAGACCGGGCATGCGAAAGACATCAGACGCGGTGTGAATTCCGTCAGGAAGTCCTTGAGTTCTTCCTTCGTGAAGGTCTCAGCACCCAGACCCGCCAGCAGCGTGTTGTGATGCAGAAGCACTTCGTCCAGCTTCCAGTCCAGCGTCTCCGGCTCGGCCAGATCACAGACGCGAATGGCACGGCGTGCAACCTTGTCTTCGTAAGCCGGGCCGATACCGCGGCCAGTCGTGCCGATCTTGCGATCACCGCGAGCAGCTTCACGCGCACGATCCAGCGCACCATGGACTGGCAGGATCAGCGGAGCATTCTCAGCAATCCACAGCGTTTCCGGCGTGACCTTCAGGCCCTGCGCCGTTACGCGGTCAATCTCGGACATCAGCGCCTTTGGATCAATGACAACGCCATTGCCGATCACGCCAATCTGGCCACGCACGAGACCCGATGGCAGCAGTGACAGCTTGTAGACCTGATCGCCGACAACCAGCGTATGACCGGCGTTGTGACCACCCTGGAAACGGACAACGATATCAGCGCGGCTGGCAAGCCAGTCCACGATCTTGCCTTTACCCTCGTCCCCCCACTGGGTTCCGATCACGGTGACGTTGGACATGAGCTGGCTTCCTCGACTTGGTATGCAGAGCAGAAATTAGAAAAAACTGGGGGTCAGAGCGCGTGCGCTGCGCCATTCCGCCAGACATGGGTGCAGCGCAGATAGAGCGCTTCGGCATCAGGCTCTGCATCTACTTCAAGTGCAGAAACCGTCGCAAAACCTTGAGCATGGAGGGCTGCCATAGCCTCATCCTCCAGCCGAACGGGCACATAGCACCGCGGACGGGACGGCGGCACAGGAGCCGCACGCAACAGCGCCTGCGGACGCAACGTCAAACCACAGGCTGGCTCCTGACCCGCAATATACCGTCCACCACGACCCAATTCTTCACGCGAGGTGGTGGAAAAGACCGTGATGCATAGCCCGGTATGATACTGCCATCCCCGAAAATCCACGGGATCTACCGTCAGACGCAAGGACGGTGCGCGCTCGCGAATAGCGGCAACGGAGGCAACCAGACGCTCGAAATGCGGACGGACGGAAGCCGGAAAGTCGAGAGAGGCGAGCAGATCAAGCGCGCGACTGGCAGGACCTGCAGCCTGAAGCATGACCGCGAGAGTGTCCGCGATTGAGCCGCCAAGTTCAGCAACAGACGCTGCATCCTTGCGGTTCAGCGCCTGAATCAGATCTTCCCGGTCCGCTTCAGGAATAGCAGTCTCGATCAGGCCCAGAGCCAGAGCTGGCATCGAGAGGTCGAAGGACACACCCTTGATGCCCAGTTCCTCAAGTGCTCTGGCGCCCAGCGCCACTACTTCAGCATCAGCCTGTGCAGAATCCGGGCCAATCAATTCGATACCAGCCTGGGAAACCTGACGGTCAGCTTCACGTCCTGGCGTGCCGATGACGATGCAGCTTCCGGAATAGGAGAGACGCAGCGGGCGCGGTGCATCCTGAAGGCGGACGCTGGCGATACGGGCAATCTGCGTCGTCATATCTGGCCGAAGGGCCATCATACGATGAGAGCTTGGGTCCATCAGACGGAACGTCTGAGTGGAGAGCGCACCGCCTGAACCATTCAGAAGGGAGGTTTCAAACTCCAGCATGGGCGGACGTACACGCTCATAACCATGCCGGGAAAAGGCTTCCATGACGCAGGCAATGCCCCGCGCCTCAGCTTCGGCTTCCCCCGGCAGAAGGTCGGAGAAGCCAGACGGCAGAAGGGCAGCGCTAGGGGTCTCGGAATACAGGCTCATGCAGCAAACTCCTCGCGCGTGCACTCATACGCCCAGTCCAGCCACGGAAGGAGAGCCTGAATATCCGCTGCATCAACGGTGGCTCCTCCCCAGATCCGCAAACCAGCAGGGGCGTCTCGATAAGACGCGAGGTCATAGCCTGCACCTTCCTGTGCGACCAGCCCGGTCAAGTGCTTGACGGCCTTGGCCCGGGATTCAGGCGACAGGGCCTCGAACCAAGGTGCTACGATTTTGAGGCAGATTGACGTGCAGGACCGCGTTGCAGGATCGAACGCAAGAAAGGACACCCAATCCGTCTTTTCCACCCATTCCGCTACGACGGCCAGACTGGCTTGCGAGCGTGCCTTGAGAGCAGGGAGACCACCCGCAGATTCTGCCCACCGCAAACCATCCAGCGCATCCTCGACGCACAGCATGGAAGGCGTGTTGATGGTATCTCCTTCGAACACAGCCTCCAGCAGGCCCTTCTTTCCCGTCAGACGGAAAATTTTGGGCAGCGGACGTGGGGAAGCCTCTGTCAGACGAGCGGCAGCACGAGGACTGATAGCCACCATGCCATGAGCAGCTTCACCGCCGAGGGCCTTCTGCCAGGACCAGGTGACAACATCCAGACGATCCCACGGAAGGTCCATGGCGAAAGCAGCGGATGTTGCATCACAGATGATCAAACCGTCATGCTCGACGGGAATAGCCTCTACATTCGGAATGCGAACGCCTGACGTTGTACCGTTCCAGGTCAGGACGACATCGCGGGACCAGTCTACAGCCGCCAGATCCGGAAGCTCTCCATAAGGCGCGTCCAGCACGCGAAGATCTTCGATTTTCAGAACGTCCCGCAGATCCTGCGCCCATGTTCCGGAAAAACTTTCAAAAGACAGCACATCCATGCCGCGCTCACCGGCGATGGCCCAGAGAATCATCTCAACCGCACCGGTGTCCGAAGCCGGAACAACAGCCAGACGCCAGTCTGCGGGAATGCCTAGGATATTTTTTGAGCGGGTGATGACTTCCTTCAGGCGCGCACGGCCTTCAGGGGCACGATGTGACCGTCCCAGCAGGGCCTGATCCAGAGCCGAGAGGGACCAGCCAGGGCGTTTTGCGCACGGACCAGAGGAAAAGAACGGGCGGGAAGGTCTGACAGTCGGCTTGGACATGCTCGTTCCGGGCTAAACGGTCCTCGGGTGCAGCCAGACTGGTGCGCCCGGTTTGTGGTGCGAGAGGGGGGATTCGAACCCCCATGCCTTTCGGCGGTCGATTTTGAGCCGACTGCGTCTACCGTTCCGCCACTCTCGCGCGAACGGCCCAGACCCTAGTGCATTCCTGAGCAAAGGACCAGACCGTGAAAAAAAAATCCCAAACCGTGGAAAATCAGAGACCCAGCATCAAAAGCAGATTCTGGATCGCAGCGCCAGAGGCTCCTTTACCCAGATTGTCGAGACGCGCGGTCAGAACCACTTTTTCTCCCTGCGCATTGCCGTGCACACGGAGCTCCATGTTGTCCGTATTGGCCAGCGCATCTGCCAGGAGTTTGGGTTCAGACGGCAGAACTCGGACATGGTCACACCCGCGATAAGCTTTTTCAAGCGTTGCCTCCAGATCGCGCGGCGTCGGATGGCCGGGCAAATCCGCAAGGTGAAGCGGGATGGACACAATCATGCCCTGCGGAAAGTGTCCTACGGACGGTACGAACACCGGCTGGCGCGTCAGGCCGGAGTAGTGCTGGATTTCTGGAAGATGTTTGTGTTCCAGCGTCAGCCCGTAAAGAAAGAATGCCGGGCCGCCATCCCGTTCATGCGCCTCGATCGCGGAGCGCCCTGCCCCGCTGTAACCCGAAACGGCATTGATGGAGATAGAGTGATCTGCTGGGACAAGTCCAGCGCGAACCAGCGGCCGTAAAAGTGCAATTGCACCCGTCGGATAACAGCCAGGATTCGCAACATGAGTCGCACCGCGGATCAGGGCGCCCTGATCTTCATCCAGTTCCGGCAGACCATAAACCCAGCCATCGGCAATCCGGTGCGCCGTACTGGCATCCAGAATACGGACGTTCAGACCCTCTGCCAGAGCAACGGTTTCACGCGCTGCATCGTCTGGCAGACAGAGAATGGCAATATCCGCCTGCGCCAGCAGGGCACGCCGTGCCTCAGCATCTTTTCGCAGAGCCGGATCAATCGATAGCAGTTCGAAACCGTAACTTTCCGGCAGGGCCTCGATACGCTGGCGGATGCCCAGCCCCGTGGTCCCTGCTTCTCCGTCGATAAAGATCCTGGCCATGTATTTAAAATCCGGTCTGCAAAAAATGTCCGGCCTGTCCAAGCAGCCGGGCTGGCCTTCTTATCGCGTTACCCTTGGTGCTGTCATCCCGTGAGAGCAGTTCGTGCGCTCTGTGCTTTCTGTCTGTGCAACGAAAGAGTATGCTTTTGGGTCAGGCCAGACGCCAGATCATTACCCAGGAGCTGTTATGACCCAGACCCACCCCGTCCGTCAGATTGACCGCCTTCTGGACATCATGAAGCGCCTGCGCGACCCGCAGAGCGGTTGCCCGTGGGACGTGGCACAGACACCCGAAACCATTGCGCCCTTCGCCATAGAAGAAGCGTATGAGGTGATGGATGCCATCGCCCGGGATGACAGTGATTCCTTGCCGGATGAACTCGGGGATCTGCTGCTACAAGTCGTGTTCCAAGCTCAAATGGCTGAAGAAAAGGGCCAATTTGACTTCGAAACCGTTGCTGGAAAGATCGCTGACAAGATGGTCCGCCGTCATCCCAACATCTTCAGCGATGTAGAACACGACGAAGACCTGTGGGAACGCACGAAAGAAACCGAGCGCCACGCCAAAGCAGAATATGGCGCACTCGCTGGTGTGGCCCAGCACCTGCCTGCCCTGGTCAGAGCCGCCAAGCTGTGCCGCCGTGCAGCGCGCGTCGGGTTCGACTGGGATGATGCGTCGGGCGTGCTGGAAAAGGTTCAGGAGGAGATCGGCGAACTTAAAGCCGAACTGGACGGAGATCGCGACCGGATCGAAGACGAACTTGGGGATGTCCTGTTCACTGTCGCCAGTCTGGCACGCAAGCTGGGCATTGACCCGGAAGCCGCATTACGTCGCAGCAACCGGAAGTTCACGCGCCGTTTCGAAGCCATGGAAGCCAGCCTGGCCTCTGAGGGTAAAACAATGGGCGAGCAAAATCTGGAAACGCTGGAAACGCTTTGGCAGACGGTCAAGAAACAGCCGGGGATGCGCTGATCGTTACCCGCTCCTCTTCCTCAATTCTACATTGCCCCTAAGGATACCTTGAGATGGACCTCCAGATTTCCGGCCGCAAAGCTCTTGTTCTCGGCGCCTCTTCCGGCTTGGGCAGAGGCGTTGCGGAGGCTCTGGCCGCAGAAGGGGTCCATATCCTTCTGGCTGCACGCGCCAGTGACAGACTGACAGAGGCTGCCATGGCCATTGCCAGTCAGCACGGCGTCCAGACGGCTACACTGCCGGTTGATCTGTCGGACAGCGCCTCCGTCGAAGAATTCGCTCAGGCCATCCGCACGCAGCACCCGGATATTTCCATTCTTGTAAACAATACTGGCGGCCCCTCCCCGTCAGGTGTCGAGGGCATCTCTGTAGACACATGGAAACAGCAGTTTGAAACCATGGTTCTGAGCCTGTTCAGGATTACGGATGCGGTACTGCCCGGTATGAAGGAGCGCCGGTGGGGGCGCATCCTTACCATCGCGTCGGCTGTTGTGGTTGAGCCGAATATCAGGCTTGGCGTCTCCGTCACATTACGCTCGGCACTCGCGGGCTGGTCCAAAACGCTTGCGACGGAAGTGGCTCCCGATGGGGTGACGGTTAACATGCTTCTGCCCGGCCATATTACAACGGATCGAACCCACTTCCTGGCAGAGGCCGAAGCCCGCAAGACGGGCAAAACGCAGGAGGCCGTTCAGGCAGAAAAGGCCCGCAATATCCCCGTTGGACGTTACGGGACTGTTGAAGAGTTCGGCGCGACCGCGGCTTTTCTCGCCAGTACGGGTGCTGCCTATATAACCGGCAGCATGATCCGTATTGATGGTGGCGCACTGAAGTCGATCTGAAGCAGTCGGGCGCAAAAGAACGTCCTATTTTCTTTTTTAGGAAACTGCACTCCCCCATGCGGGATTAATCCTTTCGGTTACCCCAAAGGAAAAATCCATGCCGCCCACGCCTCGACGCAGTTCGTTCCTGCCCCTTGTGACTGGCATCTTACTCGTTCTGCTCGGCCTGGGTCTGGCCTTGCCCGGTTTCTGGCTGATTGGGCTGGGAGGCTCTTTCTACTACGCCGTCGCAGGCGTACTCATGGTGGCGTCCGGCATTCTGATGATCCGGCTTCACCCCGGTGCTTCCGCAGTTTATGCCGCTCTCCTGCTTTATACGCTTATCTGGGCATTAGGGCGCGTAGGCCTTGATGGCTGGCGCCTTCTCCCGCCTCTCGCCCTGCCCGCAGGAATGGGCCTGTGGGTGTTCAGCCCCTGGATTACAGGGCGACTACTCCAAGGCACAGAGCGTCGCTCCTTCGGCAAACCCGTTGTGGCAGGCGGCATGGCATTCTGCGCGGCACTGTTTGTCTTTGTGTTCGCCTGCGGCTGGCACATTACTGAATCGCACGACCAGCAGTTCAATCCGTTCCCCGGTGAGACCGGTGCGACCCTTCCGGGCGCAGACCAGCAGACTGCCAATGACTGGCAGTTCTATGGCGGCACTCCGGCCGGAGACCGCTTTGCCATGCCCACCCAGATCAATGCCGCCAACGCTCATGATCTGAAAGTGGCGTGGGTCTATCACAGCAAGGATCTCCCGCGCGCTGACGAAAACTCCCGCGGACGGGAATTCAGCTTTGAAGCAACCCCCATCAAGATCGGCAACCGGCTGTTTTTCTGCACGCCCCACCGAGATGTCGTGGCGCTTGATGCAACATCCGGAAAGGAAATCTGGCGATATTCGCCGGGTGGGGAATTCGGCAAGAACATCTATCAGGCGTGCCGTGGCGTTTCCTACGTCAATGCGCCGGGAACGGATTGCGCCCATCGCATTGTCTCAACAAATTCCAGCTCCCCTCCAACCCTGTTTGAGGTCGATGCAGACACGGGGAAACTCTGCGAAAGCTTTGGCGATCATGGCGTTGTGGATCTCCGGGGTGAGATGGGAGCTATTCCACCCGGCTTTCACTTCATCACCTCCCCACCCATGGTGTTACATAACCGCATCATGACGAGTGGCTGGGTCTATGATGATCAGACGGTTGGCGAGCCCTCCGGCGTTATTCGTGGCTTCGATGCCATTACGGGTCAACTGGCCTGGGCCTGGGACATGGGCCGCACACCAACCAACAAACCTCTGGATCCGGGCGAAGTCTTTACCCGTGGCACCGCCAATGGCTGGGGCGTCTATACGGCCGATGCCGCACTGAACATGGTGTACGTCCCGCTTGGAATTGCCACGCCTGACTATTTCGGTGGCAAGCGCCGGAGCTTTGACGAGAAGTATGACAGCTCTCTCGTAGCGCTAGACATCACAACTGGCGAAGAGCGCTGGCATTTCCAGACCGTTCATCATGATCTGTGGGATTTTGACCTCCCCGTCGGCCCATCTCTGGTGGATCTGCCAGATGCCCACGGCACCCTGACGCCCGCACTGGTACAAACGACCAAGCAGGGCGAACTCTTCGTGCTGGACCGCCGTACCGGTGCGCCATTCTATCGCGTTCAGGAAACGCCGGTACCTGCCGGGGACACACCGGGCGAGCACTATTCGCCGACGCAGCCACTCTCCGTCGACATGCCCAATCTGCGCCGCCCTAATCTGACGGAAGACGATATGTGGGGCGCAACCCCGTATGATCAGATGTTCTGCCGCATTGCCTTCCGCTCCATGCGGGACAAGGGCCTTTTCACACCACCGAGCCAGCAGGGCACCGTGGGCTTTCCAGCGTTTGATGGCGTGGCAGACTGGTATGGCGGCACCGTCGATCCGACGCACGGTGTCATGTATATCAACACCACGTTCATTCCATTCCTGATGACGCTGGTGCCGCAGGAAAAAGCTCTTGCCAAAGGGCTCTACAAATCCTGGCATGACTGGGCACAGCCTTACCCAGAACCTGTTTTCACGAACAATCCCCAGCATGGCCTGCCCTTCGCGGCCGTCGTGAAGCCTTGGCTTGGCCCGTTTGGTGCCCCTTGCCTCGCACCGCCCTGGGGCAAAATGCAGGCCATTGATCTTGTTCACCGTCGGGTCATCTGGGAGCGGGCTCTGGGCACAACGAAGAATGTTGGCCCGACGAACATGCTGCGGATGCCCGTTGGCCTGCCCACCAGCGTCTTCTCCATGGGCGGCAGCGTAACCACGCCGAATGGTTTGGTTTTCATGGGCGCTCTGGCCGATCAAAGCTTCCATGTTCTTGATGGGCATGACGGCCATACGCTCTTCAAGACGGAACTGGATGCCGGCGGCAATGCCACGCCGCTGACCTATATGGGCGAAGACGGCCGACAATATGTCGTGCTGGCTGTGGGTGGCCACGGTGGGCTAAAAACGCGCAACAGCGATGAAGTCGTGGCCTTTGCATTACCCAAAGCCCCATGAACATACTGTCTTCCTGCCATCAGGGCAGGAAGACAGCAGGAGGCAGGATCAAACATGGCCGGAAAACAGCACACTTATTCCGTGAAGGTTGTCTGGACTGGCAATACGGGAACCGGCACATCCTCTGCCCGCAGCTACACGCGCGATTACGATATTATGGCGCCTGGCAAACCCACGATTGAAGGATCATCTGATCCGTCCTTTCGCGGAGATCCTGCCCGATGGAATCCTGAAGATCTGCTTCTGGCATCCCTGTCAGCCTGTCACAAACTCTGGTTTCTGGGGCTCTGTGCACAAGCAGGCATTGTCGTTACGGCATACGAAGACCAGGCTACCGGCGAAATGGAAGAAGAACGCACCGGTGCAGGGCAGTTTACGTCCGTAACGCTTCATCCCCGTGTAACCCTGTCCGCCACGTCAGACGCCGAGAAAGCACTGGACCTGCATCACAAGGCGCACGACATGTGCTTCATCGCACGATCGGTCAATTTCCCGGTCATGAACGAGCCTGTTATCGTTCATGAGGGCGAACAGGACGCCTGAAACGCATCCACCTCGACGGGTCGAAGCCAAAAAAAATCGCCTTTTGACTGAAAAGATACGCCGGGCTGGCTGCTCCGGCGTTTTCATGTTGGCTGAACCTGCTAGAGAGCATCCCATGACGGATGAACTCGCCACGTTCGACTTCGAACTGCCCCGCGACCATATTGCGACCGAACCCGCCAGACCGCGTGACAGCGCAAAGCTGCTGCATGTGCGGTCCGGAGAAGCGCCCGATCTGCGGATCATACGCGATCTGCCTGGCCTGCTGCGGGAAGGTGATCTGCTGATTGCGAACAATACGGCCGTCATCCGTGCCCAGCTTTCCGCCACGCGCGGTGAGGCAAAAATCGGCATTACGCTGGACCGGATTCTGGCTGACGGAAGCTGGCATGCGCTCGCCCGTAACTCTCGCAAGCTGAAGCCGAACGATACGCTGAACTTTGGCGATGATCCGGTCACGGCATCCGTTGTGGAAAATGAAGGCGATGGTGCCGTCAGCATCCGCTTTTCCGTCGAAGGGGATGCGTTCGATGCATTCCTTGAGCGCGTGGGAGCATTGGCCCTGCCGCCTTATATCGACCGTCCTTTCGGGCCGACCGCGCAGGATGACAGCGATTACCGGACGATCTTTTCCGAGCATCGCGGGGCTGTGGCGGCTCCCACTGCTGGTCTGCATTTCACGCCAGACCTTTTGGCCGCGCTCGACGCGAAAGGCATCCAGCGCCGAACACTGACGCTGCATGTCGGCGCTGGCACGTTCCTGCCCGTTCGATCCTCCATTGCCGAGCATCGCATGCATGCGGAATGGGGCGAGATCGACGCGGAAACGGCGCAGGCCATCAACGAAACACGCGCCCGCGGTGGCCGTGTTGTTGCTGTCGGCACCACATCTCTCCGCCTGCTGGAAAGTGCAGCGCAGGAAGACGGTACGGTTCAGCCCTGGCGGGGCGAGACGTCCATTTTCATCAAGCCGGGCTATCGCTTCAAGGCGGTGGACCTGCTCATGACCAATTTTCATCTGCCGCGCTCGACGCTCTTCATGCTGGTCTGCGCGTTCAGCGGCACCGACACCATGCGTGAGGCCTATGCCTACGCCATCGCCAACGGACTGAGGTTCTATTCCTACGGCGATGCCTGCCTTCTGGAGCGAGCACCATGACCGAACAGGCCACAAAGATGACGTGGGTTCCGGAAGCAACCTGCGGACAGGCCCGCGCCGGCCATCTGCATACCCGTCACGGCACCGTCCCGACCCCGACCTTCATGCCGGTTGGCACCGTTGGCACCGTGAAGGGCATGACCATGGATGCCGTTCGCTCCACGGGCGCAGGCATCGTGCTGGGCAACACCTACCATCTGATGCTGCGCCCGACGGCGGACCGCGTGCAAAAGCTGGGTGGGCTGCACAAGATGATGGACTGGTCCGGCCCGATCCTGACAGATTCTGGCGGATTCCAGGTTATGTCCTTGGGTGCACTGCGCAAGCTCGATCAGGACGGCGTGACGTTCCAGTCCCATATTGATGGCAGCAAGCATCGCCTGTCTCCTGAGATCTCGACGGAGATCCAGTACAAGCTGGACGCCACGATCAGCATGGCGTTCGATGAGTGCCCGGCCCTCCCCGCCACGCCAGAAGCACTCCGCAAATCCATGGAACTCTCCATGCGCTGGGCGGCACGCTCCCGTGAGGCATTCGTGGCACGTGAGGGCTATGGCCAATTCGGCATCGTGCAAGGCGGCACCGAGCGCGACCTGCGCGAATATTCCATCAAGGCGCTGACGGAGATCGGCTTTGAAGGCTATGCGATTGGTGGTCTGGCGGTGGGTGAAGGTCAGGAACTTATGTTCTCGACCCTTGATTTCACAACGCCCATGCTTCCGCAGGACAAGGCGCGCTACCTGATGGGCGTTGGTACGCCGGACGATCTGCTGGGGTCGGTCATGCGTGGTGTGGACATGTTCGACTGCGTGATGCCCTCGCGCGCCGGTCGCACGGCCCGCGCCTATACGGAGCGCGGCTATATCAACCTGCGCAACGCCCGTTTTGCTGAAGACACGCGCCCGCTGACACCGCATGACGACAGCCCGATGGCTGGCCGTTACACCCGCGCCTATCTGCATCACCTGTTCCGTGCTGGTGAGATGCTCGGCCCGATGCTGCTGACATGGCACAATCTGGCCTACTACCAGCGTCTGATGCGGCAGATCCGGGCCGCCATCGTGGATGGTACGCTGAACGAACTGGCGATCAAACTGCGCGAGGATTGGTCCAAGGGAGACTGGACCGAAGATGAATGGCCCATGCCCTCTCTCGCTTTGTAAGTTTTCATTCTGATCCTGTTCCAATAATGTGTTTCCCCAACGACCTTCGGCTTTGGGGAATACGGATTTGAAACGCTTTAATGCAGGCTTGGCTCTTGCCGGACTTCTCTGTGCGGGCAGCGCTCTGGCTGCGCCCCATAAGGAAGAAATCAAGGTTCTTGTTGTCGCCAACTGGGAAGTCGGCGCGGACAAGGGCGATGAGCCTGGCGAATATCAGGACTGGGTGGAGCGTCTTCATCTTGATGAAGAACGCCCCATTCGTGGCTTACAGGAAAAGCTCCGCCGCAATGCAGATGGCGTTTACGGCATCGCCCTGAAGAGCGGCAGCATTGACCTTCACGCGCTTGCGCTCGATCCGCATTATGATCTGACGCACACCTACTGGATTTTTACCGGCATTTCTGGCGTGAACCCGAACGTCGCGTCTGTTGGGAGTGTGGCCTGGGCACGCTGGGTTGTCGATGGAGACGCATTGCGGGAAATCGATGACCGCACCGTTCCAAAAAGCTGGCCGTATGGTTTGTATGCCATCGGGGCGGACAAGCCGGACACGCTGCCAGCCAACGCAAACCATTATGGCTCTGTCACGGATGTGGCGGAACTCAGCAAGGCGTATCCACTCAATCAGGGTCTGGCGAACTGGGCCTTCAACCTGAGCAAAAACACTCCAATGGCAGACGATCCCGCCATTGCCGAGCGCCGGAAGGCCTGGAAAGGCTTCCCCAACGCCCAGAAGCCGCCGATGCTCATCATGGGTGAGACGCTTGGGGCGCTTCGTTACTGGCACGGCCCGTCCCGCAACGAGTGGGCGGAAAAATGGGTCAAGCTGTGGACGAAGGATCAGGGTCAGTTCGTCATGACCAATGAGGAAAGCCAGACCTATCAGCTTGATATGCGGACATTGGCCCGTCTTGGATATGTCGATCTGAACCGCGTCATGGTTCTGCGCTCAGGGAGCAATTTTGACATGCCCCCTCCAGGCGTACCGATCACCGAAAGCATCGGGGACGAAGCGCCCGGCCAGAAGCTCGCATTCGATAACAACGAGCGTGCCGGTGAGCCGGTTGTCCATGAACTGATCGCGCATTGGGCGACGTACCGGACGCATATCCCGGGCCAGAATTAAGGCCGTCAGGCTCTGGACAGTGCAACAGCACCATCCAGAGCCGATTTATCAGAACCGGTTTTCGATCATGATTTCGGAAACCGGGAGCGCCCCGCCCGATGACTTCGGAGCAGACGCGGCCTTTCCGATCGCCACGAACATGACGATCTCATGGTCCTCTGGCAGATTGATAAGCTTGCCGACGGCATCGAAGTCAAAACCATCCATCGGGCAGGTTCCATATCCCATGCTCTCGGCCACCAGCATGATGGCAGCAGCCGCCATGCCACAGGACCGCATCCCCTCATCCCGCTGTACCTGCTCGCGACCCCGGTAATACTGGTCAATGGCGCCGACCATGTACTCCCGCACGGCGTCAGGGGCATTTTCCCAGTAGCGCTCCGGCGACTTTTCCCATGCCTTGATGTCCGCACACAGGACGATCAAGGCAGAGGCATCAGTCACCTGAGCCTGATCCCACGAGACGGCACGAACCTGCTTGCGCAACTCCGGGTCCTTGAGAGCCACAAAGCGCCAGTTCTGGATATTGAAGGCCGTCGGCATCCGGCGCGCCAGACCAAGAATGGTTTCGAGGTCTTTCTCCGGCATGATGTGCGCGGCATCGAAATGCTTGGTCGCACGGCGCTGAAGAATGGCGGAAGAAACGTCGAGAGTCATGGGAATCCAATCAATCGAAGCTAAAGCGTTCTGTTCACGACAAACTATGTCTTAAGCGCATACACGCAAAAAATGCCCGCCAGTTCAATCTGGCGAGCATTTTCCTTTCAACACAGGAGCAGGTCGTTATTCTGCACCGGGCATGGTTTTCTCGTACTTGTCCCAATGCGTGGCCAACTCGCGTACCACGACACTGCCGACCGTGTAGGCGGCCTCAACAGATGGAATAAACGCCGAATAGCTGCCTTCGTGCGCTTCTTCGGCCAGCAATTCCGCCGCCGTCTGGCCCGGATACTGCATGTCAAAATTGCTGGTCGTCCGAAGGATCAGAGCACGCTGGGGATCTACTCGACCAGCCTTAGCCTGTGCGGCAAGCGCCTGACAGAACGCAACATCCTCTTCCGCTGTCGTGGCCAATGTTCCCTGATTGTCGGTCCAGTAACGCACCCAGCGCTCGGCCCAGGCATTCATCTTCTCGCCAACCCAGAAGGTCTCACCGGAAATGGTATCGCCGACCATGACAGACGGAGCCTTCAGGGCTTCTGGATAACCCTTGTAACGCGCGCGGGACGCCTGAAGACCCGGCGTGTCGGGTAGGGTCATATTCTTCGTCAGGCTATAGGCCCACTGCACGAACTGCGGGTTAAACGTGTAAACCATGTCCCCGCTGACAGAATGCAAAGGCGGACGCGGCTTCTCATCCGGGAGACTGCCCTGAACCGGCGTAAACCCATCCGGCCAGGATTTCGGAATTTCCCGCGGATCAATCAGATGCGATAGACCGCCATTAATCACGCGCGGTGCCCAAATGGCAGAGCCGACCGTGCCAAACTTCGGATCAACGCCACCAATTCCGGCCAACACGAAATAGGCGTGTTTCAGGTCAAACCGCGGATCAAGGACGAGCGCCGTAATAGCCGATGCCATGTGCTCCGGCCCTTCCCCGGACGCAATACCCAGAACATGCAGTTCCGGGTTGTAGTGCATGACATCATGGTCCGTACCGGGCGCAGGAATTTCCTGCGAGAGCGGGAGCTTCTCAACCCAGTTCTGGTACTCGCCCGGCGTGTCGCCCGTGTCCTTGCCAAGTTCAAAGGTCGTCACCACAACCACGCGCACAGGAATAGGCCGCGTTTTAGCAGATGCGCTGGAGACGCTGCCTGAAACTGCGAGGACAGACAGGGCAGTCGCCCCAAGAAGGGTTTTCAGGCGGGTCATTGATAAAGGCTTTCGTGTGGAGCAGAGGTTTCAAAAGCGGCAAACCGCGATTCAAGCTGCCACTGAAGGCGTGCTTTCTCGCTGGTTTTCAGCAGATCGGCACAGGGGCCACTCTCAGGCTGAGATGAAGACGCGGTCTGACAGGCGGAAACAGGCTTGCCGACCTGATGGTTGTCCCAAAGGCTCTGTCCCGGAATAAACGCATATTCCAGACCCGTCCGGGACATCTGTTTCAGGTCCGCATAGCTCAGATTGTAGGTTTGAGCGGCCCGGACATATTCCTGCGTCAGATCACCACGGGAGACGCCTTCGTCATCCGTTGAGAGCGCAACGGGAACCCCGGCCCGGCGGTAGAGCGGCAGCGGGTGTTCAGCGCCCTTCACGTTCAGGATCTCGTCATTACTCGTCAGGTTGATTTCCACCATGATGTGCTTCTTAGCCATCTCAGCCAGCAGCCCGGTAACATCATCTTCCGATGCGATATCGACGCCATGGCCGATACGCTTGGCACCAGCGATTTCTATGGCTTCCCGAATGTGATGCTTCAGGCCTTCAGGCGGAACCAACTTGCCAGTGAGTTCACCGGCATGAAGGCTGAGGTTCACACCCGGATAGACCTGCGACAGGAACTGGAACATCCGCATATGCAGGGTGTAATCCCGCATGGCGATGGCATCATCTTCCGGTGCAACAATATTAAGACCGACAAATCGGGGATCGGCCTTAACGACCGCATATCCGGCATCAAGCTGGGCATAAACTGCCTGGGACGGCAGCGTCCGAAGAACCTGGAAAAGGTAATGCACACTCACGCTGCAACCCGGATGAGCCTCGGGCGTGCCGCATTTCAGAACCGTTTGTGCCTGCTTGTCCATGGCATCCGTTTCCTGACGGGCCTGCGTCACAAGCGCAGAAATCTCCGGCTCCAGCGCTTTATGAGCAGCGGCAAAATCGTCACCATTCATCGGATGTTTGAAGCCAGCACGGATCATCGCGGGAAGAGCCGGTGAAATCATGGGCTCGATATAGGTGATATGATCGTGGGCGGCACGATCCATGGCCTCTGCCAACATATCGCCCTGATGCGCCGCATCGATCGACCCAAAGTGCCTGAAAGCTGCGAAGAAGTGGTCATGCCCTGAGCGGTCAGCCGGCGATGGCGTGAAATCCCGCATGGACATGGCATCAATCAGGCGACTTTCAGCATCCGGATTTCCAGCCAGAGCCGTTGCCGGCATCTCACCCTCTTTCGGGTGCGGACACGCATGACTGAGGATCTCAAGGCTTTTGAGAGAGACGCACAAGCCATCCTGGGCCGCCCAGTTCAGCATGTTCTCTGCGTAGATCGCCCCTACGAGATGATTGTGCAGATCTGCGCCTTTGGGAAAGGCCCGCAGAAACAGACCAAGCCGAACCGGATCATTTCGAAGCGTGTTGTAAGTCTGCTCAACAGCAGACGGAGCTTCGGCCCTTGCCAGAGGAGACAGGGCCGTCAGGGAGAGGGCAGCCGCTACAAGAACGGAAGGGAGGGTGCATCGCATGGTGGCACGATGCCGACTGCCCACGCCCCTGACAAGACATTTTCAGACCGTTATAAACTCTGCAACAGACCGTTCTCAGACTTCGCTTTCCAAACTGAAAAATCCATCCATGACAGGGACGCAGGAACCGGCGACGTAAGCCTTGCCCGCTTCTGTTCTGGCGTCCAAAAGGCTTGGCCGCCCCATGTCCACCCCCTGCGTGAAGGTCAGGGACAGATCGGCTCCATTCTCCAGCGCAGACAGGAACGCGACGGCCGCGACTGTGGCGCTCCCCGTCGCGGGATCCTCGGCAATACCATCCAGCGGCGAGAACATCCGCCCCTGAATGTCGCTGCCTTTTTCAAAGGCGCTTTCCCCTGCATTGCGCGTGTAGGCATACACGGAACTGATGCCGTTTGAGGCGAGGAGCTGGCGATGCGCGGCAAGTTCTCCATGGGCGCGACGCAGAGCGTCACGGGATGCAAGCTCAACAATCAGGAACGGCAGCCCGACCGAAACAACCTGTGGCGCGTGATGATCCGTACGAATATCTGCGGGTTCGAGCCCCAGACACGCAGCCGCATTTTCAGGAATCATCCGGCTCCGGCGTGTCATGGCTTCCGGCGCCATAAGTTCCGCCCGAACGACACGTCCGTTCTCACGCTCCAGCCGCACAGGAACCAGACCGGCTTTTTCTTCGAACAAAAGCGTTTCCGGCAGCTCCCGTCCCTGCGCTTCGGCCTGTCTGGCCAAGGCGAAAGCCGTACCGATATTCGGATGACCGGCGAATGGCAGCTCTCCACCCGGCGTGAAAATACGGACATGCGCCGTATGATCCGCCTCTACAGCAGGGAGCACGAAAGTTGTCTCGGAATAGCCAAACTCAATGGCAAGCTTCTGCATCTGTTCGGTGGAAAGCCCCGCCGCATCCAGCACGACAGCCAGAGGGTTGCCCCCAAAAAGCTGGTCCGTGAAAACATCCAGGGTGACATAGGAACGACGCATAACCGGTTCTCTCATGGGAGAATGAAGACATCCCATCATGTCTGATTGGCCCCTTGGGGGAAAGATGGCGTAAACTGCTGATTCTGCTTTTCCTCCATCTGCTGAGCGCATGACATCTTGCCCTACTCCTTCCCGCCCCGGACGTTCCCTTGAGGAACGGATTGAGGACCATGCCCGGCATCTGGGGTTTGATGCCGTAGGTTTCTGCGCGGCAGAGCTTGGCCCGGACGTGGAAGCCGGGCTGCGCGCTTTTGTTGCACAGGGCCATCACGGGACGATGGAATGGATGGAGACACGCATCGAACAGCGCAGCCACCCACAGGCCCTCTGGCCCGAAGCCCGCAGCGTCATTTCCCTCGCTCTCTCTTACGCACCAGCCGAAGACCCGGACGCGACGCTACGTCAGCCGGATCGGGGCAATATCTCCGTCTATGCCCGTAATCGGGACTACCATGACGTCATAAAAGGAATGCTGAAGCATCTGGCGCAGTTCGTCGTGAAGCTGGGCGATGAGACTACGCAGGTGAAGGTCTTCGTCGATACGGCCCCGGTTTCGGAACGCGCTCTGGCGGAAAAGGCGCATCTGGGCTGGCAGGGCAAGCATACCTGTCTGGTCTCCCGCACTCACGGTTCTTGGCTTTTGCTGGGAGAAATCTACACGACGCTGGATTTAAGCCCGTCCGAGCCAAAAGGCGGAAGCTGCGGCACCTGCACGAGCTGCCTGACTGTCTGCCCGACAGATGCTTTCCTTGGCCCCTATCGTATGGATGCCCGGCGCTGCATTTCGTATCTGACAATCGAACACAAAGGGCCGATCCCGCACGACCTGCGGGAAAAAATGGGCAACCACATCTATGGCTGCGACGACTGCATTTCCGCCTGCCCGTGGAACCGCTTCGCCGAGGCGTCCCACCACATCAAGCTTCAGGCCCGACCGGAATTGATCGAGCCAAAACTTGCAGACCTTGCGGCCCTGAATGATGCGGCTTTCCGCACGCTTTTTTCGGGATCGCCCGTCAAGCGGATTGGACGCAACCGATTTGTCCGTAATGTTCTGATCGCAATCGGCAATTCAAACGACCCGAGCCTCGTCCCTTCTGCACGGGCTCTGGAATCCGACCCTGATCCCGATATTGCCGAAACTGCCCGCTGGGCGCTGGAACGCCTGACATGAGTGACCTCGTCAAACGCAGCCTTTCGCTCTCAGGACATCGGACGTCCGTCGCGCTTGAACCAGAATTCTGGGCAGTCCTGGATCAGATGGCTACGGAGCGGGCCTTGAGCTTTGCGGCCCTCGTTGCGTCGATTGACGCCAAACGCACACCAGACCGCCCACTGGCCTCAGCACTCCGTGTTGCAGCCCTTATGGATGCGCGAAAAACGACCGAAGACTGATCGGGTCACTTCGCGTTCGGAGGAAGATCCATCCAGTCAGGGTGCTTTCTCTGGATCCAGTTCAGAGCTTTCTCCATCAAACGACGGAAGAACGGAATATCTTCGGAAAGCAGCAGAATGCCTACAGGAATCATCCACACACCCAGAACGGGTAAGAACGCCATGCAGCCTCCGAGCATGAACAGAATACCGGCCGGTATACGAATCCATTTACGCTCTGGCTCCCGTAGCCAGCTCAGGGTCTTCTGCATCCATTCAGGAAGTTTGCGAATCAGGGCCTGCATCTTCTCCTCATAATCGTCGGCCGACGAAGGCTGAGCGACAGGGAGATGCTGCGTCTGATCGGACATAACTGGGGTGACCTTGTTTTTCATGATGCTCCTTCAACACCCGAAGCCTCCGGGAGATCCAGTTCTTTCTGTGGAAGGTACATGTCCGATCTGTCATTTGCCGGTTTCCGGGACCATGCTAGATTGTCGATATGGCTATCTGGGGCAAAATGTTCGGTGGTGTTGCTGGCTTCGCAGTCGGCGGCCCGTTCGGGGCACTGATGGGAGCAGCCCTTGGGCATGCCGCCGACAGTGGCTCTCTGCTTAATCCTTCCACCGGGGGGTGGAGCGAACGCTTTCCTGCACGGGGTCGTCCTGACCCGAACAGTGCAGCGTTTTTTGGAGCTGCAAAAATTGCAGCCGCCATGGGCAAAAAAGACCAGCTTTACGCCATTGGCCTTGTGGCGCTGTGCGCAAAGCTGGCGAAAGTTGACGGGCCGGTCAATCGCTCCGAAATCAACGCGTTCAAAACCTGCTTCCAGTTTCCACCCGACAATACGCGTGAAGTTGGCATGTTGTTCGACCGCGCACGGGAGCGAACGGACGATTTTGAAATGTATGCCCGCGAGATGGGCTCAGCTTACGGAGACGACAAGGCCCCGCTGGAGAACCTGATGGTGGCCCTTTTCCGGATTGCCCGTGCAGATGCCGGAGCATCCAGGGAGCTTCATCCGAAAGAAATTGATTTTCTTCAGCGTGTCCATCGTGCGTTTGGTCTGTCATCCGGAGCATGGACGCGCGCAGAAAGCGGTGACAGCCGTGCTGCCAGCACTGGCGAGCCAGACGCCTATCGCGTTCTCGGCATCACGCGTACAGCGTCTGACAAGGAAGTCCGCGTTCGGTGGCGAACGCTTATCCGCGAGTATCATCCGGATGTTATTGCCCAGAAACCCATGACGGATCTGGAGCGCAAGCGTGCGCAGGAACGCGTGGCCCGGATCAATGCGGCATGGGACCGCATCAAGCGGGACCGTCAGCTTTAACCGAAGTGAAGACATACCAGCATACCGTAGCTGATGGCGCCCAGTCCCAGCAGTGACAGGATGACGGCTCCTGTCACCCTCAAGCCAGCGTTCGCAACGCTGCGGGCATCAACACCGAGGCCCAGAGCCGCCATGGACGTTACCGTCAGAATTGTTGCGATGTGACTGATTGGGGCGCCAAGTGACGACGGAATTAGCCCAAGTGAGCGGCCGGCTATCAACGCGAGAAAACCCAGAATAAACCACGGCACAAACTGGAAAATTCCGCCTTTCCTGATTGCTGCATTTATATTTCCTGACGTCTCATTTTTACGTTCGGAAAAGAAAACGGGAGAGGCCAGTCCAAGCCCGAAACACACGGGCCCAAGCATCAGAACACGCACCAGTTTGACGATCATGCCTGTCTGCACAGCAATGGTACCGAGCGGGGCCGTGGCAGCGACGACCTGCGGCACAGCATAGACCGTAAGTCCAGCGAATGCGCCGAACATGCTGCCACTCATACCTGAGAATAAGCCAAGACATGGCAGTCCCAACACCGTGAGAACGCCGAACACTGCGGTGAAGGCAATCGCCGCGGCAACGTCTTTTCCGTCTGCTCGAATAACAGGCGCCACGGCTGCAATTGCGGAGTTGCCACAGATCGAGTTGCCGCAGGCAATGAGCAGCGCCATGCGGGGTGGAAGCCCCATAAACCGCCCGATACCAAAGCTCATGACGAGTGATGTCGCTACGAGCACCATAATGCCAATAATCAGGACAGGCCCAACGGCCAGCAGGTTTGCCGCACTTACTGACGCTCCGAGCAGAACAACAGATATTTCCAGAAAATAGCGCGCAGTGAAAGCAATGCCGCCTTGGTATCTATCCCCCGGCAACCAGAGGCTGCGCACGGCCATTCCGGTCAAAATCGCCAAGACGAGGGCCTCCAGCCATGCCTTGCCGAAAAGAACCTGCTCACCAGCTTCTAGCAATGATGCAGCAGCACTCACTGCAAGGCACAATCCTATTCCCGGCAGGGTGCGATAAGCGGGCTGAAATTTCGGAACAGCGAGACATCGGGGCATGATCGTTTTCTCCTGCCCTTCAGATATCCGCTCATAAATCATCAATAAAACAAATTGATTAAGTCATTTAGTTCGTTAAAAACGATTAATTGCTATCGAGGACGATCATGACGCTAGAGCAGTTACGCATTTTCGTTGGCGTCGCCGAACGCGAACATATGACGGCCGCCGCACGAGCGCTAAACGTCACGCAGTCCACGGCCTCAGCCGCAATTTCTGCCCTTGAAGAACGGCATGGTATCAAGCTGTTTCACCGCGTGGGGCGAGGCATCGCTTTAACGGATGCCGGCCAGATTTTTCTGGAAGAAGCCCGCAATGTTCTTGCAAGCGCAGCTTCGGCGCAAAACACACTTGATGAACTCAGCGGACTCAACCGCGGCAGTCTTCGGGTTGTCGCCAGCCAGACCATCGCAGCCTACTGGCTGCCACCATTACTGGTCGCTTTTCGCGCCACCTTTCCCAACATCACCATTGCGCTTGAAATCGGCAATACGACGCAGGCCGCAACGCATGTGCGAGAGGGACAATCGGATCTTGGAATTGTCGAAGGCGACGTGGATGACCCCACACTCGCGCAGTGGCCACTCGCGGAAGATCGCCTGCAACTCGTACAGGCTGAACCTTTCGGAACGCAAAATGTGGATGCTGGCTGGCTGCAAAATGCGACCTGGATCATGCGGGAGCGTGGCTCGGGCACACGCTCATCGCTTGATGCCAGTTTGCGGGCTGTCGGCGTAAAACCTGAGGCCCTGAAGGAAGGTCTGGTTCTGCCATCAAACGAAAGCGTAAGAACAGCTGTTGAGGCAGGCGCCGGACTGGCTGCTCTCTCTTCCCTTGTAGTTGCCCCATCCCTCGCCAGCGGAAAACTTCATGCTGCTCCGTTTGATCTTGGGCCCCGCACCTTCTTCGGTTTGCGACACAAAGAACGCTATCGCAGCAAAGCCGCTGATGCTCTTTTGCAGATCATCTCGGCGCAGAAAAACGGCACCTAGAAACGGGTGGGCACCAGCCCATAAAAAAACCGCTTCCCCCCTGAAGAGAAGCGGTTAAAAAATCTATCAGGCTGCCCGGTTTCAGGCTGGCAGTGCAGCCTTGACGCCCTTCTCGCGAATGATCTTGCGCAGCGCGATAACCTTCTCATCAAGCGTCGCATTATCAAGGTCACGCCAGGCGTCAAAAGCGGGAAGTTTCAGAGCGCTCTCAAAGTCGTCTGCTTTCGCGAGTGCCTTCTGCTGATCACCGAAGGTTGGCTCAAACGGCTCGTAGGTTCCACCCTTCTCGCTCTTCCCACGCAGCATCTCAAGGTAGGCTGCCATGCCAAACGCAATTCGGGATAGATCCCGCTTGCCCTCAAGAGCCTGACGCACCGTTTCCGTCCAGAAGACCTGAATTTTCGAGGACCCATCCCCTGAAATTCGCAGGGTCTGGTCAGCCATCGCCGGGTTGGAGAAGCGGCTGATCACGCTGTCACGATATCCCTCCAGCGTCATGCCCGGCGGGGCTTCCAGGGTCGGAATGACATCCTTGTTGAGGAAGTTTTCCAGATTACCACGCAGATCGGCGTCACGAACAGCTTCATCAACATTCTCATACCCGACCAGAACAGCAGGGAAGCAGAGCATGATGTGGCCAGCATTCAGCATGCGGATCTTCACATGTTCGTAGTCCGTCACATCATCGACGAACTGGACGCCGGCCTTCTCCAGTGCCGGGCGTCCGTCAGCAAAGCTGTCTTCCAGCACCCACTGATGGAAATCCTCAGCAACGAGCGGAAGATCATCGCTCAGGCCACTGGCCTCATTCAGGCGCTTGGCAATTTCTGAAGACACCGTCGGTGTGATGCGATCCACCATTCCGTTGGGGAATGTGGCGTTTTCTTCAATCCACTTGGCCAGTTCCGGATCACGCGCCTTTGCATAACCCAGGAACGCCTTACGGGCGACATTACCGTTGTGCCGCAGATTATCGCAGGACATGATCGTAAAGGCCTTACCCCCGGCATCCCGGCGGCGGCGCAGTCCTTCGACAACATATCCGAAGATCGTGGACGGCGCTTCCGGCGTCTTCAGATCCTGCTGAACAGCCGCATTCTCGAGATCGAACGCACCCGTCGATTCATTGATGTTGTAGCCACCTTCCGTGATCGTCATGGAAACAATCCGGATGGCAGGGTCTGAGAGGTGCTTCAGTACGGCTTCCGGATCTGCCGGAGCCAGCAGATAGTCCCGCAATGCGCCCATGACGCGGACAGTGCTTTTACCGGACGGTGCGGTTTCCGTCAGGGAGAAGAGGCAGTCCTGCTTTTTGAATTCTTCAGCTTTTTTCTTTGAGCGATCACCGCCCGTCAGACCGACGCCAATGATGCCCCAGTTGGGATCATCCTTGAGAATTTGCTCAACATAGAATGCCTCGTGAGCACGAAAGAAATTGCCCACACCAAAATGCACGATCCCTGGCTTTATCCCGTTGATGTCGTAGGGCGGAGCCTGCACACCGGCGGGAAGAGACTTGAGGGTTTCGTGCGTAATCATGGATTTCTCCGTTCCTAATGACCAGCCTCTGACGGGGGCCGGCTTTCCGGGCAGATGCACCGAGCTCTCCAGAAAACGCGGGAGATCACGACCGGGTTTCGAAAAAACGCCATCAACTGGCGCCTAGAGCCCTTTGGCAGCACTGGCATCGTCCCGCATGAGAACGCCTACAGCGCGCTCCAGATCATCCTTGAACAAAGACATGACGAAGCGCATTTCAGGCCGCGTCTGTTCTTCCAGCCGTGGAAGAAGTTCGAGAATGTCCTTGTCTTCCGGCTGATGCGGATGACGGTCCTGCTTGCGAACAAACCTTTGTTCACAGCTATGAGCCAATGCTCTCAGCGTGTGGCTGAGGCTTTTGTAGAGTGGAACAAGGCCTGTATTCCCTGCTGCACGGCCTGTCGCGATTGCTCGAGCCACCAGCATCGTATCGTTCAGGAGCCGCCGCATCAACCTTGGAAGTGCCGCAAGCACAGGATCGCGCTTCTCCAGATCACTGAAACGCTCGCGTCTGGCCTCTTCCACTGCGCCTTCAAGTTCGATCAGGAGGGCCACACAGGCTTCGTTCCGCGTTTCAATTTCCCGCCAGCCCGTTTTCTGATCCAGTGCGCCTTCCAGCAGTCCGTCCAAACGTCGCAGGATGCGGCTGGATGTGTGGAAAGCCTGCTTTCGGGCACTGCTGTGCAATACCACGAAGGACACCACCAGAGAGACGACCACACCAATCATGATAGCCGTCAGCCGCGTCACCATTGGCAGGAACGGGCTGCCTTCGCTGGGAAACAGATACACAATAATCAGGGTGATACAGGCAAACCGCAGATTGGTCTGAACGGCTGCGAGAAAGGCCAACGGCGCGAGAACGATCCAGAAAGGCAGCCACCGCAGACCCGTCCACATTTCCAGCAAGACCGCCACGATCCCCGCGACAGCGCCTAGCAGCGTGCCGGTAATCTGATCGCGGGCCGTCGCCATTGTCTGCGTTATGCTGGACTGCGTAACAATCAGCGCAGTCACGAGCGCCCAGATTGTTTCCTGAAGATGAAGCGTCATGCCCACAACCCAGGCTGTGACGATCGAAACCAGAACGCGAATGGTCTGGCGCGTGGCGGGTCGCAGAACCTCTCGCCAACTGCTTCCCTTCGGCGGGACCATCAGCCAGGCCTGTGTGATTTTTTTTAGAGCACTCATCATGTCATGAGCGCTTTAAGAGCTTCCCGGTTCTTCCGTCCACCCGTTTCAGAGCGAGATCAGATGTCCGCCCCTTTCAAACGAAGAGCTGGACCAGTCATTCCCCGGAATGGCGATTGGTGGGAGGCACACGTAGGACCTGACGTCTTGCAGAACCATGCTGATGGCAACATCAATGCCGACGTTCGTCCATCGTATGCGGGTAAATTCCCGGCAAACGGGAGATGTAAAATACCGCAGAGCGTAATACCCGTCCTTTATCGGAAAGATATTTTCCATAAAGAATTTTGCGCAAGGAGGCGTGATGACGTAGCAGCAACAGCCTGCGAAAGCGCTGAGTTGCGGGTAACAGAACGCATGCCCTTGTGAAAACTTTGGCTGCTCTTCATCAAAAATGATTGTCGCCTTCATGGAGCCCGGAACAAACGCCACCTCCAATGGCCAATCCGTGTTGAACCCGAGAGCCAGAAAATCATAATCAGGATTGGTGGTCAGCGCCCGCTCTCGGTCTTTCCAGAAATCTGGAGACAAATGAACGTCATCCTCCATGACCATAATGGGCTCCCCGATGTCCCGGCACAGCTGCCATAGCCTCAGATGCGACATCGCGACGGCAAGTGCCGTATCGTCATAATCGGCGTCATTTAAAACGATACCGGCATCAATACACGCCTGCTTGCTGACATCATTTTTATCTGTCGCAGGGAAAACAGTAATCTGGTCGAGGAACGGCGCATTTATGGCATTGAACTGCGCAAGCCGGTCTGGCCTGGAAGCAAGACTGATGACGTAATTCTTCATCGCCCCTCACACCCTAAGAAGCTGAGCGGATCAGTTCCCCAGAAAAGGAACTGGTACCCAGCGTAGCCCGTCATCATCCTGCACCAACAGCAGAACTTCTTTCTTCTTCTGTTCCAGCGCGCGGCTCACCGCTTTGGCAAACGCATCCGGCGTGTCGATCTGATCCTGCCCAACCTGCGTAATCACATTCCCAACGACAATCCCGCGAGATGTGGCCGGGCTGGACGGTTCAACCCGATCCACCAGCACACCGCGCTGATCGTCCGTCAGAGCATATTGGGTGCGCATTTCCGCATCGATGGAACGTACCGCCAGACCCAGCTCGCCAAATGCCGCTTTCGTATGCGTTGGCTGATGCGTGTCGGACGGTGGCATATCTGGCGCGTTTGGCGACTGTGCCAGCGTGATCGGAAGCGTCTTGATGCTGCCCTTATGCCAGACGGTCAGCTCTGTCTTTGTTCCAGGCAAAATGGACGCAATGATGCGCGGCATGGTCTGCCCCGTCACATCCTGACTGCCCACACGAGTGATGATGTCGCCAACCTGAAGGCCAGCCTGCGCTGCCGGACTTTTCGGCCCCACTTCAGATACCAGAGCGCCCTTGCCGACGGTGCCGTCCGCCTGGTGGAAATCAAGGTCCTCAGCGATGTCGTAGGAGACATTCTGGAACTTCAGTCCCATCCACCCGCGTGACACATGACCTGTCTTGCGAAGCTGATCAATAATGCCGCGCGCGTCATCCGCCGGGATGGCAAAGCCGATCCCGATAGAATCACCCCCGGCCCCACCATAGATCAAGGTGTTGATGCCAATGACTTCGCCCGAAAGATTAAAGAGCGGGCCGCCAGAATTTCCACGGTTAATGGCTGCATCCGTCTGGATATAGTCATCATACAGGCCGTGTTCGACATTCCGTCCGCGGGAGGAGATGATACCTGCCGTGACTGTTCCGTTCAGGCCGAACGGATTGCCAATGGCCACCACCCAGTCTCCGATCCTGGCGGCATCGCTGTGTCCTAACGGAACAGCTGGCAGCGGATGCTTCGGTTTGACTTCCAGAACAGCCAGATCAACCTGACTGTCACGCCCCACAATCTTAGCCGGCAGCTCCGTACCATCCTGAAGTGTCACGGAGACCTGATCTGCGCCTTCAATGACATGATTGTTCGTCACGATGATGCCTGCCGGATCGACAATAAAGCCTGATCCCAGAGCCTGCATCCGCCGCGGCGGGCGGTTCGGTGCCGGCTTATGCGCCATGTAGTCGTGAAAGAATTTTTCCAGCGGTGAGCCCTGCGGGAACTGCGGCACCTGCGGCCCATCCGGACCACTGGAGTCCGGCCCCTTGTCTTCATCCTTACCGGGCTTGAGCACAGCAGACGTCGAAACGTTCACCACGGACGGAAGAAGGCGATTTGCCAGATCCGCAAAGCTGGACGGAACGGAGCGCGGGGCTGGTACGGGTGCCGGAGAGGGCTGCGGGGCGGTCTGGGCCTGTACCGTCGTAACGGACAGCGCCAGGGAAACGGCGCAGGACAGGGCAAGGCTGGCGGTCAATCTGCTCATGGTGACACGCTAACGCAGAAGACAGTCATTCGTCACCATCCTGTAGTTCAGGAGGGGCGTATGCTACGCTGTTTCTCCTTCCTGACAGGCCATTCCCCCAGAAAAAAGAGTCTTGGCATGACCGATCATCTCCCCCCGACCAGTTCTTCTGACGAATCACATGCCAATGCCGAGAAACGCATTTCCGAGATTCTGAACAACGAACAAACTGGCCTTGGATCGAATGTATTGTCCTTTGCGTCGCTGGAAGGTGTTTCAGTTCGCGATGGACATGCGCACGTGACCCTTGCCACCTCGCGGGACAACGTGTCGCGCATGGAGCCGATCAGACCTCAGGTTGAAGCAGAGATCGCGCGCATTCCAGGCCTGACGGGAGCAACAATTTCCCTGACAGCCCATCGCGCTACCACGCCACCACCGGCCAACGCACCAGCTCCCACAGCGGGGGGCGGTCACCGGCCGTTCAATCTGGGCGGCAAACGGCAGAATGCGTCCAGCCGTCATGCTCCAGAGACGCTTCTACCGGGCGTAAAAGCCGTCGTCGCTGTTGCGTCCGGCAAGGGAGGCGTTGGCAAGTCCACAACCGCAGTAAACCTTGCAGCCGGACTGGCCAAACTCGGTGTCCGGACCGGACTGCTGGATGCAGACATCTACGGCCCGTCCCTGCCGCGGATGCTCGGCCGCAACACACGCCCCGAAGTCATCGAAGGCCGGATCATCCCCATTGAAGCCTGGGGGCTGAAAAGTATGTCCATCGGCTATCTGGTGGACGAGCATCAGGCCATGATCTGGCGTGGCCCCATGGTCATGGGCGCTCTTACCCAGTTCCTTGGAGAAGTGGACTGGGGAGATCTGGACGTCCTTGTCATAGATATGCCGCCCGGAACCGGTGATGCCCAACTGACACTGGCCCAGAAGCTTGGAGCCAAGATGGCCAGGGGTGGGGCTGTTATTGTCTCCACGCCTCAGGACATTGCGCTGCTGGATGCGCGCCGTGGCGTTTCCATGTTCGAACGGATGGAAACTCCCATCCTCGGCGTTGTGGAGAACATGTCCTATTTCTGTTGCCCCAATTGTAATCACCGCACTGAGCTTTTCGGCCACGGTGGCGCCAGAGAAGAGGCCGAACGTCTTGGCGTGCCTTTCCTTGGCGAAATTCCCCTGCTGGCTGACATCCGGGCCAGCGGCGATCAGGGCACGCCCATTATCCTCTCGGCACCTGACAGCGAAGCTGCCCGTGCCTACACGGCACTCGCCACGACTATTGCCGAGGCCCTCAGCCACTCTGATGAAAAGGCTTCCTCATGACCCGTCTTCTCCTGCTGGGAACAGCACTACTTCTGTCGGCTTGTGCTAAGCCGCCTGTAGTCCATCATGGGCTTTCTTCAGACGGCTACGGCTTCACGAATAACTCCTCCCATCTCCCCCCGCCACCGAGCCTCATGACCCCTGCGACACGATAAAATTACAGAATCGACACTCAGGAGCTTGACCAAAGGGGTCTCGGCGTGGAAAAAGCCGGGCTGTGGATGCCGGGTTAGCACAGTGGTAGTGCAGCGGTTTTGTAAACCGAAGGTCGGGGGTTCAAATCCCTCACCCGGCACCACGATTTTTCCCAGAAACTCAAGCGTTCTACGCGATTCTCCAAAAAGAATCGTGCACGCCGTCGACCCCCTCTTTGGGGGCTCAACCCCTGTGGATAAGTTTGTTGATTAAGATCTACGAAATGTGAGTCCGACGTGATTCCACATTCGTTCTCCGTAGAATCCGTTCAGAAACAGCGATTCCGGAAAACAGGAAATCCACCGACCATTTTACTCACCGAAATACGAACTCAATTTTCGGCGGTGGGGTCAATTTTATAGCAGTGTTCAGTCAGACCCTTTTTACAAAGGGCCATATGCTTATGTGCCGGTGCAGGCCAGAAAATGTGGATGCACACGGACGCAAGAATGAGCAGCCCTGCGAGAATCGCCCAAGGCCAGATCCGTGGTAACTGCGGCTCTATTTCAGCCGAAGTTTCACTTTGCACGGAAGGAGCTTCTCGCAGGAGCTTGTCAAAATCGTTCACGATTTTCGGTTATCTCAGGCTTCTGGTTCGAGAATGTCGTTCATCTCGATCCATTCGCGCTTGGAAAGCCCGGACGTTTCCTGTGTCACGGCCTCTCCCGCCAGACGGCGGCGCACCACGTTCAGCATCCCCGCTGAGAACGTGAAGGCTCCGCGACGATATTCTTCGAATGCAGCAGCCGTTGCCGGCACCCAGGCATGCAGGAGCTCAATCATCTTTTCTGCATAAACACGAATCTCGTACTGCGCATGCGGATCTGCGCGCAGGGCGAGGAAGTGCATCAGATTGTGCAGATCGATCTTCCAGTACCACTGGGTATAGGTGTTCAGCGTCAGGTTCATGCGCGCCAGTTCACGGGCCAGGCCAGTGCCCTCCGGGTCCAGCATCGATTCATAATCATCGTAGCACTGGCTGGCATCACGACGCAGAATCTCAAGCACGCGCTCCGCCGTTTCCGGATCAAGAGCTTCGCTGCGTCCCTGACGGTTCGAGGCGCTCTGCGATGCAACCTGATCCAGAGCTGGCAGATAGAACTCACGATCGAGAATCGAATAGCGCGCGGAATATTCGTTCACGCTCGCCATGCGATGACGAATCCACTGCCGTGCCACGAAAACCGGAAGCTTAACGTGGAACTTGATCTCGCACATCTCGAACGGCGTCGAATGCCGATGACGCATCAGATAGCGGATCAGTCCGGCATCTTCAGACACCTTCTTGGTGCCACGCCCATAAGACACCCGGGCAGCCTGAACGACGGCTCCATCATCGCCCATATAATCGACGACGCGCAGGAAACCATGATCCAGCACCTCGATGGGCGTGAAAAGAAGTTTCTCCATCGCCGGAACGGTCGGGCGGGAGGTCAGCTGGGGCTCGTTGCGCTGAGCTTCGATCTCAGCGCGCTGTTCGGATGTCAGTGCCATAGGCCGCGGCTCTAGCATGACGAAACATCTCCCGCCACCGCAAGAGACGAGTCCGGGCGGCATCATCATGCGCTTCGTCTTTTCCCCTTGCAGGACGGCAACAGCACTCCTATGTTCAGCAGTGCAAGGGGTTCGTCCCCGGCTATGGCGATAAACGGTAAGTGAAATAAGTGTTGTGGACCCGGGGGCAGTGCCCGGCGTCTCCACCAGGAAAAATCTCTCGCAAGAGGGATCTGTGGGGACGAAACAGGCTCGACGCGCATGGTAAAGACTTATCTTTTGCCCGGTATTGTACCACCGTCATCGGGCTAAACTTACAAGTGCCAATGATAACTCTGAGGTGCTCGCTGTCGCTGCATAAGCGATAAGCGCGGTTCGGGAGGGCACCGGGCAACAGAAGCCCTCCCACCTCATTTTTCCTTTTGTGCAAAACGTCTTGCCATTCTGGCTGGTCTGTCGCATCCCTGACCTGATTGACTGAAACATCAGGCCTGCGACCATGAGCGACGACGATCACACCGGCCAGGACGGCCTTGAGCACGACCTGCCCGAAAGCCTTCTTCCCTATGACGACTGGGTGGAAGACGCCTATCGTGAAGTCATGCTGCGCGCCATTGAGCACGTTGCGGCTGAGGGACTTCCCGGTGCTCACCATTTCTATCTGACCTTCCGCACCAATCGTCCGGATGTCATCATTCCGTCCCGTCTCCGCGCCCAGTATCCGGAAGAAATGACGATCGTTCTTCAGCACCAGTTCTGGGATCTGGCGCTGGATCGCGAAAAGAATGTCATTTCCGTTGGTCTGTCGTTCGGGGGCGTTGGCAGCATCCTCGTCATCCCGGTCGCCGCCATTACGGCCTTTGCCGATCCACATATCCGGATGGCGCTGCGCTTCGTCAGCAGCATGGTCGATGACGACGACGACATCGAGATCCCTGAAGGTGCGGTAGAACCAGATGATATCGATCCGGCACACCACCCCGAGGTGACGATCGAAGAGCCTCCTCAGGAAGAGAAGAAAGATGCCGAGGTCGTCAGCCTGGCGGCATTCCGCAAGCGCCCACCAACCTGAGCTATTCTTTTCCGCCCGAACAGGGCACCGAGGCCTGACGGTTTCTGCGTCCTGATGATAATATCAGGACTATCGGGCGCCGTTTTCTTGAGGGACCATCATGCGCTTTACCGTTGATCGCCTTGACCACATCGTTCTGACCGTACGGGACAGAACTGTTTCGGCATCCTGGTACCAGCGGGTTCTGGGCATGGATATTGAGGAATACGGCCGTAATAACCGTGTTGCTCTCTGCTTCGGCGGCCAGAAGATCAATCTTCGCCCTGAAGGATCAGAAGGTTGGGAAACGGCCGAAGGCGCTCAGCCCGGCACATCCGACCTTTGCTTCACAACAGCTATCTCAAGTGACGATGTAGTGCGGCATCTCGAAAAATGCGGTGTTGTCGTTGTGGAAGGTCCGGTTTCGCGCCTGGGCGCACTGGGACCGATCACTTCGGTATATTGCCGGGACCCGGACGGCAACCTTGTGGAAATTGCCTCTTACCAAGGCTAACAGGCGGGTGTTGACCCGCCTGCCCTGCCGGCTTTTACCAATTTTTGGAGATCATCCAGAATTCTTCGGATGTCAGGGTAATCGCATTGCAATCTTTGGTTTCAGCTGCAGCCGTGGCGAGGGCTTCGATACGCTCGATCATGAGCGTCTTACGCTGATGAGCTTCTGACTGCTCCTTGACGGTAGCAAGTGTCTGAAGGGCAGACTTTGCAGCTTTGGCAACGCGGGCTGCATCAATAGCGGCATAAGACATGATTAGTCTCCATGGTGATGGTCAAACTCGAAGTTGATCCTACCGCACCCTTGAGACCAGACCAAATAACAGCTGACCTCAGGCCAGTGAGGCCTCATATGCCTCAAGCACAGTGTCCGTCGGACCATCCATGCGGATCTGCCCCTCTTCCATCCAGAGGATGCGCGTACACCACTGCTTGAGCACAGGCAGGGAATGCGATGTCACGACAAGAATTTCAGCGGCATCAACCATGCCTGCCATCCGTTCCTTCGCCTTTTCCTGAAAGCGCTGGTCCCCTGCCATGAACCATTCGTCCATCAGCAGAATGCGCGGACGGGGAACCGTAGCCAGAGCAAATCCAAGCCGAATGCTCATCCCGGACGAGTAGAGTCGAACGGGCAGATCAAAAAACGGTCCTAGCTCCGCAAAGGCTTCGACGTCGGCTTCCAAAGCAGGAAGCTGCCCTTTGGGCAAACCAATGCGACATGCAAAGAGATTGAGGTTTTCGCGCCCACTTAACTCCGGGTTCATGCCAGACTGCGGATCAATGAGCGCATGACTGTCGCCCTCGATATCCAGATAGCCATCATCTGTTTCATAGATCCCGGCCAGCACACGCAGGAGCGTTGTTTTACCAGCGCCGTTATGGCCGATCAGGCCGATGCGCTCACCTCCATTGATGTGAAATGTCAGCCCTGACAGCGCCTGCACGAGCACGGCGTCCGAGGCGACTGCACCGAGACGCATTCTTCCGCCGACAGATGCAGGCTTCGTGACGGTGGCCTTGGCACGCGCCAGCAGGGTTTTCTTCAGAGAGCGAGAAGCCCCGTGCAGAACCGGGAACGACAGGGAGAGATTCTCAAGGCGGATATGCGTCATGTCAGATCCAGAATACCAGCCGTGAGCGCACACGGACGAAAGCCCATATCGCGATAACCCAGAAGACCGCACTCGTCAGCAGAGCCACAAGCCAGACGCCGATCGAAGGAATGTGTCCTAACAACGGAGCACGAACGACTTCCAGCAGAGCATAAAACGGATTGTACAGAAGATACCGCGCTTTCCCCGCCAGCTGCTGCGGCTGCCAAATGACAGGCGTTACGTAGAACACGATCTGAAGGAGCGCCCCAATAATCGGTGGCACATCCCGAAACCTCGCACAGAGCGAGCCCAGCAGCATACAGGCCGCAAATCCGTCCAGTCCCCATAGCAGGAGTGAAGGAAGCGCCAACAACGCCGTAGACCCCGGCCAGACATGGTAGATCGCGAAAACACCCACAGGCACTATGATGTTGTGAGCAAAGACGATCGCATTACGGACCACAACCCGAATGGCCTGAAGCAGCAAAGGAAGACGACTGGAGCGTATGATGCTTTCTGCATCCAGAAAACTGGTGCAGGATTCCTGAAGAAGGCTTGATAACCCCGTTTGCCAGAGCGTCAGGGAGAGAGCCAAAAACGGCAGGTAAACCTTCATATCCTGATGAAAGAGACGACTGTACAGAACGCCCATGGATGCAACCATAATGGCGGATGTAATGGTCAGCCAGAAGGGACCCAACGCTGATCCGCGATAGCGAAGCTTGATATCCAACCACCCCAGCATAACGCCCAGACGCCAGAGCTTGCAGGCTCCGCGAAAATCATCCCAGGCCCGGGCAGCGGGGCTCCCGCGACGCTGGTCGAACTTCAGCGGGCTCAGATCATGCTTCGGTAGCCGTTGCATCTCTGGCTCTTTGGGGGCCGGGGAAGATGAGTTCATCTGGTTCGCCTAGCCGATAGACTCTGTTCCCGCAAGCAGTCTTCCCCTTGATGAAGAAGCACCCTTTCACCATCTCTCGTCGAACAGCTTCGAAGCGAAAAAGTAGGCGACAAACGTAAACCTTTCGTCATTTTTCCTAGTTTTGCCGTAATCCCTGTGTATTGTCTGGGGGTTGCGACAGTTCTTCCCTTGTCAGGTACCCTGCCCCGATGCCCAGACCCGCCGTGCCGTTCCAGACCACTCTTCGCCCGTTGACCGCTCTCCGTTCCGGTCTGGCACTTGGTCTGATCGGCCTTCTCGCGGCCTGCGCCGGTACACCCGACATGAGTTCGACTTCTCAGGTTCCCGTCTCTCAGGAAGCCGCGAAATATCGCGCTCACGCGAAATCCTATTACGCTCCGCCGGGCCCACCCAGCGATCCGTGGGGGCCATACATTCAGGAAGCCTCTGCTCGGTTTGATATTCCAGAAGCGTGGATCCGGGCGGTCATGCAGCAGGAGTCCGGCGGCCACCTTTACGACCATAATGGCAATTTCATCACCTCCACGCCGGGTGCCATGGGCCTGTTACAGCTTATGCCGCCAACTTATGATGACATGCGCCAACAATACGGCCTCGGCGACGACCCGTTTGATCCGCACGATAATATTCTCGCAGGCACGGCATATCTTCGGCAGATGTACGAAATCTATGGTTCTCCAGGATTTCTCGCCGCCTACAACGATGGCCCTGGAAGCCTAGACAGCTATCTGCGTCGCGGACGTCCACTGCCGCGCGAGACACGCCGCTATGTGGCAGCAATCGGTCCACGCATCGCAGGCGTGACCCCTCATAACCGGTCGGCCGCAGACCTTTTGGTCTCCCAGCATGATCCAAACGCCCAGATTCAGGTCGCAGAAAACACTGCCCCCACCACGCCTGCCAGTCAGTCGATCCGGGCAGCCTGGTCTCACAAAGATTCATCAGCAGACAGTTCGTCTGACGATAGCTCGTCTTCAGATGAGACCGTGTCCGAAACACAAGTCGCTCCCGCAGCGCCTGTGGTTGTAGCCTCTGCCGCACCGGTAGAACCAAACAGTGTCAGCGCGGCGTGGGCAGCGCGGGGTATCACATCATCAGCTCCCACTGTGCAGAAAGTGGCCTATCACCCACCAGTCGCAAACAGCATGGATACCGAGCTGGCCGACAGCCAGGTCACGGCGCAGGAAATTCCGATGGGGCACCATTTGCAGCCCCAGCCGATCATGGCCGTCATGCCTGCTTCACGACAGCAGTACCGACTGTCTTCCCCTGCACCGACAATGCATCACGCCACTATTGCCGCATCACAGGAAACGAGTGGCCCCAAAACATGGGCCATTCAGGTCGGCGCGTTTGCAAATTCCGGACAGGCGACTTCAGCCGCGTCTCAGGCTCACAGTCAGGGCGGAGCAGTTGTCGCGTCTGCGAGAACACAGGTTGCCAGCGTCAAAACAGGCAAAGGACACCTCTATCGTGCCCGCCTGACCGGCCTGACACATGAAAATGCTCTTGCGGCCTGTCACCGTCTGCCGCACGGTTCACCATGCGTCGTGGTTCCGCCCGGCGCATTCTAAACCGTTACTTTCAGGGAACAGAGCACATCCTATGCGTCGCTTTCTGCCAATTTCTGCTTTCTGTGCCCTTGCCATGATTGGCACCCTCCCTTCTCCAGCTCACGCTGCTCTGGAAACAGGAGCCCATGCTCCAGACTTCACTGCCAAGGCGAGCATGGCAGGACATGAGTTCAGCTACCATCTGGCCGAGGCCTTAAAAACGGGTCCGGTCGTCCTTTACTTTTACCCTGCCGCCTTCACCAAAGGCTGCACCATCGAGGCGCATGAATTCGCCGAGGCTGTTCCCGAATTCAAGGCGATGGGCGCAACGGTTATCGGGATCTCCATGGACCCGATCGACAAGTTGACCCGTTTCTCCGTCAGTGAATGCCGGAGCGCATTCCCCGTTGCTGCAGATCCTGACGGGACCATCACCAATTCCTACAAGGCCAAGATGCCTCTTCTGCATATGGCCAGCCGCACCTCTTACGTGATTGCGCCGGATGGGCATGTTGCCCTCTCCTATGCATCCATGTCCCCGGATGGCCATGTCGAGCGCACACTGGCTGCCGTCAAGGCGCTTCAGGCTGCCCACTAAGCTTACCAAATATCGGAATATCTTCTATGTCGCGCCCTTCCCGCTCCACACCGTTCCAGAGCGGAGGGGAGCCTGCTGACCTTTTTGGACAGCATCATGTTGGTGATTCACGGCCACTTCGGCTTTCGGAAGACGTCATCAGTACAGCCCTCTACGACGGCCCGGGCGACTGTTACCGTTACACCTTGAAGCGCGTATGGGACGAGACGAAGCCCATGGTCATGTGGCTGATGATGAACCCGTCAGTCGCCACAGAACTCGGGGACGACCGAACGGTCGCCAAATGCCAGCGCTATGCGCGTGCATGGGGTTACGGTGGAATTTTCGTCGGCAACAGTTTTGCCTATCGCTGCACGGATCAGAAACGCCTTCTGGAAGTCGATGATCCCATTGGACCAGACAACGACAGGCATCTTCTTGAAATGGCGAAGGCAGCTGATCTTGTCGTGCTGGCTTACGGCGCCCCTCAGGCCAAGGCACTTAGACCTCGGGGCACTGCTGTAGCCCGAATGCTGGCGCACCATGGCGTGAAGGTGACGGCATTAAGATTGAGCAAGACAGGACGGCCAGAGCATCCACTTTATCTTCCGGGTGTTCTGACCCCCCAGTCATTGGATCCGGAGACCCTGACCTAATTCTTCAGGCGGGTTACTCCCCGTCTGAGCGCGGGCTCTGCTCACGGATCTGCCAGACCAGAACCAGATGATTGTCATGGTTCGGATAAACTACCTGTGGCTGGATCTGAGCGCCGAGCTTGTTTTCCCGATAGACTTTCTCGATCGCCACTTCGTCCGCAGCCAAAGCCTGATCCGAGATCGCTGCGCCATCCTGAAGGGTGGTTGCTGCTGCCAGAGCAGGCGTTGGTACTTTTCGGTTACCCTCGAAAGCGACCTTATCCACAATCAGTCCAGCGGTGCCAGCCTCGGCAGTCCTTTGATCGTGCTCCCGCATCAGCAGCTTCACATCCACCTTGTTGGCAGAGATATGCAACTGCTCACCAAGGTCCGCCCCAACGCCACGTGACTGATACAGCGTCGCGACCTGTTTCTGTGCGTCTGCCAGCTTCGCGCGTGTGACGTTCTGGCCGTCGTGATAACCGAATGCTGCGAGAATATCCGCAGATGGAACACGCTTGTTTCCCTCCACAGACACCGAGCCCAGTTGAAGAGGGGAATCGAGAGCGGGAACAGGTGGGGGAGCGACTGGACCTGTAGCGGGCTCGGCCAGAACCGAACCGGTCGTTAAAATCGCTCCCACGGCAAGACCCACTCCTGCACGTGTCAGCATGGAACGAGAGAACCTCATGCTGCCTCCTGTAAAAAAACAAAAAATCAAGAGATTGTCTTACGCCATAATGCTCCGGGAGTTGCCCTTTATCTGGACCATGATGGTCTCCATCCACACAATGTCACACTTCTCATGGTCAAAGACCAAACCACTTTAGTTCCCTTGCACGCATTGACAGCGGGTCGGACCGTCTGCGACACACCACCTCTCACTCCATAAATTGGAATTCATTTTCTTCGCCCCACCCTGTGGGAAAGTCTTCGAAGAAGACCGTCTTCCTGTTCGCCATCATCAGACAGAAGAGAGATTCGCTGCCTTATGGTCGTGCTGACTGATCACGCTCGCCTTTTTCGTTCCGGACATCTGCGGACCGCTTTTCTGGGACTCCTGTCCGCCTCGACACTGGCTGTTGCGCCAGGCCAAGCCTGGGGTCAGTCGGCCTCGCCTTCAGGTTCAACCCCGACGGCAGGCCCGTCGGCGGAACCCTCGGCAGGCAACAGCAAATCCGAACTGACGTCACACCCTATGGATACAGGGCGACGCGTTCCCATCCTGCAAAACAACATGCGCGGCGTACGCAGCGCTGGCACTCCTGACGAAGTTGAAGATCCGGGGGCGTTTTTCGCAGCCCCAATGGGATCACAGCATTTCTTCGGAGACTGGGGCGGCATCCAGCCATGGCTTGTTAATCATGGCATTCATCTCCTCGCTGCAGTTAACGAAGAATTCGCCGGCAACGTGACGGGCGGTAAAGACCGCGCCTATTCGGATACGGGGCAGGTCGGCGTCGAAGTGGATATCGACTGGGACAAAATGGCCGGTATCAAAAACTTCTGGACGCATACGCTGATCGTCAACGGACATGGCCAGAACGTGTCCCGGATGTTCGGGGATTCCATTGCGCCCGTGCAGGAAATCTATGGTGCACGTGGCAACGTCGTAGCGCATCTCGTGTCGATGTATGGAGAGGCATCCTTCTACCATAATCGTATCGACATCAGCGCTGGCTGGATTCCGGTCGGCTCATTCTTTGCTGCCTCGCCACTTTTCTGCGACTTCATGAACGTCGCCGTCTGCGGAAATCCAGCACCAAATAAATACACGGAAGGCAACCGCGACTGGCCGTCCGGTAACCTTGCCGCCATCGCCCGCGTCATGCCAACGGCCAATACATACATTATGGGTGGCCTCTTCGCCGTAAGCCCGCATGCTTACAACGGCGGCATTTCCGGTTGGTCCTGGGCGCAATCGGGGCTGGGGAAGTTCTCTACGCCTGTCGAAATCGGCTGGATTCCCCGTTTTGGAAAAAACCATCTCGTTGGTCATTACGAGCTCGGATATTCCTACGACAATTCACGCTATCTGAACCTGTACGAAGACATTCACGGGAACTCGTGGCAGCAGACTGGCCTGCCTCGCCGCTATGAAGCCGGGCGAAACAGTGCGTGGCTGATCATGGATCAGATGCTGATGCGCAACGGGCCCGGTGATACCAACGGTCTGATCCTGATGGCGGGCGCCATGTACAGTGACGGCAAGACCGTCGCCATGCGAGACCATACATGGGTCGGCATGATTGATACGGGCAAAGCGTGGGGCCGTCCGCTCGATACAGTCGGGGCGATGTGGCAGCACTTCGACATGAGCACCACGGCAGCCTTGCAGCAGGAATCCTCCAAGCAGCTCAACCTGCCCTATCAGGATAACCAGTGGGGCACAGTCTATGGCCCGCAGAGCCATGAGAACGTGTACGAACTGTTTTATAGCGCGCATGTGGCCCGTGCGATGGCGATCCAGCCCGACTTCCAGTACATCCAGCGCCCCAGCGCGACGACGACATTTCGTGATGCCGCTGTGCTGGGGGTTCAGTTCACCGTCGTGCTCTGAATTAGCGACGAACCAACCACGACAAAGCGAAGCCCGAAAAAGGCTTCGCTTTTTTTGTGCCCGCATCCCGCACACAGACGCAGTCATATTAAGTTACATTGATTTATTTGAGATTAATTCTCATTACCGTATGTAGCGCACATCTTCCCCTCCAATCGAGGCTTCTTTCCGTGCGCGCATATCTGCTTTCCCGCCCCAGACCTGCTCGCCATCGCAGGCACCTGGCCTGCCTGCTTCTGGCCGGAACAACCCTTCCCGCTTTCGCCTATGCAGCAAGTCCTTTGCCGAACCAGACCCAGGTCGCGCCCAACAAGGCTGCGGCAGCGCCCAGCGCGGCCAAATCATCCGCGCCGAACGATGAAGAAATCATCGTAAAGGCCAAGCGCCGGAACCAGATGGAAGTCACGAGTGGCGGACAGCTTGGTGCACTGGGAAACAAGAAGGGCCTGGACGTGCCTTTCAACATTCGCAGTTATTCTTCCAGCATGATCCTGAACCAGCAGTCCCAGACGCTTGGACAGGTTCTGGAAAATGATCCATCCGTTCGCACGACGTATGGATACGGCAACTTCTCGGAGATGTTTGTCATCCGCGGTTTTGCCGTCAACGGTGATGACGTGGCCATCAATGGTCTTTACGGCATCACGCCCCGGCAGCTTGTTTCACCCCAGCTCTACGACAGTGTTCAGGTTCTCAACGGCGCCAGCGCGTTCCTGAACGGCGCTGCACCGAGTGGGTCTGCTATTGGCGGCAACATCAACCTGATGTTCAAACATGCGACGGATGCCCCAATCACCCGCCTGACGGGAGACTACACGAGCAGCGCCATGGGAGGCGGCAGCATTGACGTGGGCCGTCGTTTTGGAACGGAGAAGCAATTCGGTGTTCGCCTGAACGTGGCCGGACAATCCGGCGAAGATTCCATCAATAATGAATACCGGCACTCCACCGCTCTGGGGGCTGATTTTGACTGGCACAGCCGCGATAACAGCACACGCATTTCGATGGACATGAACTATCAGAATCAGGGCGTTGATGGTGGCCGCCCAGGCCTGATGCTGAGTTCATTTGTCACCAGCGTTCCGCGCCCGGTCGCCCCGTCTCACAATTTCGGTCAGAAATGGGCGTATAATGACCTGAACTACATTTTTGGCATGCTGAACATTGAGCATGATCTCTCCAAAAATGTGACCCTGTATGGGGCCTTTGGTGCCCTGAACGCAAATGAGAAGGGCAACTATTCCAGCCCGACCCTAACGGATGCAGCCACCGGCGCCGCAACTGCGGGCAGCATGTATGTGCCTTACAATCAGACGAATGAGAGCACCCGCGCCGGCATTCGTGCACACTTCCGAACGGGCTTTATCAAGCACGAGGTCAATGCCGGTGGCTCCGCGCTCTGGGAAGATTCAGCTGCGGCCTACGCCATGGCCCTGACCTCTCCCACCACAAACATTTACAAGACACCGCAGTTTGCCTCCCCGGCTCAGACTTTCGTTGGAGGTGTTTTAAACGACCCGCAGACGACAAACTGGACACGCCTGTACAGCCTGTTTTTCTCTGACACGATGTCTTTCCTGAATGGTCGCGTCGCCCTAACCGGGGGCTTCCGCTACCAGAACATGATGATCAACGGGTACAACTACAGCACAACCGGCCGAGGCTCGTTAAGCACTCCGTATAATCAGGATGCCATTACGCCTGTTGTCGGGCTTGTCATTCACCCGACGCGTCAGACGTCCATTTACTTCAACCGGATTGAGGGCATGTCTCAGGGTGATACCGCCCCTGCGAGTGCCCAGAACGTCGGACAGATTTTCCCACCCTATAAGTCTGCCCAGTATGAAATCGGCGCCAAGTACGACATTGGTCGCTTCAGCGCTGCTCTGGCGTTTTATCAGATTTCACGCCCCAATTCTTATAATGTGCCGATCGAAGGCACGGGGTATTCCGTTTACAAACAGGACGGCCTGCAGCGGAACCGTGGCATCGAACTCACCGTAAATGGAGAGATTCTGCCGGGACTGAGATTCAATGGTGGTGGCACGCTGATTGATGCGGACCTACGCCATACGGCTGGCGGCCTACAGAATGGCAATTCAGCGATCGGCATTCCGAATTATACGATCAACGGCAATCTGGAATACGATCTCCCGTTCCTGAAGGGGGCCACGGTCGTCGGGCGCGTCGTCAATACAGGCAAGCAATGGGTTAACACAGCCAATACCCTGCATCTGCCAGTCTGGACGCGCTTTGATCTGGCAGCACGCTATACGTTCACGACGTACCACAAGCCTGTCACTCTGCGCTTTGGCGTCGATAACATTGCCAACACACGCTACTGGTCTTCGTCCTTCAACGGCTATCTACTTGAAGGCCTGCCCCGGACATTCAAGTTCTCCTTCACGACTGACCTCTGATTTCACATCAGATTACAGGCACAAAAAAACGCGCCACCTTGATCGGGTGGCGCGTTTTTCATGTCTGGCTTTTGCCAAAGAAATCAGAAGGTAATGCCCGTCTCAAAATCAAGCAGCAGAGCATTCTTGTAGCGGTTGGTACCCCCGGGATGCATAAGATACTGCGCACCCGGACGAATCACGAGCCACGGGGTCGGACGCCAGCCATAGTTCAATTCAATGGCATGCTCTTCAGAGGGCTTGAACAGGTTTGTTGCCCCGGCAGCCTGCATCTGTCGCGCCCAGATCGTCAGCTTCGGGTTCACCCACAGCATCTTCATGCCAAGGCTGATCGTATCATTGGGTCGGCTCGGGAAGGTCCCCTTACGCGTGATGCCCCACGTAATAAAGTAAGGTGCAATCGCGGTGCGGGGATCACCCCAAGTGAAAGATCCGAAGAACGATGTTCCACGGTTCGGATCAGCCTTGTCACGTTCCAGCATACGGTCGAACTGGAACCAGCCACCAAAACGGCCACGAACCTGCTGGGTCGGCGCTGAAATCAGATACTCTGTCGGAACACCGAATGTGCCAAGCTGGCCATAGACGTTCTTGACCTGCGAAGAGTCCCAGTAGCCACCAATCTTGATGTTGGTCTGAAGCGGACCGCTGTAATCGTCCTTACCGCCCTGATGCCATCCAAGCTGGAACGGAACATACGTCCCCGTTGCGCCGTGGAGGTTCATTTTCCAGCCATTATGCGTGTTTGCGATGGTCGGATCGACCGAGTACGCACCGAACTGGATCAGGTAATGGTTGTTTCCGGCAGGGTAGAACTTCACCCACGCCCCCGGATGCGCCGTCGGGTAATATCCGTAGCCCGAGTTCATTGCGACAGACTGCGGCATACCGCAGATCGCGTTGGACTCGAACTGGCAGTACTGGCTCATGCCCCAGTACATGGACGACTGCTCGAAATCATTCTCAGTGTTGATTTCGCCGACTTCGGTAGAAACATACCGGTTCCACGGCATCTCCCACGAAAGACGGGTAAGACGCACGGTCTCGCCAGATCCAAAGATCTGCTGCGGGCTATCCAGCGCCGGCAGCTTGGCACCAATACCCAGACCCTGACGCGCAGTACTGAGGAAATGGAACAGGCCAAGGTTCCAGCCGGTCAGACGCTTCAGATCGAGATCGATGTTAAGGCCGAATTCATCCGCATAACGAACGGTCTTAGCCTTACCACCCATCGGATTTCCTGCACTGTCCTGCAGGAAGTGGCCACCGATGTTGATCCCTTTTTCCGTAAGCCAGGTGCGATATCCGCCCCAGTCACCGGTCATGGTGCTCTGCGTCAGCCAGTCATGGAAACTGGCCGGGAAGAAGCGGTTTTCTGTTGTGTCTGAAGGCTGCACGTCAGCAAGGTGCGACGGGGTCGGAGCGGGTTTGACCAGCAGAGGGGTTGGCTGGATGGACCGGGTACGAAGAACCGGGTGCCCCGCACTGTTATGGGCGCGAGGCTGACCAGGTTTTCCCTGATCAGATGCAGAAGCCGTCTCGGCGTATGCAATCTGGGGTGTGGAGAGCGTCGTGCTCAAAAGACAGGCCGCCCCCAGAGCCTTCGTCAAACCGCTTTTAAACCTCTGCATCTTTTCCCGCGTCTCCTTCTCACGTCGCCTGTAACCGGAAATCATGAATGACTTTCCCATACAGGCCGATGCCGGTCCGGAATAGAGAGAGGAAGACGGTTGTTTTCGTAATGCGACACTTCCGCCGCATCACTTCAGATCATGTCTAATCTTTTTCCTAGGTTTTCTCCCGAATTACAAAACCTTCACATGGTTCAATTCGGCGAAAGTTTCCTGTTCACAGTTATGTGTTCTCGGTCCCAACGTCGCGTTAAAGGCTCCAGGCACGCCAGAATCACCACCACAACAACTGCCACTTCACACAAGGTCCGGAACAAACTGGCATACAGGGCATTTCCCGCGGAAGCTGCCATATCGGCAGGCATGGCCGCCCGGTTGGCGATGACACTGCCCACATACATCGCAATGCCCCAGAGCAGATAAAGTGCGCCCATCATGAAGCCACTCAGACGCGCTGGCGTATAGCGGGCCACAATCGCCAGACCCAAACCATTTGTCAGCAACTCGGCGAAAGACAGAAGTCCGTAGCCCGCGACCATAATCCAAGGGGAAACCAAACCTGTCGTTCCAACGGCAGAGAGCCACCAAACCGCGAAAGCCATAGCCACCATCACGTAGCCAATCAGCATTTTTCGAGCCAGCGACAGGTCCCGCCCCTGTGCGCCCAGCCGATTGTACAAAATCGCCAGTAATGGGCTGATCGCCATGATCCAGATCGGATTGAGCGCCTGAAACTGGCCGGCCGACATATGGAAAAGCGTTACGCCGCCGATGCTGAAGTCGCCCGAGACATCTCGCAGTGCGAACAACGTCAAGGACGTGATCATCTGCTGATAAAAGACGAGATAAATCGTTCCCTGCAGGCACAGCATGTATGTAAGCCGCAAACCCGGTCGCTCTTCTCCGGGTGCACGGACGTACAGGACGACCCAAGACAGAAACAGCAACACAGCGGCAGCAAAAATACAGATCCGGGCAAGGCCGTCGCTGCTCATGATCCAGGCGTTAAAAACGGTCAGCGCAAGGAGTCCGAACCCCACAAGAGCAAAACGGCTGGCAGGCACGCGCTCTTTTTCCAGAGGGCTGGCTGTCTGGGCAAGCCATCCCGAACGCCAGACATAATAGAGCAGACCAATCACCAACCCGACCGAACAGGTCGCGAAAGCAACGGGGGCGCCATAGTGAACCTGTAGCCATGGTGTCAGCAGCATCGACACCGTGGAGCCAACGTTGACGGACATGTAATAGAGGGTGAACGCCGCATCGAGGGCGGCATTATCCCCCTCATAAATCCGGCGAACCAGATTACCCGCATTCGGCTTAAAAAGGCCGTTTCCTGTGGAAATCAGCGCCATGGCCAGCAGAAGCAATGTCGGTGATGTCAGAGAAGCGGCGAGGCAGGCGTAGCCGATGGCAAGGGAGATAGCTCCCATGACCATCGTGCGCCGCGTGCCGAGAAAACGATCTCCCAGCACGCCACCCAGAACAGGCGTGATGTAGGTCAGGGCGGAAAAAGCCCCCAGCATCAGATTGGCCGTGGTATCGGCCATTCGAAGCTGCTGGACCATGAACAGCGTCAGAACTGCCTGCATGCCGTAATAACCGAACCGTTCCCACAGTTCGATTGCCAGCACAACGGTAAAGGCGCGACGACGTGTCGTCGCCAGCGGTTGCCCGGAGGCAGGTGTAGAATAAGAGGTCATGAAAAACCCGTCAGAAACAAAGACGGGCTTTATCTTAGGGCAAATGCCACTCCCCGGCGAGGATGAGGGCATGGGATCCGATCACGCTCAGCACAACCACAAAGATGATGGCGAAAATGCCACCAATAATCTGACGCCATGGCCAGTCTGGAATACGTGCTTTTGCGCGACGGATCATTCCCATGATCAGGCCTCCTGCTCAGCGAAGAAGGCTTCCAATTCAGGAGAAACCGGCCCGATATGCACCTGCAACGTCACGAACAGGTCACCTGCGGGGTTCTTTTTATCAGCGCCAATACCACGACCGGCAAGACGGAGAACTTTCCCGCTGTCGGAATGTTTGGGTATCTTCACCGCGACGTCTCCCTTCGGTGTCGCCACGGTCACTTTCCCGCCCAGAACAGCTGTCTTGAGATCGACATTCTGGGTCATGCGCAGATTACGACCATCACGGACATAACGCTTGTCTGGCGTGACAGAGATCGTCAGCAGCGCATCACCTGGAACACCCGGCTGACCATCCATACCAGGACGACCTGGCGCGCCCTTGCCCCGTACACGCAGGGTCTGCCCTTCTTCGACACCCGGCGGAATACGAACTTCCGTATGACCACCTTCGCCCAAAGCCAGATCCAGAGACGTCCCAAGAACGGACTGTTCAAAGGTAATGGTCACGGAAAAGCGGCGGTCAGAGCCCTTTGTGGCCCGACGTCCTGCCGCACCACCGGGCTGAAAGTCCCCACTGAATCCGCCGCCACCAAACATGTCGGAGAAGAACGCGCCCAGATCTTCCTGATTGAAATTTCCCTGGAAGCCATGTGCCCCGGCTCCCGGACCGCCACCGCCGAAGCCACCGCCGCCAAACGGGCCACGCTCCTGCCCTTCAGCATCAATCTCGCCGCGGTCAAAGCGCGCACGCTTTTCCTTGTCCCCGACGATGTTATACGCCTGACCAACAGCCTTGAACCGCTCTTCCGCGTCCTTGCTGTCGGGGTTGTGGTCCGGATGGTACTGCTTGGCCAGCTTCCTGTATGCGCTGCGGATTTCCTTGTCCGTGGCCGTCTTGGAAACCCCAAGAACTGAATAAGGGTCTTTCATCTCAACTCCGCATCATCTGCTGCGCCGTCATCCAAAAGATCAATCAGTACGGCAAGTACGACATCACGCGAAAATCCCGCGCTCACACCTTCTTCAATCAAACTGTCCAGCTTTGGTCTGAGGTAATCCTCAGCCGGGTGACCATCCTGTGCCATTGGTTTATTCCTCCATTACTTTCAGATGTGTGACGTTGATCGCTTCGGGTCAATGACCGAGGACAAACTCCGCGACATGCGGCGCCAGATCTGGATCAAGAGGGCCGAAAGAAGGAAGGCCAGCTCCGGTCATGGTTTTGGAATCAACATCCGGCATGTCCGTCAGAAAGTGACTTGCAGAGGGCAGATAAACAGTCGTCGCGCGAGGGTCAGCAGCCTGTAGCAAAGGCAGATCTTCTGTCGGGCTGATCTGATGATCCTTTCCACCCTGCACCAGCAGAACGGAGCCATGATACGCCCTCAGAAGCGCAGCAGGATCATAACGCATGACATCAATCAGGTATCCCTGCACGTCCGCGTTGAACAAAGCCTGTAAACCGGGATGTAACGTTAGCGGGTCAACACGGTGGCCTGCTTCAAGAGCATCAATGGTGCTATCAATTTGTGGAAGAACCGGGTGCGCGCGCGGATTGGCGTGAAGCTGCGCCCGGATGAGTTCACCCATTGGTCGCCCTTGCCCTGACAACAGGATCAAACCACAGACACCCTGGCTATGCTGAGATGCAGCAAGTACGACCAGTGCGCCTTCACTATGCCCACCAAGCCAGACGCAACGTGTCCCCGTTTCTTTGCGAATGACAGAGATCCAGTTCTGAACGTCCGTCACGTAGTCCTGAATGGTAACGTGGTTCCCGTTGGCGACAGCTCGTGCACTTCCAAACATACCACGCTTATCAACGCGAACCGTTGAAATACCCCGCCCAGCCAGTCCCTCAGCCAACAGTTTCAGCGTTCCCGGCTTGAGGCCAGACGCTGAATTCCCGTTTCTGTCTGTGGGGCCAGAGCCAGGGACGAGCAGAAGAACGGGCGCTGTTTTCCCCGCGTCAAGATAAGTGCCAGATAATGGCCCTAGCGGGCCTGGCGCTTCAAGATCACGCTCAGTTGCTGCCTCGGAAAGACCAGTTCCCAACATAACAGCAGCCAGCAGAGCAAATGATCGCAGAAAGACAGGCATCATGGCAGGACTCCGTTCAAACTGTTCTTGCCCTGTTGCGAGCCAATCCTGTCCTAGCGCGTAAAGGCCCGTACCAGCGCGTTTTGCTTTCCAACTTCAATCGGCAGACGCGTATCGGTGAGCTGACGGCCCTGCCAGCCCGCGCCCATCGCCGTGTAAAGCGAAATGGCGTCCCGCAGACGGGCCATCCGCCCCACAACTGCCTGATCCTGAGCAGAAAGTGCGGTCTGCTCAGTCGTCAGGACATTCAGATACCCGGTCAGACCGGCGCTAAACAGCTTCTGCGCTCGATCGCGGGCAAGACCGGAATCTGTCGCAGCTTCTTCAAGCTGCGTGACAAGCTCATTGTCATGGCGCCAGTCACCCATTGAATCTTCGACTTCAGCAAAAGCCTTCAGCACAGTCTTGCGATACACCAGTCGGCTCGCCTCGGCTTCTGCACGAGCCTGAGCAATTTCTGCTGTATAGCGACCGCCATGAATGATGGGCAGCGAAGCCATCATCATGAAGCTCCAGGCCATGCCGCCCATCTGAAACGCCTGATAGGCGGCAGAAGCGTTCGGATTGAACGTCAGCGGGATCATGAACTTCGGATAGAGGTTGGCAACCGCTACGCCGACCTGAGCCATGTCCGCTGCATAATGCGCTTCCGTGGCCCGAATATCCGGGCGATTTGCCAAGACGATGGACGGCAGGGACGCCGGGAACGCAGGAACAGACGGCAGAGGGCGCCGCACGTCCAGCTCTTCCTCCAGCTTGCCGGGCATTTCACCCAGCAGAATGGAAATGGCATGGATCAGGCGCTCTTCCTGCGAGTGCAGTGGAGCAAGCCGCGAGCGCTCGAGATGCTCTTCCGTCTGTGCCTGCGCTACAGCCAGCGTATTGCCCAGGCCGTGCGTATAAAGCTTTTCAGTCAGTTCGCGGGAACGCTGCGCCACATCGATGCTGTGTTCCGTGACTGCAAGCCGTTCCTGAATACCGCGCAACGTCACGTAATCTGATGCGACTTCGGACAGCAGCGACAACAGAATGGCGCGACGGTTTTCCAGAGATTCCTCAACGAGCCGCTTACGCTCCTCGACCTGCCGGGAAATATGCCCGAACAGATCGATTTCCCAGCTAGCGCGAGCACCATAGGTCAGGACAGACGCCTGTGGCCGGTTTGCCGGATTTCCAGGGCGGAGCGGCCAGTTATCGACATTGATGGAATACCGGTCATCGCCACCGCCCATAGCTGCATCAAGCTGCGGGTACCAGGCTGCCTGAGCCTGCCGCCGGACAGCCCGTTCCGAAATGATGTGCTGCGATGCAATCTGCAGATCATAGTTGCCCTTGACCGCGGCCTCGATCAGCTCGTTCAGCATCGGGTCATGGAACTGGGCCCACCAGTCCTTCATGTCTGCTTCGGTCCGCGCGATCTCGGCTGCCGTCACCGATTGTGGCTGCTCGACAAAGGTGTCGGGCACCTTGATCTTGTCTGGCTTGAAATTCGGCCCGACGGTGCAGGCCGTAAGTGACAGACAGGTGCTGAGAGCGAGGGTCAGAAGCTTGCGTGACATGTCAGAGATGGTTCTGCAGCCAGGTGGTCAACTTGCCACGGGCGCCCGGCGTTTCGCGCCCAATCGTGACGGTTGCGGTCATGCCGGCCGCGAGAGTGATTTCCGGCGGAACGTTATCCAGTTCCAGACGAACCGGGATACGCTGCGCAAGACGGACCCACGTGAAAATCGGGTTCACGTCTGGCAGACCAAGACGGTCTGACACGCCGTTACGGTCGTTAATACCACGACCAATGCTGACTACGTGGGCAGGCAGGATCTGCTTGTAACCCATGAGTTTGACACGGGCGGCGTCACCAACATGCACACCATGCATCTTGGTTTCTTCGAAGTATCCGTTGATCCAGTAACTGTGAGCATCAATCACGGCGAGACCGGGCTGACCAGCATGGGCATAATCACCGACGCGAAGATTCAGGTTGGTGATGTACCCGTCAACTGGCGAATAAACCGTAGAACGCTGAAGGTTCAGCAGCGCCGTATTCAGTTCGGCTTTTGCAGCATTGACTTTGGCACGTTGGGTTTCAACGTTCGAGTTGAAGTCTTCCTGCTCTTCGGCAGACACAATGCCACCGAGGCCCATACGACGCTTGGCATCAGAAGATCTCAGCTTGAGGTCTTCATCCGCACCGGCAAGGCGGGCACGGGCGGCGTCAATATCAAGGCGGAAGCGAACGGGATCGAGAACGAAAAGCGGATCACCGCGATGGACAAACTGGTTGTCCACGACGGGAACAGAAACAACTGTTCCGGAAACTTCAGGGGCTGCATCTACGACGTAAACACGAACACGACCATCGCGCGTCCATGGTGCCAGAACGTAAATGTCCCACATGGTCCGACCGAGGCCGATGGCCATCGCCAGGACAATCAGAGTCAGCAGAACGCGGATCACACTGCGGGTCCAGTTCATAGCCGACCCCTCCTAGACGTAAAGGATGAGTAGACAGAGAACACAGACATAGAGCGCTATTTCAAAGAGGGCGACGTGCCAGAACCAGCTCAGAGCACCGGTTCGCCACAGAATGCTTCTCAACAGAAGTGTTACGAACACTGCTGCAACGGCGTAAATTGAGAGGGGTGCGACAAAGACGCCGAAGAGATTGACTTCCGTAAGCATCAGGCTGTGACCTTGGTGCCAACTAACGGACTGTTCGACGAACTTTCCACGGGACTCCTCGCAAGTCCGTGACGACTCCCCCAAGGGCGTAATCACGGCACAGGCGAAGTGCTTACGCCATTAACCTACAACTGGCCAGATGGCTTTGACAAAAATCAGTCATAAAATGTCTTATTTGGAATGACTGAAGAAACTCTTCAGAATGGACAGGAAGCTTTTGCCCGTAAAACGGCCAATTGGCCCCAGCAGAAGACCAGTAACGGCTGTAATGGCAATAGACTGCTTCAGTTCGACCAACTTGCGGTCGCGACGAATACGCGCCTCGATCTCCACAACGTCCGGGATCGACCATGCTGCAAGAACTGCAAAAATCAGCACGAAGAACAGATCAACGCCAATAACGCACAGACTGGCTTTGACGTAGCTCAGGCCTGCAACGCTAATGAAGAACGCCCACAGAAAGCCGTGAAAAGAAATGGCTGCGAACAGCAGGAAGACAACGGCAACAAGCGCGCACGCAACTCTCCGACCGATTCGCATGGCGGAGCGAGAGAGAATCTGGCCTTGGGCGGAAAGGACTTCCTGACCGAGTTCGATGGGCTTCATGGAGGATCGTTGCCTTTATTTCTAACAGGACGGGCGCAGGTCTGTGAATGGCCTGCCTCCCGCCTGAAAGGTCACGTGCCGATTACTTGGAGAAACGGCCCGCCAGGAAACCGACCACAGCGGAAATCAGAATAGCGGCGATGGGCCGCGACTGCACACGCGTCGATACATTTTCAATTTCATGATCTGTGATTTTGCGGGCATTTGCAACGGCATGCTCTGTACGGTCCGCTGCCTGAAGCAGAGCCGGGTTAACATAGTCGTTCAGGATCTGCTCAACCTGCTTGCGCAGCGTCTCGATCTGGTCCTGCGTTGTCTCGGCTGCAGCTTCGATGTTCTTCTTGACGGTATCGCGGCTCATGTTCAAACCCTCATTGCAATCAAATAGGGACCTGGGAATCAGGCCCGGTATCTGGCTTCAAACGCAAAAGCATTATCAGAGGTTGCATGTCCCGCCCACCCGGCGCCCCACCTTCCCCCACACGCCGCAAGAAGCCCGCCACACGCCTGGCTCCGGCTCTCCGGCTTGAAGCTCTGCGCGCTGGACTACGGGGAGAAGCGTTTGACCTCACGGTTTCCGAGGGAGAAACAGTTACCGCCTATGGAACTGATGAAGCTGCATTATCTGGCCTACTGGATTTGATCGCAGGCTTTTCTCCACCCATGGGCGGGCGCGTCCTTGTGCAGGAAACGGATGTTACATCCCGTCCCGCCGGGCAACGCAGCATTGTTCTGATCAGCACCCGCGACCCGCTGTTTCCTCACCTCGATACGCGCAGCAACATCGTTTTCGCACTGCGCGCCCAAGGACAAAGCCGCGCAGAAGCCGATGCGGGTGCAGGCCGCATGATGTCCCTTCTGGGACTGGATGGACTGGGAAATCTTTCTCCGCAGGACCTCAATCCAGAACAGACCTTCCGTGCAATGCTGGCCCGCGCACTCGTAACTGCCCCAACCATTCTGTTGCTCGACAACCCATACGGTGGTCTGGACATCCACGCGGGTCGACGCATCGCGTCTCTACTGTCGAAACTGTCGCGCGCGCGAAATCTCAGCGTTTTGCAAAGCGTCACGCGCAAGGAAGACGCACTGCGCGCAGGAGGGCAGATCGCCCTCTTTAATGAAGAGGCGTTGCTTCAGTGCGGAACAGCGGCCGAACTGTATGATCGCCCATCAGACGTTGGAGTGGCGACACTCTTTGGTGAAGCCAATGCCTTGACCGGGCAGGTTCTGGATATTGCGGATGACGTCGCGCGCGTTCAACTTGCCTGCGGCGGCATTGTGGAAGCTCTCGCATCCGACGATACGCTTCAAAAAGGGCACGCCTGTCTGGTGTGCGTTCGCCCGGATCGGATCTCGCCCTTTTTTGGCAGCCAGTCTCTTGGTCTTGATGATGAGGAAGCGCCACCTGTTCGCGGCACACTGACGGACAGCGTTCATCTTGGCGATCATATCAGAATGCGGGTGCGCTGCCCGGATGGTACCGAGATTGAGCTCCGGCGCCCGCCTCTTCAGGCCCAGAAGCTGCCACGCGCCGGAGCCGCCGTTCAGCTCGCCTGGCCCGCCGGCCATGCAACGGCCTTTCCGCTTCGTGCCGACCTGTATTAAAGTGCCGCCGCATTCGGTCAGGCATCTGCGCCTGACTTCTTCATGCTGATCGAGGACACCATTCTGACCCGGCCCGCTTTCTTTCTGCGACATACGCTCCCGGCACGATGCCGGGCGGGTCTCGGTCGTATCATGCGTCCTGCAGCATTTCTGGTGGGCCTGCTTGCGATACAGGTTCTGCCTGCCAACATGCACGCGCACGCCACATCCGCAAGCAGCACCCGCCCTTCCGATGACATCGGGGATTTCTTCTCCCATGTCGGCCAAAGTGTCGCTTCTGTGTTCTCGCCATCCGAAGCCTCGGCGCACGCGCATAAACGAGCGGTTACACACCACTCCACAAAACATCGTCGTGCAGTCAAACCTGCTCCTCCTGCACCCGGCTGGGCCATTCCTGAAGGTGCGCTGACTGCGAATGCCCTGATCACAAGCGACAAGTCGCTGAAGCAGGTTGAATGGGACGGCCAATACAGCACGCTGGACGCGGGCGTTCATTCATCAAACCCAAGCTGGGCTGCTATCCTGTTAAACGGCAGCCAGCTTGCAGATGCCTGTCAGAAAGGTTGGGTTCACCCGCTGGACGGTACTTTGGGATGTGGCTTGCCCGGAGGCCAGACAATCATGGCACTCGCATGGGATCGTTCACGACTACCTGCCGCCCCTGACTGGAAAGACTTCTGGGACGTTGCACGTCATCCAGGACGCCGCGGTCTTTATCTGGGTGCACGTACAACGCTGGAAATTGCCCTGCTTGCAGACGGCATAGACGCGCGTGACATTTATACTGCGCTGTCCACACCCGCGGGTGTTAGTCGTGCGTTCCACAAGCTGGATCTGCTTCGACCTTATATTGTGTGGTGGAAAACACCCGATGATGCCGCCCGGATTATGGAGCAAAGCAGTGCGCTCATGACCAGCGCCCCCATGACGGAAATTTCCAGCGTCAGCATGAAAGTCAAAGCGGGACCAGCAGCTTCTCTTTTTGTCGCGCAGCCAGATCAAACTCTCAGCACCGCACTCTATTGGGCAATACCGGCTAACAACCCGACAACGACAGCACAGAAAACCCTGATCCAACTGCACACTCAGTCTCCACACCTGAACGACATGCCCGACAGCGTCCTTGATCCGCGAGGAACAGCTTTGTCCGTCAATGACGCGTTCTGGACGAAATACGGTGACCAGCTGGAGCAGCGGTTTCAGGACTGGTACGGCAGCAGCAAGCCATGATGGCCATCTCCATGCGGCTTCACTTGCCCGCCATTATACTTGGCCTGCTCATTGGCTGTGGTGTCATCACGCTGCTGATGCGTCTTCTGCCAGCCCGACACGTACGCCTTCTTGGTTTGCTGGTTCTACTGCCCGGTCCGGCTCTCGCTTTTGCGCTGCCTGAACTTCATCGCGCTGGACTAAGCTTTATCGGCCGACATTATGACATCCTCCAGGGTGTTCTGATTTCCCCAGCTGTCATGATGCCGTTCGGAGCCACGTTACTTGGGCTGCCCATCGGAACAACGCGCGCAGCAATCGGCCTGGGAGCAGATCTGACGACCCGCCTGAAATTAATATGGCTTCCCCTGCTTTTACCCGCCGCCCTGCTTTCCCTGACAATAGCGGTTCTGTTGTGCCTCGGCTGTGTGATACTGGATCGGCCATGACTTCAGTTTCTCCTTTCTGGCAAACCACGCCGCTAGATCAGATGACGTCCGAGCAATGGGAATCCCTTTGTGACGGATGTGGGCGTTGCTGCCTGAACAAGCTCCGCGACGAAGATACGGACGAGATCGTTTACACGACCGTTGCCTGCCGGCTTCTGGACACACAGACGTGCCGTTGCACAGATTATCCGAAGCGCCATCGCAAGGTGCCGGACTGCGTTACCCTAACGCCTGAACTCTTGGCTGAAATCGACTGGCTTCCACCAAGCTGCGCTTATCGATTGCTGCGAGACGGGTTCGATCTCCCGGAATGGCACCCTCTGCGCTCCGGGACGCAGGACAGCGTTCTGCTTGCCGGTGCTTCAGCAGGTGGGCGCTGCGTAAGTGAGCGCCGCGCGGGCCCATTGGAGAATTACATTACCGCATGGCCCGGTGAGTGGCCTGCGAATGCACCTGCGTGCATTTCCAGAAAGCGTTCCGGCTAACCCCATGCTTCCGCCGACCGTCCCTCTCGTATGGAGACGTTCGCCTCGTGCACGCCGCATGACCCTCCGCATTGATGCTCAAGACGGCAGTGTTGTTGTTACAATGCCAGAGCGCATCAGCCAGCGGCAGGGTCTTGCGTTCGTCCATCAGCATATGGACTGGATTACGTCCTCTCTCGCTGCTCTGCCTGAAAAACGCGTACTGGCTAACGGCCACGAAGTCATGATCGAAGGATCACCGGTTCCCATTCTGCACGAGCCAGATGCCCGCCGTGGCACATGGCTGGATTCAGATGGCCTTCATGTTAGCGGTGATGCGGCGCATACCGAACGTCGCGTAAGGGACTTTCTTCACAGCCTGGCCAAAGAGCGCCTTTCAACGGCTGTTGCACTTCACAGTAAAAGAATGGAGCTTGTGCCGTCCCGTGTCGATTTGCGGGAAGTCCGGTCTCGCTGGGGCAGTTGCACCCGAAAAGGACGCATCATGTTGAGCTGGCGCCTGGTCATGACGCCGCCGGAAATTCGAGATTACGTCGTGATCCATGAACTCGCTCATCTTCAACATTTTGACCACAGCACTGCTTTTTGGGGCCTTGTTGACAGATTCTGCGCAAATGGACGCACGGGACGTCTTGCAGCAGAGCGCTGGCTGAGCCAAAACGGGACCGCCCTGCTGCGAGCAGCATGAGGCGTGTGCGAGCTTGGCGGAATGGTAGACGCACGAGACTTAAAATCTCGAGTCCGTAAGGGCGTGCGGGTTCGAGTCCCGCAGCTCGCACCACATCTAAGTTATTGAAAATAAACGGCTTTTATGGTTTTCAGCAACCCGGAGCCCCCATTCTTCTACAAAGGGCTTCTACAAAACGAGCCCTGTTGTGCTGATTCGTCTGCAATCCGGTTTCCATTTCAGACGCGGGATTCCCGTTCGTTTTCGGCCTGCTCTGGGAAAACGGGAAATCTGGCACTCGCTGGAAACCCTCGACAGAAATCTTGCCAGAACCCGTGCCTGTGCCATGTATGGACTGACCTCTCAGCTTTTCGAGTGCATCAGTCTGGCCATGTCTTCATCGGAAGAAACATCCTCGCTCAACAAGGCGGTTGAGACCTTTCCGGAGGCTCTGGCTGCATCCTGTCCAGCAGGACCTGTTCCAGTCCATTGTCCAGACCCACGACAGTGAGATTCAGGCTCTGAAGTCCTGCTACAAAACCATGAACGCCGAGCACTTCTGGCAAGAATGGAAGACCATCAGCAGGTTTCCAGCGTGCTTGAGAAGATTGCTCTCGAAATCAGTGCTCTGACCGACATCATTCACAAGCTGGGAAAATCTGCGAGCCGCACTGGACATGGCTTGTCCGGTCCTTCCCCCCACTGCGAGTGACCCTGAGTTAAAAAAGTAAGGGTACTCATCAAAGGTTTTTCGAATGCATCATTCTTCTGAAAAATCAAAACCAAGAGAAACTAAGTTTACGGAATAGTTTTATTTTTAATTTAATTAATTGTAAATTTTAAAATCGAACATATTTTTTAATGAAAATTAAAACACATAAATAAGTATACCTTAAATCAAATACAATTATTAAAATACATATGATATTTTCGAAATATTATATTTATCCATTTTAATTTTACATTTTTCTCAATCGGTAAAATTAGTTAAAAATCCGAAAAAATAGATAATCTTTTGTATGTCAAAAAAAAGTTGATATCCACACTTTTAAGAAATGCTATTGATCTTCGTCCACGAAATAAGAAAGCGCCCCAGAAAAAGAGATGAATATTTCTTATTGCAACAAAGAATGAACCTAGAAAAACAAAGCAATCCACTCGATAGCACGTGGTAAATATTCAATAATTCTTAAAATTCGTGGGAAGAATTTAAATGAATAGAAAATCCAACATTAAAATTCGTCATTTAAACGTAATAAAACATATTTATAAAATACAAAACTTAAAAAAAACATCCGAAGTTATGTCTTTAACCCCCGCCGCAATATCCAAAACGTGTATAGAATTTGAAAAAATTATTGGAAAAACACTTTTCTCAAGAACTATACATGGACTTATACCCAATGAGATTGCGAAACGTGTTGTAGAATCTAGCATTTTAATTGAAAAAGAAATAGATAGGATGATTATCGATATAGACAATATCTATAACGAAAAAAACTATGTAAATATATCATTCCAATCAAACTCTATTATTTCAGAGATGATGAAATGTATATTATCTATAGTTTCATCTAAAAATGTAAATTTTACAGTAAATTATGGATCAAGAGAGCATCTATTTTCCTCTCTTCTGAAGGGAAGAACAGATATAATCTTTGCCAGTGCTTATAATGACATAATAGATGATAGGATTAACTATAAATATCTCATCCAAGATAAATGTGTTATTATCGATAAAGATCGCGCCTATTCAATGAAAGAGATAGTTAGAAACTGGGATAGCTTTCAATCGAAAGTATGGGTTCTACCCATTCGTGGAACCGCTATGCGCGATAGATTCGACTCTATTCTCGAGTATAATGGATTAAAAACACCGAAAAACCTGATTGAACTAAACTCAATCATTGGTGCATCCAGCTTGATAGACAATCCTGAGACTATAGGAATGTCTACGATATCCTATTTAAAATCAGTAAAATATAAATTTGAAGACAATAAAAACATCGAGGACCTTTCCGATATTACCCTCAACGTAGGGGTTTACTGGCGGCAAGATTCGAAGAAACTGGTTTCAGAAGTTGTAGATTTCTTCATCCATAATATGGATCTCAATAAGTAATTCATATTTATCCTCAATGCCCGAGAAGAAGAATTTCCACTTCTTCCCCTATTTGAGCGATCAGCCCCTTCCTCTTCTATTGCGCGACACTGGTATCCGACACGTGCTGCGTAGCTGCTGGGGGCCAGTAAGCAGTCACCAGTTCCGTCTGGATTGTTTCTATCTGCCCCTGAATCCAGTGCATATATTCATGCAGCCCACGAATAATGATCTCTTCAGCCGTTTGATCTTCGAGGCTTGCGCGTAGGTCGGCCAGACGTTCTTGCACGGCATAGCATTGCTTACGCAGATTGTAGTGCGTGGACAATGCGCCCAGAACGCTATCAGTCTGTCGTAAATTCAAGGCGAGAGACCGAGGAAACCCCTCGTTCTTCAGTAGAAATCCGACCACATTTGCTGGCGTTGTCGTGACGGGCTGCAAGCGTCGAAATGCGTGATATGCAGCCGCAGATCGCAGAACAGACGCCCATTGTGTCGTATCGATTTCAGAGCCCACTTCTTCCTGGGGAAGCAACGTATGATATCGCGTGTCTATGAGACGGGTGATCTGGTCACTCCGCTCCATATGCCGCCCCAGAAGGTAAAAGAGCCATGCCTGATCGCGGTATAAAGTGCCTTCGGTTACGCCTGTATGGGTCTGGCAGTCCTGCTTGATGCGATTACACAACGCAGAAAGACCAGTCCTGCGGATATCAGACGCCTGAAGATCAAGGACCCAGCGTGTGAAGACGTTCAATTGCATCCACATTTCTGTGGAAATCAGTGGACGAACCGAACGGGCATTTTCACGAACAGAGTTGGCCATCGCCTTGATGGAACTCGAATTTGCAACATCCGTAATGTAAAACTGTAAGTAGTCCTGCTCCGTAGCCGCAGGATAAAGAGCGCTGAACCGCTCTTCGTCTGAATTGATCTGAACGATTGTATCCCAGGACGTCCGTCCGTCCGGGCCTCGTACGAACGCCTCGGTCACCTCAATCAGACGCGCCAGATTTTCAATCCGCTCCATGTAGCGCGCCAGCCACATCATGCTCTCGGCATACCGGGACAGAAGGGTATTCAGGCCGGGAAGCATGCCTGATGCCGTTGGGGAAAGCTGTGTCATACGGACATCACCCATGTATCCTTCGATCCTCCGCCCTGGGAAGAATTAACAACCAGAGATCCTTTGCGGAGAGCCACACGCGACAAGCCCCCCGGAAGCACCCATGTCGTTTTTCCGGTTAATGCGAAGGGACGTAGGTCAACATGGCGTGCCTCTACGCCTGCGTCACACAGGGTTGGAGTCACCGAAAGATCGATCACGGGCTGGCTGATGTAATTGGAAGGGTTCTCCGTCAGTCGGCGCCTGAATTCCTCGAGTTCGCTCTCCGTTGCGTGTGGCCCTATCAGAAGCCCATAGCCTCCGGACTCCCCGACAGGTTTGACGACAAGCTTCTCCAGATTAGCCAAAGTAAAGGCCAGCCCTTCTGGCTCAGCGCAGATGTGCGTTTCAACGCTTCCCAGAATGGGTTCTTCTTCCAGATAGTACCGGATAATCCGCGGCATATACGCGTACACGGCCTTATCGTCCGCAACGCCGGTCCCGAGAGCGTTGGCAATCGTCACGTTGCCTTGACGGTAAGCTTCCACCAGTCCCGGAACGCCCAGAAGACTTTCCGGATTGAAAGCCAGCGGGTCCAGGAAAGCGTCATCAATGCGTCTGTAGATCGAATGCACAGGTCGGAGCCCGGCGACAGTTCGCATGTAAACATGATTGTTTTCAACGAGGAGATCGCGCCCCTCAACAAGAGGAACACCCATCTCGCGTGCCAGAAAGACATGCTCGAAATAGGCTGAGTTATAGATCCCCGGAGACAAAAGAACGACCTGCGGGTTAGTCACGCCTTCCGGTGCGACATCGCAAAGTGCTCGATGCAGACGCAGCCCATAATCCTCGACCGAGCGAAGAGGCATCCCTGATGCCAGATCCGGCATCAACCGCAGCATCATGTGCCGGTTTTCAATGACGTATGACACACCTGACGGGGTTCTGGCGTTGTCTTCCAGAACAAGGAACTGCCCGCTGCGATCGCGGATCAGATCAGTGCCATTAATATGGACATACACGCCACCCGGGACATCAACGCCGACCATAGCCTGACAGTAATTGGCATTTTTCAGAACCAGATCTGCGGGAATAATACCGTCCTGCAGGATCTTGCGATCATGATAGATGTCCCACAGGAAAAGATTGATCGCCTTGACGCGCTGTTGCACGCCTTTTTCGATAAACGCCCATTCGTCGGCTGTCAGAACGCGGGGGATCACATCAAAAGGTAAAACCCGGTCAATGGCCTCCCGGTCAGAGTAAACCGTGAAGGTGATACCAAGACGGTACAACTGGGTTTCCGCATTGGATGTACGGTGGCGGAGTTCCTTGATGTCGAACTGGGACAGCCTTTCCTGAACCAGTTGCAGGGCCTCAGGTAACGCCTCTCCCCGGTTCATCAGTTCACAGAAAAACGCGGGCTTGAGATAAGCGGAGAAAATGCCGGCTTCCTGGACCTGGGATTGCAAGACGTTGGACCTCATCTGTTTGCCCCGTTTCCTTACCCGACAGCTGTATGAACCATACCCGGCCGGATCATTACGATTATTTATTAACCTATCAACTCCCTTCTGTTTGCCAAGCAATAAAAGCAGCGAGCAGTTTTGTTTTTCCCAGAATATATCAAGAGAGTTGCCGTTGCCGTTCTTCCTGTTACGATAAAGGAAGGATAATCCCGAGCTAACGGGACATCAGGGGAGCAGGGAACATCAGGTCATGAGAGTGGATCGCGGAAATCTGCCACAATGAACACGCTCGTGACGCTTCGCCACCACACGTCCTATCGCTATGACCGTCCCGTCTTCCTGGGCCCTCAGACCATCCGGCTGCGGCCGCCCGTTAACGCACGCAGCCCCGTCCTGACCTATGCCCTGAACGTCGGTCCTGGCGAAGGTCAGATCGCGTGGCGGTTGGACGCCCACGAAAATACGGTTGCCGAAGCCATCTTTGCCGAGCAGGTCTCCCACTTCGATATCGAAGTCCGTATGACTGTGGATATCACGCCCTATGACCCCTTTCAGAAGGGCGGCCAGCCGCTTTCACAAACACCGGACAATCCCGCCTACAGAGTGGCTACGTCTGAGCCAGACCTGCTGGACGGCTTTCTTGACGGTCAATTCTTTTCAGCGGGAGAAACAGATCTGGCTCGCCTGATCTGGCTCAATCGCAAACTGGCCCAATCTCTGCACTATAAGACCCGTATGGAGCCCGGCACCTGGGCTCCAGCTGAGACTCTCTCCCGCCTGACGGGCTCCTGCCGGGATAGTGCGTGGTTAATGATTGCTTTCGCGCGCAGGTTGGGCTTCGCAGCTCGGTTTGTCTCCGGATACCTGATTCAGCCAAAGCCATTGGATACAGGCAGCCAGACCTTGACCTGTGACTTGCACGCCTGGGCTGAAATCTGGGTACCGGAATCAGGATGGTTCGGATTCGACACGACTTCGGGTCTGGTTACAGCCCAGAACCATATTCCCCTTGCCGTTTCGGCGACACCGGAAGAGGCTGCCCCTGTTTCAGGGCTTCTGGATCACTGTCAGGCGCGGTTTGATGTCCTAATGGAAGCACAACATTTGCACAGAGAGACCAATACCTGACATCATGCTTCGCAAGAGCTGCAATAAGGTGCCGAAAAAGTGAAGCTTTTCTCATGTCAGTGCTGCCAGCAGGCTCTGTATTTCGAAAATATTGCGTGTGAATCCTGCCATCATCCCGTGGGCTATCTTCCCGGTTTGGCAACGCTGACCGCGCTGGAACCGACCGGAACGGGTCGCTGGCACCCCGTGGAAGAACAGGTTCAGCATGCAGAACTCGTCTACTGTGCGAACCATGCCTATGACGCCTGCAACTGGCTGACGACACCAGACAGATCCGGAAGACCAGCCATCTGCTTTGCCTGCCGCTTCAACCGGACAATCCCCAATCTGGACAATCCGAAAAATCTTGAGCGCTGGCGGAAGATAGAAGTCGCCAAACACCGGCTGTTTTACACGCTGCTTCGCCTCAAACTTCCAATCCGGAGCCGTTGGGAAGACCCTCATAACGGTCTGGCGTTTGATTTCCTGGACGATGCCGCAGACGGCTCTGCCCCCATTATGACCGGACATAACAACGGTCTAATTACTTTAGCCATCCGTGAAGCGGACGACGCCGAACGCGAGCGTATGCGGGTGGAGATGGGCGAGTATTACCGCACCCTTCTCGGTCATTTCCGGCACGAAATCGGACACTATTACTGGAACGTTCTGGTCCGGGACGCGGGGCGCCTTGAGAGTTGCCGCGCAGTGTTTGGCGATGACCAGCAGGACTATCAGGAGGCCCTGCAAAATCATTACAACAACCCACCGCCGGAAGACTGGCGGGAACGGCATGTCAGCATGTATGCGACGTCCCATCCTTGGGAAGATTTTGCAGAAACATGGGCCCATTACCTCCATATCGTTTCCACTCTGGAGACCGCATGGGCGTATGGCGTGACCATTCATCCCGTTCTGCCGGATGCATCACCCCTCTCAACCAACGGCCCCGGAAACGATCCGTATCTGACATCCACATTTGACGAAATCATGGAGGCTTGGGTCCCCCTGACATCAGCGGTCAACAGCCTTAACCGCTCCATGGGCCTCTCAGACTTTTATCCCTTCGTGCTGACGTCCGGAGTGCGGGAAAAGCTGGCGTTTATTCATTCCCTAATCCGGGAGACACAGGCGCTCGGTTAGGAAGCCGCCTTTCCTGCCCCGAATTGGCGCGTGCGCATCTGCCGAGCCTGATGGATGAAGTACAGTTTGGCTCCCGTCATACGGACAGACCTGAACACAAGATAAACCGGCGCGGTCAGCGCCGTGCGGGACGAAAGCGGAATATAGGTGATCTGCCCCGCATGGTGCTGCTGCATGGAATGGGGAACGACCGAAATCCCCAACCCCCCGGCGACAAGACTGAGGGCCGCCATGAGTTGCGGCCCTTTCTGGCGGATATTGGGCATAAAACCTGCCCCGAGGCAGGCATCCACGATCGTCTTGTACAGACCGTTGTTGTACTGGCTTTGATAAAGAATGAAGTCTTCATTTTCCAGATCAGCCAGCCTGAGCCCCTCTGGTGGAGGATTGTGCGCAAGGGGATGGGCCTTGGGCACAGCCACAACCATGGGCTCTTCCAGAATCAACTCCACCATAACGTCCGAAACATCCGGGATGGACGCACGGACAAACGCGACATCCACCAGATCGTCTCGCAGGGCGCCGAGCAACTGACTGGAATTCCCCTCTGTCAGGCCAAGCGTGACATCTGGCCAGCTTTCGCGAAAATACCCCAAAACGGCTGGTAAACTGGGATGGCACATCGCGGAATTGGTGAAACCAACCGATAGCTCCCCGCTCTCGCCCCGCACCACACGACGGACATCTTCAACCGTCTCGTCCACACGGTCGAGAATGTCATAAGCCCCTTTGAGCATACTGCGTCCGGCAGCCGTCAGGCGCATTCCTTTGGCATGACGCTCAAAAAGTTGAACACCCATGGTTTCTTCACAGGAGCGCAACATGCGCGTGAGAGGAGGCTGCTGAATTCCCAGCCGTTCTGCGGCTCGTGTCAGGGTGCCTTCCTCCGCGATGGCAACAACGGCGCGGAAATGACGGAGCTCAACCATGCGATACCTTTAAGGTATGATGAAACCTGTATGGAAATATTGGATCTAACAGTTTTCCTCTCTAAAGTCCGCACGCCTTCTCACATACGGACAGACAGGACGCCCCCATGACCGACAAGATCCCCGCTACCCTTCTCGCCGGTGATGGTATCGGACCAGAAATCATGGCGTCTGTCACGACAGTGCTTGATGCTCTGGGAGCGCCTTTTGTTTGGGACCATCAGAATGCAGGCATGGGCGCTCTGGAGAGCAAGGGAAGCGCCCTGCCTGATGCGACGCTGGAAAGCATCGCCCGTACGGGCCTGGTGCTGAAAGGCCCGTTGACAACACCTGTTGGCAAAGGCTTCCGCTCTATCAATGTGACACTTCGTCAGCAGTTCGATCTGTATGCGAATGTTCGTCCGACGCAGACCATCGTGCCAGGCGGTCGTTATGAGAACGTCGATCTGGTCGTGATCCGGGAAAACGTTGAGGGCCTCTACGCCGCTATGGAACACTACATGCGCGTTGGGGACGATCCGGAAGCTGTGGCATACGGCGCCGGATTCAACACGAGAGCGGAATGTAACCGAATCGTAAGGTTTGCATTCGAGTACGCTGTGAAGAACGGCCGCAAGAAGGTTACGCTGGTTCATAAGGCCAATATCCTCAAGATCCTGAGCGGCATCTTTCTGCATGAAGGCCGCCGCGTAGCCGCAGAATATGAAGGTCGCGTGGAGCTTGAAGAGCGCATTGTCGATGCCTGCGCGATGGAACTTGTCATCAAGCCCGAAAATTACGACGTCCTCGTCACGACCAATCTTTTTGGCGATATCCTGTCTGATCTGGCTGCGGGGCTTGTCGGTGGACTGGGTATGGCACCAGGCGCGAACATTGGCGAGAAAATGGCTGTTTTTGAAGCCGTTCATGGATCTGCACCCGACATTGCAGGTCAGGGCATTGCTAATCCGCTCGCACTTATGATGGCAGCCAGCATGATGCTGGCCCATGTGGGACGTCAGGACCTGTCCGCCCGTCTTGATGCCGGCATGAAGCAGATCCTGACGACAGACAATATCCGTACCCGCGATCTTGGCGGCACAGCTACAACAGAAGACGTCACGCAGGCCCTCCTGCGCGCCATTCACTGAACAGACGACACGACCAGCAGGGAACACACATCATGAAACAGGTTGGACGCGATCTTCTGGGCAGCCAGCGCGACCTGTCCGTTGACGGACAGACCTATCGCTATTTCTCTCTTCCTGTCGCAGCGGAGAAAATCGGGGACATTTCCCGCCTTCCCGTCAGCCTCAAGGTTCTGCTCGAAAACGTCCTGCGTTTCACGGACGGCACGAGCTACAAAACTGAAGATGCACAGGCCATTGCAGACTGGCTGCAGTACGCGGGTTCAACGCAGGAAGTGCCGTTCAAGCCATCCCGCATTCTGATGCAGGATTTCACAGGCGTTCCAGCTGTCGTCGATCTGGCCGCCATGCGCGATGGCATTCTGGCGCTCAACGGCGATCCACGGAAGGTCAATCCGCTTGTACCGGTTGATCTTGTGATCGACCATTCCGTCATGGTCGACGTGGCAGGCCGTGCAGACGCCCTTCAGCAGAACGTCTCGCTGGAATTCGAGCGCAATGGCGAACGTTATGCGTTTCTCCGCTGGGGCCAGCAGGCATTCGACCAGTTCCGCGTTGTGCCGCCGGGTGCGGGCATCTGTCATCAGGTCAATCTGGAATACCTGTCCCAGGTTGTCTGGACCAGCACGATTGATGGCGTGACCTACGCCTATCCGGACACGCTGTATGGCACGGATTCCCACACCACCATGGTCAATGGACTGGGTGTTCTGGGCTGGGGGGTTGGTGGTATTGAAGCCGAAGCTGCGATGCTCGGTCAGCCAATTTCCATGCTCATTCCGGATGTCGTCGGCTTCCGTCTGGACGGCAGACTCCCGGAAGGTACGACGGCCACAGACCTTGTCCTGACCATCACGCAGATGCTGCGCGCCAAGGGCGTTGTCGGCAAATTTGTCGAGTTCTATGGCCCCGCATTGGACCATCTGCCTGTCGCAGACCGCGCCACCATTGCCAACATGGCTCCGGAATACGGCGCAACCTGCGGCTTCTTCCCGGTCGATGCGCTAACACTGGATTACCTGCGCCAGACCGGCCGTGACGAACACCGTATTGCGCTTGTTGAAGCCTATTTGCGGGCGCAGGGGATGTTCCGTGATGCGTCCACGCCAGAACCGGTCTTTTCCTCTACGCTCTCACTGGATCTCAGCACCGTTACGCCGTCCCTCGCAGGACCAAAGCGCCCACAAGACCGTGTAGAACTGCGCTCTGCCTCCGAAGCTTTCGAGCAGGCCCTGACGGAGACGCTCGGCGTCAAACCGGAAAATACCATCGTCACCGCTCCGGTCGCTGGAACGGATTACGCGCTGGAGCATGGTTCGGTCGTTATCGCAGCCATTACGTCCTGCACCAACACGTCCAATCCAGCCGTTCTGATTGCCGCAGGGCTGGTTGCCCGTAAGGCACGTGCACTCGGCCTCAAGCCCAAGCCATGGGTCAAGACCTCGCTCGCGCCCGGGTCACAGGTCGTGACCGATTATCTGGATCGTGCAGGCCTAACGGCGGATCTGGATGCCTTGGGCTTTGAAACCGTTGGGTATGGCTGCACGACCTGCATCGGAAACTCAGGACCGTTGGCCCAGCCGATAGTTGATGCCATTGAGGGACATAACCTCGTGGCGACATCTGTCCTGTCCGGCAATCGGAACTTTGAAGGCCGTATTTCACCCAACGTTCGCGCAAACTACCTTGCAAGCCCGCCACTTGTGGTTGCTTACGCGCTGCTTGGGACGATGCGTCAGGACATTACGACAGCCGTTCTGGGCCACACGCCGGACGGCAAGGCCGTCTATCTCAAGGATCTCTGGCCCTCCAACCATGATGTTGCAGAACTGGTTGGGTCCGCGGTTACCCGGGATGCATTCGTTAAACGGTATGGTCGCATCACGGAAGGCACGCCGGAATGGCAGGCGCTTGGAACAGCCAGCGATTCAGCCACGTTCAAATGGCAGCCCGGCTCCACGTATGTGCAGGATCCACCATATTTTTCTGGCCTGACAGCTGACCCACAAACAACGAGTGACATTTCAGGCGCACGCGTTCTGGCGCTGCTTGGTGACAACATCACCACCGATCACATCTCGCCTGCCGGCTCCATCGCAACGTCCTCTCCTGCAGGCGAATACCTTCAGGAACATCAGGTCGCGGTTAAAGACTTCAACTCCTATGGGTCACGCCGCGGCAATGACCGCGTGATGGTCCGCGGCACCTTCGCCAATATCCGTATCCGCAATGAAATGGCGCCGGGTACCGAAGGTGGCATGACACGTCATCAGCCGGACGGGACACTCATGTCCATCTATGATGCGGCCACGCGCTACGCTGACGAAGGAACACCGCTTGTCGTGTTCGGCGGCAAAGAATACGGGATGGGCTCATCCCGCGACTGGGCCGCGAAAGGTACGCGTCTCCTGGGCGTCAAAGCCGTCATCGCCGAGAGCTTTGAGCGCATTCACCGTTCAAACCTTGTGGGGATGGGCGTTCTGCCACTGACGTTCGAACCTGGAACGACGCGCAGGACACTGAATCTGGATGGGACTGAAACCATCAATATTGCAGGCATCAGTGATCTGACTCCTCGCAAAACATTGGTTATGACCATCACCCGTCGCGATGGCACACAGGAAAACGTTTCCCTCCTGTGTCGCATCGATACGGTGGACGAGGCAGATTACTATCGCCATGGCGGCATCCTGCCTTACGTCCTGCGCGGTATGGCTGCGGCCTAAACAAAAAAAGGCTCTGCCCCCGACAAGGGGACAGAGCCAAAGCAGGAAAATAACGGGCTTCAGGCTGTAAGAGACAGACCTGCGTTGTTCTGAGGCGCCAGTTTGTACGGTCCGCCAGCTTTGATCTGCAGAGCAAGAATGGCAATGCTGTTGGAAGGACGGCTGCCAAGCGGCAGAAGGCCACGACCGGCTGTCCAGCGCATGTTACCCTTCTCCGGATTGCTCCAGCCTTCCAGCGTCTCAGTCTTCAGATGAGCTGTAATCCGGTGGGTACGGCTCTCTTCAAACAGAGTGATATCACCAATCAGAACGCCGAGGTTGCGTCGGTCATCTACAAACGGGCCGATAACGTCACTCGGGCGGCTGGTTCTGGAGACAATCCGCACGCTTTTGACGTTGGCGGGGATCATGAACATGACACGGTCATTGGCTTCGCGGGTCTTGCGAATAACCGTGCCAGTGTCCGTCACCAAGTGAAGATCGGCATCTTCCGTAAGAGGCGCATCTTCGGAAACCGTCTCTGAGCAGACCTTGCTGGCACGCGCATCAAACTGGTGGAATAGCGGCTCCACAAACTCGCGCCTGACATCCAGCGGCGCATTACCGTCTTCAGCCCATGTTTTAGCACGACCACCCAAGGCGACGACATTGCCGCTTTGAGCAAACGAGCGACGATTTCCTGTGTCCAAATAGCTCTCTGTAAGAACACCATTCGCGGTGATAACGGAGTGCTGCTCCGTCTCTACATGGTAATAGTCGTAAGACGTGATGCTCTTGTCGTAAAAAATGGAGCGACCGTTTACGAGCATCCGCACAGGTACGAATTTACCGTCGAAGAACAGGCAATGCTCAGCAGTGATCAGCAGGTCTTCATAGGGAACACCATCTGAGATAGCATTCTTGAGAACACGGACCGGATAACCAGCTTTGTCATCAGGCAGTCCGGGGCAGACAAATGCCTTTTTGGTTCCAACCCACACGACCGGACGATTTACTTCGGCCTGAGCCTGCCAGTCATAAACGGTAACTTCGTCGCCAATGCAGATATCTTCAACAGCGACCTCTCCCTGTGCGGTGCGGACCATTGATCCCCGCAAAAAGCACACGACAACCAGTGTTCTCAGATAAGTTTTGCCGTTGATCGTCGAAACCGTGAAAGTCGTTCCTTCATTCGCTTCGGGAAGCTGGAATGAAGACGTTCCAGAAATTGGCTGCCCCTGACTGGTCAGCGTGTAAACTCCATTCACATACGTGTAGCCATCTGCCGAGAGGCCATTCAAAATAATTGTGTCGTTTTCCTTAATATTTGTAATATATCCGATAATGCTTGGCGTTGTTCCTGCTGCAATTTCAATTGTACCGCCGCCACCTTCATCGAACTGGATAAGTCCGACAGTTGTTGTCGCATACCCGCCAAGAACTACCGTTCCGCCATTTCCAATAATTATTTTAGAGTTACTTGAAACCGTAACAGTGTTATCGAGGGACAGAGATGCTCCGTCGCTTACGGTAACTACAGCCGCATCAGAAGAAGTTCCAATTTTCCACGTAGACGCAGTTACATCGGAATCGTTAATTATAGATACTGAACCTGTCGTAGCTTGACTTGCATCTGGAATTGGGAAGGCAGCATAGTAAGCTGCACCAGCAATAGTTCCAGAGTTATCTATAGTGATGGCACCATTCTGCGCACTGACGACAGACTGGCTACCCCCTGTTGGGGTAAAAATTACTGACGCTACCATTGTTTTCTCCTGCCTCTAGCCAGATGAGATCTGCAACTCACCGCGCCTGTTTTTTTGAAGCATGAGAATTTTGGCCACCACTCCCATATGGTAGTGGATGTTTGCTTTTTTTTGAATATTTTTGTCTGATGATTCCGGCTTCAAAAGAAAGAATCCATCAAATGGAAAATCATATTTTTATTACAAAAAATATCTATAAAACTATTGAAGACCGCTCCGAATGGAATGAAGCCTTAGTAAATATCGCAAAATACTGCACAGACAGCAGTTTTGGCGGCGCATCTTTAATTCCATTAGACGAAGACATGTCTGAATGGCGGTTTGGCTCCAATCAGGATCCGAAAACAGAAGAATTATATTACAATCACTGGCGAAACAAATCACCTCTGTCTGTCTATACAAGAAAAAAAATAGAGAATGACTTCCTATATGTTGATGACAGCTTCTTATCTGACAAACAAATCGACAAAATACCGTTTTACATGGAATTTTTAAGAGAATTTGGTGTTCGAAGAATACATCATGCCATGTTCAAAACTGAAAATGGGAATAGGTTTCTACTGTCTGTACAGTCTCCAGACGGATTAACAATACAATCAAGCGCAATCATCAAGCAAAACCTGACAAGAATAATTCCGCACGTTATTCAAGCAGTTGGAACCGGAATCTCCTTTAACAAGAGCAAGAATTTTCATGAAATATTTGAGAATTCCTTCAAAGAAATGCCGTTTGGAATTGCTCTGATTAATTCAGAAAATAAAATTGTATATGCGAACAACAACCTAATCCGGATGGAATCCGATGGAATTTTTATAAAAAACAACACAATCCAAGTGAAAAGCTCTGATGGTAACAGCAAATTTTCTCGCCTTCTCTCCGGATCCGGCGATATTCACAATCCTATAAAAATAAAAACCGAAACAGATAAGATTTTCTTTGCAAAAGTAATAAATGTTTCATCCAAAATGGAACAAACCAGAATGGTTATTTTTTCTATTCACAGAGTCAATTCTGAAACGGAAGCTATCCTGAGCAACCTTTTCCTTACAGCGTCTCAATCAAAAATTGCCTGCCTGATCGCAAATGGGAATTCCATTAAGGACTCTTCTTTGAAAATGAATATCACCGAAGGAACTGCCCGACAGATGGTCAAAGACATTTTTGTCAGGTTAGGCGTCAATAGCCAGAGCCAACTTACGGCTTTTGTTAAGAATATAAGCTTTATAGCTTAGATTTTATTACATACCCCTGCATCAATAGTACCAAAATGATGCAGAGGCAGATTAACAGATCTTCTTATACAGCATCCACTGTCACAGCTGACGGTGCATTTTTCTTAACGGATTCAATCCCGGCATTCCGCGCACCTTCGCTACTGTACGCCTGACTGCTGCCAATCACCTGTCCGTTTGAAGCCTTCAGATTGAAGAATGGCTTTCCAGACGCTGAAATCTTACGCTCATAATGGGCGTCGTCAGGGGCATGCTTCTGAACGGAAGCAATACCATTCACCGCACTGGCTTTCTGCTTGTACCCTTCACTGGCAAGAATATTCTCTCCGTTAGCTGCTTTCAGGCGAAAACGATATTCGCCAGCAGTGTCGGTATAGAGTTCAAATTTTGCACTCATGATCGAGCTCCTTTCAGAACAGCATTCATCAGCAGACCCCGCATACCAGATTCAAGAAGACCTGCTGCTGTGAGCCTGCCACAAAAAGCGCTGAAAAATCGAGTCTGCTCTCAAGCCCGACGGGCAAGTGCCAGCTTAAGGCTGAACAACAAGAAAACGCTGCCGGTCAGGCGGTCCATACGCCGTACGACAGTCGGGCTGGACAGAAAACGTCCAAGAGGAATGGTCAAGGCGACCAGCAGTCCAAGCCATGCAAAAGACAGCAACGCCTGGATAGCCGTTAGCAGGAGCGAAAATTCGCGCACGTTGACATGGGGCGGAATGAACTGCGGCATAAACGTCATGTAAAAGACGCCAACCTTGGGGTTCAGCAGATTGCTCAGCAAACCGCGCCGAAAGGCCAGTCCTGCCTCTGGACGGTTCGTCGGCTGCTCAATGGCTGCTTCAGCCTCTTCTTTCGACAAGGATGATCGGGGATGTAGAAGCAGCTTGATGCCTATCCATCCCAGATAAAGCGCACCTGCCCATTTGACGGCTGTGAATGCTGTCTCTGATGCCGCCAAAAGTGCAGTCAGGCCAAAAGCCGCTCCCAGGCCCCAGACGCCAAGCCCAAGACAGATTCCCATAACCGCTGCCAGCCCGGCTTTCCAGCCAGACGTCGTGGCCGTTCGGAGGGTCATGGCGGTATCCAAGCCCGGCGTAATGGTGAAAACGGCGGCAGTCAGTGCGAAGGCAAGGAGGGGAAGCAGATAAGGATGCATGGCCTGAACCATATACATCCTTTTCCTTCTCCCCAAGGCCTCACCAATTATGCCTGCACAGGCAAGCGGATCAGATAGTCAAAGGCAGACAGGGAGGCCTTTGCACCTTCACCCATGGCAATGACAATCTGCTTGTAAGGCACTGTCGTCGCATCACCCGCAGCGTAGATCCCCGGCACTGATGTTGCGCAATGATCGTTGATCACGATCTCACCATACGGGCTCAGATCCAGGGTCCCCTTCAACCAGTCCGTATTCGGCAGCAGACCGATCTGAACGAATACGCCGTCCGTCTTGATGTGGTGCAATCCGCCATCAGCGTCGCTGTAAGTCAGGCCCGTGACTTCTTTGCCATCACCCTCGATCTTCGTGGTGAGCGCACTCATCAAAACCGTGACATTGGGCAGGCTCAGCAATTTGTCCTGCAACACCTTATCCGCCTTCAGATGCGCACCGCGCTGCAAAAGCGTAACGTGTGAGACGATATTCGCCAGATCAATCGCAGCTTCAACCCCGCTATTGCCGCCGCCCGTCACAACAACAGGGCGTCCCTTGTAGAACGGGCCATCGCAATGTGGGCAGTAGGCCACGCCCTTGGTGCGATATTCCTCTTCGCCCGGAACGCCAAGCTGCCGCCACCGTGCACCGGTTGCCAGAATGACCGTCTTGGAATGCAGGCTCGCCCCACTTTCCAGAGCGATCTCATGCAAGCCACCAATCTGAGCCGCCGGAACAAGTTTGGCAGCTTTCTGGGACGCGATGATCTGCACGTCGTACTGGCGCACATGGGCTTCAAGCGCAGCAGATAGCTGTGGGCCTTCTGTTTCCTTGACGGAAATGAAGTTCTCGATGCCAGCCGTATCCATCACCTGACCACCGAAACGGTCCGCAACGAGGCCCGTCCGCAAGCCTTTACGTGCAGCATAAATCGCTGCGGATGCACCCGCCGGGCCCGCGCCCAGTACCAGAACATCAAATGGTGCAACGTCGTTCAGCTTGGCAGCCGAACGTTCGACAGAAGACGCATCCAGCTTTGCCAGAATATCCGCGACTTCCATGCGGCCAGAGGCAAATGGCTGCCCATTCAGATAGACCTGCGGCACAGACCGAATGCCAAGGCGTTCGACTTCTTCCTGAAAATCCGCCCCATCAATCGCGACGTGATGGATTTTCGGATTCAGGACGCTCATGGCGTTCAGCGCCTGCACAACATCCGGGCAATTCTGGCAGGACTGGGAGAAATAGGTCTCGAAATGGAAATCCCCGTCCAGCGCTTTGATCTGCTCAACAAGATCAGCGTCGATCTTGGGCGGATGACCGCTCACCTGAAGCAGCGCAAGGACCAGCGAGGTAAACTCATGCCCCATCGGGAGGCCGGCGAATGTCACGGCTTCAACCGAACCGGCCCGGCGAATCAGGAAAGATGGGCGGCGGGAAGCAGTTCCGGCGTCGGAGAACGTCACCTTGTTGGACAGGCTGGCCATGTCTTCCAGCAATCCACGCACTTCGGCGGAGCGCTCGTCGGTGCCAAGGGTAGCTTCCAGCACGACGTCACTGCGCAGATATTCCATATAGGCGCGCATCTGGGTTTTCAGGTCGTCCTGAAGCATCGTTTTCTCCAGCAATTTAAAATTGGTGAAATCTTGAAGAGCCCTGTCCCGATGAAGGGACAGGGAATGGTGAGGCGATCCCGCCTCACCCGGCAAAATCAGATCTTGCCGACGAGGTCGAGAGAAGGCTTCAGCGTTTCGCCGCCTTCTTTCCACTTGGCCGGGCAGACTTCACCCGGATGCGTGGCGACATACTGTGCAGCCTGGATCTTCTCCAGCAGTTCCGTCGCGGAGCGGCCAACGCCACCAGCCGTGATTTCGATGTACTGAACCTTGCCTTCCGGATCGAGCAGGAACGTGCCGCGATCAGCCAGACCAGCTTCTTCGATCAGAACACCGAAGTTGCGGGAGATCACACCCGTCGGGTCGCCCAGCATGGTGTACTTGATCTTGCCAATAGCCGGGGACGTGTCGTGCCAAGCCTTGTGCGTGAAATGCTTGTCCGTGGAAACGGAATAGATTTCAACGCCCAGCTTGTCGAAAGCGGCCTGATTGTCAGCCAGATCTTCGAGTTCCGTCGGGCAAACGAACGTGAAGTCTGCCGGATAGAAGAAGAAGACGGACCACTTGCCACGGACGTCTGCATCCGTGACCGTCAGGAATTCGCCGTTGCGGAATGCATCGGTCGAGAACGGGGCCAGTGTGGAGTTAATGCGAACCATCAGAAGGTCTCCTGCTTTGTCGCTCGTGTTAGGTTGCGGAACCTATGTCCCACAAAATGAGAAGGTCAGGAAACAGTTCCTGTCAATATGATTGATCGGTCAAACCGAACAGAGATCAAACCCTCATCACCACTACCTATTTCATATCAGCCCCACTGACCAGTCCTTCAAGCCCACTGACGACGAAAGGCTTCCAGCTTGCCCAGATAGATTTTGCGCTGCGCCGGGCTGATCCAGGCAGCCTCAAAACTGTTTCGCGCCAGCGTCAGAAGATCGCCTTTGCTCAACGCGCCATCGCCCTGCGCCACGACCAGGCTTTCCGCCACATAATCGCTCTTCATGTAGGCGGGATCATCAGACGCGACCGTAACTTTCAGACCCTGATCCAGCATTCCGCGAATGATGTTGATGTTTTCACCATTCTCCCGCAGCCAGCCACAGGCAACCGGGCAAACAGTAAACGCTGTGCCTCGGCGTTTTGCCACAGCCACCAGATCCGGACGCTCCAGAATATTGCCGCCATGATCAATGCGGTCTGCCTGGATGTCTTCCAGCACCTGCCGGATATGTTCATGCGTATCGAGCTGATTCAGGTCACAATGCATCGTCAGGTGAAAACCGGCTTTACGGGCGCGGGCAAACACCTCCCGGAATTTGTCAGGGGGATTGTTCTTCTCGTCAGAGTCCAACCCAATGCCGACAATATGCTGACGGTACGGAAGCGCTGCCTCCAGCGTCTTCATGGCAGACTCAGCCGTCAGTTCCCGCTCGAAGCAAAGAACAAGCTGGGAGTCGATCTTCAAATTGCGGCGGCCATCAGCCTGTGCCCGCGTGAGACCATTCATAACCGTAGCGAACGGAATGCCACGATCCGTATGCATCTGCGGATCGAAGAATATCTCCGCATACAGCACATTCTGGGAGGCTGCTTTGGTCAGATAGGCATATGTGAGGTCATAGAAATCCTGCTCCTTGAGCAGAACGGTTTTGCCCTCATAGAAAATCTTCAGGAAGCTCTGAAGGTCGTGGAAGTTATAACTGGCCCGCATGTCTTCAACCGTGCTGTACGGCAGGGAGACCCCATTGCGCTGGGCCAGACGGAACTTCATTTCCGGCTCAAGCGTGCCTTCAATATGCACATGCATTTCGGCCTTTGGCATTGCATAGATGAAGCGAGTCATGTCATCGCCCGCTCCATCTGAAGCTGCCGCAGCCGATGCACGCCCGGTCAAAGCGATACTGGCTGAAAACAGCATTGTATTTGCCAGAAAGAACCTGCGCCCGAACGTCATCCTGTTTTCCTTTAGCGTTTACGCGGCATCCCCCTGCCCACGACTTTCGTAGGGAGAATGTTGCGCATCCGCTCCGATAACAAGGAGAGAAAACAGGATAGACCGCACGTTAATTTAGATCAGGCCGTCAGACCGCCATCTACCGGGAGGGACGCGCCCGTAATGTAAGAGGCCGCAGGGCTTGCAAGGAAGCCTACGAAATCCGCAATATCAGACACCTTGCCGTAGGAATTCGTCGCGGTGAAACTGCTGATCAGGGCCGCACCTTCGCCGTCAGCCGGGTTCAGATCCGTATCAATCGGACCTGGCTCGACCACATTGACGGTAATCCCCTTCGGCCCCACATCACGCGCTACGCCGCGGGCAAAGCCTTCCAGAGCCGCCTTGGTGGCGGAATAAAGGGAAATACCCGGGAAAGGTGCGCGGGCCCCGAAAGCAGAGCCGATATAAATCAGGCGGCCACCCTGCCCCAGATGTTTCACAGCTTCCATCGTCTCGATCATAACGGCACGAACATTCAGGTTCAGCACCTGATCGATTTGCTCAACAGTCATCTGATCGATCGGCCCGTAAGGATAAATCCCGGCGTTACAGACAAGTGCATCCAGCCGACCGAATGTTTCCACGGCCTTCGTGACAACAGCGCGGTTCCCTTCCGCTGTTCCGCCATTGGCCCTGATGGCAACAGCCTTGCGGCCCTTGGCTTCAATCTTGTTGACGATATCCGCAGCAGCCTTTTCGTTGCTGGCATAAGAGATCGCAACGTCATATCCGTCTGTGGCCAGACGAAGGGCGATTGCGGCCCCGATACCACGGGAACCACCGGTCACGAGAGCAGCGCGCTGTGTCATGGAGTCTTCATCCTTGCTGTGGAAATTCTTTGAAACCTTATACGCTTCGTCAGCAGATGTGTCTTGCCAAGGCCGATGACGCTTTCATGCAAATATAGGAAAAACCGCACTTCCATATTTTGGTGTTCGGTATTATCTATAATTCATGAGTTACGTTCCCCTTTCCGGCCTGTCCCTTCGGGACATCGAATATGTCGTGGCAGTGGATGACCTGCGCAATTTCTCTCGTGCGGCAGAACGCTGTGGTGTGAGCCAGGCGGGCCTTTCAGAGCAGGTCCGCAAGCTGGAGCAGCTTCTGGACGTTACGCTGTTCGAGCGTTCGCGCAGGCACGTCGCCCCCACACCTGATGGAGAGCGCCTGATTGCGCTTGGCCGTGAAGTTTTAACGGCAGCCCGGAATCTTCTGGAAGTCGCACGGACGCGCACCAGTCCGCTGGATGGCATTCTGCGCCTGGGCGTCATCCCGACGCTTGGCCCGTATTACATCCCCGGCACGCTCCCCCATTTGCGGCAGTCCTATCCGAACCTGAATCTGCGCCTGACAGAAGGAACGACGGATACGCTGGTCCAGTCTCTGCGAAACAACGAACTCGATCTGGCTCTGATGGCTCTGCCTGCTCCGTCGGAGGCACTGGAAGCACTTCCTCTTTTCGAAGAGGCTTTTCTGGGGGTTTTTCCGGTTACGCACGAACTGGCTGGCAAGAACAGGATCTCCCTGAAACAGCTGGGTCGACCTGATCTTCTGTTACTGGAAGACGGCCATTGTCTTCGCGATCAAGCGCTGTCCATCTGCCCAACCATTCCCAGACAGCGCGAGACCAGACTGGCCACAAGCCTGGAGATGCTGTGGCACATGATTGGTGCAGGCGAAGGCTTCTCGCTCATTCCCCGGCTTGCTCTGCGTAACCGGATGGATTTTGAGAACCTCATTACCGTCCGCCCCCTTTCCGAACCCGAAGCAAGTCGGACAATCGGCCTCGTGTGGCGCGCCTCAGATCCACGTGCCAGCACCTTCCGGGAACTTGGCATCTTTCTACGGCAGGCCACCCCCGAAGGATGCAAAATGTATCCGGCATGAACCCCGTGAACATCAGGGCGTTTTTGTAAGATATCGCTTTTCCGAAGGCTCTGTCCGGGGAAGCCAAACACTACTGTAGGCCTGCGCCACAAATATGGCTGAGAAAGTCGCAATGCGTATCCAGAAAAGACGCGCCGCATGAAGAACGCCCTGATTGGTACATTTCTGCGGTTGCCGGGTGCACCAGAAACATCAGGCCCTCTTCCAGGCATCCGGATTGATGATCCGACACTCGCTGCGGTTCTGGATTTCGATATTCCGCTTCTGCTGCTCCACGAGGGAACAACGCTGGGCGACAGCCCGGTCTGGGATCAGGACCGCAACAGGCTCATCTGGTCAGATGTCATCTCGCGCAGGGTGATGGCATGGCACCCAGACGGCCATGTCCACACCATTATTGATCCCACGTGGTTCATCAACGGCAATGCCATCCTCCCGGATGGCACGCTGGTGCATTGCGAACAGGGACGTCGCTGCATCAGTCTTTCACAGGACGGTCAGGAAACCCTGCCCCTCGTCACGCACTACCAGGGCGGCCGCCTTAACGCCCCAAATGCCATTGTCACTGGCCCCAATCATACCCTCTGGTTCACCGACCCAATCTTCGGCATCCACTCTGCAAGAGAAGGGTATATCGCGGCACCAGAACTTCCCCATCGTAGCGTGTACCGATACGATCGAAAAACTGGAGATCTGACGCGCATGGCTGATCTGGATCAGCCTGACGCTCTGGCATTTTCGCCAGACAGGAAAACCCTCTACGTCACGGACACATCCAGAAAAATTGGCGGTCACGGCTGCCACATTCATGCATTTGATGTCGGCCGTCATGGAAAGCTGATGGGGAAACGTCCCTTCTACAGCACGGAAAACGGCGTCCCTGATGGCTTGGCCGTAGACCATCGCGGATGGGTGTGGACCACCGCAGATAATGGGATTTACGTGATCGACGCCTTGGGTTGCACGCTCGGGTTCATCCCTCTTCCGTGGTCACCAACGAACTGTACATTTGGTGGCCCGGAGAACAGGCGCCTCTTCATTACCTGCCGTGAAAAACTGGTGGCTCTGGACCTCAGGGACTAAATCCAGAACGCAGTTCTTTAGTTGGACGTATCACAGGCTTTCTTGCTTCCCGGAAAATCGGAGCAGCCAGCCTTACTGGCACCCCACTGATAATCCTTCTCGTCACTTGCCATGCCGTTCGGCTGAACCTGCGTCAAAACAGCAGACAGATCCGAGACGTGTCCGGCCGTGTATGTCAGCTCAACGTAGCCGTTATAGGCTCCGGGCGTTTTGTTCGCGCTCTCGAAATAGGTGGGCTTATGGTCCTTGCCTGGAACACCCAGAATAGACGTCACCTGTGCAGGCGTGGCTTTCTCAAGACTTTTCAGCAAATCTTCCGTGAAGCTCCGACACGTCACTTCCGGTCGCTCGTCTTCACCCGGAAGAGCGGCCCAGCATCCTGCCTGTCCCGGGAACCCCTTGGCGGCAAATGCATTCCCGGACACGCCTATGACGGCACCCGTCACGATTAGTAGACCCATCACCCGCTTTAAAGTCACCATTTTACCGCGCTCCTGCCGATCCATTTTTCAGTCTGCCAAAATCTCTCAGCAGGCATACACTCAACTGGTGGCTTTCGGGTAAAGCCGATTGACCACCTTCTCCATCGTCAGTCCCTGCACGATGATTGTAAAGACCACCACCCCATAGCAAACCGGCAGTAGCGTCTCCCTCAGTTCTCCCGGGGGCAATCCCAGGGCCAATGCCACGGAAATCCCGCCCCGAAGCCCACCCCAGGTCAAAACACCGAGAGCTCTGCCACGCTCACCTTTTTTCAGGTGAACCGGCATTGTGGACAGGAACACACTCAGTCCGCGAACAATCACGGACAGTGGAATGATGATGAGTGTCGCCACAAGGTTGGGCAGATGTGGAGTAATTTCGAGAAGCTCAAATCCAATCAGCAGGAACAGCAATGCGTTCAGGATTTCGTCGATCAGCCCCCAGAACGTGGTGAGCTCCTGGCGGGAATGCTCCGGAATTGCACGCTTGCCTGTATCAGTCGCCAGCCACATCCCCGCCACGACCACAGCAATCGGGCCAGACATGTGCAAAGAGCTGGCGAGGCTGTAAGTGCCCGTTGCCAAGGCCAGCGAAGCCAGCAGATCAATCTGCATGTCCTGCACGCCCCGAATGATTTTCAGGGCGACCCAGCCCAGCACACCTCCCAGCACACCACCACCGACCGCTTCCACAAGAAAACGAACGATGAAGTCCGTCATTGCAACGCTATGGACCTCGCCGGTCGCAAGACCGATGACGGTCCCGTACATCACAATGCCTACGCCATCGTTAAACAGGCTTTCTCCTGCAAAAGTGGCCTGAAGAGCTTCTGGCAACCCCAGCCGACGCAACATTCCCACGACGGAAACCGGATCCGTCGGCGCGAGAATAGCCCCCAGAACGACACACCAGCTGAAGGGAACATTCATGCCCAGAAGCGGAAAGACCAACCATGCTGCGCCTGCCAGAAGCCCCACGGCCAATACCGTTCCCAAGATAGCCAGTGCCGCCACAGCCTTTCCGCGGGAGAGTAGCAGTCCGAGATTAACCTGCATGGCCCCGGCAAAAAGAAGGAAGGACAGAGCCCCTTCCAGAAGCGTTTCTGGAAGATTGACCTGCCCGAGAAGGGTCCGGGGAATGTGCTGAAGGTCGTATCCTGGCACCAGAGGATTGATCAGCATGATCAGCATCGAAATGACCATGGAAATCAGGAGAATACCGATGGTCAGAGGGAGCTTGAAAAGGCGCTCGTTCAAAACCCCGAAACACGTTGCTCCCAGCATCAGCAAGGCAAAAAGACCCAGCGAGTTCATCCGTTCTTCTCCTCCTGACAGTGCATCATGCACTGACCTTCCGTCGCCAGCCATCAATTCCGTTGCGACGCATTTTTATACGGTCCGTCAGAAACAGAAGCTTCTGTAACAGGCAGAGTTTCCTGCGAAAGATTTCAACATACTGCGGTTCAGGACTTTGATGTGCCGTTATTTCGAAGATGCGGCAAACGGTTTGCCAGGAAGCCCGTCACCGCTGCTTCTTCAGCCGACAATCCATGCTCCGGCATATCCAGAACATCCTGTGCCCGTTTCTGAAACGCGGCCCTTAAAGTCCCGTCCAGGTGCCCATCCACCACACAGGGATTAATATAGCTCTTTCGACAGACCGCAGGCGTATTTCCAAGCCGGGCAGCCACGGACTTCACGGCTTCCACAACCTGCTTTTTGGCTTTCGCTTTCGTATCGTAGCCGCTGAAGGCACAGAGCGTGACGGCAGCCAGTTGCGTGGCAGCCCAAGTGCGAAAGTCTTTGGCCGTAATGTCTTCACCAGTGATGGTCTGAAGGTAGTCGTTCACATCCTGTGAGTGCACATCGTGGCGTTCACCGTTCTCATCCAGATACTGGAAGAGACGTTGCCCCGGGAGATCTTCGAGCCGTGACACAAGCCGCGCCAATCTAGCGTCAGACAAATCCAGATGCTGCTCAATCCCATGTTTGGCCCTGAAATCAAGCGTGACGTGCTTTCCGGTCACATCAACATGCCGGTGCCGCAGCGTCGTCAGGCCATAACTACGGTTTTCACGCGCATACCGGTCATTTCCGATACGAGCCATCGTCCGTTCCATGATGAAGACAATCGCGGCCAGAACGCGGTCCCGGTCCAGCTTCTTTCGCGCCAGATCCTTTGCCACCTGCGCTCTCAAGGCAGGAAGATGCTCACTGAAGACAAGCATTCGACCGAACTTGGCGACGTCCCGGGTTTCCCGCCATTTGGGATGATAGCGATACTGCAACCGCCCCCGCGCATCTGTGCCAACAGCTTGGAGATGACCATCGGGATCAGCACAGATCCAGACATCGCGATAAGCCGGAGGAATTCCCAAGCGTTTCAGGCGCCCGATAACGCTCTGGTCCGTGATGCGCTCCCCGGCAGGATCGTAATAGGCGAAGCCTTTGCCGGCTCGTCTGCGGGTAATTCCTGGTTCCGTCCTGTCCACATAATGCAAACCCGCGCGCCGGGCCTGTTTTTGTTCAGGTGAAAGTCTTGCTGTCACGGTTTCGCGGTTCCCTGTCCGTCCAACTGTAACAGCGTGCTGCTGGAACCGGAGTTTCGTCAGATCTGCTTACGCTTCCTGATACTTCCTGACATGACACCTGCTTTTCCACAGGTGACTTACAAGAAGGGCATTACGGGTAGGGAATACAGATGTGAAACGACTGTTGTTGGGATGCAGTATGCTCCTACTCGCAAGCTGCGCATCGCATGCACCATCCGATATGTCAGAAACTGCTGACAGCAACGACGGCCCACCATTCAGTCAGACGGGCAGCGGGCCTGGTGGAGGCCGTGGTGGTGGCGGTAACAGCATCTGGTCTGATGTGTTTCGCACCGCCTTACAAACTGGAATGGGCTTCGTTCACCACTGAACGAAGCCAGCCCCTTACTTGTCTTCGTAACTCAGTCGCCACTCAGCAGGCTCTGCATCCGCAAGGCCGTACCATTCCTTCATGAGCGGATGGTGCAACATGCTCTGAACCCAAGCTTTTACAACGGGGTCAACATTAAGTTGATACGTGTGAATCCGGATAGCGACGGGCGCATACATGCAGTCAGCCACCGTCAGGACGTCCCCGAACAGATACCGCGTGGCCGTGCCGGAGCGCAGAAGTGCCCCCTTCAGGGTCTCACTCAGCAGAGCAACATCCTTGGACAGGTCTTCGCTGATTTCTGACAAAGGCGCTGGAACACGCTCCACATCCATCGGGCAATTCTGCCGGATTGGGCGGAAACCGGCGTGCATCTGGGCGCTGATGCTGCGGGCATGAGCACGCACCACACGGTCCTGCGGCCAAAGAGACGGCTCATGCTCGGCGCAGTATTCGCAGATGGCCAGACTTTCCCAGACATGTGCGCCATCATGCTGCAAATACGGCACCAGCTTGTTGGGAGATAGTGCGTGGATTTCCGTGGTCTTGCCACCGCCCTTGAGAGCAATGACCTTCTCTTCCACATCCAGCTTCGCCAGCTTCACGGCCAGCCAGCCTCGCAGGGACCAGGACGAATACCGCCGCGAACCGATCAGAAGTGTCCCTGCCATGTTTACGCTCCCGCCAGAATAAACCCGCCGCCCAGAACACGGCTCCCATCATACAGAACACAGGCCTGCCCCGGGGCCGGCATGGCTGGCTCCAGCAGTTCGACCAACGCGCCACCATTTTCAAGAGGCTTCACCACCGCATCCCGGAGCTTCTCCCGGGCACGGATCTGCACGCCACAGGATACACCTTCCGGCGGAGCATCAATCAGCCAGTTCATATCCCGCAGACGGATCGCCTTGCGCGTCTCAACTTCGGTCGCCTGAACGCGAGGTCCAACAACAATCCGGCGCTTTGGCACATCAATCCGCGTTACCATCTGGCGTTCGCCAACGGCCGTATGGATGTCTCCCAGCCGCTTGCTCTGACCAACCGTATAGCGCGCAACGCCTTCATGATGCCCAAGGACCTTGCCCTGTTCATCCACGATCTCGCCTTCACCCCGGATTTCGGGACGAAGCTTCTCCACGATATCAACGTAAGACCCGCTTGGGACGAAGCAGATGTCCTGACTGTCCGGCTTGGCCGCGATTTCCAGCCCTAGCTCCTGCGCCAGTTCACGCACATGCGCCTTGTCCGGCATCTCGCCAAGCGGGAAGCGCAGGTAATCAAGCTGGTCTTTCGTCGTCGCGAACAGGAACCAGGTCTGGTCCCGCTCTGCATCAACGGGGCGATGCATTTCAGCACCAGACGGACCTTCAACACGCCGGACGTAATGTCCGGTCGCCATCGCTTCACAGCCCAGATCGCGGGCCATGCCCAGAAGATCCGTGAACTTCACGCCCTGATTGCAGGCCACGCACGGCACGGGAGTTTCCCCACGCGCATAGGCGTCCGCAAAGTTCTCGATCACGCTATCCCGGAAGCGGCTTTCCGCATCAATGACGTAATGCGGGAAATCCAGCTTATCCGCCACGGCGCGGGCATCCATAATGTCGCGTCCGGCACAACAGGCCCCCGGCTTGGACGCCTGACCGTGATCGTAAAGCTGAAGGGTCGCGCCGATCACCTCGTGGCCCTGCCTTTTGAGCAGCGCGGCCACTACGGAGCTGTCCACGCCTCCTGACATGGCAACGAGGATACGCATGGTCTTCAGCCCGCCTTTGGAAGCTGAACGGTCAGGCCGTCCAGATCTTCGGTCATAACGATCTGACAACCCAGACGGGACGTCTGCTCAAGGCCGAAGGCCAGATCAAGCATGTCCTCTTCATCGTCGGTCGGCTCGGACAGCTTGCCAGCCCATTCCGGGTCCACCACGACATGGCACGTCGCACAGGCAAGGGAGCCTTCGCAGGCACCTTCGAGGTCAATGTCATGCTTGTGAGCGATTTCCAGCACCGACAGGCCGACAGGCGCGTCAACTTCACGGCGGGAACCGTCACGTTCGATAAAGGTCATCTTGGGCATGGGCTGTCCGTCTTGTTTCAGTCTCTTGAAGGTTGGCAGGTACGGACAGCCTCGATCAGAAGAGCCGCCGCACGGTCAATACCGGGCTTGGAGGTAGAGCGTCCGACCGACAGGCGCAAGCACCGCGATGCTTTCTCTGCAGAAAGTCCCATCGCCGTCAGCACATAAGAGGGGGTAATTTCTGCGGCCGAGCAGGCTGACCCCGTAGACATGGCAACTTCCGGGACCCGTTCAAGGATGTCCGTCGCCCGCACGCCTGCCGGCAGACAGAAATTCAGCGCACCCGGCAGGCGCGAAACTTCACGTCCATTCAGTTCACATCCCGGAAGTGCCGTTTCAATCTGGCGCCACAGATCATTCCGCAGGGCGGAAATCTGCAAAATATCCACATCCAATCTTTGTTTCGCCAGCTCCGCAGCTTTCCCGAACCCCAGGACAAGAGGGGTAGGCAACGTGCCTGAACGAAAGGCCCGTTCCTGCCCTCCCCCGGAAAAGAGCGGCTGTAGTCGCACACGGGGACGACGCCGCACATAGAGGGCACCGATCCCCTTGGGGCCATACATCTTGTGCGCGGAAAAAGACGCCAGATCGATACCATCCAGCGAAACAGGCAGCTTCCCGGCCATCTGCGCCATGTCAGTGTGAAACAACGCCCCAGTCTCATGGGCGATTCGTGACAGGAGTGGAATGTCCTGCAGGATGCCCGTCTCATTATTCGCCGTCATGATGCTGACAAGCAGTGTCGGCACCGACAGTGCCTCCCGCAGAGCCTCGGGATCAACACGCCCTTGCCCGTCCACTCCCAGGATAAGAGGGTCAAAGCCTTCAGTCTCCAGATCCCGAACGGATTCCAGAACGCATTTATGCTCAGTAGAGACGGTAATGACGCGACGACGCTCATTGCCCATACGCTTCAGGTGGCGAGCGGCTCCCTTGATGGCAAGATTGTTTGCTTCGGTGGCTCCAGACGTAAAAACGAGCTCCCGGGCTTCAGCCCCGATCAGGTCAGCGATAGTCTGGCGGGCTGCATCGACAGCCTGCGCCGCTTTCTGGCCCGGGCCATGAACACTATGTGGATTCCCAAAATCCTCCGCGAACCAGGGCAGCATGGCTTCCACAACCTCAGGGGCGCAGGGCGTTGTGGAAAAATAGTCCAGATAAATCACGCTATACCTTCCACTGACCAGCACAGATCGTTACGGCTCCAGATATAGATGGGCTTTTCAGCCTCGAACCCTGTTTCAGGCAGAGAATGCCTCATGGACCTGATCCCCTTGGCAGCACTCTGTTTGCCATCACCTTCGGTATTCTACTCCTCAGCCTCATTTCCCCTTCAAGCCGATGGATCAACGCCCGCAGCGCCCTTCTGGAAGAGCAGGCCCAAAAACTCAGGCTGGAAAATGACCACATGAGCGCGCCTTAACGTTTATTCAAACGACGCGCCATACGCTCATAGGCATCACAAAACGCGTCAACCTGCTCTGCCCTCACATTCCACGGCAACGACACTCGTATGGCCTGAGAGGCCCCGGTCGTCTCGCCCATCGCCGTCAGAACATGAGATGCCGCTACCTTTCCAGAAGAGCATGCCGATCCGGCAGACACACAAAATCCTTCCAGATCAAGCGTCATGAGCTGCACCTGTGCGGCAACCCCGTCGAGGATCAGGCAGCTTGTATTCGGCAGGCGAGCGACCTCACGCCCGGCAACACGGGCTCCCGCAGCCACCGCCACCTGTTCGACGCGCTCCCGCAGTGCCTCAATAGCGGACCAGTCCTGAGCCTGCGCCTCATTAAAAGCAGCAGCCATGCCCAGAATAGCTGGCAAAGGCTGCGTTCCTCCTCGCCGACCGCGCTCCTGACCACCGCCCACCATCAGGGCATCAATCGGTTCATCCCGTGGCAGCAGCAACGCACCTGCGCCTTTTGGTCCGCCCATCTTGTGCCCCGAGAGAGCAACGCTGCACTCAGTCAGGCTGAAAGGCAGTCGCCCAGCGCTCTGAACCGCATCCACATGCAGATGTGCGCCCGAGTCGCGGCAGAGTGCAGCCACATCCTCCAGTGGCGACAAAACCCCGGTCTCGTTATTGGCGGCCATGACACAGACAAGTGTTGGTGCCCCATGCGCGAGATGCTGACGGAGAGTTTCAAGGTCCAGAATGCCCTGGCCATTCACCGGAATAACGTCCGCATTCGGGGCGGCCTTACGAACGGCATCATGCTCCGTTGCGCCGATCAGTATCCTACGCCCCTGACCGAACGCATGAATGGCCATTGCGTCAGCCTCCGTGCCACCTGATGTGAACACACAGGTCCCGGAAATCCGCCCGAAACCTGCACTGATACGACTACGGGCATCTTCAAGACATCGCCTGGCTTCGCGCCCTTCCGCGTGGACCGAAGACGGATTGCCGGACAGCAGCAGACCGGACAGCACAGCCTCCCGCGCTGCGGGGCGCAGAGGCTCGGTTGCATTGGCGTCAAGATAGGTCGGAGCAGATGCGTTCGTCATGTTCTCTAGATCGTGCAGAGTTGCAGGAATCGCAATCCCGAGTCGATTTTGGTGGAAATTCTGGCTTTCAACTCGATATACAGACGCCCACCGGAAGGCAGGGCCGTAATCCTGCCGGACATAGAGCGAGAGTATTCATGCCTGAAGTGATGTTCGCCGGCCCAGATGGCCGGCTTGAGGGTCGTTACCACCACTCCAGCGAACCAAACGCTCCCCTCGCCCTGGTGCTGCACCCACACCCGCTTCACGGCGGCACCATGAATAATCGTATTACGTACACGATGTATCGCCACTTCGAGAAGATGGGCTTCTCGGTCATGCGCTACAACTCGCGCGGCGTCGGCCGCTCCCAGGGGCGTTACGATGGCGGTATCGGAGAAATCTCCGATGCAGCTGCAGCACTTGACTGGATGCAGATGGTCAACCCGAACTCCAGCGAACTGTGGATCGCCGGATACTCGTTCGGTGCGTTCGTCGGCATGCAGCTTCTGATGCGCCGCCCGGAAATCAGTGGCTGGATCAGCGTTGCGCCTCCAGCCAATGATTATGACTTCGGCTTCCTTGCACCTTGTCCGTGTAGTGGTCTGATGATCGCTGGCGGCAAAGACGAAATGGCTCCCGAGCCAGGCATCCGCAAGCTGGTCGACAAGCTCAACACGCAGAAGAATGTGACGGTCGATTATCGTATCTTCGACGATGCCGACCACATTTTCGCCAAGCAGGCTGAGCGCGTCGGAGAAGCACTGGAAGATCACGTCATGACCATGCGTGGCCGCAAGGCTCTCGCACTGGCCGCCGACTGATCCCGGTTCTTTAACCAGGACTATAAAAATAGCCTGCTTTCCTGTCCGGATCGCAGGCTATTTTTTTGTTTGTCGGTTCAGTAACATTGTGCAACGTTTATTGCATGACAATCCGGCCCGCCCCCCCGACCTTACCCGTCCGTGTGACGGACCTCACAAAACGCTTCGGCAGCTTCACTGCGCTCGACCACGTTTCTTTTACAGTCGAACCCGGTGAAACCGTAGCTCTCCTCGGGCGCAATGGTGCCGGAAAATCCACCTTGATCGGCTGTCTCATGGGATTTCTGATCCCCGATCAGGGGTCTGTGGACATCTTTGGCCAAAGTGTTCTTTCGCTGCCGCGAGACCTCCGGGCCCGTACCGGGTTTGTCCCCCAGACCATGACTGGATTTACAGCGTTCAGTGTTGGTCGACTGATTGATTATATCGGAGCGTTTTACGGCGATCTGCCCCCTATTGATCCGATCCTGCTGCGATGGGCGGATCTGGATTTCAAAAAGATTGTTCGCAACCTCTCGGGCGGCCAGAAACAGCGTCTGGCTATTCTTCTGGCCATGCGGCACGAGCCCGATTTCCTCGTATTGGATGAGCCTGTCGCCAGCCTCGATCCTCATGCCCGGCGGGATTTCATGAATCTGCTGGGCAGTTATGCAACGCGCGTTGGCGCCAGTATTCTGATTTCATCACATATTCTGTCAGATCTCGAACGTCTGTGCTCACGCCTGCTGTTTGTTCGGCAAGGCCATCTTGTTCTGGATGTGTCTGCCGAAATTTTCCGAACACAGACCCGGTGGCTCGATCACAGCACTCCGGAAGTACTGCACACTCTGCCATGCCAGATACTCGGGCAGCGGGAGAGCGGCATTCTTGCTCACGGATGGACCGAGGACCTCGCCCTTCCTGACGGAACATCCGTTTCCATTCCCGATTTTGAAGACGCCTTTCTTGAAATCACGGCTCCGCGGGAGCATTGACCATGGGCAGCCTCTCCCTCACCCGGCAGGAATGGTCTGACCTCTGGCGAGCCCTGCAACTCTACGCCAGCCCCGTATTCCTTCGGGCAAACTACCTGCTGATTTCAGTTGGGTTCTTTCTGTTTACGTCCTTAATGGATCTTCGGAGGCTGCACAGGCTTCTGACGCATGAGACATTTGAGCAGGCTCTGTCGCACGCCAATGTTGTCAGTCTCATCCTCACATCCATGTTCATCCAGAACTGCCTGCAACTGCACGCTACAAGACAGATCGGTGCAGCTCAGGCTCCTGCTATTCCCGGATTGGCTTTAGCGGAAGCAAGAGCAGTCTGCATCGTGGATGTCGTGTCCGTCTTACTGCTCAGCACCGCCCTGAGTTTTGCGCCCATTCCGTTCCACGACGCCCTCTTCTTTGTGCTGTTCAATTCAATCCCTACCGTGCTGCAGTGGTACGTCCCGCCCCAAGGCCAGTCCCAGAAACTACGCTTTCTGATCAGTCTGGCAGGGGGCATCCTGATACTGGGGCAATTCGGCCTCCTCCTCCTCTCAAATGCCAGCCTATGGCTTCTGACGCGTCCACCCATCCTCACCATTCCAGCAGATGTTTGTCTTTTGCTGGTCATGATCGTCAGTATTCTCTCCCTGCCCAACCGCCTTCACGGTGCTCCAGCTACTCCGCATGCTCTCGACGCTTCTGCGTCTTTGAAAGACGCGCTGCCGGAGTTTCCTTATGGCAAAGCAAAGATACGGGCCCGCAAACCCATCACATTCTATCAGCTTCGCCAGATGCTGCTGGCACCGACCTCACCTCTGACACTCAAAACTGACATCCTGCTAAGCTGCCTGTTCATTCCTGTTCTGATGTCCATATCGGCAATGGGAATGTCGCTCTTCACTCATAAGAGTTTCGCAGCATGCTGGAAGCCACTTGTCTTCAGCGCAGGCGCGATGATCGCCGTTAGCGACAACTGGCTTACCCAACGGCAGCATTGGCCTCTCCTGCTGATTACCGGGCGTTTTGGCGACCGTCTTTCCTTTGTCCGGTCTGTCTTTTCGGCAAAGCTTTCCCGCCTGTCCGTCACGATACCGCTGCGTGTTCTCAGCCTGATCATTCCATACGCCCTGATTACATCATTCGCTCTGCGCGACACTCTGGTGTTCAGTCTGGAATTTATGGGGCTGGCGCTTGGCTTTGCCCTCTGCGGGGCTCTTCCTTTTCTGGTGAGCGGAAATCCATGGAAGGGCGTTGTTTATGCCTTCAATTTCATTCCGATCTTCCTTTTGCAAACCTGCAACCCATTCATTATGGGAACACGCATTGCGGGCGTAATTGCAGGACTTTCCATAGCTCTGGGCTGCGTGGCCTATGTCCTTGCGCCTCGCAGTCTCAGCAAGGCAGACTGGCCCTACGAAACCGAATAGGACCTTCACCAGGCAGGCCTTGTGCGAAGGAACACGCAAGCGTGATCCTGCCTTTGGATTATGACCGCTCAAATGGATTTTGGCGGTCTTTCCCAGAAAAACATTAATGAAAACAAATAGAACCCTTTCTTCCAAATCACAGACAGAGCGTCTGTAAAACTTCTCTCTTCTTTGTCATTCCCGGGCCTCGTCCGTCTCGTGAGATAGATTCATGTTCATGTAACGGAACGGTCCGTTACTTAAGCAGAGTTGGGACACGGCCCGCCCGGCCGTTGAGAATATGCAGCCGTTCGAGAGACAATGGGTCAAATCGCTGGGACTGGTCTGCGCCATTACGTCAGGATTTGCCTTCACCACAGGCACTGCACGGGCGCAATCTTCCACCGCAACCGTATCCGAGGATGAGCGAACAACCTCGGAACATGCAGCCCTTCGCTACAGGAGCAATGCAAAAACCCGTATCAAGACCATCCGTCCTGCTCCCAAGCCCGTAACCGTCACACCATCCCAACCTGGCGTGAACGACCTTGCCCAGCCGATAACAACGGATCAGTCCTTTCTTCCCGCCAGCCTGCATGACTGGATGAAGCAAAGCACCATGACCGGGGACTGGGGCGGCTGGCGCCCATGGCTGACGGACAAGGGCGTGAACATCACGGGCCATTACTTTCAGGATTCTGCTGGCAACCCGATGGGCGGCAAGTCCCAGAATGTGAGGTACGCACACGAAATCGGCCTGAATTTTGATTTCGATCTCAAGAAGCTCACAGGCTACAGCATCGGCCTGTTCCACTTCATCGTGACCTCCCGCGCGGGACAGGGCCTCGGTGCAAAACTTCCTGCACTAAACAGTCCGCAGGAAATCTATGGCTCTCCCACAGTGCGTTTATCTCTGCTGTCTTGGGAGATGAACTGGAACCGCTACGTTTCAACGACAATCGGCGAAATCAACTCTGAAACTGACTTCGAAACATGGTCCATCTACTGGGGCATGAACAACTACTGTCAGTTCCAGACCAACGCCATCTGCGGCATGCCACAGTCCATCGCTTACAACTCAGGCTATGGATACTATCCGACGGCCCATCCCGGAGCATGGGTGAAATTCTACCCTGCCGGAAACAACCATTATTCCATTCAGTTTGGCGTCTATTCTGCTGATCCGACGATTGGAAACACCCATAACGGGTGGAAGATGAACCTGCACGGCGCCACCGGCACCTTTCTGCCCTTCCAGCTTGTCTGGCATCAGGGCGGAAAAGACGATTACAGTGGCCCCCTGCAGACCAACGTCAAGATCGGCGGATACTGGGATACGTCACAGGTCAACAATGTGTACTCCCAATATGGAATGTTTGAAATTCCAAGTAACTATCTAGTTAGTGCACCAACAGCGAAAGTCAGGGGACGCTTCGGCGGATGGTTCCAGTTCGATCGCATGATCCAGCGCGACGCAGGGGATGCGCATCGCGGCACATCGTTTTTTGCGTCCTTCACCTGGGGTGATCCAAGAACGGCCATCGCGCCATACTTTGTCGACTGGGGCCTGACACGCAAAGGCACGTTCAAAAGTCGCCCGGATGACACAGTTAGCCTCGGCATGAAGTTTCTTTGGGTGAACGCCAAGATGGCCAACTGGGTCGCAGAACTTCAGAAAAATGGCGCCACCGGTCTTTACCGCCCAAGTGGCGAACATGCCATCGAACTGAACTACGGATGGCGCCCCACCCCATGGCTGCTGATCCGTCCTGGCGCCCAGTACATCTGGAGCACAGGCGGGACCAACCGGTACAAAAATCCACTGATACTGGATTTCGAAACCGGAATTACTTTCTAAGACCACACATGGAAACCGGGATCATGAATCATTCCAAAATCAATTCTTGCGGCAGAAACAGCACATCCCTTACCGGAGAACACGTCCATGGCTGTCCGTAACGGCACGAAGACTCTGACGGAGTGGCTGACGCTGCTTCTGGGGGTCGTTATTCTTCTTGTGGGCCTGATCTTTGTCATCATGGGGGCTGACCTCGCGATGCTGGGCGGCTCTGTTTACTACGTCATTTGCGGGATCGTGCTGGTTGCCAGCGGGGTGTTCATGGTGATGGGCCGCACGCTTGGCGCATTCCTGTACCTCGGCGCCCTGGCCTACACATGGGTCTGGTCCCTGTGGGAAGTCGGGGTCAGCCCGATTGACCTTCTGCCGCGCGCTTTCGGCCCGACCATTCTCGGCATTCTGGTGGTCCTGACCATTCCGGTCCTTCGCCGCCTGGAATCCCGCCGTACACTCAGAGGAGCCGTCTGATGCGTCGGTCTCACCTTCTCGCAACAGCCGCAGGCCTCGCGCTCGCCTGTTCGCCTCTCGCCGCCCACGCTCAGTTCGCTCCCGCAGGCTCTGGGGGGCCACCTTCGGCGACTATTCCCGGCCCGGGCAACGCCGACGAACCCAAGGAAAACACACCGGCGGATTCAAGCTATTTTGCCGGACCGTCTCCGTATGCCCCGCAGGCTCCCGGCGTAAATGCTGCAAACCTGCCGAATATCGGATCAATCGACATTTCCGAAATTCCAGCCATGGCGCCCCAACAGAGTGCAAGCCCATCGCATGAAGACTGGCCGGCCTATGGCCGTGACGATAACCAGACGCGCTATTCGCCTCTGACAGAACTGACCCCCGAGACGGTCAACAACCTGAAGGTTGCATTCACCTACCATACGGGCAGCTATCCACGTCCGGGTCAGACCAATAAATGGGCGGCTGAAACCACACCCATCAAGGTGGGTGACGGCCTCTACATGTGCTCAGCTCAGAACGACATCATGAAGCTGGACCCGGTGACTGGAAAAGAGATCTGGCGCCGTAATCTGAACGTCAAATACGAGTCCATTCCCTACACGGCAGCCTGCAAGGGCGTGACGTATTTCACGTCTGCTGCCGTGCCCGAGGGTCAGCCCTGCCACAACCGCATTATTGAAGGCACACTGGATATGCGCCTCGTGGCCGTCGATGCGGCAACAGGTGAATTCTGCCCCGCGTTTGGCCATAACGGACAGGTCAACCTGATGCAGGGCATGGGTGAATCCGTCCCCGGCTTCGTGGCCATAACGGCTCCGCCGCCTGTGGTGAACGGTGTTGTCATCGTCAATCATGAGGTGCTGGATGGTCAGCGTCGCTGGGCACCATCTGGTGTGATCCGTGGTTACGATGCGGAAAGCGGAAAATTTGTCTGGGCATGGGATGTTGGCAATCCTGACGATCACAGCCAGCCAACGGGAAATCGCCATTATAGCCGTGGCACGCCGAATTCATGGGCGGCCATGACCGGAGATAATGCACAGGGCCTTGTGTACGTCCCGACTGGCAATGCTGGCGGCGACTACTACAGCGGGCTGCGTAGCCCAGCAGAAAATGCCATTTCCACGTCGATCGTTGCTCTCGATGTCAAAACAGGCTCCCCACGCTGGGTCTATCAGACGACCCGCAAGGATGTCTGGGATTATGACATGGGTTCCCAGGTCACAATGATGGACCTTCGGGGGCCAGACGGCATGCTGGCACCGGCTCTGATTGTTCCAACCAAACGTGGCCAGACTTTTGTGCTGGACCGCAGGACGGGCAAGCCAATCCTGCCCGTGGAGGAGCGCCCTGCTCCAGCAGGACATGTGCCCGGTGACAGCCGCGCGCCGACGCAGCCCTGGTCTGTCGGCATGCCTGCCCTTCGGATGCCAGAGCTTCGCGAAAAAGACATGTGGGGCATGTCTCCGATCGATCAGCTCTACTGCCGGATCAAATTCCGCAGCGCGCATTATGACGGTGAGTTCACGGCCCCAAGTCTGGACAAGCCATGGATCATGTACCCCGGCAACAATGGTGGCAGTGACTGGGGCTCCATGTCCTACGACCCAAACACCGGCATCCTGATTGCCAACTGGAATGCATCACCAATGTATGCCCAGCTCATCACCCGCCGGAAGGCCGATGCCCTGAAACTGATGCCGATCGACGATCCGCATTACAAACCGGGTGCCGGGGCGGCGGAAGGCAATGGCCCGATGGAAGGCACACCTTATGCGATCGCCATTGCCCCTTTCTGGGACCCGTTCACCAAGATGCTGTGCCATCGGCCGCCTTACGGGATGATCACGGCGATCGACATGAAGCACGGTCAGAAAGTGCTGTGGCAGCATCCGCTGGGAACAGCTCGTGCCAATGGCCCCTGGGGGCTCCCCACCGGCCTGTCATGGGAGATTGGAACACCGAACAATGGCGGTTCTGTCGTGACGGCTGGTGGTCTGGTGTTCATTGCAGCGGCTACGGATAACCAGATCCGTGCCATTGACGAGCACACCGGCAAGGTCGTGTGGAGTGCGGTGCTCCCAGGCGGCGGTCAGGCCAACCCGATGACCTACGAAGCCAACGGCCACCAATACGTTGCCATCATGGCAGGGGGACATCACTTCATGATGACACCGGTTACGGACCAGCTTGTGGTTTACGCTCTGCCAGATGCCATCAAGCACTGAAAAACTTATGCGAACCCCTGCCTGTACAAGTGAATATGGGCAGGTCAGTCCAGACTGAATACCCGGACTGAAACGAGAGAGGCGTCACACGTGGACGCCTCTCTTTTTATACCTCTCAGAAATCCACACCTGCCTGTGCAAACACATAGCGGCCAGGAATAAAGCCCGAATACTGCGCCACAGCCGTATTGGATGCCCCATCCACCACGAAAGGCGGTTGCCTGTTGAACAGGTTGTTGATGCCCGTATTAACCGTCCATCGACCCGCTCGATATCCCACCGTCACATCCTGAAGGAAGACGCCCGGTGACCGCGTACGCCCGGCCGTCTGCGGTGCCAGATCGTTCGTGCCGTCATTCCAGTGCATCCCGCCAATATACTGCACCATGTAGGTCATGCTGAACGCGCCATGCTGCCAGCTGACCGTAGTGTAGCTCCGCTCACGCGGCATCCCGCTGCCAGACAGATAGAGCAGTCGTCCTGTATAATTCCGCCACGCCCCGCCCGGCGTGTACTGCTGGAAATACCCGATCAACTGCTGATAGTTTTCGGACAGGGACAGACTGTCCTGCCGCCCGAGACGCATCCGGTATGTCAGGTCGATATCCAGACCGTTCGTCCGCAGGCCACCAAGGTTCTGCTGAACGGCAGAAATCGCCGTAAGCTGCCCGCTTGTGGACCGTGGCGAAACCAGCGAGCAAAGCTGTGGTTCCGTTCCCGTATAGCATCCGTCCAGAATATACTGAGTGCCCGGTGCTGAAATCATGTTCTGCAACGTATAGTGCCAGTATTCGACAGACAGCGAGAGATGCGGCACCCAATGCGGCGTGACGACTGTTCCGATTGTATAGGTGCGGCCAGTTTCTGGCTTCAAAGCCGCATTTCCGCCCGACAGCGTGGGCAACTGCCCCACGAACGCCGAACTGAACGTCTCGGGGTTGATCCCTTCAGACAGGCACCTTGCCCGAACCGTCCCAGCCCGCACACCGTAAGCTCCCGCCTGACTGCATGGATCCGACGCAGACGGATAGCTCAGCGTGCGACCGCCGTAGAGACTGTAGATGCTGGGTTGCCGGTAGGACGTTCCCAGCGTCGCGCGGAAAGCTACGTCCTGAACAGGCGCCCAGTGCAGCCCGACCTTCCAGTTCTTCGTCGTCCCGAATGTATTATAGGCCGAGACACGGCCCTGAAGATCCACAGTCAGATCCCGGGCCAGAAAAGCATGTTCGAGAAGCGGGATTTTCCCTTCGACATACCCTTCCGTCACATGAAAACCGCCACCCGTATAAGCCGTAGTTGCGCCTGTTGAGTCCCCACGCTCCACAACTGGATCAGGCTTGTAGCTTAGCTGCTCGCTCCGGTGTTCCATCCCGAATGCGAGACCGATCTGACCGCCGTGACGGTATGGCAGGCTCAGAACATGGTTGTTGTGGAAACGCAGATTGACGTCCCGCATCTGGTAATCCGCGTGGTCGCGCTGCGTAAACCGGGCGTAATTTGCAGCCTGCTCTGAATACGGTGCGAATGGGTTTTGCAGAACACATCCTGACGCTGCCACACAGATATCAGGGTTATATCGCACCGCACTCGACGAACTGGATGGATCAAGCTGCTCTGTGCCTGTCGTTTCCAAAAGGTGTCGATAGTTGACCATGTTCTGCGTCTGCGCCGTCAACTGACTGACGCCGTAAGTCATGGAGGCATCATACTGCCAGTCCCCGACAATGCGTCCTTTGGCACCACCAATGACCGTCCAGGTATCCACAGCAAAATCATTTTGCCGGTATCCGACATCTTCCATCCGCTTCGTCACAGCGTAATCCTTACCCCATGGATTATCAGGACTATCCGCTGGAATGATCCAGGAAGACGGAAGACTGGAAGGCGGGATGCTCCCTTGCACAGGAGAGGGGGAAAGCTGCCGGGACGCCGTAGTGTGACTGTAACGAACGTTGGAATACAGCGTGATGTGTGAGTTCAGATCGTAATGGGCATCACCAGACAAGGCCGCATTCTGATGATAGTTCTGAAGCATTGAGCCTTCAGCGAAGTTATACAGATCTGAAGACTGAAAGGCCCGAAAACTGCCATTGCCGTCAGGGACCATGCGCTTGCCTGTCACCGGGTTAAACGCCACGCCTGATGGGATAATGGAGGAGCCAAAACCTGGCGCTCCAGAAGCCGGATTGTCGTTCTGCGGCAGCGCAGCCCATCGTCGATCCCGTGAAGAAATCGGTCCAGTCGTATCGTACTGACCAAACAGGGTGACGTTGCCGCGGCCATGATCGAAATTGAAGCCCTTGTAGCCAGAAATCAGCCCGGATCGACTGTCTCCATATTGTGTGATGCCGCCCTTGATCGTCAGGTTTCCACCCGTCAGATCATGTTTCAGCCGGATATTGATGACGCCTGAGACAGCATCCGCTCCATAAAGCTCGGACCCCCCATCCTTCAGGATCTCGATCCGGTCGATCTGCTGCACGGGAATAGCGTTGAGATCCACACATTCCGAGCCAGCATTCATCGCGGTGCGCTTGCCATCAATCAGGATCAGAACACGCCCCTGCCCCAGATTGCGCAGGTCTGTGCAGGACACACCCCCACCGCCGTTCGTGCGGGTATTGGGTGTTCCTGATGAGCCGACAGAGGGCAGACGCGTCAGATAGTCTCCAAGGGAGATAGCCGAGGTTTTCTGAATATCCTTCGCCGAAATGATTTGAACCGGATTGGCGGTCTTGTTCCCCGCCCCTCCAAGATAAGATCCCGTTACAACAATATCCTCGGACTTCGAGGACTTGAGGGTCTCTGTCCGGTCATCTGCAAAGACGGCAGGGCTCCACATCATGCTGCCAATCAGAGCCGGATAAAAAGGACGAACAGCTTTCCGAAAAGGACGGACAGACATGGGGGATACACACTCAGACATTATGTTACGATATAACATATCTCTAGTGACCGACGGTGCCGTCATTCAAGCGACAAACAATGACCATCCCGTTGCGTCCGGTGTCATGGGGCACATGGTCGTGCTTTGCGTGATGTTATGATAGACAGGCCTTCCCCTTTTCCGACAGCGCAGCAGCAAGACCGATCCATGCCAAAGAGTCCGTTCCTTCTCGAAGCCCAGGCACGCGGCCTGATTTTCCAGTGCACCGACCTCGACGCCCTCGATGAAGCCATGTTGGCTGGACCAATTACTGCCTATGTAGGCTTCGACCCGACGGCAGACTCCCTGCATGTCGGCAATGCTATGTCCATTATGGCGCTGCGCCTGTTGCAGAAGCATGGTCATCGCCCGATCGCTCTAATGGGCGGCGGGACAGCCAAAATCGGTGATCCGTCCTTCCGTGACGAAGCCCGTTCGCTCATGACGAACGACACCATCGCGCACAACATTGCCGGCATTGAGCAGTCCTTGCGTCAGTTCATCACCTTCAGCGATGAAGACCCATCCAGCGGCGCGATCCTCGCCAATAATGCGGAATGGCTGGACAAGCTGTCCTACATCAACCTGTTACAGGACGTCGGCGTTCATTTCTCCATCAGCCGTATGCTGTCTTTCGAGAGTGTGAAGCAGCGTCTGGACCGTGAGCAGGGTCTGACGTTCCTAGAGTTCAACTACTCCATCCTCCAGTCTTACGATTTCCGTGAACTGAACCGTCGCCATGGTGCGGTGCTTCAGATGGGCGGTTCGGACCAGTGGGGCAACATTGTTGCCGGTATCGACCTGACGCGCCGCACTGATGGCAAGCAGGTGTTTGGTCTCACCACGCCTCTCGTCACCACGTCGTCCGGCGTGAAGATGGGCAAGTCCGCACAGGGCGCCACATGGCTCCGTGCCGAGAAGCGCTCGGTCTTTGACTACTGGCAGTTCTGGCGCAACACGGAAGACGCCGATGTCGGCCGCTTCCTCAAACTTTTCACGGATCTGCCTGTGGAAGAATGCGAGCGACTGGGCGCACTTGAAGGGGCCGAGATCAACGAGGCCAAGAAGATCCTCGCCACGGAAGCGACTGCGATCTGTCACGGACGCACGGCTGCAGAAGAGGCTGCCGAGACGGCCCGCAAGGTCTTCGAACAGGGCTCCACAACGGCAGCTCTTCCGGAAATCGATCTTCCCGCCAATATGCTGGCCGAAGGTCTACCGGCGTTCCGCGTGTTTCAGGAGGCCGGACTGGCCGCCAGTGGCGGGGAGGCCCGTAGGCTGATCCGTGGCGGTGGTGGCCGCGTCAATGACGTCGTCATTTCCGATGAAAACCAGGTCTTCACGCTCGAGGATCTGCGGGAAGGCACGCTGAAGGTCTCTTCCGGCAAAAAGAAGCACATTCTTATCCGTCCGGTCTGAATCTGACAGATGTCATGACCTTGTCATGACGTCCTTCACTGTTTCGGATCATGGCTTGTGTCATAATCTTTCCGAAACAGTGGAGTCCGCGGTCGTGACAAATCAGAAAAACTGGAAAGCTCTTTCCACCGATGCCGCCGGACTGCTGTTCGCCGTCGTCTGGGCAGCACGCGGGGCCATGGCAGCGCATGTCTCCACAATGGCCATGGCCATCCCGATTGCTGTCATCACGCTAGCCTTGCTTGCCGGGTTTGCCAGACGCGACCTGATCCAGTGTCGCCCCGAGCGCATTTGGGACGCGGCCCTGCTGCGCCGTGTAAAGATCATGCGCATCATTGCCATTACTGTAATGATTACCTCCGTCCGCAGCACGCATCATCCGGAACTGCTTTACCCGCTGCTCGGATGCATTATTGGCCTTTCGTACATCCCTATGGGCCGCGCGATGCACGAACCCATTCACGTCATCATGGGTTTTGTGATTGTCAGCGTGTCAGCTCTTTCTTTCCTGCTTCCAGAACCGCTACATCTTGAAGTTGCAGGCTTTGGAACTGCTCTGGCCATCTGGGTCGGTGCCGTTATCCGTCTGCGCAATTCCGGAACCCTGTCCTTTCTGCCGAAGAACGCCTTGCCCTCATGACAGAAATAGAGACCTTCATCCCGCTTCCTGGAAACAAGGAAGACAACTGGCCGAGCTTCAACCGGTATCGGGTCTCTTATCTCGTTTATCTTCTGATCTACCCTATTCCCTGGTTGATCCATGGAGCACCCACCCTTCCGGCAGCCCTGTTTTCTGCTGGGGCAACAGGCATTTTCCTGCTGCTGTATTTCGCGCCTTACCGCAATGACCGGTATTATGGGCTGCCAGAAATCATCTTCACGGCCCTTATCGGATTTGCGACCGCATGGACGCAGGGCGACTGGCTGGTCTTCAATATTTATGCCACCGCCATGTGCGCCTGTTTCAGGCAGATGCGGCAAGCTGTCCTGACAATTGTATGTTTGCAGATCGCCCTGTTCGCGTTTGTCTGGCTTCAGGACAAATCCATGCTCCACGCGAGCATCGGGGCCTTCTTTAGCATCATCACCTATATCGGGACGTGGATGCAGTGGAAGCTTGGCCTGCAAAACCTGCAACTCCGCAAGGCACAACACGAAATCCGGACTCTGGCCGCCACAGCAGAGCGCGAGCGTATCGCGCGGGATGTACATGATCTTCTGGGCCATTCCCTGACGGTCATTTCAGTCAAAGCCGAGTTGGCCAACCGCCTGTTCGAGACGCACCCCGAACGCGCACAGCGAGAACTTCAGGACATCACACAGATTGCCCGAACGTCTTTGAAAGAAGTCCGCGAGGCTGTCACCGGCATGAATGGTGCGTCCCTTCAGCATGAGCTGGAGCGCGCCCGCAAGGCGCTTGAAGCAGCGTCCATCAGTCTGACCATTCATCACGCTGAGCGTCTCGAAGATCACCCACAAAGCAGCGTTCTCGCGATGGCATTGCGAGAGGCCGTCACGAATGTGATCCGTCATTCCGGTGCGCGACATTGCACCATCAGTTTTGACTGTGATGCTGCGGGTCAACCCTGTGCCATTCGCATTGAAGATGATGGCGCCCAGCAGTCAGGCCGGTCTCCGGCCCCTCCACAGGAAGGAAACGGCCTTCGTGGCATGAGAACACGTCTTGCCGCTGCGGGAGGCTCCTTAATGCTAAGCCATACCTCCAGCGGCCTCCGACTCACAGCGAGTATTACCCCATGATCCGCCTTATTCTGGCAGAAGACCAAGCCATGCTTCTGGATGCTTTTGAAGCGCTTCTTGGCCTTGAAGAAGACATTCAGATCGTGGGGCGCGCACCAGATGGACAACGGGCGCTCCAGCTCGCGGCCGACCTGCGCCCGGATGTCATCATCACGGACATCGAAATGCCGAACATGACAGGCATTGAACTGGCAGAAAAAATCCGGGAGCAGGGCCTTCCAAGCCGTGTCATGATCGTGACAACCTTTGGCCGTGCCGGATATCTGCGCCGTGCTCTTCAGGCAGGCGTGCGGGGATACATGCTCAAGGATGCCCCGATTACGCAACTCGCCGATGCTATTCGGAAAGTCGCTGCTGGTGGCCGGGCTATTGCGTCAGATCTGGCAGAGTCTGTCTGGGATGCCCTGCCCGACCCGTTGTCAGACCGTGAACGGTCCATGCTCCGTCTGGCTGAAGCCGGGCGCACGAACAAGGAGATTGCCGAAGAGCTCTCCCTGTCCGCCGGGACAGTCCGTAACTACTTCTCGGAAATTGTTCAGAAACTCGATGCCCGTAACCGGATTGAAGCCGGGCGTGTCGCCCGACAGAACGGCTGGCTCTGACCTCAGCCGGCAACGACGGTTCAGGACGGCGCAAATCCCTGCACGCCAACCTGCAGCACAAACAGTGACCCGGCTGCGCACATGAACAGATGGTCGCGTTTTGGGCCACCGAATGTCAGGTTCGAACACCCCTGAGGCAACCGAAGCCGACCAATCAGCTTGCCAGCCGGATTGAAAACAAACACCCCGCATAAGCCGAGCGGACCCGACGCGCCACACCACAAGTTCCCGAATACATCCACACGAATGCCATCCGGGTTCATCTGTGCGCCATTCAGCTTCATGTCCGCAAAAATGCGCCCGTTGGTAAGGCTGCTGCCATTCACGTCATAGACATGGATGGCCTGATCGCCACCCGCTTTCTGCCCCGGCCCTTTAGGCGTCGAAACAACGTAGAGCTTTTTGTAGTCGGGAGAAAAACACAGCCCGTTCGGATCAAATAGATCCTTTTCCTGCAAAACGGCCTGAAGCGTTCCATCCGGGGCGATGCGAAAGACGTGGTCACTTTGTCGTTTGGTCCCGCCAATTTCACCCGTCAGTTCACGGCCAATATTCCAACGGATTTTTCCGTCCGGATTGGTGGGCCCACCGGGTTCATCCGCATGACCTTCCGTAATGTTCGTGCCGTAACCGGGGTCCGTGAACCACAAGCTTCCATCGGGGTGAGGCACAACATCGTTGGGGGAATTTAACCCCTTCCCGTCAAACTTATCCGCGAGAACCTTGACGCTTCCGTCGTGCTCCCACCGTACGACGCGCCGGAAAAAATCTTCACAGACAACAAGTCGGCCATCGAAATCAAAACAGTTCCCATTAGCTGCATAGCCATCGGGGCGGAAATCCGTGATTTCTCCGGTTTCCCAAATATAGCGTAACGCACGGGAGCGAATAACATCACTGAGAACCAGAAAGCGCCCTTCACTGCTCCATGCAGGACCTTCCAGCCAGCCGCCCTGATCCCACACGCGACGAATGGGAGCCGCGAAATACGTCAGATCACGAAACGAGGGATCTATCGCAATCACGTCAGGATCAGGCAGATAACTGGGACCTGCTTTCTCGCCCCACGCTCTAGGTGGCTGGCTGACAACACTCGGCGGTTCTACTGCCCCCTGCGGCTGAGCCGCTTTGGCTTTGACAGCCCCAAGACAGACCAGCCCCGCCGCCCCCGAAAGAACCGTGCGGCGCGCCAGAAGAACACCTGACCGGCTATTCCCGTCAGTCTGAACACTCGTTTCGTCAGACATCGTCCCTCTCCAAATAGAACGTGCCTATTCTCGTTGTTTTCCTAAAAGGCGAAAATCAAAATTTCGGAATAACCAGGAAATACCAGAGAATTTCGAGAAAAACGTCTACCGCGCTTCAGCCTCGATCAGACGCACCACGAGGTCCATGATCCGTTTTTCGCTATAGGACGCAACTGCGCGCTGACGTCCTCGCTCTCCCATAGCACGCGCCAGAGGTAGATCCTGTGTCACTGTTCTCAGCGCGCGGGCCAATGGCGCAGAGAGGCCGGGAGGCACCAGAAAGCCGGTCTGTCCATCGACGACCTGTTCTCGTGGACCGCGAACATCAGTCGCCACTACAGGCAATTCCGTCAGCATCGCTTCAATGACGGACATGGGAAGCCCTTCAAAGTGGCTTGGAAGCGCAAACACGTCTGCGGCGGCAAGAAGATCCGGCACATCTTCCCGATAACCCAGCATCCGCAACCGCGGGCCCAAAAGCTGTCTGGCTCTGTCAAACGCGGGCCCGAGGGCATCGCCATGATCAGATGGCAGCCGTTCCCCCACAACCCAGAGTTCGGCTCCTGGCACATCTTCCATGGCTCGTAGAAGCTCCGGATGGCCTTTGTGGCGCACCAGTCGCGAAACCACGATGACCACGGGGCGATCTTCCGGAACACCCAACTCTCTACGAATACGGGCCCGTACCAAGGGATTGGCATGATAGCGCTTGGGGTCACGGCCATTACCAATAGCAACGGGATGCGCATTCAGGTGCAGGCGTCGTGCATCCCGTGCCTCTTCAACCGAGACGGTCATGTACAGATCCGTGATCCGACCTGCAGCCCATTCCAGAACAACGGAGAGCAACCGGCGGGCCAAAGATCCAGGTTGATTGAACAGGAAGCCATGACAGGTGTAGGCAATGATCCTGACACCACAAAGACGTGCAGCAAACCTCGCCAGAATGCCACTGATGGGCATATGTCCATGCACGACGTCAGGCTTCTCCCGGCGAATAAGCCGGATCAGCGCGACAAACGCGCGAAGCTGTGCAACCGGTGACAATGACCGCGCCATCGGCACGGCATGAACGACAAACCCATCTGCCCGTACTGGCGCAAGATGTGGACCTTCCGCACAGGCCCCCTGAACTTCATGCCCGGCGGCACGAAGCGCCTTCATCAAGGGAAACAGGAACTGGCGCAGGGAGAAATCAACATTTGTGATTTCAAGGATTTTCACAACAGCACCTTTATTCCGGGATACGTTCCAGAAGCCAGGTTACTGTCTGGGAGACAACCTGAAGTGGTTTTGAAGGTGCCGCAGGTTTGGCATTTTCCTGCGCTTCTCCACCATTCTCGGCTACCTCTTCCGCCGCAGGAACAACGCGCCTGAGAGAAGCAATAACGATCTGCTTGGTCTTTTCGCGCCGACCGCGCGCCAGATAGACGTCATCTTCGAGCAGTAGCATGCCGCCCTTCTGACGGAAGCGCCAGATCATGCCGCCCACCTGAAGAATGATATCTTCGTCGTCCCGTGTGACATGCACGTCCGGGTGAATATGGAACCGCAGGGCAAATGGCGTCTCACGCTCACCTTCAAGAACTTCCTGCCCGCGCAGGTCTTCTCCGTCTGCCCCAAGATAGAGACGCCGCGTCCACTTCATACCAAGCGGCGGATGATACCCGTCATGAGACAGATCCAGCCAATGGGCTTCCCCACTGCTTTGATGTTCGCATGTGACATGCGCCGGACGCCGCGTGACATGCCCTTCAGGCCCGAAGTCTGAGGACGACAGACCATCCGCGACCAGAACCGTATGCGCTGCACTGGCCCTCAGCGCCTGCGCCCATGCCCCCACCTGCGCACTGCCGCAATTGACGAAAAGACGATGCCGCTGGTTTGAAAACTCGAAAGACAACGTGCCAGCATGCGCTGCCTGATCATAACTGGTCGGTGGAGGCGCACCGCTATCCACAATCAGCAGAGACTTCCCGAGCGCCAGCCGGGTAAATTTCCCCTGATGCATGGCAGGAGCAATCAGCTTCTGCCTGGAGCCCTGCGCCAGAACATCTTCCACCATCGCGCTGTAACGCTCGTTGGAACCATTAAAAACGGCCAGACCACCATCACCATGACGCATGGCACGCAACACCGGGCAGACTCTGTCCAGGGCCACATCAATAAAGGGCGGTACGCTCGAATGCGCTGTGCGGAACATCACGGACATTTCTGCCAGCTCACGCGCTGTCTGATATTGTGCTTCCGGAGACCGCTCAGCAACCGTCCCATCGGAAAGAATCAGACGTTCAATTTCCGCTGGAAGGTAACGCAGGAAGCGCGTCATGAACCCGCTGTGATCCGGCATAGCCAGAGCCGCAGCAAGCAGGCCACGCAAGGCCGTCAGCCCGCGCCAGCCTTGCGGTTCCAGCGGCAAAAGGGCGGCGATGGTCCGCCCCTCTACCAGCATCCGGTCCATGATTTTTTGCTGAAGTTTACGGTCCGCTGACGCCAGGCAGAACTCGTGGTTTGCCAGCCAGGATGAGAGGCGCGCACCTGTTACGCAGGCATCCTTGACCAACGGATCCGTTGGAGGATGCGATACCCAGTCCGCGACAAGCGCGCGGGCCGTCATGCGGGCATCGTCACTGCCTAAGGCGCGCAGATCCCGTAGCCATGCAAAACTTTGCAGCCACTGTTTTGCAGGTTCCGGCCAAGGGCCACGTTCCCACTTTCCGCGCGGCAGATCGTAGTCCTGCCGCTCAAACCGAAAGCGACCCGCGACAAAGCGGGCGCCCTGCTCGGCGTCCCCCTTCCACGGGTCACGATAAATATAAACCGGTCCCTCTGAAGTTCCGCCACCAACGGGCAGTCGTGCGAGTGAAAGTCGTGCGTCCTGAATCCAGCGACGAATGGGCATCAGGCGCTGTCTTCCTTGAACGGGCCTTCAAGTGCATGAATGGCTGAGTCACGGTCCGGCTTACCAAAGACGGCTGACCCTGCCACCAGCATCCGCGCGCCGGCAGCCACCACTTTGGGCGCCGTGACCGGGTCAATGCCGCCATCAACCGCCAGCACGATATCGCGTCCACTGTCTTCAATCATGCGCGACAGGGTTCGGATTTTTGGCAGCTGGCTTTCCAGGAAGCTCTGGCCGCCAAACCCGGGATTCACTGTCATGACCAGAATGATGTCTACCAGATCAAGCACCTCTGACAGTGCTTCTGGCGGCGTCCCCGGACAGATCGCAATTCCCGGGCGGCAACCAAGCGCACGGATGGTCTGAAGCGTCCGGTGAATATGGGGGGCGTTTTCCACGTGCACCGTAATGTGATCCGCGCCAGCCTTGGCTGTTGCTTCCAGATACGGATCCACTGGATCGATCATCAGATGCACGTCGAACTTCGCATCGGTATGCTTTCGCAAGGCCGAGATCACCCCAGGACCGAACGAGATATTCGGCACGAAATGACCGTCCATTACATCCAGATGTAACCAGGGCGCGCGGGAGATAGATGCAATCTCATCTCCAAGACGGGCGAAGTCGGCAGCCAGCAGGCTGGGGGCGACAATGATCGGGGATCGTTCTGTCATGTTGTTATGTATCGGCAAAGCAACCTCCAGACGCAAGACAGTTCCGCACATCCCCGCGCGTTCGTGAGCGAGTACCGCCGACGAGGCCCTCAGGAACCCAACCGCTGCTGATGCGTCCTCATCAGACTGTCTGACTACTACCACCGTAGTATGGAGTTTTTATGACCGATCGCCTCTCCCCCATTCTGCTTAGTAGAGACGCCTGGATCCGCCGACCATCTCACCGGGCATGGCTCGAAATGCAGGGCCGTCGGTTGCTGGATTTCAGCAAGGAAGGTTGTATCGACGGGGGTTTTGCAGGGCTGGATATGGAAGGTCATCTTCCTGAAGGCGCCAAGGCAGAAGCAACCCTGACTGCGCGATGCGTCCACGCTTATGCGACTGCGGAACTCCAGGGCATTCCAGGAAGCGCGCCACTCGTCGCACATGGCGTGAATGCGCTCATGACATCCTTTCGGGACCAGCAGCACGGAGGCTGGAACCACTTCGCGGATCAGCCTCATGAACGCAAGCAGGCCTATCTGCATGCATTCGTCGCACTTGCCGCGTCCTCTGCTGTTCTGATCGGGGTGGAAGGTGCCAACGCACTTCTCAAGGATGCCATCCATCAGATCGAGACGCATTTCTGGTCTGAAGACGAAGGCGTCATGCGCGAGAGCTTCGCAGACGACTGGTCTGACGAGGAAAACTATCGCGGGGCCAACAGTAACATGCATTCCACAGAAGCCTTCATGGCTCTTGCGGATGTTACAGGTGATGTGAAGTGGTTGCGCCGCGCGCTGCGGATCGTCACCCGGTTTGTGCATGAACTAGCCCCACAACAGGGCTTCGCAATGCCCGAGCACTTCAACCGAAATTGGGATCTGCTGCAGAATTATCATGAAGACAAACCTACGGACGATCTACGCCCTTACGGCATGACACCAGGCCATTTCGTTGAATGGTCTCACCTGACCGTGAAACTGGAAGCAGCTTTACTCCGCAGAGGCGAAACAGCACCGGGCTGGATGCTTCATGACGCACAGGCGCTCTTTGAAACCGGCATGAAATCAGGTTGGAATGTCGATGGTCTTCCCGGAATGGTTTACACAATTGACTGGGATCACAAACCCCATGTGCCTTCCCGCGTCCACTGGGCTCATGCAGAAGCGCTGACTGCGGCGATCAACCTGTATAAGCGCACGGGAAATCCACATTACGAGCACTGGTATCGCACGATCTGGGATTATATCGACACAACCCTGATCGATCGGGATTTTGGAAGCTGGTTCAACGAAGTCAGCCCAGAAGGCGAGCCGACAGAACATATCTACAAAGGTAAGGGCGACCTTTACCATGCCTACCAGTCCACTCTGGCACCGATGATGCCCTTGGCTCCGTCACTCGCAACAGCGATCGAACAGATTGGTGTGCCCTACTGAGCAGGCGCCGGTTTCGTCACCCAGTATACCGGGAGCGCCACGGCCTCCCGGAACAAATAGTAGAGTTCAGGCAGCCGAAAGACTTTCGGATACGCACCTGACACGTCTTTCACGCCAGCATGCCGCAATGCCCATTCTGCCCGCATGATGTGAAACCATTGCGAAACGACGACTGCTCCTTCCGGCGCTTCCTGCGCAACGTGCAGAGCCGTCAGCCAGGTATTGTTTCCCTGTGAATCAACGATGATCGCTTCTGCCGGAACGCCGTGATTTTCCAGCCAGTGCGCCATGATTTCAGCTTCATCCTGATGATTGGCCGTTTCCACAGCTCCACTCACCATCAGTTCCCGAACGCGCTTTTCTTTCCAGAGTAACAATCCGGTTTCCAGACGGTCCTGCAACGCTGGCTTCGGCACGCCCGCATCCGTGACGGCTGTGCCGAAAATGACGCCCATTTCTGCGGGGCTGGCAGAAGCACGCATACCCGTTACGGCAACGCATGCGCACCAACTCGCACATATAATACCGCCAGCCAACGCCGCTGCCGCAATCCGCTTTCTCCAGCGAACGGTCACGAATGCTTCTCGCCCTGCTGCTCTCGCATGCGCAGGATGTATAACAACGCCACCACTGCCGCCAAAAACCCTGACAGTGCTCCGACACCCAGGGACCACCGTGGCCCAAAATAATTGGCAACCCATCCCACAACAGGGGCACCAAATGGGGATGATCCTGCAAAAACAGCAAACCGGATAGCCAGCACGCGCCCTCGCATGGATGGGTCGCTCGAGAGCTGCATGAAGCTGTTACTGGTGGCTGTAAATGTAAGAGATGATACGCCGGTAATGAGCAACGTGCAGGCAAAAAGCCAGTATGTCGGGGCCAATGCTCCCAACAGGCACCCCACACCAAAAATCAATGAGCCATTCAGCAGAACATCAAAATCTGCCTTTTTACGGCCTGCTGCCAGAAAGCCCCCCAGAATGGTGCCCACGGCCATGGCGGAATTCAGAATTCCATAGCCATGCGCGCCGACGTGAAACACGCCAACTGCCATGGTCGCAATAAAGATCGGGAAATTGAGACCAAACGCTCCGATAATGAACAACATAATCAGAATGGTCCGAAGATCCTCGCGCGCCCAGACGTAGCGCAGTCCGCTGGTCAGGGCGTTGCGCTCGGTTTCTCTCGCTTTGGCATGCCGAAACAGGTCTTCACGGCGAATAAAGAGCAAAGAGCCCATGACACCGAAAAACGAAAGCCCGTTTAAAACAAACGACCAGCCTGAACCAATTTCCGCAATACAGAACCCTGCGACCGCAGGCCCGATCATCCGTCCAGCATTATAGGACATGGAATTGATGGCCACGGCATTTGGAAGGTCAGTCTCTCCCACCAACTCACCGACAAACGTCTGACGAACAGGACTGTCAAACGCGGCGACACAACCACTCAGGAAAGCAAACAGATCCACCTGCCAGAGACGGACCGATCCCGTAACGACGAGAAGACCCAGTGCAACAGCCAGCACACCCAGAGCACCTTGTGTAAAAAGCAGAAAGCGATGCTTCTCAACCCGGTCAGCAATCAGTCCGGTCCAGAGCATAAGCAAAAGAGGCGGGGCAAGCTGGAGGGCCATCACGATGCCAATGGCCATGGCATCGTGATGGGTCAATTCAGTGAGAACAAGCCAGTCCTGCGTCGTGAACTGCATCCATGTTCCGATGTTGGAGAACAGTGCTCCCCAGACCCAGACACGATAATTGCGCCGCCCCAGAGAGCGGAAAGTGTCACCCAGCATCAGGGGACACTCCAGGCTGAAAACAACAGGAAGACGGACAGACTGGCATCCACCCACTGTCAGGAATCTTACATTGGATGTCGAGGGTTATTCCGCAGGAATGACCCTCACATCATGATTACAGGTGTCCCTGTTCCAGTTCCTGAGCAAGGGCATCGGCATGATAGACAGTCTTGAGTGCAGCCATGATGGCGCTTGTATCCGTCGAAACCGCTCTATTGCGCTCGCCATCGTAATAAAGATCGCCAGCCAGACTATCGAGATTACCGTCGAAAATCAGACCCACCACATTGCCCTGCCGGTTAATGACCGGCGAGCCTGAATTTCCACCCACAATATCATTCGTCGAAACAAAATCGAGATTCGTGGACAGTGTCAGATGAGGCTTCGCATCCAGCCAGACCTGCGGGAGGCGGAACGGATCGCTCCCGGTCGCATGTTTGTACATCCCGGCAAAATTTGTGAAGGGCGCAATCGTCGTGGCACCCTCCTGCCAACCTTTGACGGTGCCGTAAGACAGTCTTGGTGAGAATGTAGCATCCGGATAAAGCGTATCTGCCCTTCCTTCTGCCTGAGCGCGCGCAAACTGGGCACGGGCAATCGCACCCTGAGCTTCGTGCATTGGCGCCTCGATCTGATCACGGCTTCGATTGCGGATCACATCCAGAACCGGCTGCAACTGACGGGCTAGAACAATCATCGGGTCCGTAGAAGCCTGAATGGCCTTTGCACCGCCCTTATACAACGCAAGGCGCTGCGCAGGATCAGCAAGTTTTGTTCCCTGCATCAGTTCTGCCGCGCGTTCATCCGGGCTTTTTGTGCCCAGAACCAGATGCACGGCAGCATCGTCCTCACCCAGCATCTGTCGCATCGTGGTCATACCCAAAGCCAGCGTCATGGTTTCCAAATCGACATGCACCGGCACTTTGGCAGAAATTTCAGCTTCAAGTTCAGCCAGTTCGGCATCGCGGTAGCCCGCACGACGCTCGGCATCCGGCTTCTGTCGCTCCTGCGCGGCTGATACCAGCATGACAGCATCACCGAGCAGGCCATGAACTGTACGGGCAATGGCAAAATCATGGCCATAAGACTGGCGCTGTATGGCCAGTGCAGCCTCCACTTTTTTGAACGGCTCGCCATAGATTTTGCGGCGCTCGGCATCCGCATCAATCCAGGCCTGAAGAGCGCGATCTTCCGCTTCACGCTTTTCCATCACGCCGGGTTCCCGCAGAGCCTTCACGGTGCCCGACAGAGATTTCAGGCCGTTCTGAACGCCGAACAGCGTATTTTGCGCTTCAATCAGATGTTCCTTGCTTTCACGCGAATACTGCCAGAGCGCCCCTTCGCTGGTAGAATACACCCCAATGATGGTTGGCAGGATAACGTCCCGCTGGAACGTCAATGCACTGGCCGGAAGAGACCGCTGCGTTCGCCCCGGATTACCAGACGTGAACACCAACTCTCCTGCTTTTGGCCCTTTCGGGTCAAACTTGAAGAAAGGTGTGTGGACCGGCTTACCGTCCTCAAACACCCGCAACATCGACAGGTCGATATCATACCGTGGGAAGGTAAAGTTATCCGGATCGCCACCGAAAAATGCGATATCCTGATCCGGCGCCATCACAAGACGCACATCCTGATATCGACGATAGCGATAGAGCGCAGTTTGACCACCGTGATAGAGCGTCACAACATCACACCGCCAGTGTGTTGCGTCTCCGCCCGCACATTCCTTCGTCAGAACGCTACTGGCAGCCTGAAGCGCCTTTGCATAATCCGCACCATGCTTGCCTGAGGTCATATCAGCGACACGGCCTGTCACGTCTTTCACCTGATCCAGACGATCCAGCTCCATACCCGGACATTGCGGCTCTTTGGAAACATCTTCTGCCGAAAAACCATCATGAAAATAATCGTGCGTCTTGTCCGATAGGTCGGTCAGGCAGGTATTGGCACAATGATGATTTGTCATCACCAACCCGTCACCAGAAACAAAAGACGCCGAGCATCCTTCTGCCAGACGTGCTGAAGACTGAATGACGTGGTTGATCCATTCAGCCGAAGGCTCGAAGCCATATTGCTGCTTCAACTGACGGGCTGGCAGATGATCGAACGTCCACATTCCTTCCTCGGCCTGAGCTGAACCGAGGGCTGTGCCTGCAATGAGCAGAGTAGGTAACAGGCGCTTCACAACACGCATGACAGATCCTAGAAATGTTATCTTATAACAATACTCTATCCTGCTCTGCATCGCCGCTCCATCCCTCCCGACGAAATTTTGATCGCCCCACGCCTTACGGAATTTATTGACATTCTCTCGCAGCCCATGAAGGAGTGCTTCTTCACCTTGGGGTGCCCTGACAAAGGGCTGAGAGACTGCTGAGGGTATGCGCTTTAGAGCCATACCAGCGCAGTGACCCATAGAACCTGATCCAGTTCATGCTGGCGGAGGGATGGTGGCTACTGACAGATCCACAGACTGGATTTTCGGTGTCTCTCGTCGTCCCCGCTGCGCATGGGGGATCGCAGTATTGCAGGCGGGACAGCACCATCATGACCACCGTATTTGCGCGCAAATCCCGCCAGGTTCCTGTCTTCCTGCTCGGCCTGACCGTTTGTGCCGGTACAGTGCGCGCGGCGGATACCACAGCCCTTACCCCACCTGCGCCCGTAGCCCCGAAGGCCGAGCACATCACGGTTCACCGCGTTTCTGACAGTGCGCCCGGACATCAGCCCGGCGGCGGACTGATCCGACCGGAAAACAGCGTGCGCTCTATCAGCACAGTCGGCCGCGACTACATGGACAAGCAACCCCCGATGGCGACGGCCTATCAGCTCGCCTCCATGCTGCCCGGTGCGAATGTCGCCACATCCGATCCGTTCGGCTTTTCGCCCAACACCAACCTGACCGTTCGCGGCCTAAACAATGATGCTATCGGCTATGTGCTGGAAGGCACACCGCTAAACGATGTCGCCTATTATTCCGGCTATCCGAGCCAGTTCGCTGACAGCGAAAACTACAGTCAGGTCGCGCTCGCCCAGGGTTCCGCAGATCTGGACAGCCCTGTCTTAAACGCTGCCGGGGGGCTGATGAGCCTGTCCTTTCTCGATCCGTCACAGAAGGCAGGGGGTTTCGCCAGCGTCTCCTATGGCTCCTTCGACACCAACCGCGAATTCATTCGCCTTGAAACAGGCAACATCGGAAATTCCGGCATCCGTGGCTTTGTGTCCTATTCCCACAGTGCCAGCGACAACTGGCGCGGACCGGGGCGGGACAAACGCCAGCATGTCGATTTCAAATTCCTGAAGGAATGGGGCCAGGGCAACCGCGCCAGCCTCATTGGCTCCTTCAACACCACCGTCACCAGCTATTATCCGCAGGTTACGATGGAAAGCTGGAAAGCCGATGGCATTCATGGCGCGAACAACCTTGCAGGCCATTATGACGCCTCCAACGCAGACAATGCCGTCAATTACTGGCGTCTGTGGCGTGCGCCAGAACGCACCTTCTATGCAGGAGCGCCCGTCCACTTGCATCTGACGCATAAGCTTTCCCTGGACGTCACACCCTACGCACAGTTCGCCTATGGCAACGTTCCGGGTGGCTCCACACTGACGGAAACCGGACTCTATAACGGCACTCAGCCCCTGAGTGACACGCTCACGCTGCCCAATGCACAGGATGGAACCGCTGTCGTGCGTGCCAACTACACGCAACGCAGTTATCGCTCCGGATTCAATTCCACCCTGCATTACAAAACCGGCTGGAACGACTTCGTCCTCGGTTACTGGTACGATTACGGAGACGACAACGAGCAGCAGCCCTTCACAACCGTTTCTGCCACCGGCGCCTCAGGCGATATCTGGGCGGAAAACAGCCGTAGCCTGATCCATCTTGCGGACGGGCAGAAACTGCTGGGCGGCAGCTTCCACACTATTTCCCAGACCAACGCACTGTATCTGGGCGATCATATCTCGCTCCTGCATGATCGCCTGACCATCGAAGCGGGTTTCAAGGCCGTTATGATGAGCCGCGCTGGCACGAACAATGTTCCCGGCCCTCAGTATCGTGTGGCGTCAAACAGCATGGAGCCTCTGCCGCGTCTTGGCGTCCGCTGGCGCATTGATGAGCAGAACCAGATCTTCTTTAACGCCACGACCAATTTCCGCGCGCCAGACCAGACGGCGCTTTACAACACCTACGACCCAACCTCCGGCGCACTCGCGACAACCGGCAGCGCGGATGTCCGCAACGAATATTCCATTTCCGAAGAACTGGGATATCGCCGCACAGGACAATGGATCATCGGCAGCCTGACGCTGTTCAACTACAATTTCACCAACCGCCAGATCTCAACACTCGCCTCCCAGAACGGCTCCATCATTCAGACGACCATGAATGCCGGCGGCCAAACCTCCCGCGGTGTGGATGTGGAAATCGGCCTGCGCCCCTGGCACCACTTCAGCCCCTATGTTTCCGGCGAGTATCTGCACGCCACCATTGATAACAACATTGCCTCCGGCGGCGATCTTCTGCCGACCAAAGGCAAAATCGCCGTTCGCAGCCCGACACTTCAGGCCGCGGCTGGCATCAGTTACGATGACGGGCATATCTTCGGCGTGGCCACCCTGCATTACACCGGGCACCAATACGCAACGTTCATGAATGATGAGCGGATGTCAGACCGAACGACCGGCGATATTTCCGTCGGCTACCGCTTCGGTGATCTGTCTCGCCTGCACAAACCAACCCTGCGCCTGAACTTCATCAACATCACCAATGAGCGCTCCCTGTCCGGCGTTGCCAGCCCGACCCTGAACGCAAAGGACACGACTGGCATTTACGGCAGCACGATCAGCGGGAGCGCCCCGAGTTATTACATCGGCGGCGGTTTCGCAGCCCTGTTCACAGCGTCCACAGGCTTCTGAACCCGTGACTGCTCCCGGACAGTTCGGCGTCAATGGTGTGCAGGCTGAACGGCACTGGCCGCCTCTAACACTCGCCGAGGCGAAACGTGTTCTGGCGTTTTTTCCCAACTCGGCCGTTCCAGAAACTGTTCTGTGGCATGGACAACGCCCGTTCTCCGCGACAGCCCTGACCCGCCTTACCGACGGCACGGTGCTTTTTCTAAAGCGTCATGATCCACGCCTTCGCGATCAGAACGCCCTGACGGAAGAACACGCTTTCATGACGCATCTTAGCCGCCATGACTTACCCGTCACGGCGGCGCTTACAACGCGGGAACAACACTGCGCTCTGACAGATCATAGTTGGGTTTATGAGGTTTTTCCTCCCTTACCCGGCTTGGATCTTTATCGAGATGTTCAGTCCTGGGAGCCGTTTCTCTGTTCAGAACATGCGCATACCGCTGGCGGCACACTCGCCCGTCTTCATCTTGCAGCGACAGATTACGCCGCCCCCGCCCGGCCTGATCGGCTTTTGCTATCCAGCTTCAACGCTATTACCAACCCCGATCTTGAGACTGGCATCCGTCATTGGGCTGCGTCTCAACCGGGCCTCAACATGACGCTGAATCCAGAGGCTTGGCAGCAGGCCCTAAGTGTCCTGGAACCTTTCCACGCAAAACTGCGACCACTCCTGACGGAGATTATCCCCTGTTGGGGACACGGAGACTGGCATCCGTCTAACCAGTTCTGGACGTCCGCCACTCCAGACGCCGAAATCTGCGGGATCTTTGATTTTGGTATGTCTGATCGCACCTGCGCTGCTTACGATCTCGCGGTGGCGATCGAGCGCACTGCCATCTCTTGGCTGTCCTCGCACTTTGCTGTCTCATGGAACCAGCTGAGCGCCCTGTTAGCGGGCTATCACCGTGTCCGTCCCCTCACTTTGCGAGAACGCGAACTGGTCGTTGCGTTCCTGCCGCTTGTTCATGTCGAATTCGCATTGTCTGAGGTCGCGTATTACAGCACGCTTGTTCAGGATAGGGCATCAGCCCATGTCGCCTACGCAGACTATCTTTTAGGCCATGCACACTGGTTTGCAGGCCGTGACGGTCAACACCTTATGAACTGGCTCCGCGAAACTCTGGATGCCATTGCCGCATGTCCCTGACGGAACTCATCGCGGCCCTTCTGAGTGCCATCGGCGTGTGGCTGACGGCACGCCGCACTATGGCTTGCTGGCCGCTCTCTCTTCTTGCCGCTCTCTTATACGGATGGGTGTTTTTTAAAGCCCATCTTTACGCCGACGCCTGCCTTCAGGCCGTATTCTGTGGCTGCCTGCTCTATGGGTGGTGGCGCTGGATGAAAGACGGTGCGCAGGGGGATGAGACCCTGCATATTCGGCCACTTTCGGAACGCGGGTTACTCTTTGGCCTTCTGATAGGCGCACTTGGGGGCGGACTGTGGGCTTTCTGTCTGGCTCGCTTTACAGACGATCCCACCCCCGTGGCGGATGCCCTGCTCAGCAGTTACAGTCTGGTTGCACAGATCTGGGCTGCGCGGCGGCATACGATCAGCTGGGCCTGCTGGATCGTGATCGACACAGCTTATGTTGCCATGTTCGTCAGTCGCGACCTTTATCCGACAGCCGCCCTTTACGCGATATTCGTCGTTCTGGCGGTTCATGGGCTGCGCAAATGGCAAAAAGCCTCCCAAGCGTAATGGGAAAACAAAATGCGTTTTCCCATTACGCCAAGCGCTGGCTCCAAATCGAAAACCTGGCCGCTCAATACGCAACGCTGACTTCGCCCAGGAACATACGCCCTGCAGAGGGGGTCGCACGGTTCGAGAAAAGGCTCTGGTAATTGAGTTTATTGGCAAGATTGTAGCCATTCATGGAGATTTTCCAGTGCCGGTTAAAGCGATGGGAAATCATGGCACTGAAATCCAGATTTGCCGGAGCACGCAGAGTATTGGCGGTATCGAGCCAGACATGCTCACGCCAGGTCAGCCCACCACCAACTGTCAGGTTATAGGGCTTGTCCGGGAAAGCGCTGTACGCTGACCAGAGGGTTGCCTGATTGTGTGGCACATACTGAACATTCTTGCCGCGGTTCGCCTTGGTCGCAGAAGACGTCGTGCTGCTATCATAAAGGGCATAGGTCGCTGACACGTTCCAGCCCGGCAGAATGACACCGCCGACAGACAGTTCCAGACCCTGATTACGCTGCCGGTCAGAAGAGCCCTGAATTTCACCCGTCACCGGATCAGCGTTCAATGCATTACCCTTGTCCAGACGGAACAAAGAGGCCGTCAGACCCAACCGGTCATGGAGAATGCTGTACTTGGCGCCAAGCTCATAAAGCTGAGCTTTCTCAGGACTGGCAAAAGAATTGGTCCCCGGACGGATGGGAACAGACCCATTGGTGACGTACATTCCCATCGGGGTCGTGGAATTGGCCCATGTAAAATAATAAGTCTGATGGTCGTCCGGCGTGACAACGAGGCTGGCATTCGGATTGAACACGCCCGTCACGTCATGAAAATGCTGATCGGGGTTCTTCGCGACATTGCCTCCCGTCAGGCTGTAGCTCGTTTGCCAACGATCCCAGCGGAAGCCCCCTTTCACAGAAAGCCACTTGGTGAACCAGATCTGATCGAACAGGAACAGGCCAGTATCGAACCCGTAGCCATTGCTATGCGACTTCGCCCCCAGTGACCCCAGAGACACCAGACCGGCCGGGTTCATATCACCCGGTACCAGATCAAGATTGCCGACGTTCCCCTTCGGATTAACCAGGTTCGCATACGGTTTTGGCTTCAGATACGTCGACTGTGAGCGAACATCATTGACGCGTTCGACATCAAACCCGGCGACAACCTGATGCCGAAGAAAGCTTGTATGGAAGTCTGCAACCATTGAGCCGACATTCTGCACAGACCAACTCGTTTGCTCATACGGCAGCGGCGCCATGTAGGTTCCGGCTCCTGTGCCCGCTCCCGCACCTACTGGCCCGGACCGTGCAACGAGTGCTTTTGAAGCATCCCCGTTGAAGTAGTTGTTCACACACGTCGTATCGCAGGTCGCTTTTGAGGCCGCGAAAGAGCGATAATACTCACCGCCCCGCAAATCATCATAGAACGTGACATGCCTGTTCAGTTTGAAGCTGAACCGCGCTGTTTCCATGTTGGAATTTGTGGCGTTCTGGTCGTTATCCGTGCCGTACCAGTTCGTCCGGCGGATACCGTATTCCGTAATAGGCTGCCCATACTTTGCCCCCGGTTTCGTGACAACCGGAACACCGAAATCAGGCACTGAGTTTTCCTGCTGGTGCATGTATTGCAGAACAAGCGTTGTCCTCTTGCCAATCCCGAATGCAAGAGACGGAGCAACACCCCAGCGATGAGAGAAGATATAATCTCGTCCCACAACATTATGCTCATCGCCCATTCCTGTAATGCGGAAGGCCGTAGAGTCATTGATTTTCTGGTTCACATCCAATGTGCCACGATAATAACTGCCTGAACCGCCTGAAAAATCAGCGGAGTAGTAATTTTTCAAACCAGGAGTTTTGGTCACCATATTGATGGCACCGCCCGTCGTGCCATTCCCAAACACTTCGGAAGACGGTCCCTTGATGACGGACACAGTTTCGAAATTGAATGAGTCGCGGGAATAGACACCGAAGTCCCGCAGTCCATCTTCATAGATATCATTCTGGGCCTGAAAACCGCGGATCAGGAACTGATCCCCGTTCATGCCACCAGCACCCTCACCGATGGACGTTGTTACGCCCGGCACATTCCTCAGAGCTTCATCGAGAGATTTGACATTCTGCTGCTGCATCAGGGCCTGCGGCACGACATTGATGTTCTGCGGCGTGTGCATCACGTCCTGCGGCATCCGGGACAACCCGAGAGACTGATGCATGGTGTTAAAGCCATGTCCCTGAACTGTCAGATGTTCGACATCCGACCCTTCAACACCAGCAGAGTCTTCCAGATGCCGCGTTGATGACTCCGGTTTGCGATCTGGTTTTTTCTCATGCTTCACAGGTGCAGCGGCATAGCCTTGCGAAGACATCAGGAGCGTACCGGCAACTGAAAGAGACGTGATGTGTGTGCGCAGCGAACCAGTCACCGGAACCTCTTCATTCAGATAAACAACTTTACATTTCGAAACCCCTATATTGGTAATGAGAAACATTCTCAACTGGTTTTTGATGAAGTGTTTCTCATTTCCGACAAATCTCGTCACGAGCGAAGCGGAATAAGCGCGTATTTCCTTACGAACAAAAAAAAGCCCCGCACCTGAAAACAGGGCGGGGCTTTCTAAAAACAGTCGTCGAAGAAACAGGTCAGTTCGGCGTTTCATCGTCCGGCGCGAGCGGCTGAACATGCGTCACTTTGCCATACCGATCATAGTAGATCACGGCATCACCACGACGTTCGGCATAACCATCCGGCTGGCCGTCACGGGTGCGGAAAAGCAGCCGAAACGCATCCGGCTGTTCAACCACCTTGTCCCCTGGCGGGCGATACTTGAAGCGACTGAAGTCAGCATGGCTCCGGGGAAGCGAAGAGCTATGATACAGCTCGTGCATGCTTGGCTTCTTGGGCCCGTCACCATCGGCATCCTGCGCGACAGCCGTGCCCGTCAGGGCTAGAACGGCCAAAGTGGTAGTCAGGATCCTGCGCATGATGCTCTCCGGTCAGTGCGTTGCGGCAGGCACTGTAGGCGAAACCGTCTTCTGGCTCCACCCACCGCCAAGCGCACGGTAAAGCGTGACAAGATTCTGGAATCGGGCAGCCTGAACCAGAATGGCATTCTGCTGAGCCTGATAAAGCGTTCTCTGCTGCTCAAGCGTCGTCAGATAGCTGTCGATCCCTGCATCATAGCGCATCTTCGCAAGATCATAGGCCTTCTGTGACTGGTCAACGAGCGACTGCATATGCTGCTGCTGCGCCGTGTAGGTCTCACGTGCCGTAAGCGCGTCAGACACTTCCCGGAAAGCTGTCTGCACAGTTTTCTCATACTGCGCGGCATACTGGAGCTTCTGCCCCTTCGCCATCAGCAGATTTCCCTCACTCTGCCCCCAGGTGAAAATTGGCAGACTGATGGACGGCGAGACCGACCACGTCTCGGCACCCGGCGTAAACAGCTTGCGGAACTGCAGGGAGCTTGTCCCTTCAGACGCCGTCAGCGTTACCTTCGGGAAAAACTCAGCTCGTGCCGCACCAATACTTGCATTGGCACCAATCAGAGTGTGCTCCGCCGCGACAATATCAGGGCGTTGGGCCAGAAGATCCGACGGCAACCCTTCCGGCAGATCACTGATCATCGTCTGAGCACCAAATGGCGCTGGCGGCGGCAGATCGGCCGGCAACGGCACGCCCACCAGAACCTGAAGACCATGCTCGTCATCCGCTACGGCACGCAAATACTGCGCCTCATACGCAGAAGCCTGTTCGACCTGCGTCTTGACCTGCGCAAGCGTCAGGGCATCTGTCTCGCCATTGTCGTAGGAAAGCTGCGTCAGACGCAGCGTATCCCGCTGGGACTTCAGGGTGTCGCGTGTAACACGAAGCTGTTCCCGATCCGCAAGCCACTGAATGTAGGTCGTGCCAATCTGCGAGACCGTCGTAATCAGAACGTTTCGTGCGCCCTCAACACTGTTCAGAACCGTCTCGGCCTGCTGCTTCGTCAGGTTGCGAATACGGCCCCAGAGATCCACCTCGTAAGACGAAAAGCCGATGGACGTCTGATAAAGCCGCAGGGTCGAAACGCTGGTCCCAAGCCCAGGCGCAAAAGAGAAGCCTGCCGTGCTTGACGGCGCCATGAACATGCCCTGCCCGCCGGCCGTGATGATCGGGAACAGGGATGCGTTCTGAATTTCATATTGCCCACGAGCCACCGTGATAGCCGCGGCCTGAGCGGCTAAATCCCGGTTATTCCTGAGCCCCAACTGGACCAGAGCTTTCAGACGAGGGTCCGTGAAGAAATCTTCCCATCCCAGATTATAGGATTTGGCCACCGAAGAGACGTTCTTAGCGCCTGTATCCTGCGGGTAAGAATTCTGCACAGCCTGCGTCGGCTGATGATATCTGGGAGCCATGTTGCAGCCGGAAAGCATCAGCAGCGCGGCAAATCCAAGACGGGCCTTCATGCGCCGTGCTCCCCTTCAATGGCAGGTGTCGCCTTATTATCCAGATGGGCATAGGCGTCCTTCCGGTCCCGGATCCGGACCACACGGAACAGACGCAGCACCACCACGAAGAATACCGGCACAAAGTAAATCGCAAGCAAGGTTGCAGACAGCATGCCGCCAACCACGCAGGTGCCGATGGCCACACGTGCAGCAGAGCCCGCCCCCGTTGCGATCGCAAGCGGGAACACACCGCAGACAAACGCAATGGACGTCATGAGAATTGGCCTCAGACGTTCACGCCCGGCTTCAATCACGGACTCTTCCAGAGACTGCCCTTCTTCGAAGAAAGCCTTGGCAAATTCCACAATCAGGATCGCGTTCTTCACAGACAGGCCAACTGTCGTCAGCAGACCAACTTGGAAGTAAACGTCATTGGAAAGGCCACGGCCCAACGTTGCAGCAATCGCTCCAAGCACACCCAGTGGCAGCACCAGAAGTACCGCAAAAGGAATGGCCCAGCTTTCATAAAGCGCGGCAAGACAGAACATGATCACGATAGCTGCCAGAGCATAAAGCGGCCCCGTTGAACCACTGGATGCAAGCTGTTCGTAGGACAGACCCGTCCACTCATACCCGATACCACGTGGCAGCTTGGCGAGGATTTTTTCCATCTCGCTCATAGCCTGACCGGAACTGGACCCAACGGCGGGCTGCCCCTGAATCTCATAGGAGTTCATGCCGTTGTAGTCTTCGACCTTCTGCGGGCCGCTTTCCCACGTACCAGAAGCAAAGGCATTGAACGGAACCATCGTGCCCGTCGTATTGCGGACGTACCAGCGGTTCAGATCTTCCGGCGTCATACGCGCCCAGGGTTCACCCTGAATATAGACCTGCTTCACACGGTCATCACGCATGAACTGGTTGACGTAGATGGAGCCAAGAGCACCTTCCAGCGTCGTGTTGATGTCAGCGTTGGTCAGCCCAAGTGCGTTCGCACGTTCACGGTTGATGTCCAGCTTAAACTGCGGCGCATCTTCCATGCCGAGCGGACGAACAGCCTGAAGGAGCGGATTTTTAGCTGCTTCCATCAGCACCTGATTCCGTGCAGCCAGCAGTGCTGCGTGACCCAGATGGCCTGTGTCCTCAAGTTCCAGATCGAAACCGGTAGCGTTACCCAGTTCCATCACGGCTGGCGGGTTGACTGCGAAGATCTGCGCGTCCGGATCCATCCAGAAATGCATCATGATTTCACGAGACACGGTCATCGTCGTATGGGCAGCACCGGGGCGCTGATCCCACGGCTTCATTCGAATAAAGAATGCACCCGCAGACTGACCCTGCCCGGCAAAACTGAAGCCGTTCATCGTGAAGACAGACTGAACGTAGTCCCCGTAATTTTTCAGGACGTAATCCGTGATCTTCTTGTTGACGGCAGCGGTCTGCTCCTGCGTTGCGTTATTCCGCATCGTGACCTGACCGAAGATGATTCCCTGATCTTCGTCAGGCAAGAACCCACCAGGCACGCGATTGAACAGGAACACCACACCGGCGGTCAGCAGCAGAAAGACAACCATGCTGACAACAGGCGCGCGGATCAGCCACTTCACACCGCTCAGATAACCATTGGTCAGGCGGTCAAAATTACGATTGAACCAGGCTGCCGGACCACGCTCATGGCCCTTATGGGTAGGCTTCAGCATGGACCCGCAGAGTGCCGGCGTCATAACCATAGCCACCAGAACAGACAACCACATGGCGGCAACAATGGTGATGGAGAACTGGCGATAAATCACACCGGTAGAACCACCGAAGGCGGCCATCGGCAGGAACACAGCCGTCAGAACCAGCACGATGCCAATCAGGGCACCGGAAATCTCATCCATGGACTGGCGAGCAGCTTCCTTGGGAGACAGGCCCTGATCCGTCATCACACGCTCGACGTTTTCAACAACGACGATCGCATCGTCCACGAGCAGACCAACAGCCAGAACCATAGCCAGCATGGTCAGCGTGTTGATGCTGTATCCCATCACGGACAGCAGCCCGAACGTGCCCAGAAGAACAACCGGGACAGCAATCGTCGGGATCAGCGTGGCGCGGAAGTTCTGAAGGAAGATCAGCATCACGAAGAACACGAGAATGATGGCGATAACCAGCGTCTCGATAACTTCCTTGATCGAGAGCGTAATGAACGGCTCCGTATCAAGCGGGTAAACCAGCTTCAGACCATGCGGGAAATAGCGCTGCAGATCTGTCATTCGGCTACGGACTGCGGCTTCAGTCTGAAGCTGATTGGCGCCCGGCGCCAGCTTCAGAGCCATCGCAGATGCAGGATGACCGTTATAGACGGAACCGAGAGCGTAACTCTGTGCACCGAGTTCAACACGAGCCACATCGCTCAGGCGAACCTGGCTGCCATCCTGCTGAACCTTGAGCAGGATCTTGTTAAATTCTTCAGGCGAACTCAGACGCGTCGGACCAATAACCGTTGCGTCAAATCCGATGCCTTTTTTAGCGGGCAAACCACCCAACTCACCGGACGAAACCTGAATATTCTGTGCCTGAATGGCGGACTGCACATCGCCGACCGTCAGGCCGTAATTATACAGCCGGGACGGATCAAGCCAGATACGCATCGCGTATTCTGAGCCGAACAGTGTGTGATCACCCACACCTGACACACGCGACAGTGGATCAGAGATATTGGACGCCACGTAATCGGCAATGTCCTGACCGGACATGCTTCCGTCTTCGGAAATAAAGGCCAGAACCATCATGAAGTTCTTGGTGGCCTTCGTGACGCCCAGACCCTGAGCTGTCACTTCAGACGGCAGACGCGGCTGCGCCAGCTGAAGTTTGTTCTGAACCTGAACCTGAGCGATGTCAGGATTGGTCCCCTGCTCGAAGGTCAGATCGATTTCCATCTGTCCGCTCGCATAGGACGAGGCAGACAGATATTCGAGATGATCCAGACCATACATCTGCTGCAAAATCGGACGGACAACCG
>NZ_JASGXC010000003.1:142322-165979 GCF_032913585.1 Gluconobacter sp. GP1
ACCCGGATACATGACAGAAATGGCGATCTGCGGCGGTGCGATGCTGGGATACTGGGCAATCGGCATGCGGGTGATGGCAACGCCACCAACCAGCATGATGATCAGCCCGATCACCCATGCAAAGATCGGCCGATCAATGAAAAAGCGTGAGAGCGTCATGTGCTGTTACTCAGCCTTTCCCGCAGGAACTTCCTGAGGTGCGACCTTCGCACCCGGCTGAACCTTTTGCAGACCGTTCACGATGATCTTGTCGCCAGCCTTGACGCCGCCCGTCACCAGCCAGTCTTTGCCAATCGTCCGGGTCGTCTGGATCGGGCGCTGCTGCACCTTGTTTTCGGCATCAACGGTCATCACGAAAGGATTGCCCTTCGAGTCACGCTGGACAGCCACCTGCGGCACCAGAATGCCGTTCGGATCGATACCTTCACGGATATGGGCATGCACAAACATTCCCGGCAGAAGCAGATGATCCGGGTTCGGGAAAACAGCTCGCATGACAAGCGTTCCCGTTGCAGGATCGACCGTAACTTCCGAAAGCTGGAGCTTACCGCGCTGGGGATAATCTGAATCATCTTCCAGCTTCAGACCCACGGCAGCGGCATCATCGCCTTTACGCTCAACCTGCCCCGTTGCCAGCTCATGCTTGAGACGCAGCATGTCAGAGGCGGCCAGATTGACGTCCACATAGATTGGATCAAGCCGTGTCACGACTGCGATCGGCTGTGTCTGCCCTGCCGTGAGCAACGCACCCGGCGTATAAAGCGTACGGCCGATACGGCCATCGATCGGGGCGCGGACATGAGTATAATTCAGGTTGACTTCGGCAGCCTCAAGATTGGCTTTCGCCTGAGCAACCTGCGCTTCAGCTTCGCGGGCCGTTGCAAGCGTGTTGTCATAGTCCTGTGAGCTGACAGCATGCGCCTTGACCAGCGGCGCATAACGGCGAAGCTGACCAGCCGCGCGCGTGGCAACGGCCTGAGCATTCATGAGCTGCGCCTTGGCCTGGTCATAAGCGGCCTGATACGGCGCAATATAAACCTGGAACAGCTGCTGCCCTTTTTTGACGTCCGCACCCTGCTCAAAGTCACGCGAGACAATCACACCATTCACCTGCGGACGGATCTGCGCCTGTTCATAGGCATCCGTTCGGCCGGGAAGAGACGTCTCCAGCGTAACCGGCTGGGTTTGCAGCGTCATGACGCCAACAGGCTGTGGCGGCAATTGCGGAGCGGCGGCTTTTTTCTGACAGCCAGCAACCAAGAAAGGCACGGCTGCCAGCAAAGGGATCATTGTTTTGGCCTGACGGCGCATCTGACCTTTCTCCAAGACGACAGTCGCGGACGACATCCAAAATGTTTTCTGAAAAGAAGGCATGATACAGCCGCTATCCTGTGATACAGAAACCACGCAGTTTCCAGTTGTTCCGGAAACTAGCCGGTTTCTTTGATGAACGTCAATTCGGCCGGTACGAATAATCCCGGAGTTGATCTTGAACAGTCCCACTTCCGCCCTACCCGATACCCGCAAGCTGCGGTGCTGCGATCATAACGGTTCAGTGGATGACGTAGAGCGCAAGACGCGGATCCTGAATGCTGCAAGTTCAATGCTCACGACTCATGGATATCATGCAGCGTCCATGGACAGCATTGCCGCATGCTCCGGAATGTCCAAAAAGACGCTCTACCAGTTTTTCGAGTCTAAAAAATCTCTTTTCGAGACCCTTATCATAGAGCGGCTTTTCGCTCCGCTTCCATATACCCCGGTTGAAACAGACCCTCTTCCCCAACAGCTCCAGATGATGATGACGCTCCTCGCGGAGCAACTCCTAAATGAAGAGCGCCTTGGCCTTCTGAAGTCCATCATCACGGAAACCACGCGAAATCCTGCCGTACGACAAATCGTGACAGACCTGTTTCATCTTTCCGGACGGGCACTCCCCGTTCAGCAGTGGCTGACCAAACAGGCCGAAGCCGGCCATCTCCATATCGAGAACGTTGAAGAAGCGGCAGATCTGCTTTTCAGCATGACCTTGGGCGGCCCGCTACTGGCGCACCTCACGCATTGCAAGCCGCCCAAAGAAGGCGAAAACCTGGTCCAGTTCATCGCATACGGCATACAGACCTTTCTCAAGGCTCATAGCACCTAAGGGCCTTATCCACCGGCAGGCAACTTGGCCGAACTTTCACCAACCAGAAGCTTAAAAACCCCTTCGGACGCCGAACGCTCCATGAGAGAACCATACTGCCTTTTCAGAGCAGATAGGGTGGTATCATCATGGGCCCTTGAGGCATCGCCAGCCAGCTCCAGAACCAACGCTTCCAGATCCGGCGACAGAGCTGAAGCCTCTTTACGCCCTGTCCAGGCTGCATCGATGACAGGTTTTAGAGCAGAAACTGCGCCAACCCAGTCCTTCGCCTGCTCCATCAACTGCGCACGCATTTTCAATGCCTGTGTCTCTGTCCGGCCTATGAGGTAGCGCGCAGCCCTAGGAAAATCATGTTGCTCACGCGCGACTTCAGCACGAAGCATTGATACCTCTAACGCTTCTGGATGACCTCCCGGCAGCACAGCTACATCGGCGGGGTTTTCTGCCGATAAATCATGGAGTGCAGCGCTCAGGTCTTTCGCATCAAGATCCAGACGAACCAGCTTCACCATAGTGTCCTGATGTTCAGGTCCTTGCTGGTTCTGAAGAAGACCACGCAATACCGTCCGTTGAGCGTCCGGAAGGCCTAGCACCGCATATCGACGCCCCAGAGCCTTCAGAAAATAAGCCTGTAATGTCGGGTCATTCGGCTCGATTGTCATTGCTGCTTTCAACAGTTCGACCTCAGCAAGAGCACTCTTTGCTTCAATATTCTTCTGTTCTGCGAACCCACGGGCAATAACGAGCAACCTGTCATGACCAGGAAAACCAGCTTTCCCATAAACAGCCTGCCCGTCTTGCACGCCCTGTTGAGCGGCGCGCCATTCTTTCCCTTTGATGAACGCATCAATACTCAGCAGTCGTGCCTCACGCTCCCTTCCAACCATTCTAAAGGCAGGCATAAGACCATCCACACGCTCACCAATTGCTTTCGCGGGTGGTGCATCTTTTTCAAGATCGAAGCGAAGAGCAGCTTCGCTGGCAACCGGCCACACCATAGGAGAAGGATCATGAGTTAGCGTCTCAAGCTGCCCTCTTGCATCCAACGCATGTGTCTCAACTGCTGCTAAGGCACGTGCAAGAACGGTTTCCGGTACCGAGGAAAGGGATAAGAGAACGCCCCGATCTTTTGCTGTGCCATACCGCGCAACCCACTCTGCAGCCACCGGCAGCAGACGATGCCGCAAAGGCTGAGAATATCCCGATACAGAAGGTAGTCCCGCCGCAATCAACCTGGCCGTGCGGGTGCGCTGTACATCGATATCAGGTCCTTCTCCCGTAATGGGGAGCTGCGCGCGTACCATTCCTCGCCAAAACTGATCCTCCGGTGTTGCCCCTTCTTCTTCTGACAACAGAGACGGATCAGCGCGGCCATTCAGCACAGCCGAAATTTGCCTCAGCCGTCGTACATCTTTGCGGGTGCTCCCTTCAGGCTGATCTTCCAGTGCTACCTGCAGAACCTGTGAAACCAACGCACCATTAGCTAGCCTTGCCGCGGCTTGCGCCAGCCGGATCCGCGCATCAAAACGCTGGCCCGCTGATGCCATGGCCGCCGCAATTTGAGCGCGACGCACACTCTCCCGCAAACCTTCCGGTGGGCTGCCAGCCAACGCTACCCCGGCATCCGAAGCCCCATAAGCAGCAACTTTCCCTCCAGCAAGCAGCGGAGTATCGGTGGGGCCAACTCTATCAAGAAAGAACTGCTTTCCGTTTTGCCTGAGCTCAATTGCATCGGCATCTGCGGCAATGACCAACCCTATCAGGCTAGGACGAACCTCAAAACCTGCTCCCCGCCGGATCAAATCACCTGAAACAGAACCGGACCGTGAGAGACCGAGCAACAGCCGCCGGCCCGAATCCGGGTCTCGAAACGTGATGACAAATAGAGCCCTGTCTTCCCGAGGCGGCGTGAAGGTCAGGGCACCCTCATCTTGCCCTAACAACATAACATCTGGGGATGGGGTTGATTGACGTCCGAAAGACACCGTCCATCCATGCCCGACTGGTCTTATTAATGGACTGGATCCTTCAGGACATAGGATGCTGACAGCTGTCACATCGGCCATAATGCGAGCAGATACACCTTCGAATGGAGCAACATTCGTTAGCCCGGCGGTGTCGATGACATGGCGACCGGCAGCAACGATCAGGAGACGTCGACCATTTTGAAATGCGGCAACGGGCGTCATTTCCCCCAGCGGTAACCACAATCCAGTGGCGGATGGGACGACGCCCTCATTCGCCTGCATGACAGGCCGCGCACTGTCGTCCTTATGCCCGACCGACGCCCTGCCCCGTTCTTGACTGGATAAAAGAGGAGATGGATCGTTCAGGAATGACCACCCTGAGGGAAGAAGCGCACTTGCGGCGGGCGGCAAAGCTACTGCGTTTTGTGAGAGCAGCAGCATGGCCAGAGCGAAGAGGCAGCCCCGCGCCAACATCACCCGTTATCCCCGATATGCATGTCTGGATGCGCATGAGCATTGGCAAGAAGCTGTGTCGCGAGAATGGCTCGTTGTGGAGACATGGCTTCCATGATCGCTGAGGCCTTCCGCGGGCTCATACGGTTCAAAAGGCCCACGCCAACGCGCAGATCAAGAATATTGAAAATAGCGGCCGCATCGACAGGCTTCATCGCCTCATAAATCCTGACCAGTCTTTCCGCATCCTGGTTCAGAAGCTCGTCCGAATGTCGTGCTGTCTCTTCAAACTGCGAACGGGATGTCTGGAGTGCGGTCATCCGACGTTGCAGCTCTTCTTCTGCCGCATCCACTAGTCGCTGCCGATCTTCCAACGCCGCAGCCTTGCGATCCAGTTCCTGCTGCCGTGCAGCCAGCTCTGCTTTCAGTGTCGGGTCAGGAGTTATAGCGTCTACCGTGCCTGTCGGAGACAATGCGCCTTGGCAGCCCCCTGACTTGCAAAGGTCCGAGGAGGGGGCCTTCTGTTGAGCAGGCTTCCCGTCTTCTACATCAGCTCGTTTGCTCGCAGCCTCGTCAGCAGTAGCTTTAGGCGCCACTTGCGTCGCGGCCGGCTGCGCCATGGCAGACGACATCAACGATGAATCCGTTGAGGCATCGACATACCCAACCAGATCGTAAACCTTCACGCCCAGCAGGATGATCATCAAACCACAGGCAATGTGCAGCAAGCGAAAGAGCATGAGCGTTACACCTGCTTCTGACGAAGGGCACGCAGCAGCTCGCGCTCGGCTGCAGTCTTACCGGATGGCGTTTTCAATGCGCTGGGTGATCCCCATCGTCCTTCATCTGTCCTGAGACGGGCAGAAAAACGAGGGCCCTCCATATCCGGCACGTCTGCCTCCCTGAGAGGCTCCGGGTTGGCGGGACGACCGATTGAAGCTGTTTTTTCCAAGACCTGAGCGACAGCCTCTGATCGTTCACAAAGCATCGTCAGTTCACGCTTGAGACTCTTTCCACTCTCCACCGTTTTACCCAGCGACCGTCCAACCATTTCAGTTGTCTGACGCAGATGGTCGATACCAGACTGAGCCTGCTGGCTACTGCTTTGCAAACTCGCAATCAGGGCATCCAGCTCTCCCCGGTTTCGACGGATGACCGATAGCGCTCGGCCAAGATAGAGGCTGTAGAAAATCGTAATCAGCAGCAGGGCTGACAGAGCAACTTCAAGTACGATCTGGAACCTGTCCATGGAGAGTGCTCCGCCTTTTCAGCTGTATGCGGAAGGGCGATCACCGGCCCCTCCGCCAATAAGATTTTCTTCAATACGAACCGCGACATGACCCTGCTTTTTGCCAACCCGACCCCGGAAAATCGTTTTTCCGCCGCAGCGCAGTTGAACGAGAGCCGTAGGATCACGGCGCAGCACCAGCATCTCGCCCGGCGAAAGGGACATGATGTCCTGCAGATTCATGCTCTGCTCTTCCAGGACGGCGTCGAGCGTGACGTCCGTATTCCAGAGCTCCTGGGCAAGATGACTTTCCCAGATGCCGTCATGGCCAAATTTTTCACCCATGAACTGTTGCAGCAGGATTTCCCGAACAGGCTCCAGCGTTGCATGGGGCAGAATGAGATCCACATCCCCACCGCGCCCATCCATATCGATGCCAAATCGCGCCAACACCACGCCATTTGCCGCCCGGGAGATAGTCGCAAAGCGGGAATTCAGTTCCAGCCGTTCAAAACGAAAATTCACAGCACACAAAGGGCTGAAACTCATGGAAAGGTCCGAGAGGATCACACGGATCAGAGGCTCAACCAGTGCGCGCTCGATCGCCGTATGGTGTCGGCCTTCTGCCCGCCTCTCCCCATCGCCATGAGGACGAACACGATCACGCCCTCCCAACAATGCATCAATGACACTGTAAACAAGGGACGAGCTGAGAACGAGAATCCCGTAGTTATCCCATTCCTCCGCTTTGAAGACGGCGAACATGGACTGCCCGGAAACATTCTCCAGATAATCCCCAAACCTCTGGGAAGCCAGGCGATCCATTGAGACTTCAACGTTATCGCTGGTGAAGTTCCGTAGGCTGGTCGTGAGAATCCGGACGAGGCGGTCAAAAACCACTTCGAGCATAGGGAGCCGCTCGTAAGAGACGAACGACGTGCTCAGCAGTTTTTCCAGACCACTCCCTTCGCCGCCACCGCTCACGTGGGCGTCGCTACCGAAGAGACTATCAATCTCGTCCTGGTTCAGAATCCGGTTCGCACCGTCATCCTCTGAAAAACCAAGATCATCCATTGAAAGGGCAAACCGTGGCATCGGCGCATCGTTTGCATCACCTCCCGAGGTAGCCTTCTGTGCGTCTGGCATCACTGCACCAGCACTTCCACGAAGAAGAGATCATGCACCGACAAGGGAGCAAGAATATTGGAAATCTGCGCCAGCATGGTTTCCCGCAGACGATAAATTCCCGCTCCGGTTAGCTCGTCCGGGCGCATCCCATGCAGGCAGGTTTGGAAGGCATCCTGTATCTGAGGCATGAGCGACCCGATTTTTGCCGTATCTTTGCTGTCTTCAACCTGAAGGCGCGCACTGATCCGGACATAACGCGCCCTGCCATCTCCGGTATCGAGGTTGGACACCAGCGTCGGGATGGTAATGAGTGTCAGGGATATCGGCTGGGACGCCGCTTTTACGGGACGGGACGCAGGATGTTGGAAATGCCGCCAGGCGAATACGCCGCCTCCAGCCAGCATGGCACAGAGCACTGCTGCGATCAGGATAATCCTGCGTTTTCCGCCAGCTTTCGCCGGGATCTCAAGTTCCGGAGTCTCCGTCGTCACTGCCTGTCTGCCTTCTCTTTCGGACAAACGGCATCATCTGAGCAAAAGATTAACATTGGGTTTATGACGCGTCGGAAAAGGCCCCTTGCCCTGTATGCTGGAAGCCTTTGCCTGACGGGAATCCTTCTCGCCGGATGCGCCTCCCAACCCTCGCCCTACAATCGATATTATGCGGCAAACGGTGCTTACAAAGCCCCCGGCACAGCCAGTGATCCCTGGGGGCCATACATTCAGCAGGCTGCCAGTCGCTTCTCGATTCCCGAAGCCTGGATCAGAGCTGTCATTCACCAGGAATCGGGGGGCCACCAGTATCTGAATGGCCAACCCATCACGTCCAGCGCCGGAGCCATGGGCCTGATGCAGCTCATGCCACAGACCTATGCTGAAATGCAGGGCCGGTTCGGGCTGGGTTCTGATCCGTATGAACCGCATGACAACATCATGGCGGGAACCGGATATATTAAAATACTGTCTCGCAAATACGGAGCTCCCGCATTTCTGGTGGCTTACAATGCTGGACCACAACGCCTTGAGGATTACCTCTACCAAGGGCGCGCACTCCCCAACGAGACTGTCAATTACATCGCAAGTATCACGCCGCATCTGGGCACACAGATCGCCATGACGGGTCCACTGGCAGCCTACGCGTCGTCACAGCAATTGAACGCATCTCCCATGGAGGTCGCAGAGGCGCCTGATACCAGCACCCAACTGGCCATGGCGCAGCCTTCAGGGCAGTACGGTTCAACACAACAGAGCGTCCAGAAAGCCTGGTCCAGACGGCACATTACTTCCGTACCCTCAGATACGATGCCGCCGGACCTTCCCCCGCTCGGCCCCTGTGACCCAGATGCGGCCTATGACCCGAGCATGGCCTGCACCCCGGTATCGGCCCCCAACCGTCAACTTGAAGCCCCGGCCGCTACGGTCGAACAATCGACCGTAGCCAGCACGCTTTTGCCGCCCGCGCCGGTTATTCCCACACCACCTCGAACATCCCATTCCTCTGCAAGCCTGACACCCACCGCCGTCAGCTATCGCGCCCCTGGAACTTACGGAGACTGGGGTATCCAAGTCGGAGCCTTCGCGAATCCCGGGCAAGCCCGGTTTGCGGCGAATATGGCCCGCCAGTCTGCATTCTCTCCGCTTCAGGCTTCGCAAATTCAGGTCCAGCCCACTCTGTCTCACGGGACACGCTTCTATAGAGCCCGTCTTGCTGGCATCAGTCGGGCTGGCGCGGCCAGTGCCTGTAGCAGCCTGACAGCCCAGGGAATGGCTTGCATGGCGGTCCCACCCGGACATTAAATGTCTCAAAAGTCTTAATTTCCGTAAGGAAACTCAATGCTCGTTGGCAATGGGCAGACTTTGCCGTATGTTCCCATGCAGATTGGACATACCTGCCACGCACGAAGTGTAGGTGACCCACGTCCAGACATTGATTCACCACGCCGATCCCGGCCCTCAGGATGCGCAGATGACGACCAGCCCTGCTCACGATCACACTCCACCATCGGAAGATGTCATCAGCGAGGAAGGGTATCACAAGGATCTTGGTCGTCGACACGTTCAGATGATCGCCATCGGTGGCGCCATCGGAACCGGACTGTTCCTTGGTGCTGGCTCCCGCCTTCAGGTTGCCGGTCCTTCCCTTGCGCTGATCTATGCCGTTTGTGGCGTTTTCTCTTTCTTGATTCTCCGTGCCCTCGGAGAACTGGTCATGTACCGCCCAACCAGCGGTAGCTTCGTGACCTATGCCCGCGAATTTCTTGGCGAAAAAGCCGCTTATGCTGCGGGCTGGCTCTCATTTCTCAACTGGGCCATGACGGGCATCGTCGATATCACCGCCGTCGCCCTTTACATGCACTACTGGGCCGTTTTCGTGGACGTCCCCCAGTGGGTTTTTGCTCTTGGCGCTCTCAGCATCGTTGGCACGATGAACATGATCGGCGTCCGCTACTTCGGTGAGATGGAGTTCTGGTTTTCGCTCATCAAAGTTGTGGCCCTTGCCGCATTCCTCATCGCCGGAACGCTTATTCTCGGCAGCCGGATGCCGGTGGCCGGGCACACCACAGGCCTTCATTTGATCACAGAGAACGGTGGCCTGTTCCCGCATGGAATCATGCCAGTCTTTCTGCTGCTGCAAGGTGTCGTATTTGCCTACTCGGCCATTGAACTGATTGGCACTGCCGCTGGCGAATGCCACGATGCACGTGAAATTCTGCCTCGCGCTGTGAACAGCGTCATCTGGCGTATCGGTCTCTTCTATGTTGGCTCGGTTGTCCTGCTCGTCTGCCTGCTACCATGGACAGCTTACCATGCTGGCGTCAGCCCGTTCGTGACGTTCTTTCAGGCACTTGGAATTCCGGGTGTTGGCACGATCATGAATATCGTTGTCCTGACTGCGGCTCTGTCCAGCCTCAACTCAGGCTTATACTCCACGGGCCGCGTCCTGCGTGCTCTGTCCCTTGGGGGATCTGGCCCTCAGATGCTCTCCAAGATGAACAAGAGCTCCGTGCCTTACATGGGCATTCTGACAACGCTTTCTGTTTATCTGGTGGGCGTTGGCCTGAACTATCTGATCCCGTCCCGTGTGTTTGAAGTGGTTCTGAACTTCTCGGCCATCGGAATCATCAGCACGTGGGGTTTCATCCTGCTGTGCCAGCTTCGCCTGCGATCAGCCATTAATCGCGGCGAAATCGCTCCAACAACATTTGCCATGCCTGGTGCCCCCTATACCAACTGGGCAACACTGGGGTTTCTGGCATTCGTTCTTCTAATGATGGCTTTCGATTATCCGGATGGCACAATCACCATTGGCGCCATTCCGCTCATCGGCCTTATCCTCGTAGGTGGATGGCTCCTTCTGGCGCGCACCCGAAAAGCCCACTGAGTTCGACTAAAAAAAGCGCTCCTTACTGGGGCGCTTTTTTATGGGCTCAGGTTGAAATCAGGAATTCTCGGCGGGCAATGCGCCAACAGGCGGAAGCCACACAAGACACGTCGTACCGCGACCCGGGGCACTCGCAACCCTGAGTCTTCCTCCGTGGCGGTCAAGAATATGCCGAACGATAGACAAGCCGAGGCCCGTTCCCTGCTTGGCAGGCTCAACCTTGTCCACCACCCGATAAAATCGTTCTGTCAGCCGCGGGAGATGATGCGCTTCCATGCCGCGACCATTATCTTCCACTCCAAGCAGAACGCCCCCTTCTTCAGGCCAGCGGTCATCCCGTTCAGGGGCCCGTCGGGCGAACAGCGTCACAGCAAACGGCCGCCCCTCTTCACGGCCATAGCGCAAGGCGTTTTCGATCAGGTTCAGAAGCACCTGAACCATCTCATCCTCATCGGCCCGGATCGTCAGGTCATCCTCAATGGCAAGATTCAGGGAACATCCCGGCTCATCAAACCGGGGAGCCACTTCGCCAAGCACAATGGCCATCAGATCCGCGACTTCCACCAGATCACGGGGACGCTGATGTTCGTGAGCCTGCACGCGCGACAGGTAAAGCAGCCGATCAATCAGGCGTTTCAGCCGAGCAGACTGCTGGGCCATGATATCGAGAAACTGCTGCCGCGTCCCTTCATTCATGCTGCTTCCACCGGTGCGCAGGGCATCAATGAAGCCACTCAGAGAGGCCAGAGGCGTGCGGAGCTCATGACTGGCATGGGCTACGAAATCGATCCGCATCCTGTCCAGGACCTGTGCTTCGCTCCGATCCGACAGCATGACAAGCACGCGTGTATGCCGGTCATGCTGGGCAGGAATTCGTCTGAGTGATAGGTGAAGCGTACGCGGAACAGGAACATCCAGCGTAAACGTTGTCGAACACATTGAAGGCAGGTCATCTGCGCTGTCAGAAGCAACGCGCAATGCGGCCGAAAGAGCTGAACGCGCGGCGGGGTGACGGAGAATGGCGCCAACACTATCGCCAAACTGTGTGAGTGCTTCTTCGTTCGCCTGAAGAACTGCCCCCAGACGGTCCAGCAGAAGAACACTGCCAGGGAAAATCTCGATAGGGAGCGCAGTCTCGGACGTTGGTACTGCGGGTGGCAGGGCTGAATGTTCCGTCACTACCGGCAGCGGTAAAGCCGGTCGCCGGAATGCCAGAAATGCACATCCCCACCCGGCAACCGCGGCTCCCACAAGAACAAGACCTGCCCAGAAAGGCAGACCTTCATGAGAGACGGCTGCCAGGCTTTCAGCCCTCACCCGTCAAAGTCCATCCGTGACAGGACCATCATCCAGAGCATAACCCGCAGCCCTGACAGTGCGCACCAGATCCGGCTCATTCGGGCCATTGATTGCCTTGCGAAGCCGGCGGATATGCACGTCGATCGTGCGAATTTCCACATGGATATTCTGTCCCCAGATCCGCCGCAGAAGGTCTTCCCGGGAGAAAACCTTGCGGGGATTCCGGATCAGCAGATCCAGAAGACGATATTCCGTTGGCCCAAGTGACAGCAGGCGGCCTGCCCGTTCAATCCGGTGAGTTTCAGGGTCCAGGGTAATATCCGCGAAAGACAGCACGTCGTAAGAAGACTGGTGTCGCCGCAGCAGAGCACGCAGGCGGGCATCCAGAGTGTCAACGCTACAGGGTTTGATCAGGTAGTCATCCGCACCTGTATCCAGCCCGCGGATCGCATCCTGCTCGCCTGAACGCGCTGTCAGTAGCAGAACCGGAAGATCGCGCAGGATCGGGTTGCTGCGAATACGCCTGCACAGATCAAGCCCCGACATTCCCGGGAGCATCCAGTCCAGAACAGCAGCGTCTGGACGCGCCGTTTCGAGGAACTGAAGTGCGGTCTCAGCGTCGGCCGCAGATTCGACACGATAACCCCGTTGCTCGAGGTTATATCGCATCATCAGGAGCAAAGCGGGATCGTCCTCGACAACGAGGATAAGGCCTTTTGCCCTGATTTGGGTGCTTCCGCTCACCGGTCTGGCTGTTCTGAAGTATCGGCAGTTGCTGGAGCACCGCGTGGACGAACGGCTGGCAGGTTGTCTCCGGTCACCGCGTAGAACACGCGCTCGGCGATATTGGTGGCGTGATCACCGATCCGTTCAAGGTTCTTTGCAATGAACAGAAGCTCCGTGCAGGCACGGATGTTTCGTGGATCTTCCATCATGTACGTTACGAGTTCACGGAACAGCGCGGTGTAGTACTCATCGACCGCGCGGTCTGCGTGCCAGACTTCCATGGCCCGGTTAGAATCCTGCTGCGTGATCGCATCGATAGACCGGCGCAGATTGTCCTGCACCAGACGCCCCATGCTCCGCAGACCTGAGAGCGAAATCTGCCCGTCAGCGCCGCGAATACGAAGGGACCGACGCGCGATGGACGAGGCATAATCGCCGATACGTTCCAGATCGCCGGTGATTTTCAACGCTGCAACAATCTCGCGCAGATCGCTGGCCATCGGGCTTCGCAGAGCCAGGAGGCGAATGGCGAGACTTTCGACTTCCCGCTCCAGTTCATCAACGTCCGGATCCTGACGGGCTGCGGCATCGGCAGCTTCCTCATTCCGGTCTGCGATGGCCGAAAGCGCCAAGGCGACCTGATTCTCTACGATGCCACCCATCTGGGACATCATGGACCGGAGCTGACCCAGCTCCTGCTCGTAGCTTTTGACGATATGAGATCTGTCAGCCATGGCGGATTATCCAAATCTTCCGGTGATGTAGTCCTGGGTCTGCTGCTGCTTTGGATTGGTGAAGATGCGGTCTGCCGCGTCCACTTCAATCAGCCGTCCCATGTAGAAAAACGCAACCTGATCAGCACACCGTGCCGCCTGCTGCATGTTGTGCGTCACGATCGCAATCGTGAACTCTTCCTTGAGCTCGTCCAGCAGTTCTTCAATACGTGCGGTAGAGATCGGATCCAACGCGGACGTCGGCTCGTCCAACAGCAGAACTTCAGGGCGGGTCGCAATGGAACGTGCGATACAAAGCCTCTGCTGCTGACCGCCCGAGAGACCCGCAGCCGGCGCATTCAGGCGATCCCGCACTTCGTTCCACAGGGCAACACGTGTCAGCACGTCTTGCACACGCACATCCATGTCAGCCTTATTCAGGCGCTCATGGAGGCGCACACCGAAAGCGATATTGTCATAGATCGACATCGGGAACGGTGTCGGCTTCTGGAACACCATTCCGATCCGCGCGCGCAGGATGTTCAGGTCCAGCCCGGTTTCAAGAATATTGCGACCGTCGAAAATCACCTCTCCCGTTGCACGCTGTCCCGGATAGAGATCGTACATACGGTTGAAGATCCGCAGAAGCGTGGATTTGCCACAGCCGCTGGGGCCGATCATCGCCGTCACTTTCCGGGCGGGAAAGTCGATGCTGATATCGTGCAGGGCATGGTTCTGCCCGTAGTAGAAGTTCAGATTGCGAACGGCGAGGGCCACTTGCGGCTTGGTCTCGTTCATTTTGAAATCCTGTAAAGTCATCCGCGCCGGGCCGAAAAACGAACGGCAATATTGATGGCCAGAACACCCAGTGTCACCAGAAGAGCACCAGCCCAAGCAAGCTGTACCCAGTCGTCGTAAGATGCACCTGCATACTGGTAGATTGTCACCGGCAGGCTGGCCATGGGGTGGTTCAGGCTGAAGGACCAGTTCTGATTACCGAGTGATGTAAACAGCAGGGGAGCCGTCTCGCCACTCACACGGGCCAGAGCCAGAAGAATACCTGTCAAAACGCCGGTTTTAGCCGAACGCAGACAGAGAAAAAGGGTAACGCGCCAGCGCGTTGCACCCAGCGCCGCTCCGGCTTCGCGCATCGAGACCGGTACGAGACGCAGCATATCTTCCGTTGTGCGCACAATGATGGGCACAGCAAGAATGGCGAGGGCCACGGAGCCCGCAAAAGCAGAGAAGTGACCAAACGGCGCCACCAAAACCTGATAGACGAACAGCCCCACAAGAATGGACGGGACAGACATCAGAACATCAGAAACAAAACGCACGCACGAGGCAAAACGGTTCTGCTTGGAGCCATACTCGGACAGATAGATGCCGCAACCCAGCCCTAGGGGGGTGGCCATAGCAAGGGCCATCGCCGTCTGAATCACGCTACCAAGAATAGCGTTTGCCAGCCCACCTCCAGAACCTGGCGGGCCCATGGGCTTGAAAAGAGCACCTGCCGAAAGGCCGACGATACCGCGTGCCAAAAGCGTCCAGAGAATGGACGTCAGAACCAGCACGAGAATGCCCGCCGCAATCATGCCCAGAATGGTCGCGACACGATCCTTCCGGCGGCGACGCGCGCCACAAGGATTGGGAGCCCAGCCAGGAGAAAGCGTAGTGATATTGCTCATTTGCTATCCCCTCTCAGCATCCGGGCCAGAGACAGACTGGCAAACGACAGCAACATGAGAATGAAACCCAGTGCCAGCAGAGAAGACAAACGAAGCGACCCAGCCGGGCTTTCCGGAAATTGCAGTGCAATGAGAGAGGCCACCGTGCTTCGCGGGGCAAACAAAGACCAGCCGACGGCTGTCACGTTTCCGATCACGAATGTCACGGCCATGGTTTCACCTAGAGCGCGTCCCATACCCAGAACAATAGCGCCGATCATGCCCGACCGGGACCAGGGCACGACGACTTTCCACATCACGTCCCAGCGCGTTGCCCCCAACCCGTAGGCACTTTCACGAAGCATACCGGGCATGGCGCTGAAAACATCCCGCATGACCGCCGTCATGAAAGGCGCGATCATCATGGCCAGAACAAGACCCGCCGTCATCAGGCCGGTTCCGAAAGGCGCACCATGGATCAGCATGTTGATGCCGGGAACATGCCGGAAATGGTGCATCATAAAGGGCTGCACATGCCGCGCCATGAAAGGCACGATCGTAAAGAAGCCCCACATACCAAAGATGATGGACGGCACTGCTGCCAGAAGCTGAACAGCCGTTCCGACAATTGCCGAAATTTTTGGAGGAGCGATGGCCGTCAGCCAGAAGGCCGTTCCAAATGCCAGTGGCGTCGCAATCAGCACACCAATCAGAGTGCTGATGATTGTACCGAACAGAGGAGCCCAGGCGCCGTATTCGTTGGAGACCGGATTCCAGACATCCCGAAACGCGAACCCAAGACCGAATGTCTTGAAAGCGTCCTGCCCACCAACACCCATCAACACAACAAGGCCACCGAGGACAATCAGGACCAGCAGAGAGCATCCACCGACCACCGCCTGAAATGCGGTATCTGCGTTACTCCGCTTTTCCGTATGTTCGGAAACGGAAACCTTTTCGGGTTGCCTGGCTGGGGCAAGTGTCATGCGTCAAAGGCTCTGGCTGTGATAACTGGTGCACACTGACGGCAGATGCCGCCACTTCCGTGCATTAGCCGTCCCAACCCAGAAGGACAACCGGCGTGGACGAGGCAGGGCATGAAAGATTTATGTCACTCGCGACACATTTTTTTCGCCCGATGCGAAATCAGATTACCAAGACCCATTTCGGCAATCGATTTAACATGCCAGAAAGTAGGCCTTAATTTTGTCTTTCGGTAAAATACGAAGACATAGAACGGAGCAGGAATCCAGTGGCGTTGAAGCAATCACTCCCAACTACGTTCGGCCCTTTTACTGGACATCTTGATCAGTTCGAGAACGGCAAGGCTCGCGGATGGGCAGTAGATAGTCGTGGACAAGGGTTGGTCCTGCTTCACGTCTTGATTGACCAACAAGAAGTCATGCAGATCGTATGCGATCAAGAGCGACAAGATGTTCAGGCTGCCCTTCAGCTCCCAACGTCAAAAGTCGGGTTCGAATTTTCCGTCCCTGAAAAATTTATCGACGGCAAGCGTCACGAATTTTCCATTCGGTTTCCGGATCGCTCAGCTCTCCCATTAACTGACTCCGCGACCCCTGAAGCCCCCCCAGCCGCTACCATTCATTTTTCTGAAAAATTTCTACCCCAGTATCAAAGCTTTGTTGATGGCGTGAAGCAGGGCGCGCTTCGGGGCTGGATTCTCTGTGCTGATAAGCCCGGCGCAGAGCAGCACGGTCGATGCATGATCTCCGTCATTGTTGACGGTGTTCCAATGGCGCAAACCAGAGCAGACCGATATCGAGGAGATGTCGCAGCCGTTCTGGGGTGCGACCCGAACTGCGGCTTCGAAATTCCCATTCCTCAACGGCTTCGGGGGAGCGCGCCGCACAAATTCCAGGTTGTCACCCTTCCGGACCGGACCGAGCTAAACGGAAGTCCTTTTATCACGTCCCTTGCTGACGATGCTTTGGAAACACGCCTCGTTGACTTGCTGGGAACCATAGACGGACTTCACCGGAAGCTTTCTGAACTGCGTCAGGAGGTCAGGGATCTTGTTCCAAGACGCGGCTATAACCTTGGCGACTACAATCGCTGGGCACATAAATATTACCCTCTTTTGAGAGAACGCGTCGCCAAACAGCGTCAACTTCAGGGCAGCGCCCGCACTGAACCTCTGGTTTCCATTCTTTGTCCGACCTATCGGCCATTAAAAAGCGACTTTGAAGCAGCCCTCAATTCAGTCCTGTCTCAGACCTATTCGAATTGGGAACTCCTCATCGTTGATGATGCCGGGAAATGCGCACAGACGACTGCCGTCATTGAGCAGTTCTGCAAAGCAGACCAGCGCATCCGCGCTGTGCCTCTCGCGAAAAATGCAGGCATTTCGGGTGCAACAAATGCCGGAATGGATGCGGCCCTAGGCGATTATGTGGTCTTTTTTGACCATGATGACCTCATGGTCGATGTCGCCATTGAAGTGATGGTTCATGCGGCTTTGGAGACAGGGGCCAAGCTCCTTTATTCGGACGAAGACAAGATCGATCAGGCCGGATATTTCCTGGAACCTAACCTCAAACCCGATTTCAATTATCGTTATCTTCTGGGCTGCAACTACATCTGTCACCTGACGATGGTTGAAGCAGAAACCATGCGTAAAATCGGCCACCTGAAGTCCGACTATGATGGCGCGCAGGACCACGATTTCGTTCTGCGGGCAACGGAAATCCTGTCGCCTTCAGAAATTCATCACGTTCCCGAAGTTCTCTATCACTGGCGTAAAACACCCAATTCCACAGCCGTTAATGTCGCCAACAAGACCTATGCCATCGAAGCCGGCGTCCGGTGTGTGCATGACCATCTCAAACGCCGAAAGATCAAAGCCAAAGTCTCTTCAATCCGTGGGCTTACACTCTATGGCGTTGAGTGGCTGACAAAAAAAGCCCCAAAAGTCACCATTATCATTCCGTTCAAAGATCAGGTTGAAACCACGCGTCAGTGTGTTGATGCCCTCCTCAATAAAACCGCATACAAAAATTTTGATATCATTCTGGTCAACAACTGGTCAGTCGAGGATGAAACGATTGATTTCATCAGCGAGATACAGAAGCACCCGCGCGTGTCAGTCCTGACGGTTGAGGAACCCTTTAACTATTCACGCCTCAACAACCTTGCTGTTGAACAGACCAGCGCCGACTATCTGATGTTCATGAACAACGATGTTTTCGTTGAACATTCCAACTGGCTTCATATTGCCATCGGAGAAGCCCTCGCCGCGCCAGATATCGGAGCAGTCGGCGCGAAGCTCCTCTATCCGAACGATACGATCCAGCATGCGGGCGTGATCGTCGGGCCAGCGGGCATAGGCGCTCATGTTCACCGTGGTGATCCAGTGACGGAATATGGTTACATTGGACGCACCATGCTTTCACATGAAGTCACCGCCGTCACGGCAGCAGCGATGCTGGTCCGGTCAGACGTCTTTCATGAAATTGGTGGTTTCGACGAAAAAGAACTGACAGTCGCTTATAATGACGTCGATCTTTGCCTGAAAATTCGTGATGCAGGTTATCGGATCATCTTCTCTGCAGAAGTGGTGGCCTATCATCATGAAAGCCTGTCCCGGGGTAGCGATGATCGCCCGGAACATGAAGCCCGCTTCTTTCATGAAACCCAGACCATGCTGGCTCGTTGGAGTGACAATCCACTTTTCGAACGGGATCCGTCATATCCTCGCTACTTTACAGTAGATCAGCAGCCATTTTTCGATCTTGTGGATCCGGAAACACTGTGAAACCAAATTGAGGTTTCCGCGTTTATCCGGATAACGAACCCTCTTGCAGGAGACCTATCATGGCCACCAAGTCCAATCGCCATGTCACGCAGAACGATACAGCGGACAACACGAAAAGCGTTTCAATCGAAACGCTTAACGCCCGTCTGGCCGATCTGATTGATCTTGCCCTGATCACCAAGCAGGCACACTGGAACCTCAAGGGACCACAGTTCATCGGTGTCCACGAAATGCTGGATGGCTTCCGTACCAGCATTGACGATTTTGTAGACACAACAGCAGAGCGTGCAACACAGCTCGGCGGAACGGCATATGGGACTGTGCAGGATGTCTCCAAGAATTCATCCTGCAAGCCATACCCGACCGACATCTACCGGGTTGCAGACCATATTGCCGCTTTGATTGATCGCTACGCCACTGTTGCAAACAACGTGCGTGAAGCCATCAAGATCACGGACGAAGCAGGCGACGATGACACGTCCGACCTTTTCACCGAGGTTTCCCGTGGTCTGGACAAGCACCTGTGGTTCCTGGAAGCCCACGTGCAGGAACCAACCGGCCAGATGCGTGATGGTGACCACGACGGCAAGCGCGCCTAATACGCGCCTGCATTACTGAGCCTGAAAACGGAGCGGTCTTTGGCCGCTCCGTTTTTTATTGTGGCACTTGCCCCTCAACAATATCGCGATTACCAATAAAGGCACAAAAGGCGCCGCCTGAGGTGAGCCTTGATCACGACTTTCCTGAAGCGGGACAATAGGCATGACTTCCGAAGATCAAACGACACACCAAGACAGCGCGGCTTGGGATCTGTCCGAATGGGAAGCCTTGAGAGAAGAAGATACACCACCTTCCAATGCCGCCGAAGAACCTGCAGCGCCACCGGCGCCCGCTTCAGCAGAACTACCGGACCCTCAGGCTGCGGCATATCTCGCACAGCATGGCGCAGACACTGTTGAACATGCTTTTGCGCTTGCCAATATTTTGCATACAAACCGCAGCGTAGCCGAAGCCGCGACATATTACGGCCGTGCGTTTGAACTGCACTCCAAGTCTCCGACGCAGTATCCTCTGGCACAGTCCCTTTTGCAGGTCCGGCTTCTCTGCCTGCTCAAGGCAGGCCAGCCTGTTCCGCAACATGAACTCGCTGAGCTGCGCAGCCTGAACATCCCATTTGCAAACTATATCGATGGGACATCCCACGCCTGGCGTGGAACGCCACCACGTGATGCCCTGAACATCATGGGCAATGCTTACGACGAGTTCCATACAGGCGAAGAAGTTGATTCTGTCGCATTGGAAGTCGCGCTTAGAGCCTCCCCCTCTGTATTTTCAGCAACTCCGCAGGGCAACGATATCTATAATCGTATTCCGCGGAAGATGTTTCTCTATTGGGACAAAAATCCGCCAGCAGAAATCCAGAGGAATTTTGACTATCACAAAGCGATCTCCAGCTTTGACGTCAAAACCTTCGATAAGGAAGAAGCGGCTGAATGGCTTTACGACAATTACGGGATTGAAGCCCGCACACTGTTCCTGAGTGCACGCCACCCAGCTGAGGCTGCTGATTTTCTACGGGTGCACGTCATCCAGCTCCTTGGTGGCTGGTGGCTGGATGCCGACATTCGGGTCAAGAGCGATGCAGCGCTACAGTTCATGGCAGAGCGCAAGGAAGGTTCAGCCTTCTTCCTCACGCACAATCACGTCGTTCATAATGACTTTTTCGGATCTGTTGCTAACAGCGACGTCCTGACGGACTGCCTGCTGTCCCTGTATCGGAACTGCTATCTGCATCAAGGGCTTTTCATTGCGTATAAAACGGGTCCAGGCATCTTTAACCGTGCACTGAACCGGATTGCCCATCGGTCCCTCAAGGGCCGGACACCTGCAAAATCCATCGAAGTCTTCGACCACCATGTCTTCAACGACATGATTGAAGAATTTGATACACCTTACAAAACCCAGCTGCCTTCCTGGTACACAGCCTGAGGGTCTACTGGCCCCGAAAGATATTCTTCCGGGGCCAGGTTTCCTTCACAGGCAGCGCTGGAGATGCTCTCTGGCAAAGCGAAAAGCATCCAAGGACGGTGCTTCATCTTCAAGAGACACGTCGTCGACATCATCGCTCAGAACAGACGTGCCTGAAGATTGCTGAGCCATTCCCTCAAGCGCCAGCATCACAAATTTCCGAAAATCTTCTTTTCCCAACGGGGTGGGCACTTTGCCTCGCTCGCGCTGCACAACCCAGCCGCCCGTTAATGTCTGCAAGCTGCCCCAGCCGTTTTCCACATCGCCCAGAGCGCGCTCTTTCAAGGTTTCGACGGTCGCCTTGGCCAGATCTTGAATATCGTCGCTGGTCATGCGCTGAGGAGCCAGCGTTGCATCTTTCTTGATGACCCAGCCCTCAACCAAGACCGCAAGGCCAGGAAGCATTTCGCCAGACATAAAATTTTCTCCCTGCTGCCCCCGAATCTATCATTCCGGAGGATTGCCGCCATTTTATTGGGTTTGGAAAATAGCATGCCTGAGGATCACAGGAAATGTGAGTTGCGCGTCTTAGATATAATCAAATTGAAGATCCTATTGCGCCTGGCTTCAGAGTAGTCCTATCTGCAAGGAGACAAAGCTACGGATTAGCTCACACATTCGCGCAAGTGGTATTGATGACTCAGAATATTGACCATGAATCCGATAATGCTCCGTCCATCACAGCGGCAACCCTCGCAGGTGACGGACAAGCCCTCGCATATTTCGAGAAACATGGCGCAGATACGGTAGAGCATTCATTTGCCATCGCAAATATTCTCCATATCCACAGCAACGTTAAAGAAGCTTCATTTTTCTACAGACGCGCCTTGGATCTACATAGCAAGAGCCAAACAGAATATCCTTTACCGCAATCACTTCTACAAGTTCGGCTCCTATGCCTTCTCAAAGCCAGTGAAGCGCTTCCTGAAGAAGAAATACTTGAATTAGAAAAATATTCGTTCCCACAGGCAAATTATATCCGCGGAATTCGGGCAGCCTGGCGTGAAAATAATTTCGATGAAAGCCTGAAACTGATTGGAAACTGCTTCGAGGAGTTTCACTCAGGCGAAGAGATCGATCGCCTCTATCTTGAAATCGCTCTCCGCTGGATCCGCTCTTTCGGTGAAGATGGCTTTCCAAAGTCGCAGCCTCAAATACCCCATCACCTCTACATGTACTGGGACGCTAACCCGCCCGTAGAGATCAGCGAGAATATTGAATACCATCAGAACATGCTGGGAGATCGCTTTACGATCTTCACACGGGAAACAGCGACCAAGTGGTTGTACGACCACTACGGAAAGGAAGCATCCGACCTTTTCCAGCAGGTCCGTCACCCAGCAGAAGGCGCTGATCTTTTGCGCTTGCACGTCATTTTGGCAAAAGGCGGCTGGTGGATTGATGCGGACCTGCGCATCAAGTCTGATGAAGAATGGCATGCTCTCGCCACCATTCCAACGACTTGCCAGCTATTCACCACTGACAATTACGTCCTTCACAATGATTTTTTTGGAGCGACTGCCTCGCATCCGGTCATCGCCAATGCCCTCATGACGGCTTGGGCCAACATGTTCCGTCATCCCGGCCTCTACATTGCCTTCAAGACCGGCCCAGGCGTTCTGAATCGTGCCGTGAGCCGGGCGCTCTTCCAGAGCCTGGAACTCAAGGCACAGCTTCCCGTGCTTCGGATAGATGACCAAGCCCGTTTCAATGACTTCGTTGAAGAGTATGAGGTGCATTACAAGGGTAACGCATCCTGGCACAGTCAGTAAGAAACTGGCTGTATCGTCAGCGGGGGTGCCCGCTGACGATCTCCTGCACCAGAGCGTCATAACGCTTCAGGTAACCCTGTAGACACAACTCAGCTTCAGCATAGCGGCGCGCATCCTGCCCCAAACGACGCGCCTGCTTGCGGTCTTCGAGCAGTTCCAGAACAACATCCGCAATACGATCCGGCTCAAGGAACGGTACTAGCCGCCCTGTCAGGCCATCTGTGATAAACTCGCTGACAGGTGCTGTATCACTTCCAACAATCGGACAGCCCGTTGCCATGGCCTCTCTCAGGGACCAGGACGCAACGAATGGATATGTCAGATATAGATGCGCGTCTGAGCGCTTCAACAGGGCTCGGAAGTCGTCATAGGCAACCTTGCCCACAAAATGGATTCTGCTGAGGTCCAGTTGGCCCTCAAGCTCCTTGAGCAGGATCTCGCGCCAACTTCCCCGCCCCGGCGGAGGAGCGCCATAGCTTACCTGATCACCGCCCACCATGATGATATGAGCATCTTTACGTTCAGCAAGAATACGAGGCAGGGCACGCATTACAGAGTGAAAACCGCGATAGGGCTCCAGATTACGCGCGACGTACGTAATAAGAGCATCCCGTGGACCAATCTTGACGCCATTAATGACGAGATTGCGCTTCCGAGCTTGTGGCTCTGGCTTGCAAAGATCGAGGTTTACACCTTCGCGAAGAAGCGAAATTTTCTCCTGTGCCCAGGCCGGATAAGTTGATCGCTGAAACTGTGTTGGCGTCTGGCCGTAGCCATTGGTCTGGGAAAGAGCTTGTAGATTGATCGAATTCTTGATTCGGACCGCAGCCGCAAGGTCCGGGCTGGACGGAAACTCAGGGTCGAACCCCACATCGTTCCGGTCGGCGTGATAGAAAAACTCGAAATATCCGAGTATCGGACACCCCGGAAAAACATCCCCGAGGTTCAGGAGCTCTCCCCAGCCGTGATGTCCGATGATGATGTCAGGCTCGTACCCTAACTGCTTAAGGGTTTTAGCAGCGGTCGCAACGGCTTCTGCTCGGAGTATCCCGTATTCAAATTCTCTGAGATGGGGATGCGTGGATGAGGATGGCAAACGAGGCACCCGATAGATGACGCGCCTGACTCCAGGCACCTCACCCGCATTTGCCTCGGAAATGAAAACAATCTCATGGCCACCCTGCTCATGCAGGTGGCGCACGAAATGTAAGAACTGGCCGGGAAAATTCTGATGAACAAAAAGGAAGCGCACACCAAATCCCGGCTGCTGGAGAAGATCTAGCCCCTAGGAGGTCTAAATAACAAAGGACCTCAGGTGCCGTATGAAGCGACCCTTGTCATGTGCAAGAGCCCGTAGAGGCTGTTTACTCCCGGGTG
>NZ_JASGXC010000003.1:166082-230092 GCF_032913585.1 Gluconobacter sp. GP1
CTTGGTTGTCTTTGTGGCCTTGCTCGCAGCGGCCTTTGCCGGCGCCTTCACTGGGGCCTCTTCGGCGGCATCATTCGGAATAATTTCAAGCAAGAACGCCTCAAGCGGAGCAAGGCTGTCTGCTTCAAGTGCATCCGTCCCGTCTACAGGGCCCAGACGTGTGCCATCCGTGAACGTGGAAGACAGGCGTACATGATGCGTCTGCGCTGACTCACCCTTCAACCGCACGCGCAGTCCGAGAATTGGTAGTGCCATTCCACGGGAACCACAGTACTGACCGCCTTCGGACCAAGGGGAGAGCCATCCCTTACCCAGAACAGCCTGATACTCGATGTCGGACGTCGGAATACTGGTTTTCGGAGCGATGGCAAAACCTTCGATCCACGCCTGACTGCCCGGCGTGCCCATCCATTCCCCGATCGGAGCAGCGACGTCGCCTTGACGCTGAACATGGGCAGAAATCTCTGCCACGCCCGCTGCTGCCGGTGCAGGAGCCGCTGCAGATTCGGCCACAGCAACAGCGGCAGGAGCTGTCGACGTAGGACCGGCGAGCTGAGCGACCTGAATTTTGGGAGCTTCGGCTTGGCTATTCGGCTCCTGATACGTCGTCACCAGAACAGCAGCAGGGCCACGCGTCACGCGGACCAGAGCAGCACCATTGGATGCACCGATCCAGCCATCTTCCTCAAAGGTGCTGACTGTTACGATGCCAGCGGGCGTCCCGGGTGCGCGGGAGATACGGACGCCAGGCAGACCGGCAGGACCCGGTGCAGGTTGCCCGGCGGCATGGAAGATGCAGAAGATACCTGCATCCAGCACCATCATGTGAGCACCAGCCTTGAGGTCAATGACCCGATTCTGCGTCGGTGCTTCAGCCGTCTTTGACATTCCCTACTCCACTTGTTCCCGTCTATCGGGAGGAAAAAAATCTTCAGGTCCGCGCTACACCAGACACTCCATAACTGGAGGACCAGTCTATGAGCTGTCTTCAGGAAGGATGATCTGCTCTGTTCCTGTTTTATATTTTACTCTTTCCAGTCGAAGCGTAAACCCGTTCATCTCAACTTCCCTCGCGCCAGCAACGCAAAATAAAAGCCAGCATTAACTCAACAGGCATACCCAAGGGCATGACGCCCCCGCGACCACTACGTTTCACACGCTCTGACTGCGCACCGATATCGAAGCACACCACAGGCAAGGCGCTTTTCCATAATAACCCCAGTGCATAGCACCAGGTTTCAGGCGCAATAGAGGGAATAAGGCCTATATCGGCATATTGCTTCTGAACAAGGCTAACAGCCTCGTCCTCCCGGTATTCTCCTGTAACTCGGACGCCAGCTGCAATTAAAGCTTCATCATCTGGCGTATGTCCTACAAGTATCAACTCGATCTGGACGGGCATTCTTGCAACATGATGGGCCATTGCCAGAACAACGTCATAGCCTTTCCATTGACTCAACCCACCGACAATACAGATTCGCAATGGGCGGCCCGGCACAATCATTGTCTTTTCAGGCAAATTGGCCAGCAGAGCGACATCGTCTTCCAGGGGCGTGACACGGAAATCCATGTCAGGAAAATGGCGTGACAGGCGCTGTGCAGTGTCCCGTGACGGCACCAGTAATTGCCCTGCGCCACGAAACTCCCGGTCAGATCGCTCAATCAACTCGGGGACGGTGATATTTTCCCCAAGATAGCTTCCCCAGCGTGCGACACAGGCTTCACATCCAGCGACATCTGGTTCCCCGCAATATCGACCCTCCCCATTGAGAAGCGAAATACGGGGACAGAACCAGATATGATCATGAATGAAGATATCATACGGAACGTTCAGCGCGTGATGCAGCGTTCGAATGCAGGGCGCATGACCGACAAGATGGTGCCACTCCACTTTCTGCACACCAAGCTGAGACAGGACATCCACAAGAAATGGAAGCTCTTCCGGCAGCTTGAATTTCAGATTGGGGAAAATCTCCGTCTCGTCCGACAAACACTCTAGCAGGCAGCCCTGCTCCGTCGGCCGCAACCCGAGAGGCAAGAGGCCCTGCCGCTCAAAGTCGACTGCCCTGTGATGAACGGCACGCCCTACGCCACCGCCAGCATCATGTTGAATAAGTAAAATTGACGGCCGGTTACCTCGGCGTTGCGCCAGACGATCTACATCCAGCGTTCTGCGGAGTTCCAAAAGCGGGTCAGACTTCAAAAAAGCAGCAACTACCGCGTCATATCCGGGATGCAGGGCATTCAAAATATCAAGATTTCGCGCCATCAGCGCCTTGCGGCTGCTTCCGAAAGACACTGACCCCACATGGGCGACATACACATCAGGTGCAGGCAAATGACGAAAACCCAGAGCAGACGCTCGCAGGCAAAAGTCGTTTTCCTCCCCGTATCCCTGGCCAAACAGATCTTCGCGAAAGAAGCCTGTTTCAGCCAGACAGTCCGCCGTAATGGCCATGCAAAAGCCATTGCCCGTCGGAAGATCTATCTGGGCGGCATCCGCGGAAAACTGACGCGCGCACAAACGATCCAGTTCTCTGGCCTCAGCTCTGGCAGGAACGTTGTTTGTCTGGTCAACTGCCGGATAGGACAGGATACTGGCATCGTTTGAAAAGGGTGTCAGTGTGCCAACATCCGTCGTGGTCAAACGAGCTCGCAAACGCTCGACCCATCCCGGAAACACAATGGTATCGCTGTTCAGGAGAATAATATCCCGGCCAGATCCCGCACGCATTCCATCATTTGCGGAGGTGGGGAAACCAAGATTGCAGGCGTGGCGAAGGAGAGTAATCTGTCCTTTTAAAGCAAGATCATCCAACGCCGCGGCTAACGCAGGTTCTGGTGTGGCATCGTCCACCACAATGACATCAACATTCGCAGGGACGGTTTTCAATACACTTTGCAGACAGGAGAGCGTCCCCGCTTTGTCACGGTAGACCGGAATGACAATCGCGCATCCGGGACTCACCCGGTCATAAGCCGGACGATGGTTCCACGGCACAACCGGAATAGGAGACAGGCGCGCTGGAAGATCATTATCTCCTTCCAGAAGCTGTCCAATCATCGGATCAACTGGTGCACCGGACAACGGCCTCCCATGTTCATCCTCGACCATCAGAAGGCCGTTATCCCCAGCTGGCAGCACATTCCTTGGAATGGCAAAGACACGAGGCCTTGAGAGGGGAACGTCACTATCCACGTTCGTCGCCAAGGCCGGAACCTGCAAGACGTCTCCGTCCCAAAGTCGAAGGGACGGCACATGATCAGGCTCGGCCGGATACCATATCCAACCGTCCAGACCGTTGGCTGTTGCCTGCACAAGAGACTCACAGCGCGTTAATGCCTGAATGTCGACCGGACTTCCCAGAACATGCTTTCGCCCTGACCGAACCTCCAGACGGCCACCCTTCTGCCACCCGTCAGGTAAAGTGTGGCGTCCACTGATCCCGCGTCCAACGGCCACGCCATCCAGCAGAACACGGCAGATTCCAGATGCGTGAACGTCGACCCAACCGCCATTTGAAGCCGTGCACCAGCCCGCCAGTCCACTCTGTATTGAGAGCTGCGTCGCAAGGTCCCGAAGCTCTGGCAGGATGTGGAAACGTGACAGGGTTTGCCCCATACGGGACGCCGCTTCTTCTGTCCGGTTTTGTCTGACCAGACACACGACTGACAGGAAGGCGGCCTCACGCAGTCCAAAGACGTGATACAACTGCTCCATACGAATGAGACATTCAGCGACCCGGCCTACCTGCAAATAAGCCAGCGCCAGAGCCCATGTCACATTTGGGCTCTGGCGGGCCATGCGCTCGGCCCGTTCAAGCCAGAAGAGGCCATCCTGCAAACGCCCGGTCTGCATTGCCTCCTGACCACGCCTGAAAGCCGTCTGCGCCCGGGCGTTCATGACGTCCCGCCACTGGGCCCTTTCCTGATCTGTAACTTCGTGACCGTACCCACCAAAAGCCGCGCGGGAGGTCGTACCGGTCAGATCTGGGCGCTCTTTGTCAGAAGACACGTAAAATCAATCGTCCTCGTCGGCGCGGGCATCATCGAGATTAATAAGTTCGGCTTCAGCGTCCTGAATGCCTTGCGCCTTGGCGCGTTCCAGCCAGCTCCGTCCCTCAACGAGATCCGTCACACCCGCAATGCCACGCACCAGATATCGGCCCAACATCAGCTGCGCCAGGCCATTTCCCCGCTGGGCCGCCTTTCGAAACCATTTCTGTGCGTCTGACCGGTTCTCTTCAACGTCATGACCGCCGCCATACATTGCAGCCAATGAGAACATTGCGTCTGTATTTCCGCTGTCTGCTGCTGCCTGATAAAGACTCAGAGCCCGCGCATGGTCACGCCGACCATTGATTTGCCCCGTGACCAGAAGCTGCGCAACGGCGACCTGAGCTTCAGCCATACCCGCATCGGCGGCCTTTTCCATCCAATGCATTGCCTGTGTCGGGTCAGGCTGAACGCCGCGCCCTTCCAACAACATCCGCCCGTACCAGAACTGCGCATTCACAACGCCGTCTGTGGCTTTCTGCATCCAGCGGGCTGCTTCCGCTGCATCCTGCGTGCTGCCGACCCCTTCCGCAAAGCATACGCCCAGATTAAAGGCACCAACAAGATCACCCTTTTCTGCAGCACGCTCAAAACGTTCCTTCAGGGCCTGCTTCTGATCATCTGTCGCTGACGCGCCCGTCAAAATCAGATTGCCGAAATCTGCATCGGCATGGTGGTCTCCGGATTCTGAGGCCACACGAAACCAGTGCGTCGCTACATCCGGGTCTCGATGGACGCCATTCCCAGTCAGGTAAAGCAATCCAAGGGCGCGAGCTGCCCCACCGTGTTTCTGCTCTGCAGCCAGCCGATACCAGCTCGCCGCCTCCATAAGATTAGGTGGCAGCTCCCCACCCTTGGCATAAAGGTCCCCCAAGAGCGCAGCAGACTCTGCATCTCCGTTCAGGGCAGCACGGCGCAACCAGGTTTCAGCACGCCCATAATGCAGTTCAACACCAACGCCTTCCAGCAGAAACAGGCCGTAACGTGCCTGTGCGCCGACGATATTACGCTCAGCGGCCTGACGGTAATAGCGGGCCGCAGCCCCCATATCCTGTGGAACACCTGCACCGGCCTCACTCATGCGACCAAGAATGTCGAAGGCAGTGCCTAAACCGCCCTTGGTTGCCTCTTTCAAATGGGATGCTGCAATTTTCCGAGCATCCTCCGTCTCTGCTGAATGTAAAATAGCCAGTGCCAGCCCCAGATGGCCCTGAGAGCATCCGGCTGCAGCAGACTGTTCGTACAAAGCACGAGCACGAGGAAGATCACGCAGATCTTCCGGACCATTTGTAAGAATATAGCCCAGCAAAGCTTGAGCATCGGCCGACCCCGCATCTGCGGCGACCTGTGCCCAGTGACGGCCCTGATGAAAATCAGGATGCCTTTCGCCAGAGACAGGACGGGCAGAAAGATCCAGTCCTGCCGTTTGCGCCCGAATTTCGAAGCCTTCGGGAAGACCAACGGTATAAAGCGTGGCCAGCACAAAAGTCGCTTCGACATGACCGGCTTCTGCAGCGCCCAGAATCCAGCGAGCACCTTCTTCCAGGCTGGGGGGAACACCAGCTCCGTCCAGATAGGCCCGCCCGACGCGAAAAGACGCCTCCATGTCGCCTTGAGCCGCCATGCGGCTCAACAGAGCGAAACCACGAACGGTTTCCCCCGTCTCCATCAAATGGATCGCCTGCTCCAGCTTTCCTTTGGAAGAGAGGAGAGACGTAATGCGGCGCTTGAATGTCATGTTGCTCAACTCGGGTACGGCAAAAATGTAAAACGCCCGGACTGGCCGGGCGTTTTCTCAGCCTTATGGCTCTCTCATACCCTCTGTCAGGGTCGGAGTCAGACGACTGAAGAGGTATTGGAGAATGGTCCGCTTTCCAACGTCAATATCAGCTGTCGTCGGAACACCAGGTGCCGGATGGAAGAAATCTGGCTGCCCGTGGAGCGTGTAACGATCAATCCGGAGACGGACCCGGTAATAGACCTCATCACTGGCGCCACCGGAAACCGCACTGGCATCACCTCCCGCTCCAGCGCTGGACTTATCGAAGGAGTCTGCGCTGATAACCCGCACAGTTGCCTCAGCTCCGCCGTATTGGGTGAAAGGAAATGCAGCAAACTTTACGAGAGCATGATCACCGATTTTGATGAAGGCCGCGTCAGAGGCCCGAACCACTGATTCCATCTCAACGCCATACCCCGTGGGAACAAGCGTCATGAACTGACCAGCCGACTGAAGCACAGAACCAATGGATGCCTTCGCAATCGTAAGGACAACGCCATCTTCCGGTGCCTTCAGCAGAATCAGGTCCTGCCGCAGACGGGCTTTCTCGTAGGAGCTGTTGTATTCATCAAGATGATGCTGGGTCTCGGTCAGGGTCGTGTAGACCTGCGCCTTCCAGTTCTCGATGTAGCTGTCGCGTTCCGCCCGCATGGCCGCAAGCTTGTTTTCGGCAGAATTGGCGTTCTGCTGAGCAGAAATTTCGGCCCGCTCTGCTTCCATCATGTCGTTCTGCGCGGCAAGCGTGGAAAGGCGTGATCCAACCTGATCCGCCTGCTCATGCTGCCGCATTTTCAGAACTTCATCGGCGACCCGCATCTTGCTGGCATACATGGCTGCGTTGGCACGGTATCCCTGCATATCGCTTTGCAAGCCAGCGATCTGTTGATCGTAATTCTGGATATGGGCGCGATATTCATTGCGACGACGCAGGAAAGCTGCACCCTGCCGAACAGATGCAGGGTTTGACGTATCAACATGGTAATCCTGATCGTCAGCTTCTGCTTTCAGACGATCCAGTTCAGCCTGATATGAATCTCGCTGCTCGGCCATATTGGTCATGTCAGCTTTCGTGATGGTCGGGTCCAGATGTGCGAGCACCTGGCCTTTCTTCACAAAATCGCCGACCTGAACATCAATCGAATGAACAATCGACGTTTCCAGCGGCTGAACAACAATGGTCGGCTGGGTAGAAACCAGACGTCCGGTCGTGCTGACAATTCGATTGAGCGGAAACAAAGCCATTCCTGCCAGACACGCGAGGAACAGGCCTCCAATCAGCCAAATTGTGTAACGTGCAGAGGCCGTGGCGGGCAGATTGACCAGACCAGCCGTCGGAGAATGAAACTCCAGCAGCGCAATAGGCATGCCCTGTGGAGCAAACGGATCTGTTGCCGTCCGCGGAACATGGCTGGTGTAGTTTTCACTCCCATTCTCTTCAGGAGCCTGGTCGTTGTTCGGGATCATGTCGGAGGAGCTCATGTCTTATTCTCCTTCGGCCAGTTGGTCTGCATCATCTGGAGACGCCGAAGCATTCATATGACGGTTCTGCTGCATCCAGAGCGTGCGATAGATTTCGCAGCGTTCCAGAAGAACATGATGCGGTGCGATATCCATGAGCTTGCCTCTGTCCATCACAGCGATCTGATGGCAGTTCACAAGGGAAGAAAGGCGATGGGAGACGATCACCATCGTGCGCCCCTTACCAATCCGCTGAAGATTGGCATTCACCAGCGCTTCGGATTCCGGATCGAGCGCCGACGTCGCTTCGTCCAAAATCATCAGTTTCGGATCACAAATGACAGCACGGGCAATGGCCAGTCTCTGTCGCTGACCACCAGAGATATTGGTGGAGCCTTCTTCAATCCAGGTATCATACCCGGCCGGCATTCTTTCGATAAATTCCTCGGCTCCTGCGAGACGAGCAGCACGAACGACATCGTCGATCGTCAGGCCTGGGCGACCTGCTGTGATGTTATCACGCACTGTTCCACGAAACAGGAAGTTATCCTGCAAAACCACACCGAAAGAACGCCGCAGATGGGTCAGATTGATCTCACGCAGGTCCACGCCATCCAGCCGCAGATACCCGGTATAATTGCGGCTGACACCCTGCAAGAGACGGGTAACGGTCGATTTGCCCGAACCTGAACGTCCCACCAGCCCCAGCATGGTGCCGGCAGGAACTTCAAAAGCTACATTATCCAGAGCCTTCGTAGTCGACCCCGGATAGGAGAAGTTGACGTCCATGAAGGAGAGGGCACCCTTGATCCGGGGCCGCATTCCTGTCGTCAGAGCCTTGGTTTCGGTCGGCTGATTAAGCACTGCGCCCGCCTCAACCAACGAGACCGTTACTTCATTGATGGCTTCCATCAACTTCGCCAGCCCCACCAGAGGGGCTGCGACACGTCCACCCAGCATCATGAAGCCTGCCAGCGAACCGGCCTGCATGTTGCTTGCATTGGTTAGCACAAGATACGCACCAACAAGGATCACACCACGGTTGATGAACGCATCAAACGGCATGACAAGCGTCTGCGGCCAGTTGGACATACGTCCCGCTGCCAGCTTCCAGCGAACCACCTCAGCAGTTTTCTGATCCCACTCTTCGCGACGGGTCGATTCCAGCGCAAGGGTCTTGACGGTTCGAATACCAGCGACCGTTTCATAGAGGGTCGATCCACGACTCATCTCAGCGCGGATCTGCCGCCCCATAACACGCGTCACAGCGGGGAGGAAAAGAACCACGATCAAGCCGATACAACCTGCAGAAGCGAGCGTCAGCCAGGCTAGTGTCGAACTCAGCAGGAAAAGAACCGGAAGAATCACAACCAGTGTGAAAAGGTCCAGCATTGTGGACATCAACTGGCCGGTGAGAAAGTCACGAACTTTGAAAACCGCAACGAAGCGCCCCAGGATTTCACCCGTCTGCTCGCGTTCATAGAATTCAAGCGGCAGGGCAAGCAGACGATTGTAAGCGTGCAGCGAAATTCTTGCGTCCAGCCGGGACGAAAGAACAAGAGACAGTTCCCGCCGCGCATACGTCAGAAGAATTTCGTAGAACGTTAGAATCAACACAAAAGATGACAACGAGACCAGCGTCGCCATGGAATGGTAATTTACGACGCGATCCAACACCTGCATGACAATCAGAGCCGGGAAGATCTGAAGAATACTCAGGATCATGGATGCGAAGGCGATGTCCCGAAGGATCTTCTTCTCTCGCATTGCCATCTTGGCAAACCAGAGCAGATCAAACCGTGCATCAGCCTCGGATTCATCACGACGGCGCTTTACGAGAAGCACATCGCCTGTCCAAACCTGCGACAGACGGAGCTCATCTACCGGGATTGGCGTATCGCCATCCCCTCCCATCGGATCACGGAGCCAGACAACACCTTTTTCAGGATTTGTCGCCACCATGAGGCCGGCCGAGCCGTCCTTGAACATCAGAACAACAGGAGGAGAGTTCTGCAGGCGCAAAAGGTAGCGCCATTTCAGACGCATTCCCTTGGCAACCGCGCCCTGTTCGTTCAGCCAGCGCGCAAGAGATGCGGGAGACGGTGTGTTCTCCCCAGGCTCCGCAGCAAAATCTCGGATATCGAGTTCAAGCCCATGAAACCGGGCTGCAGCCAAAGCGGCATATAGTCGGATGACTGCCGGGCTTACGTCCCTTCCGGGGCCAGACACGCGCTGGGTTTGATCCACGAAACGTCCTCTATGCTGTGGTCCCGCACAGGCGGCATCAAAGGCAGAAATGCCCGTTCATATTTCATGAATAGAGAATACTGTCTTTTCCGTCACCTCCCCCTGTCTTCGCGAATGGAAAAATCTTTACAAAATACAGTCACTCCCGGCTCGAATCTGCTTAGGTTTACATAAAGATAAAGCCAATAACTGTTGGTTGAACTGTTGTGACCTCACATGTCTGCATCCGGATGCCCATGTTTTCCGAACAATGAGTGACCGGAAAATTTCTTGATTTCTTTTCTTTCCCAATCAGGAAACCTATCTCTCGAAGCTCTGTCACACGGGCACACAAGGATGTTGCATGCAGATCTCCCGGCATTATGCCTCCCTGCCCGAGCGCTTTTCGAGCGCATTGGCCCCTCGTCCCTTTCGTAATCCGCAACTGGTTGCCCTGAACGAACCGCTCGCCACACGTCTCGGGCTCGATACTCACTGGCTTTGCCAAAAAGATGGCCTTGCCTTCCTGAGTCAGGGTCAGCGCCCTGACGGAGCGCCACCCGTTGCTATGGCCTATGCCGGGCATCAATTCGGGCATTTTGTTCCTTCGCTCGGGGACGGCCGCGCAATGCTGGTCGGAGAACTGACGGACAGACAGGACAAAGTGTGGGATCTGCACCTCAAGGGATCAGGCCCTACGCCATTTTCCCGTCGGGGAGACGGCCATGCGGCTTTGGGGCCTGTTTTACGGGAATACCTGGTCAGCGAAGCCATGGCCGCACTCGGCATTCCCACAACACGTGCGCTTGCAGCCCTCACGACAGGTGACAACGTCGTTCGAGAGACGCTTATGCCCGGGGGTGTAATTGCACGGGTCGCCTCTACGCACGTCAGGGTCGGGACATTCCAGTTCTTCGCTGCACGCCAGGATCGGGAGGGCCTGACGCTCCTCGTAGATCATGTCATCGAACGACTCTATCCTGAGCTAGCAGACAGCCCAAACCGGGCCTTGGCGCTTTTAAATGCCGTCGTTGACCGCCAGGCTCGGCTGATTGCTCAGTGGATGCTGGTCGGATTTATTCATGGCGTCATGAACACCGACAACATGTCCATTGCGGGAGAAACGATCGACTTTGGCCCCTGCGCCTTCCTTGATAACTACGATCCCGGAAAAGTCTTCAGCTTCATTGATCAGAATGGCCGGTATGCCTACGGACAGCAGCCGGATATGGCGCTCTGGAATTTAGGTCGCCTGGCAGAAGCACTTTTGCCAGGCATTGATGCGGATACTGATCAGGCGGTCAACCTTGCGACAGACACGCTGAGCCGTTTCGATAGCATTTTCGGGGAGGCTTATCTTTCCGGATGGCGTCGAAAGCTCGGCCTGTTCTCGGAAGGTCGGACGGATACGACCCTTATCTCCCGTCTTTTAACCATGATGCATCGTGACGAGGCGGACTTTACGCTCACGTTCCGGCACCTGAACACCGTGGCCCGCACAGACGACGCCACAGGTTTTCTGACTCAGTTCAAAGACAGGGAAGCTGCCACTTCGTGGCTACAAAGCTGGAAAGAAAGACTGGATACGGAAGATCAAACGGCTGATGAGCGTTTTGCGCTCATGCAGGCAAGCAATCCCCGAATTATTCCCCGCAATCACCGGATTGAAGCAGCCATCAAAGCTGCACTAACTGGGGATTATACCCTCTTCTACCAGCTCGCCGCAGCCCTCGCTCGCCCGTTCGAGGACGCCGATGACGGGCTCGATCTGCCACCAGCCTCGAACGAGCATGTCCGCAATACGTTCTGTGGGACCTGAAAATGTTCAGGCTGGCTGAAATGTCAGGCGACTGTTGTTGAACAGGCGTCTGACCTGACAGTACAGAGCCAGAAGATCCGGCATGCAGGTGTTGTGGAGTGTGCGCACACTTTCATGCGTTGCGTAGAACCGGAGAGTATCCATCCCACGATTCATGATGGCCGTGCCCAGAAACACGCCGTTCACATGAATAACCTTGGAATTCAGCATCAGTCTTGACCTCAGTTGCCCTTCCGCCCCAGGAAGAACCTATCTTTCCACGCCACTGACACCAGCCAGGGCGCTGCAATAACGGGGTTCATGCCAGATCGTTTCCCGTTAGAGCGTGACCTTTTTATGATAACCTGTGACAGCATCATGACCGGGGGGATGGACTTGCCTCCAGCCATGCGGGAAAACGCTGGCATGTCCTGCAAATCATCATCCGCCGGGGCGAACCGGTCCGCTGCCGACCTTCCCCATCTCTGGCTGCCCTATACCCAGATGCAGACGGCTCCTTTTCCTGTGGAGGCCATCCGCACGTCCGGAAGCCGGATTACGCTGTCAGACGGGCGCGAACTCGTGGATGGAGTCGCTGCCTGGTGGACTGCCTGCCATGGCTATAGCCACCCCCACATTCAGCAGGCACTGATTCGGCAGGCCAGCGACATGCCTCATGTGATGTTCGGAGGAATGGTTCACGAGCCGGCCCGGCGTCTGGCAGCACGTCTGGCTGAACTTCTGCCCGGCGATCTTGAACGCACGTTTTTTACAGATTCCGGGTCGGTGGCGATGGAAGTCGCCGTCAAGATGGCAGTTCAGTATCACATCAACCGTGGCAAGCATGGCCGGACAAAGATGCTGTCTTTCCGGGGCGGCTATCACGGGGACACACTGGGCATGATGTCCATCTGCGACCCGGAAGAGGGCATGCACAGCCTTTTCTCGGGCGTTCTCCCTCGCCAGATCCTCGCTGACCTTCCCGTTGATGATGACAGCACGGCCAGACTTGAAGCCCTGCTGGACGCTGAAGGGCATACAGTAGCCGCTATCGTCACGGAGCCGCTGGTTCAGGGGGCAGGCGGAATGCTGTTCCACAGCCCGGACGTTCTGCAGCGCCTTCGCAGCATTTGTGACCGATACGGCATTCTGCTCATTCTGGATGAAATTTTTACCGGTTTTGGCCGAACCGGAACGATGTTCGCCTGCGAGCAGGCTGAGATCGTCCCCGATATCATCGCTCTCTCCAAGGCCCTGACCGGCGGGACGATGGCCCTGGCTGCAACCGTGGCGAGACGAGGCGTTTTCGAAGCGTTTCTCTCCACGGAAGCTGGCAAGGCTCTCATGCACGGGCCAACATTCATGGCCAACCCACTGGCCTGCGCCGTGGCGAATGCGTCACTGGATCTGTTCGAACAGGAACCCAGACTGGAACAGGTTGCTCGTATCTCAGCTCAACTCCAACGGGAGCTGGAATCATGCCGCGGACTTCCCGGCGTAAAAGATATTCGCGTGTTGGGTGCAATTGGCGTGGTGGAACTGGAAAACATTGCAGACCCTGACGTCCTGCGCCGCGCGTTCGTGAACCAGGGGACATGGATCCGCCCCTTCCGGAACATTGTGTATCTGACGCCAGCATTCACGATTAGCGAGGAAGATCTGTCTCTTCTGACAGCCAGCATTGTCACTGTTCTCCGGAACAACGCATGAGCCTGTTTGACGCCCATTTCACATCCGCTCTTCACGACCGCGAGACTGCGGGAACACGGCGAACACTGCGTCCGGTTACACGGGACGGACAGACCATCCTGCGAGACAGCCGTCGCATGATTGATGTGTCCTCAAATGATTATCTGGGCCTTGCCGACCACCCACTACTCAAAGAACGTGCCTCTGCCTGGGCTTTGCGTTTTGGAACGGGGGCACGGGCATCTCGCCTTGTAAGTGGAACGCTGGAAATCCATCAGGCTGTCGAGCAGAAGATGGCGCGATTCAAAGGATACGAGGCCGCGCTGCTTTTTGCATCCGGCTGGCAAGCCAATGCCTCGGTGGTCCCTGCCCTGTGTGCCCTCTCGACCGCTCGGACCGGTCATCCGATGCTGGTTTTTTCCGACCGGCTGAACCATGCCAGCCTCCATCACGGATGCGCAGCAGCGGGCGTCCGACAGCATCGTTTTCGCCACAATGATCTTGCGCATCTGGAGACACTGCTCAAACGGGAAGCCACCAAGCCTGGCTTGCGGATGATCGTAACAGAGAGCGTGTTTTCCATGGATGGGGACCGCGCAGACATTCCCGCCCTGCGCGCTCTGGCCGATCACTACGATGCGTTCCTGTATGTTGATGAGGCCCATGCCACGGGCGTTCTTGGAGCCCATGGGCATGGGCTTTCCAGCGGTTTGGCTGATCTGACAATGGGCACATGCAGCAAGGCCCTTGGAGGAATGGGGGCTTATATCGCGGGCTCCAGGCCTCTCTGTGACTATCTGCTCAATCACGCTTCAGGCTTTATCTATAGTACGGCCCTTCCGCCCGCCGTCCTGGGGGCCATTGATGCCGCACTGGACATTATTCCGACGATGGACCGTGAACGGCAGACACTGCTGGGTCATGCAGGACACCTTCGAACGGTTTTGAACGCGGCTGGTCTTTCGACAGCAGAGTCGTCCACGCAGATTGTGCCGGTCCTGATCGGTGAATCCCAGCGAGCGCTTGATGTTGCCAGAGCATTGGAAAACGAAGGTTTTCTCACCGTAGCCATTCGCCCCCCAACCGTGCCTCAGGGAACGGCACGATTGCGTCTGGCCCTGCATGCTGGACTGACAGATTCACAGATTACCCAGTTAGGCGATGCCGTTGTCCGGCTGGCATGTGAGCACACGCCATGACCGTCTCCCTTTATCTCGTTCATGGCTGGGGATTTGACGCGTCTTTCTGGGACCCGATGCTTCAGCACCTTCCCAGCCTCAAAGCGTCCGTCGTGGATAAGGGATATTTCGGATGCCATTACGCAGCCCCTAAACCGGAGCAACCTTATCTGGCGATCGGCCATTCCGCAGGCACACTGGACCTGTTGGGACAGGATCTTCCCGGATGCCTGGGGCTCATCATGTTCAATGGGTTCGGGCGGTTTTCTGAGAGCAACGATTTTCCGGAAGGCGTGCCCCTTCGCGTTCTGGAAAGAATGAAGCGCCAGTTGCAACGCTCCCCTAAAACGGTCCTGAACGATTTCCGCCAGAGATGCGGAACGGACAAACCTATTCCGTCAGATCCCGTGACGGCCGTTTTGGATCAGGGTCTGGAACATCTGATTCAGAACGATGAACGAAATGCAGTGACCCGCTGGGAAAACCGGCTTCACTGGATGACAGGACTGTCAGATCCATTTCTTCCTGCCCAGGCAGGTTTCAGTGTTCCGGGTAAAAGGGTTGAAGGCGGCCATCTTCTGCCTCTCGAACAGCCGGAACTCTGTGCTGATTTTGTGCTGCGTCAGGTCGAACAGCATGGATGAGCGCAAACGCCAAATCGTCACCCGGTTTAATGAGGCGGAGGACTATGACGCTGCGGCAGATATCCAACGCCGCTGCGCGGCTTTTCTGGCCGAGCGGATTGTCGCTGAGCTGACCGAGACTCAGCCTGCCCATATTCTCGAATTCGGGTGTGGCACGGGTTTTCTCACAGAGCATCTCTCCAGAAGCTTTCCTAACAGCACCATTCTCGCCACCGATCTTGCGCCGACTATGCTCGCACGCGCCAGATCGCGCCTTCACGGGCAGAAGAACATCGCCTTCAAGGTCATGGATGGAGAGCGCCCGGATGCGACGGGGCCATTTGACCTGATCGCATCGAGCCTGTGCTTCCAATGGTTTGAAAACCGCAGCAAGGGGCTCGAACGTCTTTGCCGCTTGCTGGCGCCGGGTGGCACTCTGATGATTGCAACGCTCCTTGAAGGGAGCCTGAAAGAGTGGCGCTCAGCTTGCCAGAAGACAGACACCCCTTGCGGCGTTCCATCCTATCCCGGCGCCCCCATGCTTCAGCAGGAATGGCCCTCTGGAGGGCACGGCAAATGGCATACGGCAAACATGCAAGATCCGGCACCAAACGCCCGAATATTCCTACGCAGATTGCAGCAGATCGGTGCGTCTCTTCCTGGCAAAGGGACCACTCCTGCGGGAATACACGCACTCAGGCGCGCCATGTCCTGTTTTGACAAAGAGCACACCAGCGTCACCTACGCCTTGGGGATCGGAATTTTCAGGAAGGATATGCCATGAACAGCTTTCGCGGTGTGTTCGTCACCGGTACGGACACCGAAATCGGCAAGACGCTCGTCAGTGCCATCCTGACGAAAGCCTGGACTGCGACGTACTGGAAGCCGCTTCAAACGGGCCTTTCTGACGAAGCAGGCGATACCTCTACCGTCAAAACTCTGGCTGTCCTTCCGCCCGATCGGATTATTCCTCCGGCATATGCGCTTCAGGCCCCTCTCGCACCCTACGCAGCGGCCGCGCTTGAAAACGTTACAATCAATCCCGGACGTCTTGTTCTTCCCGCCGTCAAAGCGCCCCTTGTCGTTGAGGGTGCGGGCGGCCTGATGGTGCCCGTCCGAAGCGACATGATGATGATTGATCTCATGCAGCGACTGGATCTTCCCGTCGTTCTTGTTGCGCGAAGCGGGCTGGGAACCATCAACCATACGCTCCTGAGTCTCGAAGCGCTTCGTCGCAGAGGTATTCCTGTTCTGGGGGTCGTCCTCAGCGGGCCTGAAAATCCAGGAAATGCACGCGACATTGCTCATTTCGGGAACGTTCGGATCCTTTTCAGCGTTCCACGTCTAGAGAGCATAAATGAAACCGTCGTTTCTGAAATTTCTGGCCGTGTACCGCCGCTTTGTGTCTTGCAGCAACAGAATTCACAATGATGTGTTCTTTTTGGGATGTGCCATGAAAAGAACACATCCGACCCTTGTGAAATAGCTGCGTAATCATAGAACGTCTCTTCGCAACGAAGTGCATCCGGCGTATCGCTTGATCAAAGACCGCCCTCTGATTTCAGGGGGAGGCATACAACTGGGACTGTTGGGAAAAGTATGAGTATCCTGCGTCGTGATCTGGTAAAGCTTGGGGCAGGCCTGTCCCTGATGGGAACGTCTGGCCGCTTCGCTTATGCCCAGTCCGCGCCGCCTGCTGCCAAGCAGGCCCCAAAGACTGTTCCGTTCGACAATGGAACTGTCCGCGCCATTGCGCAGAAACTGGCCAGATCTCCTTACGCTCCACCTCCGCAAAGTCTGCCCTCTGCCATTTCCAATCTGGATTTTGATCAGTTCCGGGGCATTACGTTCAACCCGGACCGTGCCCTCTGGCATGGGCAGAGCCTGGCGTTTGAGGTCGAATTTTTCCCGCGCGGCTTTCTCTACAAGCCCCGGATCGCGATGAATGAAGTCATCGGTGGCCAATCGACACCGATTGCCTATGACCCTGACCTGTTCAGCTACGCCAACCCGATGCTGCGCGTTACCGATGATCTGGGCTTTGCCGGTCTTCGCCTGCGCTATGCCATCAACACACCCGGCGAAATGGAAGAGTGCGCCGTTTTTCTCGGCGCGTCCTATTTCCGTGCGGTGGCCAAGGGTCAAAACTACGGCTTGTCCGCCCGCGGCTTCGCCAACGGCACTGGCAACACAAAAGGCGAGGAGTTCGCGTTATTCCGCGAATTTTGGCTGGAAAAGCCGGAACCTGGCGTTCAGTCCGTTGTCATTCATGCGCTTTTGGACAGTCCGTCCGTCACGGGAGCTTTCAGCTTCACGATCCGCCCCGGCGACACGACCGTCTTTGATGTACAGTCATCGCTCTTCCCCCGGCAGGATATTACCGAGTCCGGCATCGCGGCTCTCACGGGCATGTTCTATTTCGATGCCAACGAACATAACCACGTCGATGACTGGCGCCCGGCCGCCCATGACAGCGAGGCGCTTCAGGTGTGGACCGGATCTGGGCAGCAGCTCTATCGTCCACTGGTCAACCCCACGGACCTCCAGTTTTCGGCCTTCCAGGATAGCAGCCCGCACGGCTTTGGCCTGATGCAGCGCAAGCGCTCTTTCCATGACTACGAAGATCTTGCTCTCAACTACGAGAAGCGCCCGTCCCTGTGGATCGAGCCCATTGGCAACTGGGGAGATGGAGCGGTTGATCTCGTCGAAATTCCGACGCCCAATGAGGTCAACGACAACATCGTGACGTTCTGGCGTCCGAAAGACGCTCTTAAGGCCGGTCAGGAATACAACTTTACCTACCGAATGTACTGGGGTTGGGATACGCCGTGGCCCACACCGCTGGCACGTGTCGCTGGAACCCGTATCGGTGCAGTCACTGACCATGCTGACGCACGCATGTTCGTAATCGACTTTACGGGCGCGCCATTCCAGAACATTCCGCAGGACGCACATTTCCACCTGATTTCACAGGCTTCACCCGGCACCATCCGGAATGTGGTTGTTGAGCCCAACCCGAACATCAAAGGCTGGAGAACAACCTTTGAATTCGTTCCGGGCGATGCCAAAGCCTCTGAACTCCAGGCGCAGCTTGCGAGCGATCAGGGTCCGATCTCAGAAAAATGGATGTACCGTTGGACGCCGTAACCAATATGTCTCCGTCCGAAGCACCGTTCCTGCCTCATGAGGCTCCACTCAGGATGGAGCCTCAAAACCTCCATCAGCAGCCTGACCGGCATGGTCGCCCGTTCAGGGTTCTGGACACGACGCCGAAGACACTCTGGCTGCGACGGCTTTTCGTGTTTGGCTCAGCGCTCGCGCTGACCGGGTTTGGCATCTACAGGATCAATCAGGTTTTCAACTCGCTGGGCGTGTCTACGCTTGGCGTGATTGTGCTGATCCTGTTCGCCATTCTCGGTTTCTGGATCGCGCTTTCCTTCACCTCAAGTCTTGGTGGGTTCGTCTCCCTGATCACACGCGGAGGCCTTGGGCTCGGCATTCATCGGGATGGTGCTCTTCCAGTGCTAAAAGCGCGGACTGCCGTGCTGATGCCGACTTATAATGAAGATCCGGAACGCGTTCTGGGCGGCCTGAAGGCCATCTATGACAGCATTCTTGCCACCGGTCAGATTGATGCGTTCGACTTCTTCATTTTGTCTGATACGACCAATCCGGACGTGTGGTTACAGGAAGAGCGTGCCTTCCTTGCCCTCCGTCGGGCGACTGGGGACGATCGGCGCATTTTCTATCGCCGCCGCCATCAGAATACAGATCGCAAAGCAGGCAATCTGGGCGACTGGGTGACACGCTTTGGTGACTCGTACCAGCAGATGCTCACCCTTGATGCTGATAGCGTGATGGACGGCAGCCTGATCGTGCGTGTCGTTTCCGCCATGGAAAACCATGAGGGCGTCGGGCTGATCCAGACCCTTCCGGTTATTGTGGGCGGCCGGACATTATTTGCCCGCATGCAGCAGTTTGCAGGCCGCGTATATGGCCCACTCATTGCCCATGGCATCGCTTGGTGGCATGGCTCGGAAGGGAATTACTGGGGCCATAACGCCGTTATCCGGACACGGGCTTTCGCCGAACAGGCGGGCCTGCCCCATCTGAAAGGCCGACCACCCTTCGGCGGCCATATTCTCAGCCATGACTTTGTCGAAGCAGCACTCATGCGACGCGGCGGCTGGGCCATTCACATGGTGCCTGGGCTGTTCGGGTCTTATGAGGAAAGCCCCCCGTCCCTGACGGATGTGGCCATCCGTGACCGGCGCTGGTGTCAGGGCAATCTCCAGCACGCCAAGATCATTGGAACCAAAGGCCTGCACTGGGTCAGCCGTACACACATGCTGACGGGCATTGGTTCCTACATCATGTCTCCGCTTTGGCTGTTGTTCCTGCTGTTCGGGATCCTGATTTCCCTTCAGTCGCATTTCTATCATCCAGAATATTTCGGCACGAAGCCGACGCTTTATCCGCACTGGCCACGCGTCGATCCCGTGCAGGCAAAGTTCGTATTCATCGGCACGATGGGCATCCTTCTGGCGCCAAAGTTCCTGGCGTTCATTGCCATGATGTTTGATCGCTCTGCCTTACGCGGTTCCGGCGGTGCTATCCGGCTTTTCCTTTCCATCATTCTGGAAACCCTGATTGGTGGCCTGATTGCGCCGATTGCCATGCTGATCCAGACGTCTGGAGTCATCTCCATTCTGCTGGGCCGGGATTCTGGCTGGAATGCCCAGAACCGTGAAGACGGGCGGGTTTCACTCCGTGAAGTTGCACGTGGATACTGGGTTTATACAGTCTTCGGCCTTTTGCTGGCCGCAGCCGCATGGTCCGTTTCACATGCACTCTTTCTGTGGATGACACCGGTTCTGTTGGGGCTTGTGCTGGCTATTCCACTCGCGGCCGTTACAGCCAGTCGCGACGTTGGACTAGGACTCCGTCGGGCTGGATTTCTGCTGATCGAAGAAGAAACAGCCCCGCCACCTATTCTTCGTCTTGCAGAAGAGAACGAACGTCTGCGCACAGAAGCCCTGCACGCGCCTCATCAGCCGCCCAGTGAGGCATTCGCCCTTCTGCGGACGGATCGGACACTTTTAGACGCTCACCTTGGCGCACTTCCGCCAACCCGTAAGGCTGGCAGTGCGATTGATGCCAACCTGCTGGTTGGACTGGTCAAGCTGAAAGAGGCGCCCTCCATCAAGGCCGCCCTCTCCAAACTGACCCGACAGGAAAAGGCCTCAGTCCTCGGGGCAGCCGAAGGCGTCGCACTCGTCGAGAACCTGCCGGACTAACACTCTCTGTGGCTGGAAAAGTATGCCAGCCACAGATTATTTACTGTCAAACGCACTCCGGGCGGCTTCAACTTCAGACAGATTTTTCTCCGCCCAGATCCACACCCCACAAAACGCTGCGCCCAGACTTAGTCCCAGCGCTGTAAGACGATAGTCCACCCGTGGCGGAATAACCGGATGAATCGTACGGGTCACCATTCCGTCCCGTTCCATTTGCCGGAGTGTCTGGGTCAGCATCTTCTGGCTGATACCCTCGACTTTTCGTGCCAACTGCGTGAAGCGCAATTCCTTGTGCTCTTCCAAAACCTCCAGAATGATCATCGTCCATTTGTCAGCAACACGACCAATGAGCTCCGTCACCAATCGCTCAACGCGCGCATCGCACTCCGTAGGTGGCGTTGCTTCGGCCAAACGCTTGGCACGGCGTTCAGGCGAGGCTTCGTAGGGGTTATCCGTCATAGGGGTCACTCTCTTTTCGGTGCGTATAAATCTTTGAGGTGCCTTCTTTCGAATTGACGATAGCCCGCTAGATAGAGTGTTCCAATTCTCAATGGAGCAACTCCAATGAAACCGAGCGGAAACACAATCCTGATCACCGGTGGTGGCTCAGGCATAGGCCAGGCTCTTGCACAGCGACTGCATGATGCTGGCAACACGGTTATCGTCGCCGGGCGTCGCCAGAATGCTTTGGATGAGACGATCGCCGGTCGGGCGAACATGCATGCACTGGTGCTGGATATTGAAAGCCCAGAGGGGATTGCCGATTTTACAGAACGGCTTCTGGGGGCATATCCGTCACTTAATGTTCTGATCAACAATGCCGGCATCATGCGATTTGAAGATTTGGCGCAGACGCATAATCTGGCGGACGCCGAAGCGACGATTACGACCAACCTCCTCGGGCCAATCCGCCTGATCAACAGCCTGACGGATCATCTGGTTAAGCAGCCGGATACCGTCGTGATCAATGTGACATCCGGGTTGGCATTCGTGCCGCTGACGACAACACCAACCTACAATGCCACCAAAGCCGCGATCCATTCCTACACGATTGCCCTCCGAGAGGTTCTGAAAGGGAAAGTCGAGGTTATCGAACTTGCACCACCCGCAGTGCAGACAGGCCTCACGCCTGGCCAGGAAACGCGCCCCGGCTATCAGCCCCTGACGGACTTTACGGATGAAGTCATGGCGTTGCTGACGCGACAGCCCACGCCACCGGAAATTCTTGTCGAACGCGTGCGCTTTCTGCGCTTTGCAGAGGCCAATGGTCAGTTTGATGAAACACTGACCAAGCTCAATGCTTTTGCCGCGCAAGCCCGCAACGGTTAAGAGGCCAATACTCATAAAAAAAGCCCCGGGGCAGTTGCTCCGGGGCTTTTCTCAGGACGAAAACTCAGAAGAATCAGTTGCCGAGGCTCTGAGCCTTTTTGAAGAGATCGCGGCAGACCAGAACCTGCTTATCCTTCGGGAGCGTAGAGATGTCGAACGGCGTGTTGCTGCTTGTCTGGAGCAGACCGCGGCCACCCAGTGAGTAGTACTGGTCATTCTGGACATCGGAGCGCTTGGCAAGCTTGCGGGATGCCGAGCGCGGCCCTGTACCCAGCGAGAGCTTCTTATGGATGCAATAGGACGTCAGGCCTGCCACGTTGCCAGCCTGGGCATTGTCGATGGACGGCATGCCGTTTTCGCCAAGAGTGCCAGGTGTTGATGCAGTTGCAATACCGTTGAGATTACCGACGGCCTGCACATGATTTGGCGTAATCACGGCCTGGGTTCCTGGTGGAACAATCGGCTGTCCTGGCTGCGGTGCTGTCTGTGCAAAGGCAGCTCCGGAAACAGCGAGGCCAAGTGCGGCTACGGCGGCAAAATACTTATTGGTATTCATGGATGGAGTCTTTCCATGTTCGATATTATTACACAGCGGCTATTCAGAAATATAATCACCAGAGCAATACTCTGTTGGCTATCTCACGGCCGTTTTCTAGAAACACTTGAGAGCCGACTTGGTTTCTTTTCGAATAATCTTTCCTGATTTTATAACGCCATGAGGACCCGCATTCAGGCAGTCAACTAACGCTGGATTGAGTCCCCGGCATTTCTGCGCCAAGGTTTCGGATATGTCAGACGCGATGCAATCCCTCCCCGTTCCGCCGGCTCCAAAGCAGGAGCCCCTGTCAACAACGCAGCTTGGCCGGACCAGAACTGACTCCTACGCCTGGATGAAGGACGAGAACTGGCAGCAGGTTCTGCGGGATCCATCTGTCCTTCGCCAGGACATCACCGATCACCTCAAGGCAGAAAATGCTTACGCCGAAGCCGTGCTCTCTGGCATGGAGCCGCTTCGCAAAGAGCTTCTGCAGGAAATGATCGGTCGCATTCCCCCTGCCGAAGAGTCCATTCCCGTGCCTGATGGGCCTTGGGCCTATTACAGTCGCTTCGAAGATGGGGCTCAGCATCCTCTCCGGGCACGGCGTCCGCGCGACGGCGGAGAAGAGCAGATCCTTCTGGATGTGGACGCCCGCGCCAAGCAGTTTGACTATTATGCGCTCGGCGGGACGGCCCATTCCGCGGATCATCGCTACTTCGTCTATTCCGAAGACGTGCAGGGCTCTGAAGTTTATCGCATTCAGGTCAAGGACCTGGAAACCGGAGAACTCTGCTCCGAGGCGGTTGAAAGCACGACTGGAAGCTTTGCTCTTTCCCCTGACAGTGCGTGGCTGTTCTGGATCTTCCGGGACGACAATGGCCGCCCCTCGCGGATTTACCGCCGTCCTCTGACCGGCGGAACAGACGTACTCGTCTTCGATGAAACCGATGCAGGCTTTTTCCTTAGCATCGGCACCAGCGCCTCTCGCAAGTGGATCGTTATCGAACGCGGGGATCACGATACGAATGAGACGCTTCTGATTCCTGCTGCCGAGCCGACAGCAATGCCTGTTGTTGCAGCCCCCTTGGTCCGGGGAGAGCGCTATTCCTTCACGCACTGGAATGATCGTTTCATCATTCTCACCAACGCGGGCGGCGCTGTCGATTTCCAGTTCATGCAAACGCCCGATACGGCCACAGATCGGGAAAACTGGCGCCCGTTCGTCCCGTATCTGGAGGGGCACTACCTTCTGGCAGCTACGGCGTCGCGTGATTATCTGGCATGGGCAGAGCGGAAAGACGGAAACGTTTATATCCGCGTCGTAAAGGCAGGCGTAACAGGAGATGTTCGTGCGCAGGCCGCCACGATCGGAATGGACGAACCCGCATATGATCTGACCCTTCAGGGCATTCTGGAATATGACGGCTCTGTTCTGCGCTACGTCTATCAATCCCCGACAACGCCAGCGCACTGGTATGACTACAACCTGGCAACAGGCGAGCGAACCCTGAAGAAGGTTCGCGATGTCCCGTCTGGCCATGATCCGGCGCAGTATGAGACGCGGCGTCTGTTCGCGACGGCGGCGGATGGCGAGCAGGTTCCCGTCACCGTTCTGATGCGAAAAGGCCAGCCGCTGGATGGCTCTGCCCCCCTCCTGCTCTACGGATATGGCTCCTACGGCATTGCGATGGACGCAGGGTTCTCCACAACAGTCTTCAGTCTCGTTGACCGCGGATGGGTTTATGCCATCGCGCATATTCGTGGTGGGTCCGAGAAAGGCTGGAACTGGTTCCTTCAAGGACGTGGCAAGACCAAACCCAACACCTTTACGGACTTCATTACTTCCGCAGAGTATCTGGCCAAAGAGGGCTATGGCTCAGCAGGACGCATTGTTGCTCATGGGGGCTCAGCGGGGGGCCTACTGATGGGCGCTGTCGCCAATATGGCGCCGGACCTCTTTGCCGGGATCGCCGCGCAGGTACCGTTCGTGGACATGCTCAACACCATGTCTGACGTTTCCCTGCCGCTGACCCCACCCGAATGGCCGGAATGGGGAAACCCACTCGAAGACGAAGAGGCTTACGATCTCATTGCCAGCTATTCCCCGTATGACAACATTCAGGCACGCCCCTACCCGCCCATTCTTGCCATGGGAGGCCTTTCAGATCCGCGAGTGACCTATTGGGAACCTGCAAAATGGATTGCCAAGCTCCGTGAAATGGCCTCAGGCGGCCCATTCCTGTGCCGCATCAACATGGATGCTGGCCATGGTGGATCATCCGGGCGCTTCAAGCGACTGGAAGAAGTTGCGCTGGTGCAGGCCTTCGCCATCTGGGCCATGGATCGCGCGCCTCTACGCTAAAGGGATGACAGTCTGGCCCACACCTACAGTGGACCAGACATCACTCGGGTTTAGACTTCCCGATCCGTCCGCCAAATATCCAGACCCCGGCAAACCGTGACAGTAAGATAGCCGCGTTACAGGCGGCCGTCGTCAGGCAGGCACCGGCAAGACCAAAATGCATGGTCAGGACATAGAGCGCAGGAAAATAGATCGCCATGATGGCCGTGCGGCTGGTCATCAGGAACTTCACATGCCCCACGACGATCAGCAGTGGCTCCAGCGGAATAACCAGCAGGCTGAAAACGGCTGCCATCAGCATGATGGAAATGTAAAGCGATGTGTGATGCACATGAACATGCAGCATCAGACGGAAAATCTTTGAGCCAAAAAACGCAGACAGCACCAGAAGCAGCAGGGACAGTGCGGTCAGCACGCCAAACATTTTCCATGTAACGCGCTTGAGGCCTTTCCAGTCCTGCTTATCCCGCATCTTGACCAGTTCCGGGTACAGCACCGGCGAGATGAGCTGGGCAGGCGTAACAATCCCGTCCGCAATCTGGCGACAAACGCGGAAAACAGCAGCTTCCGCCGGGCCAAGGCCATTACCGACCAGAAGCGTTGCAACATGCCCGGAAATGTTGCCGAGTGTCTGGTTCACGCTGGCCGCACGCGTAAACTGCCACATACCAGGAATCTGCCAGCGCCAACTGCGATAGGCTTGGAAATAGCGGAACCGGAACTTCTTTCGCAGGATATCCATCGCGTAATAGAAGTAGAAACCGTAATCAATGATGATCGCGAGCGCCCACATCGCCAGGAAATATCCAAGCTTCAGATGCAGGGCATATCCCACCAGAACTCCCACCGTCTTTACGATCGCGGCACAGGTATCAATGATCGGGACAAGGTGAAATTTCCCTGCCATTCGTAGAATACCGTTGGCCCAGCCTGAATACATCAGTGGGCTCACGATCACGTACAAATCCGCCAGAAACCGGACATGTCTGGACCAGTGTGCCGTCACACCATAAATCTGCACGGCGACCAGCCCGAAAATAATCGACCCTGCCGCAGACATCGTATCCAGCCGGATACAGAAATGAACGACCTTCCGCAGCAGGTCCGTTTCGTTCTTGCTGAATGCGTCACTGCCAAAGCGAATCAGCGTCTGCCAGGACTGCATCCGTGACAGAACGGATCCGGTCGAAGCCAGAGAATGAATGAGGATCAGCAATCCGAAGTCAGAGAGGCCCAAAGCGCGCACGGTGAACGCGATATAGACAAAGCTGCACAGGGCATTGACCACACGGCCAAGGGTGAGAACACTGACATTTCGGAAAATGGATCTGAAAACAGAGCGCTCGGCGGACGACATGCGGGCTTTCTGACCACAAAGCCCCGGGAGTGTCCATGCCGGAACATGCATCCCTGCGTTTTGCCGCGTTCTTGACAGCGAAGACCCGAGGGCTATGAACAGGGCCCTATTCCGAGCCTCCGAAGTGTTTCAGAGGCTATTCATAACCGGGATGGCGCCCTTCCAGCAGACGGCGTTCCGGACAAGAGCAGCAGGCAGTCTGCTCCGGGCAGGACGCAAAAGACGCTCATGAAAATCGCCTTCATTTATATTGCCGAGCCTTATCAGTGCTATCACACCGCATCCGTTGCCAGTGCACTTGCGGCAATACCGGGATGTGACGTCACGGAATACTACAGCTTTCCAGAGACCATTGATCATCTGGCCCGCATCCGACGCGCCCTGAATGTTCCGCCGCTTCCGCTGCTGCCATTTCCCAGATCCTGGAAAGCAAACATTCTGAAACGCGCACGGCGGCTGGATCAGGAGCGACTGGTCATTCTTCGGGAGAATGTTGAAGAGTTAACCCAGTACGATGTGGTTGTCGCAACGGAATATACGGCGGGCGTCCTGAAAGACATGGGACTGAACGGCCCGAAGCTCATACTGCTGATGCATGGCGCCGGAGACCGTTACGTTAATGACGAGCATCTTGTTCGAGAGTTTGATCTGACGCTTGTGCCCGGTCCGAAAGTCGAGACTTACTTCCGGGACAAAGAGCTTCTCCAGAACGGTGCATCACGCATCGTGGGTTATCCCAAATTCGATGTATTCGAAGCCGTCCGTCGGGAAAATGCCGTTTCTTTCAGCAACGAACGTCCCTTCGCGCTCTATAATCCGCACTATCAGCGTGTCCTGACATCTGCCCCCACGTGTATGGACACCATCATCAAAGGCTTTAAGGCACAGAACGAGTACAATCTGGTTGTGGCCCCTCACATCAAGATGTTCCACAAAGGCTTCGGCATCCGGGAGCGTTTGCTCCAACGCCAGCAAAGCCCCGAGGTACTCGTGGACACTGGCTCGAACGCCATGCTGGACATGACCTATACGTCTCAGGCGGCCCTTTATATTGGAGATGTCAGCAGCCAGGTTTATGAGTTTTTGGCCATCCCGCGCCCCTGTATTTTCCTGAATCCTCACAAGCTCCCATGGCGTGACGATCCGTATTTTTTACACTGGACACTCGGAGACGTGGTCGATGACCCCGCCGACATCATGCCTGCGGTTGCAAGGGCGGAGGAACGTCATGCGTTCTATCGGCCAGTGCAGGAAAAACTGTTCCGGGAAACGTTTGGGGAGCCCTTGCTCGGGGCATCGCAGAGAGCGGCTGACGCGATCGTCAGTTTTATGAACAACGTCTGAAAATCCCTGAGGGAGAGCACTCTCCCTCAGGGTGATCTAATTGATTATTGAGGAATCGGCGTGCACTGCGGTGTGACTGGCTCACCGGCCATCACAGCTTTTGTGAAGGCGGCTGAGTCCGGCAGGGACGCATTGACTGTCTGGGAGTGGTCCAGCCCTTTATACAAATGCGCCTGTACTGTTGATCCAGCGGCACAGGCTGCCTTGACCAGGCCTTCCTGAAGCTGTGGCGGAACATCCTGATCCGCGGTGCCCGTTCCAACAAAAAGTGGCTGAGCCAGTTTCAACGTCGGGTACGTCATTGTTTTGAATGCAGGTGTCATGGCCTTCACAAACGTAGGCTGAAGCGCATTCGCAAGCGTCAGACCGTCTTTCTCCGCCATGTCTGAGAGGCCCGTCAGGCAGGAGTCAGCCGCTGCCTTGAACGCCGGCATCGCCTTGGACGTAAAGGCGTCTTCGGGACGGAAGGTCGGATGCAAACCGGCGTAGGACGAACCAATCAGCAGCGTGTAAGCCACCAGCGGGCTATATCCCGATGACTTGCCAGCTTCCTGTAACAGGCCAGACAGTATTTCCGGCGTCATGTACGGGATGCCTGTCGCCACAGTCCCGCGCACATTGATATCCGGAGCGTAAGTCGGTGCAAACGCCGCAGAGGCAAAAGCTGCACCGCCGCCCTGGGACTGCCCAACGATCATCACCTTGTTCTGTAAGCCCGGCACAGACTTCAGCGCAGCCCGTACAGAGTCCAGCACGCTATAAGCTTCAGCGCGTGTATTCAGATATGGGTGCACGCCCGGTGTTCCCAGTCCCTGATAATCCGTTGCGACAATCGCAAAACCGCGCGTCATCCATTCGGACAGGTAATGAGTATTGCGCTCGCTATAGGGGTTCAGAGACGGTGCGCAGCTGTCATCATTTCCAACCGTACCATGCGCCCAGGCAACAATCGGCCACCCGCCTGCAGGCGCTTCACCAGCAGGAACAATGACTTCGGCAGTCACGGGGACAAGCCCCTTCCCCGTAACACCATCTGTGGAAAGATAGGTGATGCGCAGGGAACGAGCAGCATTCGGAAGGCTCAGGGTCTCTGCCAGCGGAGCAGAGTTCAGCAGAACACCCGGCTTCTGTGCGCTGTTCTGAGGTGCGGCATTCGCCTGCGCTGAGATGGCAGCAATACAAACGCCACCCATAACCAGACTGATCGTCTTACGGGAAAAAGATACGCGCACAATTCTTCCTTACCTGAAATGCTCTGTGGGCCTGACGAAGTAAGGTACGGGTTCTGACGCAAAAAGTTGTGTGAAAATCTTGTGCCAACCAAAATCGGGGCCTTTCCGGCCCGGATATTGGAATTTCCGTTATTTGTGCCCAAAGAGATGACGAACATCATCACCGAAATGCTGAAATGCATCCTGCGTTGAGCGATGACGACGATTTCCCGTCTCTGAAACGACCGTCACAGTTGCGGTCATGCCGGCAGCCAATGTGAGATCGGACGGCACCTTGTCGATTTTTACACGCACAGGAATACGCTGTGCCAGACGCACCCATGTATAAACAGGATCAACCGTCGGCAGACCCTGCTCATTCACCAGTGCATTGTTACTGGCAATACCGCGCGTAATACTCTCGATATGTCCGAAAAGCGGGTCGTGGTAGCCCATCAGATCCATGCGAACGAGATCGCCTTCATCCAGATCATGGACCTTGGTCTCTTCGAAATAGCCGTCGATCCAGTATGAGTTGGTATCAATGACGTGCATGTTCACGACACCAGCCGTTGCAAAGTCACCCGGTCGCATGATCAGGTTTGTGACAATACCATCGATGGAACTGCGGACTTTTGTACGGTCCAGATTGATTTCTGCCTGACGCAGGTCTGCCTGAGCAGAAGCGTATTGCGCCGCTGCCTGCTGGGACAGTGCAACGTACTGCTTCTTTTCTTCCTGTGAGACCGCCACACCGGGAATGGCCTTACGCCACTGGGCCTGAACTTCCTTGAACTCCATGTCTGCCTTGCGTTCGGCCACCTTGGCTTTGGCCGCATCCACCGCAACCTGGAAATCGAACGGGTCAATTTCGTACAGGACGTCTCCATGGTGAACCGGCTGATTATCCAGCACATTCACATGCAGGATCTGCCCTGAAACACGTGGCGCGATATTGGCGACCTGAACACGCACCTGGCCATTCCGTGTCCAGGGAGAGGCCGTGTAGTAATCCCAAAGGATAACCACCACGACGGCAGCCACCACAAGAATGGAGATCGTAATGGTCAGGCGGATCAGACGATGGGCACTGGATAGCACTTGAAACGGCCTTGTATCAGAGGATCAGGGTATAGAGCCCAAGCAGGCAGATAAGGATGCCGAACTGGGCAAGCGGCGGATCCCAGACGAAACGCCACAGATCAAGCCAGCCCATGAGCCAGCGGAGAATGGCCAGCGTCAGAAGTGACAACGCCAGATTGACGACGAACGCGGACACAAGCAAACCGCCAAGGTCTACGACCTGTCTCATCACCATCGTTTGCGTCCTATTCCATAATGATGAACGGCTGTCCGATTTCGCAGAAGCATGACGCGCACGGACTCCAGCCCACCAACACAGTTGAGGATCAGAATTTCCTCACTGGGGGCGCCCAGACGCAGTCGGTCAAGGAAGGCCTGCGTCATATCTGCCAGTTCACTCTCCAGCAGCGCCAGACTATCCTGTGCGAGCGCTTTACGCGCAGGCCTCACAAGGTGCCTCAGAGACGGCATCCGTGCCGCCTGATCGAGGTACAGACGCACACGGGCAATCGTGCTGGACAGATCCTCCAGCGCGACAAGGCGCTCAAAGACATGCTCTGAGGCCGTACCGCGCTTCGGGAGACGCTTTGTCCACAACAGGAGCTGGCTCAGACGATCATATTTCCGGCTGAGCAACGCGGGGCCCATAGCCTCACCATGACCGCTCAGCTGTGATTCCAGATCCGAAGAAATGGTCACGGCAATGCGGAACCGATGGCGGCGCGCAGTTGGCGGCCACAGCAGAACCAGAAGGATGAATGAAAGAACCGCTGACAGGAAATAGAATGTGTTGCGTTCGAGGAAAGCGCCTGGATCGTAACTGTGATGGTTACCCAAGCCTACGAAGACGAGAAAGAACGCACCATAGTGGAAGCCCACAGCGGTTGTTTTCGGATTCATCAGAAGAAGGCAGGCAATAACGGTCTGGGGAAGCAGAACAAAAGCTAGCCCCTGAAGGGTATAAACGTGGGGTAAGACCCAGAAAGACAGAAACCCGGCAGCAAGAATTCCCAAAGGCGTCCCGATCATCGCGCCTTTACCGAACACGGCTGTGTCCAGTGACGAAGATGCAAGGACAAGAACGAGTGCGCTCTGGGAAAGGGCGGTGGCAGAAGCTGGCTGGCCCGTTCCGACACAGAATGCTGCTATAAAACTGAAACCAAGCAGCACACGCATGCTGTTGATGAACGCTGTAATGTAGTCTGGATTGTTTGAAAGCGTCGCCAGTTTCAGCGCCTCCCCTGCCGGGGTTGCTTTCATGAGTGTGCTGATACCCGTGCGGATATGCAGCCGGTTACTCAGAAGCGTCGCAGCACGCTCCAGAAACCAGGCATCCCGAGGTGTCGGGAAATACTCCGGATCTTCCCGTCGGATGTTAGACAGGATGGTACCCATCGTTTCCTGACGGTTCGTGCCATCCTCAACACGCTCGTGCCACTGACGCACGTAGCGGACCAGAATATCCGTTACCCCACCTTCACTCAGCAACGTAGAAATCGCACGGCTACAGGTAAGAACCGTCAACATACCGATGATGCTGAGTTTGGCTCCTGCCATCCGCAGGCGACTACGATCCAGCTCTGTCCGAGCATAGGAAATCTGCGTCATCAGAGACAGGATTTCGGAGGCCAGAGCCGTTGTCCCCTGCGCGGAGGGGGACGGCTCTCCCATGATGGCGGAGTGGCTCAGGCCACGGATTCTCTGCCCCAGATTCTGGAGCCCCTTGGCGAGATTGCGCCAGGCCTGTGGTGAGCCAGACAGCAGATTGACAACCGCAATGGATGCAACGCCGATAGCGACCGTTGAGGCACGCGCCACACTGACATGATAGATGTTCTGGGGTGCATCGATACTGGCAACAGCAACAAGTGCCACCATGTAGCCAGCCAAAAGGGCACCATAAGCCCGGAAGTCGCGCTCCAGCGTCCCCACAAAAGCACAACCAGCCATCCAGAGAGCGACGCCTCCCAGAAAGAGGCCACGATCCTGGCTGAACATGGAAATCAGAAGGATAGAAACGCCGACACCCAGCAGGGTCCCGAGAAAGCGATAAAATGCCTTGGAAAGGGCTTGCCCTCTCAGGGGCTGGGCAAGAATCATGACAGTCACGCCAGCGCCGGCCGGTGTATCGACCTGCGCCCAGAACGCCGTGGCCAAAGCCAGAACGAGCGCAATCCAAGTTCGGAGGCTGAACTGGATCCATCCCGGGCGAAAGACCGACTGTAACGTGGCGGTCAAGACAGATTATCCCTGCCAGGCAAACGGGTCATTCCGGCGCAGCTTACAGTTCCAGTCATCAACTTAGACTGAAAACCCTACTCCTCACTTTAGCAGAAGGTTAGCCCTGTATTGCCCCTGACATGATTTGACGGATTTTATCGCCTGAACGTGATGTACCGAATCCTCAGTCGTCTTCATGGGGCAAAGCATGACATGCTGCGTCGAGCTTCGGATTACTTTCCGCTGACTCCCTGCACAGCGTCCGTGCATCCGCACCACAGATCGTTGTCACGTCTTCCATGGTGGACGATGTCACGTCCCGCGCCACCTCGACGTCCTGATTGTTTTCATGGCCCTCTTCCTTGCTCAGCTGGTCCTGCGCAGCGTGCATTTCCTTGAGGGCGTTGATGCAGGCATCCGTGGCAGAATCGGGGTGAGTCTGCAGAACCTTGAGGACCTGATTGACCCCGATGCCCAAAGCATTGATCGATGGGTCGTCATCATTGGTTTTGGCCCCTCCATCCTCGGCATGAGCCAGGGCTGGAAAGGCGAGCGGGACGGCCAGAAGGAGGGAGGCCACAAAGCGACGCTTGATCATGACGGCATGATTAGGGGAAAATAATCTCCGGACAAGCCTCATGGCATGATAGTCACACACCGTTGCAGAACGCATTCTGGCAGCTTTTCCGCGCTGCGGGACGCTGTTGACCTTGACTCCTTAAGGGACGGTCGTTAAGCGAGGCCATCCTTTTGCGGGCGTTTCGGCCCGCTATCCGGTCCATTGTGGGCCATACAGTCGAGAGCCTGGAAACATCATGAAGATCCGCAACAGCCTGAAGTCCGCAAAGGTCCGCGACAAGGACTGCCGCGTTGTCCGCCGTCGTGGACGCGTTTACATCATCAACAAGAAGAACCCGCGTATGAAGGCACGTCAGGGCTAATAGCTTTGATCCGCCGGATATCAAACAGACGGCGCTGGCTGATGGCTGGCGCCGTTCTGCTTTGTGCACCGGCCATTTCCTCTGCCACACCGCCGACCCCTGCCCCGTCCCAAACGTCCGGACCGGCCAGCGCTCCTCCCCCTGCAAAAAACGATTCCAGCAAGACACATCCACACCACAAGACCGTTCAGGAACGTCTTGTTGAGGCGGAAAAGGCTCTCGCTCTCGCTGGAAATGAAAAAATTGCGCGTCAGCTTGCTGACCAGGCTGAAAGCCTGCGCAGCCGCAGCCTGACAGGCGCTGTACGGATGCTACTATCCGATTCGCAGGATGCACTGGGCAAACACGATTTCCAGAACGCGGAAGACGACCTGACCTCTGCCATCACCATCCAGCCTGACCAATCCATTCTCCGCCGTTATCGTGCTGCCGTGCGCCTTGCCGCGGGTGACAACAATGGTGCGATTTCCGATCTCGGGGTGGTTATTCAGGCAGACCCCGGTGACGCAACGGCATGGGGAATGCTGGCGGATGCAGAGCGGGAAAGGCACGAGCCAGACGCTGCCCTTCGTGCTTACAAACAGATGATGCAGCTTGATCCGCATGCTCCTGATGCAGACAAGCAACTCAAAATCCTTCAGACAGAGAAAGACGGACAGGAAGACTGACGAACACAACCTCTTGTATTCGTCAGCGTTCATTCCCTGATTCACTCTATTCAGGAGGACCTTCATGAAAACCAAAACAGTTCCCACCGATCAGGCTCCCGCAAAACAGGGTTGCTGCAGCAAAGTCAAAGCCTGCTGCAAGCATGCCGGTCGCGCTCGCGAAATCAGCCTGGCAGTCATGACCGGCATGGCCACAATAGGCCCCAAGCGTTTCCGCCCCTATTTCCAGCAGGCACTCGCCGTTATTTCCGTCGTGGCAGCAACCATCCAGTTCTTCCGCAACCGGAAGGCCTGAGTTTGGTTTGGCCAGACACCTCTCCAGGTTGCTGGCCAGATCACCTTTCCCCGTTCCTCGCAGCCCTTAGAGGAACGAAATTGGATCAATATCAATATCGATCCGGGCACTGCCAGTCGGCTTGATATCTTTCAGCCAGTCTCGCAGAATCGGCTGCACGGCGATGCCACGCATTGTTCGCAGCAATAGTCGCCGACGGTGTCGCCCTCTCAGCACGGCCAAAGGCGCGGGGGCTGGGCCAAGAACCTGCACCCCTTCCCGCTCCGGCGCCGCAAACGCAATTTCCTTTGCCAGCGCATCTGCCGCGTCTGCTGTCGCAGCACTGATGATCAGCGCAGCCAGACGGCCGTATGGTGGCCAGAAAGAAGGGCGTCTCTGCTCAGCTTCCTGCTCCATGAATGTCTGGAAATCATTGGAGACAAGCGCCGTCATGACAGGGTGCTCACCCACATAGCTCTGAAGCAGGACACGGCCAGGACGTTCAGCACGCCCTGCACGACCGGCGACCTGATGCAAAAGCTGAACCGTGCGTTCCGCTGCCCGTAGATCGCCGCCGCCTAACCCCAGATCCGCATCCACGACACCGACCAGCGTCAGCTTCGGGAAATGCCAGCCTTTGGCAACGATTTGTGTTCCGATGATGAGATTGACCTCGCCATCCGTGATCTTCCGTACGGCTTCCGCCGTAGCCGCCGGAGAGCCCAGCGTATCCGAAGACATGACCAGGATCTTCGCTTCAGGAAAACGTAGCTTTGCCTCTTCCGTAATGCGCTCGATCCCCGGCCCAATAGGTACGAGCGAGTGTTCGGCGTGGCATTGCGGGCAGTCTGACGGAATACTCTCGGTGTGACCGCAATGATGACAGGTCAGAATGCCACGCGCGCGATGTTCCACCAGCCAGGTTGAGCAGTTGGGGCACTGCATCCGGTGCCCGCAGGCGCGACAGAGTGTCAGCGGTGCGTAACCACGACGGTTGAGGAACAGCATCGCCTGCTCCTCGTTCTTCAGGGTCTCATCAATGGCATTGCAGAGCACCGGGGATAAAAAGAGCCCACGCTCTGGCGGATCAGCCCGCATATCGACCAGAGAGACGTCCGGCATCGTCGCTCCGCCATGCCGGGCCGTCAGAAGCTCATGGTGATAGCGGCCGCTTTCCACATTCGCCAGCGTCTCCAGTGATGGCGTGGCAGACACGAGAATGGCAGGAGCGTTCGCCAGACGGGCACGAACCACAGCCATGTCCCGCCCATGATACATGACGCCTTCTTCCTGCTTGAAGGCGCTCTCATGCTCCTCGTCCACCACGACGAGTCCAAGATCTTCAAACGGCAGGAAGAGCGCCGATCGCGCGCCCACAACGACACGCGCCGTCCCGTCCGCTACAGCGCGCCATGTTTCGCGTCGACGCTTGGCTCCGAGGTCGGAGTGCCATACGGCTGGGTCTGCTCCAAAGCGACGGATGAACCGATCCGTCCACTGAGCTGACAGAGCAATTTCCGGCAACAGGACCAGAACCTGTTTCCCTTGCGCCAGACAGGCCGCGACAGCCTCGAAATAAACTTCGGTCTTTCCTGATCCTGTCACACCCTCCAGCAGAGTGACGTCAAAACGCCGCTCTTTCACCGGGCGGCACAGCTGCTCGGCAACATCTGCCTGCTCTTCAGAAAGCTGCGGTGCGCCGTGGGTGGGGTCCGGCGTTGCGAAAGGAGCCGCGACAGAGATGACGGCTTCCCGAAGGAGCCCCGCAGTCGCGAGCCCTCGGATCACGGCGGAACTGGCACCGCTGGCCGCTGCAAGATCAGATGTCGTCATCGGTGCATCGGAAGCCGCATTGAGGACGGATCGACGGGCCGGAGTGATGCGCAGGCCTTCTTCCGGTTGTTCCGTTCTGACCCAACCCAACGCAGGCTTTGGTGCGTCCTTCAGGTGAATGCGGGTTGCCATCGCCAGCACAAGCCCAGGCGGCGTCAGGGTATATGCAGCAACCCAATCAATAAACCGCCGCAGACTGCCCGGCAGGGGGCGTACGTCCAGCTTTTCAGCAACAGGACGCAAACGGGACAGCGGAACCTCCCGCCCCGGAGCCGTCGCGAAGTCAGCAGGGACTGTGCTGGTCGTATCCCAGACGCATCCAACGGTTTCCCGCTTTCCCAACGGAACCGCAACCAGATCGCCCGGCTGAAGCGGCATAAGCGCCAGATAGTCCAGCGGCCCCGGAAAAGGCAACGGAACGAGCACCGAAACGCGCGTTCCGGTGGGGGGTGGCTTTCGCCAGAGGTCAGGCTTGGGTAGGCTGCTGGATGCCATGCCTGTGTCTAACCTTCCTGAGCCCGAAATGCCATGATGGCCCATGACGCATTGCGCGACTGGACCGAATGGCTGACCCATGAGCGGCGCTCCAGCCTGCGAACGGTCGAGGCTTATCGGCACGATATTGTTCTCGCACTGGCCTTTTTCGAGCAGCATCTGGGGGGGGACGTTGATCTGGCATCCCTCGCAAAACTGTCTCTGGCCGATTTGCGCGCCTGGCTGGCCCATGAAACCGCCCGTAGCGAAAAACCCACACGGCGCGCCACCAATGCAGACTCCCGTGCGCGGTCCCGAGCACGCCGGGTGTCGGCGTTGCGGTCGTTTTACCGTTATCTGGCCGTTCGGTTCGATGTGTCGAACCCCGCTCCCGGACTTCTGGCCACACCACGCCTGAAAAAGCGTCTTCCCCGCCCCCTTGGGCAGGAACAGGCCCTCGCCGCCCCTGAAGGCATTTCCGACGACGCTTACACCAGCGCCGCTGCTCTCAGGGACAAAGCGCTTTTCACGTTGCTTTACGGCACCGGATTACGCATTGGCGAAGCGCTCGCGCTGGACGTGCGGGATCTTTCATACGCTGGCGAGAACATGCTCCGGGTCTTGGGAAAGGGCGGAAAAGAACGCCTCGTTCCTCTCCTTCCCGCCGTGCGCGAGGCATTGGAGACATGGAAAGCCGCCCATCCGTCTCCCTCCCCCGACGCCCCATTGTTCTGCGGCACACGCGGTGGTCGCCTGAACCCCGGCGTCGCCCAGCGCGCCATGCGGGAATGGCGCAAAGGCGAAGGCCTGCCGGATTCTGCCACACCGCATGCTCTTCGCCACTCTTTTGCGACCCATTTGATGGAAGGTGGCGCTGATCTGCGTGCCATTCAGGAACTCATGGGCCATGCCAGTCTTTCCACCACCCAGGCTTATACTCTGGCAGACGAAAAGCACCTGCTGGACGTCTGGCGCAAGGCACACCCACGGGCGGAGCAGGAATGAAAAGACTGACATGGGGCATTTTAGCTGCTCTTATGGCTCTGACCGGCAAGGCTGAAGCAGTGCCATGCCACACGGTACAAGCGGCCGTTTTGCCGCTGCGCGATGATGGTGGATATCTGAGCATTCCAGCCCAGATCAACGGTCATGCAGTCTCCATGATCGTAGACACAGGTTCACAGGGTAGCCTGATGACACCGCAGGGCGTTGCAGCGCTTCATCTATCTCAGGACCCTGACCGTCACACTGTTATGCAGGGCCCCAACGGAACACCTCGTCTTGTTGCCAACGTCCGTATTGCCGATCTGCAACTGGGCCACCTTTCTCTGGGCGCAGGGTCCATGCCCATAGGCTCTCTCCCTGGTTCCCCGATGATTCATCCACCTATTCTGGGGCTTCTCGGGGCAGATGTTCTGGATGGGTATGATCTGGAATTTGACGTCCCCCATCAGAAGCTCATTTTCTGGAAAGTTTCCTCAAACAGCTCGTCCTGCCAGCTTCAGCCCACCTGGAAAGGCCAATGGAATACCGTTCCGGCCCGGCAGGTTGACGGACGCCTGATGGTAACATTCACGCTTGATGGGACGCGCGGAACGGCGCTTCTCGACAGCGGTGCGCGTTCCCATATTGTCAGCACCGATTTCGCCTATCGCCTCGGTCTCACAGATGAACTGCTCGCGCTCGACCCTGGCGGCATCACTGCCGGGGTGGACCTGCATGAACGCCGCTATCACTGGCATCGCTTCAAGCGCTTTTCCATGGGGGGGACGGTCTGGGTTGATCCCGTTCTGACTGTCGCGCCGGTTCATGATCAGGCCGACATGCTGCTGGGCTCAGACTGGTTCGCCAAACACGACATCTGGCTCTCTTACGCCACAAGCCAGATTTTCGTTCGTTAAGGGGTTGGCAGCGTACAGAACGTTCCGGCTTTCATCCGTTCCTTGCGGGCGGGGGTAAAAGCCCACCAGCTCAGGGCTTCTCCTGTTTTCGCCTGATGGATGGTGGCTGCAAACACGTCATGCACACAGGGATCATGGCGTTGCTGCGTTAGGTGACAGAGCTTCAGATAAAGATCGTCCGGCTCACAGGATGCCAGTTGCGCAGTTGAGGTAATCCCCAATATGGCAAAATCTGCGAGTGCTGCTTTGCCAACATTCTTCAGCATTGTGAGATCACTCATGCCTGCTCGCCCTTTATTTGAGGCAACCATTGTAGCGAGCGGCACTTTAAAGTCCTAGCAACAAAAGGACATTATTCATGGCGACGCAGGGACTATCACGTTTCACTGGCCGCAAGGTTCTCGTGACGGGGGCGGCATCGGGTATTGGTAATGCGACAGCCCTTCGTTTCCTTGATGAAGGCGCTCATGTCATTCTTGTGGACCGGGATCAGGAAAAACTCGACGAGGTCATGAAGAGCCTCGACCCGAACAAAGCTACGGCCTCTCTGACAGACATTTCAAAACCCGACGAAGTTCAGAAACTGCTGGACCTCACCAAACAGACGTTCGGCACACTGGATGTGCTGGTGAACAACGCCGGTGTCACCACAATCGGCACGGTTCTGGACGGCGATCTGGACGCCTGGCAGACCGTGTGCGCCACGACCCTGACCGGAACCCTGAATGTTAGCCGCACCTTTCTGCCCCTGCTGATCCAGAGCAAAGGCAACATCGTCAACACGGCCTCCGTCTCTGGAATGAGGGGAGACTGGAACACGGCATATTACGATGTTGCCAAAGGCGGCGTTGTGAACCTGACGCGCGTTCTGGCGATGGATCATGGAAAGGACGGCGTTCGCGTCAATGCCATCTGTCCGTCGGTCACACGCACTGCCATGACGGCGGATGCCCTTAAAAATCCAGCTTTCGTCAAAAGCGTCGAAGACCGCGTTCCGTTGCAGCGTCTGGGAGAGCCTGAAGATATGGCCGCAGCAATCACATTCCTGGCCAGTGAAGACGCGGCTTATATTACCGGACTGATTATGCCTGTTGATGGCGGCGTGACCGCATCAAACGGGCAGCCACCATTCCCTATGAGCTGATCTACAAAACATTACTGTACGTCTCCGCGCCGGTCCCGCACGGAGACGTTTCCTGAATGTGTGGCGAAGAAATGCAGCCCCTGCCCTTTGGAAAGAGGGCGCATATGGGCCGGGATGGCGAAATACATCCGGTTGTTTTCCAGACTCCAGATGATGATTTTATCCGTGAAGAACGGAAGTCCCAGACTTCCAATTTCTACTTCATCCTGAAAGACAACTTTTTCATTCTCTATCGGCGCGCCGCCCATAAAAAGGTTTTTGACAAGCGCGCCCTGCCCCACACTCAGAAAATCATCATAGTGAGTGAATTTCTTCTGATCTCCCAGACCTTCTAGATTTTCTTTTAGTGATGAAATCCAGAAAGACGGAAATGTCGTGTATGTCAGATCAGGATCAAGGCTGACGCGCTTCTTCTTTTCTCCAACCCGAACATGAACTGTGAAGTCGTCTTCCATGTCCACGGAATGACTGTCATTTCCCAGGAATGTTTTAAACGCCAGCTTGCAGGCTTTCGTATCTTTGACATCAAGATACGCGAACTGTCTTTCCGGAATATCTATCAAAACTGCCAGACGGGATAATGCCGCACGTCCGAGCACACCCACAATCGGTCGCCCGTCAACCACCTGCGTACTGGCCTTCGCGAGTAAGACGACGTCTACATCTTTCAGCGGAATATCATCCAGAACCAGTTCATTAATTTTGGAATGAAAGGCGCTTTCCTTATAGGTGCCGTTAATGACGACTTTGGCGTCATCATAGCCCTTGGGAAACTGTATTCCTTCAGAATTCCGGACGTAAATGTAATCGAAGGCCGGGCTGACATACATCGCAGCGGGTTTGCCGTTAATTTTCACTGGTATAAGCGGCGCATCTCCCTCGCCTCCCAGTAATGGGAGAATAACTGGTGCAGTGACACAGTCCGACTGCTCTTCCGCAGACGCAGACGGCGTCAGTCCCAAGATGATCATAAGAGCTACCAGCCCAATAAAGAGAAAGCCTCTATTGATCACTGATCGTGACTTTTCGAACGCGACCAGAACATGACACCTCATGATGACACCAACGCCTGACCATTCCCCTTACACCGAAACTCTCCAACAGCATTCTCAATCCTGAATGACCGACATAAAAAAACCTCCGTCCCGGTAAAGGAGCGGAGGTTTCTGACACCCACTGGAACGTAGGAAATTATTCGCCTTTGAGGCGGCTGTTGCACTGGGACCAGTACCCGCCACCCTTCTGGATCCACTTCAGGCTGCCGTTGCCGCCGTTCGCCTTGTTCGCATTGTACTGTGCAACACAGGTCTTCATGCGAGCCTTGCCAGCGGACAGGCTGGAGAACTGGGACGACACAGCCGTTGGGAACACAACGTTTCCAGACGTGACCGGAGCACTCTTGGACGCAATCGGTGCCTTCGTGCCTGCAACAGACGAATCAGGTGGGTTCGCCTTACCCGTCGTAACAGGCGCCGTCGTTGTTGGTGCTGTCGCAGCCGTTGCCGGGGCAGCAGTTGTCGTAGGCGCGGCTTCAGCCGTTTCGCTACCACAGCTTGCAGCCTTGAAGGCCTTGTAGCTTTGACCGTTCAGGGTGCCGCCCTTCTTGGCGGACTGGAATGCAGCATGGCATTCCTTGGCTGTCATCGCGTGTGCAGGAACCGAGGCAAGACCGGCAGCCAGAACAGCGGCCAGGGAGAGGCGGGACAACATACGGCTGGAAACCATGAAAAACATCCTTGTCTGTCAACCGGGAAGTCGCAGCCTCCCGGTTCAGAAACGCCGGTGACTACGATCAGTTGATGCGTTCACCATGCATGGTCGTATCGAGGCCTTCAAGTTCCTCTTCTGCAGAAACACGCAGACCCATGACACGATCCAGAACCTTCAGGATCACGAATGTCATGATGACGCACCAGACAATCGTCACGCAGACGGCTTCCGCCTGAGCCAGAAGCTGTGAAAGGCTTCCAACCGTCCCGGACGGGTTGGCGTCCGTCGCAGAGAGCGGCCCATAGGCCAGAACGCCTGTCAGCAGAGCCCCAATAATACCACCCGTACCGTGAACACCGAACGCATCGAGGCTGTCATCATACCCGAGAGCGTGCTTGAGCCATGTTGCACTCCAGAAGCAGACTGCACCGGCAATCAGACCAATCACCACAGCGCCACCCGGCAGGACAAAGCCCGCAGCTGGCGTGATGGCGACCAGGCCGGCGACTACGCCAGAAATAATGCCAAGCGCCGTCGGCTTACCCGTCCGTGCCCACTCAACAGCCATCCATGCGACACCACCGGCGGCAGCGGCAAGCTGCGTTGTCAGCATGGCCATGCCTGCACGGCCGTTAGCGCCCAGCGCCGAGCCTGCGTTGAAGCCAAACCAGCCGACCCAAAGCAGGGACGCACCGATAATGGCGTATGTCAGGTTGAACGGAGACATGTCATCTGTTCCGATGCCCCGGCGCTTGCCAAGAACATACGCACAGACAAGGCCAGCCACACCGGAGTTGATGTGCACCACGGTGCCACCGGCAAAGTCCACAGCGCCCAGGCCAGCGACCCAGCCCGTTGGACTCCAGACCCAATGAGCGACAGGCGCATAGACCAGCAGCAGCCAGAAAATTGTGAAGACGCACATGGAAGAGAACTTCATGCGTTCCGCGTAGGCCCCTGTAATCAGGGCTGGCGTGATGACGGCGAACGTCATCTGGAACATCATGTAAACACTTTCCGGGATCGTCATCGGAACGGCGGCTGCCGTTCCTGCCCCAAGCGTGAAAGCGGAATCGACGCCGTTGTGGAAGTTTGCTGCCACACCGTTCAGCAACGCGCGGGACAGATCACCAATCCACGGCGTGCCGTTCGAGAAGGCCAGGCTGTAACCTGCAACCATCCAGACGAGGCTGGCGATACAACAGATGGCAAAAGACTGGATCAGGGTCGCGAGAACGTTCTTCTTGCGAACCATGCCGCCGTAGAACAACGCAAGACCAGGCACTGTCATCATCAGAACGAGTGCCGTGCTGATCAGCATCCAGGCCGTATCGCCTGTGTCGATGGCCGCAGGCGCATCAGCAGCCATCGCGGATACTGGTAGAAGTGCGCCAGCAGCCATGATCGAAAGACCGGAACGTCTCATCACAGAGCGCCCTCCCCGGTCTCTCCCGTGCGGATGCGAATGAGCTGGTCGAGATTGGAGACCATGATCTTGCCGTCCCCGATCTTGCCAGTACGCGCGGCCGTCATGATTGCTTCAATAACATCTTCCACAACGGAATCCGCCACTGCGATCTCAATCTTGAGCTTCGGAAGAAAACTGACGTGATACTCGGCGCCGCGGTAGATTTCCGTCTGGCCTTTCTGACGGCCGAAACCTTTGACTTCCGTCACGGTCAGACCTTGCACGCCCAGTGGCGTCAGCGCCTCCCGGACATCGTCAAGCTTGAAGGGTTTGATAATTGCGGTGACGAGCTTCACGAACGGCATATCCTCGTTGGGAATCAGAAGACTGGTGGCCAGTATGGCCCAGATTGTACCAGTTCAACAACAATATACGAAACAGCCCGGAGGCACCGGAAAACCGGCACCTCCGGGCATTTCTGCTCCGTCTGGGTCTTGAAGGACAATCAGAACGTAGCGTTGATACGGCCGTAATAATAACCGCCAGCAATGCCAATACCGGAAGAGTCCGTGTCGTAAGCATTCGCCCCGAGGTAGTTCAGATACTTGGTAAGGCGACGCGGACGCTGGTTGAAGATGTTATTGGCACCCACAGCGAAGTGCCACATGTGGTTGAGACGGTACCCGACCTCAAGATCCGTCAGCCAGACCGGCGTATTCTTGAACTGTCCCCAGCAGCTGTTGGAATACTGAAGGGGCGACCCCTTGCAGGTCAGGTTAGCAGGCGTCTGATCCTGATAGGTCAGCATGGACGTCGTTTCGCCGTAGCGCGTCTGACGGAGGTTCACATCCCACTTCCCGATCGTCCAATACGCGTTCAGGATGATCTTGCTCCGCGGAGAGGTGGACGTCAGATACGCGATGCTCTGCTCATTAAGATACGGACTGCCCTGAGAGTTCGTGTTGATGTGGCTGACACGGGTCCGGTTGAGGTTGAGAGCCATGGTCAGGTCCAGATTACCATACTGATGCATGTGCAGCAGATAGTCAGACTGGATATCGAGCCCTTGGGTCCGGGTGCTGCCAACGTTGGCAAAGTAATTGGCAGACACGTCAGACGTATCAATACCCACTGGCAGGGTCGCACCCGTCATTCCAATCGCCGAAATTGCAGAGGGACCATAAACAGAACCGGCGCCGGAAATCCGATCGCGAATGTTGATCTGATAGACGTCCGCCGAGAGATGCCAGCCATCAACGGGCTCAAGAATAATACCACCCTCAGCACTCGTGGAGCGCTCAGGCTTCAGATGCTGCGCGCCAAGGCTCTTGCCAGCCGCACCGGACGTGGACAGCAGGCCGGATGCCCCCGTCGGCGACACATTCAAAGAGCTGAAATTTTCTTCCGGCAGGGTCGGAGCACGGAAACCGTTGCTGATCGTAGCGCGAACGGCAATGCGCTTGGTGATGTCGTACCGTGTGGAAACCTTACCATTTTCGGTATTGCCAACGTCCGTGTAATGCTCAAAACGGCCTGCAAAATCGAGATCCCAGTGCTTCAGCGGATGGAAGTCACCATCAAGATAGGCAGCCCAGACGTCACGGCTCCACTTACCGGCGTTCTCTGGCATCAGGCCCGCATAACCCTGCGTTCCGCCGTCAGCATACGATCCAACTTCGCCCGGCCAGATCTGATAGGTCTCGAGACGATGCTCGCCGCCGAAAGCCACCGTGACCGGTACAAGATCAGCGATCTTTAACTGCCGGCGGAAATCCAGATTGTTGGTCCACTGGGACAGGCGATACGTCTCGGCACGAACCGTCGTTGGAGACGTTCCCGTAGCTGCAATCAGATTCGGGTTGGCTGTGTTCTTGTTGCCGACATCGTCTTCATCCGCACCATACGTGGAGCTGAGGTCCCAGGAAAAACCGAAAAAATTGTCCCCCTTCAGACCCAGTGTCGCGGCATAATCGTTCTCTTCAATGGTTTCGAGCGGAGAGAAACCATAAGGATACAGCGTCGGAGCAACAGACGGCATACGATAGTTTTCGTAAGCCTCGGAATGACGGTGAGCATAGGTGATGAGGCCATAGCCATTCACACCTTCCGTCAGCGTCTTGCCAAACTCGATGCTGAGATTTTCGCGGGTTTCTTCTGGTGTACTCAGGATCTTGTTGGAATCGTGCGGGACATTATAGCCCTTGTATTCAGAATTCCCCGGAACAGTTCGCACGTCCGTCGTGTTCGGGACCATGTGATCGGTGTGGTACATCTGTCCGCTGATGTGGACATACCCGTCACCCAGGAAGCCGAAGCCACCATCTGCACCAAGCTGATACTGCCAGCCGTCGCCGTTATAGGCGTTTGCACCCGTCTGCGCGGTCATGTTCAGGCCGTGCGGCGTCTTTTTCAGAATGATGTTCACAACGCCTGCAATGGCGTCCGAGCCATACATTGCGGCCGCGCCATCGCGCAGAATTTCGATATGATCGATTGCAGAAGCCGGGATCATGTTCAGATCGACCGGCGTTGAGCCCTGCTGTGGACCGGCATCGGCGTAGATGTTGGCTGTCGTATGACGGCGCTTTCCATCCACGAGAACCAAAACTTCGTTCGGGTTCAAACCACGCATACGGATCGAGGACGTCAGCGCACCGGCATCACTGCCCATGGCGTTTACTGTGATCGACGGATCCGTACGGACGATAGCGTCCGCAAGGTTCATCTGACCGGAACGACGCAGCGTGGCAGCGGTAAGAACGCTGATCGGGCTCGTGGAATCCCGGGCGCGGCGGTTGAACGCATGCGTTCCCGTCACGATCATCTGTTCATTGCTGTTGCTATCAACCGCATGTGGGCGACGCGGCGTGGCGGCGGCCTGGCGGACGACTGTTTTCTTCCCTGTGGTCTTGGCCGTCACCTTTGCAGGCGCCGTGGCCTTGGTCGTTTTATGCACGGCAGCAGAGGCCTGATGTGCTGGGTGCAAAACCGTAACGATTGTAGTAGCGAGAAGAAGTGACTTGAGGCGCATTCAGGCAGTCCTAATCAGATCCGGTGTTCGGTTCAGATTAGAAACGTTTTAAAATGTGTCTACGATTATTCCTTTGTCAGAATGTATCACAGGATTTCCAGTGCATAAATGTCACACTCCCATGGGGTCAAAACGAAACTTTTGAACCCAGGAGTGTAGCATTAAGAAATTTCAGGAAACTGATGGTGTGTTCAGGTCCGGTCCGCGATATTTTCCGTCGCCTGGCCGGTTAACGGGCGGTGACATGAGGCTTTCGGGCCACGGCGTATCAGATGGAGAATCCGATACGACCGCAGTCCGGCCGCGCGGCAGGCATTCCGGCATTTCCACCTGGATACGGCGCAGCATGCGTTCGCGGATATCGCACGACAGGTTCCACATGTTTCCTGCATCCGCCGCTCCTGCAATCATGCGGATGGAAATGACCTGAGCATTACTGTCTGCAATCTGGCAGGCAATGGAGGAACGGTCCTTGTCCCAGTCCGGACAGTGCTCGATTTCTTCCATGAACATTGCCCGCAAGCGGTCCATCGGTGTGCGGTAATCCAGCCAGAGAAAGATGGAGCCGATCAAAGACTGCGAACTATGAGTCCAGTTCTGGAACGGGTTTTCGAGGAAATAGGAAATAGGCACGATATAGCGGCGGCGATCCCATGTCCGCAGGACGACGTAGGTTGCATTGATCTCCTCAACCCAAGCCCAGTCACCGTTCAGGATCAGCATATCTTCCATACGGATCGGCTGCGTAATGGCAATCTGAATACCCGCAATCAGATTGGACAGGGCCGGTCGGGCGGAGAGACCCACGATCAGGGAGGCGGCACCAGCAGAGGCAAAGAGCGAAACGCCAAATTTCTGAACGGAATTGAAAACCATCAGAGACGCAGCAACGGTCAGCACTCCGAAGGTGATCTCAATCAGACGACGGAGCACCCGGATCTGCGTCTGATGAGACCGGACAGTGATGTCATCCACGTTTTCCTTGGCACTGATCCGGTTCAGGTACTGATCGGTCGCCAGACGAAATGCCCTGATAATGCCGAAGCCCAGGTTCATGATGAACAAACAGGCCAGCACGTGTGCGAGAAGCTTTTCCGTCTCCGGAGAGAAGCCCTCCGTCGCTGGCAAAGCTGCGCTGGCGGCTATGATCATCAGAAAATAGCGGACATTCATCCTTAACCTGATGGTTAAAGCATGAATGAACTGGATCTTCCTCAGACCCGGCAGGCGGGGCAGCGCATCCGTGATGATCCGACTGAACAGAAGAGCAATCAGCGCCGCTGCAATCAGCAGAAGAACAGAACCCAGCGGGTCAGGCAGCCAGTCGAACTGGTGACGAAGGCTGGACATTGAGTCCACATAATTCTGTCTGAACATTGGTCTCCCTAGACGATCACCTGTCATCCACCATCAGGTCACGCGGAGGCTGCATCCTGAGCGAATGAAATGCTGTAAGCGGCGTCCCTCAGCGCGCATTTGGCCGAGGACGTCAGACTACAACAGCAGGCAGACCCAACTGTTCCCGAAATACGAACAGTTCCATTTTCACTATTTTGAATTGTTTTTATATTGTTGTACGATTCATGTTGCTGAAATGAGACACTGATTTACCCGTCTTTTCGGCTCCACAGATACCAAACAGCCAAAGCGAAAACTTTAAGAGAAAATCAGTATTTTTAAGCCTTTTCAGTTCTTTATCACAACAAACCACAAACACCGATTCATGTTGTAATTTATCATTATAAACATATTTTATTGGTTGTTTCATATTATAACTATTTGGTGTAGTTTTATGGCCGCCGCCACTTCCGTTCTGTCATCCGTGTTTTCGTTTGCTCTGCTCATGTCAGGCACCTCGGCCATTGCCCTGGCAGCAGACGCTCAGGACGAGCATTCTCAATCCGGGCGAAAACCCTCTGTCGCACCCCGTCATAACGGACATTCCAAACCTGTCTCCACGCCCCATAAGCAGCCCAGTGCAAAAAGCGAAAGTGTGACGGTTCTCGGTCATGCCCATCAGGCTGACGGCGGAGCGCTCGGGACGCGCCGCCTTCTGGATACGCCATTTTCGATCAAGGTTGTGACGGCAGCAGAACTTCAGGAACGGCAGGTCAAATCGCTGGCACGCGTTTTTTCCCAGGATGCATCGGTCATTTCAAACGGCGACACGTATTCATTCAACGCCTATTCCGTCACGGTCCGGGGCGTACCGCTTGACGATTACAACGGCTACAAGATCAACGGTACGCCCTTCTTCATGACAACCGTGGAACTTCCGCTTGAGTCATTCGAAGCGGTGCAGCTTCTCAAGGGTGCTTCCGGTTTCATGTACGGCTTCAATGCGCCCGGCGGCATCATTGATTTCCAGACGAAAAAGCCAACCGACGCTCGCACATTTTCCTTTGATGCCGGATACAGCTCAGGCGCTGTGGGCAGTCAGCACATCGACACGGGTGGGCGCCTCTTTCGAAACGATATTGTTGGATATCGCCTCAATCTCACCCACGAAAATGGCGAAACCTATAACGGATCGCACGTCACGCGCTTTTCAGGTTCCCTGTCCACGGATGTGCGGCTGGCTCACAACCTGCTGTGGACCGCTGACGCCATTTATCAGGACCGTCAGGTCCGTGGTGGCGTGCAGGACTTCTTTATTGATGACCCGTCCGCCTATGGCAGCAACCGTCTTCCCGATGCCATCAGCGGACACAAGAACCTGACCGCCTCTCCCGCCAGCATGTTCACGTCTCACACGCTATTCGTTTCCACGGGGCTGCATTGGGACATTACAAAGAACTGGACGGCGCGCATCGATTACAGCCACAGCATGGACTATCGCCGCTACCGCGGAGAGTGGATGTCCCTGCAGGATCAGGGTGGAAACTATGACACCTATATGAGCACCAATCCTGGAAGCAGGGCACAATATGATCAGGTTCAGGCCATTCTGGAAGGCAAGTTCCGGACAGGTTTTATCCGGCATGATTTCACGATGGGAGCGGCCTGGCAGGGGCTCAGCAAATATCTGCCATATGACTCTGATTACGTGAACATCGGAGGCCAGAACCTTTACTCGCCGATCATCAGCCGCTCTTATAGCGGAAGCTGGGACACCGCGACCTATCGTAATTATCGTTCCGATCAGGTCGGTCTTTTCGGCAGCGATACCCTGACGTTTGATAAACACTGGTCACTGCTCGCCGGCATTCGCTTTACCGATTTTCACCAGCTGACCTGGACGTCCGCCGGAACAAAAACAGCACTGCGCACTACGCCACTGACACCAACTGCCGCCCTGATGTTCCATCCGTGGAAAGACACCACCATTTACGCCAGCTACGTTCAGGCGCTGGAAAACGGTGGAACCGTGGGAGACACCTATAAGAACGCACGCGAGACCCTTCCGCCCATCCGTTCTGATCAGGTTGAAGTGGGCGCAAAGATTGCGCGCCAGACCTGGGACCTGACAGGCGCGCTCTATCGCATCACGCGAGGCGCGCAGTATGCCAATGCGGACAATGTTTATGTGTCGAACGGCACCGTCACATATCAGGGCGCAGAACTCAGTGGTCATGTCGATCTACCGTTTGGCATTACCCTCACGGACAGTCTGGGCGCCGAAGGCGGAAAATACAGCAAGGCAGATGCCAGCGTTAAAGGGAACAGGATCGAGGGCATTCCGCTCTTCCAGAATGTCTTTCAGCTGACGGACCGTATCCCGGGCGTGCCGGGTCTCTCAGCAACTGCGGAAGTTCACTATACCGCGTCAATGTGGGGGGACAGTTCTAACAGCTTCCATGTCCCGAGCTATACGCTGCTCAATCTGCGGGCCAGCTATCGCACCAACATCGGCCGTCACAAGGTGACGCTACGCGCTGAACTTGATAACGCCACGAACCTTCATTACTGGGGCTTTCTGGCCTCTGATTACTTCTTTGTCGGGACACCGCGCGCTGTCTTCCTGAACGCACGCTTCGATCTCTGATCTTTTCTGCCCTCTTCCGCTCCACACGTCACAGGAGTAGGACAGGGGCAGGGAGATGAGCACAATGACCAAGACACATTACGACCTGTGCATTAACGGAGCTGGTCCTGTTGGCGCGACACTGGCCTGTCGTCTGGCAGCCGAAGGTGTGCGGGTTCTGCTCATTGACCGTGCGGCGCTCCCAGGCATGGAAGATCCCTCTCTCGATGGCCGGGCATACGCCATTGCGGAAGGCTCACGCCAGATGCTGGAAGCCGCGGGTATCTGGGACAATCTTCCCGGTGTTTCCCAACCGATCCGTGAAATCCGCGTCTCGGATGGCCGCCCGCACGAGGCTCCCTCACCGCTTTTCCTGCATTTCGGTGTGGACGATGCCCCCGAAGGCATGAATTTCGGCTGGATGGCAGAAGCACGCGATCTGCGTCTCGCCATTAACCGGACGCTTGAACAATACGAAACGCTGGACGTCCGCGCGCCAGACACAGGAACCTTCACGTTCCACCCGGACCATGTGTCGATCCGTTTGGCATCGGGTTCAACCGTGACGGCCAAACTGGCTGTCGCCGCTGAGGGACGTCGTTCTCCATTGCGCGACCAGGCCCGCATCGGCCTGACCAAACTTCCTTATCATCAGTGCGGTATCGTTGCGACAATCGCACATGAAAAGCCCCATGCCGGCGTGGCGCTGGAACAGTTCCTGCCGGAAGGGCCTTTCGCCCGACTGCCAATGCCAGGAACGGCTGAGCATCCGCATCGGTCCGCTATTGTCTGGGCAGAAGGCGAAGGCCGCGCCCAGCGCTTCCATGACCTCCCCGATGAAATCTTTGCCCGCGAAATCCGTGCACGCATGGGCGATGAGGATCTGGGCGCCATCACACCTATTGGCCGCCGCTGGATTTATCCGCTGTCAGCGCAGTATGCGCAGACATATATTGCGCCGCGTCTGGCTCTCGTTGGAGATGCTGCCCATGGCATTCACCCGATTGCGGGTCAGGGGCTGAATATCGGTTTTCGGGATGTCATCGCTCTGGCAGACCTGCTCATTGAAGCCCATACGAAACGTACAGATCCGGGAAGCCGGGAACTCCTTGTCCGCTATCAGCGCCGCGCCCGGCCCGGCAATATGGCCATGCTGGCCGCCACGGACATTCTGGAACGTCTTTTTGGCAACGATAATCCGGTTCTGCGGCGCGTGCGCGACCTGGGCATTGCGGGCGTTCATCGCCTGCCTCGCCTGAGACGCGCCTTTGTTCGCAAGGCGATGGGCGTATGAGTTCAACCGTAAATCTTGATCAGCTCTGGCGGAATATGCAGGCACAGGCCTGCAGTTGCCATGATCCTCTGATTCAGGATGTTTTCGCCACGAATATCGGAGACCATCACAGCTTCAGTTCGGGCCTTGCGTCCCTTCTGGGTACCAAGCTGGCGGATCGATCCATTTCTGCTACGGCCATCACACGGCTGGTCACTTCCATTCTTCTGGAAGTCCCCGGCATAGCCGAGTCAGCTGCCGAAGATATTCTGGCAATCCATGACCGTGATCCGGCCTGCCCGGATCTGGTGACACCGTTCCTGTTCTTCAAAGGCTGGCAGGCGTTACAGGTTCATCGTATCGCGCATCACCTCTGGCAGAAAAACAGACGGCATCTGGCTTATCATTTTCAAAGCCGGGTCAATGAGCTGTTCGCAATCGACATTCATCCGGCCGCGCGCCTTGGTCGACGCCTGAGCATCGACCATGGAACGGGGATTGTGATCGGGGAAACCTGCATCATCGAAGATGACGTCTCCCTTTTTCAGGACGTCACACTGGGTGGCACAGGGAAACTGACCGGGAACCGACATCCGATCGTACGTCGAGGGGCCATGATTGGATCGGGTGCCAAGGTGCTGGGGCGCCTCATCATCGGCGAAAATGCCCGTATTGGTGCGGCATCAGTCGTTTTGGAAGATATCCCTGCCAATGCGACGGCAGTCGGAAATCCGGCCAGGATTCTGGAGCCTTCCAAAGTCAGTGCTGCAACAGACGCCAAACTGCCGTCCTGAGCAGATACAGGAAGAGGCTGCCTCCTTTCAGAGAACAGCCTCTTCCTCAAGCAAGGCCACGTCAGCGTTAAGCGCTTACTGATTCGAGAACTTGAACGTCGTCGTGTAGTCGAATGTCTGACCCGGCTTCAGTTCTGTCGTCGGAAAGGACGGATGGTTCGGGCTGTCTGGATAATGCTCGGCTTCAAAGGCGATAGCGTCTGTCTGACGATAGGCGTGGCCGGAAATCCCTGCATACCCACCGTCCAGTGAGTTGGACGTATAAACCTGTAGCCCCGGCTGGTTGGTCAGAACTTCCATGCTGCGGCCCGAGCGTGGGTCATAGACTTTTCCAGCCAGACGCGGAGCCTGTCCGTATGCTCCGTTGACGACCCAGTTCATGTCGTAACCACGCGCGTACATCATCTGGATGTCATTGCTCCGCAGGCGTGCCCCCACTTCAGTTGGCTTGCTGAAGTCCAATGGTGTGCCTGCAACCGGTGCAAGCTGGCCCGTCGGGATTGAGGTGCTGTCGGTCGGGGTATAGCTGTCTGCGTTGATCTGAAGGATTTCCGGCTCAATGCTGCCGGAGCCTTCGCCATTCAGATTCCAGTAGCTGTGGTTCGTCAGATTCAGAACCGTCGGTGCATCGGTTGTCGCCACATAATGCAGCGACAGAGCATTGTCGTTGCCCAGCGTGTAGGTCACGTGCGTTGTCAGCGTTCCGGGGAAGCCCTGATCTCCATTCGGACTGACCAGCTTCAGCGTCACATAGGAGCCGCTTGCAGAGACGCCTGTCTTTTCAAGCGTCCAGACGTTCTTGTCGAATCCCTTTTTGCCACCATGCAGAGCATTCGGAGCCGCCGTAATGTCCGTGTGGTAGATTTTCCCATCTACGGGGAAGCTGCCGCCTGCGAGACGGTTTGCGTAACGGCCGATAATCGCCCCGAAGAACAGTCCACCCTTGGCGCTATCGACGGTATATCCCTTGAGATCGCCAAACCCGAGGACGATGTCCTGCGGATGCCCATTACGATCCGGCGTTTCAACAGATTGAATAATGCCACCATAGGTAATGACGCGTACCGTCACGTTATGGTCATTCTTCAGGGTAACAATACGGACAGGCTTACCATCGGGCGTGTTGCCCCATGGCTGAGAGAGTGCCGTTGGACGCGCCTGAGCAGCCCCAAGAGACAGGCCAACTAGGGCCACGGTGGCAAAAAGCGGTGCTTTGCAGGCAGAAAATCTGGACACTGGAAAATTCCCTGGTGTTGAGTTACCGCCACACTGCTCTCAAAATATTTCAGCCGTCAAAGTGGCCGGAGTGTCCTTCTGACTTCTGGATCGTTAAAGGATCTCGTCCCTTCCCTGTGTCATAATTTGGATACATAGAGGGGTGCAGCTTGGCACAGTATAGGCTATGACTACGGCCTTCCGCAGTTTTCCGCGACGGACGGCTCATGGCTCCGCTGGCGGCACACCAATTGAATGGGAACGGATTTCGAAAATTTCCGTTTTCAGATGAAGTCTTTGTGAGCACGCCCGCGGAGTGGGGTTTTTGAGGAATGGTTATGGACTCTCGGCAGGACAGAATCGGTATCAGGGCGACGCGCTCGCGTCGTGGCAGAGCCATTGCAGGCGTTTTGGCACTGCTGACGCTGGGGGCCTGTGGCTCCCTGCATAATCCCCCGCCGAAAGATCCGGACGACCTTGCTGATTACAAGGCTGCCAACGATCCGTACGAGCCGCTGAACCGGAAGATGTATAACGTCCAGATGTGGGCTTATCACGTGGCTTTGCGTCCCGTGGCCAAGGCCTGGATCTGGGCTGTTCCGAAGCCGGTTCGGCACAGTATTTCCAACATCAATGAAACCTGGCGTGAGCCTGCGGTGTTCTTCTCTGATGTTGGGGCTGGAAAGCCCCGTCGTGCGGGTGACTCGTTCATGCGCTTCACGATCAACATGAGTGCGGGAGTGGCGGGTTTCTTCGATGTTGCCAGTCTGGTTGGTTACAAACAGCATGAGACTGACCCGGGGATGACGATGGGAACATGGGGCGTGAAGAGCGGCCCATACCTCTTCATCCCGTTTGTCGGCCCCAGCAACTTCCGCGACGGTATCGGCTATGGGATCGGACAGGCTCTGACCCCGATCAATTATGTGCCAAGAGGTTATGGTCTGCTGACATTCAACTGGGCCTACAATATTCTTGGAACGGTTGATGGCTTTGCCAACAGTGTGGATCAGATCGACCATCTGGAGCAGGACAGCCTTGATCCGTACTCCTACGTCCGTAGTGCCTGGCAGCAGAACCGCCAGAGCCAGATTGACGCTATGACGAACGATCACCGCGCCACCACCCCAGACTGGTACAACTGAGGACAAACGCATGCTTAAAGCCTTTTCGCGCCGGGCCCTTCTTGGTGCTTTTGCTGCAGCCCTCACTTTCGGGGCTGGCGTCGCTCATGCCAATCCGGCAACAGATTTCGTGAATTCCTTTGGTGGCCAGCTGGTCAGCATCGTTAATTCCGGCAAGCCACTGGGTGAAAAGAAGCGCGAAGTCCTTCCGCTTCTTCAGTCCAATGTGGATATTCAGGGCATTGCCCGCTACTGCCTCGGCCGCTACTGGCGGACTGCTACTCCTGCTCAACAGCAGAAGTACCTGCAGCTTTTCGATCAGGTTCTGGTCAACACGATCACGGATCAGATCGGCAACTATCAGGGCGTGAGCTTCCGGGTTACCGGCACGAGCTCAACACCGGATGGCGAACGGGTCAATGCACTGATTGACCGTCCGGGCCAGCCAGAGGTCAACATGCAGCTTATCATCGGTGGAAACCCACCGAAGGTCGTGGACATGTATGGTGAAGGTGCCAGCCTGCGCATGAATCAGCGCGGCGATTACAGCTCCTATCTGGCTCGCCACGGTGGCGATGTTGGTGCTCTGAACTCCGCTCTGGAGCGTCAGCTCAGCAATCACCACTGAGTGCTGCACATCGAAGCTGATACTCTGAAAAAGGCCTCCTGAACGGGAGGCCTTTTTTGGTTCTACACTACAAGCCTTTATCGCGGGGCGACGTGCTGCACGGTGATGTGGAACCGATAGATTGTGTCTTTCCCGGTGAACAGCACATCAGTACGGCCTTCCTGATGGGCCAGAATTTCCGCCACTTTCTGGGACACGAGATTGATATGCACAATTGTAGGCAGGCTGATAGACGCCGTCTGCAGGTTAGGAGGAAGAGCTACGATCTCCGTTCCTCCCAACGTCATAACGAGCGTATGCTCAATGATGCGCATACCACCAACCGCCGACTCAGCAGGTTTGGGGTCTGCGGCCCGAGCGGCCGATAGAGAGGCCATGCCCAAGGCCAGCACAACAAGACCTGCTGTTCGTATGTTTTTCAGAAAATCGACCATATTTATTCCTCGACGACCGCGCCGTCTCAATTCAAACGCTCACACCTGAAAGCGGAAGGAAAAATTCCCTGCTTTCTGCACCGTTTCAAGCAGGCGCAATTTCGTAGAGGAACATCGTATCGCCATCCCGCTTGAAAGTATCGATATGACGCATGCCGATACTTCCCAGCACCATACGGGACGCAAGATTATCTTCGCGGGCAACGGCTACGATCCGGGGCTCGCCCTCATCAAGGACATACCGGATCGCGGCACCCGCAGCTTCACGAGCAAGTCCCCGGCCAGCAGCCCACGGAAAAATAGAGAATCTGAGGCCGAGGCCGCGCCCATCGGGGCGTTCATGCACGCCCGTCATCCCAACGAAACGGCCATTTTCACGGATGGCAAAAATACCGATACGGCGACGAGCCCAGAAGGCGACGTCCTCTGCCATATCCTGCTCTGCCTCGGTCCGGCTGCGCACGCCACCAAGCATACGGCCAAAGGCACCAGCATCAGCCTTCAGGGCGATCATGTCCTCAAGGTCCGGCCAGTTGACCGGAGTGAGGACGAGACGTGCTGTACGGAGTTCTCGCCCTAGCAACCGGGCCTCCTCAAACCGTCAGAAACCGGGGCAGAATAGCCTACCCCGGTGACGTGCAAAAGGAACGGTCCGTCTTAGCGGGCCAGCGGGCGATATTTGATGCGGCTTGGCTCAGTCGCATCCGGGCCCAGACGGCGGCGCTTGTCTTCTTCGTAGTCCTGGAAGTTACCTTCGAACCACTCGACATGGCTGTCGCCTTCGAAAGCCAGGATATGCGTGGCCAGACGGTCAAGGAACCAGCGATCATGGGAGATGACCACGGCACAGCCGGCGAAGTCTGCCAGAGCATCTTCGAGGGCACGCAGCGTATCAACGTCAAGATCGTTGGTCGGCTCATCGAGCAGCAGGACGTTGCTGTCTTCCTTGAGCATCTTGGCAAGATGAACGCGGTTACGCTCACCGCCCGACAGAATGCCAACGCGCTTCTGCTGGTCAGAGCCCTTGAAGTTGAACGCCCCGACATAGGCGCGGGACGGAACCGTCCGCTTGCCAAGCTGAATAACGTCCGTACCGCCGGAAATTTCTTCCCAGACGGTCTTGTTGCCATCCAGCGTATCGCGGGACTGATCGACATAGCCGAGCTTCACCGTCTCGCCGACCTTCAGAGAGCCACCATCCGGCGTGTCCTGACCGGTGATCATCTTGAACAGCGTGGACTTACCCGCACCGTTCGGACCGATCACACCCACGATGCCACCAGGGGGAAGCTTGAAGTTCAGGCCATCGATCAGCAGACGATCACCAAAGCCCTTCGTCAGGTTCTCAGCCTCGATCACCGTACCGCCAAGGCGTGGGCCCGGCGTGATAACGATGTCCGCCGTGCCACCAACCTTCTCGGAGTTGGCTGCCAGCATTTCTTCGTACTTGGTGATACGAGCCTGGCTCTTGGCCTGACGGGCCTTCGGTGAGCTGTTGATCCAGTCCTGCTCGGCAGCAAGAGCGCGCTGGCGGGAGCTTTCTTCCTTCTCTTCCTGGGCCAGACGCTTGCGCTTCTGGGTCAGCCAAGACGAATAGTTGCCTTCGAACGGATAGCCACGGCCACGCTCGAGCTCCAGAATCCAGTTCGTGACGTTATCAAGGAAGTAACGGTCATGGGTAATGACCATGACGGTGCCCTGATAGTCACGCAGCGTCTTTTCGAGCCAGCTGACGCTCTCGGCATCAAGATGGTTGGTTGGCTCATCGAGCAGCAGAATGTCAGGCTTCTCAAGCAGCAGGCGGCACAGCGCAACGCGGCGGCGCTCACCACCGGAAAGCTTGTCGACCGGGCTGTCTGCTGGCGGGCAGCGCAGCGCGTCGAGAGCGATCTCCAGCTTCCGATCCAGTTCCCAGCCGTCACCGGCATCGATGATTTCCTGAAGCTCGGCCTGTTCTGAGAGAAGATTGGTCATCTCCTCATCGGACATGGGCTCAGCGAACAGCATGGAAATTTCGTTGAAGCGATCGAGTGCGCGCTTGAGTTCACCAAAGCCGAGAGCGACGTTCTCACCAACCGTCAGCTTTTCATCAAGCTGCGGCTCCTGCTCGAGGTAGCCGATCTTGACGCCGTCAGCCGCCCAGGCTTCACCGCCGAATTCCTTGTCGATCCCGGCCATCACCTTAAGCAGCGTGGACTTACCCGCGCCGTTGACGCCGAGAACACCGATCTTCACACCGGGCAGGAAGGAAAGGGTGATGCCCTTAAAGACCTCACGTCCACCCGGATAGGCCTTCGTAAGATCCTTCATGACGTAGACGTACTGGTAGGCGGCCATGATGAGGTCTCCTGTTCGGTGGTGGAGTGCGGAATGAGCGGCGGCAGACAGGCTCGCCAGACAAAATAGAACACCGTGCGCCCGGAGGGACTCGAACCCCCAACCAAGCCGTTATGAGCGGCCGGCTCTAACCAATTGAGCTACAGGCGCGCGGTAGCTGCACGAAATCGCTCACCTGACGCATTTTTGCAAGGGCTGACATGGTGAAATGTCTTTTTTTGCATTATGTGTCAAAACGCCTCCCGTCCCCGACTGGCCTCAGAGGGCCATTGCCGCCGTTTCGAGAAGGCACCTACCGGTTTTCATTATTCTGGGGGAAGACGTGGCTGGACGCTCATTGAAACACATTACAACACCGCACATTCGGTGATGCAGGCAAGCGCGACAGCTTTTCTGCAAAAATTCCGCTGGCTCTACAGCCCGGACCCGGTCATGGCCGGCTACGCTCTCCGAACTACTCTGACGTCCCTGCTCGCGCTGGGGATTGCGCTGAAGATGGAGCTTGGTAGCCCTCAATGGGCAGCCCTGACCGTCTGGATGGTCGCCCAGGGCACACGTGGGCGCAGTCTGGCAAAGGCGAAGTGGCATCTGTTCGGCATGGTGCTGGGCGTGATCTGCGGCGTGATCCTCGTCGCAGTCTGCCCTCAGGCGCCCTTGATGTTCATTCTGCTTCTGGCCGCAGGCATCGGGCTGTTCTGCCTGATTGGCACGTTCATGCCGGGGCCGGCTTCCATGACCAATTACCGTATTCACGGTATGCGGGCGACGGGCTTCACCTACGCCATTGTCTCCCTCGATGGGATCGCTGACCCACACCACATTTTCGAAATTGCCAGTTCGCGTGCCACATACATTGTGCTGGGCATTGTTCTGGAGGCATCGATTTCCGGACTGTTCCAGCTCGGCCTTACGAAACGAACGCGCCAACAACTTACCAGCACTTTTGAAGACACCCTGAAGCCAGCACTTTCAACCATCGCGGACATCCTGGCGGGCAAGACGGATGCTCTGGAGACCATGCAATCTGTCTTCACCCGGATCACCACTTTGGGGGATCAGGTTGAATTCGCTGAGGTCGAGCTTGGACGACAGGATCATGCGGGCGATCATACGCGCGCCGCGCTTGCGAACATCGCTGTTCTCCTGGCGCGGGCCATGGACCTTGCCACGCTGATGCGTCTTCCACTCAGTCAGGATGACGCGTTTCTCGAACAGGCTAAAACCATCCAGCACATGTTTCTCGCCTTGCCCGCGAGGCTGGAAAGCACCGAGAACATGGACGCAATTTTGAGCGACCTGCGAGACATCAGGCGGGACTGCCGACGTCGGGTCGTGGAAGATTTCGATACTGTTCTTCCCAAAGCAGAAGACCGCGCTGCCATGCTTCGCCATGGCATGTTGCAGCAGTCTCTGGTCGAACTGATTGATGCGTTGAGAATGGCCCTGCGGCAGTTCGAAGCCAGCCGCAATCCTCAGCCTCACGATCATTTCCATGAGCCTATCCGCTCCTACCGGGACTGGCGGCAGGCCATCGTTAACAGCCTCCGCTCATCGGTAACTGTCTTCGGGGCGGGCGTAATCTGGATTGCAACAGCGTGGCCCAGCGGCCTGACATTCATCATGTTTGTCGCGATTGCATGCAGCCTGTTCTCGACGCTGGAGCGCCCGGCCCTTGCGACACAGGCCTTTTTACATGGCGCTTGCTGTGCCGTTTTGGCTGGGGGCGTGCTTGATCTGCTTTTGCTGGGAAAACCCACAACATTCGAAATGCTTGGAATGTGGTCTGGCGTTGCCATGATGCTGGGCGGGCTGGCCTTCGCCTATCCGCCACTGACGCTTCCGGCCGTCTCTTACAACCTGTTCCTGCCCATCCTTCTAGGCCCTTCCAATCAGGGCCGAACGGATGAAATCGTCTATTTCAATACGGCCATGCCGCTCGTTCTGGGGCTGCTTTACACATCATGGATGTACCGCGTTTTCCTGCCTTATGACCCGGCGCACCAACGCTGGACCATGCGCGAACACATCCTTCAGGACCTGCATCACATTGCAGAAGGCAAAACGAACGCCACACTTGATACAGTGGTCTCACGCAACGTGGATCGCTTCGTCCGGTTGATGACCAACTCAGGGAATACACCGTCTCCTGTCGTTCACGCCTATCTGGCGGGGATTCTTTCCGCGATGCGTGTCATGCTGAACCTGCTCCGACTTCGCGCCATCAACCATGATGCGTCTCTCAATCCCCGCGCGCATCAGGCTCTTGAGCTGGTTCTGGCACGGATGAGCCATTTCAGTGGGCGTTATCACGGGCATTATGGGCGAACGCTGCGCGCCACGCTCCTTGCCATTCAGAGACTGCGAGACTGCGAGACAACCGAATCGCGCCCTCGTCAGCGCTTTGTGCTGATCGCTGCACTGACGGCTCTGGACGTCATTGCAACGGAACTGAACACCAACAAGATATTCTTTGACACAAATAGCCCCTATCTCGACCCTCCCGTGTGAGTGCTCACGAAGAAATGTTCTGAAATAGACTTTTCTTTTCACGAAAAGGGGGGAAATGTTCCGTTTCAACCGCGGAGTGCCGCGGGAAGACAGGGTCTTCAGAAAGGATACCGTCATGTTTCGTCGTATCGTGCCCGCTCTCGGCCTAGCTCTTGGCCTCGGCGTGATGTCCACGGCTGCTATGGCCCAGGAACAGTCGCCACCGCCTCCTGCTGCCGTTCAGGGCACGCCTGGCAAAGATTTCACGGGCGTCTCTCCTGCCAATCTTGCAGGAATCATGAACTACTGCGTCGAACTGCAGTATCTCTCTTATGATGAAGGCAACCCGGCTCTCTATGGCCTGAGCGAAAAGTACAAGGCTACCGAACAGACGGTTGGCAATGAAGACTATGCTCTTGGCACCGCTGGCTTCTTCAACAGCAACGGCAAGCGCTATTATCTGGTGGCCTACACCAACGAAGATGACCGTCGTGCAGCCTGCCACAATGCCCTGAAGGCCGCACAGCCGCTTCTCTGACCCTGACTTTCCGAGTTTATCGGCTTCTACGAACGCTCCGGCCCTGTGCTGGAGCGTTTTGCGTTTCTGGCGGTCTGCCGAGCGCCCTCACCCCCGCACCTAACGCATTATCTCCCCATCATGTTTTTGCTTCCGCTCTGGGCAGAAAGGCGCAGGACAGCTAAGGTTCCGCCGTCTTAAAACCAGTTCAGGACGTGAACATCATGGACGTTTCCAAGATCTCGCCCGGCAAAGACGTGCCGAACGACATTAATGTAGTTATCGAGATCCCGCAGGGCTCTCAGGTCAAGTACGAAGTGGACAAGGATAGCGGCGCGATCTTCGTGGACCGTTTCCTGTTCACGCCGATGGCCTATCCGGCAGCTTACGGCTTCATTCCTGGCACCCTCGCTGCTGACGGTGACCCGGCTGATGCCCTCGTTCTGGCTCCGGCAGCCGTCGTCCCTGGTGCGGTGATCCGTGCACGTCCGATCGGCATGCTGAAGATGGAAGATGAGAGCGGCCAGGATGAGAAAATCATCTGCGTCCCGCACGACAAGATCCACCCGCAGTTCACGGACGTGAAGTCCATCGACGACCTGCCAGAGATCACACGCAAGGCGATTGAGCACTTTTTTGAGCGCTACAAGGATCTTGAACCCAACAAATGGGTTAAGGTAACAGGCTGGGCTGGCAAGGAAGAGGCTGGTAAAGTCATCGAGGCAGCACTCGCAGCAGCCAAATAATACGATGTTGTGATCCGTTTTATACGGATTATAGTTTACATCGCTTGGTATAGGCTTTGTTTTTTCCTGAAAAACGGAGCCTATATCATATGAACGTGATTTTTTAGAAATTTATCTCATAATCTCTGTTCTTTATCCCGGAAAAAGTGTTACGAAGATCTCGCAACCTGATACCCGAGGATAAGAGACTTGTCTCGCCTGCATCTCTATGCCGCAGCCTGTGCGGTTTGTTTTACGCCCGCCATCGCCGCCGCTGAAGGCGCGACCAAGGCTCCCGCACCTGTCACGACCGTCGTTCAGTCAAAGGCTGGCGACAAGGTTACGACCGTGCGCGTTCTCGCGCCCATCACGGTTATGGACTGGCCAGACCAGAACTCGGAAAACCCGAGTGTTCGCGTTAACACCCCGCTTACAATCATGTCGTTCGACAAGGAGCAGGTCCCCCCGCTCCCCAAGCCTGAGGCCTTGCTGACCAACCCGTTTGGCTGGAACAAGTGGCTTCGTGACCGCGGCATCGCGATCATGATGGACAACACCAACGAATACACGGGCGCCATCACCAAGCCGACACCGGGTTATGGGCTTCGTCAGGGTAGCAGCAACGCAGGCCAGTACAGCCTTGAGAACGATATCGACTGGGAAAAGCTCGCTGGTATCCGCGGCTTCTCAACCCATGCCGTCGTTGTCGGCCGTTACGGTATTCCCGCCAGCCGCATGTTCGGTGACAACCTGAACCCCAGCTCCGAAATCTATGGCGCAGGCGGCAACGTGGTCGTTCACCTTGTCTATGCTTATGGCGAGGAAACACTCGGAAACGGTCACTTTGACGTCGCCGCCGGACGTATTCCGTTCCTGAACGACTTCTCCGCCAACCCGCTGTACTGCAACTTCCAGAACAATGCCTTCTGCGGTAACCCGAAGGCATCGTCTGACAACACCACCCATTCGTCCTACCCAGATGCCGTGTGGGCGGCCCGTATCCGCGTTCGCCCAACAAAAAGCACATACATCCAGACCGGCGTGTATTTCGCGCAGGCAGGCATCTACAACAACGTTCAGTACCGGACGGGCTTCAAGCTCAACGGCGCAGACATCAATGGCGAAGCTGTACCAGTGGAAGCTGGCTGGGAGCCGCTGGTGGGCAAGGACCACCTGCCGGGTCACTACAAGGTCGGCTACGCCATCGACAATGCACCGCACAAAGACAACTACTATGATGTCAACGGGAACCCGTATGTCATCTCAGGTCTGGCGCAGCGCACGGTCAATTACTCCTGGGCAGCCTGGTTCCTGGCGGATCAGATGGTCTGGCGCCATCATACGCCCGGAAATCCGGACGCAGGCCTTGTCGTGCTGGGTGGCTTCTACGCCAACAGCCCCCGCACCCAGACACGTGCCCAGCAGTATGAAATCGGTTTCGTGGACAGTGGCTTCTGGAAAGCTCGCCCGCTTGACGGCATCGGTGTGAACTTCACCTACGTTCGTGTTGCAGGCAGCGTTTCCGATACACAACGCCTTCAGCTTGCTCGTGGGATGTCACTCATGAACGGATCTTACGGGATCCAGAACTATGGCGAAGTTCTTGAAGCGAACTACCGTATCCACGTGATGCGTGGCGTGACCTTCGCACCGGACTTCCAGTACTACTTCCGTCCCGGTGGCCAGGCTGCACTGCATAATGCAGCAATGCTCGGCTTCAAGAGCCACATCCAGTTCTTCTAAGCTTTTTCAGCGGCCAGTCAGATATCGTGACTGGCCGCTTTTGGTACTCAGACCTCGTCGGCCGGACTGTTTTGGAAAGACGAGGACTGCACCTGAGCAGCCAGATGATAAGCCAGGTCAGCAGCCTGCTGGCGAATTTCGGGTATGGCTGTTGTTTCGAAGACCGTCCCCCAGCGCATCGGGCCAATGGCATACAGGCTCGTACTCCATCTGCCCGAAGCGTCCTGCAAAGCGCCCCTGTCATCACAAACCAGGCCACCCAATGGGGTTTGTGTTGCCCACCCTGTCTCGAGCAATCCTGTTAACAAAGCTGAGCCAACTGTCCGATAATCACGACTTGGCCCCGTACAGTTCACGGCGTGATCTACGTCGAGACAACGAAGCCGTTCTGCTCCCTGAATGCTAAGACGCACCCCGCCTGAAACCGCGGAGACCTGCTCCACGCGCCCTTTTAGGGTTTTCAAAGCCCCTGCTCTGGTTTCCTGATCGAGCACTGATCGAAGTGCTGGCGCCATCCGATGCCGCACGATGTCCCATCGCCGCTGAAGGTGGCGCGCAAAGCGGCGTTTTTCTTCTACTGGCAGTCGGCCCCAGAGCGCGTTTGTATGGGCACGCAGAGCATTGACCATACTCCTCCAGGAAATACCTTTGCGCAGACATTCCCGGAATAAAGCAAGATAAGCTCTCGCACTCGGGGGCGTGGCGAACCACACATCATCCACCCCCGCCGCAGGCGCCTCTGCATGTGAGGTCGGATACCATCCATGCCGGGAAATAGCGGTAATCTGGCCTCTGTGCCCCTGCTGTCTCAAACGAACCAGAACATCAACAGCTGTCAGCCCGGTTCCAATCAGAGCAACGTCATCATCAAGGCGAATGCGGCTATAAAGATCATTCTGCCACGCTGAAGGAGAGTATCCGGGCACCAAACGCCGCGGGTCTGACAACACGACGGGCGAAAAATTGCCAGTCGCGAGAACGACATAGGACGCTGCAATACAGGCCCCGTCAGCGAGGGTAAGATTCCACCCTTGATCCGCCTTGTCGCAGGCAAGAACATGGCCCTGATGGTATTCTGGCGCGGCCTCTGTCCACAGACTTTGCAGATAGCGCCCATAAATCGCTCTGGGCACAAAATCTGAAGCGCTGATCTCTGGATCATGATGGTCTCGTACCCACGCCAGAAAGTGCGATGGGTCATCCGTAACTGCGCTCATCCCGGACGCACAGACATTCAGATAGTGTGTGAGACAGGGAGTGCCATATGCCAGCCCTCGCCCCGGCTCCGGCGCATCTCCAACAACAATCAGTCTCGCAGCGCAGCCTGCTTTGCGAAGATACCAAGCCAGAAGCGTTCCGCTGGCGCCACTTCCGATAATGGCAATGACCGGACAGGATGGATCAGGATTTTCCACGAAGGCGCATCACTCTGTTCGGGGCTGGACAATGCCCTGATCATTGCTGCGTTTTCTGCAACTATGCGCTTTTTATCGTAACAGAACGCCACCTTGCGGCGCTCAGGGTCCAGAAACGAAAAAAGGCGCCTTAAGGCGCCTCTTTCAAACTGGAGCGGGTGATGGGATTCGAACCCACGACCCCAACCTTGGCAAGGTTGTGCTCTACCCCTGAGCTACACCCGCATTCCGTGAGGCGGCTTATGGCGGAAACTTGCAATATCCGCAAGAGGAAAGACGAGTGGAAAAGCATTTTCCTGATCAGGAAATATTTATGAGCCAGAAACGAAAAAAGACGCCCTAAGGCGTCTTTTTCAAACTGGAGCGGGTGATGGGATTCGAACCCACGACCCCAACCTTGGCAAGGTTGTGCTCTACCCCT
>NZ_JASGXC010000003.1:230102-693864 GCF_032913585.1 Gluconobacter sp. GP1
GTTCCGTGGGCGGTGTTATTACTGAACTTTCAGGGACATGCAAGAGAGAAAATGGACCTCTCAGTCAATTTTTCAATCTGCACCGTTTCTTGTGAAGAAAGCGCCATGATCTTCTGGGAAGATGAAAAGCATTCCCGTGAAAGCGCCCTTGCACACAGAGCCATCAGGCCCGATCTTCAACGGAACTAGATTTTCCCAGCAGGATGGCTTCCATTCCATGAGCAGCACTTTTGACGAACATCTGATTGGCCAGTCCCCGTCTTCAGACAAGGCCGCATACATCGTCGAAGCAGATCAGACGACGTTCATGGCGGACGTGGTTGAGGCCAGCCAGCAGATCCCGGTTCTGGTGGATTTCTGGGCCCCGTGGTGCGGCCCCTGCAAACAGCTGACGCCCGTTCTGGAGAAGATCGTCCATGCTGCCAACGGACGCGTTCGTCTGGTCAAGGTCGATGTAGAGGCCAACAAGTCCCTCGCGGCTCAACTGGCTCAGATGGGGCTTCCGCTTCAGTCCATTCCCGTTGTTGTCGCGTTCTGGAAGGGCCAGGTTCTGGATCTCTTCCAGGGTGCACAGCCAGAAAGTGAAATTCGTCATTTTGTCGAATCGCTTTTGAAAGCTTCTGGCGGCACGATGCCCGCAGCAGATATTCTGGCAACAGCCAAAACAGCCCTGGCAGACAACCAAGCTGCAGAAGCTGTGGGCCTCTACGCGCAGGTTCTGGATGCAGAACCTGAAAGCCCTGAAGCATGGGGCGGGATGCTCCGCGCGCTCCTGGCCCTCGATGAACTAGACGGTGCAGAAGAAGCATCCAGCCAGGTCCCTGCCAAGCTTAATAACCATCCTGAGATTACGGGAGCACGTGCGGCACTCGCCCTCAAAATAGAAGGTGCAGCGGCAGTTTCCGAACTGGATACTCTCAGACAACAGGCCGCCGCCTCACCGACTGACTTTGATATCCAGCTCAAACTGGCTGGGGCACTCAATGCTGCGGGAAATCGCGCTGATGCTGCGGATGTTCTACTGGGTATTATCCGTCAGGACCGTGAATGGAACGACGGCGCTGCCAAAACCGAGTTGCTTCGTTTCTTCGAAGCGTGGGGCCATACGGACCCTGTAACGCTTGCTGCGCGTCGCAAGCTCTCTTCTCTCCTGTTCTCGTAAACCCATGACGAAAACGCCCGACACCTTCCTGGATCTAAATGATATCCCGCGCAGGGTTCCAGCTCTTGCGGACCTCACTCTTGCTGACATTCCACCGCGGGTCGGGCTTTTCCCACTTTCCGGGGCCATGATCCTGCCTGGCGGGCATCTTCCTCTGACGGTCTTTGAACCCCGCTATGTCGCCTTGCTGGAAGACGCGCTTGCGGGGCGTCGCCTCATCGGGATGATCCAGCCTCAGGAAGAGGACGAATCCGATCCTCTACCGGTGCTGCATAACATCGGGACACTGGGCAGAATTACCAGCTTTACGGAATATTCTGACGGCACGTTCTCCATCACGCTTCTGGGCATCACGCGCTTCAGATTGCTGATGGAAGGCTTGACGCAGCGCGGCTGGAGGGAAGGCACCATCGACGCCTCCCCTTTCTTCTCGGATCTGCTGGAAAGCGACCCCTCCCCGATCAATCGGGCACGCTTGTTAAGCCGTCTGAAAAGCTATCTGACAGCACATCAGCTCCAGACCGACTGGTCTTTGCTTGATGAACTGGATGATGACATGCTGCTCGTCATCCTGCCGATGCTTGTTCCGTTCAGCTCTGAGCAGAAACAGGCCCTTCTTGAGGCAAGCACGCTGGATGACCGCGCCGGGGTCTTGCTGGATCTTCTGGCAAAAGGCATGGAATGACCATGAATACTGAACTTGACCCTCGCCTCCTGTCTCTTCTGGTCTGCCCCCTCACCAAAGGGCCGCTCACCTATGACCGTGACACGCAGGAACTCATCAGCCCGCGCGCAAAGCTGGCATTCCCAATCCGGGACGGCATTCCCATCATGTTGCCGGAAGAAGCTCGTTCGCTCTGACCGAAGATTTTCTTCAGAGCTGATGCTGTGCTGGAAGATCGTTCTGAACCTTGAAGTTCATGACGATCTTCATCAGCTGAGCAGCATCTCCAACCAACTCCTGACTGGAGTTGCTCATCTGCCTCACGATCGCGGCGTTGGTTTTGGTCACAGCTTCAAGCTGTGTGGTGCTGGTGTTAATATCCATAATCCGCTGCGCCTGAGCTTCCGCACCTGAAGCAATCTGCCCCACTGCTTCTCCCAGGCGATTCACAGATGCACTGATGTTGCCGAGTGCCGCCCCTGTCTCATCGACCATCTTCACGCCACGCTCTACGTCTTCCATACTGCTGCTGATCAGCTCCTTGATCTCGCAAGCGGCAGTCTTGGATCTCTGGGAAAGTGCGCGTATTTCCTGAGCGACAACGGCAAAACCTCGCCCGGCATCCCCGGCATGCGCAGCCTCTACGCCTGCGTTTAAAGCCAGAAGATTTGTCTGGAAGGCAATTTCATCGATAACGCCAATAATCTGAACAATCCGCGTGGATGATTCCGAAATTTTGGCCATCGCTTCAACTGTCCGAGCAACAACTTCCGTACTTTGCCCTGTCTCCTGACAGCAGGCTTCAACCGTCTCATCTGCTTGTCGCGCCTCTTCCGCCACTTCCTTTACGGACGTTGTCAGTTGCGTGATGTTACGCGATACTGTCCCCAGTGCATCGACCTGCTCCGCGATACGACACGCGATGTCTTCGGACGAACTGCTGAGTGTTCGGGCGCGATGCTCCACCACGCCCGACGTAGAGCGTACGCCCTGCACAATTCGCCCCAGCCCACTACAGGCACGCTGAAAGGCTCCGCTCATCCGGGCTGCCTGACTGGCGAGTTCCGGGTCAATATCCTGTACAAGATCTCCCTCGGCCATGCGGTCCAGCGAATCTGCAAGAGCTTCTGAAAGTGCTGACAGACTTTCAGTGCGCTCCTTCTCGGCGCGCGAACGCTCCCGCCCATCCAGATTCGATGTGTATGTCTGAAGGCCAAGCTCCATATCCAGAAACGCGGCTTTCACCAAAACGCCTACCCGCGCAGCAACATCATGACTGGTTAGACCTGATGGGCGCTTACCGAACAGCTTGCCAAGAAATCCTTGTTTCTGTTTTGGCCACGCATCTTGAATAACGCCGGCGACAATACCTTCGACCAGTAGCCCATAACTGCCGATATACCACTGTGGGTCCAGGCCAATCCGGGCGTGAGTATTCCCGATCGCCCGTGTACTCTGGACATAGTCAGGGCCAAAATCGCCCTCAAGAATACGGCTCCAGTGCATTTCCTGCTGGGTGCGGGCTGAGTTCTGATGGGCAGAGCTTGAGAAAAAACGTGCAAGCGCTGGGGTCTCGTCCACACGGCGATAAAACCGGTCAAGCGCGGGAGGCAAAATCCGGCGGACTTGTTGGCCAATTCGCGTTATCAGGGCCTTCTCACTGGCTCCAATCCCCAAAAAGGTAAGGCGCTCTTTCATATCTGCCGCGACCTGCTCGGTCATTTCTGGTCTCCAAGACGTCAACTCGGCCCACTGGTGAGGACGCTTTCGCCCTACCACGCCAATAGTTACGCAATCATGAAGACCGGACCGTCAGACGGCCTGAACGGCCTCTCTGTCCTTAATTCCCGCTATTCTTCCCGTAAGACACTTCCGTATCCGGCACGGCAGGGCGCGGGGTGATATCGGCTGTATTGCCACCTACACCACTCGTCCCAAAGGTCATTCCTTCAGAGGACGGAGCGCTGCTTTCCCGGGGACGGTTTTCCTCGCTCATCCCCCCAGGCGGCATCGGCATGACGGGCGCATCGTCCGCATAAGACATGCCACTGGCATGAGGTCGGCGATGAGTAGCTCTATCCGGCGCAGCTCCTGGCGGGGGCAGAGCGGTCATATCCGCAGCCGGTCCGTCAAACATTGAACCAACACCACATCCCGTCAGGGACAGGCAGGACACCATCAGGGAAAGAGAAAGCCACCGCATAAGCTGACATTACCATTTCCTTGCGGTTGACGCATCCCCATCTCAAATGGGACACAGCGCTGCCTGAAGCTGCTTCATGCCCCACAGTCGAGGACGTTTTTTGATGTTTGAAGGCCGGATTACTTCTGCCGCCACGCTGCGACGGGCCTGGTGGGACAGTCTCTTTGTGGACCACTCCATCTTCCGCCTCGGCTGGACAAATCTTTCGGAAGTCGTTCCTGGCAAGGTATGGCGTTGCAACCACCCAACACCGTCACGTCTGCGCAGACTGACGAAGAAGCTTCAACTCAAGACGCTCGTAAACCTGCGCGGGCATCGTAAATGCGGGTCCGATGCCCTGTCCCGCAGCACGAGTGAAAAGCTGGGGCTGACGCATCTGGATATGGCATTTGAGAGCCGGGGCGCCCCCCACAAGGATCGCATCCTACGCTTTCATGCCATGTATCAGACTCTTCAGTTTCCAATGATGATGCACTGCAAGTCAGGCGCTGACCGCGCAGGACTGGCTTCGGGGCTGGTGGTGATGTTCGAGGGGGGAACGGCAACAGATGCTCTCAGGCAGTTGCACTGGCGCTTCGGCCATTTCAACCGGTCCCGCACGGGAATCCTGGATGCATTTTTCCTGCGTTACCGCGCTGAAGCCGAAGGGCGTCTTTCCTTCATGGACTGGCTTCAGACCGAATACGATGAAGACCGTTTGCGGGCCGATTTCAAAGCGGGCAAGATTTCGTCCTTCCTGAACGATAGCGTCCTGCGCCGCGAATAAGCCCTAGCTTATTCTTCTGCCGGGCCGAGGCTGCGGATAAGATCCAGCATTCGCTTGCGCACGGAAGGATCTGGAATGCGATAATAGGATCGCACCAGATCGACCGTTTCACGACGACTGAAAAGCGCGGCCTCATCGGCAGGCAGATCAAACAACCGAGGCGGTTGAACCGCTTTACGGGGTGGACCGCCAAAAGTGGCCTGCGTTTCTGCAAAACCCGTCGTGACCGAAGGCTGAATGGGGGCAGGTGCCGTTTTGGGCCCCGCATCCTGCATATCATCAAAGAAAAAACCGATCGGCACATCCAGAACACGCGCCAGATCATAGAGACGGCTTGCCCCTACGCGGTTGGCACCACGTTCATATTTCTGGATTTGCTGGAACGTCAGCCCCAGCGCCTCTCCAAGCTTTTCCTGCGAAAGCCCCATCAGCGTGCGCCGCAGCCGAATGCGGTTTCCGACATGCACATCGACCGGGCCAGCAGCCGAAGCACTCTTTGGCTCGGCCTTAACATGACCCGTAGACATGATGATCCTCCCTTGAGACCAAGAGAAGGTAAATAAAACAACTCTAGATTGTCAATATTAACCTTTTTGACGCATTACAACCCGTTCTCTCTTGCGGCGAACCGTTGGCCAGAACGAGAGCAAGACGCACAGTATCGACAGAGACAGGGGAATGGCGCGTCCATACCGGGAGAATATCGTTGGTGAGAGGGGTGACGGAATATCACTCACAATCACATCTGCCCGTCCCCACCCCAGACGAACCGTCTCACGGCCAACAGCATCATAAATCGCCGAAATGCCCGTGTTGTTCGCGAAGACAACCGGAAGACCTTCTTCCACTGCCCGCAGACGGCCCGTGGCAAGATGCTGGCGGGGGCCAGCACTGTTGCCGAACCAGGCATCATTGGAAATGGTGACCAACCAGTCAGGCCGATCATGCCGCGCAACGACAGAGCCCGAGAAAATGATCTCGTAGCAAACCATTGGGCCAACACGGCCAATATCAGGCAGATCCCATGTCTTGAGCCCCGGGCCTGGAGTCAAAACTCCTGGAAGCACGTTGAAGGGAATAATCCAGGGCTGGTACTCCCCGAATGGCACCAGGCGACTCTTGTCATAGATGGATGTGATCTTGCCATCCTGATCCACCAGTTCGAGGCTGTTGTACCAGTGGCCATTTTCCTCACGATCTGACCCGATCATTGCCGAAGCGCCACCGGCTGCATGGGCGATGACCTGTCGCGCCAGTTCATCCTCGTCAAGAAGCCCCGGAAAGCCGGATTCTGGCCAGATGACAACCACAGGCCGGTCATCGCCCATCAATCTGGCCTTCTGCGTGCCCTGAGCCGTCAGGCGGAGATAGCGTCGAAAATTTTCGACGCTTTGCTGGCGGTTGATGATTTCATTTTCTGAGACGTTCCCCTGAACCAGGACCGCACGCGGATTACTGATCGGCAAAGGAGCCACTGTGGCAAGCCGCCAGTAGCCGCCACCGAGCCACAGCACGCTGCACACGATCACGCTTAAAACAGCCACACGCCCACGAAAAAGCGCCAGAGATGCCAGGACCAGTGCAAGGGTCAGACCATCGACCCCGAGAATGGACGCGGGCTGGATCAGTGCATTGCCGATCGAACCCGGCAATTCCAGATCGCTGCCAAGCGGGTTCCAGGGGAAGCCTGAAAAAATCAGGACACGCGCCATATCAACGACTGTCCAGCTGCCGGCGAACATCAGAATACGCCGCCACCCAGCTGGCACAAGACGACAAAGAACCGCGGGAACAGCCATCAACGGGGCAATAATGAGCGCAACACCCGGAGCCGCGAACGGGATGACCCACCAGAACTGATGGATGCGCGTCAGAATGGCATTGGTCAGCCAGTACAGGCCTGCCGTGTGAAATCCCATTCCAAACAGGAAGCCGCAAAGAGCAGCCTGCTTCCAGGATGCCGCATCCTCAGAGGCGCGATAGAGGACCAGCAGCCCGATAGGGAGCACAAAAAGCGCACAGACAGGCGGAAGAGACAGGGCAGAAAACGCCCCTGCCAGCACCATCAGGCCGGCAAGTCGCCAGCCACGCACAGGGAGCGTCGAAATCATGAAGATGATTATCCGTTAGAAACAACGGTCGGGCCACAGAGGCCCGAGCCGGAAATCAGTCCAGAGCGTCCCGAAGGCGGCGCTCGTAATGGCGGTAATATTTATCCGCCAGAAGCTCACTCTTTACCAGAACGGCTACGTCCGTCGTGTTGAACTGCTCGTCCACAACAGCGCCGTCTCCAACATATCCCCCAAGGCGGAGATACCCTTTGATGAGAGGCGGCAGCTTGTTCAGGCAGGCCCGGTAATCAAGCGTGTGCGGGTCCGTACGCAGCATTTCCACATAACGATCTGGGAGCGCCCGAATTCTAAGAGCCGGAGGAGCCAGATGATTATGATGCAGATAGGTCAGTTGATCGGAGAGCGCATCAGGATCTGTGCCCGGAAGGCTTCCGCAACCGAACAGCACGTCGATCCGGTGGAGAAAGATGTAGGATGCAATGCCACGCCAAAGCAGCTGCATTGCAGAACGTCCACGATGTTCGCGAGCCACACAGGACCGGCCAACCTCAAGCAAACGTCCTGGAAATTCCGTCAGGGTCGAAATATCGTATTCGGAAGCCGTATAAAAACGGCCAATCTTCTCGGCAGCATCGGAACGTAGAAGGCGATAGGTTCCGACAACGCCTTCTGCACCAGAAGAAATGCTGTGGTCGATGACGAGTAGATGGTCGGCAACCTCGTCAAACTCATCCACATCCCGCTTTGTGCGGAATGCGCGTTCATCCGGGTGCGCGCCAAGTTCTTCAAAAAACACACGATACCGCAGGGCCTGAGCCGCATCCCGCTCAGCCTCGGTAACAGCGATGCGAACACCCAGAGAACCACCCCGAAGCTCCTGGAAACCACCGTCACGGTTCAGAGCCAGCGTGGAGAGGGTCTCCATCTGCTTGAGTGTTTCTTCACTACTGATGAGCGAATGGGCTGTCGGTGGGGTTTTTTCCTCGGCCGAATTGGTGCTCATGATCCGCTCTTGTTCCTGTTCTTGGCAACAGTCTGCTTCGGAGTTTCTTTTTCAAGACGATGACCGAAGAGTTCTATGCGGTGTGAGACGAGATCGAATCCGAGACGTTTTGCAATCTGCGTAAGCAGACGGACAGGTTCGTCATCTTCAAATTCGATGACACGGCCGCTGTCTACATCAATCAGATGATAGTGATGGCCACTGTCGCTGGCCTCATACCGGGCACGCCCACCGCCGAAATCACGGCGTTCGAGAATCCCTTTTTCTTCCAGAAGACGCACGGTCCGATAAACCGTAGCAACGGAAATACGGCTGTCTATGGCGGATGCGCGCCGATAAAGCTCTTCTACGTCCGGATGGTCGCTGGCTTCAGACAGAACATGGGCAATGACCCGGCGCTGTCCTGTCATCTTCAAACCATTTTCCACGCAGAGGCGTGCAATGGGAGAATCATCGACAACGACGGAACCTTCTGGCTTCCGACCTTGCGTGCGAGCGCGTCTGTCCGCGATTTTCATATCTACGACCATATCAGCGGCCTAGCCGAAAACCGGACCATTTGTCCAATCAGAGATGCAAATAAAAGAACCGGCTTCCTGCGGATGAAGATCAGGAAGCCGGGAAACATCCTCAGTCTTCGCGACGACGGCCGAGGCCGATCTTGCGTGCCAGGGAGGAACGATGGCTTGCGTAGTTCGGAGCAACCATCGGGTATTCCGGCGGCAGACCCCAACGCTCACGGTATTCCTGCGGCGTCATGTTGTAGGCTGTCTTGAGGTGACGACGAAGCAGCTTCAGCTTCTTCCCGTCTTCGAGACAGATGATGTAGTCAGGGAATACTGATTTGCGGGGCGGAACTGCTGGCACCGGCTTCTCAGCGGGAACCTCTTCCTGCACATCAACCGTTGCAAGCGAATCATGTACCGCACGAATAAGACCCGGCAGCGCGTCGGCTCCGATGTCATGGCTGGATACGTAGGCGGTAACGATCTGGGCGGTCAGATGGCGCAGATCGAGGTCTGCAGTCTCATGCGGCATAGTGTAATAGTCCTTCATCCGGAAACGACGAATTCTCTAACAGTAGAAGCTCATTACCATCAAGCAAAAACAAGGAAAAACCAGAATATGACAAAATATGAAACATTTCTTCTTGATGTAAGCAGCAAGAGTTGTCCGATGACGACTGTATATGTCCGCGCGCGCCTCGACATCATGACTTCTGGTCAAAAAATAAAAGTGATCGTTAAAGGCGATGAACCCAGAAAAAATGTAACCGCATCGGTACTAGCACTTGGGCATAAAATAATAGAAAATTTACCACATCAGGAAGAGACTGATCTTTACTGCCTACTCATTCTGAAGGCGTAGAGACCAGAACCAGAGCATCGCTTCCATCACGATAATAGCGACGTCGATGGCCGGCCTTTATGAAACCGCACCGATCATAAAGTTTTTTTGCTGCATTGTTACTTATTGATACTTCCAGAAATATTTTTCCTTTTGGAAGTATTTGCTCAACCAGAGATTTTCCCAGACCAAGACGCCGGAATGACGGTCGAACAGCCAATGTCAGGACCTCTGTTTCATCCATGACGGTTCTGGTCAGGATAAAGCCCGCAGGCTCATTTGCTTTAAGAACAACCAGAGCTTCTGTGCCGGGAAGACCAAGAAGAGATGTGAAGGAGTCCGCATCCCACACTTCTCCTCCCGCAAACGCTTCTTCATGAAGCGCCGCCAGTAACGGAGCGCTTTCCACGCCCGTGACTTGAAATATTAAATCCGGAAGAGACGGTGTCATTGAGGGAGAGGGCGAAGTCCGGCAGCGGGCGGTTTGGCTTCGGGCGGGTCAACATACAGAGGCATCAGTGGCCCCGAAGCCTGCGTCTCCGCGGCCCGGACAATACCGAGAGCATCCGGAGCGACACAGGCCACAACACGACAAGGCCACGTCTCACGCTCAGACACTGCGTCGCCGGCAATAACCTCACATGCAGACGCGTCGAGATCGTCAGCAGAAACTGCGAAAACTTCGCCCATCGGCGGATCCACAAAATACCGACCGCGCCTGGCAACACTGATGCAGGTTACATCAGGCTGACCAAGTGTAGCCCGAATGGCAGCGCCCAGAGTGACACCAATTGTCGGGCACCCCCATCCTGCGGCCAGACCTGCGGCCAGAGAGAGTGATGCTCTTAAGCCGGTGAAAGACCCTGGGCCGATTACAGCAACAACCCTGTCAGGCGAGCCAGACCAACCACCAGCTTCGAGAACAGTCCGTAGTGCCGGAGCAAAGTGCTCGGAAGCACCCCTCCCCGCCAAATGCTGTTCAGCAATGATACGACCGTCTTCGACGAGCGCTACAAGATTGGTCGATCCCGTTCCGGCACCTGCGCCGTTAAAAACAACGGTCCTCACAGACACAGACACGCCTCGCCGAAGTCGAGACGTGGCGCACGGGGTTCGGCATGGTCAGGATGAGGCTCATTTTCAGCAGGGTAACCAAGTCCCACCAGAAAATTCGCCCGCCAGCCCGAAGCGGTCAGCAGCGCATCTTCCACCATGAACGCATCGAACCCGGACATCGGCATGGCTGCCAGTCCTAGCATCCGTGCCGCCAGAATAAGATAACCGCCTTCCAGCGTACCGTTCCGGAAAGCAGTCTCTTCCGAAAGCCCGACATCTGCCGCAAACCAGTCCCGCAGGCCTTCATCTGCGCCCAGACGAGGCAAAGCCTCGAAAAACAGGGGATCATGGCAGACGACAGCCAGAACCGGTGCCGCCATGGCCCGAGCGACATTTCCCGGTGAAAGGGCCGGGCGCAGGCGTTCTTTAGCGTCCTGCGTCGTCAGAAACACAAACCGTCCCGGAGAGCAGTTGCCCGACGTGGGGCCAAGCTTCACCAGATCGTAAAGGTGGCGCAAAACATCTTCCCCGACCGGACGCGGTGAAAACGCCCGCGGTGTTCGGGCCTGCGTGAAAAGCACTTCGGCTCCCGGCACGGGACCGGAAGCCAGATCGTCAGTCACGGGAAGAGACGTCTGGCCATCCATGGATCAGTCCTCGACCTGCTCGACGGACTGCACTTCCGGCACATAATGACGAAGCATATTTTCCACACCATGCTTCAGCGTCGCGCGGGAAGACGGGCAACCGGAGCAGGCGCCCTGCATCGTGAGGTAAACAATCCCGTCCCGATAACCACGGAACGCGATGTCACCACCATCTCCGGCAACAGCGGGACGAACACGTGTATCCAGCAGATCGCGGATACGCGTCACGACATCCGCGTCTTCCGGCGCAACATCATATTTCAGCGCTTCGTCATCACCAGCCAGAACAGGCTTTCCGCTTTCGAAAAACGTCGTCAGAGCGCTGAGGACAACAGGCTTGAGATCGCCCCAGCTGACGTCCTGCGCTTTGGTGATGGACACAAAGTCACTTCCCAGAAAGACGCGCTTGACGTCCGGCAGGGCAAAGAGGGCTTCAGCAAGCTCGGAGCGGCCTTCGGCAGCAGAAGCTTCGCCAAAATCAACCGTGCGCGTGTCATTCGTGACCGGTCGACCCGGAAGGAACTTCAGCGTGGCGGGATTCGGAGTATCTTCGGTTTCAATGAACATCGTCATCATGTCCTCAATGGCCAGTCCGCACCTGACATGTGCCACTTCAGCCGCTGGCGCAAGGGTCTGGACCAACGTAGTCCCACTTCTTCCCCCTCAGCTCTGAGGACGGGCACCGATCGAAGGCTTGCGCGCTGGCGGCAACACAATCGTCGCACACAGACCTCCATAGCCCTTTTCAGCGTCTCCCCGCCCAAGCTTGAGATAGCCCCCTTCCCGGGCAATCTCGCGGGTTACGATGGCCAGGCCGAGCCCAATCCCACCTGTCTGCCGAGAGCGAGATCCTTCGAGCCGATAGAATGGCGCCAGAACCCGCTCGTATTCGCTCTCCGGAATGCCAGGGCCGTTGTCCTGAATGGAAATTTCTATGGCGCCGTCTTCCTGAACCCTCAGCGTTGCGAGGGCGTTTCCCCCGTAGTTCAGGGCGTTTTCAATCAGGTTGGACAGAACGCGTTTGATAGCCAAAGGGCGGACATGAACCAGAGCACGGTCCGGTCCCTCATACCGCGCATCCTTGCCATGATCCGCATGGTCATCAACCAGAGTCGCAAGGGTGGCGACAATATTGATGGTGCGAGGTTTTTCCGGATCATCTGCGCCTGCGAGATAGGCAAGAATACCGTTGACCATCCCCTCCATCTCATCGAGGTCCGACTCGATGGCGGCCTGCGCTTCCCCATCATTGAGAAAACCGCACCGGAGTCTCAAACGCGTCAGAGGCGTGCGGAGATCGTGTGAAACGGCAGCAAGAGCCTGAGTTCGGTCGTTAATCAGGCTCTGGATACGGCGCTGCATGGCATTGATGGCCCGTGCAACCCCTCGAACTTCACGCGGGCCACGCTCTGCCAGCGGAACCCAGGTTTCATTCGAGCCGATCTTGTCTGCCACAGAAGCCAGAGCCCGCAGGGGCATGCTCAGTCCGCGAATCAGCATGGTTGCAGCGATCGCAACAGCACCTGCCGCAATCGCTGCGGAAGCTAGTCCCCGCGTAAAATGGTGGTGCCCCAGAAGACCGGGAACACGGAAATGAATGTATGTGCCATCAGGAAGGCGCTCGGACCCGAGCACATCCGGTGTGCCTGTTCCCAGTGTGTAAAGATCGAGTTGGGCCTGCGCGAGGATGGGATCATCCTTGATCAAGCGTGCCGTGAGATCCCTCAGAACAGTAGGGCGATATCCCGGCAGATGCGGCAGGGCCGTTGAGGGCTGCCAGGCAACACTCAGTTCACTGCCTGACAGCATGACTGCCAGGAAGGAGCGCTGCGTCACAGGCGCAGCAGCGAGAACCCTCAGATCTGTACTGAGGGCCTCTCCAAGCTGCGCAATGCGCACATCATCCACAATGTAGGTTTCAGCCTCACCGTAAAAAACGGCGTTGGCCAGAAAGACCAGCGTGACCGCTACGGTCAGGACGACGCAAACGCGACCGACCAGCCCCAGCGGCCACAGCAGGATCCGATTCTGAATATTCAGACCCGTTCAACCTCGGCCACGAAAATATATCCCAGCCCACGGACTGTACGAATCAGCTGGTCCGCATCGGAACCAAGCTTGCGACGCAGGCGGCTGACCAGAACATCGATGCTGCGGTCAGACACATCGCCCAAACGGGTCCGTGACAGTTCCAGCAGACGATCACGCGCAATAACGCGCTGCGGGTTATCGAGGAAGCTGGTCAGAAGGTCGTGTTCTGCGCCTGAGATATCGACAGTCGCCCCACTCGGGTCTGTCAGTTCACGACGGCGCAGGTCCAGCATCCAGCCTGCGAATTGCAGTCTTTCACGCCGCACCTTCTCCGGTGCCGCACTTGGGCTGCCACGACGGAGCACTGCCCGAACACGGGCCAGAAGCTCGCGCTGCCCGAAAGGCTTCGGCACATAGTCGTCCGCACCGGATTCGAGGCCGGTCACACGGTCGCGTTCTTCACCACGGGCAGACACCATGATGATGGGAACCTGCGAGGGGGGCGTTTCGTCAACATGACTGGCCCCCTGGCCATTGCGCAGGGCACGGCACAGCTCAATGCCGTTCGTGCCTGGCAACATGATGTCAAGGATGATGAGATCAACCGGAGCCACTTCAAGAGCGGCCCACATCTCATCTCCACTTGCCACACCACGGGCGCGGAAACCGCCGCCCTGTAATGCGCGCAGAATGAGGGTCCGCATTCCTGCGTCATCTTCGACAACAAGGATACGGGCGGGAAGATCGGGATCGGAAAGATTTGGCACCATACTTTTCCATAATCGCAGCAGGGCAGATACCACAAGCAACAAATCTGGGCTGAAACTGTTCCCTTATCTTTAGCGCTCATGACGGAAAACATTTTCTAGCTTACAATACACGAAACGCAGGAACAGCCTATCTCGGTTCCTGCACTCGACCGGAGTCTCCCATGACAAGCGTTTCTCCCGGCGTCGTAACGGGCGCCGACTACCAAACTCTTCTTCAGGCGTGCAGGGACGGCGGATACGCCCTTCCAGCCATCAATGTCGTTGGCACCAACAGCGTCAACGCCGTTCTGGAAGCGGCCGCAGCCAACGGCTCGGACGTGATCATCCAAGTTTCAAACGGTGGCGCACGCTTCTTCGCAGGCGAGGGTCTTCCGGATGCCCATCGCGCCCGTGTTCTTGGCGCAGCATCGATGGCTCATCATGTCCATCTGCTGGCCAAGGAGTATGGAATCGCCGTCATCCTTCACACGGATCATGCTGATCGCAAGCTTATTCCCTGGCTGGAAGACCTGATTTCCCTAAGTGAAGCAGAGTTCAAAAACACAGGCCGTCCGCTTTTTTCATCCCACATGCTCGACCTCTCGGCCGAAACACTGGATGACAACCTGGCTCTTTCCGAGAAACTTCTGACACGCCTCGCCCCGCTGGGCATGGGTCTGGAAATCGAGCTTGGCGTTACGGGCGGTGAAGAAGATGGCGTCGGCCATGATCTGGAAGAAGGTGCGGACAATGCGCATCTGTATACCCAGCCGGAAGACGTGCTGAGAGCCTGGGAACTGCTCTCGCCTATTGGCATGGTCTCCATCGCCGCGTCTTTCGGCAACGTTCATGGCGTCTACAAGCCAGGCAACGTCAAACTTCGACCAGAAATCCTGAAAAATTCTCAGGACGCCGTACAGAAAGCCACAGGAAGCGGGCCGAAGCCCCTCCCGCTGGTCTTCCATGGTGGATCAGGGTCAAGCCTGGAAGAAATCCGGGATGCCGTGTCCTACGGGACCTTCAAGATGAACCTGGATACGGACATCCAGTTCGCATTTGCGCATGGCGTCGGCTCCTATGTGAGCACGCATCCGGTCGCTTTCCAGCACCAGATTGATCCCGCCACGGACAAACCCATGAAGTCCTTCTACGACCCACGCAAATGGCTGCGTGCGGGTGAGAAGTCTATCGTGGAGCGGATGAGCGAGGCTTTTGAAATCCTCGGCTCCAAAGGTCAGTCCATCGCTCGGAGCTGAAACAGTTCCGAGCGATAGCGCCGGGTCTCAGGGACCCGGCGTTGCCGAGGCAAGCTTCGTCTTGGTCACGTCCTGCGCTGCGGGGACAACCTCTTCCCAGCCTCCGCCAAGCGCATTGTAGAGACGCGCCAGATTGGTTGCGACAGTCGCATCGCTGTCAGCAAGACTCATTTCAGCGGATTGCAGCTGACCCTGCGCGTTCAGCACGTTCAGGTAGTTCGTCAGGCCACTGCGATACTGGCTCTGGGCCAACTGGAGCGCCTTGCGGTTGTCGTTCACAGCCCGCTCAAGCCCCTGATGACGGAGCTGCTCATCCCGGTAAGCAATCAGCGCATTATCGACATCATGCCACGCCTGAATGACCGTCTGCTGATAGGAAATTGCCGCAGCTTTCTGGGCATATTTCTTCAGCTCAAGCTGGCCGCGCAGACGTCCTCCCTGAAAAATCGGCAAGGAAATGGACGGGCCAACGTTCCACGCCCGCGCATTCCAGAATCCGAGATCACGGAATGACAGGGTCTGGAATCCGAAGTCTGCATTGATGGTAATCTTCGGATAGAAATCGGCCGTGGCTTCACCCACTTCTGCGACAGAGGCACGCAGTTTGGCTTCAGCTTCCCGGATATCCGGACGGCGATGCGCCAGTTCAGACGGCAACCCGACAGGAACGACCGGTGGCACCACAGGGATGCCTGCGTCCTTGTTCAGTTCGGGATTCAGGCTACCTGGAGGCGCACCGAGGAGCAGCGCAAGTGCATTTTCTTCCTGCGCCACACCCTGCTGAAGCTGAGCAGCCTGCGCTTCGGTGTCATGTTGCCGGGCCTGCGCGGAATCGACATCCACTTCCGTGACCAGACCACTGCGATAGCGGCTCTGGGAAATATCCACGATCTGCTTCAACGTTCCGAGATTGTCCTGAAGAACTTTCAGGCGCTTCTGGTCCCCGCGGAGCGTCATGTATCCACGCGCCATATCGGCCTGCTGGGCAATCAGGACCGAGCGGCGCTCTTCGTCCGTTGCCTGAAGGTCTGCTTTGGCAGCATCGTACTGGTGGGCCACGCGTCCCCAGAGATCGATTTCGTAGCTGGCATCAATGGATGTCTTCCACTGGTTCAACAGAGGTATCGTGGCGCCGCTGGCTGCACCACTGAGAATGCTACTGCCCTGATCTCCCAAAAGCCCGTTGTCGGACTTGGCAATATTACCGCCCACACGATTGATGATTTCCTGCATCTGCTTCGTGCTGAACTGACTCCGCGTGTAGGAGCCAGAAGCACTCAATCCAGGAAAGCGCTCAGCGCCTGCCATCATGAGCTGCGCGCGGCTTTGTGCCAGATTGGCCGTTGCCAGACGGAAGGACAGGTTCTGCTGAACCAGGCGGTCTTCCAGGGAAACCAGCTCCGGATCATTGAAGACCGTCCACCATTTGCTGGCAGCTTCAGCTTCGCTCGTCACACTGTCAGGGGCACCTGCCATGTGATCGGCATAGTGCGCCGGAGACCAGGGATGAGGCTCATGATATTCCGGTCCGACCCGCAGGCAGCCGGAAAGAGCAACAAGGGCGCAGCCAGACAGCAGCGCGCGGGATAGAAAGGCTGCGCTCACAAAGAAACTCCTGAAACGGAAATGATCTTGCGGTGACCGACCAGTTCGGTCAGCATGTTGGAGATGGTATTTTTTCCGGAAAAGGACCTTGCCCACTCATGACCAGCACGCCGACTGACCGCCCCGAGAGTATGCCTGACGAGGCCAGCGCATCTCTGTGCCAGATGCGCGCCAAGCGCGAGCAGATTCTGCAGGGAGCGGAAAAGGTCTTTCTCGCAAGCGGTTATGAAGGTGCATCCATGTCGCAGATTGCGCGGGAGGCCGGTGTTTCGAAGGGCACGCTTTACAATCATTTCGATGGTAAGGCGTCGCTCTTCTCCGCGTTCTTCGAAGAACGCAGCAAAACCAAACTGGCGGCTATTGAGGCCATTTCCCGAGAGGATGGGCCGGACGTTCATACGAGTCTGCGCCGCCTGACGGAAACTGCCATCAAAATGATGCTCCACTCGACGTCCATGGACCTGTATCGCATCATCGTTGGCGAAGCGGGGAAATTCCCGAACCTTGCTGACGCCTTCTGGCGCTACGGTTTTGGGCGCACCCTGAACAACCTCTCCGACTGGCTGCGTCGCCGCAGGGATGCGGGTGAGCTCCAGATCGAAGACCCGGATTTCGCTGCCGAACAGCTTATGATCCTGTGCCAGGCCCGTATCGTGCATCGCCGCCGGCTCATGCTGCCCGTCGATGACAGCCCGGAAGCCATCAGCCGACTGGCCAACATTACGGCCGATTCCTTCATGAAGATCTACGGCCCGCATCATCAGTGACCTCCCGCCGGCTTCGTCTTCTTCGTGCTGTTCGGTGACAGCAGGAAGCAGAGCGGGACCACGAACATCGCGATAACGCCAATCCAGCGAAACACCTCGTTGTAGGCCAGCATCGAGATCTGGGACGTGAAGTCCATGAACAGACGATGGATCGCAAACGTATGCGCGGCCGCAGGCGTCAGGCCATGCGCTTCACCAACGGTCTGCGCATGATTGATATAGTTGGTGAACTCCTGCCGCCCCGGCGTCATGTTATCGGTCACGTAGTTCTGGTGCCGTTGGCGCGTTTCAATGATGGCTGCCGTGGCCAGGGAAATGGCCATCGAGCCCACATAGTTTCGCGCCATACTGAACAGGGCTGATGCGTCGGAATTCAGCTCACGTGGCAGCGTCGAATACGCAATCGTGGAAATCGGCACAAAGAGGAATGCGAGCGAAGCAGTCTGGGTGATGCGGTAAAAGACCAGATGCTTGAAATCGATTCCGGCATACAGGTTGGCAGCCTGGAACATCGCCATGCCCATGAAGAAGAAGCCAAATGCGATCAGATACCGCAACTGGATGACCTTCATCAGACGCCCGACGAACGGGATGAGAATGATGATGGCCACACCACCTGGTGCCAGAAGAAGGCCAGACGTCGTTGCCGTATAACCCAGAACCTGCTGCGCAAACTGCGGAACGATGATGGCGGACGAGTAAAGGGTCGCCCCCACCATGGAGATCAGGAACATGCCGGTTGCGAAGTTGCGGTCCTTCAAAACCGTCAACTTCACCAGCGGGTCCTTGGCATAGCAGAGCCAGACGATCGCACCGAGCACACCGATCACGCCCAGAACAGCCATGGTGATGATGAAGTTCGAGCCGAACCAGTCATCATCTTCACCACGGTCGACCATGACCTCAAGACAGCCCAGCCCCAGCGTAATGAGACTGATGCCGATCACATCCACCTTCTCACGCTTCTTCCGCTCCCATGGCGGATCCTCAACGAAAGCCGTTACGGCCATGACCGTCAGGATACCAAAGGGAACGTTGACGAAGAAAATCCAGCGCCAGGAGAAGTTGTCCGTCAGATAGCCACCCAGCATCGGACCGAGAACCGGGCCAACGATGGTCGCAATCGCGGTCATGCCAAAGGCGGCACCACGTTTTTCGGGCGGGAAGGTATCAAGGATGATGGACTGCTGACTGGGTTGCAGGCCACCACCGAAGAAGCCCTGCATCAGTCGGAAGACCACCAGCATGGGCAGCGATGTCGCCAGACCGCACAGGAAGGACGAGACGGTGAACATCGCAATACAGATGAGGAAGTAGCGCTTACGCCCGAACAGGCGTGAGAGCCAGCCGGAAATCGTCAGAACGATACCGTTTGCCACCAGATAGGACGTCAGCGCCCAGGTGGCATCGTCATAGGAACTGCCGAGCGATCCCGCGATATGCGGTAGCGCCACGTTGACGATGGTGGTGTCCAGCACCTCCATGAAGGCCGCCAGCGTGACCGTAATGGCCACAACCCACGGATTATGACTGGGTTTCCAGTCCTGATGCCCGGCAGTATCGCTCATTTCACGTAGACCGTAGGAACGACGGAAAGACCAAGAGCGAGTGGCAGCTGCGGATCAAGACCGCTGTCGATCAGGATCTTCACCGGAATACGCTGCACCGTTTTCACGAAGTTGCCTGTCGCATTTTCTGGCGGGAAGGTGCTGAAGGATTCACCCGAGCCAAGCTGAATGGAATCCACGTGGCCCTGCAGCTTAAGCTGTGGGTACGCGTCAACTTCGATGTCCACTTTCTGACCCGGACGCATGTGGGTCAGCTGTGTTTCCTTGTAGTTGGCCACAACCCAGACTTCTGGCTGGACGATCGTGAACATCTGCTGGCCGGTCTGGACGAAGTTGCCACGCTCGACACTACGCTGGGACACCCAACCATCATGGGGGGCGCGAACCTGCGTCCATTCCATGTTGAGCTCAGCCTGTTCCAGGGATGCCTGGGCAGACTTCAGATTGGCTTCTTCCTGCGAGACGCGGGCATCCGCATTCGCGACATTGGCCTTTACCGGCTCAGCCTGCGTCAACTGACCCTGCGCCTGCATGACACGGGCTCTGGCTTCTTCAAGAGCTGCACGAGCGTAGTCAATGTCCTGCTGGGACGTTGCGGCACGTGAAACACTGCGCTGGCGCTTGTAATCTGCTTCAGCCTTCGTCAGCTGAGCCTGAGCGGCAGAAAGACTGCCCTGAGCCGTTACGAGCTGCCCCGGGAAGTTCTTGTGCGCCACTTCAACCATCAGCTGATAGGCCTGCATGTTGGCCTGTGCCTGCTGGATTGACGCCTGTGCCTTGTGAAGGGATGCCGCGTAGTCGCGGTCATCAATGGTCAGCAGAAGATCACCGCGATGCACATACTGGTTATCGTTCACCAGCAGCTGCGTCACATACCCGTTCACGTGCGGCGCAATGGCGATCTTGCGACCGGCCGTATAGGCGTCGTCCGTCTCGATGTTATTGCGGGTCAGGAAGAGGTATGAACCAATCCCTACCAGCACCAGAACAACCAGACAGATCAAGAGCACCCGTACAAGGGGATTGCGCTTTTTCTGCGGTTTTCCGGACGCTCCGGACTGCTGTTCGGCCTGCGCTTGGTCGCCCTGCGCCATATCGTCTCTCTCGCTTTAAACGGGTCTGTCCGAAGTGACCGGCTGAATGAAATGGCCTCATGAAAAGGCCGATTGACCGATCGGTTCGGTCATCCATGACATATTGTATGGCCGTCTTCAAGCCGGAAAAAACTGATGCGTTTCCTTTCAGGCCGGGAAGATTTTTCCTTGCGCGCGCTCATCCGTGAGACGAAATTTTCTTATCCTGAAAGGGTCTCCACGCAACGCCTGAGCAGAATGTTACCCTTAAAGGGCGGTCTGCATCTTTCTCAGACCTTCAATCAGGCGCTGACGTTCCTGCTCGGCCTGCTCGGTTGGTCCCAGACGCAGAATCCATGATGGATGAGCGAGGCTCAGATGACGGTGTCCGCCTTGCGCGTCCTCACGCATCAGCCCCCGAAAGTCTTTCAATTGAGCCGTAGGCCCCGCAACTGCGCGCAATGCTGTCGCCCCAAGCGTCACGACAAGCTGCGGCCGAACCAAGGCTATTTCCTGCCGCAGCCAGGGCTGACACGCCTGAACATGCTCAGCGCCAGGCGTCTGGTGAATGCGCCGTCTGCCACGCGTGGTGAACCGGAAATGCTTTACAGCATTCGTCATGTAGAGGGCCTGGGGTTCAACGCCCGCCTCCGCCATACACTCCTTTAAAAGAGAGCCTGCAGGACCGACAAAAGGACGCCCAGCCAGATCTTCCTGATCGCCCGGCTGCTCACCGACCAGCATGATTTTTGCCGTCTCAGGCCCCTCCCCAAGGACCGCCTGCGTCGCATGACAGTGAAGCGAGCAGGCCTGACAAGTGCGAATTTGCTGTTTCAGATCTGCCCAACTGCCTGCTGTTGGCACTGCAGCCGGAGCGGCTTTCTGGCGAATCTGCAGAGCCTGATGAAATTTAGGCGCGGGAAGAGCCTCCTGCGCTGCCATTTCAGCCACGCGTTTTTCCGCCTGAGCCACCAGATGGGGAATCAGGTTCGCCTCTGGCAGGTTATGCCAGTAACGCTGCGGCATTTCATTGCGCATCGCTTTCGTCCGGACACGGGCAGGATTGAAAGTCGAGGCGTAATAGGTCTGCCAGAGCTGATCCACGTCATCATCAAGCACCTGCTTTTCACAGGGCTCGAAAGAGCAATGTACCGTCTCGCCATCCCATCGCAGAGAGCCGCGCGGCGTCAGGATCATCCAGTCCATATCTGCGAAACGGCCCGCGAAAAAAGAAGAGACTTTTTCCAGCACATGATGGTCCGGCTCAAACCAGGAAAGAAAACGCCGCCGACCCGTCTCAGACGTTCCCTGCTCCCGGAAGCGCACAAAAGCCGTCATTTTATGGGCCGCCCGGCGCACCTGATGCACCATGCGACGCGCCTGCGCCACATCCTGATCTGTCACCACCGACAACAGGTTCGGATCACTCTGAAGACGCCAGAGCAGCCGGTAAGCTAATGCGAACCGATCGGCGCTGGAGTGGCAGAGAACATCTTTCAAAAGGGGCAGGCTCGATGCTTTGAGGCGAACATCCCGCACGACTTCACCCTCAAACGTCTGATTTTCAGCCGCGTGAAAAAGATCCAGATCGGCCTCAGGATAGCGCCAGAGGATCTGGTCTGGAGGAATGTCACGCTGAAGCGCCATTCTGGCCTTTTCGCGCCAGCCTTCAAACGCGCTGGTATCCGCGAGCCTGACGGTCACCGGCATTTACAGAAGCCGCATCTGCTGTGGAGCCGGCAGAAAAAGAGTGCGCAAATCCTGACGATCCGTCAGACGTGCGGGACTCCATCCGGATGCTTTGACGAACGGCCGCACCTTTTTGATGGACACGTTCAGCCGCGCCAGATCTTCCAGACGGATTGTCGTGTGCTTTCGCGCAGACAGCAGCGCGGCAACGGTCCGAACCCCAAGCCCGGGAACCCTTAGCAGCATTTCTTTGGAGGCCAGATTCAGGTCCACAGGAAACTGCGCGCGGTTATCCAAAGCCCAGGCCAGCTTGGGATCAATCTCCAGATCCAGCATTCCATGGGGCCGTGATGCTGTCAGTTCGCCAAAATCAAAACCATAGAACCGGAACAGCCAGTCCGCCTGATACAGCCGGTGCTCCCGCTGTAACGGTGGGCTACGCACAGGCAGGATCGCTGAAGCATCCGGAATGGGGCTGAAGGCTGAATAGTAAACGCGACGAAGGCCGTAAGACCCGTAAAGGCCTGAGCTACTGGCCAGAACATCCTGATCCGTCGCGGCATCTGCCCCGATGATCATTTGTGTGCTTTGGCCGCCCGGTGAAAAGCGCCCTGCCCGTCTGCCCGTATGTGTCTTCTCTTTGGCCGCATCAATCTTGAGACGCATGTCCCCCATCGCGCGACGGATATTTCCGGCATCCTTCTCCGGCGCGTAATCCTTCAGGCCCGTTTCTGTTGGCATCTCGACGTTGATCGATAAGCGATCCGCATAAAGCCCAGCTTCCTCCAGCAATTTGGGAGACGCATCCGGAATTGTCTTGAGATGGATATATCCGCGGAAACCATGCTTGAGCCGCAGGTCCCGCGCGACCTGTACAAGCTGCTCCATCGTATGATCGGAGGACCGGATAATCCCCGACGACAGGAAAAGCCCCTCAATGCAGTTCCGACGGTAGAACTCCAGCGTCAGCCAGATCACTTCATCAGGCGTGAACTTCGCCCGCTCAACATTCGAGGACGAGCGGTTGATACAATAGGCACAGTCATAAACGCAGAAATTGGTCAGCAGGATCTTGAGCAGCGAGATGCAACGCCCATCCGGCGTATAGGCATGACAGATGCCATTCCCGGTCGTGGAACCCAGACCGCCCGTTTTGGCTGAGTCGCGGCGCGTCGATCCACTGGATGCGCAGGACGCATCATACTTTGCCGCATCGGACAGAATCGCAAGACGTTCAGACAGAGATTTCTTCATGCATTGTTCTTATTTCGTTCCTGCCTATAAAATGCAAGAACTGCTTAAAATTTACCGGTTGTTTGCCTCTTTCCTGTCAAACCCTGTCACCGTTTTTTAAAGATGAAGATTCAGGTTCCCTTAACCATTCGAGGCCTATCGTGAAGGAGCAAAACTGCACCGACGGAGAATGTCTCGATGTCCATGTCAATCAATACAAATACAGCCGCCATGTCGGCTCTTCAGGTTCTGAACCAGACGACGGACCAGCTGAGCAAGACGCAGAACGCCGTGTCCACGGGCAAGAGCGTCAGCTCCGCCTCTGACAGCCCGGCCATTTACGCCATTTCCCAGACAATGAATTCCCAGATTTCGGCCCTGTCCGGTGTCTCGACAGGTCTTCAGTTCGCGGGGCAGGTTCTCAGCACGGCCTCTTCGCAGGCCGGGTCTATCTCGACCGTCCTGAGCAACATCTCCGAGACCGTGACGAACGCTGCCAATAACGGTGAAAATCAGGATACGCTGAACACCCAGCTGAGCAGCTACCTGTCCCAGGTTGATGTGGCGACTTCGAACTCGACCTTCCAGGGTGTGAACCTGCTATCCGGTTCAACCAGCAGCAGTGTGAAGTACACGCAGATTTCTGCTGCTCAGGACATCAATGGAAACCTCTTCACGCTGAATGGCGCTGATGCCACCTCGACAGGTCTGGGCTTGCAAGGTCTGAGCACAGACATGAAGGGCGCAACAATTGATGCCACGGCCATGAGCATCACGGGCACCGGCAACAGCACCACTGCGACGAGCCTGACACTGAAGAACCTGTCTGCGGCAAGCGCTTCCAGCGCAACTGCTGCCAACCCGGCCATCACGACGTCTTTTGTAATGGATTCTCAGCCGGGTTCCTCAGCAAAGGGGGCATCCTCAGCAGTTGGATCGGCGATTTCCAATGCACTGACGACGGCAGCGACCGTGACTGTTGGGTCCAACGGCGCTCTGAGCATTGATGGCGCCACGTCGAAGAGTCAGTCCGACGGCACAACAGTCTATACGCTCAAAAACGGGGACTCCATTTCTGCCAAAGCTGACGCCAGTGGCAACATGGCCTACAGCGTCACAAAGGCTGCGGACCTCGATGCGAATGGTAATGCAAAAGCCATGACCAATATCGTGGACGTCAACATCAGCGGTGCACGCACGGATTCCGCGACGAACACGAAGGCCGATCAACTTTCCACGCTTGTCACAGCCATTGGAAATGCCGGATTTGGCGCAGAACTGGAAAACGATGGTACGCTGACCGTCGCTGGTGGCAATCTGGATTCTTCCAGCGTCAACCTCTCCAACGGCAGCGCAGCAACGACGACCCTGTCAGTTCCGTCTTCTGCAGCATATGTTGACGGTCATACAGCGCTTACCGCTACCGACAGCACCGGGAACGTCACCAATTATGTGGCAAGTGCTGGCAGCCCGCTGTCTGATAATGCGGCTTCGGCAATGACCGACAGCATCAACGCAATTCTTGGCGCAACGGATAGCGATCACAAGATCAGCATCGGCGCCGATGGCACCCTAAATTCTGCTACCACTGCAACGGCGGGTTATACTGTCACTGGGTCCGCTGGTTCTTACACCGTTACAAACACAACGACGAACCAGACAACCAAATTCGATGCTGTCACATCAACAGATGGAACAGAAGCCAGCTACACAGCCTCGCTGGCAACGGCCACGGGCCTGACAAACTCAAGCGGCAAGCTGACTGGCGTGGCTCAGGGCACAACATTGACACTAGGTGATGGCATTGTTGGTGCCAGCATTCAGAAGCCTGTCTCGATTGCCTCCACCACTGGCACGAATGTCGTACAGCTTGCTGTCACGGGCGCCATCAACAAGATGAGCCGCATTTCTTCCAGCATTGGTGTGGCTTCCAATACCGTTACACAGCTTCAGACGTCCAACAGCACGCTGTCTGACGCTCTGACGACGGGCGTGGGCGCTCTGACGGATGCTGATCTTGCAGCAGAAAGCGCCAAGCTTACGTCCCTGCAAACGAAGCAGCAACTGGCCATTCAGTCGCTCTCGATTGCGAATTCGCAGTCTTCCAACATCATGTCGCTCTTCCGCGGTTGATGTCGGCGGGGCGCTGGTGAAAGCCAGCGCCCTTTCCTGAACTGTTCCAAAAGTTTCCCGTTTCCCGGGAGCCTTTTGAAACAGTCCTTTTGTAAAGGAGCATCATGTCCGTGACCTATGGCATGTCACAATACCAGAACCAGTCCGGCACCTATCTTCCGCCACGAGAAGTGGAAGCCATGGCGTTCAGACACGTTAATGGGCTGCTTTCGGCCGCAAAAACACGCTCAGATCGGCAGGCTGCATTGTCTGCCAATCTCAAACTCTGGGGCATTCTGATGCAGGGGGTCCAGCGGACGGACTGCCCTTTGGATGCAATTCTGCGCAAAGACCTGACGACCGTTGGAACCTGGTCCATGCGTTACGCCAATGTTGCGCTGAACTCGGATACATCCCTTCAGGCTCTCATTGATATCAATATGGACATGATTGCAGGTCTGTCAGCTTCTGCTGCCCCTTCCCCATATGCGGGGCCCGCAGCATCAAACGAAACTCGCGCAGCTATTCAAATGGTTGGGTGAAAACTACTCCTCCCACGCCCTTCAGGACATGGGAGTTTTTCCATTCCTGACACACATTGCATGTCAGGAATGGTGGCGTGTCATTTACGGTTATCGCTGCGGTCAATGTCCGGAATGACATGGTCCGGATCAAGCGTTACGGCCTTCACCGGACCATGGGCTTCAAACGTGACCTTCAAATCGCTGGTCTGCCGCCAGGCTTCCGTCGGGATACGGCGGTCCAGCGTTGTTCCGTCCTGATATTCGACGCGCAGAACAACAGGAAGAGGCAGGGTGCCGTAGTTCAGAACCTGTACAGACACAGGGTCTGTTCCTTTCTGCTCCACGGCTCCAACAGCGTAATCGGGCGCTGCGTTAGAGAAATACCATCCGCGCCAGAACCATGAGAGATCCTCACCGGCTTCGCTGCTCATCAAGCGGAAAAAATCCGAGGGCGATGGGTGATGAAAAGCCCAGACGGCAATATAGCGATGGAAGGCAGCGTCAAAACGCACAGGCCCGAGAATCTGCTCTCGCAGAAGCTTCAGCCCGTAAGCTCCTTTGAAATAGACAACGCTATGGCGGTAAGTTTCGGAGACCTCGTCGGCTCCCGCCATTAGGTTTGGCGCTTTTGAATCCGTCAGGACAGGAACGATATCCTGTGCGGGATTGCCAGTTTTCGGAGCAAATTCCGGGTCGCGCTTTGGCGCGAATTCCCCGTTGTGAAAATGATCTGACGCATACGCATCGATAAAGGTATTGAACCCTTCATCCATGAACGGATTACGCCGCTCATCAGAACCCACAATCATCGGGAACCAGTCATGGCCCAACTCATGCGTCGTGATCCAGAAGAGCTCCGGGTCCCGGTCACTCATGCCGTCAAACACGATACCCGGATATTCCATTCCGGCTCCGTGCCCGCCCAGATTAACGGCATTTGGCCATGGATATTCGTACCACTGAGACGAAAAATACTCGATGGCGTGTTTGACGTATTCCGTTGAGCGGTCCCATCCATGCGGGCCAATGCCTTCGCGGGGATAAACGGACATCGCCAGCCGCGGAACCGGACGATAATTGGCCCAGGGCGCAACCGGCGGCAGGTTAATACGAGCAGCATCCCACAGGAACGCAGGCGATGCCGTAAAGGCCACGTCGCGGCTATTGCGCATAACGTAATGCCAGGACACTTCCCCAGACTGCCTGAGATGGCTTTTGGGGTCTGTCACGTCATCAATGGTCCGGATCATGACGCGATTGTCGCTCTGGGCCGCCTGAGCCAGTCGCGCGCGCTCGGTTGTTGTCAGGGCCTGCTCCGGATTCAGGAGTGCCCCGGACCCGACGACCGTGAAGTTCCACGGAACAGTGACGGTGTAATCGAAGTTGCCATATTCCAGATAAAACTCCTGCCCGAGATAGGGCAGAGTGTTCCATCCCGCACGATCATCATACACGCTCAGGCGCGGGTACCATTGAGCAATCTCGTAAATTTCGCCCTCGCGAGACGGGGTGACAGCTGTACGACCTCCCCATTCTCCCGGGATTGTATAGTGCCACTCGATTTTAATGACTGCGACGCCATGAGCATCAAGGGCTCGGGGCAGTCGAAGCTGCATCCGGGTGTCGGTAAAGAGCGGCGTGACATCAACTTCATGGCCGCCCTGCACAATGGAAACACGCTCGATTTCCATGCCGGAAGTATGATGACCACCCGATGGAAATTTACCCCAGAACGAGGCCCGTGAGTCTGTGCGATAGAGGTTTTGCTCCAACTGAACCCACAGAACGTCTAGCGTTTCCGGGCTGTTGTTACTGTATGTGACGGTTTCGGCCCCATGCAGGACATGCGCCTGCGTGTCGATGCGGGATCGGATGACGTAATCCGTTCGGTTCTGCCAGTATTGTGGTCCGGGCAGACCAGAGCCCGAACGATAAACGTTCGGGGCATCAGGCAGTGTCAGCGGAGCAAAAACCGGAGCCGGGTCAGAGAGGGTTTTGGCCGAAAGAGCGGCCGGAACCAGCGCGCCTCCCAGAAGGGGTAAGAGAAAAAGGCATACGCGCATCCGGGCTATGATCTCCGCTCGTTAGTTCCTACCCCGTTATAATATCACCTAGGCCGCCCAGATAAGATGCCAGATCAACTTTCAGAGGCATAAGATAGGCATTGTCGTTCTTTTCGCGCACCAGTGTCAGCATCTGGCGCGCAAGATGCACGTTCCCTTCAAGGGTATCGTCATAGTCTTTGGGGAACACCACATGGTTAACGCGCTCCCAGTATCGGCGGGATCGTTCGCCCAAGACGGGTGAAACACCCCAGAACACCGTATCGTCCCGCAACCAGTCCATGGAGAGCTGGAGCATGTGCAGATCAAACAGCGGTTGAGTGAAGAAACCGCAGGCCCCGGCGTCTTTCTTCCGGGCGATATCTTCCAGCTCCAGCCAGGGAGCCCGGCGGTAAGGGTCAAATACCGCGTAAACATCCAGATGCGGCGCTTCCTTGCGATACCGCGCAATGATTTCCGCAGAAGTATTAGGGTAGGACACTCGATCACTTCCCGCAGGCAGTGGATCGCCTGCCACCACAAGCACGGATTTCAATTCTGGACGATCTGCACCCGGAAGAGGTGCTCCCGGAGCAATATCAATCGCCCGAATATGCGGAATCACATCCATGCCTGACCGACGGTTAACCTGTGCAGCAGCATCGTCACTGCGCAAGTCGAAACGGATCAGGTCCGGAATATTCAGAAGACCGACCTGCGGAAGCACTTTCTGTACCACCGCCACATCATCAAACAGCGCGTCTTCCGAGCGGGGAACCAGTTCAACAGAAACACGCATCAGAGGGCTTCACCCTTGCTTTGCCCCTGCGTAACGCGCGCAGCCTGAAGCGTATTGTGCAGGAGGCAGGCAATGGTCATTGGGCCAACGCCACCCGGAACAGGCGTAATATGGCCTGCAATGGGGAGCGCTTCCTCAAAAGCAACATCTCCCACAAGTCGTGTCCGGCCTTCAGGCGTCGGGACGCGCGTAATACCAACATCAATGACGGTAGCACCCGGCTTGATCCAGTCTCCACGAACAAGGCCGTGCTTGCCGGTTGCCACAACCAGAATGTCTGCCTCACGTGCCAGTGCTCGTGTGTCCCGCGTATGGATATGCGCGACCGAGACCGTGCAGTTCTGCTTCAATAGAAGCTGCGCCATGGGCTTTCCAACCAGACTGGACGCCCCGATCACCACAGCGTGCTTGCCCGTCATGTCCTTATGAACAGATTGCAGCAGCATAAGACATCCCAGCGGCGTGCAGGGGACTAGCCCGTCAATGCCCAGAGACAGGCGCCCGGCATTCACTTCACCCAGCCCGTCAACATCCTTATGCGGCGCGATCGCATTCGTCACGACAACCGGATCAATCTGGGGCGGCAACGGAAGCTGGACGAGAATACCGTGAATCTGCGGGTTCGCGTTCAGCTGTGCAAGGAGCTCCAGAAGCTCTTCCTGCTTCGTGCTTTGCGGCAGCATGTGCATGAAGGAGCGCATGCCAGCACGGTGCGTCTGAATGGCTTTGTTCTTCACATAGACTTCAGATGCAGGATCGTTGCCGACCAGAACAACCGCCAGCCCCGGCACGGCATTGCCCTGCTCGATAAAGCTGGAAACTTCACGGCCGATACGGTCTGTCAGAGACCGGGCAATACCTTTGCCATCTATGAGTTTGCCGGCCAGTTCAGGGGGAAACGTGCTCATGGGCTCTCCGGATGGCAACAGGCTGCAGTTTCAGTTACGATTCAGGCTACAGCCCGCGTCGTGCGCAGGAAAAGGATGGTTTTATGTCCGAGGAAATACGCAAGAACTTCGCCAGTGACAATGTTACCCCCATCTGCCCTGAAGTCATGGCAGCCTTGCTGGCCGCCAATGAGGGCAGTGTTGGATCTTACGGAGCAGATGATCTTACCCAATCCCTGAACAAACGGTTTGGGGACATCTTCGAGACGGAAGTGGCTGTTTTCCCGATCGCGACTGGAACTGCCGCCAACAGTATCGCGCTTTCCGCGCTGGTCTCACCTTACGGAGCCGTGTTGTGCGACCAGAGCGCCCATATCAACACGGATGAAGGTGGCGCTCCGGAATTCTACATGCATGGCGCCAAGCTCGTCTGCATTCCATCCGCAGAAGGAAAGCTGGACCCGGCGACAATGCCTGCCGTTCTCAGGAATAATGAGGAAAGCGGTATTCTCAGCCCTGTCATTCAGGCCCTGTCACTCACACAGGCGAACGAATGGGGACTTGTCTATAGTCTGGAGGAGTTGGCCGCACTGACGCGCATCGCACACGACCATGGCCTGAGTGTGCATCTTGATGGCGCGCGCCTGGGGAATGCGGTGGCCCATCTTGGCTGCTCTGCGGCAGACGTGACGTGGAAAGCAGGTGTGGATGTTCTGAGCTTCGGAGGCACCAAGGCTGGCGCAATGGCGGCGGAAGCCGTGGTCTTTTTCCTCAATGAGCGGACACGCCCACTGGTTAAAGAGTTTCTGCGTCGCATCAAACGCAGTGGCAATCTGTGGTCCAAGCATCGCTTCCTGAGTGCGCAGCTTCACGCATTGCTGGAAAACGATGTGTGGCTCCGGAACGCTGCCCATGCCAACCAGATGGCCCAGCGTCTCGTCGATGGGCTTCGTCGTCATCCGGCAGCCCAGATGCCTTATGAACGGCAGAGCAACGAGGTTTTCGTCATCCTGCCGGATCTGGTTTTGAAAGATCTGGAAGCTGTGGGCTACACCTTCTACCGCTGGCCTACACCGGAAGACGTCTCTGGCACACTGATCCGTCTGGTCACGAGTTACTACACCCGGCCAGAAGATGTAGACGCGCTGCTTGCCGAAATTGCAGCCTGAACCAGCATTTACAGATTAGACATTGATCCGGGCATTGTTGTCCGGATCAATGTCCTTCTAGTGAAGACGATCAGCCAGCTTTGGATTGCAGGGCCGCATCGATTTCCAACGCCAGGCGCGCCATGGTGATGGCCCCGTCCCGGCTTCCCGCGCCACAGATGAAACGGGCCGGATGTGCAAAAACTGCATCCGGAACGCCCGAAACGGCCGCTAGCGCAGTTTTTTCTAGCCCACCCCAAGCCTCCGGCAGTGACACACGCTGCCCGAAATCGCCGCGCACAGGAGGAATGGCTTTCACATTCCACTGCTCCGGGCCTGCTGGAGAGACAACATACACCACCGGCAGGTCACGCTCGAAAATGACCTTTTCCGTGGGCATTCCCGTTTCCATGACAAGGATGCGCTTATCTTCTGCTGCCTCGTAAGCTTCCACAACGCGGTTAGCCGCCTTGAGGCTGGCCCGTACACGGTCAACCATATTGACCAGATGGGATGCGACGGCCGTTGCCGCATTCGCAAACCCTAAAGCTTCACGCTTTTTGGCTTCCTGCGCTCCGTAAAGCTCCGCAGTATCCCAGGCCGGGCTGCACGCAGAAACAATATCCGCAAGAGACAGCTTGCCCATCTTGGCCACGCCATTGTCATCTTGATCAACGGGAATGATCAGGGACTTGTCGAGCGACTGCCAGATGGCGGCAACCATGTCCTCGGTCACCGGTGTGGTGACGATATTGCGGATGGCAGCGTGGCCGTAGTCCTTCCACAACAGACCCGCAGCGCTATACGGCGTCCCGTCATCACGCAGGGGCTTGTCCTTCATGTGATGGTCATACCGCCCGATGGACGGATCAAAGACACCGCCGACATCAAAAACGATATCGGCTTCTGCAATACGCTCCGGTGACCGGGTGCGAACAAACTGCAGGCGGTCGTCTGCGTCCTCACCGAGCACACGGCCACGCAGACTGCCTTCCGGCGAAAGGGCGTAGTGAAGAATGGCGTAACCCAGCGTCTCGTCGGCATGGAAATTGCCCGAGTGGGTCAATGCCTTGACGGTTCTGGCTTCTTTTCCGAGACCAATTGGGGTGTGTTCTGACATCTGTACGGACCTGCTGACGGAAAAAGGGTGGTTTCTGATTGTGCCTTCTCATGCCGCACCCCCCAGCCCCAGACAACAAACTTCGTCAGAAACGTGCAGAAAATCCGTCTCGTTCTGCCTCATCGAAACAGTGAATCACGCCGTCCATGCATTTCGATGGCGTTGTCATAATCCGTGCTATGTAAGGGCGAATGGAAACAAAGCTCCCCATTCCGCTCGCCGTTCTTGTCGGCATCCAGACCCCTGACGTCGATGACGTCGCACACGAAGCCAGCCTGGAAGAACTGGGGAGACTGGTTAAAACGCTTGGCTATGATGTCATCGGGTCCGTCTCGCAAAAGCGCGAAGGTACGGGCGCTGCGTCGCTCCTTGGCGCTGGTAAGCTGGAAGAGCTCGCAGACATTACCGGCGGCCGCGGGATCATCACACCGATGGTCAAGACCCCGATGACAAAGGCCCGCAAACGCTTTGAGGGCACCATTGAAGCATCAGAGCCCGATGAAGAAGACTTAGATGGCCCCCGCAAGCCAGAATTCGTCATTGTTGACCACGAACTGACGCCCAGTCAGATCCGCAATCTCGAACGCGCTACCGGCGCGCAGGTGCTGGATCGTACGGGTGTCATTGTTGAAATTTTCCATCGTCACGCCAATACCCGCGAAGCAAAGCTTCAGGTGGAGATGGCGCGGCTAAAATACGTTGCCCCACGCCTGCGGGAATCCTCGAATGGTGGCGGCAGACAGCAGGGGCCTGGGGCTGGCGAAACCAATCTGTCGCTTGATCGCCGCAAGATCCGGGACCGCCTTGCCGAGCTGAAAACCCAGCTGGAAGCCGTGCAACGCGATAGCGATAACCGGCGTTCTGCACGGCGGGATCAGCTCCGCGTCGCGCTGGTGGGTTACACCAACGCTGGTAAGTCCTCCCTGATGCGCGCGCTCACCGGTAGCGAAGTTCTGGTACAGGACAAGCTCTTCGCTACGCTCGATACGACAGTCCGGACACTTCAGCCCGAGACACGTCCGCGTATTCTTGTGTCCGACACGGTGGGTTTCATCAAACAGCTCCCCCATGATCTGGTCGCCTCGTTCCGCTCCACGCTGTCTGAAGCGCTGGAAGCGTCACTACTGCTGTTTGTCGTAGATGCCTCGGACCCGACTTACGAAGCTCAGCTTGAGGTTAGCCGCAGTGTTCTGCATGAAATCGGAGCGGATGTTGTGCCGTCCCGGCTTGTTCTGAACAAAATGGATAAAGTGGATGACGCCCGGCGCGCTGAACTGCTGGAAAAGCATCCCGACGCCATTCCATTGTCTGCCCATCGGCCTGACGATGTCAGTGCTTTACGAGAGAGCCTGATCGCCTTTTTCGAGACGAAGATGGTCGATGATGTTCTGGTACTGCCCTACTCGAAACAGGGACTGATCGGCGAGATTTACGAGAGCGCCCGCGTCCTGTCCGAAGATCACGACGAGACAGGTCGCATCCTAAAAATCCGCGGCCTGCCGGGTGCCATTGCACGGTTGCACCGAAGCCTCTCGGGAAAATAAAGGCCCGTACTGCCTTTCTGAACGGGCGGGAAAAACATTCCACAAAAAAGGCCACCATCTCGTTTAAAGATGGTAGCCCAATGTTGTTACTGCGTTTTTGAAGGCGACACCTTCAAGACGCAAAGACTTTGGAAATCGCAGCCTGTGCCTCGTCCTGAATGGCCTTCAGGTGCTCTGGGCTTTTGAAGCTCTCGGCATAGATTTTGTAAACATCTTCCGTGCCGGACGGACGGGCTGCGAACCAGCCGTTTTCCGTCACAACCTTCAGGCCGCCGATCGCCGCGCCATTACCCGGTGCCTTCGTCAGCTTGGCAATGATCTTGTCACCAGCCAGTTCTTCAAGCGGGAACTGCTCAGGCGCCAGCTTGCTGAGCTTGGCCTTCTGCTCCGGGTTCGCTGCTGCGTCGATCCGCGCATAATATGGCGTTCCGAGACGGGCGATGATCTCGTGATAATGCTGGCTCGGGTTCTTGCCCGTCTTGGCTGTAATTTCCGCAGCAAGAAGACCGAGAATGAGGCCGTCCTTGTCGGTCGTCCAGACTGAACCATCACGACGCAGGAAAGTTGCGCCTGCGCTTTCCTCGCCGCCGAAGCCCAGCGAGCCATCCATCAGGCCCGGCACGAACCATTTCAGGCCGACCGGCACCTCGACCAGTTTGCGGCCCATATCTGCGACAACGCGATCAATCAGACCACTGCTCACCAGCGTCTTGCCGACACCGAGATCAGGCTTCCACTCGGGGCGGTTCTGGAACAGGTACGAAACCGCCACAGCCAGATAGTGGTTCGGGTTCATCAAGCCATCCGGCATGGCCACGATACCGTGACGGTCTGCATCCGTGTCATTGGCGAACGCGACGTCAAAATTCTGGCCCATCTTGATGAGACGCGCCATGGCATAGGGCGAAGAACAGTCCATACGGATCTGTCCGTCCCAGTCTGCCGTCATAAACGCAAACTGCGGGTCCACAACATCGCTGACGATCGTAGCGTTCAGGCCGTACTTCTCAACAATCGGCTTCCAGTAGCCAACGGCAGCGCCACCAAGCGGATCAATACCAATCTTCACGCCCGCATCACGGATGGCCGCCATGTCAATGACGTTTTCCAGATCAGCCACATACGGCGTGACGTAATCATAGCGCTTGATGGACGGTGCGTTCTTGGCTTCGTCGTAAGGCAGGCGCTTTACGTCCTTCAGGCCATCCGCCAGCAGCTCATTCGCCATGTCCTGAATGGCTTTCGTCACGGCAGTATCCGCCGGACCACCATTCGTCGGATTGTACTTGAAACCACCATCCGTCGGCGGGTTATGGGACGGCGTGACAACCACACCATCGGCCAGACCCGTCGTGCGGCCCTTGTTGTAGGTCAGAATAGCGTGGGAAATGACGGGCGTCGGCGTGTAGCCATCGTTCTGGTCGATGCGGACATCAATGCCGTGGGCCGCGAAAACCTCAATGGCCGAGCGCTGTGCCGGTGCCGACAGGGCGTGCGAGTCAATGCCAATGAAGAGCGGTCCATCAATCCCCTCCGCCTTACGATACCGACAGATTGCTTCACAGATGGCGAGGATATGGCCTTCGTTGAAGCTGGTATGGAAAGACGAACCACGGTGTCCGGAAGTCCCGAACGAAACACGCTGGGTCGGGATGGAGACGTCCGGCTTGCGATCATAATAAGCGGCAACCAGGGCCGATATATCCGTCAACTGCGACTGATCGAGCGTTTTTCCGGCGAGGGGGCTGATATTGGCCATTAATCCAAAATCCTTAACAGATCCGCGTTTTAAGCGACCGTAACGCACGAACGCCAATTGCGGCTCAGAAAAACTTATCTCGGGCCTTCTGTCCAGTTACAGAACTCTGACGCCTTCCCTTGTGGCGACCATAAAAAAGCGGGGAGACATCTGTCCCCCCGCTTTGTTTCGCAAAACCGGATACGAGAATTACTGGAGATCGTCGCCGGAGCTGCCATCATCCGAACCATCAGGCGAGACAGCAACAAAGAGCTGCTGCCCGTCACGCAGGATGCGTAGCAGCGGGGGCTGCTTGCGGGACAGAGCATCACGCACCTGTGCCACCACAGCCTTGGGAGACGGCGTGACGTGATTTCCCACGGCCACAATAATGTCGCCCGGACGGATGCCAGACTGATCAGCCGGGGAACCCTGAACAACGTCAGCAACGACGGCGCCCTGCACGCTGTCATCCAAGCCCAGCTCCTGTCGCGCGCGCGGCGTCAGGGATGCCAGAGACACACCAAGCTTGCCAGCACCGGCGGACTGGCTGCTATCTGCACCACCACTGCCATGATCCTGATTGGCGAGGTTGCCCACCGTGAACTTCACATCCATCGGCTTGCCATCACGCAGCAGGTTCACCGTAGCGTCTGTTCCTGGTGCAATGGAGACAACCTTCACAGCCAGATCATGGCCGTTCTTCACCGGATGGCCATTCAGCGTCAGGATTACGTCACCGCTCTTGATACCAGCCTTCTCAGCCGGGCTACCCTTGGAGACGGACGCCACCAGCGTACCATGCGGAGGAGCACCGGGCTCCGGAGACTTTAGATTGAGCGCCTGAGCCATCGTCGGAGAAATATCCTGCCCCTCGATGCCGAAATAGCCACGCGTCACATGACCCGTCTTTTCAAGCTGATCGACGACAGATCGCACCGTGTTGGACGGGATGGCGAAGCCGATACCGATTGAACCGCCACCGTTCGGCGAAATGATCATGGAGTTGATGCCCACGACCTTGCCATCCTGCGTGAACAGCGGGCCACCGGAGTTGCCGTGGTTGATCGGCGCATCAACCTGGATGAAGTCGTTATACGCGCCGGAATGCAGATCACGGCCCAGAGCCGAGACGATACCTGCCGTCACGGTTCCGCCAAGACCGTAGGGATTGCCGACGGCAACGACCCATTCGCCCGGCTGGACATCGTCAGAATCACCGAGGTCAATGAACGGCAGTTTACCTGTCGGCTTCACACGCAGAAGAGCCACGTCCGTCTTCGGATCACGGCCAATGATCTTAGCCTGCAATGTGGTCCCGTCATCCAGCGTGACCGTCACCTTCGTGGCGCCATTCACAACGTGGTTGTTGGTCACGACATAACCATCAGCCGAGATGATGAAGCCTGATCCGCGAGCTTCCACCGTGCGGTTCTGCTGCTGTTGCTGCGGCATCATCTGGAACGGGAAAGGAAACGGGAAAGGCGAACCCTGCATTCCGCCGCCGCCATCACCACCTGGCCCGTTCTCTTCCTGCTCGGCAACATCGGCCTTGATGTGTGCCGTGATGGAAACAACGGCAGGCTTCACCTGCTTCACAAGAGTGACGAAGTTGGGGAGCGCCTGAACATTGGTCTGCGGCTTGATGGCTCCGTTATCCGCCATGGCAGCGGGAGCGGCGACCAGAAAGGTCGTGGCAGCGAGGGCAGCAAGGGAAGCGCGGAAGCGTGTGGTCATGTCAGTCCCGATTGTTACAGAAGAACGGTTCGGTCGTTATAAGTCCGCACTATGCACTGCGTTCCCATTCACCAAGCTGACCGGGAGGTGAAACATCCGTAAGTCTTTGTTTGTCACCCTTTCCGCAGCCGCTGGAAGAATGTCCTGAGCTGAAGAGCAGCTTCCCGTTCGCGTAGTCCGCCGATCACTTCCGGCCTGTGCAGGCAGGTCGGCCGTTCAAACACACGCGGGCCGTGTTCCACCCCGCCACCTTTGGGATCATAAGCACCGAACACGACACGCTCGCACCGAAAATGCACAATGGCGCCCGCGCACATCGGGCAGGGCTCCAGCGTGACAACAAGCGTACATCCTGTCAGTCGCGGAGAACCCAGCTTCACTGCTGCGGCACGCATGGCTAAGAGTTCAGCATGGGCCGAGGCGTCATACAGTTCCTCTACGCGGTTGCGCGCCACGGACACGACATCTCCCGCCGCATCCAGCACAACCGCCCCCACGGGAACTTCACCCTGTCGGGCCGCTTCGTCTGCGGCATCAAGAGCCATCTGCATGGCGCGGCTTGTATCGGCCTGAATCATAATGCGATGATGCGGCGTATGACCACTGCCCGTCCATCCCCTTCCCGGAACACAGCTCCGCTCATTGGTCTTACGCTCGATCATGAGCCTGGCGGTCCGGGGCAATTTTCTCGCTATCCTTATCATGCCTTGCGGGAAAATTATCTCACGACCCTCAGTGACGCTGGCGGCTTACCAGTCTGTCTGGGGTATGTGGGGAATGCGGACGCGATGATAGAGCGCCTGGATGCCCTCGTTATCACTGGCGGCGCGTTTGATGTTGATCCTGCGCTGTATGGAGAAGAGCCTCACGCGCTAACCACCCCCCGTCCCGCCAGAACATCTGCCGAGCTTGCCCTTCTGCGTGCTGCGCTCAAGCGGGACATTCCTGTTCTGGGAATCTGCGGCGGCATGCAACTTATGGCCGTGAATGCGGGTGGGACACTGATCCAGCATCTTCCACCCGAACTGGAACACGAGCAGCCCAACCCGCGCCATGAACCCGGGCATACGGTTTCCCTTGTGGCTGGCACCCGCCTGGCCCGTATTTCTGAGACCGAGATTATGCACGTCAATTCGTCCCATCATCAGGCTGTACGGACGGCAGGAAGGGCAAAAATCTCGGCTGTTGCAGCAGACGGTGTGATCGAGGCAATCGAACTGGACGACGCAAAATTCGCCATTGGTGTACAGTGGCATCCTGAATTCACCCTCGACCCCGGCGACCGTCGCCTGTATGCGGCGCTGGTGGAGGCAGCAGCACGATGACCGAAGAACTTAACCCGACCCCTGAAACATCCGACGGCCCAAGAGGCGAACGCATCGCGAAGTTCCTTGCGCGCGCTGGCGTTGCCAGCCGTCGTGACGTGGAACGCATGATCGAAGACGGCCGGATCAAGATGGACGGCCAGCCCGTCACGCATCCCGCAACATTCGTTCAGCCGGGTGATATCGTGCTGGTTGACGGTAAGCCCGTGGATAATCCCGAGCGTACCCGTCTGTGGCGTTATCACAAGCCTGACGGCCTTCTGACCACGCATCGTGACCCGCAGGAACGCCGGACAGTTTTTGACTCCCTGCCTGAGGGAATGCCGCGTGTTATCAGCGTCGGCCGACTGGATATCAATTCCGAAGGTCTGCTGCTGCTGACAAACGATGGCGAACTGGCACGTCGTCTGGAGCTACCCGGCAATGCCTGGGTCCGCCGTTACCGTGTGCGCGTCTTTGGCATGGTGGACGAGAGACGTCTGGCCTCTCTGGTCGATGGTTTTGAATTTGAAGGCATCCGTTATGGCTCGATCGAAGCCGAACTGGATTCCGTCAAGGGTGACAACTCCTGGCTGACCGTCTCTCTGCGTGAAGGTAAGAACCGTGAAATCCGTCAGGTTATGCGCGGCCTGAACCTGCATGTGAGCCGCCTGATCCGTCTGTCGTATGGTCCATTTCAGCTCGGCTCCCTGAAGGCGCGTGAGCTTGAGGAAGTCAACGGGAAGACGCTGCGCGAGCAGATCCCCGATCTACCTGCTCCGACCCGCAAGCGGACCCGCTGATTCATGCGGATTGTTGGCGGAGAGAACAAGGGCCGTGCACTTATGGCCCCACGGGGAGAAGGGACGCGCCCGACATCTGATCGGACGCGGCAGGCCATCTTTGACATGCTGGCTCATGCCCCGTGGTACGGGCATGATGAGCTTGAAGAGGCCATTGTCCTGGATGGTTATGCCGGAACAGGGGCGATGGGCCTGGAAGCCCTGTCCCGAGGGGCTCAGCGCGCATCTTTCATCGAGCGGGACCGCAATGCCCTGAACGCCCTGCGCGCCAATCTCGATATCTGCCGCGCTCGGGACATCTCCCGCGTGTTGAGTTGCAGCGTGACGCATCCGCCCCGTGCGACAGAGCCGCATACGCTGATTTTCCTGGATCCACCTTACGGGAAAACACTGGTCGAATCGGGTCTGCGCGCTCTGGCACGAGGGGGCTGGATTGCTGAAGGTGCACTGATCGTTGCAGAGACGGGAGCGACCGAAGATTTTGCCCCGTTTGTGCCACCTTCCGAACACTTTTCCCCCACACTTCCTGCCGAGCCACTCGTGATCCGGAAATTCGGCGCGGCAAAGGTGACCATCTGGCGACATTCATCCACTGTTCCTTAATTTTCCTACTGTATTCAGTGGCCTGTCAGGTATAATTCAGTCTTGATCTGAAAGCCGTAATCCAAAAAACCGACGGGGTGACGAGACTTGGCCGTGTTCAGCCGTTCGACCAGCACAGTGCGCAACATCGTTCGTGAAGCACACGACCGTCACATGACACCAAAGCTCCGGAGTGCGCTGAACGCCCGCCTCATGGAGCTTCTGGGACTGGGCTTTCTGATTGCGGCTGTTGCCATCGGCATCGCGCTGTGGAGCTTCAACCCGCACGATCCGTCGTTCAATACGTCCACGGGAACAGAACCCACGAACCTTCTGGGCCGGACCGGCGCCACTATTTCGGATGGTCTGGTGCAGTGGCTGGGCCTAGGAAGCGGTCTGCCGATTGTCGTGCTGCTGGCCTGGGCCTGGCGTATGGTCCGCCATCACGGCATGAGCGCACCCATCGTCCGGATTATCGCTGCACTCCTGCTTCTTCCAGCCGGCGCCACGTTCATTGGCACGCTCCAGCTGCTTATTCCGGGGCTTGAAGTGGCCTGGCCGACAGCGGCTGGTCTGGGCGGCGAAATGGGCGTGTCCTGTGCTCATCGTCTGCTTGACGCCGCACACGCTGAAGCCGGTTCAGCAGGCAGCGCATTGGCAGTGTTTCTTGTTCTGCTCCTGATGGGCATTCTGATGCCACTTGCCATGGGGCTTCAGTGGCGCGAATGGCGCGCCATGGGACAGGGGGCCGCATTGCTGGCCCGCCAGCCCGTGGCTCTTGCCCGACGCATGAACGGCCCGCAGACGTCCGATCGTCCTGCTCCCGACCCGCGTCAGTACGAATTCCAGCGTGGCAACACGGGAAGCAGCCCTGCACCAGATGCAGCGCCCTTGTCTTTTCTGCGTCGCAGCTTCGGCAAGAGCGACCCAAGCACGCGCCCGTCTCCCTTTGTGCCGCAGAACACGGGCTGGATGCAGCCTCCCATGGAAACGGCGGAGGATCCTTACGAGCATCCGGCAGTCATGCGGAAAGAAGCTGCCAACGCCGCGGCCCCAGATCCGCAGGTGCCGGAAGAGGAAGAAGCGCCGTCCAACCCTTATGCGGAACGACTGGCGCAGATTGCCCGCCAGAGGAATGTTCAAACGATCCAGCGTTCGCATGTTGAAGACGATGCGGATGAAGATGGACCGCAGAGCAGCATCGAGCCGCCTGCACCAGAGCCGGAACAGCGCCGCAGCCTCTTCGGAATGCGTCGTCCTGAGCGCCCGGCTCAGCCACAACCTGCCGCCCGCCCGATGCTACCGCGCACCCCCGCAGCAACAGGCTGGGAACTTCCTCCGCTGTCTCTACTGAACCCACCGCCCGCACACGCCTCCACAGGCCCCTCGCAGGAAACACTTCAGTCCAATGCACGACTGCTGGAAAGCGTTCTGGCGGATTACGGCGTTCAGGGCACGATTGGCGACATTCACGCAGGCCCGGTTGTCACGCTTTATGAGCTTGAACCTGCTCCGGGTATCCGATCTTCACGTGTGATCGGTCTGGCGGATGACGTGGCGCGGTCCCTCTCCGTTCTCAGTGTGCGTATCGCGACGGTACCGGGCCGGAATGTCATTGGTATCGAGGTTCCGAATGCCAAACGCGAGATGGTGTTCTTCTCCGAACTGCTTATGACGCCGGAATGGACCAATGGCGTAGGCCGCCTCCAGATTGCGCTGGGCAAGGATATTGCTGGCGTTCCGGTCTATACGGACCTCGCAAAAATGCCGCATCTTCTGGTGGCTGGTACGACTGGGTCGGGTAAGTCCGTCGGCATCAACTCCATGATCCTGTCACTGCTCTATCGGCTTAGCCCGGAAGAGTGCCGTTTGATCATGATTGATCCAAAGATCTTGGAACTGTCGATTTACGACGGAATTCCGCATCTTCTGACCCCTGTGGTGACGGAACCGGCAAAGGCTGTCAGTGCTCTCAAGTGGACCGTGCAGGAGATGGACCGTCGCTATCGTCTGATGGCGCAGCTTCAGGTCCGTAATATCAACGGCTACAACGAACGCGTCAGCCAGCTTCGGGCATCCGGGGAGATGGTTACCCGCCGCGTTCAGACCGGGTTTGATCCTGAGACAGGCAAGCCCGTCTTTGACGAACAGCAGGTTCCGCTGGAAAACCTACCGTATATCGTCGTGGTGATCGACGAAATGGCTGACCTGATGATGGTCGCTGGCAAGGAAATCGAGACGGCGGTGCAGCGTCTTGCGCAGAAGGCTCGTGCGGCTGGTATTCACGTCATCATGGCCACGCAGCGCCCGTCCGTTGACGTGATTACCGGCACCATCAAGGCCAACTTCCCAACCCGTATTTCCTTCCAGGTCATCAGCAAGTTCGACAGTCGCACCATTCTGCAGGAACAGGGTGCCGAGCAGCTTCTTGGTCAGGGTGATATGCTGTTCATGCAGGGCGGTGGCCGCATTACACGTGTCCATGGCCCGTTTGTGGCTGATGATGAGGTCGAAGAGGTCGTGGCAGATCTGCGCTCCAAGGGCGATCCGATCTACAACGATGATGTTGTCTCCGGGGAAGATGAAGAAGGTGGCTCCTCCGGTGGCGGCATGAGCAGCGGCGGAAGCGGTGGAGATGGTGAAGGCAGCCTGTTCGAACAGGCCGTAGACATTGTCATGACGGAAGGTCGCGCCTCGACCAGCTTTATCCAGCGCCATCTTTCGATCGGGTATAACCGCGCGGCGAAACTGATTGACCAGATGGAAAAGGAAGGCATCATCGGGCCAGCCAACCATGTGGGCAAACGTGAAATTCTAGCCCGTCGTCCTGCATCCCATGAGGACTGACAGACGCAGAGGCCGCGGCGAAACTCCCCCCTCCCCTGCCCCGCGTGGTCTTTTCTATCTGGGGCAGGATCTTCCTGTTCTGCTGGAAACATCGCGCTTCCTGATCCTGAACAAACCTGCCGGGCTGGCTGTTCACCCCGGTCCATCCACTCAGGATTCCGTAGAGACGCGCCTCGTGACCCATCCACGTGGAGGGCCTTGGCTGGCCCACCGCCTTGATGCGGATACATCTGGCTGCCTGCTGATTGCACGCCGCAAGACGGCTCTGATCGAAGCCCAGAATGCTTTTCAGGCACGCCAGGTCCGCAAACTGTACTGGACCGTTGTTGAAGGCGTCCCAGCTCAGCAGGAAGGCGAGATTTCCGCTCCCCTGCTCCGACATTCGATGCCCTCAGGCTGGCGTATGATTGTGGATCCGAAAGGCGATGCTGCCATCACACGGTGGCGCGTTCTGGGCCAGGCAGGCAGCCGGAGCTGGCTGGAGCTGGAACTTCTGACAGGACGTACCCATCAGGCCCGCATCCATTGTGCCCATCTCGGGACACCGATTGTGGGTGACCGGGTTTACGGCTCAGAAAATGCAGGAGGCCTGCATCTTCTGGCTCGTAGCCTTCACGTACCGCTCGCTGAAGAAACCCTCGACGCTGTTGCGCCGCCCGCCCCAGCTATGGCCGAGGCGCTGCGCCATTTAGGATGGGACGGTCAGTCCTGAACGATACGGATGGTTCCAGAGACATCCCGGAGCGTGACATGGTCTTTCCCGTCACCGACCTTTCCACTTGCTGTAATCTTCCGGGATTCACTTGAGACAAGGCTCGGCTTCTCCCACGGACCAACATTCACAGCCAGACCCAGTGACTGCTCAAGGGGAAAGTCTTTCTGTGAACGTCCCTGACGGAGCTGGATGTCGAAGGTGCCACCAAAACCCTTCGGCACGTGAAGCGTGATATCGCCGGACGCAGATTCCAAAAGCACAGTGCGTGCATTGGGTGCTGAGGTCAGGGTGATGTCCTGATCGCCGCTGGAGCTTTTGGCCGTGACGTCCCCGGCTGCTTTCTCAAGATGTGCGTCACCGCTCACGGTCATCAGCATCGCAGCCCCGGCTGCCCCGGCAACAGTGATATCGCCGCTAACGGACTTGATCTGAAGCGCCCCCTGAATCTGACCAACCTGCGTATCGCCACTGACCGTTGTGACGGATACGGGGCCATTGGATGATGAAACGTCCGTATCGCCACTGACACTTCGGATGGACAACGGCCCGGAAGAAGTTTTGACTTCTACATCCCCACTAATGGTGGAAATGATCCCCCCTTCCGGCAGGGTTGCGTAGGATAGATCTTCGCTGGATGTGCTCTGACTGAGCGGAGCAGCGAGCGCGCTGGAAGTCAGGCAAGTTGCAGCAAGCAGCACAGGGAAAACGGCACGGAAAACAGGCATTGTATTCGCTTTCTTTGGCATCAGAAGGAGTTGGATGATGCAACCGGGCGGTTCATCAATGCTGCATACATTCCACGCACGACGGCCCAGGCGGTGAGAATACCCCATGTCAGGGTCAGCCCCCACGGCACGACCATGAAGACCAGACCAAGACCACCCGTGATGGCACCAAGCCCTGCGACCATCAGGTGAATCAAGCCAATCACTGTCAGCGCAAATGCTCCATACCAGAACAGTCTGATCTGCCAGTCCAGCTGGGCACGTTTCAGGCCAGTTGCGGAGCGGCGCGCTACATGGGCGAGTGTTACGCCCACGAATGCCGTAATTCCTGTAAAGAAGCCGGCGAGATACAGCGCATAAATCAGCAGGACGTAGTCACGGCCCGTATCCTGTCGGGCGGCTCCATAACCGGACATCGTCGTGGTGTACATGAATGAACTCCTCTGGAGGATGATCCTCAACAGAAGAGCTCATGCAGAAACTGTGCCAGTTCCTGATTTTCCTATCAGTCTGCCTTGCCACTCACTGCAAGACAGACTGAGAATGGCGTAATTCGCCAGTTTATTCGCCAAGCACCCGGAAGCGATCAGGCAGTGGCCCCTGGTTCTGCGTCAGGGATCGTACGCCATAAAACAGCGACACAAGCAGAGCGATGTTCCACAGAGCAAAAATACCAATCGGAATCAGGAAGAGGAGCTGTCCTGGCCCGGAACTTCCGGGAGGTTCGGTAATGAAACAGGCGCCGAAAAGAGCAGCACACCCGATGATGAAGGCAACGTCATACCAGAACAGGCGAATGAGCCAACTCAGATGCGTTCGGACCACACCGTGGCTGGAGCCTTTCAGGACGTAAGCGAGGATCACTCCCGCCAATAGGGAAATGCCCGTGAAAAACCGGGCGATATAGAGCCCATAAACAAGGAGAACGCCTCCACGACCCGGACCTTCGGACGAGAGAGAAAAATTGGTCATGACAGCCTCCTTCAGCTGGTCCCCTTTATAGCAGAAACGTCCGACCATAGGCCGAACGTTTCTATCGGGCAGAATATGTTTCGGGAGATTAGCGGCCGAGCTTACGCAGCTTCGTGCCCTGCATCAGCCGCTTCTCGATAACGGCCAGAGACATACCCTTTGTTTCTGGCACAAACAAAATTGTCAGCAGCAAAAACAGTGCATTCAGGCCTGCGAAGAGCCAGAATGTTCCGCCTGTTCCAATGGCTTTCATAAGCGACAGGAAGCTCACACCCACAAGAAGATTGGTCATCCAGTTTGTGAAGGTTGACATCGCAATACCGAAGTCGCGGCCCCCAAGGGGCTGAATTTCCGCACAGAGAACCCACATCAGCGGGCCAGCAGACATCGCAAATCCGGCACAGAAGATCATCAGCAGGAACACGGCTGCAATCTGGGAAGACTGCGTTGTCATGCCGCCCTGAAGCAGCATGGCAAGCACGCCCATTCCAATCGCCATGACTGTAAAGCCAGCATACAGGATTGGCTTACGGCCCCATCGATCCACAAGACCAACCGCCACAAATGTTGCCAGCATGTTGACCAGGCCGATAATGGCTGTGCACCACATTTGGGAATGCGCATCGAAATGAGCCGCCGCTAGGATATTCGGGGCGTAATACATGACGATATTAATGCCTGCGAGCTGCTGCATGGCCTGCAACATGATGCCAAGAGCGACAGAACGACGGAAATTGCTGTTCGTGCGGAAAAGTTTGAAGCCTTCCTGCCTGGTTTCAAGCTGTTCACGAATGGCGCGAATTTCCTTGGCAGCCTCCAGCGGGTCATTCCGCAGATCCACGAGGATTTCACGGGCTTCCTTGTGACGTCCCTGCATAATCAGCCAGCGCGGGCTGTATGGCAGAAACAGAACGCCAATCAGAAACAGGACCGCAGGAATACCCGCGACACCAAACATCCAGCGCCAGTTTTCACTGTAGGAAAAATAGGTGTCTGACAGGAAGGCGACGAAAATTCCGACTGTCACCATCAGCTGGTAGGTCGAGACCATGGCGCCACGAGACTCTTCGCTGGCGATTTCCGACAGGTATAACGGCGCCGTAAAGGCTGAAATACCTACCGCAATCCCCATGATGACGCGGAAGAGAATGATGGATGGAAGGGACCATCCCATCGCACAGCCCAGCGTTCCAACCACGAACACTGCTGCGCCAAGAATAAGGGATCGCTTGCGGCCCAGATGATGGGAGAGCCAGCCTGCACCCAGAGCACCAGCAGCGGCACCTGCCATCATGGAACTGACGACCCATTCCAGCGCCAGCGTAGAGGCATGGAATTCCTGACCGATCAGATCCAGAGCACCCGCAACAACACCGATATCCAGACCGGACATTAACCCTGCGAGAGCGGCAATCACTCCAATGGCGATGATCTTGAACCGTGTTGGATCAAAAACAGATGTTCCACTGTTATCTGGCTGGATGGTCTCTTCGGTCCTGACCTGATCCGTCATGCTTGGCGGGTATCCTTCGCAAAAAAATGACACCCACCAGTTCTGGTGGATGCCTGAATTGTCATCTTTATAGCACGATCTCGCTTAGATCGTGAGGGCAGCCCTGATTTCACCCACCGTAACGCCCTGCCAGTTGCGCAGTGTCTGCGTCTTGGTCTCAGCGAAAATCGCATGATCTTCTGCCGTTCGGCACAGCGCTTCACCACCGAAATGATGCAGCAGAGCCGACATGGCCACTTCTGCCGCCCTGTTGGCACCGTCATCAGTCTTGATGGCGAAACCCAGTCCCTGTTCCGGCAATGCTGCGATCATGACACCTTCAGCGCCCATTTTGATGAACGCACGAGTTTCGAAATTGTTCATGACCGTTGTGTCATATCGTCCGGTTCCAGCCACCATAAACGGATGAGCTGCCACAGCCTCCCGAAGCCGCTGTGTCGCTTTGGCTCTTTCAGAAGAAAGGCCAACACCACTCCCGAACCGGGCAAAACCATGGGCAAGAGCCTTCAGAGGCACCGCATATGTTGGCATTGAGCAACCATCCGTTCCGCGGTTGGCGTCTGTATGAGGGGTCTGGGTCATGGAGGCCAGAACATCTGTCACACGGCGCTGGATCTCATGAGCGGGGTCAATATAGCCCACAGGATCCACGCCTTGGTCACAAGCCAGACAGATGAGACCGGCGTGCTTGCCGGAACAGTTGTTGTGAAGCGGGCATGCGGACTGATGCGCGGCGGCCAGGGCACGGGCCGCAGGCTCGTACGTTGGCCAATGAGTTCCACATTCCAGGGCAGCGACATCCCGTCCCACGGCGGCGAGCATGGAAGCAGCAACCTTGGCGTGCGCCTCTTCGCCATTATGAGAGGCACAGGCGAGCGCAAGAGCTTCGTCGGAAAGGCCCAGCCGATCAGCCGCTCCACTTTCGACGAGTTCAATTGCCAGCAGGGACTTGACGGTCGAACGCGGAAAGACAGCTGCATCCACATCCCCGCAGGACCAGACAACAGAGCCATCGGCATCCACAACCACGGCCCGGCCCAGATGCCGTGACTCAACCTGTTTTCCGCGCGTGACTTCCGCGAGCAATCCGGAGCCCGTGTGTGCTGTCATGTCTTTTAACCTCTGTTGTCAGCGACCTGATGGATCTTTTGCGACCAGCACATAGCACGGCCCGTGACCCTCGTGAGCCACCTCCAGCCAGGACTGGATCAACCGGCGTCGCACACGCAGAATTCCGATGTCCTGCTCGGGCGGGATATCGGCTAGAGCCAACGCGGCCAGAGATCCTTCAAGAAAAATCAACCGGTCTGCGAGGGGTAATCCGCCTTCGATAACAGCTTGTCCCTCTGCGCGGCTCATCAGGGCGTACAGAAAGGTCTCACCAGCCGGGGGACGGAACGCCTCAGCATCAAGCATGATGGCACCCACCTCTTCAGCAGTCAGGTGTGTCACTGGAGGCTGCCAGTCCAAAAGATCCGGCTGAGAGATATGCGGCGTTTTTCTTGTCCGGCGGACTTGGGGCGAAGGTGATGAGCGCTCTGGAAGAGTATCAAACGGCAGGGCGGGCGGTGGAGAACGTCTCACGCCCATGATGGGTCAGTTCCCGCTTCGAGCGCCGGTTTTCTGGCAGGCTGCGCAAACACCCTCAATTTCTACAGTCGCAGCCTCAGCCCGAAATCCAACATCCTTGGCCGCCAGCATGAGGGCCGGCACAATCGTTTCCTGTTCAAGCTCCCACGCCCGCCCACAGGATTTGCAGATCAGGAACTGAGCACGATGAACGCCCCATTCGCCATGATCGCACCCATGGTGGCAGTCTGTCGCATGGGAGCAGGCAACGAAAGCGCTCAGTCTTTCAAGCCGATGGATCAGCCCCTGTTCCAGAAGGAAATCCAGTGCACGATAGACGGTCGGAGGAGCGGCATTGGGGTGCGCTGGCCGCAAACGCGCCAGCAAATCGTAAGCACCGGACGGCTTATCGGAAGACAGGATCAGCCCAAGAACCTGACGTCGCGTCTCCGTCAGGCGTTGCCCACGGTGACGGCACCAGTCCCCAGCCCGCTCAAGACGGGAGGTGATGGATGGGGAAAAGGACAGGTCCTCCGCAGAGGAGGTCTCAAAAGACGAATCCGGCATGGTCTCTCCTATATGGCATCATGCCGACTGTTTTTCGATAGAGAGCCTTGAAGCGGACCAGAATCAGAGTGCGAAATCACAGATCAGCGACTGAATGGAAGCCAGATCTGTCTCCATCATCACATAGCGTCTGAGGTGATCACAGTCTTCCATCTTCAGCGTTCTGATCAGGCGTTTCACGCGTGGAAGAGAGGCGGAATTCATGGAAAACGACCGTAGGCCAAGCCCGATCAGCAGCGCGACAACCCGCGGGTCCGATGCCATTTCTCCACATACCGAGATAGGACGATGAGCCCGCAGGGCGGACTCTGCTGTCAAGGCAATCAACTGAAGTACGGCAGGGTGCAGCGGGCTGTAGCGGTCTGCCACCATGGAGTCCGCCCGATCCACAGCCAGCGTGTACATCGTCAGATCGTTGGTCCCGAGGGCCATAAAGTCCGCATGCTGGGCCATGGTATTGGCCGTCAGAGCTGCCGCGGGCGTTTCAATCATGATGCCTAAAGGCGGCAGCGGGTCCGGCAAAACGATCTGACGGCGCTTGAGACGGCGAGCGACCTTGTCATAAATTTCCCGCGCCTCAATCACCTCATCCGCCGAGGTTACCATCGGCAGCAAAATGCGGACCGGGCCAATGGCCGTATTGCCGTCAGCAGGTGAAGCCGCCCGCAGAATGGCGGCAAACTGCGTCTCCAGCACATCCGGAACGCGCAGAAGGAGGCGGATACCCCGCAAACCGAGCGCGGGGTTGTCTCCATCCGCCACCTGTTCCGCGAGACCCAGGCGACGCATGCAGGCCCGCCCTTTTTCACCGCCCCAATCCAGAACACGGATTGTGACCGGTCGGCCGTCCATGCCTTCAATGATAGAGCGATACGTTACTGTCTGCCCGTCTTCATCAGGCAGATCGTCCCGCTCGCCGAACAGGAATTCACTACGCAGAAGGCCAATTCCCTTGGCACCATTGCGCAACAGCATGGGCAATTCGGCCGGGAGCTCCAGATTGGCCAGAAGCTCGATGGGTTCGCCACCCTGAAGCTGGGCAGGAAGCTTTTTCAGGCGACCGAAAGTCCGCTTTTCCTTGGCTTCTTTCTGGGCAGCTTCCCGTGCCAGACGCAGCTCTGTTTCATTAGGGGACAGTGTGATGGTGCCAAGATGCCCATCCACGACAAGCATATCGCCTTCCGTGACCTGCGCCATAAGGTTTGGCACGGCCAGAATGGCTGGAATATCGAGCGCACGCAGCAAGATGGCCGTATGATCCGCGCCGCCACCGCCCTCTGTCACAACGGCGGCAATCCGGGCGGGATCAATCATCGCGACATCCGCTGGACGAAGCTGCTCCGCCACCAGCACTGACCCCGGAGGGAGGCTGGAGAATGCACGGTAAGAGACGCCCGTCAGGTTGCGGATCAACCTGCGGCCAATTTCCTCAAACTCGCCTGCCAGCCTCAGATTGGCATCCTGCTCCTGCCCGCCATTCTCCCCAGCCATGGCTTCGGCAGTTCTCAGAACCTGAAGCGCCAACGCTTCACTAACATCCGCGACCGCAGCCTCAGCGCAGAGCCCCTCTTCCTCAATCCGCATCCTGACTTGCCGCGTCAGGCGCGAGGGGCCAAGCATGCGCTCATAAACCGTCAGAAGGGTCGCGATCTCTTCGCGCCCTTCTTCAGGAAGCCCGACAAGCCTGTCGCGCATTTTTTCGATCTGGCGCAGGGCACGGGTGATGGCGCTCTGAAGCCTTGTCAGTTCTGCCTCAGAACCAATCTGGCTGTATCGCTCGACGATTTCCGGAAGGGGCAGTTCTTCCACACGCCCTGCCGGGCCAAGACCAATCGCCTGGGTAATGGCTTTGCCCTGAAGGGTCAGGGATGTGTTGGAGGCCTTGCGGGAACGGCTTCCTCTTGGACGTGGTGCCCGAAGTGGCGTTTCAGTCACGCTCACCAAATCCGTCAGAAATCAGCGCCTCGACAGCATCCAGTGCTTCAGCAGCCTGTCGGCCGTGTGACCTGAGAGTAACAGTCTCGCCTTCTCCAGCCCCCAGCATCATAAGCCCCATGATGGACAGAGCCGAGACGACGTTGCCGCCGCGCTCCACTGTGGTTTCTGCGTCAAATCGCTCGGCCGTGGTTACGAGCTTGGCGGCGGCACGGGCATGAAGCCCCAGCCGATTGACGATGGTCAGAGTGCGGGGCGAGAGAGTTGTTTCGCTCATTTTACGGGACCGGCATGACACAGGGGCGCGGCCCCCCGTGCAGACAGGGGTCAGGGAGCTGGGAAGCCACCGCGATATACTTACGCCCAGCCATGGTTGCTTTTTCGATACAGCCTTCAAGATCCAGACCAACACGGGTCTTGGCCAGCTTGACCAGCATGGGAACATTCACACCAGACACAACTTCAACATGCCCCGGTTCCCGAAGGGACAGGGCCAGATTGGACGGTGAACTTCCAAAAATATCCGTCAGGACAAGAACACCCTCGCCTGTATCAAGCTGATGCAGGAGCTTGTCCGCCTCCGGCCGCAGAAGTGCCGGGTCATCGTCATCGCCGACACCGACAATGCCAATCTGGGCCTGAGGCCCCACCACGTGCACCATCGTTTCAAGCAGAACTTCGCCCAGCCTGCCATGCGTCACCAGCATCAGACCAATCATGCAGACTTGTCCTGGACCGACGCATCATGAGGGGGAACAGCCCAGCGCCATGAGGACAGTCCTTTTCGGGCCAGCTCTCTGTGCAGGACCATCATCGGGCCAACAGGGGCGGTTCTGGGCAAAAGACGGGCCAGCTCTTCAATGATGGTTACTGAACGATGGCGACCACCGCTGCATCCAACAGCAATAGTGGCATATTTCTTGCCCTCTTCAACAAAGCGCGGGAGCACCAGATCGAGCAGGCCGTGCACATGGCTGAAGAAGGCACCGTAGGCGGGATCGGCCTTAACGTGCTGCACAACAGCCTGATCCAGCCCCGTCATGGGCTGAAGCGTGGCGTCATAGTGAGGGTTTCGTAGAAACCGAGCGTCGAACACCATATCGGCTTCGCGCGGCAAACCAGATGGATATGCAAAAGACATGAGAGCCACGGTCAGGCCATCTTTTGCGTCATTTCCAAAGCGTGTTTCGATGAGCTGACGCAATTCCGGAGCGGGCAGATCAGAGGTATCGATCACAAAATCCGCATGCGCACGCAGAGGTGCCAGCAGACGCGTTTCCTGTTCGATACCAGGAAGAACCGTTCCGCTACTGACCAGCGGATGACGACGACGGGTGGCTGTAAAACGGCGCAACAGGATTTCCGGCTCTGCTGTTGCGTAAAGGAGCTGGACCTGACTTCCCGGCAAAGCTTTCAGCTTGTCGATTTCATCCAGAACACCAGCGGCTTCAAAACCGCGGCTTCGAACGTCAATGCCAATGGCCAGACGTTCGCCACTTCGCGAAGCCAAAGCCTCGAGCAGATGCAATGGCGGATTGTCCACAACTTCGTGGCCCAGATCTTCCAGCACACGTAAAATGGATGATTTTCCGGCACCGGAAAGCCCTGTGACAATCAGGATCTGTCTGGAACCAGGACCATATCCTGCCGAAGGTTCGGACTCGGGAATATTCGCCGGTGTCATGTGCCCCACTCTAGCCCTTTTTCAAAAGAGAAGGAACTATTTCGCAGCTTCAGATTCCCGCAGTGTCGCCCCCTGCCCCCGTTACCCAGTCATACGTTCCCCGACAGGCCTGAAACGCGGCCATCACGCGGGATGAATCCCCCGGCAGACAGCCGTTTATGTGCAGAACAACAGCTCCGGTTTGTGGGTCTTTTTCCGGGGTCGGCAGGCGGTCTCCCTGCATCCCGAGTAGCACTTTGAGAATCACTCTCGCATTTGTGACAAAAGATGTCCTGAGAATCCCCACTTCACGCACCTCAAGCAGTCCTTCCAACGCAGATGGGGGGCTAACCAGCGGTCCATCCAACAGAACACGATCATCAGACACAAGCGAGAAACCGCGTTCCATCAGTTGCAGGGCGAGCATCGATTTTCCGGAGCCTGATGGACCGCACAGAAGGATCGCATCTCCGTCGTGTGCCACGCAGGACGCATAAAATGTTTCGCTTTCAGGAAACCGTTTCTGAGATGACACTGATTGCGGCCTTTTCAAGACGGGGCTAGAAGCGTTTGCGATAGATCGAGCTGTATCGCCATCAGCTCATCAAGAGTCTGGGGAGGCAACCGCAGCCTCCGATGATGAATCGGAAATACGGATCTTATGGGCGATTTTTCCAGGAATGATATTGTTACCGTTCACGGTGACGAAGTGACCTGCACGGACTTTGACGGCCTTGGACCGCAGGGAGAACGCCCGCAGCGCCTTGCCGAAGAATGCCAGGCCGCACTGAATGCGATCTCCGGCGCCCTGGCAGAACATGGATTGACCCTTGACCAGACGCGCCACGTCGCTGCGATGCTGCGTGAAGGAGATGGCTTCAGTCAGTGTCAAAGCGCACTTGGAGAAGCCCTCGCCTCAGCCAGACCGGCCCTGACGCTACGAATTGTTCAGGGCTTTCCCGATACCAATCAGCGGATCGCTCTCAGCCTGATTGCCAGCCCTTCTCCATAATGTGGTGAATTTCACCATATTATGTCTTTTTGAGCCAATTATCTGAGTTCGACCTCTAATTTTTCAGTTTTTGAATAATTTTTATCGCTGAAAACAGAGTTTGGCACGCCTTCTGCATAGTGAAAATCAGGCGACCTGATCGCCTCATCTTTCAGGCAAAAAGGCCCTCGTCATGTCTCGTATTTCCATCTCCGTCTGCACCGCTCTTGTCGCTGCACTCTCCCTCGCCCCTGTGTCACACAGCAGAGCCGCCCCCCTTCTCCCAGCTGTCGTGCCTACGACCTCCAGCCAGACCATCAGCGTTTCCGGACTGGACCTGACGTCTAAACAGGGCTGGCAAACTGCTGAAAATCGAATCGACGATGCATCGCGGGCGGTGTGCAGCATCTCGAACCCGATGGATATGGCGACGCTGGACGATGTGTCTTCCTGCGCCGAAAGAGCCCGTGAAGGCGCTTTACAGACCCTACGGGACATCCGGTCAGAACAGCGAGACAGCCATCGGGTTGGGCACGTTCTGCTTGCTGCCAAGCCTGACGCATATCCTCATGGCTAAGGATATTATTTCGCCCCTGTGCATCCTCACGCTAGCAATTCCGTTCGCCGCGACACTCCTGTTGCAGGAGGGCGGCACGGAACAACAGAAGAGTATTATCGTTACCGGAAATCAGTTTGGGCTTACCGCATATCAGCATGCCTCACTGCTCAGATCAGGGAGCCCGGGGCAATCTGACCACGAAACATGCGCCGGAGATTGCGCCAGAAGCATCCACGATGTTTTCGGCAAACAGGCTTCCCCGCAGAGCGTGGATAATCTGACGGCTGATCGCCAGACCAAGGCCGGAATGCTGCCCGAAATTCTCAGTCTGCGGCCGCTCTGAATAAAAGCGGTCAAAGACGCTTTCGAGCTTTCCTGGTGGAATTCCGGGCCCTTGATCGCTGATGGTAATTTCCACCACGCTACCTGTCCCAGGTCCGTTGCCAGCGACCTCCCGCGCACTGGCATGAAGCGCGATGATCCCATTGGGGGGCGAAAACGAGACTGCATTGCCAATCAGATTCCGCAACACCTGAACAAGACGGTCTTCGACAGCAAACGCCCGCAGCGGTGGCTCCTGATCCCGAACATCCAGACGCAGAATGGGAGCATCTTCCTTACGCGTAGTCTGGTGCATTTCGGCGAGAATGGCGAGGAGCGCCACGACCGTTACAGGTTCGGGCCGCACGCGTGAAAGCTCGGCGTCGATCCGGCTTGCATCCGAAATATCCGTAATCAAACGATCCAGCCGTTTGACGTCACTATTGATGATCCCCAGCAGACGATCCCGACGTTCTGGAATCGCAATTCTGGGAAGTGTTTCAATGGCTGACCGGATAGACGAAAGGGGGTTCTTGATTTCGTGACTGACGTCCGCCGCAAAGCGTTCGATGTCATCCATACGCGCCCACAAAGCCAAAGCACTTCCACGCAGTGAGCGCGCCAGAACACCGATCTCGTCACGTCTGGCCAGGAGGCGCTCCGGAACGAGGTCCTTGCGCCCGTCAGATTCCCTCATTTCATGTGAGGCACGCGCCAATGTCAGCAGCGGGCGAGCAATTGTCAGGGACAGATACCAGGACAGCAGGACCGTTACGATCAACGCCGCCAGCACAAGCGACAGGATGGAAGAGCGAACCGCAAACAAGGATCGATCTACTTCCGGGGCATGCCGCGTCAGCTGGATTTCCCCAACCGTCAGCCCGTCATGCACCACTGGTTCCACGACCGTCACGACCAGCTGATGATCCTTGGTCCGACGGATGAAGGGCGGCAGTTCGGACTGCGCTCTTAGCGGCTGTGCATCATGGGGACCGTCAGTTGCGGCATCTGGCGTGTCGAGTGTGACAATGCCTTCACTGGATGTGAGCGGCAGCAGCGACAGGAGCCAGTCATAAAAGGTTTCCAGCGCGTTGTTCCGCGGTGGATGCCATGTTTCTCCCTCAGGAACTGCGTCGGGCGCCACAGCTTTAGGCGGCAGTTTGGGTTCCGTCCGGCTATCCGCAACCAGCTTGCCATCCGGATCAAATAACAGGGCATGAGCATTGGGGCTTGGCTCTGTCAGGCGCGCAAGGAGCGGCCTTGCGCGGGAATCCAGAACATAATCACCGCCTGGCGCAGGCTTCCCGCCTGTTTTGGGCGCAGCACTGACGGCTGACTGCCCGATAGCAGCAGCATAAATGTGAGCCTGCTCGCGCAGGGCATTGACGTCTGTTTCGAGCAAGCCGTTCTGAAACTGGTCCAGAAACAGCAATGTCACAGCCAAAAGAGCCAAGGGCAGTATGTTCAGAAGAAGGATACGCCCCAGCAGAGGTGAGGCAAGCCTGCGCCGTTGACTGCGATCCCCGTCTCCCCCTGTTCCCACATTGAGCACACGACGGATGGACTGCCAGACACCAGCCCTGACGGCCGCCGCGCGACGACGGTCACGCCCCTGCTCAAGACGATCCGAATCCAGATCATAGGGGAGTGCATGGGCCGGCTCTCTACGACCCATGACGTACCTTCTGCCTCACAAGCAAACCCGTCACAGCGCCTCACTCATCCTTGTAACGGTATCCAATGCCATAGAGCGTTTCGATCTGATTGAAGCTGTCATCCACCTGCCGGAATTTCTTGCGAACGCGCTTGATGTGGCTGTCGATCGTCCGGTCATCGACGTAAATGTTGTCGCCATATGCCGCATCAATCAGCTGATCGCGGGACTTCACCATTCCCGGGCGCATGGCCAGCGCCTTCACCAGAAGAAACTCCGTAACCGTCAGGGCAATATCCTGACCGCCCCACAGACACTGATGTCGTGTTTCATCCAGAGAAAGCTGACCACGGACGATGGCTGAGCCCACGGTTGTGGCGCCTGCCGCTTCGGCGCGGCTGGCATCCTGCCGACGCAGCAATGCACGAATGCGTTCGATCAGCAGACGCTGGGAAAACGGCTTGGTAATGTAATCGTCAGCCCCGAGGCGCAGCCCCATGAGCTGATCCAGCTCCTCGTCTTTCGACGTCAGGAAAATGACAGGAAGGTTGGATCGGGCGCGCAGGCGCTGAAGCAGCTCCATACCGTCCATGCGCGGCATCTTGACGTCCAGCACCGCCAGGCTGACCGGGCGACTGGTGATTCCCTGAAGCGCACTTTCACCATCCGTATAGGTGTGAACGGTGAACCCTTCGGATTCGAGGGTCATCTGGACGGAAGCAAGAATGTTCCGATCGTCATCCACAAGCGCGATAATCGGTGCTGCCGCGATGCCAGAAGGCGCCTGACAGTTGGCCGATTGAGGCGGAAAGGAAGTGTGGGGCGTCTCCATATGGGGTCCGTCTGCTAAAATCTGATGCGTAGATTATCTATAACGCATGGCGCACTGTGGCGGGAAATAGGCATTTCAATGACATCCTACCACGTTGCAACCCTTGTCTTTGAGACAATCCGCGTTATCTCCTGAAGAAGAACGGGGCCATGAGTTGGCCCGTCCCACAAGATAAGGTCGTGACATGACAGACCAGAAGACTACGCCGGAAACTTTAAACGACGTGCCTGAGCAGGGCGTCGAGACCCCCGGCATGAACGAAACCGGCGGCGAAACGCTGGAAGAAACCACGCCGGAAGCGCGCATTGAGGCTCTTGAAGCCGAAGTGGCAGAACTCAAGGATCGCTGGGTCCGTTCTGAAGCAGAGAACCAGAACATCCGCGCCCGCGCCAAGCGGGATGTGGAAGACGCTCGTCAGTACGCCATTCAGAAATTTGCGCGTGACGTTGTCGAGGCAGCTGAAAATCTTCAGCGCGGCCTTGCCTCCCTTCCGACGAAGACCGAAGGCGAAGACAGCCTCATCACAAAGCTGCGTGAAGGAATTGAAGGCACGGAACGGTCCTTCATCAACATTCTGGAACGTCACGGCATCACCTGTGAAGACCCGACCGGCAAGCCGTTTGATGCCAACCTGCATCAGGCCATGGCGGAACAGCCCTCTGATCAGCATACGCCCGGCCACGTCATGCAGTCCTGGACGCCAGCATGGCTTCTGAAGGGCCGTTTGCTGAAGCCAGCCATGGTTGTTGTCGCCAAGGGAACGCCGGAAGCTGATGCAGCAAAGGCGTCTCCAGGTCTCGACACGACCGCCTGATCCCGCTCACGCAGGATTTCTTTTTGCGGAACGTCAGCTCTAATGGTTGGCGTTCCGTCAGACCCTGTTAGAAAATAGGGTCATGAGTCGCATTCTTGTCATCAAGCTCGGTGCTCTGGGCGATTTCGTTCAGGCGTTTGGGGCCTTCGCTTCGATCCGGGCCGCGTTCCCGCACGACAGCATCACCCTGCTGACGACCCCTCCCTTCGTGGAGCTGGCACAGGCGGCGCCCTGGTTCGATGACGTCACGACGGATCGTCGCCCGTCTCTGGCACACCCAGTCGCTCTGCTTCGCCTGTCGCGTGCGCTGCGCGGATTTGATCGCATTTTTGATCTCCAGACCTCCGGGCGGTCTCGCACCTATTTCCGGCTGGCAGGTAGACCACGCAACTGGTCCGGCATCTCTGACGGCTGCTGCCATCCGCATGCCAATCCGTCGCGCAATGAAATGCACACTCTGACCCGCCTTGAAGACCAGCTCCGTGCCGCCGGTCTTCAGCCCATTCCGCGAGAGGTTCCGGAATGGCTGAAGGGGCATGGGCCAGAGATTTCCGGTCGCTCCGTCGTACTTATTCCCGGAGCGGCTCCGCATCGGCCACAGAAACGCTGGCCCGTCACGCGGTTTGCAGAGATCGCTCAAGCTGTCGCTGCCCGCGGACTGACTCCCGTCATTGTAGGCTGTGCGGCCGAAAAGCCTCTTGCTGAACAGATTTTGCAGGACTGCCCGAGCGCCCTGGACCTCACAGGACAGACCAGTCTGGTTGAGCTGGCGGGCGTTCTCCACAGAGCTGACCTTGTCATTGGCAACGATACCGGTCCGATCCATCTGGCCGCGGCTATGGATCGTCCTATCATCGCCCTGTTTTCCCAAGACAGTGATCCGCGCCTGACGGCTCCCCTTTCGCTCACACCGGGACGCACAACCATTCTGGATGTTCCAGATCTGGCTCTGTTACCTGCATCACGCATAGAGGCTCTACTCCCCAGATGACAGTTATCCGTTGCGTCACGATGCAGAAGAACGAGGCCACGCTTCTTGAGCCATGGATCCTCTGGCACGGGGCCATTTTCGGCCTCTCCAATCTGACCATTGTCGACAACGGCTCTACAGACCCACACGTCAAAGATGTGCAGAAGCGTTATGAAGCGCAGGGTGTGCAGATCATCCGCAAATATCGGTCCCAAAAGGATTTTTTGCGGAAAGGTGAAATCTTCACGGACATTATCCGGGGCTGGGATGCGGAAAATGCCTGTGATTTCGCACTTCCCATGGATTGCGATGAATTTCTTGCGTTCTTCCTCGATCGCCTATCGGTGGACCCGGCGGAAATCCGCGCGCAGTTCGAGCTTCTGAAAGACGAACAGGCGACCCTGATTACCGATCGCCTTCTCTTGAACGTGCCGAATGCTCCGAGTTACTACCGCCCCCAGTCGGTCCCGAGAGCACTGTTCAAGGCTCATACGATTGTAGGACTGGATCGGGGCCTACATGCCCCGCAGACCATCTACCCAGAGCGCTGCGTGCGGACGCCCTTTGTGCATCTTCATCTGCACAATCGACCTGACTACGAAGACATCCGCCGCTTTGCCCGTCAGAAGCTCGCTCATATCGCTGGCGCCATTCCAGGGGAAAAGCCAAGAGCGGGCCAGATCACACCCGAGAACCCCAAAGAGGGATATCATCTTCGGTATTATTTTCAGGCCAGTCAGGAAGATTTCCTCCGCAGCTACCTGCACACGCCCGATATTTATGCGCCCGTCATCGCAGACCATTTCCGGGCGTTAGGCGTAGATCCTGCGCCAATCCTCGGAGATACGTCCGCGCCGCAGTTCCCAGTGCATGTTCCACAGAATTTTCTGGCTCATCGTCGACTGGAAGATGGATCACAGCACGAATACGGCCTGTTTGATCCCCTCGCCTACGCCTACGAGAATGAAGATGTGGTGAAAGATGCCTTTTATGGCATCTGGCCGCTGATCCATTACATGGACGCCGGATGGCGCGAAGGACGGCGCCCGAATGCCAACGGAATGGAGCCATTTCTGCTTCAGGCGGCAGTTCCTACCTTATAAATCCGCTTTCCGGCCGGTGCAGGGCTTGCGGCCAATCCCCGATTGAGGCCATTTACGCGTGTCTTTTTCCCGGCAGAGGGCTGCCGGGAGCAATCGCAGAGGAGCGATCCCATGCCCGCCATCACACTCCCCGACGGAAGCGTCCGCACGTTCGACGGGACCGTGACGGGCACGACTATCGCCGCCTCCATCGGCCCGGGGCTGGCAAAAGCCGCTCTGGCCATGGAGGTGAACGGCAAGCTCGTCGATCTTTCAACCGAGATTGCGGACGATGCGGCCGTCAAGTTCGTCACGAAAAAAGACGATGCCTCACTTGAGATGATCCGCCATGATGCGGCGCATGTTCTGGCAGAAGCCGTGCAGTCGCTCTGGCCGGAAACGCAGGTCACGATCGGTCCCAGCATCAAGGATGGCTTCTATTACGACTTCTCCCGTGAGAAGCCGTTCACGCCGGATGACTTCGAAGCCATCGAAGCCAAGATGCGCGAAATCGTCGCTGCCAACGCCCCTTTCACCCGTGAAGTGTGGGACCGTGACGAAGCCATTCGCTTCTTCGAAGAGAAGGGTGAGGACTTCAAGGCCGAACTGATCCGCGATCTGCCTGAAAGCGAGCAGATTTCGATCTACCGTCAGGGCGAATGGCTCGATCTCTGCCGCGGCCCGCATCTGCGCGGCACAGCAGACGTTGGCACGGCCTTCAAGCTTATGCGCGTGGCTGGTGCTTACTGGCGTGGTGACCATCGCAACCCCATGCTGACCCGCATTTACGGCACGGCCTGGCGTGACAAGAAGGAGCTGGACGCTCATCTGATGCGTCTGGAAGAAGCCGAGAAGCGCGATCATCGCCGGATTGGCCGCGAGATGGATCTCTTCCACATTCAGGAAGAAGCCGTCGGGCAGATCTTCTGGCACCACAAGGGCTGGCGTCTGTACACGGTCCTTCAGGACTACATGCGCCGCGCTCAATCCCGGAATGGCTACGAAGAAGTTCGCACACCACAGCTCGTGGACCGTGCCCTCTGGGAAGCCTCCGGTCACTGGGACAAGTACCGTGAGAACATGTTCATCGCGCAGGTTGAAGATGAGGACAAAACCCTCGCTCTGAAGCCGATGAACTGCCCGTGCCATGTGCAGATCTTCCGCCATGGCCTGCGGTCTTACCGCGAACTGCCGTTGCGTATGGCAGAGTTCGGAGCGTGCCATCGTTATGAGCCGTCCGGCTCGCTGCATGGCATTATGCGCGTTCGTGGTTTCACGCAGGATGATGCTCATATCTTCTGCACGGACGATCAGATTGCGGATGAAACCGCAAAGTTCGTGAAGATGTTGGCCGAGGTTTACACGGATCTGGGCTTCGAGAGCTTCCGCGTGAAGTTCTCGGACCGTCCGGAGACGCGCGCCGGCTCTGACGAAGTCTGGGATCGGGCCGAAGGTTCGCTCAAGAAAGCCTGCGAAATCGCTGGCGTCAAATACGAGTACAACCCTGGCGAAGGTGCCTTCTATGGCCCGAAGCTGGAGTTCGTTTTGACGGACGCCATCGGCCGTGACTGGCAGTGCGGTACGCTTCAGGTGGACTATGTTCTGCCAGAACGTCTAGATGCGTCCTATATTGGCGAAGACAGCCAGCGTCATCGCCCGGTCATGCTGCACCGCGCCATCCTGGGCAGCTTCGAGCGCTTCATCGGCATCCTGATCGAGCAGTATGCTGGCAAGTTCCCGCTCTGGCTGGCGCCGACGCAGGTTGTAGTGGCGTCCATCGTTTCCGATGCTGCTGATTACGCCAATGAGGTTGCTGCCGAACTGAAGGCAGCCGGGCTTCAGGTTGTAACCGACGTTCGCAACGACAAAATCAACGCCAAGATCCGCGAACACAGCCTTGCGCGCGTTCCGGTTATTCTGGTGGTTGGACGCCGTGAAGCAGAAGAGCGCAAAGTGGCGATGCGTCGCCTTGGCGGCGCCAATCAGGAAATCCTGGGACTCGAAGAGGCTGTAAAAACTCTCACAGCCGAGGCCACCCCACCTGATATTGCCCGGTTTTCGAAGGATTGAGCGTAATACCCTTGCGCCCGGAAGGGCGCAGGACTATGTGCAAAAGGAATGGGATCGGCAAAGATCGAAACCCGCCCCTCTTTAACGAGGCGCGGGCGTTCGGGTCAGTGCTGGTCCTTGTATGAAAATTACGACAGGAGCTGACCATAGCTAGACCGCCGATGCAGGCCGCGCCCACACGTGAGGGGCCGCGCGTCAATGAGGAAATCCGTGTTCCGCAGGTTCGTCTGATTGACGAAGAAGGCGAAATGCAAGGCGTCATGACGACCCGGGATGCTCTGATGCGTGCTTTCTCGGTTGGCCTTGACCTCCTGGAAATCAGCCCGACCGCTGTTCCCCCTGTTGTGAAGATCTTGGACTACGGCAAGTTCAAGTATGAGCAGCAGAAGAAGAAGAACGAAGCCCGCAAGAAGCAGAAGGTCGTTGAGATCAAGGAAGTGAAGGTTCGTCCCGGTACGGGCGAGCATGACTTCCAGACGAAGCTCAAGGCCATCAACTCGTTCCTGGATGATGGCGACAAGGTAAAGGTATCCCTTCGCTTCAAGGGCCGTGAAATGGCTCACCAGGAGCTGGGTGCAAAGATGATGGAGCGCATCCGCATCGAGGTCGAAGAAAAGGCCAAGGTTGAGCAGATGCCCCGTATGGAAAACCGTCAGATGCTCATGGTTATAGCTCCGCGCTAAAACCTAGGTTCTTACGAGATCCACAGGAAAAGCAGCCTTCTTCGGAAGGCTGCTTTTTTTATGCCTTTAGTCTTGGAACTCGCCTATTCGCCGGACTCATGCTGATAGCCGCGATACAAATTCATGAGCTGGACAAGAGTGAGCCGGACATCGTCAACCACACTCCCCCAATCTCCTGCCACAGGCTGACGGAAAATTCGCATATCCGGATACCAGGTGGTCTGAGTGCCTGCATCTCCCCAACGCCAGCAAGCGTCAGAGCGTGACAGCATCCAGACGGGTTTACACAGCCCACCCGCCAGATGAGCCATGGACGTATCCACCGTAATCAGAAGATCCACACCTGAGAGTCTGGCAGCGGTATCAGAGAAATCGAGAATATTTTCCGTCCCATCAACCAGTGGTAGTCCGGTTTCAGCAACTTGATGGCGGGCTGCTCCCATTTGGAAACTTACGAAACGCACGCCTTTTACTGAAAACAAAGGCCTCAATGTCTCCAGCGACATGCTGCGGCGGCGATCCGTCTGCGTCGCACGCAGATCATGAGGTCTGGGATCTCCGCTCCAGACAAGCCCGACGATAAAATCCGGAGGCTGGCAGGAACCTTGAACCTGGGCGCTGAGCTTGCCTCCCTGAGTTGCCATGTCTTCTTCTGACACAGACAGATAGGGAAACTGTCCAACAAACTCTGCCGTCAGTCCGAGCCTCACGGGAAGGCTCAGCATCGGGCAATGATAGTCGAAGCTGTCGGCAGGATCGAGAACCGAGACTACCCGGGATACGCCCGCTACACGCTGAACCAGTCGTACCAATGGAACTGGAACCTGCACCACAACTTCTGCACCCCTCTGGGCCAGTATCGGCATCAGGCGAATGAAATGCAGTGTGTCTCCATATCCCTGTTCGTGATGAACAAGAATGGTGCACCCCTTCAGGGATTCCCCTTCCCAGACTGGCGCGTCGATATCAGCCCTGACTGTTCTCGAAGAGAGCCAACGGCTTTCGTATTCCTGCCATCCTAGAAGAAAATCACCCGATTTCAGCAGAGCCGTCGCACGGCCGAAACGGATAACGGGATGATCGGGAGACCGTTGAAGCGCAGCATCGTAGAACTGCAAGGCTTCTGCAGAGCGGTTCAAACATTGGAGAATATGACCGGCGTTATTGAGAGCATTTGCATCATCGGGCTGCATTTTCAAAGCAGACTGCGCGAAACCCAGCGCCGCTTCAAACTGTCCATCGCGTGACAGAACCATACTCAGGTCGGTAGCGTACTCAGGAATAGCCGGGTCCTGCTGCACGGCAGTTTCCAGGGCTTTGATAGACCCTCCCAGATCATCTTGATGCAGCAGGGCGATGCCCAGTCGATGCCAGACCCTTGCCGCATGAGGCCTTGCTTCGAGGGCCTCGCCATAGAACAGGGATGCCTTTTCCCAGCACTGAAGACGCTCATAAACGCCACCAAGAAGAAAAAGACTTTCAGGCCTTTCTGGCAGAAGCGTTTCTGCCTCTCGCAGAACGTCGATAGCACTCTCACGCTGCCCCACTTCTTCCAGGCCGACTGCTACTCGCAAATATTCTGTGAAGGTACGACGTGTAAGCAGACAGGGGCTGGGGGAAAGTGTGGTCATTCCGACTCCTCGTCCTTTGTCTGTAAGAGGAAATTCTTAAGAATTCCTCAAACTCCATTCGTTCATCACATCGTTTCTGAGACCATATCTTTGATACGATTGAAATAAATTAATAATTTAAAAGAAATTCTCTTTCCAAATTGGACATTACAAGTCCGAAAATATTTCCAATATTTATAAAATGAGCCTTTCAGTGCATCTTATGGGCGTTTGAAAAAGAGGCTGTGATCAGAAATAAATCCGCTTTCAGATCAATCATTGGGTGTCTTGGCTACGATGTTGCGCTAAGAGCGCTTTCTATTCTGTTTTAAAGGCCTCCCCGGGCTTTAACCCGCCTGGAATGGACTCCATGACCCATCCGACGACGAACCCGGCTTCACGCCCCGCCGCGCCATTTGCGGAATTTCTACTCTCACGCGCACCACGCTCCCCGCTCCGTAACGCTGTCTCCGCTGCTCACTACCGCCCAGAGGCGGAATGTGTAGACGCGCTGCTGCCGCGTGCTGACCTGACACCTGAACAGGATCGTCAGGCTACCAGAATAGCCCATGGCCTTGCTGAGGCCGCACGAGACTCCTCGCCTGATATTGTGGGGAGCCTTTTGCAGGCATTCCCTCTGTCTTCACCTGAAGGGCAATCTGTTCTGGCTCTGGAAGAGGCGCTCCTGCGCATTCCGGATTCTGCGACTCAGGATGCGCTGATCCGTTCTCTTGTGGGAGCTACCGACTGGGGACGGCATATCAGTAAACGCCGTGCGTCGGTTGTGAACTCGATTGCGTTGAACCTGTCCCTTGCAGCGCGTTTCAACCAGAGCAAGGGGTTCAGCCTTCGTCGGCTAACCCTTCAGACCTCTACTCCCATGGTTCGGCGTAGTCTGGAAAAAGCTATCCGTGCCATAGGAAGCGGATTCATTCTGGGCTCTACGCTGGCTCAGGCTCTGAGACTGTCCGCCCCTGCAGAAAAATACGGGCTGACATATGCATATGATCCGCAGGTCAACACCGCTCTGACGGCTCATCAAGCCCTCGATGCCCTTACCGTCTATGAAGACGCACTGGAAGATATCAGCCAACACGCGGGCATCACCGGCGACTTTCATGACCGCCCGATACTGTATGTACGCCTGCCCGCATTGAGCGCGCGATTCAGCCGTTTCAGGCGCGAGCGGATCATGACGGAGCTGTTGCCGACCCTACAAAGGCTTACCATCCGGGCACGGCAACTGGATGTCGGCATCCTGCTCTCCAGCGAAGACAGCACACATCTTGAGCTGACGCTGGATCTGCTTGAGGCTCTTTGTGTGCTGCCTGAACTCGGGAACTGGAACGGGCTTGGCATGACCGTCCAGACCTATGATCGTCGTGCTTCAGCTGTCGTAGATTTTCTTATTGATCTGGGACGGCGCACCGGACGCCGCGTTCTTGTCAGGCTGGTCAAAGGCTCCTGCTGGAATTCAGAAATTCGACAAGCCCAGAAAACCGGACTGGCTGACTTCCCTGTTTTCACGCGCCGTTGCCACACGGATGTCAGTTATCTCGCCTGCGCCCGACAGCTTCTTGAATCGCTGGATGCCACCTACCCGCAGTTTGCCACCCATAACCCGCGGACTATTGGTCATATTCTGGCGCTCGCAGGGCAGGTTCGGCCGGGAGATTTCGAGTTCGCATGCCTGCAGGGGCTGGGGCTGGCTCTCGCGCAGCATCTGCGAAACCAACAAGGCATGAACCTGCCCTGCCGGGTGCATGCTCCCATCGGGGAAGTCGCGGCACTCATGCCCAGTTTCGTCAGACAGCTACTGGAAAATGGGGCTGCCTCGCTTGTTGTCAGCCGCGACGAGGACCCGGCTATTACGATCGAAGCGTTAACAGCTGACCCCGTCGAGGCAACACGCGCCATTCTGAGAACCGAGCGCCCTAATCGTGCGGTTCGTGCGCCGTCAGACATTTTCCAGCCTGGGCGACGCAATGCGGCCGGTCTGGATCTTTTCAACGAGCTGACACTTCGCGCCCTCCACGAAACCCTTGATGGAGATGCGCCTTTCCTCCACGCCCGAGCTCTGACGCCGGGTGTCACCAGTCAGCACGACCGCTCCCGTCTGCTCTACAACCCCGCAGACCGACATGACCCGATTGGTGATGTTGTCGAGACTGATGGAAAGACATTGCTGTCTGCACTGGAGACTGCGGAGCATGCTCTTGCCAGTTGGGCAGGCAGCAACCCTGAGGTGCGGATTGCCTGTCTGGTGAAAGCTGCTGATCTGATTGAAGCCCACCGGATTGAGCTAATGGCGCTTCTGGTACGGGAAGCTGGAAAGACCCTTCCGGCTGCTCAGGATGAAGTCCGTGAGGCCGTCAGTATTCTTCGCCATGATGCGGAACGCCTGCAAGGGCGGGATTATCATTTGCAGGCCTCACCGCTCGGCCTTGTTGCGTGTATCAGCCCTTGGAGCAGCCCGCTGGCGGCGTTCGTGCAACAGATTTCCGTCTCTCTTGCCGCTGGAAATGTTGTTCTGGCCAAGCCAGCCGAGCAAACCCCGTTTATTGCAAGCCGCACCGTTCAGCTTCTGCATGATGCTGGGATTCCACCTGAAGTTCTGCACCTTTTGCCAGGTGATGGATCGGTGGGAGAGCGTCTGGTAGCCGATCACCGGGTCGATGCCGTGATGTTCACCGGCTCAACGCCCGTTGGCAAAGCCGTTTCACGCCAGATCTTTGATCGGCAGGGGCGCACGGGCACACCTGTTCCTCTCGTGGCGCGCACGGGCGGACAGAATGCAATGCTGGTCGATAGCTCCGCGCATGCAGAGCAGGTCGTACAGGATATTCTGAGCTCTGCTTTTGACAGTGCGGGGCAACGCTGTTCGTCTCTTCGTATCCTATTGATTCAAGAAGACTGTGCAGACCATGTTCTTGAGCTTCTGAAGGGCACGATTCAGGATCTGGCTATTGGGAACCCGGCGCGTCTTTCAACGGATATCGGGCCAATTATCTCTCCGGAAGCCCGGACAGAAGCGATGGATCATATTGAAATGATGCGTCGGGCCGGCCGAACGGTCTGGTCCCCCGAACTGGGTGAAAACTGTCGATACGGCCATTTCCTTCCCCCGACGCTGATTGAAATCGGCCGTGTTGCCGATATTCCGCATGAAGTGTTCGGGCCGGTCCTGCATGTGCGTCGCTTCAACCGCAACGAAATGGACGGCGTGATCGACGCTGTAAATTCCATGGGGTACGGCCTGACTTTTGGCGTTCATTCGCGTGTCGCCATGACAGTAGATCGCACGACTAACCGCATTCAGGCGGGGAACATCTACGTCAATCGGGCCATAACAGGGGCAGTTATTGGCTCACAACCTTTTGGTGGGTCCGGACTTTCCGGTTGTGGCCCCAAGGCAGGCGGTCCTTTTGCCCTCCGCCGCATGAGTGCCCGCACATCCCCATGGTTTGCGCCTAAAGATGCAAATCCGGGTAGTATCCCGCGCCATGCGCAGAGTTTGGTGACGTTTCTTGAAAGCCGGGATGCCGTCTCAGCCCGCCAGATCCGACAGGATATTGCGCATGCCATGACGGGCTTCTCAATGGCGCTCCCCGGCCCCGCTGGAGAGACCAACACACTGACACTCAAACCTTGTGGGCCGGTACTCTGCGCAGGTGAAAGCTGGCCTGCCATTCTCAGGGCTGTCGGTATGGCTCTGGGAACCGGCAACCCTGCTCTGGTTCTTGGCCCAGATCATGCACTGGACTGGATGCAGCGCCTCTCTCCCGGTTTGGCCGACCGTATCCAGCGCGTTGATCCAGGGGCCTTGCCGGAATGTGCTGTCATGATCATGGAAAGACACTCCCCCCGCGCGCTGCAGGCTGCCTCAACCCTGACAGCACGCGAAGGGCGCATTGTGCCCATTCATGTGTTGGATTGTCTGCGCCCCGAATGGCTTCTGGAAGAGCACGTCGTGACCGTTAATACCGCTGCCCTTTGCGGCGATCTGACCACGATGGCTCTGTCCTGAAAGCGCTTCAGTGATGAAGACTGGCCGTAACGTCCCACGTAATTTTCTGCGTCTCTGAGCGGCCGTCTTCAGCAGGGTCCAGGGAATAGACCTGATGAACAATCGCGTCATCCAGGTTGGTCATGGAAAAACTACCCTGCTGTGGCTGCTTCTTCTGCACAAAGCTGCCCAGAACGCTCTCGGTGGTGTCGTAATCCTTAAGCGCCGGATTTGTGAGAGCGATCATGGAGACATACTCGTAAAGAGACGGCCATGAGACGCCATCCATCTTCGAAAGATCTACCGTCACAGCCATATACTTGATCGTTTCGACCGTCTGTGATCCGAGGAAAGACGTCATTAACGGCTCATGCACATAAGCTGGGGCCATAAGTGTGGGACCAACATGCATGGGCATGTGGTAAGTGTCCTCAATCCCGACATCCGCAAACCAGCGAACAGGATAACTTTCCTGCAAGGCTTTCTTCACGCGTGGAGACGGAAGACGGATGTTGTCATTAAAGACGGGCGATGTGTCGAGACCCTGCATGAGATAGGGATCACGATCCAGAATATGGGAGATGAGATCGTCTTCATGGACAGTCGCGAGAATAAAAAGCCGGGGTATCCTGCAATTCGCCCGCAGGTGAACACCATATTTCGCAAAACGCTCCGTCAGATGGGTCTGAAAATTTTCTTCCACCCCGGCTGGAAAACCGATGAACTGCGAACAGACCGTTCGGTCCCAACGAGCAATCTGACGACCACTGGCAGGCTGAACGATTTCTTCCACGGCATGTCGGGTCTGATCGGCAGAGTAACCCTGTACGACCAGTTTCTCCTGAGCGTGAAGAGAAGGCGCTAAGGCAAGCAATGCGGCAACAAGAGGCATCCAGACTTTCATGACACAGCCCTTTACGACATTTCATGTCAAACCATGTCTGAATTTTACAATTTGTACAACTATTCCGAATAAAAAATGAAGGATGCCTTATCGGCCGGCCTTACGAACCAGCCGCTGAAGTATGGGCCGTACCTTTAAAAATTGCCCATACAGGGCCTCGAGGCCTTTAAGCACCAGCGGATAACGGGCGACTTCGCCCAAAGGCCGGAGAACCGGAATGGCACGCCACATGGCCGCAAAAGCAGCCGCGCCGTCATAGAGCTGCTCGCCCTCGCGTGCGTGGAACCGGGCGAGCAAGGCTTTCCGGTCTAACGGGCAATCCGCAATTTCTCCGGACGCATCAATGAAATCGATGTTTCCACGCCGGTCCAGCCGACGCATCAAGGCGATTTCACGTTGGCATAAAGGACAGTTTCCATCATGCCAGACTGTCAAACGTGACATGTCAGGGAGCCAGTTCGGCTTCAACACTCACTGTAACGCGAAGGGTTTGTTCCTGCGGAGTGCCTTGTGGCGGTGTGAACGAATCGCTAGCCGCACGAGCCGCCATCAACATGACCGGACGCGGCCCCGGTTCCATCGAAGACACTCGAACCTGCTTCAGTCGCACAACATGTAGCCCCAGCGTTCGGGCACTTTCATCGGCTTCCTGCCGGACTTTCTGGAGTGCCTGGGTCCGGGCCTGGCGCAGTAAGGTCTCCCGTGTTTCCGAGTCCAGAGACCAATCCAGGCCATCCATCATCAAACCGTGACTTTGCAGCTTGCCTGACAAATCCAGAAGGGACACGGCGTCCTTCCCGCTCAGACTCAAATCCTGACGAGCGGTCCAGCGCGTCGGGCCATGCTCTGGCGTCTGATCCGACAGGGAATAACTGCCAGCTTGTGCCTCAATTCCTGACACCCCGGATGCCATTTTCATGGCTTCAGCCATATGGGCGTTCAGGGTTTTCTGCGCTTCGATGGCAGAGGCACTGTCCGCTCGCCCGAAAAGACGCACCGTCAGAAGCGTTGGCGCGGCATGGGCTTCACCTGTGACTGTGAAATCCAGCTCTGTCCCGGTCGTCTGGGGTTCTGTTGCCCGGGCCTGACAGCAAATTGCCAGAGACAAAACAGCGAGTGGGGTGGCCAGACGGAAAAGACGCTTCATGAGTGCTCCTGACTATGTTCCAAAAGGACCAACGCACGACGCAGCCTCGCGATCCCTGCCCGCAGGTGATGGTGCTTGCAGAGTGTATCGCCTTCAATCCGGAGGCGGTGCGCATCATCCATAGCCCCAACAGGGATTCCATGGGGTGTCGCCAGAAGGTGATCCACGTTTTGTGTCAGCTGGGTGCAGTATTCCGCGCTGTCAGACGTCACGGAAATTACGCCTTCTTCTTTCCCGGAGACAGGTCGAGCAGGCGCATTCTGCGGTGGCGCATGTCCAGCCGGGGCAGCCGCAAGGCTTCCCACCAGACCCAGAAGACAGACAGATATTGGAGGCAGAAGGCGCATTCCGCCCTCTTTACACAGTCTCACCTAAGCCACGGGTGAGGGAGGAATGAAACTTCCGTCATGCAGGGAGGGTCTTTGCATTCTGAAGAGCTGGCAAAAGCAGTGTTACTCGCAGTCCCGGCTTTCCGTCCGAGAGCTCCATGGTTCCACCGTGCAGTTGAACAACGGCCTGCACCAGAGAAAGCCCAAGCCCTGCGCCGGGGGTATTCCGCGCTGTTTCTGCACGGAAAAATCGCTCTGACGCACGGGCCATATCCTGTTCACTCATGCCAGGGCCCTGATCCGAAACACTGACGGCAACACGCCCTTTCTGCATGACGGCAGAGAGGGTGATCGTCGTATTTTCCGGCGCGAACTTGATGGCATTATCGAGAAGATTGGCAACGGCCTGCTGAAGAAGATGCGGGTCTCCATTGACCGGCGCCAATGCCCCAATCCGGAAATCGAGTTGCAGGCCAGCGTCTTCCATGGATGCTTCATAAAGCTCGCTCAGACCTTCCAGCAAAGGCGGAATGTCCAGCACTGTAAACGCCGCCCGCTGCGCGCCTGCTTCAAGTTGTGCAATCCGCAGAAGAGCCTCGAAAATGGACGTCACATGGTCCAGATCCAGAACGGCACGATCAATCGCCGCACGGAGCTCGTCTTCAGACGTGGCAGTGAGGCTCGCGTCTTCCAGACGCGCGCGCGCTCGTGCAATGGGTGTTCTCAGGTCATGGGCAATGGCATTCGAGACCTGCCGCACGCCATCCATCAAACGGTTGATACGTTCGAGCATGGTGTTGACCGTCTGGGCGACAAGATCGGTTTCATTGCCGGTCAGCGGTATACGACGACTGAGGTCTCCCTGCGCTACAGCAGACGTCGTGCGGGCAATGGAGCGCACGACCTGTCGGAAAATCCGCCGAATGGCGAGCGTCCCACCCGCCGCCAGCAGCGACACCATGACCCAGGCCCAGATAAGCGTATCGGTCAGAACGTGCCGGACGACCTGACGGCCGCGAACATCCCGCCCAACAATCAGGCGAAAGCCTTCCGACAGCGGAAAGGCGTGCATCTTGGCTTGGGTGCGAAAACCATCCCGACGAATGGAGAGTTCATAAAACTCATCCATCTGGGTGATGACCACAGGCCAGCCCGGTAGATTTCCAGCATATTTGCGACCATCAGGCCCCACGAGCAAATACAGCTCGTCATCTTCGACGTTCTGATCCAGTCGGTCCTGAATGGCGAGCGCCAAAGCCGCCGGGCCGCCATGAACCCAGCGTTGTGCCAGATCGTGGGCATCCACCTGCACGGCAGCTTCGACCTGACGGTCAAGCTGGCCAGTGGTGTTCCACCAGATGAACGACAGGAACACACCCGCAGAAATGATGAACACCAACCCGTAGGCGAGCGCAAAATTCAGCCCTGCAGACCGGATCGGCCAGCGCAAACGCTTCCCCAGACGGCGGAACCCGCGCCAGATTTTCACGGGTCAGTCCGCGCGCAGGATGTATCCGGCGTTGCGGATCGTATGGATGAGGGGCGTTGCAAACGGCTTGTCCACTTTCTGGCGCAGGCGTGAAACATGCACGTCAATCACGTTGGTCTGTGGGTCAAAATGATAGTCCCACACGCGCTCCAGCAGCATGGTCCGCGTGACGACCTGCCCCGCATGACGAATCAGAAATTCCAGCAGACGGAATTCGCGGGGCTGAAGATCAATCTTCTCGTTCCCACGCTTCACAGTCCGGGAAAGCAGATCCATCTCCAGATCGCCCACAGTCAGACGTGTCTGAGGGGCAGACTCAGGCCGGCCACGGCGACCGAGCGCCTCAATCCGGGCCAGAAGCTCGGAGAAGGCAAATGGCTTGGTCATGTAGTCATCGCCACCAGCCTTCAGGCCAGCCACGCGTTCATCAACATCTGCCAGAGCGGACAGCAACAGAACCGGCGTCGCATTCTGCTGTCCACGCAGCGTTTCCAGAATGCGCAGGCCGTCAATCCCGCCCGGCAGCATGCGGTCCAGGATCACAACGTCATAATTTTCACTGACAGCCAGAAACAGACCATCCTTGCCGTTATCCGCCTCATCCACGACGTGCCCGGCTTCACGCAATCCCTTGAGCACAAAGGCGCGGACTGTGGAATCGTCCTCAACGAGCAGGATACGCATTGATTTTACTCTCTTCCTTCCGGGCGACTGGGCGCCGTATCAGGGCCTCAGAATACCGGCTTGTGTCCACGGGTCAAAGTGGAGACTCGATCAGTTATCCGCGTTCTTGGGGCGTGGTCCGATATGAACGGGAAGCGTCAGGTCCGTGCCGCCACGCCTGACGCCAAAATTCAGAACCATGCCCGGCCGGGCCGCAGCGATGCTTCGCAACAGCATACGGGCGCTGATGACGGGCGCTCCATCTACCTGCCGCACGATGTCGCCACGGCGCAGGCCGCTTTTCTGGGCCGGTCCACCGTTATCGACACCTGCAATACCGACGTCCGTGTCCCCGTCATCAAGGGTAATACCGAGCCAGCCGTGCTCGACATGCCCGGTTGCTTCGATTTCAGCCACGATCGGGGCGACGATTTCGGACGGAATACCAAACCCAATGCCTACGGAGCCCCCAGCAGGCGTCACGATAGCAGCATTCACCGCCACGACCTGTCCCCGCATATTGAAGGCTGGGCCGCCAGAATTTCCTGGATTGATGGGGGCATCGAGTTGAATGAAATCGTCCAGGGAGCCGATACCCAGGTCACGCCCTACGGCGGAAACAATGCCCGCCGTCACAGACGAGCCAAACCCGAACGGATTTCCTGCGACCAGAATCCAGTCTCCGATATCCGTCTGGCGGCTGTCGCCCCAGGTGACGTGCGGCAGCGGCTCAGGACTATCAACCTTGATGACGGCAATATCCGTCAGCGGATCAGCTCCCAGAAGGCGTGCCGGCATTTCATGACCGTTGGAAAGAGAGACGACTACCTTGTCCGCTCCACCGACAACGTGCCGGTTGGTTACAATGATTCCGGTCGCATCCACGATAAAGCCCGAGCCTGCTCCAACCATTTCGTCCTGCTGGCGCTTCATGCGGTCATGATAGCGCTTCTCCAGCGGGGTTCCCTTGATTTGCGGTGGAACGTGATCATGCCCGTCCGGGCTGCTCTGGGTAATGGCAATGTTCACAACGGCCGGAATGACCTGACGCACAAGCGGCGCAAAACTCAGAGGACCGTATTTAACCAACAAGGGAGGCAGTGCCGGTGCTGCGGCGGGAACCGGAGGCTGCGTCGGAATCCCGTGTGCGTCCGTGCTTTCTCCTGCCAAAGGGCTGTCCGGACTAATGGACGAAAGCGGTTTGACGGCCTGCTGTTGAATGGTCGTTGCAGCAGGCTGAGATGTGGGAGCGTGTTGCTCTCCTTGGCTGTGCAGACGCAAAGCCAGCATCAGGCCTACTGTCACGACAGTCGCTGTTCCGGCCCCGATTGCAGCGGCCTGAAGAGAGCGATTCATGGGAAACAGGTCACGAACATCGTCATGTTTCAGCTGCTAACACAAAACCGTCAAAGCTCCTAAAAGAAGCCGCAGACAGGGGTTTCCTGCCAGGCCGGAGGGAGATGTAAAAACCCGATAATGAGCATTATGGAAATCATATCATTCCATCATTTCTATTTTTTAAAATATCTACTTTTCATATTTTCAAGGCAGTTCTTCTGCTTCGAAAGATTTTCCCGATGCTCACCAATTTTCTGCCTCGCGATGCCCTTCTCCTCACAGGTCGCGTATTGCTCGCCGGTCTTTTCCTCGTCATGGGATGGGGCAAACTCGCCGACTTCCCCGCAGCAGTGTCCTACATGATTCAGACCGGTGCGCCTGTTCCCACCCTGTCAGCCATCCTCGCTATCGTCGTGGAGCTCGGGGCAGGACTGGCTTTGCTTGGCGGCATTTTAGTGGAACCCATTGCGATTGTTCTTGCCCTCTACACCATCGTGACAGGACTGATCGGCCATCATTTCTGGACGATGTCCGGAATGCTCCGCTACGACATGATGATCCATTTCTATAAGAACATCAGCATTGCAGGTGGCCTGCTCGCTCTTGCCGCCGCTGGCGCAGGACGCTTCGCAATCAGGCTCCGCTAAAAGCTTGCCGCAGACAGGTCATTCCTTGATGGTAACGGTAACTTCGTTTTCTTAAGGAATGACCTGTCATGCGCCTGTCCCGTCGCTCCCTGCTCGCTCAGTCCGCCGGGTTTGCATCCTTATCTCTGCTCCCGAATATGGCCCGCGCTGCACCTGCCCCACGAAAAGTCATTTTCGATACAGATCCCGGCATTGATGACGCAATGGCACTTCTTTTGCTGCATGGCACGCCAAACATCGAGCTGGTGGGTATTACGACTGCGGCCGGTAATGGATTGATCGACACCACAACACGCAATGCGCTCTATCTGGCCGAACGCTTCCGGATTGATGTCCCGGTTTCAAAAGGCCAGGGCGTGTCTCTGGATGGTGTGACGTCGTCCCCTCCTGTTACCATTCATGGACGAAACGCTCTGGGAGATATTCCTCTCTCGGCAGTCCACAAAAAACTCGATCCTCGCCCTGCGCATGATCTCCTCATTGATTTGGTGCGCGCCAACCCACACGAGATCACTCTCGTCGCGACAGGACACATGACAAACCTCGCGCTTGCTCTGCGCAAGGCGCCAGACATTGCCACTCTGGTGAAGGATGTTGTGCTGATGGGCGGCGCATTCGGGCATCACGATGCACGGGGAAATGTGACACCCGCGGCGGAAGCCAATTTCCATGGGGACCCCCGAGCTGCCGATGAGATCTGTGCCGCGCGTTGGCCGGTGACAATCGTAGGGCTCGATGTCACGACACAAACTCTGATGACAGACGCCTACTTCGAAAACCTGCGCCAGCATGGAGGCCAGTCAGGCCGTTTCCTGTGGGATATCACGCGGGTCTACATGACGTTTCATAAGGGGCTTGGTCTGGACGGCATTTATGTCAACGATGCCTCTGCCGCAGCATATGTGATTGCGCCGGAATTGTTCAAAACCCAGAGAGGTGCGGTTCGCGTCTCGACGGAAGGCGTTACCCTGGGTGAATCTGTTCAGAAAGCAGACGGTCGGGTTTATCCACCTGGAGACTGGGACAATCGCCCATCTGTTCAGATCTGCACGGAGGTGAACGCCGAGGGCGTGCGTTCCCTGTTCCGTAAGGCAGTTTTCCAGATGGCCTGATGGAGCCTAGCGTTTGGGACGTGGCTTTGGCGGTTCAGCCGTTGCCGGATCTTCAGGCCAATCATGCCTGGGGTAGCGCCCTCGCATATCCTTCCGCATATCTGACCAGCTCCCTTTCCAGAAACCGGCAAGATCAGCGGTAATCGCCTGTGGGCGGCCCGCCGGTGAGAGCAACGCACACTGAAGCGGCACGGCACCATCAGCGAGCAACGGCGTTCTGGCCGTGCCATAGAACGCCTGTGCTCGCGCAGACACTGTTGGCACGGCCCCTGTATAATCAATGTCGTGGGTGCTGGCTTTGAGCGTCAGACGAGGCGGCAGCTTTCGATCCAGCGCGGAAAGGTCGCTGTAATCCATACGGGCGCGAAGAATGGACAGAAGATCGAGAGCTTTCACCTGGGTCAGACGGTCGCAACCTGCCAGATATGGCTCCAGCCATGCCAGATCATCAGCAAGAGCAGCCATCGACAGGTCCGGCAGATGAGGTGCGTAGGTCGCGCGTGCATGCGCCACACGGGCTTGGAACTGAAACGCTGCGTCAGACCAGTTCAGAGCGCGGGCAAGATCATCCGCGATTTGCTGCAGAAGAAGTGCCTGCGCCTCCTCAGGCGTTACTTCTGTATTGCGATCACGCAGGATCAGCGCGCCTAGACGCAGCCTGCGTCGCGCGATGATCCGACCTGAAGCCCCATCCAGACTGGTTTCAACCTGCTCGGTTGTCCGATCCAGAAGCGTCTGGGGTAAATTTTCAGCATCCAGAGGCGCCGCAAGCGTGATTTCCGTCGACTTTCGCGTGTGAAAAGCTGCGGCAGCCAAAAGCTTTTCACGTGCAAGACCGTCATTGGCCTGCACACGGGCACTCCCGCCGCCTGCAAGCCGAAATCGTCCAATCTCTCCCGCAGCCTGCGCCACACGATCAGGAAAACCGGCGGCCAGAAGTAGCCCTGCATGAGACGGCATTGGACTTAGTGGAAGGTCTTTGCCACCCATGCGACGCAGAAAGCGCTTCGCCGCCTGACGCATATGGAACAGGCTAGCCCTGTCCGCTCGTGGATCATCCCGCTCAAACAAAGCCAGACGTGTGCGAATGTCCGCTCCCGCAGATGCCCCGGAAGGCATATTCGGCCTAGGGCGCAAAGGATCACGCTCTTCCAGAAGAGCGGCCAGGCAGGCTGCCGTCACACGTTCAGGGATGGTTTTCGCCGCACAGAGCATGGCCGCAAGACGCGGGTGTGTTCCAAGCCCCACCATGCGTTTTCCAAGAGCCGTAATCTGACCGGCTTCATTCAGGGCACCCAACTCACGCAGCAACTCGCGCCCCCCCGCAAGCACTCCGGCAGGAGGCGCATCAAGGAGTGGCAACATGTCGGGCGCTGTTCCCATGACGTCCTGCCAGGCTGCCGTCACGAGAGCGAAGTCCGTTAAATCCGCAACAAGGATTTCGGGCGCATCCTGTGGCCGCAGAGAGCGTTGCGTAGCCTCGGACCACAGACGGATCGCGACACCAGGAGACTGACGCCCGGCACGCCCCGCGCGCTGAGTGGCCGTTGCACGCGAAATCTTCAGTGTTTCCAGCCGGGATAACCCTGTGTTGGAATCCAGACGCGGTGCCCGGCGCAGACCACCATCGACAACAATCCGAACGCCGGAAACCGTCACGGAAGTTTCGGCAATGGAGGTTGCCAGCACAACACGCCGTCTGTCGGATGGCGCAATCGCGCGGTCCTGATCTTCTGTCGTCTGTTCTCCATGAAGGAGAAAAACAGGCACAGCATCTCCAAGCAGAGCCTGTGTTCGGCGAATTTCCCCAACACCGGGAAGGAACGCAAGAATATCGCCCTCTTCCTCTGTAAAAGCCTGCCGGATAGCGCGTGCGCAGGCCTCTGGCAGGTCACGCGGGTGCATTACATCCCGGGTGTGGCGTATATCGATGGGATACTGTCGGCCTTCACTCTCGATCAGGGCGGCATTCATAAGATCTGTAAACGCACGCCCATCCGGCGTTGCGGACATGGCCAAAAGGCGGAGGTCCGGCCTGAGTTCACGCTGGAGGTCCAGACAGAACGCCAGAGCCGCATCCAGATCCAGCGAGCGCTCATGCACCTCATCAAACAGGATAGCGCCAACCCCATCCAATGTTGGGTCTGCCAAAAAGCGCCGTACAAGCAACCCTTCCGTCACAACTTCAATACGCGTTCGGCCTGAGACTGCACTGTCGGTGCGCGTACGAAAGCCTACAATTTCACCCGGTCGCTCTCCCAGCGTGGAGGCCATCCGTGACGCAGCCCCTCGCACAGCAACACGACGAGGTTCGACCAGAATGATTTTCTGCCCCGCAAGCCATGGTGCCTCAAGCAGTGCCAATGGCGTCAGAGTTGTCTTACCGGCACCGGGAGGAGCAACGAGAACAGCATTCGGCTGTTGCTCTAATGTTTTCAGAAGATCAGGAAGAACAGCCGCAACCGGAAGATCCGGAGAAAAGAAATCGCTCAGGACAAAACTCCGGAATTAGAGGCTCGACGTAGAACAGCAATACTGAGCGTGGTTGGAGGCAGATGTCTCAAAAGCCGGCTCTCTTCAATGGGTGCTCAAAGGTTCGAGCATCCACACCCAGCTTCCGTCACCCCCATCTTATTTCAGCGCAAACCCAAGCCGGTTGAGCACGGCTTTCATGACATGGCGGCCGCTCAACCCGTGGTAGCTATCCACACGACTTGCCACGGTTTCAGACCATGCTCGCGGTGCAAGGCCCTGCTCCTGCTGATAGGCATCAGCAACGCGGTCATAAGCGGCAACACCTTCGGCTTCATTTGCGGAAGTGTAGCGTTCACGGTGCACAACGACATCCTGCCCCAGACGCGGCTTGTAACCGTTCTGAGCCGACGGATCAGGACGTCCCACACAGAGACCAACAACTGCAACGGTTTTGGGCGGAAGGTTTAGCAGCCTGGCAACGTCTTCCGGATGATTCCGCAAACCTCCGATGTAAACGGTCCCAAGCCCCATGGACTCGAAAGCCGTCACAGCATTCTGGGCAGCGATACCGACATCCAGCGTGCTCATGAGAAAGATCTCCTCATAATCCAGCGCTTCACTCCCCTTGCCTGCCCGTTCCGCAATCCGTTCCAGACGCGCCAGATCGACGATCCACGCCAGAAACAACGGTGCAACTTCGATGTGCTTCTGATTACCGCAGAGTTCGGCAAGCTTTGCCCGTGTCTCCGGATTTTCGACCGCAACAACGGACCAGACCTGCAGATTACTGGACGTTGCCGCAGAAGAGGATGCCGCGATTCCAGCCTCCAGCGTCCCGGCTGGCAATGCATCCGGCAAATATGCCCGGACGGAATGGTGTTTCAGGAGAGTTTGAAGAACCGGATTGTCCGGCAGGTCTTTCGGGGCGTCAGTGCGATAGCGGGTCTGCCACAGGGAAGAAATGCCGGACATGGTGGTTCCTCAGTCTTCGTAAGTGATGAGCGAATTCAGCGGGACATCCAGTTTGTCACGTCCCTTAAGACCTGCAAGCTCAATCAACACACTGGCACCCACAACTTCTGCACCAACCTTGCGCAGGAGGTCGATGGAGGCAGCGAGCGTGCCGCCCGTGGCCAACAGATCATCAAGAACAACGACGCGTTGACCCGGCTTGATAGCATCAGCCTGAATATGGAGTTCGTCCTCGCCATATTCGAGACCATACTTCAGGGAGATTGTCTCACCTGGCAGCTTGCCCGGCTTGCGCAACATGGTGAAGCCGCAGCCGAGGCGCTGTGCCAGAGGCGCTGCTGTCAGGAAGCCGCGGCTTTCGATGCCAGCCAGCAGGTCCGGCTGCCAGGCAGAAATGATACGTGCCAGACGGCCCGTTGCAACCTGCCAGGCTTCGGCAGAGCGGATCAGCGTGGAAATGTCGTAAAACAGGATGCCCGGCTTCGGAAAATCGGGAACCTCACGGATGTAATCCTTGAGGTTGAGCGGCTGGGGTTCCTGAAACGACATGGCGGCACTGCTTTCTTCTGGGCGTGGCAAACAGCGGGCCATGTAGGGGACTCTTCCCCTACAACTCAAGCCCGGATTGCGTTCCGGGCCTGATCGATGGCTTCAAGCAGCGCATTCCTGCGAAACGGCTTGGGCAGAACAGCCACACTTTCCCCCATCAGTTGCCCCTCCTCAAAGTCTCCTGACATGAGAACCACAGCAAGGCTGGCATTCTGTTCCCGCAGTTTTCGGGCAAGCAGCAGACCGTTGAGCACACCAGGGAGATTGTAGTCGGTCACCAGCAGGTCTGCGGCGCCATCCCATGCCAAGGCACTTTCAGCATCCTCAACCAGATGAACGTCCCATCCTTCCCGCGTCAGAACCGTCTTTACCACGAGGGCCACGGCCACATCGTCTTCAACAAGAAGTACCTGCATCACTCTCAACTCCTTCAGGGCGCTGATGATGGCAGTCTGGGCCTCAGCAGAGCAAACACGGTTGCCGCGCAGAAGGCGAACACCAGAAAGCCCGCAAATGGTATGGCCGTCCCGGGGGACATCAGACCGAACAGCGCACTTGCTACCGCTCCGAACAGGTACTGCATTGTTCCTGCCAGAGCAGAAGCCGAGCCTGCACGTTCGGACTGTTCGGACAGAATGCCAACCATTGAATTGGGTCCAATGATGCCTGTTGGCGCCATTGTGATGACAAGCGAGATGATAAGCGGCCAGAGGAAGAAGGATCGAAGCTGTCCGCCCGCAGTCAGATCAACAGCGGAAATGACGGCCAGCGCCAGGAAAAGGATACTGCCTGTCAGGCTGATCCCCAGCGCACTGAAAAGCATGTGCGTCGTACTGACCTTCCCCACCACAAGCCCATTAATGGCGGAAGCCCCGATCATACAGACCGCGAACAGACCAAACAGCATCCCGTAATGGAACGGAGACATACCGAAGCGCTCTTCGAACAGCGTGGGAGCGCCTGTCAGATAGGTGAAAGTTACGAAGCCCAGAAAGCTCCAGACGAGGCCATTCGTGACGAAACTGCGGGTCCGTAGAATATAGATATAGCGTTCGATGATGGAGAGAGGCCGCATGTCCCGGCGCTCCTGCGTAGGGAGCGTTTCCGGGAAGACTGTCAGGAGCATCAGGGTACAGAGCCCGCCATACACAGCCGTGGCCCAGAAAATGACCCGCCAGTCCACAAACTTCAGCGCAAAGCCACCCAGCATGGGCGCGAGAATCGGGACAACACCTTGCACAACGATCAGGCGCGACATGAGTCGGGACGCTTCATCGCCTTCCGTGAGATCCCGAAGACATGCATTGGGAATCACCAGTCCGGCCGAGGCCATCAGAGCTGAAAAAACCCGACAAATGCACATGATGGTCATGGTCGGGGCCAGTGCGCAGCCGATCTCGCCGATTGTGTATCCGATCATGCCAATCAGAAGCGGCAGCCGTCGGCCGAACCTGTCTGAAACCGGGCCAATCGTGATCTGACCAATGGCCAGTCCGATAACCCAGGCAGCCATGGTGATACTGCCTGAACCGGGAGCAGAATGAAGCTGGCGTTCCATTTCAGGGAGGGCCGGGAGATAGATATCTGTGGAGACAGGTCCGACTGCCGTGAAGATACCCAGCATAAGCGGCAACCATCCCGGAATGGTATCTCCACGCCGGAACGCCATGCTCTGTTCTGTCATTCGTTTCTGCCTGTGAAAAAGCAATGTTCAGAAGATGAGAAAGGACCCGTCCCTCACGAACGGATCAAACCAGTGAATCGTTCAGAACGAGATGTTCGAACGGTTATTCATCTGCCTGACGCAGGAGCAACGCTCCCAGAACGCCAGAAACCACAAACAGGCCACCCGCGAAACCAAGCTGGACCATATGACCAATACGTGTGCCAGCCCCTACCAGAACAAACACCAGGTTCTGAGGCAAACCGCCAAGGCAGGTTGCCAACGCAAAGGCTGGAAGCGGAAGTTCAAATAATCCGGCTGCCATGGAGACCAGCAGAGCAGACCCAACAGGCATAAGCCGCAAGGTCAGAACAGCACGGAAGGGTTTGCGATGAAGGATTCTTGCCAGCGCTGCATAATTCCTTTGCAGGCGGTCATGCAACCTTTGTCGAAATTTTACCGGTGCAAGCACTCTGGCCCAGCCATAAGCCGCCATCGCCCCCAGCATATACGCCAGAGAACACAGGCCCAGCCCGCCCCAGACTCCAAACGCCAGCCCCGCGGCAATGCACAAAGCCTGACGAGGCAGACCGCAGGCACAATACGGAATGGCCAGTAGCAGGAACCAGACTGCTGCATAGGGAGTCTCGTGCCAATGCGGCGCGTTTTCCAGCAGACGATGAATGAAGGGCAACCGCTGCAACAGCGCCACACACAACAGCATCGCACCAATCGTCAAAGCAGCACGCCAGGGCACCAGCTGACGAAATGTGCGCCGCAGTTCGGGATCAGGAGGGGAAGAGATCGGGCTACCCATCTCCGCCGGATACCAGCGGAAACGGCACGCGGCTATGGCACGAGCAGATTTTGAAAAAGAAACTCTTGCAGATATATCTTAAGATACTATATCGTACGACATATCGAATGAAGGAAAACAGAATGTTCAAACATGATACCGATCGCGCTGAGCGCGGTTTCTCAAGGTTCTCCCGGGGTTTTGGCTTCGGCGGACACAAGCATCGCAAGGGTGGTCGACGCCGCAGCGACGCATCAACCAGCGAAGGAGAAAAAATGCAGGATGGTCCGGACTTCCGCGAAGGCGGATTTCCTCCAGAGCGTGGCGAACACGCAGGGCGCCGATTTGGTGGCCGGGGTGGCGAAGGCCGTGGCGGCGGACGCGGCTTTGGTGGTCGGGGACCACGCGGCGGCGGCCGGTTCGGTGGCGGCGGCTTTGGTGACGACACTTTCGGACGTGGTCGTAAACTGACAGCTGAGGAACTTCAGATTGTCATTGAAGCCCTTCTCCATGATCAGCCTGCGCATGGCTACGAGCTGATCCGCCGCCTCGAAGAGCACTCCGGTGGCTTCTACAAGCCAAGTCCTGGCGTCATTTACCCTTCCCTCACCTATCTTGAAGAGGCTGGCCTCACCGCCGTCACGCAGGAAGGCAACCGTAAGCTATACAGCCTCACGGATGCAGGGCGCACCCATTACGAAGCGAACCGGGAGACGGCGAATCGTATTCTCGAGGTCCTCGCCCGGATTGGTGCCCGGATGTCGGAAGTTCGGGATGCCTTCAGTGGAATGAATGATCTTGATCCAAGCCTGGGTCAGGACCTGCATGAAGCACGTCTTGCTCTGAAGCTGGCACTGAAATCCCGTCGCGGAGCAAATGCAGAGGAACTGCGCCGGGTGGTGCAGATCCTGCGGCAGGCTGCAGCCGACATCAGCGGTGAAACACCAGAAGACAAGCCATCCGCCGACTGAAGATCACGCCTCTTCGTCTGAGTGAATGTATGGAGTAAAGGGTGGTCATGATTGTTCAGGACCACCCTTACTTCTGCAATATGCCCGAAGACATGCAGTACTATCGGCCTGAAGTCTTTCCAGCCGGCTTCATTGAAAAATCAATGATCTTTGCGCTTCCTGACCGGCTCAAGAAATTCCGTCGGAATCTATGGCACGTCCGGCGCAATCCTGGGGAAGATGCGGTTTATATGCCGCTGTTCCGCGTGGACTGTATTTTAAAGTCAGAGCCGCGCCCTGCAGGGTTGCAGGGACCGCTGGATATTTATCCATTCTATACCCGCACGACAAAGACCCGCAGCCGTGAGCTGGACTACTATGTTCTGTTCATCTTTCGCGAAAAACTGTCATTCATGCGATGTCAGGAGCTCATCGGGAAAGGTTGAACGGTTCTCCCCTTGAAGGAAGTTTCCAAGCGGCCCATTGATGATCGGCGCTCAAACGCATCTCAGTCTTTTCAAGCGGATCAAGACCTATGCCGAAATCCCTTTATGCCACGATGAAAGCCCTTCCCGGCTGCCGTGAAAAAGTTCGCGACCTTCTCATAGGCTTGGCAGCCGACGTTCGGGCCGAACCCGGCTGTGAACGGTTTGTCGTTCACACACTGGCGACTGATCCTGACTTCTTTCATGTCGAAGAAACTTACCGCGACGAAGACGCCTTCAAGGCTCACATGGGCACAGACCACGGCCGCGTCTTCAACCAGGCCATCGAAACACTGGTTGAAGACGGTGGCTCGAAAGTTGTGTTTCTTGATACCGTAATCTGAACGGACGTCAGATCAGGCCCTTTGCGCGAATCAGCGCAAAGGCAGCCAGAGACACCATGCATTTAAGTTCGCCACACGCGATCAGATCTTCAAATTCGCCCAGCGTCATGTCCTGCGTCGTGATGTCCTGCTCGGTGTCTTCCAGCTCGGTTTCCCCACGCGTGAGGTTACGCGCCAGAAAGACGTGGCCTTTCTGGTTCGAGTATCCGGCTCCCTGATACATCGTTCCCACATGAATCATCTCGCCCGCGCGCAGGCCCGTTTCCTCGCGGAGTTCACCAAGAGCAAGCTCGACAGGATCGACGTTCTCCTTCGTCTCCCACATTCCCATTGGCAGTTCGAGCAGGCGCTCCCCAACCGGGTACCGAAACTGCTGGATCAGGGTCACGCGGCCATCAGCATGCATGGGCAGGATCACCACAAACTCTCCACGCTCGACAATGCCATAAAGGCCCTTCTTGCCGTTAGGATGAATGATGATGTCCTCTCGCAGGGCCGTCCACGGATTGCTGTAAGCCAGACGGGTTGAGACTGTCTGGAAACCAGCGGCGCGACGGGCGTCTTCGATGCTCATGGACTGATCCGATCTTGTTTCGTTCCTGTTGATCGGCGACACTGTACAGATGGAGTCCCGCCGGATCGTGCATATCGACATGGACGCTTTTTATGCGTCTGTCGAACAGCGAGATAACCCGTCCTTACGTGGCCGCCCTCTCGCGGTTGGACGGGGCGAGGCCCGTGGCGTTGTTGCCGCTGCCAGTTATGAAGCGCGTCCTTTTGGTGTTCGCTCTGCGATGCCCTCCCTGAAAGCCAAGCGCCTTTGTCCGGATCTTATATTCGTACCGGCCAGGTTTGACGTCTATCGCGCTGTTTCCATGCAGATCCACGAGATCTTTGCCCGATATACGCCCCTCATCCAGCCTCTTTCCCTTGATGAGGCCTATCTGGATCTCACAGATTATCTGGGCGCTTATGGTTCGGCCACGTTGGTTGCGGAACGCATTCGTGCGGACATCCGCAAAGAAACCGGCCTTACAGCTTCCGCTGGGGTTTCTTACAACCGGTTTCTGGCCAAACTGGCGTCTGATTACCGCAAACCTGATGGGCTTTTTGTCATCACGCCGCGAATGGGACCGGATTTTGTGCTGAATTTGTCCGTAGACCAGTTCCATGGAATTGGCCCGGCAACTGCTCGAAAAATGAATGCTCTGGGCATTAAAACCGGCGCGGACCTCCGGAAAATAGATTTGCTCACGCTCACACGCCACTTTGGAAAGGCCGCTTCCTTTTATCATGGTATTTCCCGCGGGATTGATGACCGCCCCGTCGTGGTTAATCGCGAGCGCAAGTCTTTGGGAACGGAACAGACCTATCTGACAGACCTGCGAGATGAAGCCGCCGCACGCAATGCTCTTGGAATGATTGCCACCAAACTTTGGCTACAGGCCCAGGGTAAACAGATCACAGGCCGAACCATAACTCTCAAGGTCAAATATGCAGATTTCCGCCAAATTACGCGAGCCCGCAGTCTGCCTGTCTCTGTTGGGTCCGAAGCAGTTCTGGCGGAAGTTGGGCAGTCTCTCCTAACACCGCTTTTTCCTTTAGTGCCCGGCGTGCGTCTTCTCGGCCTCACGTTATCGGCTCTCGCGGGGCCAACGCTGGAGATACCGGACGAGAGTTCACAGATGCAGCTTGCTTTCGATCAGCCAGAAACGGCGCTCCCCGAAAATCGACAGGTTTTTCGCTCACTTTCTCTCTTTTGAGCGTTGTTAGGACGCATAGAGGCAGATCACGCCTCATGGTTGTCCTTACAGGAGTTGAAATTTTATGGTTCCGTTCCGCCTGCCAGCCCTGCTCTCGACTGGCGCAATTGCTGCCATCGCAGCCCTCTCTCTCGGAGGCTGCACATCCGGGATGTCGGCTGCCCAGAATCCGGAAACGCAGGCAGCGGCAACATCCGCTGCAACTGCCGCAGCCCAGAGCACAGCTTCACAGTTGACCGGTGGCCTGACGGGCGCCCTTGGGCTGCCAAATCTCTCCTCCACCTCCACCAGCAATCTGGCCGGCGTGCTGAACTATTGCGTGACGAACAACCTGGCTACGGGGACGAATGCTACGGGTCTTCTCTCCACTGCCACACAGGCAGCAGGCGTGACTAACAGCCCGGCATACAGTGCTGGCCAGCAGGGCATTCTTCAGGCCGTCAGCAACCAGACGAATACGTCCCAGCAATACTCCCTGTCCTCACTGGCAGAGCCGTTGCGCCAGAAAGTATGCTCAGCGGTTTCAAGCCGCCTGCAGAACATGCTTTAAGGCCACCTTCTCTCGGGATGTTCATTCCCGAAAGATCACATACTGTTGTTTTTTGGACCTGAGGGGTCCATTGACCGTGACGGATCGTTCAAACTGTCCTATGCCAGACAGGACGTAACCAGTTAGTTACTTAAAGAAACAGGAGATTGAAGGCATGACTGCGGAAGAAACGCCGGTGAGTTCACCGACGAAGCGGGTTCTTACCGTCGTTCTGTTCAATCTTCTAGTTTACATCGTTATCGGGCTTCCCAATGCCGTCCTGACGATCTTCGTGCACCATACGCTGGGCTATAGCACGACGATCGCTGGTCTAGCCTTCTCCCTGCAATATCTTGCGACATTTGCAGCGCGCCCTTCTGCTGGTCGGCTGGTAGATAGCATAGGCCCCAAACCGGTTGTTTTAGGCGGATTGGTGACATGCCTCATCTCAGGCCTGCTGATGATCGGTGCGGGTTGGTCAGGCGAAACACCCGCCGTTTCCCTTGGAATTTTGCTCTTAAGTCGTCTGTTTTTAGGATGGGCCGAAAGCTGGGCTGCCACGGGCGTCATTGTCTGGAATATCCGCCGAGCCGGAGCTGAAAACACAGCTATTGCCATTTCGTGGAACGGTATCTGTTCTTATGGAGGCATTGCTCTTGGTGCTCCGATTGGCGCCAAGCTCTCACAGCTTCCTCATCCTTATGGCGGCATTGTCTCGGTCGGTATCCTGTCCGTTATTCTTCCGCTCTTTGGTCTTGCCCTGATCGGCTTTTACAAGGGCATCAAGCCTCTTCCCTCCACGGAAAAGCCCGTTCCCTTCACGCGCGCGCTTCGTCTGGTTCTGCCGCATGGCATGGCGCTGGCGGCTGGCTCCATCGGATTCGGTGCCATCTCATCCTTTCTTGCTTTGTATTATGCCGTTCTGCACTGGGAGGGCGCTGCAACAGCCCTGTCCGTCTTCGGTATCGTATTCGTTGTTATCCGGTTCTTTTTCGCCTCACAGATTGCCCGGCGTGGCGGCGTCTTCGTGGCGATCGTCTCTCTGCTGATCGAAGCTGTCGGGCTGGCCTGTCTGGCAATTTTCCCCTCACAAGGGGCTGCTCTGATCGGTGCGGCGTTGACTGGCGCAGGTTTCTCCCTGCTGTTCCCTGCGCTTGGTGTTCTGGCCGTCAACAGTGCTGGCCCACAGAACCGCGGGGCCGCTTTGGGCGCCTATTCGATCTTCATTGATCTGGCGATTGCATGTTCGGGTCTTGTGCTCGGGCAGGTCATCGAGTTTGCTGGCTACAAGACCATGTTCGGCACGACTGCGGTGTGCTGTCTGGTCGGTGTGCTCATCAGCCGTTCGCTTGGGCGGAAGCCTGCCGTCTAAGCGTTCTGCCCGCTTCCTTACAGGACCTGCTTCCCATGACCATTCGTTCCTGCGCTGTTTTCTGCGGCTCCCGCTTCGGCAACTCCCCTGTGTATGCAGAAGGTGCATCCGAACTTGGAACGGCTCTGGCCCAGAACGGAATTACGCTTGTTTACGGCGGTGGTCATGTGGGTCTGATGGGTACCGTTGCGGATGCCGCCCTGACCGCGGGGGGGCAGGTTATTGGCGTTATTCCCGGGTTCCTGCATGATCGCGAAGTCATGCATAAAGGCGTGACAGAGCTTGAAGTGACACCCAACATGCATAGCCGCAAAGCCCGCATGTTCGAGCTTTCAGATGCGTATGCCATCATCCCAGGTGGATTCGGCACTTTTGATGAGTTGATGGAAATTCTGACCTGGAAGCAGCTCGGTCTGCACCAAGACCCGATTTACATCGTCAATATTGGTGGCTGGGCAAAATCCCTTGTCCGCACCCTGACCGATGCCGTTGAGCAGGGCTTTGCCTCCCCCAACACGCTTAAGCTGTTCACCGTTGTGGAAGACGTTTCCGCGCTGATGAACCATCTGCGCGAAAACGTTCCTGCCTGAAAATCAGGCTGTCAGCGTCTTTTCAAAGGCGCTGACAATCTTTTCGATCATGGCCTGATCTTCCGCATCGAAGCGGTTCTTCACAGGGCTATCAATATCCAGAACTCCGATCAGGTTTCCATCATGCAGGATGGGAACCACGATTTCGGAAGCCGAAGCAGCATCACAGGCAATATGCCCTGGAAACGCATGCACATCCGGAACGACGAGCGTGGTTTTCTGCTGGGCAACAGTTCCACAGACGCCTTTCCCAAGCGGAATGCGCGTGCAGGCCAGACGCCCCTGAAACGGGCCGAGGACCAGTTGATCATCCTTGAAAAGATAGAATCCGGCCCAGTTAATGTCTGGCAAGGCCTCGAACAGCAGGGCCGCGATATTGGCCATGTTCGCAATCTGATCCGTTTCAGACGCGACAACCGATTCAACGGTTTCCACCAGATCTTCCACGGTCAGACGATGGATAGGCGCACTCATGTCGGATGATCCTGAGTTAAAATGAGATGAAACAGGACCATAAAGCCGTTGCGTGTCTCCGTCACGATGGCCACTCTGTCCTTTTCACCATTACCGGACCAGATCATGGCTAGACGTCTTTATGGAATTCCTCTGTCCGGCCATGTGCATCGCGTCCGGCTGTTCCTGTCGATCCTGAAGCTGGATTACAGCTTCGTAGAAGCCTCAATGCAGTCGCCTGAAGTGCTGAAGCTTAATCCGCTGGGCCAAATTCCGATTCTGGAAGACGGCGATATTATCCTGACAGACAGCAATGCCATTCTGGTCTATCTCGCGAAAACCTATGCATCCGACAGTTCATGGCTGCCAGAGGATGCACTCGGCGCGGCTCGAGTTCAGAAATGGTTTTCCATTGCTGCTGGCGAGTTGCGATATGGACCGGCTATGGCGCGTGCGGCGACGCTCTGGAAGCGCTCGGATGATATTGCCCCGGCTCAGGCAAAGGCTGCGAAGCTGCTTCCCTTCATAAATGATGAACTGAAACAGCGGCCATTTCTCGCAGGTGACATGCCCACGCTCGCCGATCTGTCCTGTTACGCTTACATCAAACGCGCACCTGAGGGCGGGGTGTCTCTAGCGCCTTATTCTGCAGTTCAACAATGGCTGGAGCGTATAGAAGCGCTGCCTGACTTTATTCCCATGCCGGAAGCATCTGCTTTCGGGTTATGAATATTTTCGTTTCCCTAATGAATCCTCTCATTGGTGCGAGAAATATTAGAAAAAATTTATATTTAATAAAAACAGTTTCCTCATCACGTCTTCTTCTTAAAAGGGTCGGGCCTTTCGTTCGGAAGAACCATCATGAAACTGACCCCGGAAACTCTGGCCCACCTTCCAGAGACCATCCTCACCTCCCCTTATGATCGCCAGAAGGTGACTGCGGGGATTGCCCATCTCAGTGTCGGAAACTTTCACCGCGCCCATCAGGCCGTGTACACAGACCGCACACTGGCTCTGCCGGGCCAGGAAAGCTGGGGCATTGTTGGCCTTGGCCTGATGGATGTGCCGTCTGAAGTGCAGAAGGCTGAAGCCCTTCAGTCTCAGGGCGGTCTTTACACTTTGCGGGAATGCCCATCGGGCCGTCCGGACGTCGTAAGGGTTGTAAAATCCCTGGTGGAATACATCCACGCTCCCGCAGACCGTCTGGCAGCCCTGAAGCGCCTGACCGATCCAGCAATCCGCATCGTCACCATGACGATTACGGAAGGTGGATATTACATGGATGAGGCAGGCCACTTCATGGCTGACCATCCGACCATCGTTGCGGACCTCAAGCGTGAAGTGCCGGAAACAGCCTTTGGTATCCTCACCGAGGCTCTTCGTCTGCGCCGTGAAGCCGGTGTGAATGCTTTCACAATTCTCTCCTGCGACAATGTTCCGTCGAACGGAGAGGTTGCGCGCCACGCCGTCCTGTCCTTCGCACGCCTGCGAGACGACGAACTGGCGGACTGGATTTCCCGGAACGTCTCGTTCCCGGCCTGCATGGTTGATCGTATTACCCCAGCGGTTGGACCGGCAGACATTGCTCGCCTCAATAGTGAAAGCGGCATTGAAGACCGCGCTCCACTGTTCTGCGAAGACTTCATCCAGTGGGTTGTGGAAGACAATTTCCCAGAAGGTCGCCCGGCCTGGGAGCAGGCCGGTGTACTGTTCACGAACAATGTTGAGCCATACGAACAGGTCAAGCTGCGCATGCTCAACGCGTCCCACTCCATGCTGGCCCTCCCCGCCGTCCTGATGGGGTACCGCTTCGTCAGTGAAGCCATGGAAGACGAGAACCTTTTCCGCCTGCTTCAGCAGTTTCTGGGTTTCGACTCAGAACCACATCTGACCGCTCCTCCCGGCATCAGCCTTCCGGAATATGGGGCCCTCCTGCTCCAGCGTTTCCGCAACAAAGCTGTCAGTGATCAGCTTCTGCGCATTGCGTCGGACAGCACATCCAAACTGCCGGTCTTTATTCGCCCGACAGCCGAGATCGTGGTGAAAGACAACGGTGACATGCGCCGGATCGCGTTCCTGCTGGCCTGCTACTGCGCCTACATGAACGGCCGGGACGACACAAACGCGGACTTCCCTGTCACAGAGCCACGTCTCAGCAAGGAAGATCGTGCACTGGTGACGGACACCGATCCGGCGCGCGCTTTAGATATGGGCGTCTTTGCGGGCTGGGGCCTCACTGACAACCCTGCTTTCGTCCAGCTTTTCACTGACATGCGGCAGAGCCTGCAGGATCGTGGAACCGCTGCGACACTTGCGGACGTCATCACGCCAAAGGGCTGATCAGGGTGTCCTGTGCCGGTTGAGATTAACAACCGGCACAAAGCCCTTTCTTCAGACGACGTTGCAGCACGCCAGTGGGCCGCCTACAAACAGAGCCAGATGCGTTACTTGCAAACTCTCGCAGGGTGGATCGTCTCATGATCATCAGAACTGACGAAAAAATCGATCTTCAAACGCCTACTGGCTCAATGCGTGTTCATATTTTTCGACCGGTTCAGGATGGCCGTTTCCCAGCTGTTATGCTGTTTTCGGAAATCTATCAGGTCACGGCACCTATCGAACGATTGGGCGCCATGATTGCGGGACAGGGATATCTCGTCGCAATCCCCGAAGTGTATCATGAGTACGAACCTGCCGGGACTGTCCTTACCTATGACAAGGATGGAACAGATCGCGGGAATGATCTGAAATACGCCAAACCTGTCTCAGCCTTTGACTCTGACACGGCGGCCCTTGTCGAATGGCTGCAAGACAGCAGCTTCTGCACAGGCGCCATTGGTGCTTTTGGTGTGTGCCTAGGGGGGCATCTCGCCTATCGGGCGGCTCTTCATCCTGCAGTCAAAGCAACAGCGTGTTTCTATGCCACCGACCTGCATTCAGCGACGCTTGGTGAAGGCAAGTCTGATGACTCGCTCATTCGGGCCACAGACATCACTGGTGAACTGATGATGGTTTGGGGCCAGTCAGACCCGCATGTTCCCTATGCGGGACGGCGCATAATCCGGGATAGACTTGAGGACGCGGGCGTCACGCTGGAGTGGCATGAAGTTAACGCCCAACATGCATTCCTGCGTGATGGAGCACCACGCTTCGATGCTGCTCTCTTCCTGCAGGCCATGAACTGGACGAATGCTCTATTTCAGCGCGCTTTGACGCGAGAGTAACCAAAGGGGGCTTCCGCTGCAGGAAGCCCTTCAAACATCAAAATTCCTCGTAGGTGGCAGGGTCTTGATCGGCGAGACGCCCATCTGCACGCGCCAGAGAGGCAATTTTCGTCATATCGTCTTCTGTCAGGGCAAAGTCGAAAATGGACCTGTTCTTAATCTGGCGCTCAGGCGTGGCAGACTTGGGAATGGGCACAGAACCAAGCTGGTGATGCCAGCGGAGAATAACCTGCCCGACTTCCTCGTCTAGCCGCTCAGCGATTGTTTTCAACAGCGGATTTGTCAGAAGGTCACTTGCGCGCCCTAGGGGGCTCCAGGCCTGCGTAATGATCCCATGATCATGGTTCCACTTCCGCATATCGTCCTGCGGGAAATAGGGATGCAGTTCAATCTGGTTGATCGACGGAAGAACGCCTGTTTCAGCTTTCAGCCGCTCAAGATGTTCTGGCAGAAAATTGCATACGGCAATTGATCGGGTATAGCCGCGCTTCTTTGCCTCAATCAGGGCTTTCCAGGCTTCAACGTACTTGCCCTGCTTCGGGTTAGGCCAATGAATGTAATACAGGTCAAAGTAGTCAAGCTGCGTGCGATAGAGGGACTCCTCGATCGTTGTCAGCGCAGCATCATAGTCATGATGGCGGCCTGGTAGCTTTGAGGCGACGCGCAGTTCTTCCCGGGGGCGGCCGCTCTCACGCACGGCGCGCCCAACTGCCCCTTCATTCTCATAATTGAACGCACTGTCCAGAGCGTCATAGCCCACGTTGAGGGCACTGTTCATGGCTTCAACGCCCGCAGCACCATTGAGCTTATAGGTTCCGAACGTGATCGCCGGAATGGTCGTGCCGTCATTGAGCGTGACTGTCGGAATCGTCATTCTCTGCTTCTCCTGACTCTGCCGCATTCAATCCCTGGGGGATTTATCAAATGCCTAAGGAAAACTTTTCGGGTTTGACTTATTACGCCCGACAGAGAGGAAGCGTTTCATAACGGATGGCTTCAGACGCACGAGCCACAAAAAAAGCGGTGAGCCGAAATGGCTCACCGCTTGTCTAAAAAAGAAGCCTGAACAGTCTTCAGTCTGAAACGCGTTCGATATCAGCACCACATGCTGCGAGCTTGCGATCTACGCCTTCATACCCACGATCCAGATGGTAAATCCGGCTGAGCTGCGTCTCGCCTTCAGCAGCAAGTCCAGCCAGGATGAGCGAGAAAGACGCCCGAAGATCAGTTGCCATGACCGGAGCACCGGACAGCTTCGGAACGCCACGGATAATTGCCGAGCGACCATGGGGATTGATGCGCGCACCCATCCGGTTCAGTTCAGGAACATGCATGAAACGATTTTCGAAAATCGTCTCGGTAATCATGGACGCACCATCCGCAACAGAGAGCATCGCCATGAACTGGGCCTGCATGTCCGTTGGGAAACCCGGATATGGCTCCGTCATGATGTCCACGCCTGTCAGCTTGCCCGTGCGACGGACGCGCAGACCACGCGGATCTTCGTCAACTTCAACACCCGTTTCCTGCAGGGTGCGGATTACAGCCCCCAGATCATCGGCACGACCACCGACGAGCAGAAGGTCACCGCCCGTAATGCCCGCAGCGCAAGCATAAGTGCCGCACTCGATGCGATCTGGCATGACCGCATAGTTGGCGCCATGCAGGCGCTCTACGCCTTCAATGATCAGTGTACCGGAACCTTCGCCCGTAATCTGTGCGCCCATCGCATTGAGACAGTGCACCAGATCGCTGATCTCGGGCTCACGCGCTGCGTTGACAATTTCGGTACGGCCTTTGGCGAGCGTGGACGCCATCAGCAGGTTTTCTGTCGCACCAACGCTGGCGAACGGCAGGATAATCCGGTCGCCCTTCAGGCCTTCGGGCGCACGGGCATTGATGTATCCGTTCTCAAGGCGGATTTCAGCACCCAGAGCTTCAAGCCCTTTGAGATGCATGTCCACAGGGCGCGTGCCAATAGCGCAGCCACCCGGCAGCGAAACCTTGGCTTCACGGGCACGCGCCAGAAGCGGGCCAAGAACAAGAATGGAAGCACGCATCTTGGAAACGATGTCGTACGGGGCTTCCACCGATCCGATTTCGCCTCCGATAGAGAGGGTACGCTCACCCACAGCCTCGACGGCGATGCCCAGTCCCTTAAGAAGATCACGCATCGTCTTGATGTCAGCAATCTGCGGAACGTTGGACAGCACCAGACGATCAGAGGTCAGCAGGCCTGCGACCATGAGCTTGAGGCCGGAGTTCTTTGCGCCCCCGATCTCGATTTCGCCCGTCAGGCGATGGCCACCACGAATAATGAAACGGTCCATGAGTGATGCGCTCCTTACAGCCGAGGCGTGGTTACGCCGGACTGGCGCATGTATTTACCGGCACGATCCGCGTAGCTGACTTCGCAAGGGCTGGCGCCCTGGAAGAACAGGAACTGGCAGATGCCTTCGTTCGCATAGATGCGCGCAGGCAGCGGCGTCGTGTTACTGATTTCGATGGTGACCTGCCCTTCCCACTCCGGCTCAAGCGGCGTCACATTCACGATGATACCGCAGCGCGCATAGGTGGACTTGCCAAGGCAGACGACCAACGTGTCCCGCGGAATACGGAAATATTCGATCGTGTGCGCCAGTGCGAAGCTGTTCGGGGGAATCGTGATGTCGCCCGTCCGTGTCACGAAGCTGTTCGCGGCGAAGTTCTTCGGATCGACGACGGCACTGTCCACATCGGTAAAGATTTTGAAGTCTTCCGCGACACGCGCGTCATAACCGTATGACGACAGACCATAGGAAATAACGCCTTCCCGTTTCTGGTTTTCCACAAACGGTTCAATCATGCCGTGTTCTTTGGCCATCTGGCGGATCCAGGTATCAGGCATGATTGGCATGGACGCATTAACTCCTACACGGGGGGACCGATCTGCTCTACCGACAGCCGCCCGATCACGCAATGTGTCGGTTTAGCCATTTTCCGTGAGGTGCTGTTGCCTTTTGACAAGCCAGCGCGGTCTCATCTCACTGGCAAGAACACCACAGACAATCAAAGCAGCGCCCAGAAGCGTGGTGGCCTGCAGTTGATCGCCCGCCAGCCAGCCGACCAGACCGCCCCAGACAGGCTCTCCTGCATAAATCACAGCAGCTTTTGAAGGTGGGACGGACTTTTGAGCCCAGTTCATCACGAGTTGTACCAGAGCACTCAGGCTTCCCAGAGCCGCAGCACAAACAACCCAGATCCATGAAAATGTCGGCACATGCTCCCCGGCGACCGACATAAGAAAAAGTGCAAAAAGGCCGCCTCCAACAAGCTGGCAGACTGTGATTCTACGACTGTCCACGCCTTGGGCAAACAGGCTGATCAAAACAATTTCGGCAGCAATGGCGCATGCTGACAGCACCGTCAGCAAATCACCATGGCTAAAGGTCAGGGTCAGGGCTGCCGGCCCTGCCAGCGCAATCAATCCGGCAAACGCCAGGCCGATTCCGACCCAACTCATGATGTGCGGCGATTTACGCAGAATGGCCCACTGAAATAATGGCACCAACGGCACATAGAGAGCCGTGATGAATGCAGAACGGCTGCTCGTCACCTCACGCAACCCTGCACTTTGCAGAACATACCCGATTGAAAGGGCAATCCCGATCAGAATACCGGATCGCACTTCTTTCCGTGTCAGACCTGTCATGTGACGACCTGCCAGACACGCCACCATGGCTGCGGCCATCAGAAATCGCACACCGACGAAGAACATCGGTCCGCAATGCTGCATGGCTAGATGCAGGATCAGAAAAGTGCCTCCCCAGAGCGCCGTAACGCCCGCCAACGCCAGTTCCTGTGGCGATGGCGTTGGCAGACGAATTTTCATGACGCCTTAGCTTTCGGAAGACGGTGTGGGCGCTGTGGGCCTGATGCGCTGCTGCTGTTTACGACGCAGAAGATTGGCCCGGAGCGCCTTGGCTTCGCGAGCTGCACGTGCCTCTTTGGCAGCCTGCGCCTTATCAGTCAGATGGGCCGTAGCTTTGTCGTTTTCCGTCTTGTCAGTTGTCATCAGTCTGTCCGTCGAAAGATGCTCGAAGATGCTTTCCAAGCAGCTCGTCATATACACCGAGTGTCGCCGACTGCATCTGTCGGATCGTATAATTTCGCAAGACATGCTCACGGGCATTTTCCGCCAGATAGGCAAGCGTCTCATCATCGGCCGACAGAATGCCGAGGAGTGCTTCTGCCAATGCCTGAGGATTATCGGGAGGAACAACGAGACCGGTCTGTCCAGGCAGGACCGTCTCCATCATGGCGCCCTGTGCCGTTCCGATAACGGGTTTGCCCATCATCTGCGCCTCTACAAGCGTCCGCCCGAAGGGTTCAGGCCGCAGAGACGGCGCGACGACAACGGCCGCCAAAGCGCAGGCTGCTGGCATGTCCTGGCATGTCCCTGCGAAGCGAACCCTGTCCTCCAGACCCAGCTCCTGAATTCTCCGCCCAAGAGAAAGCGCAAATTTATGATCCGTTTCCGGGCCAACCAGAACACAGATCCAGGGTGTAACAGAGGCCTGTTTGAGAAACTTCAGTGCTTCAATCAGGACCCTCTGCCCTTTCCACGCCGTTAGACGTGCAGGCATCAGGATCACGCGGGCGCCGTGAGGGACTGACCAAGCTTCGGCAAGACGCTGGATCCGCTCGCCGGAGACCTTTTCCGGGTCAAAAAGAGAGGGGTCGGCGCCACGGGGAATGGTCCGCAGACGGTCTGACTGAACACCATATTGCCCGGACAGACGGCCGGCGATGAAATTCGAAATGGCAATCACGCGCGTGCCACGGGCCAGAACAGAATTATAAAGCTTCTTGCCCCACCAGCCCGCACCATGAACACCATGCCATGTCGTGACCAGCGGGATCCCTTCACGACGACAGGCCAGCCAGGCCGCCCATGCCGGAATACGGGAGCGGGCATGCACCAGATCCACCCCCTGCTGGCGGATCAGTTTCTGAAGATCACGGGCCCGGCGCAGTACAGCAACAGGTGATTTGGATTTCAGGTTGAGCGGCACATGAATTGCGCCAGCGTGCCTCAACTGGATCAGCAGCGGCCCCGGCTTTGAAGCAACAATGGCTTTCCCGCCCGCCTGAGTGATGGCAGCGGCGATTTCGATGGCACCGCGCTCAAGCCCCCCAGTGCTGAGTGCAGGAAGGACCTGGAGGATCACGGGAGAACGGTCAGTCATGAGCGTTTCGGCGGGCCATTCTGAAAATTTGATCCGAACGAGAAGCCTTCCTGATCGGTCTGCGCCTGAGGCTTTCAGAATGAAAAACAGGCAGAAACGAAAAAGGGAGACGTCCATGCCCTGCTAGCACAGAAGTCCCCCTTTGACGATGGAGTGTAGCGAATGTGCACAGCACATCCGCCACAGTCGTCGGCTTTACTTAACGGCGTCAGGCAAAGCGTAAACCACGAGCTGATCGCTGACTGGCGTCATCATGAAGTGATGACCACCTGCCATGATGGCAACGTACTGATGGCCGTTGGCTTCGTAGGTCATCGGGTTGGCCTGACCACCACCCGGCAGCACTGCGCTCCACACGACCTTGCCGGTATGTTCGTCAATGGCGCGGATCTGGTTATCCGTAGCTGCTGCGATGAACACCAGACCGCCACCTGTCACAACAGAACCACCATTGTTCGGTGTTCCGATCTCCCAGGGAAGACCTGTCGGCAGACCCCAGGGGCCATTGGCCCGAGCCGTTCCCAGCGGATGCTGCCAGAGCACCTTCTGACCGTGCTTCATGTCGATCGCCGTGATCATGCCGTAAGGCGGACGGTTGCACATCATGCCCGTGTACTGATCCCAGAACGGCGTCACGACGATGCCGTAAGGCGTTCCGTCCATGGCACCATTACCTTCGGCGCCACCGCCACCTGGCTTGAAGTTAGGATCGTCGATCGGCATCAGACCAAGCTTGTCGGCCTTCTTGCGGGTGACGAGCTGGTCGTACATCGGGGTGATGTTCCAGTTCGCGATCAGGATTCCGCTCTTCTCGTCATAAGACATGGAACCCCAGTCACTGCCACCATTGTAGCCCGGGTATTCAATCCATGGCTTATCAACGCTCGGCGGCGTGAATTCACCAACGTAGTTCGCACGACGGAACTTGATCCGGCAGAAGAGCTGATCAATGGGAGACATGCCCCACATATCCGTCTCTTTCAGATCGGGCACGCGCAGAGCAGGCATCCCGACGGACCAGGGCTGCGTCGGTGTCCGCGGGTCGCCAGGAATGACGCCTGGTGACGGAGCCGGACGCTCTACGACGGGAAGAACTGGCTTACCTGTCCGGCGATCCAGAACGAACGTCTGACCGCGCTTCGTCGGCATGATAAGAGCTGGAACGGGCTGGCCGTCAGGGCCAGGCATATCCATCAGGGTTGCCTGAGAGCCAATATCATAATCCCAGACGTCCTTATGGGCGGTCTGGAAAACCCACTTTTCTTCACCCGTCTTGACGTCAATCGCCACGACTGCGGAAGAAACCTTGTTTTCGGCATCGCTACGCAGGGCGCTGTAATAGTCGGCAGCGGAGTTTCCGGTCGGCACATAAACCAGACCAAGAGCGCTATCGCCCGTTAGTGCGGCCCATGAGTTCGGCGTACCACGGCTATAGTGGCGATTACCCGTTGGCTGGCTGTGATCGGTCGGGTTGTTAACGTCCCATGCCCAGACGAACTTGCCGCTTTCAGCATCGTAACCACGGATCACACCAGACGGTGCCCAGCGACGCTGACCATCCAGCACTTCGTGATTGACGACGACAACGCCATCAACAACCGGTGGCGGTACGGTCATGGAAACGAAGCCCGGAACGGACTCGCCAAGACCCTGCATCAGGTTGACCTGACCACCGTGACCGAAATTCGGACAGAACTCACCCGTTGCCGCATCAACAGCAATCAGGCGCATATCGAGCGTGCCTTCGATAAGCCGATTGTGGCAGGGCTGCCCCTCAGGCACGACGGACGACGTGAAATACGTCACGCCCTTACAGGCTGCGGTGTAGGGAATGGAGTGGTACTTCACATCCACATTCCGACGCCAGATCTGCTTCCCCGTGACCGGGTCCAACTTCATGATGTCGTTCATGGCTGAACACATGTAGAGGCCGTCACCCACCTTGATCGGTGTGGTTTCAGCTGCCCATTTGTTGGTCTGACCCGGACGTGGGTAGCTGCCCGTATGATAGGTGAACGCGACCTTCAGGTTGCCAGCGTTCTCAGGCGTGATTTCAGACAGCGGTGAATAACGCGTCTGATGGTCATCACGGCCATAAGCAACCCAGTCTCCTGGAGCAGGGTTTGCACTCTGCTGGGGTGCCATGGCAGGCACTTCTGACGGATCAATTGACTCGATATCCGGCAGATTTGCAGCATTGACGCCCGGAGCCTGCGGGGCATACGGAGACGGTCCGGCAAAATAGCTCTGCTCTTTAGGACCGCTCTCAGTAGGCTCATTCGCATTGCCTGGACCAGGAACTGCGGCAGTCGGAGAACCACCCGAGCCTGCGGGAGCGAACTGAGCGTGGGCGGCGAGAGGCGAACAGGCGAGCGCGAGGCCTGCGGCTGTTGCGAGAAGGTGAGACCGACGCATCAGACGGCTCCTCTGAGTGTACGGCGGGATTCCAGGCGGCGAAGGACCGGAATGGTCAGGACCACCAGAATGCCGAGAATGGTCGGGCCGAAAGCGCGCGGCAGAAGGTCAATCGGGCTGACCCCGACTTCCCACAGGGACCAGACCCATGTGTAGGCCAGGGCGCCGAGGTACAGGAATGCGCCAAGCGTGCGGCCCATCACCATGAACACCCCGCTGGCAACCAGCACGATCCCGCAAATGACGTAGTAAACAGAGCCGCCCAGCATCGCGAGGTCAGCCCCCATGATGACAAAGATCAGGCCCACAAGAAGAATAACGACCCCCAGAAGCAGCGTCAGCCACTCCGTCAGAGTCTTCGTGCCGTTAATATTCGGCATAACCGGATGCCTCCCAGACTGAATGCCCGGGACGGTATGTCGATTATCCAGCGAGGTCCATTAGAGTTATTCTGAATATCCTTTAACAAAGGCGTGTTTGTGGTAACAAAAATGTGCTTGGAACTATTTGCTGAAATGATCATTTCAGCAAATATCAGCATTATCCAGCTGGAATCGTGACCACTGCGCCACCTGTATGGTTGGTGGCAGCGAGAGCACTGAGGACCTGAACCATTGTGAAGGCGAGCTTGCTCTGGAAGTCTTTCTCATCGATCCAGAACCACATGTCATTATATTCAACCGCCGCATATCGGCGGTCAGGAACCTTGTGTCCTGAATGGATGACAACTTCCGGTCGGTTCTCGATACCAACCTGCCCGATCGTTGGCGGTGTCCGGCCGACCTTGATGTCCTCTTCCGGAACCTCAACCTCATAAGCAAGCTGCGTGAGCATCGCGAGCATCGAGCGCGTCAGAATGGCAATCTGCCCAGGATGCTTCGGATAGGGGCCGTAAACAATTTCCGCCTCTTCAGCCTGGGCGTCCAGATGCAGGAGGCGGCGCACTTCCGCCTGCGTCGAGAGAAGGCTGCTATCAGATGTCGAAGACAGCACCAGATAGGAATGCTCTTGGCCGTTGCCGTTTTCCGGCTTTGAAGAATTCTTCTTGTTATTGTTGTCATCGGTCGGAGGCGGCGCATCGGTCGTGATGCGGATAGTCATCGCGCCTGCGATCTGAAGCTGACGCAGATCATGCAGCAAAAGATAAAAGCGGACAGAGCCTCCGCCAAATGGTCCTGCTCCCAGCCCTCGCACGTTGGACAGTCCATCGATCGACTGCGCTGTCAGGCGCAAGAGGGTGTCAATGGGAAGACCACCGAGACTCAGGGGCATGATAACAGTGGGAGAAATTGGCCGCACGATATTCTCGGCGTATTGCTGCCCCGTCACCGGCTGATAGGTGAAGGTCGGACTTTCACCCGACGTCATCGTCCCCGTTCCGAAGAGATAATTGCCGACAGCAGTGGCAGGATAGGCATAGAAGCCGCCACTCACGCTCTTGGATACGCTATATCCGGCAATGACCTGCGTCGTATCCAGAAACGTCGGCGGATCGGCATAGCGCAGGCGAACGATATTCAGGAGCATCTCGTGCTTCTGGGATTCGCCCAGAGCGCGCGAGTATTCAAGCTCGTCATGCTGAAGCCTGGATGGCCCTATCGGCCCACAGGCAGCAAGACAGATAAGTGCAGCCAGGGGCGCGGCCCGGAATATCAGATTAATTTTCATGACTTATCTCAAAGTGGACCATTCCGTGGCCAAGCGGAAGTCACAACCGTTTCCTGAATGATGCGAACGTATATTTTTCATGAAAGATGTTACCGCCAAGGCTTGAAACACTTTGCTGCCCCGCCTAAATCTGGTCTCGGAAACACGATCCCTTGATGGATCGGATTTTACGTCACAAGGGTTCGCCCCGGTGCCTGACAGGGCCGAAGCGAGCCGCTGAAAGGACATATTATGAGCAAAGTCATCGGTATTGACCTCGGCACGACCAACTCCTGCGTTGCAGTGCGTGAAGGCGACGAGACCCGCGTTATTGAAAACAGCGAAGGCGCACGTACGACGCCGTCCATGGTCGCATTCACCGAAAACGGTGAGCGTCTGGTTGGACAGGCCGCGAAGCGTCAGGCTGTCACAAACCCGACCAACACCCTGTATGCCGTCAAGCGTCTGATCGGTCGTCGTTACGATGACCCGACCGTCGCCAAGGACAAGGGCATGGTCCCTTATGAAATCGTCAAGGGCGACAACGGCGATGCATGGGTTCGCGCCCGTGGCGAAGATTACGCCCCGTCCCAGATCGCTGCATTCGTTCTTGGCAAGATGAAGGAAACGGCCGAGTCCTACCTCGGTGAAACGGTTACACAGGCCGTCATCACGGTTCCGGCTTACTTCAACGACGCACAGCGTCAGGCCACTCGTGACGCTGGCAAGATTGCCGGCCTCGAAGTCCTGCGTATCATTAACGAGCCGACCGCAGCTGCACTGGCTTATGGCCTTGGCAAGCGCGATTCCGGCACGGTGGCTGTGTATGACCTTGGTGGTGGTACGTTCGACGTTTCCATCCTCGAGATCTCTGACGGCGTGATCGAAGTGAAGTCCACGAACGGTGATACGTTCCTGGGTGGTGAAGACTTTGATAACCGCGTCATCGACTTCCTGGCCGATGAGTTCAAAAAGGACCAAGGCATCGACCTGCGTGGCGACAAGCTTGCTCTGCAGCGTCTGAAGGAAGCCGCTGAAAAGGCCAAGATCGAGCTTTCCTCCTCCAAGGAAACCGAGATCAACCTGCCGTTCATCACGGCTGATGCGTCCGGCCCGAAGCACCTTGTCGTCAAGCTGTCCCGTGCCAAGCTGGAGAGCCTGGTTGACGATCTGGTTCAGCGTACGCTTGGTCCGTGCCGTTCGGCTATCAAGGATGCAGGCGTGTCCACGAGCGAGATTGACGAAGTCATCCTCGTTGGCGGCATGACCCGTATGCCGAAGGTCATCGAGACGGTTAAGGAATTCTTCGGCAAGGATCCGGCACGCAACGTCAATCCTGACGAAGTGGTCGCTATCGGTGCAGCCGTTCAGGGCGCCGTCCTGAAGGGTGACGTGAAGGACGTTCTGCTCCTCGACGTGACGCCGCTGTCACTGGGTATCGAGACGCTGGGGGGCGTGTTCACCCGCCTGATCGACCGCAACACGACGATCCCGACCAAGAAGAGCCAGACCTTCTCCACGGCTGAAGACAACCAGAACGCCGTGACCATCAAGGTCTATCAGGGCGAACGTGAGATGGCAGCGGACAACAAGCTGCTTGGCAACTTCGACCTGCAGGGCATTGCTCCGGCACCGCGTGGCGTTCCGCAGATTGAAGTTACGTTCGACATTGATGCCAACGGTATCGTCAACGTGTCCGCCAAGGACAAGGCGACGAACAAGGAACAGCAGATCAAGATCCAGGCTTCTGGTGGTCTGTCCGACGGTGACATCGATCGCATGGTCAAGGAAGCTGAAGCGAATGCTTCCGCTGACAAGGCCAAGCGCGAGCTGGTCGAGCTGCGCAACAGCACCGAGAGCATGATCCACCAGACCGAGAAGTCCCTCACGGAAGGTGGCGACAAGGTTCCGGCTGCAGACAAGTCTGAAGCAGAAGCCGCTATTGCAGCAGCCCGTGAAGCTCTGGGTGGCGAGAATGTCGAAACGCTGAAGAGCGCAAGCGAGCGTCTGACGCAGGCTGCCATGAAGGTTGGTCAGGCCATGTATCAGGCAGATCAGGCCCAGCAGGGTGGTGAAGCTGCGGGTGCGGAAGCCAAGGACGAAAACGTTGTCGACGCCGACTTTGAAGACGTCGACGACAGCAAGAAGCACTGATCGGGTGACTTCCCCAGGTGGGGCTTCCCGCCCCGCCTGACCTGTTTTCCGAAGGGCGCCCGTTCCCGCAAGGGGGTGGGCGCCATTCTTGTTTCCGGCCCTCAGACAAGGACCGATCATGGCCACGAAGATCGATTACTACGAAAGCCTCGAAGTTTCGCGTACTGCTTCCGGAGATGAGCTGAAGAAAGCTTTCCGCAAGCAAGCCATGCGTTATCACCCGGATCGTAACCCTGGTGATGATGCAGCCGAGCAGAAATTCAAGGAAATCAACGAAGCCTATGACGTCCTGAAAGACGAGCAGAAGCGCGCAGCCTACGACCAGTACGGACACGCAGCCTTTGACGGCGGCATGGGTGGAATGGGCGGCGGCGGCGGCTTTGGTGGTTTCGGCGCTGGTGGTCTTGGGGACATCTTTGACCAGATGTTCGGAGACATGATGGGCGGCCGCCGTGGCGGTGGACGTCGTACAGGTGCTGACGTTCAGGTTCAGGTTGAAATCAGTCTGACTGAAGCCTTCTCCGGCGTGACCAAGAGCGTTGAAGTCCGCACGCGCGTTGCCTGTGAATCCTGTCATGGTTCTGGCTCCGCGGATGCCGGTGGTGGCAGCACAACCTGCGCTACCTGCCACGGTGCGGGTAAAGTCCGCGCGCAGCAGGGTTTCTTCCTTGTCGAGCGTCCCTGCCCCACCTGTCATGGGTCAGGCCGTACGGTTCGCAATCCGTGCAAGGTCTGTCAGGGCACAGGCACCCAGGCAAAGACTGAAACCCTTCAGATCGAAATCCCGGCTGGCGTTGAGGATGGCACGCGCATCCGCATGGCAGGCCGCGGTGAAGCCGGGGGAGAAGGTGTACAGCCCGGCGATCTGTATGTGCACGTCTCGGTCCTGTCGCATGACATCTTCCAGCGTGACGGCGCCAATATCTACTGCCGCGTTCCGCTGCGCATGACGCAGGCTGCACTGGGGACGGAGGTTGAGGTTCCTGTTATTGATGGAAGCCGCACCCGTGTCCGCATTCCTGCAGGGACGCAGACAGGTGAAACCTTCCGCCTGCGCGGCAAGGGATTCTCCGTATTGCGGTCTTCTGCCCGTGGGGACATGTACATTCAGGTCTCGGTGGAAACACCGCATCACCTGACCAAGCGCCAGCGCGAACTTCTTGAAGAGTTCGAGAAAGAAGCGGGTGACGATCACGCCAAGGCAAGCCCTGAAAACAGCGGCTTCTTTGCCAAGGTCCGTGATTTCTTCGAAGGTCGCTGATTTTAAAATACCCCTCCCGAAACGGAGGGGTATTTTTTTGGAAAATCCCTGCTGCTAACTCGCACTTCTGCGGCGGGATTTATTGTTTTCCACCTTCAACCACAGACATGAACGCTGTCAGGAGACGTCATTTAAGCGACGGCACGTCCTGTGGTTTTGTCTGATTATCGAGAGCTTTTATTAAAGCCCCACTAAATTCTTTATCGGAAAACGGCTGCTGTGCCGTGATAAGCTCACGGTCTGTCACGACGTTAGAGGTCCAGGCTTTGGCCGTCTCAACAGTAGCTCCTGCATCCGTCAGCGCGGTAGCGGGGTAGAAAAAAACTTGTCCGTTGAGTTGATGCGTTTCGGCGAAGTGCTCTTCTGGTATCGAAAAAACGGTCATACGGTAGCCTGCGTAGGGCCATCCTGCTGCCAGTTGGCGAATGTCATTCATGTTGCCGGTCATCAGCGCGTCATGAAAACCGCTGGCATCTGGCAAGCTGGACGCCAGTGCCACAGGACCATGACAGATAAGAGCGGTCGTTTTTCCAGCAGAGTGGAAAGCACGCAGGATCTTCCCCAGATCAGGATCGGTCATCAGATCCTCTAGTGGTGCATGGCCACCGGGAATAACGATCCCAACATAGCCATCAATCCCCTCAGCATTGACCGAAGCGAGAGAGCGGGGATGTTGGAGTGAGTCTAGGCCTTCGACGAACTGTATCGTATCCTGTAGAGCTTTCTCACTGCCTCCAAAATATCGAGGGGATGCAGAGTGTGCGTCCCACTTCACAGCATTGCCTTTCGGGTCAGCGAATACGGGTTCATAGCCAGCCTGGATCAGGGCTTTTACCGGGACTGCGAATTCATTGAGATAGAAGCCCGTGGGATACTTTTGACCGCTGCGCAATGTGAGTTCATTTGCGCTGGAAAGAACGACCAGTACGCGTCCCTTACTCTGGCTCTGTGACTTGGCCTGGAGACTGGACCCACAGAGTGTGGTCGTAACAAGGACTAGGGTGAGAGCAATACCGCGCAGCATGAACATCATCCTTTTCGGGTGGAGCAAAGCCCGTGAAGCGCCGCCATACGACGAGCGGCAGTTACTGCATGCTGACCGATCATCAGGCTTCAGTCCAGAACCGCATCAAGTCTGAAGATCGCCAGTTTTAGAGATATTCTCCTGGTGACGTGTCGCAGAAAACGGGAACATTTCCTCTATATCCATTCATTGAGGCACATGCTTTGAGCTCGCGAATAGAGCGACCTTTGATCACGACAAACCTGCGCCGGGGCTGATTGCTACAGCTTTTAAAATTGCGGATCTTTTTCTTTGATCCGCAATTATTAAATCTGCCCCTTAACGGGTGCGGGGTGGGTCAAAACACCCCGATATAGCTTTTGGAACAGCGCCTCAGTTTATGCGGCAGAGCTCGACAAAGATCACCTGCACTCCACGGCCAGCCGCGCAAGACTCTCTGGTGTCAGATCGGATATGGCACTCGCCCCTGTCAGGGTCATGGCAACACGGAGCTCCTTCTCCATGATGTCGAGCACATTCTCCACACCTTTCTGGCCACCGGCAGCAAGCGCGTAGACGAAGGCGCGCCCCAGCAGGACAGCATCGGCCCCCATCGCAACCATCCGGGCGATATCGAGGCCGGATCGAATGCCTGAATCTGCCAGGATTTTCAGGTCGCCCTTCACGGCATCCACAATCGGCGGAAGTGCGCGCGCGCTGGAGAGAACCCCATCAAGCTGGCGACCACCATGATTGGAAACAACAATACCATCCGCACCAAAACGGACAGCATCTTTGGCATCCTCAGGATCGAGAATACCTTTGATAATCATGGGACCATCCCAGTACTCGCGGATCCATTCCAGATCTTTCCAGCTAATGGACGGATCAAAATTATTGGCGAGCCAGCCGATATAATCTTCCAGCTTGGTTGGATTTCCGCGATAGCGCGAAATATTGCCCAAATCGTGAGGTCTGCCACGAAGACCCACATCCCAAGCCCACATAGGATGGGTCACGGCCTGAAGATAACGCCGGATATTCGCATGAGAGCCGGACATGCCCGAATGGGCATCGCGATAACGCGCGCCCGGCGTCGGCATATCCACGGTGAACACCAGAGTCGTAATGCCCGCAGCTTTCGCGCGCTCCAGGGCATTCTTCATGAATCCCCTGTCTTTGAGAACATAAAGCTGGAACCAGATGGGCACCGGGCTTCTGCCCTGCACCTCCTCGATGGGACACACAGATACTGTGGACAACGTGAAAGGAATACCCTTCCGCGCCGCAGCCCTTGCTGCCTGCACTTCCCCGCGGCGAGCATACATGCCCGTCAGTCCCACAGGGGCAAGAACCGCAGGAATATTCAGTTTGCGCCCGAACAACTCAGTCCCGGTCGTCAAACCGGACACGTTTTTCAAGATGCGTTGTCGTAGGGAAATATCTGCAAGGTCTGTGATGTTCCGCCGCATTGTCTGCTCTGCGTAGGAACCGCCATCAATATACTGGAACAGAAAAGGCGGCAGACGGCGTCGGGCTGCCTCACGATAATCAGTGGCTGAGGAAATAATCATCTGGCAGCTCCCATGAGTGTTCATCGTCTTCAATGAACGGGAGACTGCCAGCCTGTTTGATGACAACCAAGGCACTATCGTCTGCTCTGACGTTATGTTGCACAAAACTCCCGGCAGGAACGCGGCACTGGCTCCTCATCCTTGCCGATCAGGCATTCAGCCTGCGTAAAACGCGTGCGCCTCGATGAACATCAAGAACAGACACTGATGCCGTATCCAGGGCCAGATTTTCCCCAAGTCGCACATCATTATGAATCCACACACCAATCAAGCTGCGGAGAATATGACCGTGCGCAAACAGGGCAATCGTTCCTCCCTGTGCCGTCAGCCGCTCCAGCAAGCCACTGACCCGTTTCTGAACCTGGGCGGCCGTCTCGCCATTTTCCACGTCAGACGTCCACAAAGACCAGTCGGGCTCGGCTTTCAAAATTTCCGGCGTGGTGAGCCCTTCGTACACGCCATAATTCCATTCCATGAGATCAGGCTCGATCTGAACCTGCTCGCCCAGCCCGGCAAGAACGCAGGTTTCATGCGCCCGCTGAAGCGGACTGGTGAACACCCGATCAAAGTTCTGATGTTCTAACCGGCTCTTCAGAGACAGCGCCTGCTTACGTCCATTTTCCGTCAGGGCAATATCCGTACGCCCCGTGTGCTGGCCGCTGATGGTCCATTCTGTTTCGCCGTGGCGAATTAGCCAGAGGGTCGTGCTCATGACGCATGCCTTCCCTATGGGCTTTCAGTAACTAAAAGCCCTTTGCCAGCCCGAAGCTGGATTGCTGAAATTTCTGGATCAGAGGCGAATGGCGCGCGGATTTCGTACGCTCACCCGCCTCTCAAGCCGCTGTTCAGATCTTGTGAACAGAAGCGTCGTAAATCTTGTCCACGACCTTACTCAGGGTTTCGTTGAACGCCTGATCGGACTGTGAAACGCGCAGATCATCCACGAGAGCCCGCGAGAAGCTGGCGATCATGCCATGATTGGCTTTGAGCTTCTGGCAGGCTTCATCGAGAGGATAACCGCCTGAAAGCGCGACAACGCGCTGCATGCGCGGATGCTTCATCACGCGGGCATACAGGTCCGGCTTTTCAGGCAACGTCACCTTCAGCATCACCGGATAATCTCCCGGAAGTGCTTCCAATCCACTCAGAACAGCGTCTTCAAGGAGCGCTTCAGCCTCAGCCTTTTCCGGGCTCTTCACCAGCACTTCCGGCTCAAGGATGGGGACGAGTCCGTGCGATGCCACCTGCGCTGCAATATCGAACTGCTGCTGAACAATGCTCTTAATGGCAGCAGGATTGGCCAGACGGATCACTGACCGTTCCTTGGTACCGTATATGCCCAGCTTCGCCGCTCGTTCCAGCAGTTCATCCAGGCCCGGAATGGGCTTCATGAGCTGAACACCGTCCTTTTCGTCTTCCAGACCTTTATCGATCTTCAGAAACGGAACGATTCCACAGGTTTTCCATAGATAGGACGGCACTGGCGTGCCCTCGACCGTGCCATCCATTGTTTTCTCAAACAGGATTGCAGCAAGGACCTCGTGGCTCTGGAAAGCAGGAGAGGAAATGATGCGAACGCGCATTTCGTGCATCAGACGAAACATGTCCGCGTCGTTCGAGTAGGCATCCGGCCCGATGCCATAGTGTGCCAGAGCCTTGGGAGTCGATCCGCCGCTTTGATCAAGAGCTGCGATAAATCCGGGAGTTTTTGACACCTGCTCGGCCATTTTTGCATCAGGCATGAACACTACATCCTTTTCTTCAGTCACATGACCAGAAGTAACGACTGACCTTCGCGCGGGATTGGAGACTCTTCCAATCACATTGCACGGATCATTCAAAGGACGCGGTTCAACCCTGCTGGAGCGGCAGGGAAATCAGTTTTTTTCAATATTGTTGGACGGGGGTTCGGCTAATTCTGGAAACAGTCTGGCCAGATCCGCAGGCTGAAGAAGATCTGCCAGAGTGTAGCGATCGAGCACGCCCAGAAATGCGGAAAGCGCCTCTCCCAGCACGCCACGCAAGCGGCAGGAAGGAGACAGAACACAGGCACGGCTTCCTGTTGCCCGGCCCTCACAGTCCACGAGCATCATATCGTCTTCCGTAAACCGGACGACCTCTCCCACACCGATGTCCTGTGCTGGGCGGCCCAACGTCAGGCCACCGCCACGACCTCGTACGGTGGTAATAAAACGCCCCTGCCCCAGACGATGCACAACCTTCACCAGATGGTTTTCAGAGATGCCGTACGCCTCGGCAATTTCGCGGATGGAGACGCGTACAGTTGGGCGTGCCCCGATGTAGAGCAGGGTCCGCAAGGCATAGTCGGTATGCAGGGTCAGGCGCATACGAGTCCTCTGGCAGATTGACAGTCAGAAGTCACGCGCTTAAAGATGTATTTATTATACACCTTTAAGAAGATCCATCATGTCCTCTTCCGACCGCAGCCTCACGCCAGACGTCATTGCCACCATCAAGGCGACCATTCCGGCCCTCGAAGCGCATGGTCTCGACATCACCAGTGAGATGTACCGCCGCCTTCTGGCTGATCCGGCCATTGCTGAGATGTTTGATCCGACCCATCAATCCAAAGGAACGCAGCCACGCGCGCTCGCCATGGCCGTCCTGGCCTATGCCCGGAACATCGATAATCTCGGAGTGATGGGTGGAGCGGTTGAGCGCATTGCCCAGAAGCATGTCAGCCTGGAAATTCTGCCAGAGCATTACCCTCATGTGGCCACTGCCCTGATCGGCGCGATTCAACATGTTCTGGGAGACGCCGCGACACCTGCAATTCTGGATGCATGGGGCCGTGCTTACTGGGCTCTGGCTGACATTTTGATGGGCCGGGAAGGCCAGCTTTATGACGCCAGCACACATGCAGAAGGTGGCTGGACTGGATGGCGCGACTTCACGATCATCAATGCAACGCGCGAATGCGACAATGTCACGACGCTGGAACTGAAGCCTACAGACGGCAAAACCGTCATTCAGGCTATCCCCGGCCAATATCTGGGTGTGGACCTAAATATTCCGGGACATGGGCAGACCAGACGTAACTATAGCATCACATCGCGCCCCAACCACGATTTTTACACCATCAGCGTGCGTCATGTTCCGAACGGTGTGGTTTCCACATGGCTCAATAGTTCGGAATGCAAGGGCCATCAGGTTCGACTGTCGCCGCCAGCAGGTGAGTTTGTCCTTCCCCAGAAGAGCGACACACCCCTCGCCTTCATCTGTGCGGGCATTGGAATGACACCCATGATCGGGATGGTCGAGTCTTTGGCAGCGCAGGCAGGCTCACCAGCGGTCAGTATTATTCAGATTGCCCATTCTGAAACGGCCGCACCGTTTTCAGGAAAGCTGAGCAGCCTTGCCCAAGAGGCGAAAAGCCCAATTACGCTTCATACACGCCTGACATCCGTTGACGGGCGCCCGGATGCAGCATGGATCGCTGATCGCATTCCGGAAAAAGCCACCTGCTACCTATGCGGCCCAACAGGGTTCATGCGTGACATGATTCAGGGGCTCTCAAAAGCCGGCATTCCGGCCGACCGTCTGCGTTATGAGACGTTCGGACCGGATACCGGCGTGACTGACTAATTGTCAAAGGGCGGCGATGACGCTTTCCGCTTCTGCAAGGATGCGAGGGCGATCATTGCCGCCATTGACTGCCAAGCCTTCTGCTTCAATGACCTTCACGTCCGTGACGCCAAGGAAGCCAAGAACGGCCTTAAGATAAGTGACTTGATGCTCAAAAGCAGCCTGCGGCGTGCCTTCCGAATAAATGCCGCCACGCGCCACGGCGAGAATCACGGTCTTACCGCCGGCAAGTCCTTCGACACCATTCGCACCGTAGCGGAATGTCTGTCCGGCAATGGCAATGCGATCGATCCATGCCTTGAGCTGGCTCGGAATGCCGAAGTTGTACATCGGCACACCGAGTACGAGAATGTCGGCCTCCTTAAAATCGGAGAGGGCTTTCGCGCCCGCGACCAGATCCTTGTTGGAGGCAGCGTCTTCCGTAAGGTCCTTGCCCAGAAAAGACAGAGCTTCGCCGTCCAGGTGAGGAAGCGGGTTCGCTGCCAGATCAAGGGATATAACGTCCAGATCCGGATGCTTCTGACGATAGCGGTCCACAATCGCCACACTCAGCTGGCGTGTTGCGGAATATCCGCCAAGAATGCTGGAATCGATATGAAGCAGTTTCATTGTAATCTCTTTCGGTTCCTGATCGTAACCAGCACATGATAAGAAACCTTTTCCTCACCTCCGCAAGACGGCACATTCAGGGATCATAGGCACATGGATGTTAGTACCCTTCCCCCTCCAGAAGCTCATGAGAGCGATACATGCGCCGTTGTCCGGGCCATTCTGGCGCGCGTGGGAGACAAGTGGAGCATCCTGATCGTGCGGATGCTGGGAGATGGCTCCATGCGTTTTAGTGAACTGCGTCGTTCCATCGAAGGTATTTCACAACGCATGCTCACGCTGACATTGCGCAATCTGGAACGCGATGGGCTGGTTGCCCGCACCGTTACCCCTACCACTCCGCCTCGCGTGGATTATGAATTGACGGATCTCGGGCACTCTCTGCAAAGCATTACCGAAGCCTTCGGACGCTGGGCTGTCACACACCGGGATCAGATTGAAAATGCCCGCCTCCGTTTTGACGCACGCCAATAATCCCTTAGGTTGCGCCCAACAGTTTCTGACGGTCAGGCACGGATTATGACGACTTCTCCCCGCATCGGTATCGCTGGCATCACTGGACGTCTGGGCGCTCTCTGCGCCGAAGAAGCGGGAGACTCCCTGGCTGGCGGGCTGTCCCGTCACGCAGATGCAGCACGCAGCATCACCAATAACCCGGCAGAATTAGCGACACGCTGCGACGTCATTATCGACGTCAGCCATGCTTCAACCGCAGTAACCCATGCAGAAGCCTTCACAGCGGCAAAGTGCCCGTGGGTTCTGGGAACGACCGGCCTTGACGCTACGGCCCAGGCTGCCGTGAGCGACGCTGCAAAACATATTCCGGTTTTACAGGCTGCCAATTTCTCCCCGGCGTTGACGCTTTTTCTGGAGCTCGCGAAGCAGCTTGGCGCAGGGCTGCCAGGTTATGATGCGGAGATTGTAGAGATTCATCACCGGCAGAAAGTTGATGCACCGTCCGGCACCGCGCTGGCCATTGGACGCGCAGTTGCTGAAGGACGAAACGTAGCATTCGAGGATGTTGCTCGCCTGAATCAGAACGGCGCGCGACCGGATAGCGCTATTGGGTTTGCCTCACTGCGCGGGGGGCAGATTATTGGCGAGCACGATCTTCTCTTCATGGCCGCAGATGAACAAATCACCCTGTCTCATCGTGCGCTGGATCGACGGGTTTTCGCCCGCGGTGCACTGATGGCTGCACGCTGGCTGGCCCATCAGCCTCCCGGCCTTTACGGCATGGCAGATGTTCTTCGCCGGAAAGACTGATCTTTCCGGCGAAGTATTCAGTGGTTAGCCGCCCGAAATTTCGAGGTTCACACCCGTCATAAAGCTGGAGTCGTCGCCCAGAAGGAACGCCACCACGCCTGGGATTTCGCTGATATCGCCATAACGGCGCATCGGCACACTACCGATCATCTGCTTGGAAACTTCTTCAGGATTGGTGGAGAAGTACTGCGTGTTGGCCTTGGCCTGCAGTTCCACCTGTCGATCCCACATGAAACCAGGGCCCATATAACCAGGGCTGATGGCGTTAACGCGGATGTTGTAGGGTGCCAGATCCTGGGCTGCAGTTTCCGTCAGGGCGATGATGGCACCTTTGGATGCCCCGTAAGCCGCCATGTTCGGCGGTCCTTTTACACCGGCCATGCTGGCAGTATTCACGATGCTACCGTAACCGTTCTCGATCATGTGCCGTGAGACAGCCTTCATCACATGGAAGGCGCCTGTGACATTGATGTTCAGAACACGCGGGAAATCTTCAGACGGATAATCCTGAACCGGGGCAAAGGCACCTTGATATCCGGCATTGTTGAAGAGGAAATCGATTTTTCCAAACTCTTCGACAACGCGGCCGACAACATCGATCACTGACTGCTCGGATGTGACGTCACAGACATAGGACGCAGCTTTCACGCCCTTCTCCCGCACAGCGGCTTCCGCCTTGGCCAGAGCGTCCGGATTCATGTCGAGCAGAGCAATTTCCGTGCCCATTTCTGCCAGCCGAAGTGCAGTCGCGAGGCCAATATTGCCCCCGGCACCCGTAACAAGACAGACTTTACCGCTAAAGAAACTTACGACGTACGCCATTGGTGCCTCATGAAAATACGGTGCTTTCACCTGCGGCCCACAATATCGAGATTGAAGGCAGTCGTCTCCCCCTGATTTCGCACCATGAGGAAACGTGAATACTCCTGTCGGTTTTCCTGATTTTCCAAAGACTTCCCTTTGGATTTCACAGAAAAAATGTCCAAGTTTTCCTAAGCCCCTTGACCCCTGCGTTCAATTCCGCCAAGCCGTGCCTCTCCTGAATGCTGCATCCGTTCGTCATGACGTCTGCAGCCCTTCTCACCACTCATTCCCTGCGAGGTCCCTGAGTGCGCAATCACGGCGATTTCCTGTTCACCTCTGAATCTGTTTCCGAGGGCCATCCCGATAAGGTGGCAGACCGTATCTCCGACACAGTTCTGGACGCTTATCTTGAAGCCGATCCGGAAGCCCGCGTTGCCTGTGAAACGCTGGTCACCACGAACCGTGTCATTCTGGCCGGTGAAGTCCGTGGCCCCGAGGCCGTCGAAGACACGCTGATCGACCGCGTCCGTGAGGCCATCAAGGACATCGGCTACGACCAGGCTGGCTTCTCCTGGAAAACGGCTGACATCACGTCTTACCTTCACGCACAGTCTGCTGACATTGCCCAGGGCGTTGACAGCGGCAGCGACAAGGACGAAGGCGCTGGCGATCAGGGCATCATGTTCGGCTTCGCCACTCGCGAAACCGAAAACCTGATGCCGGCTCCGCTGTTCTACGCCCAGACGATCCTTGAGCGTATCCGCGACTACCGCAAGAACGGCGACGCCCGTGGCGCTGGCCTTCTTCCGGATGCGAAGAGCCAGGTCACGCTGCGTTATGTCGATGGCAAGCCGGTTGGCGTCACTTCTGTCGTGATTTCCACGCAGCACGCTGAAGGCATGAGCCAGAACACGATCCGCGAAACGCTTCGCGGCGTCGTCAATGACGTTCTCCCGAATGGCTGGAGTTGCCCGGAAGACGAGTTCTATGTGAACCCGACCGGCAACTTCGTCATTGGTGGCCCGGATGGCGACGCTGGCCTGACCGGCCGCAAGATCATCGTGGACACCTACGGCGGTGCAGCCCCTCATGGTGGTGGCGCATTCTCCGGCAAGGATCCTACGAAGGTTGACCGTTCGGCTGCGTATGCTGCGCGCTACCTTGCCAAGAACGTTGTTGCTGCTGGTCTTGCAGATCGCTGCACGATCCAGCTCAGCTATGCAATCGGCGTCTCCAAGCCGCTCTCGGTCTATGTGGACCTCGATGGCACAGGCAAGGACATCGACGAAGCACGCCTTGGCCTGCTCCTCAATGAAGTTGTGGATCTGTCCCCGCGCGGAATCCGCAAGCACCTGCGCCTGAACCGCCCGATCTATGTTCCGACGTCTGCCTATGGTCACTTCGGTCGTGTGCCGAATGAGGCTCTGGACAACTTCACGTGGGAAAAGACAGATCTGGTCGACACCCTCCGTAACGCACTGAACAGGTAAGACCCTGACACAGTCTCTCAAACCCCAGCCGGAGCGGCTTTACGGCCGCCAACGCGGCCATCCGCTCCGGGCCAGGCAGCAGCGCCTTCTCGAAGACGTTCTGCCGCGCTTTACATTCGCGTCTGCTGAAAATCCGACAGCCGGATTTTCTACGCCTGTATCGCGCGTTTTTCTCGAAATCGGATTTGGTGGCGGCGAGCATGCCGCCGCACAGTCTGAAATGAACCCGGATGTCGGGTACATTGCTTCTGAAGTTTTCGAGAACGGCTTGTGCTCGCTTATGTCGCGTCTTGTCCCAGAAGGACAGGACGAGACAGCCGAGCCTCCGCCTCATTTCCGGATCTGGCCAGAAGACGCTCGGCAACTCCTGAAGGATATGCCAGACAATTGTCTGGATCGGGCTTATCTGATGTTTCCGGATCCATGGCCCAAATCACGCCATGCGAAGCGCCGTTTCATCCACCCGGAAAACCTCAAGGAGGTTCACCGCGTTCTGAAACCTGGAGCAATCTGGCGCGTCGCCAGCGATCATCCGGTCTATCAGGAATGGGTGACGGAAGTGATGGGCAAACAGGATCTGTTTGATGCACCGCCTCCGGAAACGGAACGTCCCGAAGGATGGTCCCCAACCCGATATGAGGCCAAAGCCTTCCGGGAAGGTCGACAGCCTTTCTACTGGACATTTACCCGGCGCCCTTGAGGCGCCGCCCTTTTATCTGACTACAGTGAGTTCCTGACATCATGACCCAGATCGAACGCGAAGAAATGGAATTCGATGTCGTGGTGGTCGGTGGTGGCCCCGCCGGTCTGTCCGCGGCAATCCGCCTGCGACAGATTGCTCCGGACGCCTCGGTCTGCCTGATCGAAAAAGGCAGCGAAATCGGTGCGCACATCGTGTCTGGTGCTGTCATCGAACCGCGTTCGCTTGAGGAACTCCTGCCAGACTGGCGCTCTCTTGGTGCCCCCCTGAATACAGAAGTCACGGAAGAGCGCATGCTTTTCCTGACGGAAAAGCGCGCCATTCAGATTCCCTATCTGGATCGTGTCATGCCCCATATGGCGAACCACGGAAATTATGTGGTGTCTCTGGGGGAAGTCTGTCGCTGGCTGGGTGAACAGGCAGAAGCACTGGGCGTTGAGATCTACCCCGGCTTTGCGGGCGCTGAGCTGTTCATCGAAAATAATCGCGTTGCTGGCGTCATTACGGGCGACATGGGCATTGAGCGCGATGGCACACATGGCTCCAACTTCACGCCCGGCATGATCCTGCGTGCCAAACAGACAATCCTGACCGAAGGCGCACGTGGCTCGCTGAGCGCCCACGCCATGAAGCGTTTCGGCCTGCGCAAAGATGTCGATACGCAGACTTATGGCCTGGGCATCAAGGAAGTCTGGGAAATCCCGAAGGAAAAGCACCGCCCGGGCCTCGTTCAGCACAGCTTCGGCTGGCCACTGGACGACCACACCTACGGTGGCGCATGGCTCTATCATTTCGGGGAAAATTTGGTCAGCTACGGTTTCGTGACCGGCCTCGACTACAGCAACACCTACCTCTCCCCCTTTGAGGAAATGCAGCGTACGAAGCTGCACCCGGCATTCCGGGAACATTTTGAAGGTGGAAAGCGCCTGATCTACGGCGCCCGTGCGCTCTCGGAAGGTGGACTTCAGTCCATTCCACGCCTGACATTCCCCGGCGGCGTTCTGGCCGGCGATTCGGCAGGCTTCCTGAACGTTCCCAAAATCAAGGGAACACATACCGCCATGAAGTCCGGCATGCTGGCCGCTGAGGCTGTAGCCGAAGCACTCCAGACCGAGCGTACAGAAGCTTCAAGCCTGACAGAGCGCGTCCGCAATTCCTGGCTCTGGTCCGAATTGCGCGATGTCCGCAATATCCGTCCGGCTTTCGCTAAATGGGGTATGAAGGCTGGCGCGCTCTACGCTGGCATCGACAGCATGATCCTGCGCGGCCGCGCACCTTGGACACTGCATCATCCGCACGCAGACAATGAGACTTTACGTCCAGCGGCGTTGTGCGAGCAGATCGACTATCCGAAGCCAGACAATGTCCTGACCTTCGATCGTGTCAGCTCGGTTTTCCTAAGTGCGACAAATCACGAAGAAAACCAGCCTGTCCATCTGAAGCTGCGGAACGAAGCCATCTGGCGCACCGTCAATCATGACGTGTTTGACGCGCCAGAGAGCCGTTACTGTCCGGCAGGTGTGTATGAGCAGGAAAAGAGTGGAGACAATGACTGGTCGCTACGCATCAATGCGCAGAACTGCGTCCATTGCAAAACCTGCGATATCAAGGACCCGACGCAGAACATTGAATGGTGCACGCCAGAAGGTAGCGGCGGCCCGAACTACCCTGTCGGGATGTAAATCCTTCAAACAGACGGGCCGCTTCCTGACCGGAATGTGACTTCCTGATCCATTTCCGCTACGGTGGCGGCCGTTTTTCCAGCGGCGTCAGCAGCGAAAGATCACGATGAAAATTCTGGTCCCAGTCAAAAGGGTGGTCGATTACAACGTCAAGGTACGTGTAGCGGCCGATGGTAGTGGTGTCGAAACGCAGGGACTGAAAATGTCTCTGAATCCGTTCGATGAAATTGCGGTGGAAGAAGCCATCCGCCTGCGCGAAAAAGGCGTAGCAACCGAAGTGGTCGTGGTGACCATTGGTGTTCAGGCGGCGCAGGATATTCTGCGTACCTCAATGGCCATGGGTGCAGACCGGGCCATTCTGGTCAAAACAGATGATACTCTTGAGCCTCGCGCCGTCGCCAATGCGCTGAAAGCCATTGTCGAACGCGAACAGCCTGGTCTTGTCTGCATGGGCAAGCAGGCCATTGACGATGACATGAATGCAACGGGCCAGATCCTGGCAGCAAAGCTCGGCTGGCCTCAGGGCACGTTCGCCAGCGCAGTGACCGTTGCGGACGGTCGTATTGAAGTCGCTCGTGAGATCGACGGTGGTACGGAAGTTGTCTCCCTGGCGCTTCCCGCCGTGGTGACGGCGGATCTGCGCCTCAACGAGCCACGCTATGCGTCTCTCCCGAACATCATGAAGGCTCGTAAGAAGCCACTTGAAACGCTTGAAGCCGCAGATCTCGGCGTTGATCTTGCCTCCCGCCTGACCATCGTATCTGTCGCAGAGCCGACGGAACGCAAAGAAGGTATCAAGCTGGGCAGTGCGGCCGAACTGGTCGAAAAGCTCAAGACAGAAGCGAAGGTGATCTGATGACCGCTCTTGTTCTGCTCGAAGTCGAGAATGGTGAAGTTCGTCAGGCGTCACGTTCAGCCCTGACAGCCGCCGCACGCTTTGGCGATGTAGACGCCATCGTTTTTGGTGAAGGCGCCAGCGCCGCCGCAGCCCTTCCCAGGGTAAAGCGGGTTCTGTCCGTGCCAGTTCTGGCCACGGATCTGGCCGAGCCTGCCGCCGACCTGCTGGCGTCCATCGCAAAGGACTACAGCCACATCGTGGCATCGGCCTCAGCAAGTGGAAAGAATATCCTGCCGCGCTTGGCGGGCCTGCTTGACGTACAACCTGTGCCGGATGTTGTGGAGATCAAGGACGCCGAGACGTTCGTGCGTCCCATCTACGCGGGCAATGCACTGGCAACGGTTCGTTCTGCCGATAGCATCAAGGTTCTGACCATTCGCAGTTCCAGCTTTGATCCTGCTCCAAAGGATGGCGGTTCTGCAGCGGTCGAAACACTGGAAGCTCCAACCAGCGAAAAGTCAGTTTTCGTGAAGGTTGAGTTGTCAGCGTCCGATCGTCCGGAACTGGAATCCGCCCGGGTGGTTATTTCTGGCGGTAAAGGCATGAAGGATGCAGCCAACTTCAAGCTGCTTGAACCGATCGCTGACAAGCTGAATGCCGCAATTGGTGCGTCCCGTTCGGCAGTGGACTCTGGTTTTGCTCCGAACGAAATGCAGGTCGGGCAGACCGGCAAGATCGTGGCACCAGAACTCTACATCGCCGTCGGACTGTCTGGCGCAATCCAGCATCTGGCTGGCATGAAGGATAGCCGCGTGATCGTGGCCATCAACACAGACCCTGAAGCCCCAATCTTCCGCGTTGCCGATTACGGTATCGTGGGTGACCTGTTTGAAGTGCTTCCGGCACTCGAAAAAGCTCTCTAACACGTCTTTGCAGGTGACCATTATGACAGGTCACCTGCAATTTTCCTGACATAGCCTGTCCAAGGCTTAAGTTGCGGAACGCCTGCCGTATGGCACTCTCCGATCTTGGAGAGACCGCAATGAAACATCTTCAGATTTTCCGAAAACTGCTGCCTGCGCTGCCACCTGTTTTGGGTGTACTATTCATTCATACAGCGCTTGGCGCGGCCTACATCGTTCCATCGGCGTCGATGCAACCGACCTTAAAGATCGGTGACGAAATTATCGTTTCTGCACCTTCTTATGGCCTAAGCACAGCCTCTCTACCCTTCGGCTACGCGTTCGCCCAAATAACGCCAAAACGCATCTTTGGGCATTTGCCACACCGAGGCGACATCGCTGTGTTTCGGGCTCCCGCAAATCTTCATGAAACATGGGTCAAACGCGTCATCGGTCTTCCTGGAGACAGAATTGCCCTGATGGATGGTCGAATTCTCTTGAACGGGAAAATATTGCCTTGGAAAGATAAGGGTCCGGATCAAGAAGAGGACAGTCGCGGGCATACTTACTCCGCTGAGCGTTATGAAGAAACGCTTCCAGACGGAATGCACCATGACATTGTTAAACTGACGCCCCATGGACCTCTCGATAACGTTCCCGAATTTACGGTCCCGGCAGAAAGATTATTCGTCATGGGAGACAACAGAGACAATTCGGCTGACTCCCGTGTTTCAGTCGCAGAAGGCGGTGTAGGCCTTCTTCCAATCTGGAATCTTCAGGGTCGTGCGATTACCGTTCTGTTCTCTTGGAAAAGTATCAAAAGAATATTGGTTTCCATCTGATTTTTCACCCCATCCTCTTGCCACGAAAGCAAATTCCCGGTAGGAGAAGCGCCGTCGGCCGGAGTGTAGCTCAGCCTGGTAGAGCACTGTGTTCGGGACGCAGGGGCCGGAGGTTCGAATCCTCTCACTCCGACCAGCCGATAAGCGGATTATCAGAAAAATCTGATCAGAGCGTAGTTACTTGACGCTCTAACCGTGTCCTAATTTCATATACTAAAATCATGGCCCGAACAGTTCTCGGGAGACTTGCTATGCGTCAACGCCCCGCTGCCCGATTACTGGTTCTGGATCAGCAGGATCGCGTCCTTCTCTTTAGGTTTTTTCACTCCTCAGGCACATTGGCTGGGCGAAGTTATTGGTCCACGCCCGGCGGAAGCCTGAAGGATGGAGAAAATTTTGTTCAGGCGGCAAAACGCGAACTGCACGAAGAAACAGGATTAAACGCGCCCTTTCTCAGCTCTGAGATTGGTCAGAGAACATTCGTCCTGACGCTCGCGGGTGGTGAAACTGTTTTAGCTGACGAGCGCTTTTTTGCCCTTCGTGCACCAGAGACCACGCTCTCCTCTTCCGGCTGGACGCCCAACGAAAAGAACGTTCTCAAGGGCCATCACTGGTGGTCTAGAGGTGAACTGGAACAGACGACCGAAATCATTTTTCCGGAACGTCTGCTCGATCTCCTGACCACGGCGCTGTCAGGCCACCTCCCCTGATTTCAAAGAGGTTTCAGCCCAACAAAGGGATGCACGGGTTGGTTAGACTGACATTCCGCTAGAATTTCTGGAGCCTGAAGGCCGTGAATATGCGTGTACAAGGCCTGCCGCGCATTGAGAATTCTGCCTGCCTCTTTATCCCGAACATCGCCAGGTTGCCCGAGCAGAGCACCGGCATATTCGACTTCACGCTGCATCTCCGCATCAGGAAGAGCAGACAATGGCACGAACTGAACAGGCAAACTCAACTGTTGTGTCTTTGAACGGCTGGCATCTGCGGCAATGCCAATGACCGGCACAGTTGTCAGAGCAGACACAGAGAATGAGCCAGACTGCGTCAGACTACCATTGAGCTGCATTGTCATTGGCCCGGAAACAAGCGCAACAACCGGGTCCAGAGTGTGTTGCGAACATTGTAGGGCACGCACGTTCCCATCAAAGCGATGAGACTGCTCTGTGGACCAGTCCTGAACCTCTGAAACACTGACGACACCAGCTTTAGCCAGATCCTTCTGAACCCCGGCCAGCGCTGCACTCACCGAAGTCTGTTCACCAGAACCAAAGACACATCCTGAAAGCAGCAACCATACAGGCAAAAAATATATCGGCTTCATGCTGCACTCATTTCCGCAACAAGGGCCTGTACGTCTTCAGATTTTGGCGAAAGCCCTTGCACCGTGAGCCAGTTCTGTCTGCTAACAAGCCCATAAGCCTCATCACAAATCTTCAGGAACGTATTCCACGGCATGAAGGTCCGGCTGCCCCACGTATTGAAAAATACACCGTCAGGTGTGTACCCCGTCAGCGCGATAGCATGTCCTCCGACAAAAACGTGGTCCTGCACAGCATCCCAATCCCAATCGGTACCTAACGGAAGATTCATGAACCCGCGCGGAACCTGCACCCCTGCCAAAACGCCGCCCAGATAGGAAATACCGCGTTTGATACCGCTCACTGAATGGGAATCAATAATACCGTAAGCCGTCAGATAATCTCGGGTCTGCCCCGGCCGAACAAATCCATTACTCTTCCAGTATTGCAGTTGCTCCAGCAAAATCGTGCCATTATCATTCTGACCCGTCACCGGATTAAATCCCGTGACAGCACCATAGTTCTGGAGAACTTGTTCGCTAGAAAGCAATACCAGCCCCTGGGCCACTTTTGTCCAGGTTGCTGTCAAAGCCGCATGAGCTGCAAAAGCACAGCATCCGAACTGATCATTACCCCACATCTGATAGGGCACTCCCTGGGACCAGTCCTGGTGCTCTGGAACGTCTGGAACCCGCGCCGTCAGAACGGGCGAAAGCCGATAGGTTCGTACATCATGACGCGGAGGCAACTTGCCCAGTCTACGCTCAATCATTCATCAACACTCCACGAACAGAGAATGAAGAAACCAGAGCGGCATGCCGTATTTGCAGGGAGTTCTTCGTTCTGATCGAAGCAAAGCCAAGGCACATGCCAAAACGCTCCGAAAAAAATGAAAGCCACTCCCGTAGAGGAGTGGCTTTCATCAACGCCTTATCAAAAAATCTCAGGTCGTTTTAACCTGAGCCTCTGACAATCAGGCTCTGACGTCATACGCCAGAGAGGCCGGCCAAGCGGCTTGGGCAAAAACCTGCGCGTAATCATGGACTTCTGTCAGAAACGTCCGATCACCATCCAGCACCAGACGAACCGTCGGTGCTAGTGTACCGCCAATCCGATAAGTATCCGGATTTTCCGCATTCTGACCGGCAGCCGGAATGGTATCGATAAAGGACTGAACATAGCCCTCTGCATCTACAAAGTGCGAATACGTCGAATACGGCTGCGAAGACGGATTACCAAGTACAAGCCCTGAGCTATTCAGGGGCTTGTATGGGCCGAAAATACCCTTCTCGGACACAAAGCCATAAACGCCATCAGGCCCCGTGCTCTTGCCCGTGTACGTGGAGTGATGGCTGATCGTGAACAGATAGGTCAGACCGTCCTTGAAAACGAAATGGGGACGTTCGGTCTGATCGTTCACGCCAAGAGCCGTTACCAGAGCAGGCATCAGCTCCCATCGGGAATAATCCCCCTTGCGCCAGCCAGAAACACACCGGGCCAGACCGATCGCTGCTGCACCATATTGTGCGCCAGCATCCACCGCATATCCCGGCGGAACAGCACCCATTTCATCCGTGCCGATAACAAACTGACCACGCGCACCCGGAACATTGCCTTCAAACAGCGTATAAAGCTGGCCATCGCCCGGATTGATGAACGGCTGCGGATCACGGAAATCAAAATATGGATCTTCAGACGCATTGGCGTAATGAACACCATCTGCCTTGAACATTTCCGTGCTTGTGGCGAAGCCGTCGAACCAGACACCCTTATCATCTGCATGAATAGTGCCGGAGCTGACCGCCGGAACAGAGTTGCCATCAGGCGCACCGACGGACGTATAGAACATGTCCACCTTGTTCTCGGTACCCTCACGCATCACCAGAGAACCGGACCATTCCCACGGACGCAGATCGGCAGAGGTCTGGAACAGTCGGCCGCCCCAGGTCCACTCCACACCATCGCGGCTATACCAGTAGCCGATATAAGCGCGGTCATTGCGGGAATGCCATTCGTCATAAATCTTGGCGTTGGTCTTATCCATCTTGTCCACGGCAAGCGACCACAGGACGAACCAGCCTTTGAACGTGACGGTACGCATGTGCATGTCACGCAGCGCACCGCTGTCCCAGATCATGACGTCATTGGACATAATGGGAAACTGGTAATCGATCACCGGCATGGTTGTCGTCGGATCGTCTGTACGAACCTTCAGCGCATCCGCAATCGTCCAGCGAGAAACAGGATATTTGGTTGGAACAGGACGCGAAAAATTTGCCTGCACCAGAGACTGGGAGGAAATAGCATTCATAATTTTACTGATCCATACTGAATAAGTATTTGAAAAAATTTCTGGCTCTCAGGAAAAAATTCCAAGTAATTCGAGAGCCAGAGTATTTTACGCTTTAGAAGAAGCGTCCTTCTTCACGCTTTCTCCACTTCCAGAATCTGAAGTAACTTTACCGACCTGCCGTTCAAGACGATTGGCAGCCCAGCCAAAGTTCAGCCCCAGAAGGGTAATGACGCGGTAAATTCCGCCGAACCGTGATGTATTTTGTGGAGGAGGCAAGAAAACCGTTATCAGCTTGCAACCAATAATCAGCAGAGCCACCCAAAGTTCATAGCGGGCCGGAATGTCAGCAAGCAGACCCGAAAGATCAAAACCCGAAATATCCACAGCCTGAAATCCTAATAGGCTCATAAAAAAAGAGGCTGCCCCCTCGTGGAGTCAGCCTCTTATGAAAATCATTTTCTGATATTGATGATTGAGCCATCTGCTTAACGATTCATGGCTCAATGCCACAGTTATATGAAAAACCTGGCCGCAACACAACCCTAAAAACCATCTCTGCTCGCCAGAGAGTTGAAACCTTCCCCCCACATACCTAGTTTCGACATTCAGAAAGTCTCTTTCTTCCAAGAGACCGATAAGAGAGACGAAACTTCCATGACACGCTCAATGCGTTCTGCTCTGGCTCTGGCCGCCCTCCTCACCGCTACCCCGGCCCTCGCCGAACCAGGCGGCTGCATCAAGTACGGTGCAGCCGGTGCCGTAGGCGGACATCTGGCCAACCACCATGGTGTTATTGGCGCCGTTGGTGGCTGCGCCGCTGGCATGTATCGCCGCCACCTGTATCGCAAGGATCTGCGCGAGAAGGCTGCTCTTTGGGACAAGGAGCATCCGGCAGCCCCGAATACCGGCGGCTGGTGGCAGAGCCACCACGATGCGACGTCCGTGAACCAGAAGGCTCAGTGGTACGACGCAGAACACCCCGAGCCAGGCACAAATGCGCCAGCTCCGCAGGCGCCGCAGCACTAAAAACAAAAAAGGCCCGGCTGGTAACAGCCGGGCCTTTTTCATGAGTATCCAAACAGTTTCAACCTACTCCGAACCCTCTCAGGGCTGTACGAGACAATACCTCCAGAAGGTCAATCGACTCGTCTGAATCGTTCAGACAGGGCACAAGCGCAAACTCTTCCCCGCCCGCTTCCATGAACTCTTCTCGAAGCTCATTCCCAATTTCATCCAGCGTTTCAATACAGTCCGCCATAAAGCCTGGCATGATAACTGCAATTTTCGTGATGCCCTGCTTCGGGAGAGCACTTACATAAGGGGCCGTATAAGGCTGAATCCATTCAAGCGGCCCGAAGCGCGACTGGAACGTCAACGGCATCTGCTCTTCAGAAAGCCCTAACGCCTGACGCAAGGCAGCAATCGTACGAACACATTCGTCCTGATACGAGTCGCCCTTTTCGATACAGACTTTTGGCAATCCATGAAACGACGCCACAATTCGTTGGGGCTTGAAGGAAAGGCTTTCCAGCGTCTTCAACACAGATGTTTCCAATGCCCGCACAAATGCCGGATGATCTGGAAAAGACGGAACCGTCAGAACAGCTGGTTGCTTTCTCAGCTTCATCAATGCCCGGAAAAGCTGATCGTTAGCCGTGGCAGTCGTTGCTGAGGAGTATTGCGGATAAAGCGGAATACTGACGATACGGTCACATCCCTGGTCCATCAGGCTTTCAACAGCCTGCGCAACAGATGGGCGGCCATAGCGCATGCCCCACTCAACAGGGACACCGTCTGCTTTTAACCGAAGGCGAAGCTTCTCAGCCTGACGCTGAGTATAGACCCGCAACGGAGAAGCATTCTCCTCCCGATCCCAGATTCGTGCATAGTTTGCACCGCTGGCGAAAGGTCGTTTTGTAAGGATGATACCCTGCAGGATGGGCTGCCAGATCAGCGGCGAACTTTCGATAACGCGCCGATCGGAGAGAAACTCGCTCAGGTACCGACGCACCGCCAAATAGCTGGTGTCATCAGGTGTACCGAGATTGAGAAGTAGGATGCCTGTCCGTCCATGAGGCGGAGAGGCATGTTGGGGTTTTTTGAAAAAGAAGGCCATAGTACCCTTCAGTGTGAAACAGGGCTACAAATGGCGAAAGAGAAAAAACACATTAACCGAGGGATGCGCGTCCCTTTCGGGACGCTATCGTCGGCGCTTTACACGTGCATAGGAAAGACTTGGCTGTTCAACCCGGCGGGAAGCATTGTAAAAGATCACCGCCATTACAGCACCGATCGATCCGATATACGGCATGAAAGTATTCATCAGAGCCATATTTGCCTCCTTGAACCCTCTGGGAAAGTTTTCCGTGGGCTCAATACTGAGAGTGATCATATCGCCGTCGGTATTCAAGAGAAAAATTCATCCAAACGTCAAAAAAATAACCTTCACTGAAAAATATCCTTTTTTATCATAATCCTAAGCCTTGAAGAATCGAGGTAAGCCCTTCTGGAAGGGCAACCCCAGCGCTCCGCCCACGTTTAGGTCCTGACCAATCTGATTGATCGGGAAAGGATCTGATACAATGGCAACCCAAGACCCCGTCATCTACGTCGTCGCTGATGGTGAAAAAGCCCGTTTCCTTCGTCTGGAAGGCTCACAGCTCAGAACCATCGAAAACTTCGATATCCATAAGGGCTCAGACGCAGCCAAGGATGTAGGTTCGCTCAAGGCTGCTCATACAAGCCCGAAGGAGCAGCTCAAGACGCACTTCGCGAAAGATCTGGCGGCTCACATCAACAAGGCTGCACAGGACAGCAATGTTGAGGGAATCCTTCTTATAGCTCCGGCACAGTCTCTTCACGACATCCGTGAAAGCCTGGACAAGCCAACGTCCAAGAAGCTTTTCAAAAGCCTGACAAAAGATCTTACGAACACCCCGGATCATGAACTGCTGAAGCATCTGGACCGTCCGGAAACGGGCTGGCCGGAACTTGCATCAGTCTAAAATCCGAGCAGACAGGCAGACCGCTCAGCGTGCTGATCGGCCTGCCACACAAGGCTTTTCCGTCCCAGTCGTCTGTGGCCACGACGAAGGAAGATCACGTACATAACGAACGGCCAGAAGCGCAAAGCACTGGGCCTCAAGTGCGTCCCCGTCCCATCCAAGATCATCGACGGACCCGAGACATCCCAAACGTGAGCGCAAGCGCTCCATCAAAACTGGATTGTGGCGTCCCCCTCCAGCGACAAACCATTTTGCGGGTTTGACCGACATGGGTGTTCGAGCAATCGCTTCAACCGTAAACTCCAGCAGTGTCGCAGCACCGTCTTCAGCAGAAAGCGTTTCAACGGCCTGCATGGCAGAAGCGTGAAAGCTCAAACGGTCTAACGACTTTGGCATTTCACGCTGAAAATATGGCACTGCCAGCAAGCTTTCTAAAACAGCTCGGTCTACCTTTCCTTTTCTCGCTAACGCGCCATCGACGTCACACGCAACGCCAGTATGTCGCTCCGCCCAGTCGTCCAGAAGAGCATTTCCCGGTCCGGTATCGCACGCCCAAACCAGACGCTGCCCCTCTGTGTTCGGCCCGAGCAAGGTGACATTTGCCACGCCACCAATATTCAGAACAGCAACAGACTGCGTCTCACTTTCCAAAAGCGCGGCATGCAGAACGGGCACCAATGGCGCGCCCTCACCACCACATTCCAGATCCCGTGCACGGAAATCATAAACAACCGGGACGCCACACTCCGCCTGAAGAAGCGCTCCATCACCAATCTGCCAGCTTCGCCCTTTTTCCGGCTGATGCAGGACAGTTTGCCCATGAAAGCCAATGATATCAGGGCGAATATCTGGAGCCAGCGTCATAAGCTCCCGAACAGCATCCACATGCCGTAGCGTCACGTCCCGTTCGGCAGCCAGAATATCCGGATCATCTTCTGCCAGTTGTGCAGCATGATCCAGCAAATGGCGCAGCCGAGCCCGCAAAGCAGAGTCGTAGGGAACCGTCACGGCTGGCCCATACTGAGCAATCCGCTCCCCATCTGTCTGCACCAGAGCTGCATCCACCCCATCAAGAGACGTGCCACTCATGAGACCAATGGCCCACTGCATATTCTCGAAAGACATCAGGTTTTTACCTTCAGAGAGAGGCCAGGACCGTATGCAGATTGCCGTTATGCGCCTGAAGAAGCGTCTCAATCTTCTCGACAGACACACCCTTTCTCACAAGAACTGCCCGCTTTACATTGCCGCCAACCAACCGCAACGCATCACGAACTTCCTCGTCCGTTCCCCCAGCCAATTCGAACACCATGCGCTCGGCACGTAACTGCAACTTGTCATTGCTAATTCGCATATCGACCATACGCCCGCGATAGACATGCCCAAGGCGCGTCATCAAAGCGGTAGAAAACAGGTTAAGCGCAACCTTCTGGGCCGTCCCTGCTGCCATCCGCGTGGAGCCAGCCAAAACTTCAGCGCCCGTAGGAAGACTGATCCTGATTTCAGCACTGCGTAAAAGACGTGAATGCGCGTTTCCACTTACCCCAATTGTCAAAGCCCCGACCTCACGCCCGGCTTCAACAACAGCACAGGTGTAAGGCGTATTGCCACTCGCCGCGACACCAATGACCACGTCATTCGGCGTGGGCCCATATGCTCCAAGATCAACGCGCGCCTGATCTTCCCTGTCTTCTGCACCTTCGACAGCCTGCGTCCCTGCACCGGCGCCACCAGCCAGTAGCAAAACCAGCCGCTCAGGCGGCAGTCCAAACGTTGGTGTCAGTTCCACCCCGTCCTGAACCCCAATACGACCAGACGTTCCAGCCCCGGCATAAATCAACCGACCGCCACCCTGAAGACGGGGTACACTCGCCTCAACTGCGGCTTCAATGGACGGGAGTGCCTCTCCGACCCGCTCTAAAGCCTCTTTCTGAGAGTCCAACAGCCGTCCCAGAAGCGAATTCAAAGGCAGAAGTTCAATAGTCTGATTGGCTTCAAGAACCGTTTCTGTGCGGGGAACAGTCACGAATGACCCTTTTCATCTCGACATAAAAAACGCGTCTGAAAGTTTCCCTTCAGACGCGCCAGAACTTCAGAAAACTCCCTTATTCCTTCACAGGAAAAAGGGCTCCATTCTTCAAAAGACCCTGTTCAACCAGGCTTTCCGCAATCTGCACGGCATTCAGTGCTGCACCCTTGCGAAGATTGTCCGAGACGCACCAGAGTGCCAGACCATTCTCGACTGTCGGATCAATGCGCAGGCGAGACACATACGTTGCATCCTCCCCGACACATTCAATCGGCGTTACATAACCGCCGTCTTCGCGTACATCGCGCAGAATGACGCCGGGAGCCTTGCGCAAAGCCTCACGAGCTTTCTTCAGGTCAATCGGCTTCTCGCACTCAATGCTGATCGCTTCGGAATGGCCGATGAAAACCGGAACACGGACACAGGTCGCCAGAACCTGAATGTCCGGATCCAGTATCTTGCGGGTTTCAACCGCCATTTTCCACTCTTCCTTGGTCGCTCCATCTTCCATGAAACGATCAATGTGCGGAATGACGTTAAAGGCGATCTGCTTGGTAAACTGAGCCACCGTCGGCGGGTCGTTCACGAAGGTGCCCTTGGTCTGCCCAAACAGTTCGTCCATTCCGTCTTTGCCCGCACCGGACACGGCCTGATAAGTCGAGACGACAATCCGCTTGATCTTGAACAGATCATGCAGCGGCTTCAGCGCTACAAGCATCTGCGCCGTTGAGCAGTTCGGGTTGGCGATGATGCCACGACGCGCCTTTTTCAGCGCAGACGCATTCACCTCTGGCACCACCAGAGGAATACCAGGCTCCATACGGAAATGGGACGTGTTGTCGATCACGACACAACCCGCAGCGGCAGCCTTCGGCGCATAAATCGCCGATACTTCTCCGCCCGGCGAAAACAGCGCCAGATCCCACCCCGTGAAATCAAACGTCTCAAGGTTCTGAACCTTCAGCACTGCCTTGTCGCCAAAGGAAATTTCCCGCCCGACAGAGCGCGGCGACGCAAGTGCCACGACCTCGTCCACAGGGAAATTACGTTCTGCCAGAATCCGCAGCAGCTCGCGCCCCACCGCTCCCGTGGCGCCCGCAACCGCAACCCGATAACCCATGATGTTTTCCGTTCCCTTGTAAAAAATCAGCCTACGAAAGGCAGGCGCTTGACCAGCGCCGAAAGACGATGCCGCCCCAGTTCGTACCGAGCCTTCCGGCCCGTTGCCATATAATTGAGCTGGATCGCATACCGCGTCCCGACAAACTGCCGATGCCCGTGCCACGTTGTCGGACCATTAGGGAACACCAGCAGCGTTCCCTCAGCCGGCGTGACTTCCACGTCATAGTCCTCGACATCATCCGGGCCATTCAACAGACGCAAACACCCATCCCGCGAAGACCAGTCTTCGCCTCGCGGGTTAAGATACAACAGCACCGTAACCAGCTTGGCTTCGGAATCCCGGTGAATGCGCCCGTCTTTTTCACGCGTCCGACCACGAACCGTCAGCATGGTCGGTGCATCCGCCAAGTCCAGGCCAAACTTCTCCGCAATCAGGTCCTTGAGCAAAGGACCCTGCAATTCCTCGATCATGCTATTCACACGAGGTGTAAGCTCCAGCGCCTCCGGCGGAAAAGATCCGCCGGACTGCATGTCCGGCAGATCAGCCACAATGGACTGAAGATCATCATTGCTGATGAAATGCGGCACAACCACATGCGGGAAAGGCTTCTCCGCAATCGGCGTATGCGCCAGAGCATCATAATCGAGAGAAATGTTGGACATAGTGGCCGAGGCTAGCCCTGCCCCAACGACCCGGCAAGACCTATTCCACACACGTCAACACCAACTCTCACGAAAGAAACTTACCCGCGAAGTGGCTTCTGCGCCTTTGAAACGCGGCTGGTTGACAGATAGCGGACATATCCAGCCCCAAGCCGGTTAGCACCGCCCGTGCAAACCTGCGGCTGACGCGGTTCTTTCACGTTTGGAACCCAGACCGTATGCAACAGGCGCGGATTGATCCGACAAACAATTAACCGCCGGTCCACACCAGACATCCCTGCATCTTCAGCAAGTCTCATCCGTACGGACAGCATACCACTTTCCAGACCCTGAGCCGAAGCATCCGGCGTCATAAGGGTCGTGACAGCTAAAAATAGACAGACAAGCAGAGCACGCATGAGCTGAACTCCTCGACATGTCCTTCGCAATTTCCAGAAACTGCCAGAAGGCACTGCCTGTATGACGCTGCGTGCCGCTCAAAAGTTGCGGCAATTTTATGGCAAACTTCGCTCTACCTTAAAACATGATGCCTCAAACCTCCCCTTCAGGCAGACGTTGAAGCCACCAAAAGATCAGGTTTCCCATTTTTCAGGAATGCTCTCATGAATACAGCGCGACTTGTCCTTCCGGAACTCCTTCCGACCCTAAGCCAGTTTCCTGCCACTGACCTGACACCAGAAACACTTCCGGACCTGAGAAACGCCCTTGAGAACCGCGCCGCGCAAGCATTTCAGAAAGCTGAAGATTTTCAGGTTACTGTTGAACAACGTCACATCCCTGCACCCCCTGAGGGCGACAGAACCATCCGCCTTCTGACCGTTCAACCTAAAGAGAAAAGCTCTACACCCCGTCCGGTTTTGCTGCACTTCCATGGTGGAGGTCACTGCGCTGGACGCCCCGAACAGAACACTGCCGAGCTCTGCCGCTTCGCCCAGGATTTGAATTGCCTTGTCATCTCCCCGGATTACCGCCTCACGCCAGAAACACCTTTCCCAGGTGGCATTGAAGATGCCTACGCGACGCTCTGCTGGATTTATGACAACGCTGACGCCCTAAATATCCGCCGCGATCAGATCGCCGTTACCGGAGAAAGCGCAGGCGGGAATCTTGCGGCGGCTGTCTGCCTGCTGGCCAGAGACCGCAATGGGCCAGCCATTCTCTTTCAAAACTTGATTTATCCGATGCTGGATGACCGGACGATCGACAACGAGGCAAACCCTTCTCCCGTCGCAGGCGAATTCGTCTGGACGCGCGCCAGTAATACTTACGCCTGGGGGATTCTTCTCACACCCTCCCTGCCCGGCGCTGACGATATTTCTCCCTATGCCGCGCCCTCCCGCGCCCGCGATCTTTCTGGGCTGCCCCCTGTCATTATGACGATCGGCTCATTGGATCTGTTTCTCGAAGAAGACCTGCTCTACGCCCAACGACTGATCCGAAGCGGGGTCTCCGTGGAACTGGAGATCGTCCCCGGGGCCTTCCATGCCTTTGATGTGACAGAAACTCCTGTGGCAAAACGTACCCTCGACAGACGAATCACTTCCATGAAGCGGTTCTTCACCCCATCTAGAGACTGACACGGAATGCATTATCCAAATGCGTTCCCCCACCTGCTCTGATGGGCTAGAGTTCGCGCCCCTGTGACTGGAGACTGATTTTTCATGGGCGATCACCGCGACGACCGCGATGCCATCAACGGCGCAAACACTGTCTATCTGGCCGAGCTTCATGCCCGCTGGCAGACCAATCCTGCGTCCGTGGACCCAGCTTTCGCCGCCCTGTTCGAAACCCTTGGTGCTGAACGTCCTACAACTGACACGTCGGACAGTAGTGCTGAGGCCCTGAAAAACGCCTATCGTCTGCGCGGCCACGCTCTCGCACGCCTGGATCCACTCGGTCTCGCACCAACACCGCACATTCCTGAGCTTAGCCCACCCGACGCAGACCGTGATCTGCTTGCTCGGCTGCGCCGCGCCTATTCGGGCACCTTGAGTGCCGAATTCATGCACATTCAGGACCCGCAGCAGAGACAATGGTGGATTGACCGGCTTGAGACATCATCCTCGACGCCAGCGATGGAGCCGGAGCGCATTCTTCTGGCCCTGACCCGTGCAGAGGGCTTTGAAGGATTTTGTCAAAAGCGCTTCATGGGAATGCGCCGCTTTGGTCTGGAAGGTGGAGAGAGTGTTATCGTCGCCCTCCGGACCCTGATCGATGCTGCTGCACGCGATGGCGCAAAATCTGTATCGCTGGGCATGCCACATCGCGGCCGACTGAACGTTATGGCCAATATCCTGCGGAAGCCCTTTGCGGCAATCTTCAGCGAATTTGCTGGCGCGTCCTTCAAGCCAGATGACATCCAAGGGTCTGGCGACGTCAAATACCATCTCGGCACCGCCACCACGATGGAACACGCAGGCCACACCTTGCGTATTTCCCTCCTGCCAAACCCGTCTCACCTTGAAGCCGTAGACCCTGTTGTTCTCGGTCGCGTCCGGGCTGATCAGGATCGTGAAAAAGACAAGCACCGCGATCGCCATCTTGGTATTCTTGTTCATGGAGACGCTGCGTTCGCCGGGCAGGGCGTTGTTTATGAAACGCTGGGCCTTTCCAAACTTGAAGGCTACAGCACAGGCGGAACCGTCCACGTCATCATCAACAATCAGATCGGCTTCACGACCGTTCAATCTGACGCTCATTCTGGTATCTACAACACAGACATCGCCAAATCCGTTCAGGCACCAATCCTGCACGTCAATAGCGATGACCCGGACGCTGTCGCGCGGGCAGCCTTGCTGGCACATGAATGGCGCCGCGATTTTCACGCAGACGTCGTACTGGATGTCGTCTGCTATCGTCGCCATGGCCACAATGAAACCGACGAACCCGCCTTCACTCAGCCTGCCATGGTCCATGCCATCCAGTCCCGCCCCACGACGCGTCGCCTCTATGCCGATACCCTGATCCGTAAAGGCATTCTGACGTCGGATCAGGTTGAAGAAATGTGGCAGCACTTCCAGAGAAGACTGGAAGAGCAATTCGCAGCCTCCGAGCATTACCGGCCAAACGCAACTGACTGGCTGGACGGACCGCAGGATTCCACCCGCCTCCAGGATGAACCCGAACGCATCCAACCTATGACCGGCGTTCCGATGGAACGTCTGCGCATGATCGGAGAGGCCATCGGTACTATTCCAGAGGGCCTGAACGTTCACCCCCGCCTTGCACGGCAGATTATCGCCCGCGGTAAGGCCGTCGCGGACGGTGGCCCTCTCGATTGGGCCACAGCCGAAGCCCTTGCGTTTGGCACGCTCTCAATGGACGGGCATCCTGTGCGCCTATCAGGTCAGGATAGCCGACGCGGCACTTTCAGCCAGCGTCATGCTGTCCTGTTTGATCAGGAAACGGGACAGGAAGAAACGCTCCTCGCCCATATCGCCCCCCATCAGGCCCCGCTGCACCTCTGGAATTCTCCCCTCTCCGAGTTCGGGGTGCTAGGCTTCGAATACGGCTATTCCCTCGGTGACCCGGACACACTGGTTCTCTGGGAAGCCCAGTTCGGAGACTTCGCCAACGGCGCACAGGTCATTCTGGATCAGTTCATCGCCTCAGGGGAAACCAAGTGGCTTCGTACATCCAGCATGACGCTCCTTCTTCCTCATGGGTATGAAGGTGGCGGCCCTGAACATTCATCCGCGCGACCAGAGCGCATTCTTCAGTTGTGTGCAGAAAACAATCTGCGCGTCTGCAACATCACAAGCCCGGCCAATTATTTCCATGCTCTGCGCCGCCAGATTGCGCGCCGCTGCCGCAAGCCGCTGATCATCTTCACGCCCAAGTCTCTGCTTCGCCATAAGGAAGCCGTTTCTGCGCTTGCTGAGATGGGCCCGCACACGCGTTTCCAGCCAGTCCTGGCAGACCCGCAAACCATTACCAACCCCAGAAAAATCATCCTGTGTTCCGGTAAGGTCTTCTACGACCTGACTGCCGAGCGGGCGCGGAAGTCCTGCACGGACGTGGCCATCATCCGGCTGGAGCAGCTCTATCCGTTCCCTCATCACGCCCTGATCCAGCAACTGGAGCTTTATCCGGATGCTGAACAGATCATCTGGTGCCAGGAAGAGCCCCAGAATAATGGTGCCTGGATTTTTGTTGATCGTCGGATCGAGCGCGCTCTGCGCGAGTGCGGTCACAAGGTACAGCGCCCTGATTATGTGGGCCGTGAAAGTGCTGCCTCTCCTGCAACCGGTCTTCCTGGTGCACATGCGGCGCAGCAGGAAAAACTGGTGCAGGACGCGCTGGCCTGACGCTCAGGCCAGCAAACGCTTTTCAGGTTGGGCCACCTTGATATCCATAACTGCTCCGACCTGAACCCGTATTACCGAACCCATCTCCCCGATATTGGCGTGAACCCTGTCCACCATAATCCGGCCCGCAAGCAGCCAGAGCCACCAGAAGTGCCAGAGCCAGACCAACTTTTACCCGCATCGCCCTATTCCTTGTTTCGTTCGAGCTCACCAACGGAAATCTCAGTAAATCAACCGTCAGTTCTCAGTTCGCAGAGCCAGTATTGACGAGAAAGACCATATCCGTCGCGCGGGTCAGGGCTACATAACAAAGCTGCTGGGTCTCAAGAGGGTTTCCTCCTGCCCGACGTCGAATGTCACCCAGATCCACAAAAACATTCCGGAACGTACTGCCCTGAGACGTATGCACCGTCATGGCATAAATGGCCTGCAAATTAAGCAGCGCACTCTGAAACGCAAACCGCTGCTGCCAGCGTTTGCGCTCCTGTTTGGCTTCCTGAACCAGCCGACGATCCACGCTCTGAAGATCCCGCGGATCCTGCACCAGATGCGCGGTAATTTCTTCTCCTGCCAGCGTGAGCACAGTCAGGTCCCAAGCTGGTAAATCCGTTGTCCATGCCGCCAGAGATCCACAGGCGTCAAAACGGTACGACAAACGAGACGCCTGAATATCCATGACCAGAACTTCTTCATTAGTCGCAATCTGCTGCCGGCTCTTGTCTTCGTTCTGTCGACTGAAGGGCGCACGCGCGACGGCACGTTCTCCCGGCATAAAGGGACGATCAATCGTCTCCCCATACCGCCATTGTCGAACCATCTGGTTCACTTGATGAACCCGGTCATTCGTCCAGCACAGGTAACGAAAGCTATCATTGTCTGCGTCAAATGCATCAGACGTGAAGGCCTTGCGCACCCAGCTTTCAACATCCTTGGGGACGAATAACCCGGAGGAGCCTTTCCGGGCATCCTGAACCCAGCTCCAGTCCACATCGCCACCCTGACTCTGCCTGATGATCGTAGCAGCCTCCAGAATGGGATTACCCGCCGCCTGCCGAACCACTGTCTCAAGATGCGATGTCGACGGGACAGAAAAAGACGGAGAAGCGTCTTCCCCGACCGGCGGAAGCTGCGCTGGATCACCCACAAACAGCACGAAGCAGTATTTGAGCAAATCCCGGATCCACCCCATCAGCTCACGCGAAATCATGGAACACTCATCCACTATCACCACGCCATCCGGAATGGTTTGCGGGCGCTTCGCGCGTACAAGAGTGGTTTTACCACCCTGAGATGACGGCTGAAGGCTCAAATGGCTCTGGATGGTCCGGCACTCGACGGTCTTGTCCACCTTGCTTCGCAGTACAGCCGTGGCCTTGTGTGTCGGCGCCGTAATCACGGTCACAACATTCAAACGAAGGAAATGCGTGGCCACTTCCTGCATCAGGGTCGTCTTACCGCTCCCGGCATACCCCGTCAGTAAATGCGTAGGCCGCTTTTCAGCATGCGCCTTGATGATTTCATCGAGAGCCGTTTTCTGAGAAGGAGTGAGCGCAACCATGGTGTCTCCTTCTCACAATCTCGCCCCCTTCTCCACCAAAAGGACAAATGGACCAGGAAAAAAGCAGCACGGGCGCAAACTGATGACATAGAGCGAGGTATAGTTTGGGTCTGACTGCCTCCTCTCCCCCCAAAAAAAACAGCACGTCCTAACCAAGACGTGCCGATTGCTATTTTTGGGGAATAAATTATGCCCTCAAATCAAACCAAGAATTCGCTGTGTATCGGGATCGACCGGAATCCCTGTCTCGGCACGCTTTCGAGCTTCCTGCCACTCCCGGTCACCCGGCGCCATGACTGGATTATGCGAATTAACGGACGGACCATTTCTTAAAAGATCGAGATAAGAGCCCATTGCAAGATCATAAGCCGCTTTGCCGATAAACCTTGCTGGATCTATGGCGATTGCAAAGTGACCAACGTTCTGCCGCTTCCGGTCGCTCTGCTCTTCATCAGTGCCCACCATAACCGGGTCCAGTGCCGCCCCCGTCAGAACGCCTGCCAGTATGGTAACAAGCCCAGCCAGTGCAGCCCCCTTGAAACCAAACTCTTCCCCACCAAGCGGCTGAAGAAACGCAGCTGACTGTGCATCTCGTGTGGGTAGTCCGTCATCACGCGCAGCCACACCTGATGGTAACGACAAGCCAAGAGAGCGATAGAGCTTAACGCGATTGAATGGAATTGAGGACGTCGCAATGTCCATAAGCCACGGATCAGAACCACTGGTCGGGGCAGCCATCGCAATAGGGTTTGTTCCGTGAAATGGCTTGGCGCCCCCAAACAGGGACACGGCTGCGTCAGAGTTACTCATGATCAAACCGATCATTCCTTGTCTTGCAGCCTCAACGACATACGCGCCAGCTGCTCCGAAATGCGAGGAATGATGCACTCCAACCGCGCCAATTCCAGCGCCCCGAGCTAACGCCACGGCTTCATCCATGGCGCGATAGGCCGCAGAATGAGCCAGGCCGCCATCAGCATTCAATTGCCCAGTTGCCGGCCCGGTTCTGGTGAAGACAGGAACAGGCAGGGAATTCACCCCACCAGACCGCAGAAGCCGCACATAATGTCCCACCAGCCGAACACCATGACTATCGACCCCGATACGAGACGCATAAAGCAAAGCCCTGGTCGTGGCTTCGGCGTCTGCATCCTGAGCTCCGGCTTCCACCAGACACGCGTGAACACGCTCAGACAGCAACGCTTCCGGATAATACAAAAGCTTTGTCATGCTGCTCATGACGGAAGCTCCATTTTCGCACGGGGAGCCAGAATATGTCGGGCCCGCTCACGATCCAGCGCCCCAGTCCACGCCGCCATAACAACAGGAGCAACACAGTTTCCTGCAAGGTTACCAACAGCCCGGGCAATTCCGATAAACCAGTCTACTGCCAGAAGAAGCACAAGACTGGAGAGCGGAATGGAAGGAGCAGCAGCCAACGTGGCAGCCAGAACGACGATCGCAATCCCCGGAACTCCATGAGCCCCTTTGGACGTAATCAGTGCCGTCGCCAACATAGAGAGCATTTGCGTCAGCGTCAGAGGCGTACCAGTCACATCGGCCAGAAACACAATGGCAAAGCCAAGATAGATCGATAGTGCATCCAGATTGAGCGAATACCCCGCAGGAACAACCAAACCAACCACCTGCCTAGAAACGCCCATGGCTTCAAGCTTTGCCATGATGCTTGGCAGAACTGAATCAGAGCTGGTCGTCGCCGTGACAATAAGGATCTCTTCACGGAAATAACGGGCAAAGCGCCACGGATGAACACCGCACGCCAAAAGGCAGCCACCCAGAAGCACAACGATGAAAACTGCAATAGCTGCGAAATAGAGCACAACGAACGACGCAAGCCGCCCAATAGCATCCAGTCCGTACTCTGCTACCGTCGTCGCAACAGCCCCGAAAACTCCTAGAGGTGCCAGAGCGATAATCAGCCGCATCATTCTTGAAAAAAGCGTCGAGAGACTTTCAATCAGGCGTGTAACAGGTGCACCAACGTCCCCAATCCGGCTCAGGCAACATCCTGTCAGAATGGCGAAAAACAGGATCTGGAGAATGTTCCCTTCGGCGAAAGCGGCAACCGGAGACCGTGGAACAAGACTCAGGATGAACCCGGTAAAACCCTGCCCGTGCAGAAGATGAGCATTCGCAGCGTAGGATGCCACGATATGGGCATCCTCAGGGCTGGGCGTAAAAGTCAGCCCTTGTCCAGGCCGGATAAGCATGGCTGCCCCAACCGACAGCAGCAGGACGAGCGTGGTCATACCCTCGAAATAAATCAGGGACCGAAAGCCCAGTCGTCCCACAGCACCTAGCGATCCCGCGCCCGTAATACCCGTCACGACAATACAGAACAGCAGCGGGCCGACCGCCATCAGAATCAGACGAAGGAACAGATCAGTGAGCCATCGGAATTGCCCTGCAACATGCGGTGCGAACAGACCAACCAAAACCCCGATCAGAGTTGCAATCACAACCTGAGAGAAAATCCCTGGACGAAACCTGCGTTTCGCATCTTTCGAAAGGCTCGTATTGCTCGTCATCCAGACCTTCTTCCCGTCGTTCCTTCAGAAAACCTGACGCCGGCTAGAGGCTCTGCACTCCGGCTCAGGTCCTGATTATTCTTTCAGTACGTTACGTTCATTTTTGCGCCTACGAAACGTGGCAGACCCGGCATGACACCATAGAAAGTGGCCTGCGTCCCGCCAGAAAGCCAGTAACGGCGATCAGCAAGATTTTGCCCATAAACCGATACAGACCAATGCTGTTTCGGTGCCGCAAACGTCAGGAACGAGTTCACAAGGAAATAGGCCGGAGCACGGTAGATCCCGCCATCTCCAATATGCTGCGGCTGCGTCTGTGCGCCGCGATAATTATAATCGACGTCAAAAGTCATCTTGTAGTCATGGAACATGGACCAGGTGTAGGTCGCCGCTCCCGAAAGAGTCAGATTGGCCAGCCCCATGTTGTAGCCATTATAGTTCGTATTCACAGGCGACCAGACACCCGTTGAGGCAAACTGGGCGGTTGTGGCACTGCGATTCAGGCTCTGGAACTGAGAGTAAGAGCCGTTCTGGTATCCAAAATTCTGTGTCAGCACGAGCCCATGAAACGGATGTGCTTCCATATCGAACTCAGCGCCATAAATGTTGGAGCGCGGTGCATTCACGTAGCCGCCCAGCACACCGTACGGTGGCACAAGGATGGTCCCGAGCAGCTGCTGGTCCCGATAATCATAATAGAAACCGGCTGCGTTGAAGCGCAGACGCCGGTTGAACAGCATCGTTTTGAAACCACCCTCATACGTCAGAACCTGCTCGGCCTTGAACGGCTTTAGCTGGCTGGCCTGCTGGGTGATGTTGGCCGAAAATCCTCCTGGCTTGAAGCCACGCGAGAACATGACATATCCCATCACGCTGGGATTGAACTGGTATTGTGCCCCGACACGTCCAGCGAACTGATTTGTCAGTGCCCCTGAATTGCCGAAGTTCTGCACATGCGTTCTGGCACCCGTATTCAGGTCGTAATCAGCACTGACAACATTCAACATCTGCCGGTCGTCCGACTCATGGCTGATCGCCCCGATAAGGGTCAGCTTTGGCAGAATGCGATATGAAAGCTGAACATACTGATTGAAGTTCTGCTGATTCTGACGATAGGACGTCTCATTCAGCGGTGTCGTCCCAGGGCGGTCAGATGAATCATACCAGAAATTCTGCGCCATCCGTGCACGGCTGTAATACATGCCGACTTCCCAGTGGAAGCGAGCATGCGGATCCCGGGACTCAAGCTTAACTTCCTGCGAGAAAACATTCGTCTGGTTATTGCGGAACATATTGCCATAGGACGCAACCGAGTTCGTCTGGTTGGTCAGTTCATGCTCGTCAACAGCTTCAAAAGCGCTCAGCGTCCATAACCGGCCCCAGCTGAAGTCCTTCGTATAGCGGACATTCGCTCCCCAGAAGATATTGTCTTCCCTTGGCTTCTGATTGGCTCCGTTGATACCGATAATTTTTGCAAACCGCGGATCAAGTCCCCATTCGGTCTGCATGATATCCGACGTCACAGGAACGCCGTAGCTGTTATAGAAATTATGCCCCGAAGACGTCTCGGACTGGTCCGTCGTCCAGTGCCCACCAATGTCCAGCGTCGATGTAGCGTCAATTTTCCAGCGCAGCTTGCCGCGAAGCGCTCCGATATTGGAGTTGCCGTACCCTTCGCCCAGCGAATTGTGCTGAAAGCCGCCCCCCGTCATGGACTGCCCTGCCAAACGGAACGAAACCGACTTGGAAATTGGCCCGGAGACAAACCCCTCAACCCGGTTGCGACCATAGCTTGCAATGTCTTCCGTCAGGCCCGCATGAAACTCGGGGGTAGGATCACCGGTATGGAAATTAATCTCACCCCCGGTGGTTGACTGTCCATGCGTGAAACCGGACGCACCAGGCGCGACAGAAATGTCATCCATGTCAAACAGCATACCCGACGTCATGATACTCACCGGATAGGCCACACCATCGACATACGGCATGACGGAGGGGGTATTGTTCTGGGTAAAATCCATCAGCCCGACACCGCGCAATGCAAAGTTCAGTGCAGAGCTTCCAAAAGACGGCTGAATAGTCAGATTTGGCGCAACACGAACGATGTCTGTCAACTGACGGACGTTGCGGTTCTGAAGCTCCTGACGGGACAGTACCGTTTCAGAATGCGCCTCGTGCTGACCTGCGCCAGTCACACCGCGCCGGGCATTAACGTGAACGACCTCATTACTCGCCGCGGAAGCATCAACTGTACGATGCCGTACTGCTCCAGCCCCATGCTTAGCGATCGGATGCAAGCTCCGCTTCGCTGCCACTACAGCAGCATCCGCGCTTCCTACACAGGACAGAAGAGCTGTGGACAGGAGCGTTACGCGCAACGAGAGAGCAGAACGGGAGCGGCAGGGCGAAACAAGGGACATCGGGCATTTCCAGATCGGCGATGTGAAGCAGTCAGGATGTGTCGCAATTCACCATGTCGGCGAATCTTGTATACCAGATAGAATACAAACTCTTCTTGTTCCACATTAAAAATGATCGAAGCCGGAATATTCCTTTTTCGGATCTTCTGTTGTGCTTGTTCCCTCAAAAAAGGAGGCGCATAAAAGCTGCCATGGAAGACCGGAAAAAATCGATGCAGCCAGCCAGCAGCAATGTCATCGAGAACAGAATCATACAGGCCGTTCTTTCTGAAGAGATTTCACCAGGAGAGCGGCTGGGAGAAAAAGATCTAGGCGAGATCTTCGGGGTCTCACGAACACTGGTGCGAGAAGCAATGATGCGCCTCAGTAGCCGAGGCATTGTGGCAGTCTCACCGAGGAGAGGCTGGTTCGTTATTGAACCTACCGTCGAAGAAGCCCGGGAAACAATCGAAGCACGCCGATCTGTTGAAATCGGTCTTCTCATGACTCAAAAAAATATTAGTGCAGAGATGATCAAGCAGCTCGAAGCGCATGTCCTGGAGCAACAGCGTGCCATCGATGAGAATGACCTGGGTCGTCGGAGCTACCTTCTAGGGCACTTCCACGTTCACCTTGCCGCAGCGCTGGGCAATTCTATTCTGGCCAACATTCTTGAAGAACTGACAACCCGGATCGTGCTGATCGCCACCTTGTATCAATCCAAGGCCGACGCGCAGCAATCCTGCGACAACCACCGTCGACTTGTAAGCGCACTCCGCAAGAACAAGGTAAAAGATGCTGTAAAGATCATGGATGCCCATCTGACGCATCTTGATAAAGCACTCAGCATCCGGAAAAAAATGAAACCACGCTCTGCGGACCAACTCCGTGGCAAAGCGTCTTTCGTCCCATAAGGCTGGCAGCACATATCGGCCTGGGACGAAATCATTAGCTGAAAGCGTTGCTTGCTAATGGCGCAGGGCTAACGGAGCCCATCATCAAATATGCTTCGCCCTAGGCGAAGTTTTCCAAACATATTTGATCTAAAAGGAAAATGGTGAACCGGCTGGGACTCGAACCCAGGACCATTCGATTAAAAGTCGAATGCTCTACCAACTGAGCTACCGGTTCATCCGAGCGGATGGCTACCCCACAACCACTATGGAGGTCAACCTCCAGCAGCCGGAAAACAGCACTAGAATTTTTTTAGTTATGTTATAACATATTAAATACTACCGATTCAGAGCCTGAAAAAGCCCCTTGTATGCGCTCCAAAAATAACAACCTGACCAATCACTCCGCCTTAAACGATCGCACTGTACGGCATGAAATCTGGCAACGCTTTGAGGGGAACGAGTGGGATGCATTCGACCAGCTTCCAGCATCCATTCGCAGACGCCTGAACGAACACGTCTATGATGCCTGGTCCGTCAACGCCTTGATCCTGTGGAAGCACTACAAGCGCATTTACGGCCGCACTCCGCGTGCCGAGCGAGCCCTGATCAAATATCTGGATTATTGTGAACGCCTCGAACGCGAGGCCTTTTCAGAGCGCTACACCGCTCAATGCGGCTCTCCCTACCCTCATGATGCCGCAGGAGTGACAGTCCTGCGAACACCAGAGAACAAGCAGCAAGCTGCCTGAGCGTCCCGCAAGACACTCAGAACAGCCCAAACAGCTTCAGGCTTCTACATAAGCCTTAACGATGGTGTCCGGATCCTTGACGACGCCTGACGAGCCAGCGCCACGCTTGATCTGATCGACATACTCCATGCCTTCAACAACCTTGCCAGCAATCGTGTACTGACCGTTCAGAGACGGCACGTCCTGGAACATGATGAAGAACTGGCTGTTTGCAGAGTGCGGAGCCATCGTACGGGCCATGCCAAGTGTGCCACGCTCGAACTTTGCCTTGTCCGTGAACTCGGCCTTCAGGTCCGGGTAGCTGCTACCGCTGGTGCCTGTGCCAGTCGGATCGCCGCCCTGTGCCATGAAGCCTTCGATCACACGGTGGAACTTCACACCGTCGTAAAAACCTTCGCTCGCCAGAAGCTTCAGACGCTCCACAGCCAGCGGCGCCAGATCAGGGCGCAGCTCAATGACGACCTTACCGTTCTTGAGTTCGAAAACCAGCTTGTTGCCGTCGGGTACTGCGGTCTCAGACATCTTGGAACCTTCCAGAAATCAATGAAGGTTCCTATGTCGCCCTTCGCCCCAGTTTCGACAAGACGAGACTTGCAACATCTTCGCTGACAAAGGAGGAAATATCGCCATCAAGACGGGCAATTTCCTTCACAATCCGACTGGCCGTCGTGCGATGCCCTTCGGAAGACAGCAGAAAGACCGTCTCAATTTCCGGCGCCAGACGACGCAGCGCTCCAGAGAGCTGACTCTCAAAGTCGAAATCCCCCGCAGAGCGAAGGCCGCGCACAACCGTCCCAGCGCCAGCCTTACGTACGGCATCGACCAATAGGGTATCAAACCCCAGAACCCTGATCCGGTCAGCATGAGGCAATTTCGAGACCTCCTGCCGCATCATCTCCAGACGCTCTTCCAGCGTCAGAAGCGGCTGCTTCCCCTCATTGATCGCCACACCAACCAGCAGGCGGTCAAAAAGAGTGGACGCACGGTCGATAATATCCAGATGACCGAACGTCACCGGATCAAACGTGCCGGGATAAAACCCGACACGCGGATCAGTCTGCCACTCAGGCATCAGGGGCTGCGTCACCCACAGAAGCCTCACCGTCCGTCACAGTGCCATCAACAGGCGCTGTACCGTCCGGCGTTGCCACGACATCCCCTTCGATCAGGTCGCCCTCTTCCCCATCATCTTCCACAACCGGGAAGACACAGATCACCGTCTCACTGTCGTTCAGGCGGAACAGCGTCACACCACTGGCCTGACGTGCCATGACACGCACCTGAGACACCGGCAGACGGATCAGACGACCCGTATCCGTCACGAGCATGACATCCGTGCCATCCAGCGTTGGAAGCGTCCCAACCACTTCCTTGCCACGACGATTGGCCGAGAAGGTCATGTTCGTAATGCCCTGACCGCCACGGCCAGACACACGATAATCATAGGCAGAGGAACGACGGCCAAACCCGCCATCCGTCACAGTCAGAAGAATTTCCTCCTGCTGTTCCAGCTCCTCGAAGCGCTCCTGCGTCAGATCGCCAGCAATCTCCACAGTGTCTTCGTCACCGGACACCACTTCTTCTTCAGCACCTTCTGCCAACGCAGCATTTTCGGCACGACGTTTTGCATTGGCCATCCGCAGATAGGCCGCACGCTCTTCAACGCTAGCATCCACATGGTTGAGGATACACAGTGAAATCACCGCATCCCCATCACCAAGGCGGATACCACGCACGCCCGAGCTGCCACGGCCTGCAAACACACGCAGCGTATCATCGGTGATCTGGAAGCGGACACAGCGCGCGTTCTTCGTTGCCAGGAACACATCCTGACCTTCACGACACGTCGCCACACCAATGAGGGAATCGCCCTCATCCAGCTTCATCGCAATCAGACCGGACGCCCGAATATTCCGGAAATCATTCAGACGGTTACGACGAACATTGCCGCTGGCGGTCGCAAAGGTGAGGTGTAGGTCTTCCCACAACTCCTCATCCTGCGGCAGCGGCAGCACCGCTGTAATAGCGTCCGAACCAAGCTCTGGAAGCAGGTTGACCAGCGCGCGCCCCTTGGACGTCGGAGACGCTTCCGGCAGATGCCAGACCTTGGTGCGATACGCCTTGCCGCCCGAAGAGAAGAACAGCACCCACTGATGGGTATGAGCATTGAAGCTGCGAATAATGACGTCATCGCCACGACGGCCAGACGCCGTACGACCACGCCCACCGCGGTTCTGCGAACGGAACATCTCAAGCGGCGTCCGCTTGATGAAACCGTCACGCGTGATGGTCACAACCATCTGCCCCGGCTCAATCAGGCTTTCGTCAGACTGATCGCCCAGCGCATCGGAGATTTCCGACATCCGTGGGGTGGCAATTTCAGCCCGAGCCGCCAGCAATTCATTGCGCATGACATCCATGCGACGACTGTGACTGCCAATGATGTCGAGCAGGTCAGCAATCTTGGCCGCCACTTCGCTCAGCTCACCCTGGATCTTCTCACGTTCCAGACCGGTTAGACGCTGCAAACGCAGTTCGAGAATACCGCGAGCCTGCGCTTCTGTGAGGCGAACCTTGCCATCATAGATGACATTGCCTTCGTCCTGGATCAGCTCCAGCAACGGCACAACTTCGCTCGCATCCCACTCGCGCGCCATGAGCAGCTCACGCGCTGTCGAGGCATCAGGGGCAGAACGGATCAGCGCGATCACTTCGTCGATGTTGGCAACAGCCAGCACAAGGCCAACCAGCAGATGCCCACGATCCCGAACCTTGTTCAGATCGAAGCGTGCGCGACGCAGAATGACGTCTTCGCGGAAACGAATGAACGCCTGCAGAACGTCCATCAGCCCCATCGTGCGCGGCTTGCCCTCATCGAGTGCCAGCATATTGACACTGAAGGACGTCTGAAGCTGCGTGAAGCGATAGAGCTGGTTCAGCACCACTTCCGGCGTCGCATCGCGCTTCAGCTCAATGACAACGCGCATTCCAGAACGATCACTTTCGTCCCGGATATCGGAGATGCCTTCGATTTCCTTCGCACGAACGAGATCGGCAATCTTCTCCTGAAGGGTTGCCTTGTTCACCTGATACGGGATCTCGGTGATGACGATCGCCTGACGATCCTTGCGGATCTCCTCGATCTCAGCACGAGCCCGGACCGGAACAGATCCACGCCCTGTCTCAAACGCCTTGCGGATACCGCTGCGGCCCATGATGATTCCGCCGGTCGGGAAATCCGGGCCGGGGATGATCTGCATCAGCTCATCCAGCTCAATCGCCGGATTGGCAATCATCGCCAGCGTGGCATCAATGACTTCGCCAGGATTATGCGTCGGGATGTTCGTGGCCATACCGACCGCGATACCCGAAGCGCCATTCACCAGAAGGTTTGGGAACGTCGCTGGCAGAACCTTGGGCTCGTGCTCGCTCTCGTCGTAGTTCGGCTGAAAATCAACCGTGTCCCGCTCAATATCATCCAGCAGGAACGACGCAGACTTGGCCAAACGGGCTTCGGTGTAACGCATGGCAGCCGGGCTATCGCCATCGACCGAACCGAAGTTACCCTGTCCATCAATCAGCTTGACGCGCATTGACCAATGCTGCGCCATACGAACCATGGCATCGTAAATCGAGCTGTCACCGTGCGGATGGTATTTACCCATCACGTCACCGACCGCACGCGCAGACTTGCGGTAAGGCTTATCAGACGTAAACCCACTCTCGCGCATCGCATACAGGATGCGGCGATGGACGGGTTTCAGGCCGTCACGCACATCCGGCAAGGCACGCGAGACGATCACCGACATCGCATAGGCCAGATAGGAGGAGCGCATCTCCTCCTCGATCGTCACCGGAAGACGATCGGAAGGTACAATATCAGTCGGCTCGTTCAGCTCGGTCAAGACAGGTCCACCACGCTAAAATACAGTCCGCACAGCATAGCCCATGCGCGGCCTACATGCCACACCCACCCCATTATGGCCTGTGAGACTGAAAAACGGTCACGTCCAGCAGGAAACTGCCGTCTTCTTCCAACCCCAGTCTTTCACGGACAGCTACAGGCGCACCACGCTGCAACGACCGGATGCCCTCTACACGTTCCGTCGGCGTTCGTGTTCGCGATACCCAGCTCTCAAATTCCATCCGCAAACGGCTGCGTATCAGGCCATTCACAACAAAGCCGGATCTTCCGAGAGCAGACACCCATTCTGTCACGGCATAGTCCCTCACATGAGAGATATCCCGCATCAATTCCAACGTCTGGAGCCAGCTATCGGACATAGCGTCTTCGGGAGCCGTAACATCGCCCAAAATAGCCAGACCTCCTGGCTTCAGAACGCGACGCACTTCTCTCAGACCAGCCTCAAAACCTTCCCAATGATGGGCACTAAACCTGCATAAAACAGCGTCAAACACACAATCATCAAATGGAAGCGCTTCTGCGGCGCCCTGTTCAACAGCAATGTTGCCAAGGCCACGGTCTTGAGCGGACCGGCTTACCGCAGCCAACATTCCGGCCGTGACATCGCAGGCGACAACCTGCCCGACATGTGGCGCCACAGCATAGCTGACATGCCCCCCGCCACAGCCAAGGTCCAGCACACGTTCAAACCCGCGCCCCTGAACAGCCCGAACCATCACGTCCAGATCATCGCCCTGATTATGCACCACGCTATTTACGTAAGATGACGCCCTGTCTTCATAATGCTTCGCAGCAAATTGTCCTGCCTGCCTAACCATCTAATTTTTCTCCCTTGGCGATCATCATCAGGCAACAAACAGTCAGGTATAAGATCCTATTTTATCATGGTATAAATTGCACCATGCCTACGTCCAGCCGCAAAACTCTTGGTCTGTTTCTTCGCACGCACCGGGAAAGGCTTGCCCCGTCAGAAGCAGGATTGCTGACTCCATTACGTCGCAGACGCACCCCAGGGCTGCGCCGCGAAGAAACAGCTCAACTCTGCGGGATCAGCACGACATGGTACACGTGGCTGGAACAGGGACGCGACGTCTCATGCTCGTCCGCCACACTGTCGCGCATTGCCACGGCTCTGAAACTGTCCACGACGGAAAGACGCTACCTTTTCACGTTGGCAGAACTGCGAGACCCTCAGCAGGATCACACTGCGCCAACTGCACCGGCCACACTTCTCAGCCTCCCGGAACAGATCTCCAACCCCGCTTATTTGCTCGATCCCATGTGGAATGTTCTGAGCGCAAATTCCGCAGCCAAAATCCTTTTCGATGCCTGGCTGAACAGCTCAGAGACCAATCAGCTACGCTATGTTTTTCTGAACCCCAATGCCCGAATTTTCCTTACGGACTGGCTAACCCGCGCCCAGCGGCTTCTGGCCGAATTTCGGGCTGATACAGTTTCGAGTGCCCGTACCAAACCTTTTCAGACACTTGTTTCAACTCTTCAGAGAGAAAGTCCGGAATTCAACCGTTTCTGGGAAGACCAAAGCGTCCTCCCCAGAGAAGGAGGGCACCGGAGCTTTCAGCATCCAACACAAGGCCTTCTCCACTACGATCAAACAACGTTCATCCCGACAGCTCATGCGGGCTATAAACTCGTCATTCTATCCAGAAGCACGGCCACTCCGGATTCCACCCCATGAACCCGAACTACACTCTCCGCCCAGCCGATTTTTCCGACCAAGAAACACGCGACCTTTTGACTCTTCACCTTGCCGGAATGCACGAAAACACTCCTACTGGACACGTCTTCGCCTTAGATCTGGCTGCTCTCACCTCATCAGATATCGAGGTCTGGACTGTCCATCACCACGGCCACGTTGCTGGCATTGGTGCGCTAAAACGATTGAGTGCTCACGACGGTGAACTCAAATCCATGCGGACTCATCCGGATTTTTTAAGACAGGGCATCGCCAGCAGTCTTCTGGATCATCTCATTCACAGAGCGCGCTCTCTGGGCCTGAAAAAGCTCAGCCTTGAAACCGACCGGAATTCCTCTTTCGAACCCGCACTAAAGCTCTACAAGGCCCGAGGCTTTCAACTCGGCGAACCTTTCGCTGACTATCAGGCCTCTAAGTTCAACCAGTTCCTTCATCTGTCGCTCTAAAAACGGGCCTTTCGCGCATAAAAAAACCGGACTGACACTGCCAGCCCGGTTCTCCGGAAAATCCCTTAGAACGGGATTTCATCATCCAGATCGTTATCTGGCGGAGCATCCCAGCCACCGCCACGACTGCCCGACGCGCCACCTGCGCTACCTGCGCTACCGCCGCTACTCCGAGAGCCACCGCCGAAGCCACCTTCACTGCCACCGCTCCGGCTTCCACCACCAAAGCCACCGCCGTTGTTGCTTCCGCCACCGTAGGACGAACCACCACCGTCGAAGCCACCGCCTTCATCACCGCCGCTGCGGTTACTGTCGAGAAGCACCAGCTCACCGCGGAACCGATCAATCGTCACTTCCGTCGTGTAACGCTCCTGGCCAGACTGGTCGGTCCACTTACGGGTGCGCAGTTCACCTTCGAGGTAAACCTTGCGCCCCTTGCGCAGAAAACGCTCAGCCACATCGCCCAGGCGATCATTGAAAATGACGACGCGATGCCATTCCGTACGCTCGCGGCGCTCACCGGACTGACGGTCGTTCCATGTTTCAGACGTGGCGATCGTCAGATTGACAACCTTCCCACCTGACTGCGTGTTCCGGACTTCCGGGTCCTTGCCCAGATTCCCGACCAGAATCACCTTATTGACGCTACCTGCCATTCCGTACCAACCATTTATTCTCGAATTGTTCTTTTCATGCGGCTCAGAAAGCCCATCTATGAAATGATCTAGCATCCCTTTGGATGCGTTCCCATCTCACATTCTACTTTCTGCATAGTCTTCGGGGTTTTCGTGAGCTTTCCAGACAATCATTCGATCCGTGTCCGTGGTGCCCGCGCCCACAATCTCAAGAATATCGATGTCACGATTCCCCGTGACTCCCTGACGATCATCACGGGTCTCTCTGGCTCCGGAAAGTCGTCTCTCGCCTTCGATACGATCTATGCCGAAGGTCAGCGCCGATATGTGGAAAGTCTTTCCGCTTACGCCCGTCAGTTCCTTGAACTGATGGGCAAGCCGGATGTGGACTCCATTGAGGGCCTCTCCCCGGCCATCTCGATCGAACAAAAAACGACCTCAAAGAACCCCCGCTCCACCGTCGGCACCATCACGGAAATCCATGACTACATGCGCCTTCTCTGGGCGCGCGTGGGTGTTCCCTATTCACCGGCAACCGGCCTCCCTATTGAAGCCCAGACGGTCAGCCAGATGGTAGATCGCGTCATGGCGCTTCCTGAAGGCACGCGTCTCATGCTGCTGGCGCCGGTCGTCCGGGACCGTAAAGGGGACTGCAAACGCGAACTGGCAGACCTGGCTCGCAAGGGCTTCACGCGCGTCAAAATTGACGGTGAGCTTTACGAAATTGCCGAAGCTCCCGAACTCAATCGCAAGACCCGCCACAATGTCGAAGTCGTGGTGGACCGGATTGTCGTCAAACCTGACCTCGAATCCCGTCTGGCAGACAGCTTTGAGACAGCCCTCGAACTCTCCGACGGTCTCGCCTACGCGGAAGAAGTCAGGCGTGCGGGAGAAACAGCTGCCCCCGCCCACATCGTTTTCTCCTCACGTTTCGCCTGCCCTGTTTCAGGCTTTACGATTGAGGAGATCGAGCCCCGTCTGTTTTCCTTCAATGCCCCGATGGGCGCCTGCCCCACCTGTGATGGTATTGGTACGGAAACCCATTTTGACGAGAACCTGATTGTCAGTGACGACACACTGACACTTTCTGAAGGTGTGATTGCCCCTTGGAGTGGTGCCAGCACGGACTGGTATGACCAGACTCTTGCAGCTCTTGCCCGCCATTGCGGGGACACCATGAACACGCCATGGCGAGACCTGAAAGCCGAAACCAGGGATTTGATCCTGTACGGTTCCAAAGAGGCCATCGCCATTCCGTATCGTGATGGCAGCAAGGTCCATACCGTTACGAAGCCCTTTGAAGGCGTGCTCAAAAACCTGCGCCGGCGCATGGCGCAGACAGACAGCATGTGGGTCCGCGAGGAACTGTCACGCTATCAGTCAGAAAAGCCCTGCCACACCTGCCATGGCGCACGCCTGAAACCTGAAGCCCTCTGCGTAAAGGTCAATGACCTGAACATCGCCGAAGCGTCAGATATGCAGATCCGGAAGGCACTGGACTGGTTTTCCGGTGTTGAGGTTACCCTCACCCCACAACGTGCGGAAATCGCGCGCCGCATTCTTCGCGAAATCACGGATCGCCTGCACTTCCTCGATGATGTCGGCCTGGACTACCTCACGCTTTCCCGGGGATCGGCCACGCTTTCTGGCGGTGAAAGCCAGCGTATCCGGCTGGCGTCCCAGATTGGCTCGGGTCTGACAGGCGTTCTGTATGTGCTGGATGAGCCGTCCATCGGCCTGCATCAGCGCGACAACGAGCGCCTTCTCGGCACACTGGAGCGTCTCAAACGCCTTGGAAACACCGTCATCGTCGTCGAACATGACGAAGATGCCATCCGTGCTGCTGATTATCTTATCGATATGGGGCCTGGTGCTGGCACGCGGGGCGGAAACGTCATCGCCATCGGCACACCTGCGGAAGTAGCCAAGAATAAAGAAAGCCTGACCGGTGCCTATCTTTCGGGTCGGAAGTTTATTCCAGTTCCCGAAAACCGACGCACCTCGGACAAAACACTCACATTGGTTGGGGCCAAGGGAAACAATCTCAAGGATCTGACCGTCGATTTCCCGCTGGGAACCTTTATTGCGGTCACCGGTGTATCAGGCGGCGGCAAGTCCACCCTGGTCGTGGATACCCTTTACAAAGCGCTGTCCCGGCAGCTCATGAAATCGAGTCAGTCTCCACTTCCTTATGACCGACTGGAAGGCGTAGAGAATCTCGATAAAATCATCGAAATCGATCAGTCTCCAATTGGGCGTACACCCCGTTCCAACCCCGCTACCTACACGGACCTGTTCGCCCCTATCCGGGACTGGTTTGCCGAACTCCCGGAATCCAAGGCACGCGGTTACAAACCAGGCCGCTTCTCCTTCAATGTGAAGGGAGGCCGTTGCGAAGCCTGTCAGGGCGATGGCGTCCTGAAAATCGAAATGCATTTCCTGCCTGACGTCTTTGTCACCTGTGACACCTGCAAAGGCGCGCGGTACAATCGTGAAACGCTGGAAGTGAAGTTCCGTGGCAACTCCATCGCTGATGTACTTGCCATGACTGTGGACGAGGCGTTGCCGTTTTTTCAGGCTGCACCCAGAATTCGGGACCGCCTCGCCATTCTCCAGCAGGTTGGTCTCGGCTATGTCGCCCTGGGCCAACAGGCAACCACACTTTCAGGGGGCGAAGCCCAGCGCGTCAAACTGTCCAAAGAACTTGCCAAACGAGCTACTGGTCGCACCCTCTACATTCTTGATGAGCCCACCACCGGCCTGCACACAGAAGACGTCCGTAAGCTGCTGGAAGTGCTGCATACGCTGGTTGATCAGGGCAACACCATTTTGGTGATCGAGCATAATCTGGAGGTCATCAAGACAGCAGACTGGCTGATCGATATAGGACCAGAAGGCGGTGACGGTGGCGGTAAGATCGTAGCCGCAGGAACACCGGAAGACATTGCTGCCTGCAAAGCAAGCCACACTGGTCGCTTCCTAGCCCCCCTTCTGGATGCACCCGGTGTCAGGCAGCACCGTGAGCCCACAGGCAAAAGAATCACTCAGGCGATGATTGCCGCCAGCTTGCCCCAAAAGGCGGAGCGAACCCCAGCCAAAACGACAAAAGTGCCTAAGGCAAAAATAGTGGCGGACAAGAAACCTCGTGGCCGCCCCTCAGGCTCCCGCAACAAAACCAAAGCCTGATTTCTCAAGTCCTGAAGAGCTCAGCTCTTCAGGACAACAAAAAAAGCTACGCAAGCAGCCTACAAAAAGGTGTCAAAGGCCGTCGTTCCAATGCCTTCCGGACCTGAGTGATCGGGAGCCAGAAATTCAGCCCCCGACAGGCGCTACCAGAACAGTAATCGCAAAAAACGCAGCCGTACCCTTTCCAATCGAGTATGCTGGTACAAACCCCAAACAATCAACATACGAGACGGCAGCCAGATTAGAGCAATCATCAGCGCTCAGCGGTCCGGATTATCCTCACCAGAACAATCCATTTTCTCCCTTCTGAGAAGAATTACCGGCTGACTGTTCGGCAGTTATTTCTGCTGAGTACCGAGATGCTCTTTCCCGCGCTGGCGCGCCAGCTTCTCCTGTAGCTCACGGGCAGCATATCGCTGGCGCTGTTCTTCTGTCCGTTCGTTATGACAATGGGGGCAGGAGACGCCTTGTACGAACATCGGAGAAGCCTTGTCTTTCTCGCTGACAGGGCGACGACAGGCGTGACAGACATCGTAGCTGCCAATTTCCAGGCCGTGCTTCACGGAAACACGCTGGTCAAAGACGAAACATTCCCCTTCCCAGAGGCTTTCTTCCTCTGGAACAGTCTCCAGATATTTCAGAATACCGCCTTTGAGATGGTAAACTTCGTCCAGTCCCTCTGCCTTCACAAAAGACGTGGATTTCTCACAGCGAATTCCGCCTGTGCAGAACATGGCAATCTTTGGAACACGGCCCTTGGCCTCAAGCTCCTTGCGTCGGTTCCGAAACCACTCCGGAAACTCCCGGAATGACCGTGTTTTGGGGTCTTCAGCCCTCTTGAATGTCCCGATCGCGACTTCGTAGTCATTCCGGGTATCAATCACGATCGTATCCGGATCAGAAATCAGAGCATTCCATTCATCAGGTGCCAGATACTGACCAACATCCTTGCGAGGATCGATATTCGGCTGCCCCATGGTAACGATCTCTTTCTTGAGACGCACCTTCATGCGGCGGAAGGGCATTTCCGGCGCACGGGACTCCTTTATTTCAAGCTCCTCACATCCTGGCATCGCCCGAATATGCTCCAGAACCTGTTCCATTCCGTCATCTGACCCAGCAATCGTTCCGTTAATACCTTCCGGTGCCAGAAGCAGAATGCCCTTGATCCCCTCGCGGTCGCAGACCTCCTGCAAAGGCCCGCGCAACGCAACGATGTCTTCAAACGGCGTGAAGTTGTAAAGCGCGACGATACGGATCGGCGGAAGAGCATCAGACACAGGGGCAACCATCCAGCTCTGCGACCGCAGGCAGACCCACGATCAGGTGATAATGTGCCCCCGCCAATATCAGGCTCGCGCCTTCAATTCCAGAAAACTCCTGAACCTGAGCCTCAGGCGACCGAGACGGTTGCCGCTTCTGCAAGAGGTAGTCCGCGATCCTTGATCACGCGACGCACCGTCTGAATGACCTGCGATCCAGTAATCAGACGCGTGCATTCAAACTGCCGCTCCGTTCCCTTGTGGCGGGGGCACCAGAAGAAATCCTTGTGATCGAACTGATGCCTCGGGTCGTTCCAGCACGAATTGCAGGTGTGCCAGTTGATGATGCGATAGGGTGTAAAGAACTCATTATTCGGATGCGTAAAGCCCGAAATCATGACGACAGGTGTGCCCGAGGCATGCGCCAGCCATGCCAGCCCACTGGAGAGACCAATGAAAAAACTGGCGTGCTTCAGCCAACGCGCACGTTCCGACAACGGGCGGCTGCCAGTCTCGTCTTCCGCGCCATGGGGAATATGATTGTACACATACCCTGTTCCATGGAACGTTTTCTGATCAATGCAGATCACTCGGTATCCAGCAGATTTCAGGAAACCAATCACCTCCTGCCAGCCAGCCGGATTATTCCAGTACTTGCACTGAGTACTGGCCTGCGTCGCAATCACCACATACGGCCCCTCAATAGGCGGGGTATCCCCATCCTGGATCGTGATGCCAGGAGGGTTATCGTTCCAGGGATCAACACCCAGAATATAAGCTGCAGTCCGATGCAGACCTACATGCCGGAAGTCCGTGGGCTGATGTGTCAGCTCCGTATCCGTGAAAAACAGACCTATATTGTATGAAGCGTAGAAAGCGGACGTAAACGTCTTGTTTGCCTGAGCTTCATCGTGCCCGACCAATGTGATGTCTGGATTAGCCTCTTTCACCAGAGGGAGAATGACATCTGCAACTGAGCAGGACACCTTCGCGCCCGTCTGCTGCGCAAGGCGAATAGCTGCCGGAAGCCAGGCAATCGTGTCTCCAAGCGTTCCAACAGGCAACTGCACCAAAACAGGCCTTCCCGTGAGGGATAGCTCGTGGTGCAGAATGTCCTCCCGCGTACCGTCAGGCTTTTCCAGCCAGACATCGATCAGGAATGGAACAAAGTACTTTTTGGTGGATGAGACCATGCCGCCTTTTAAACGGGCATCGAAGAGAATATTCCCGGTCGAATAGTCCGATAGTCTCACATGCCATTGCCCCAGTTCCGGGGCAATATCCGGCACCATGACACGGGCACCATCATTGAAGTCAAAGCGGACGCCCTGCCCTCCTTCCACAACGGGAACAGATGGAATGGCCAGATAGGGGCTCTTCTCGTCCTCCTTCTGCACGGGATTACCGTCAGCAGGAGGAGCGCCTTCCTGTGGAAGACCGGAGGCAGGTGTTACAGTTTCTGCAGGCTGGGAAGAAACAGAGGTCACATCAGACATCAGTAAAAGCGTCTCCAAACCGTTCCCGCAGGCCGTACAGAGACAGAAACCCGCCTCCACCGCACCCACAAAAGCAGGCTCAATATTAAAAGTCCAAAACCATGTTCAAACCTGAATTCATCTCTTGAAAAGAGACTTTCCACAGTCTGCCACAAAACAGTGCCAAGGTTAAAATGAACTCAAGATCTTTGGACATTAAAAGAAACGTTCACCCGTTCAAGACAGATCGTTCCCAGAGCGAAAATGCTATGCGATACCCAAAGGATCATGACAGAGCATACTGCAATCCGTGGCCCCTTCCTGACCTTCCATGCTGACCCTTTTACGGTCGACCCTATGGATGCACTCACGCACCAGCCAGACGGCCTGATTCTTTGCAAAAACGGCATCATCACCGCTGTTGGCGCATGGGAAGATCTGAAACACCAGATCCCGGAAGGTACTACCGTAGATCATTATCCAGACCGGCTGATTTCAGCCGGAATGATCGATACCCACGTCCATTATCCCCAGCTCCCTGTGATCGCCTCATATGGGGAACAGCTTCTGGAATGGCTGGAGACCTATGTCTTCCCTGCTGAAGCCCGTTACGCAGATATTACTTATGCACGCCAGATCGCCCGCAGTTTCCTGAAAGAGCTTCTCCGCGTCGGCACAACAACGGCCGCCGTGTACTGCACGGTTCATCCGGAATCCGTAGACGCATTCTTTGAGGAATCAGAACGCCTCAATACCTGCATGATCGCAGGGAAGGTCCTGATGGACCGCAATGCGCCTGATAACCTGCGAGACACCGCCCAAACAGGCTACGATCAGTCTACCGCACTTATCGAACGCTGGCATGGTCGCGGACGACAGCTTTACGCCGTCACACCACGCTTTGCCCCTACCAGCACACCCGAGCAACTGGATTTGGCTGGATCTCTCCTTGCTACTCGCTCTGACCTCTTCATGCAGACGCACCTGCTCGAAAACCGGTCTGAAATCGAATGGGTCAAGGAACTCTTTCCCAACCGGTCATCCTATCTGGACGTGTATGACAAATCGGGCCTTCTGCGCCCTCGCGCCATTCTGGCTCACGCCGTGCACGCACAGGAAGAAGACTTCCAACGCTGCCATGATACAGGCTGCTCCATCGCACACTGCCCCGGCTCCAACCAGTTTCTGGGCAGCGGGTCATTCCCCCTGTTCAACGCCTTGAAACCCGAGCGACGCGTCAAAGTCGGTGTTGGCAGCGATGTAGGAGCTGGCCCCTCCCTGTCGTTGCTTCAGGTCCTCTCAGACGGATACAAGGTCGCTCAGGGGTTAGGCACGAAACTTCATCCTGCTCAGGGCCTTTGGCTGGCAACCGTCGGAGGCGCTCAGTCTTTAGGGCTTGAGGATCATATTGGTGCCATCAAACCTGGCCTGCATGCAGATCTCTGTATCTTCGATCCTACTGCAACACCTCTCGGGAAAATCCGGACCCAGACGGCTGAGACCCTGTCCGATCTCCTGTTTGCCCTCACCATGTTAGGCGATGACCGCAGCATCGAGGCTACGTATGTGGCTGGTCGGAAGGTTAACAGCCGGGATTAATATCTGACCCGAAGGGCTTTAGCCGAACCTGCGCTGAGGCCCTTCGGTTCCCAGCTCTTCAGGCTCAGCAGGCAGCCCCATCAGAATTCTCTCATCAGGGAGATCAGCCACTACAATTTCTGCTTCCGGATCAACAGCCAGTGTCCGACGGACGTTGAACAACAGGTGCAGAAAAATGGCGGACAATGCCCCAAGAGTAATACCGCTTCCGAAGACAATCTGTGCCCACATCGGAAATGTATCGGAGATATGAGGCTGCGCCGTCGCGAGCATTCCCAGTCCGATGCTGGTTCCCACGATAATGACATTGCTCTGACGGTTGAAATCCACCCGCGTTAGCGTCTGCACACCAACCACAGCCACTGTCGCGAACATCGCAAGAGCAGCCCCGCCCAGAACCGGTAACGGAACCGCCGCCACAATTGCTCCGAGTTTTGGAAGACACCCCAGCATCATCATGATGACAGCCGCAGACGCCACAACCCAACGGCTCTTCACGCCCGTCATCCGAACCAGGCCGACATTCTCCGCAAAGCAGGTGTAGGGAAAGGAATTGAAGACCCCGCCAAGTAGCGTCGCAATGCCATCAGCCCGCAACGTCCGCGCGATATCCTCACGGGTAATGGTTTTTCCGACGATTTCGCCAGTCGCATAAACGTTGCCGATCGTCTCAACCATGGTGATGACCATGACGATCACCATGGAGAGGATCGGCACCACATGGAAAGCCGGCGTCCCAAAGAAAAACGGATGTGTGATGGACACGAGCGGCGCAGACGCCACGCCTCCAAAGTGGGCATCGCCCATCAGCCACGCAGCCAATGTGCCAATGCAAAGTCCGATCAACACAGCAATCGTTGAAATGAAGCGACGAAACAGGCGCTGTACAACCAGAATACTCGCCAGTGTTCCCAGCCCGTAGCACAGACTACGCAACGGAACTCGGTCCTGCACCATCCCTGGCCCATGGCCGGACACGATGTCATTGGCGGCCACTGGCAAAAGCGCTAGCCCAATCACCAGAATGATCGACCCCGTCACCACAGGCGGAAAAAACCGAACCAGCTTCGCAAAATATGGTGCGATGAGCAGACTGACGATCCCCGCTACAATCACCGATCCATAGATCGACAGCAGCCCCGGCGTTCCCCCACCAACAGCCGACCCAATCGCAATCATTGGGCCAACAGCCGTAAACGTCACACCTTGCAGAAGCGGCAGACGAACACCCACCGGTCCAAATCCGACTGACTGCAACAGAGATGCAATCCCGCAGGTGAACAGATCCGCATCAATCAAATGAATCAGCGTTTCCTGTGGCAGGTGCAAAGCCCCAGCCACAAGGATCGGGACAATCACCGCGGCTGAATAGAACGCAAGGATATGCTGGAAACCATAAGCCCCCAGACGCCAGAGCGGGAGCTTCTCATCAACCGGATGAACCGCAGAAGTATCAGACGCCATCAGGTCTCAGCTTCCACGATATGTGGAATATCCATAAGGCGCAGCCAGCAGCGGAACATGCGCATGCGTGCCCTCACCTAAGCCGAACACAATCGGCACAACATCCAGAAAAGGCGGATCAGACAGCACATGCCCGGCCGCCCGAAAATACGCACCAATTTCGAATTCCAGACGATAGGTGCCACGTTCCAGCGGAATCTCCCGCAAGGGGGGGCAACGCCCATCATGGTCCGTCACGCCTTCGAAAAGAATAGCTTCTTCCTGAAAAAGCCGGAAAGACACGCCAGCTGCCGGACGGCCCGAGACCGTATCCAGAATATGCGTGGATAATGAGCTCATGATGTCACCAGATCTTTCAGTCTCAACCCTGCAATCGCATCGATCTGCGAGAGGGCTTCCTTCAGTTCCGCCTCGGGCGTCCCGCCCAGACGACGTTCCATTTCATCCATGATGACCGTCTTGGCCACCTGACCCGGCGCTGCAACTTTACGCACGCAGATCACAAACGGCATGGAAAAAGCCGTCCCATAGGCCGCATTCAGCGTCTTGAATCGCTCGTATTCCGCAGGCGTCAGACGATCCAGCCCGGCAGAGGCCTGCTCGGATGCAGACTCCGCCGTCAGATCCGGATCAATTCCCGCGCGATGCCCAAGCTCAGGATGCGCCCGAACCAATGCCAACTGAGCCTCCTCGCCCGCATTCCGCACAACAGCAGAAAACGCCGCAAGCATGGCCTCTACGCCAGAAAACGGCCGCGCTGCCAGAGCACCTTCAGCCACCCAGGGCGAATGTTCGTAAAGTCCGCCAAACGTCTGGACAAAAACATCCGGCGTCATGGCATTCACATCGGAAATCTTCATGCCGGATGCACACTCATCCAATGCCGCGCAATATCCAGCCGGGACGCGACCCAGACATCCTCATGGGACGCCACATGCTCCAGAAAACGCTGAAGCGCCAGCGCACGCGCAGGCTTGCCGGCCAGACGGCAATGAAGCCCGATAGACATCATACGCCCCCCTTCCGCGTACAGCATGTCGAACGCATCCCGCAGATACCGGAAGAACTGCTCGCCCTCTGTAAAGCCATTGAGCGCGGCGAACTTCATGTCATTGGCATCAAGCGTGTAAGGCACGATCAACTGCGGCTTGCCATGGGAGCGATCATAGTACGGCAGATCATCCGCATAAGAATCGGCATCGTAAACAAAGCCGCCTTCTTCCACGACCAGACGGGCCGTGTTCGGGCTGGTGCGGCCCTGATACCACCCCAACGGGCGCTCCCCGACCACTTCCGTATGAAGCGCAATTGCCTCACGGATATGCTCGCGTTCTACGTCTTCCGGGAGGTCCTGATAATCAATCCAGCGCAGACCGTGCGTAGCAATTTCCCAGCCACTGTCCTTCATGGCGGCCACCGCATCCGGATTGCGCGCCAAAGCCTTGGCAACACCGAACACGGTTGTGGTCATGCCAGCCTTTTCAAACAGGCGACGCAAACGCCAGAATCCAGCGCGACTCCCATATTCGTAAAGGCTTTCCATCTGCGCACAGCGCGCACCTACGATGGATTTCGTCCCGACCATTTCAGACAGGAAAGCCTCCGACCCCGCATCTCCATGCAGGACCGAGTTTTCCGCGCCTTCTTCATAGTTGATGACGAACTGAACCGCGATCCGCGCGCCATTGGGCCATTTCGGATCAGGCGGCGTGCGGCCATAGCCGATCATATCACGGGGATAGGTGTTCGTGCTCATCTGGACTGCCCCCCATCAAACCGTTGGCGGATCAAGGCTGATCAGTTCTTCCGTGTCGTAGGACAGCAGACTTTCCAGATGCTTCTCGCCATCTTCAACAAACAGGTCACGCGCAATACCGCGCGTCAATTTCTCAACGCCAAAGCGCATGCCGCTGATGGACGCCCCTGAAAGACCCATGCTGGGCATGGACGCAAACGTAAAGTTGTAGATTGCCGCCAGCATCGGTGCCTTCGGATCGGAGGGATCTTTCGGCAGAAACTGGAAACGCTGGCCCAGATACGGATGGCTGGACAGAAGCGTGCTCTCTTCTCCCTCCGGCGCCGTGAAATGATCGCTCCACAGCATGACGGAGTCCGCAAAATCCTGTGTTTCCGGACGGTGCTTCAAATCAATCGAGAAACCCGTGCCAATAATCAGGAAGTCAAAGCGCATCTCGCCATTGGGCGTTTCGACCACAATCTCATCGCCATCCATCCGCGCAGAATTCCACGGCGTACCGGGATGGAACGCAAAGTTCTCATGCTTGCGGCAACGCCAAAACGTATCCTGCGGCGGCGGCTGGTTCAGATTGTAAATGCAGCGCATAAAGCGCCAGCGGGTCAGGTCCGGCAGTTCTGAAAAATGTGCGAGAAAGCCCGCGTTTTCCATCCAGCGATACGGATTGATAGCCGGAATCTTCGTACGACGCAGACACAAGTCCACACGCCCGACACCGGACTCCAACGCCGTCGCAGCATTATCAAAAGCGGACGCACCCGCACCCAGAACGCCGATCCGCTTGCCCTTCAGAGCGTCGAAATCAATGGTTTCGTGCGTATGGGCATAAACCGATTTCGGAAGGTTCTCCGAAATGAACGGCGGGACAAACCATGCTCCGCCACCGTCAATCCCCGTAGCCAGAACCATCCGACGCGCCCAGCGCTTCGTCTCAACACCTGCAGCATTCCGGAAGGTCAGGCGCAGCAGGCCGTCCGTCCACTCCACATGCACCAGTTCCTGATCGTTGACGACCGGCAGCTCCAGGGTATCACGCACCCAGTCCAGATAAGACTGCCAGTCATGACGCGAGATCTTGTCGAGCGACTGCCAGGCTTCCTTGCCATACCGGGCTTCATACCAGGACTGTGGCGTCAGATTGGGCACACCCAGATCCGGCCCCGTTACATGCTTAGGCGTCCGCAGCGTGATCATTCGGGCGAATGTCACCCAAGGGCCTTCCCCACCCTTCGCAGCGCGCTCAAAAACCTGTGCATTCGTCACACCCTGACGACGCAGCCCGAAACAGGCCGTCAGACCACCCTGTCCGCCGCCAATGATGGCAACATCCAGAACATCTTCCCCATCTTTCTGAACCGGAATATTCCAATTCCCCGTCGCATACCTGATCTTCGCCAGATCCTCATGAACCTGCGCCGAAAGGGTGGCCAGGCCGTCAGTCGGGGAAGGAGAACGTGTCATGAGCATCTTATCCTAAAGAACGGGCACAGGATCGTGGTCTTTCATAAGAAATGACCAGAGTTTCTTCCTATGTCAAAATGACAGGGTTCACCTGCCGCTCTGAAGTGTTTCATAGAGGGGTAATCTCGTATATCTCAGAAAAACGTCCCTGCCGTTCTCGAAAAAAGAGCGTATCCCATGCCGGTTTTTTCCCGCTTCCTTCGCTACTTCCTGTCCGTTGCCCAATACGGCTCGATCCGGAAGGCCTCTGAACATCTGCGGATTGCGGCATCTGCCATCGATCGTCAGATCCTGCACGGTGAGGAAGCTCTCGGCACCCCCCTCTTCGAACGGCTGCCCAGCGGCTTGCGACTGACCGCTGCTGGCGAACTCCTGTACACCAAAGGCAAGCAGTGGACGCGGGAGATGCAAGAAGTCCGCACCCAACTGGAAGATATGCGCGGATTGAGACGGGGACAGGTGGACATCGCTCTGCCAGATGCTCTGACGACCGGATTTCTGCCACGCATTCTCAAAGATCTCCGAAAAAGCCATCCAGGCATCACAATCTGCACTCACGTTCTGGATAACGCTGTCATTCAGCAGGCCCTCATCAGCGGAGACGTTGATTTTGCGCTTCTCCTGAATCCGACACAGGCCCGTGGCCTGCTGGTCCGAACCCATATCGATTATCCTTTAGGCTTCGTCTGTCTTCCCGACCATCCGATTGCCCACCACAAGGACGCCCGCTTCAGCATCTGTGCTGAATATCCGATGGTTATGCCCCAGCAGCCTCTTGCGCTGCAGCGGCAGATTGAAATTCTGGAAATTGACAGCAATGTCAGCGTTCAGCCTGCAGCATCCTCAGATAATATCCAGATGATCAAGTCACTGGTTCTGGAGGGCGTCGGGCTGGGAATCCTTAGTCGTCTGGATGCCATGAAGGAAATTCTTAGTGGCGAACTGGCTTTTGTCCCCATTTCGAACCGGGACGTATCCCCACTGACCCTCGCTCTATGTGTAGATCAGGCGCGACAACTTTCCGGAGCCGCGAGACTGGTGATTGCAGAAGTGGAAAAAACCTTCCTGCATCCGACAGAGATATAACTTCAGAAGCAGCATGCTGAACGACAAACTCTACACCGCGTTAGGAAGGGCAGGCATAAGCCAGAACATCTAAGGACAATCCTATGTCTTTTCTCAGGATATTTTCTGCCAGCGCCCTCATCTACTGTCTGTCAGGAAGCGGCGCCCTCGCACAGACGACTGCCGACATTCGAATTGTTCAGGGCGGAGAGAATGTTGTCTGGAAAGCTGCGCCTCCCATGTTCCCAAGTGGAACACGTATGTCCTTCCTGTATGGAGCCTCAGACAAGCCCGGCCCCTTTACCATGCGTGTTATGATGCCCGCAGGGTCAACCATTCCACCCCATACGCACAACATGGATGAAATGCTCACGGTCCTCGCAGGAAGTGTGCATCATTACATTGGCGAGAGCATCACAGCGAACGATGAAAAAATCCTGACAGCCGGAGGGTTTGTTCATCTCCCTCCCAATGTTCCGCACGCACTCAAAGCTGGGACACAAGGCGCCATTGTGCAGGTTTCAGGAACAGGTCCATTTACCATGACCTACGTGAATCCACAGGATGATCCGCAGCACACAAATCGTTAAGACCGTCAGACAAAAAAAGCCCTGCTTCACATGTGAAGCAGGGCTTTTTGTATCAAAATGAGCTGAGAACTTAGTGGCCAATAATTCCTAAAACCAAACCTGGCGTCAGTATCTGCGGTAATACAACTTCCGATCCATGCGCTGGATAATAAACATAGAGAGGGACGCCATCGCGCCCGTGAGCTTTCAGGTAAGCGGAAATTCCAGCGTCCCTGTTGGTCCAATCGCCCTTGAGATAAGCGACATGCCGAGCACTGAACGCCTTACGGACAGAGTCCACATCGAGCGCCACCCGTTCATTCACCATGCAGGTGATACACCAGGACGCCGTCATATCGACAAAAACCGGCTCTCCCTTTGCACGAAGGTCTGCCAGCTTCTCACTTGAAAACGACTGAATTTGATTATCAGCTGACGTGGCAGGAGACGTCGCTGTTGCAGATACCGGTTCGGCAAGACTACGGGACAAGCCTGCCCCACATACGACCATGCACAGAACGGCTACAACACGGCAGAAGAGAACTGTGCCCCTTCCACCTTCCCGCATCGCGCGATGCTGCCCTATGCCGTAGATCCAGGCCGCAAAGCCCAGCAACACAAGACCGCCGCCTGCCACGACTACGAAATTCACACCGCGCTCAATTGTCGCCACCCACAGCAACCATACGCAGGTTGCCAGAAGTGGGAAGGCCAAAGCCTGCTTCAACACACCCATCCATGCTCCCGGCTTTGGCATCCGCGATGCGAGACCCGGAACACTTGCCACCAGCACATAGGGAGCGGCCAACCCAAGCCCCATGGAAAGAAAGACCAGCAGCCCCATCACAGCGGGGCCACCCAAAGCTCCTGCAATGGCGACTCCCATAAACGGAGCCGTGCAAGGCGTCGCGACGATGACAGCCAATAGCCCCGTCATCATGTCACCAGCATGACCTGCACCATGTGGATGCAACTGACCTAACCGCCCCGCGCTGATTTCAAAGACGCCAAGCAAGTTCAGAGCCATGCCAAACAGCAGCCAGCATACACCAACCACAAATCCCGCTGATTGGAACTGGAAGCCCCATCCAGCTGAGGATCCGGCAAGGCGCAGTCCGATCATCAGAAGACCAAGAACTGCGAAGGCTCCTGTAACGCCCAGCGTGTAAAACAGTGCACTCTGCAACTGCACACGTCGCCCAACGCCGCCCATCTTCGCCAATGACAAGGCTTTCATGGCCAGAACTGGAAAAACACAAGGCATAAGATTGAGGATCAGACCGCCGACAAAAGCGAACAGCATCACACGGAGCCAACCAGTACCCGTTGGTACGGCGTCTGCGGAAGCAGGCGCGGGCGCTGCTGCGGCATTTTCTACTTTGGTTGGACCCACCGTCTGTTCAGCAGAAATCTGGATAGGGCTTTCTTGACCAGCCTCATCCTTCAACACGACCAGCCCCTTAAGCGGCGCATCCCGATGAGCAGTTTTCAGAAACTTCAGGTGAAGAGAAAGCTCGTCTTTGCCAACGTTCAGCGGCTGCGGAGCAACCTGATCAATCAGGCCACCTTCTTCCGGCAAAAACCAGGCTTCCGAAACTGCTGTGGAGGACAGTCCTCTGCCTTCAAGCGTCAGGACACCATCAGCAGAAACATGCGCCTTGAAGGGAGACGGAATCGGCATTTTCGCATCTGCGGCCTGAAACAGGCCAGCCTGAGCGCCTTCAGGAGCGGGACCGGAAGACGCAGGCAGTGCCAGCGAAAAATCACCGCTTTCAGGAATGCAGACTTCGGCACAAACAAGCCATTCTGCATGTGCATGAAGGGTGGTCTCGCCAGTCCCTTTTAAGGTCAGACTGGCGGGAAGCAGCACATCTCCGACATAGGCGTAGGACATGAGACCGCCTTCGCTCAGGCGAACTGGCATCGGCCAGTGGATGTCCGAAGTCTTGCCAGTTGCCCCGCCCTGCGCCGTTACGTCAAGCGTCGGAGTGTCCCCGGCATCTCCAGGGTTGATCCAGTATGTGTGCCAGCCCGGTTTAAGTTGCAGCCTCAACCCAACACGCAATGACTGGTCCGGACCGATTGAATCACGGTCAGTAATCAGAGTTGCCGTATCATTGGCTGAGACGACAGCAGGGCTTTCCGCTGCAATAGAGGCCCCATTGACACCAAGACCACATATCCCCGCTGCAAGCAGGGCCAACAGACTTAACACACGACGCAAGGTAGTCTCATTCCCTCAGGACAAAACAGGACAGCCTGCATAACACTCTATGTCTGAGAAAACAGTGCTTTTCCACAAACGGGACTAAATAAATCCTGTTTTATGGTTTTTGTCTCAGGGAATCAGTTTCTCCGCTCTCAGGCGCTCAAACAAATCGAAGAACGAGTCTGGCGTATATTGCCACCCGTCAAACCCTGCCAGACGGCTCTTGGACATGTCCGTCACACATTCGACAGGACGCCCCAGATCCGCGTCCGTATGCCAGGCAGACGCCAGGTGATCGATCCGACTTTCGGTCAGGCCATATTTCTCAGTAATCTGCGCCCACAAGTCTCCATCTTGCGACAGGGTTTCCTCAAGATCTGTCGCGTGGCCGGGATAAGGTGCTGCTTCCAAGCCGAACCATGCAGCAAGGCGAGGCCACAGCCACTTCCAGCGAAACACATCCCCGTTCACCACGTTGAAGGCTTCATTCCATCCGCTTTCAGATGTTGACGCCCAGAGAAGCTGCCTGGCCAACTGACGGGCATCAGTCAGGTCGGTAAGGCTATCCCACTGTACAGGCGAGCCAGGGAAAACGAAGGGACGTCCCGTTTCACGGCAGATCGTCGCGTAAACAGCCAAAGTGCTCCCCATATTCATCGCATTGCCAACTGCATATCCGATGATGGTGTGGGGACGATGTACGCTCCAGGAAAAGCCGTATTTTTCCGCGGCGGCAAACAGCACATCTTCCTGATCGTAATAGAAATTGGCCAAGGGCAGACGCGGCATGTCCTCGCGGAATGGCGTCTGGGGTGGCTCACCTGAAGCATAAGATTCAAATGGCCCAAGATAATGCTTCATACCCGTTGTAAGCGCAGCGTGCTCAAGCCTCTCTGGCGCGGGAAGTGCCTCGAACACATGGCGGACCATCGCGGAATTAACGCGACAGTTTTCTTCTTCCGTGGGCTGACGAAGCCAGGAACAGAAAAAGACGTGTGTGGGCGTCAGATCCTTCAGGGCCAACTTAAGGTTGTTCAGATCCAACAGGTCTGCCGCAATCGGCAGAACACCGGCCATGTCGTGCCGGGGCCGGCGTGCCAGCCCATGAACAGTCCAGCCCTCGGCAACGAGGCGCGTCGCAAGCGTCTGGCCAACAATTCCAGTTGATCCGACAACAAGAGCAATACGGGACATCAGGGTCTCCTTTCCCGAAAAGTAGTTCGCCATCCATTTGAGCCCTTGGCGTGAACAGTTCCAGACGGCACCATATTGTGCCCTGGATACCAAAAGGTTCCCAAAAAATGACAACTTCCCTCCCAGCCCACTATCGCCGGGCTCCCTTTGACGAAGACTGCGCGCCACGCCGGGTTCTGAGACTTTTCAGCGGAAAATGGACGACCATGATCCTCCATACGCTCCATCTTCTGGGAGGAAGTTCACGCCCCGGCCGCCTTCAGCGGAGCATTCCTGGTCTTTCAAAAAAAATGATGACCCAGACTCTAAGAGAGCTCGAAGAAAAGGGACTCGTCTGTCGTGAGATCCACCAGATCATGCCACCCAATGTGGAATACAGCCTGACATCTCTCGGGAAGGTCTTCGTCGAGCCCATTGAACAGCTCTATTTGTGGGGGATCGACCATGCAGATGCACTGGAAGCGCTGGAGGCAAATGAAAGCGGGGCAGCGGCCTCAGTCCCTTCACTGGAAGCCGCAGAATAACGCATCACTTTTTGGACAGAGGGCCTCATCCTGTGGCACTCCTGCTTGAAAAGGGCCCTCCCGGCCAGAACAGACCCCACCTTGCGCGGACATGCTCCAGTTTCAAGGCATATCAAGGACATTTCAGACCGATGTGTTCCCCTTCACGGCCAGTCCAGTCACGAACACCCCGTCAAAAGAAACGCCATTCCTTCATGGCCTTTCTGGTTTTCCTGACGGCCCTGCTGGCAACACCCTTCAGCTGGGCGGAAACAACACCTGCAAAAGCCGCAGCAGCGACAGTCAGCCCCACGGCGGCTCCCCTGTCGGCTCAGGAAGCCCAGCAGCTTCTGAATGTTCTGAATGACCCCAAACAGCGTGACAACTTCACACACACGCTCTCCCTCATGGCGCGTGGTGTCAAACAGACAGACACGCCTGCGGCAAGCCCTGCGTCCAAGGCCGCGACCATGCCGGACGTGTCGCCAGAGATTGATAACGGTCTGAAGAGCGTTCGTACGCAGTCTTTGGGATATGTTCACAACTTCCTGAACCTCTTCAGTGATCTGGGGCTGGTCGGCCACTGGTTCAGGTCACAGATGCTGTCGGCAGAAACACGCGCGCCAATCCTGCATGCATTTGGAATTGCCGCGCTGGTTATTGCATGTGGTCTGGGGCTTGAACGGGCCATCGCGCTGATGCTGCGTAAACCGCTCCAGAACCTGACGCTCAAGGCACAGGCGCGGGAAGTCCGGAACATTCAGGCGCTCCCTGAGACAGATCCGGCACCTCTCCCAGCCGACACCGACGCCACGAGCAACTCCAGCCAAACCCGCGCAGAAGACCAGAGACGTCAGGTCGAGACGCTCCGTTTCCTGTCCCGTATTCCTTACGCCCTGGGTCATTTTTTGCTCAAAGCCCTGCCTGTTATGGCATTCCTGCTTCTGGCAGGTCTGGCGGTACTGGTTCTGCCCCTGACTGAGCGAACGGTGAACGTTATCCTGACGCTCGCATACTCTTACGCCGGGGCACGCACACTCTACCTTCTGGTCGAGACGGGTCTCACTCCACGATCACCGACCATCCGGCTCCTGCCGGCGAGCACGCCGACGGCATTCATGGTGACACGGTGGTGGAACGTACTGGTTGCGGCTCCCGCCATTGTCATCTGCCTCTCTGAACTTGGCGCACAGTTCAATCTGGCCCCCCGTGGGACGGATGCCATGATCAGAGCCGTCGTTCTTGTTGAACACGTGCTGATCGCCGCCTTCATCTGGCGCATCCGTCACATTGTCAGCAATGCGCTCCAGCCCAGCACGGTTGGCAAAAAAACAGGAATGTGGACGGTTATTGCCGCCATCACGCGCCTGTGGTGGGTGCCTGCCATGTTCCTGGATATTTCCCTCTGGATTGTCTGGGCAGCCCATCTGCAGGGCGGCTACGCTTGGATTCTCAAAACAACAGGCGTCACGATCGGTGTGCTCGTAGCGTCCCGTCTGGGTGCGGTTCTGGCCTACGGGCTTCAGGACCGATTTTTCCGCGTCAATCCACAGCTTGTGGAGCGGTTTCCGGAACTTCAGAAACGCGCTGACCGATACTACCCTGTCGCACGCATGGTGCTGACGGGGGCCATTCTGTTCCTCACGCTGGTTGCCATCACAGAAGCATGGGGCCTGCCAACCTTCGGCTTCTTCATCAAGAATGCCCTGGGCCGTCGTCTGATGGATACCGCACTGACGATGCTGATTGCAGCGACTGTGGCTGCTGCAATCTGGGAAATGGTCAACATCATGCTGAACCGGCAGCTCTCGTCTTTCGAGACCTCAGGCCAGCGTTCCCGAGCAACCCGCCTGCGAACGGTGATGCCAATCATCCGCACCGTTCTTCTGGCCATCATCATCATCATCGTTGCCGTGACGACACTCTCGCAGATCGGCATTAACGTAACGCCACTTCTGACCGGTGCAGGTATCCTTGGCGCAGCCATCGCTTTCGGTTCCCAAAGTCTGGTGAAGGACTTCATCACGGGCTTCTTCATGCTCGTTGAAGACGCAATCCAGGTCGGTGATTGGGTTACGACAGGAGGCGTCTCGGGAACAGTAGAAAACCTCTCAATCCGGACTGTAAAGGTGCGCGACATTACAGGCGATCTGCACATCATCCCGTTCTCGTCCGTCTCCTCCATTGCCAACACAGCGCGCGGCTACAACCAGATCGTCATCAAGCAGCAGCTTGATCTGTCGGAAGACCTGCCACGCGTCTCTGCCATCATGGAAAAAGCCGTTAAGGAAATGCGTGCTGATCCGGTTTTCGGGCCGATGATCCTGTCCGACTACACAGATCTGGGCGTGGATCAGAGCGACAGCGGAGGCGCCACCCTGATTGGCAGCATCCGAACCACACCGATGATGAAGTGGAAGGTTAAACGCGAATTCAACCGTATCGTGACCAACCGCTTCGCGGAAGAAGGCGTCAAATTCTATACGCCGACGGCTTACACCACCACACCGCCAGGCAACACCATGCAGTTCAAGGTCGCCAACGACACAGGACCGCGGACCGTTCAGCCCGCACCTGAGAAAGCCTGATCCCTACAGAAGGCGTTTTAAAAGTTTGGGAAGAGCGTGAAGCTGACCAGAGACAGGTAAAACATCACTGCCAGCAGAATATGGCACATGTAGAGCGGGGCAATCACATAGCCCCGCCGCCTTGCCCACCCCATGAGAAGGCCAAAGGCAGCAACAGCCACGGCTAAAGCGACATTCAGCATAAGTCGGCTGTCACCATTCGCCAGTGCGACCATCATGAAAACTGCGCCGAGTAGGGCAAACCCGACATGGACTGGCAACAGAGCCTTCAACGGACGCTTGCTTCGGAGAACGCAGAGGCCAAGCCATACGCCTGCAATAACCGTTAAAGTGAAGCACAACATCGAAGCAATCAACATCTTCGAGTCACCTTTTCTCTCATGTGTTTCCGGACATTACCGGATCTGGGAGCAAAATGCTTGCAAGTATTCGTGCGCACATCATGCGCCTCATATCAGAGCGACACACAGAGCGTCTTTCCAGGACGCTCTCTCGAAGAGACCCTAATTGGTCCACACTCACAGACTTCGCCTATAGCGCCCGGCATCACGCGAAGTGAAACCAGAAACGACAACGGCCAAACGCCAGCGCGCACAAAGACGCCCTGATCTCTGTAATAAAAAAGCCCGGCATCTCTGCCGGGCTTTCAACAATAGAGACATCAACTGACGTCTCCATCATCGCTCATCTCAGATCAGCGCAGAATGCCAGTGTGCCCCACACTGTAACGGCCTGGCTGCGGCCAAACGGTCAGGCCATGTGGCTCTGCTCCAACAGGGATCTTGCGGACAGCCCCCGTGTCCGTGTCGATGGCATAAACCACGTCGTCAAAACGACCAGACAGCCAGAGCAGTTTGCCGTCAGCACTGACATTGCCCATATCCGGGCTACCACCATCCGGAATCATCCAGGTCTTGATGACCTTGTCCGTCGCGAAATCGATGATGGACACTCCACCCGGACCACCGCGCTTGCCGTGAATGCGATGGGAACCGCGGTTCGCCACATACATGACCTTGCCATCACGGCTTGGATACAGGCCATGCGTGCCAATACCCGTTGGGATGAAGCCGGTTTCCGTAAAGGAGTCACCGTCCACAACGAACACACCGTCAGCCATCATGTCGGCAACATAGAACTTATGCCCGTCTGGAGCCGTCAGAATATCCTGCGGCATTCCACCCTTGGACAGCTTCAGCATACCGATCATCTTCAGGTTCACGGTATCGACCTTGGCAACATAACCGCCAAACTCGCAGGTGAAGATCGCGTACTTGCCGTCAATGGAGAAGTCAGCGTGATTGACGCCTTTGCACTCCGGCGTCTCGACTGAGCCCTTTAGCTCCATCGTGTGCGGGTCGCGGAAATCAAGACGCTTGTGGGCTTCAGCCACCGTGATCGCGTACTTGCCATCTGGGGTGAAGTACATGTTGTAAGGATCGTCCACTGCGATATTTGCGCCGGGCTTTGCGGTCGCAGGGTCGATCGGCGTCAGGGAGCCATCCGGACGTCCCTCACTGTTGTTGGTCACCCACAGCGTCCGAAGATCCCAGGACGGCACGACGTGCTGCGGGGAGCGACCAACGGGGTAGGTATCCACAACCTGAAAAGACACCGGATCAATAACGGAGACACTGTTTCCACGCAGATTCGGGACATAAACCCGCGCCGGATCATGAGCGATCGCCGGGGAAATATGGGACGGCGTGGTCTCGCTATAAATATTGTGCGGATCAATCACGGCTGGCATGCCCGGAATGGTCTGCACCGCATCTGAAGCAACCGGAGCGGCCACGGGAACAGATGAAACAGCAGGCGCTGGCGCCGAGACAGGCACCATCGCTGGCGGAGCTGCTGGAGCGGCCGGGGCCGGAGGCACAGGAATTGGTGCACTTGCATCCGCAGGAGCCGTGGTCTGGGCCTGCGCCGCAGAGGCTCCCAGCAGCGTCAGCGCCGCCAGAAGGGGGGTCTTGAAATTCATGGATGGCTCCTGTTGAAGGACTGAAGTGCCGTTACAGCGGTGCGTATCTGCATCTCTGTGCCGATACGTCCCAGTCCGGGCGTAGCCTGGCGCGGATCCCCGCCATAAACGCCATCGGTGACACTGGGTTTTGGAGCAGTGCGAAGTGCTTCCTGACGAACCAGGGACGGATCCACGGCCAGCATCAGGGACGTATCGCTCAGCTCCGCATGCATACCCACTTCTGCTGCATGGCCCTGCGCTTTCAGGGCATCAGCATACTGATGGGGAATAACTTCATAATAATCGCGCAGGTCCAGAACTGCTGCCTGACCCTTCCATCGCGTGTTCAGCTCCTGAGCCACATGCGCCATGGACGCCTGATAGCCCCCATGATCTCCCAGAAAAACGATTTTCCGGAAACCTTGCACACGAAAGCTTTCAGCAGCACCTTTCAGCATTCCTTCAAACACGGCAGGCGGTACGGAAATCGTTCCCGGAAAACGCATATGAGAGGTTCGCGGGGAGGTTGAACCTTCCGGCACATAAGCAATGACGGGGGCTACAAACGTCTGCCCGGCCTGTCTGGCAATTTCGTCAGCCAGAACCTGCGCCCGCACATTATGCTTGCCAACAGCCATGTAAGGCCCGCTTTGCTCCGTACCGCCGACAGGAATGATAATAGTATCCGTACCGCCATGAACGGAGCGGTCGATTTCCGTCCAGGTGTGGCAGGCGAATTCAACTTGTGCCGCCGTTCCCGAGCAATGCATCACGGCCTGCCCGAATGCCAGCGGAGCCATACCAATCCCCAAGCCAAACATCGCACAGGCGGAGCGCAATAGACGGGAATAAATCGGCATAAGACAGGCATCTCTGAAAATGGTCGTCTTTCCCTACTCCATCCGGGGGTATGTTTTCCAGAGCACGCCATCTTTTCGCTCTCGGAAGATACAGTATAGAGAGCGGTATGCCTTTTCCTGTTTCTTATGACCCCGATGCGGTCGACAGCGCCGCCCATCTGATTCAAGTCGCACTGACGCCAGTTTTCATGCTTTCTGGCATTGGAACACTGATCAACGTTTTCAACACACGTCTTGCCCGTGTGGCAGACCACCTAGAAGACGTGCGAAAAAAACTGGCTGCCCCGCCTTCCGACACCGATACGCCAGACCCTTTTTATACACCGGAACGGCTGGCAGCCCACGAGCTCAGACTCCATCGGCGAATCTTTGTTCTGGACGCCGCCATCATGCTCAACGCCATCGGCGGGGCCTCGACCTGCGGCGCGGCAATGGCTCTTTTTGTCGGCTCACTGCGCGATGCAAGCACATCCACATGGCTGCTAGCCTTTTTCGGCATAGCTCTGGCCTGCACTGTTGGCGCTCTTTTCTTCTTTCTGGCGGACACGCTTCTCAGTTGGCACGGGCTACGACGCGACGGGCTTTCTCTTTCGTCCCCCAAGAAAAATTGAGGCCTCGCGCAATTTTATTGCGCGAATGGGCTAGTTCCCAGATTTTGATACCTTAAATTGCTAGGGAAGCGACAATAGAACATCCCTGAACTGAAACGTGAAATAATCGCTGTTTTGGGTCAGGGGAGTGCATTTCATGAATTGCAGCAAAGTTCTGGCAGGGATTTATGCGTTAAACGCAGGTCTGATCCCGCGTCTTCATTTGTTGCCTTGAAAGTGGTTTCTGGAGTTTCTCCCGTCCCACGCCATCAACGGCAAGTAAAACGGAGAAAACTTCCATGACGTCCATGACCCTGATCCACCTGATCGGCCTGCCAACGAATCTTCTCGCCCAGTTCTCAATGGTCGCATTCGTGCCTGTTATCGGCGCTCTGATGATCGCTACCGTTGCAGCTGACCGCGTTTCTTCCAAAGGCTGACATTCAGCCTTTGGTCACGCCTTGGCTCTTCGCGAGCAGGGCTTCAGTGACGAACGGATAAATAGGAGTTCGGATCCAGACGACGACGCCACAAGTCGCTGATCCAGCAGCCCATGATTCCGATCATCATGCCCACTGATGTGGACCCGATCCAGTGTGACGGTAGCAGCGCCATTAAAATGCCTGCGCCTCCTGCGATGGTCCAGTTCAGTGTACCAATCAGGGCAGATGCTGCTCCTGCCTGATGCCCGTGATGCGTCAGGGCCAGAACACCAGCGTTTGGCCCGACAAATCCGAGCGACGACGTCGTGCAGAAGATCAGGATACAGAGTATCCAGGGGTTTTGTGGCCCAACCAGCCCCAGCGAACAAACCAGCACACCAAGCAGTGTGAAAGTCAGAACAGCCAGCATTCCGTATTCCATAACTCTGGTAAACAGAAAGCGCTGCGCCATCCGTGCATTGATCTGTGATCCAATTACGAAGCCTACCGCGTTCAGCCCGAAGAAGATGGCGAACAGACGCGGCGAAAAATGCAGAATGCCTTCAAAAAGAGCCGGGGCATTGGAAAGATAGGCAAACATCGTAAAGGTGCCAAAGCTCGCAACCATGGCGGCAGAGCAGAACAGCGGCTCTGTAATCAGCCCCCAATACCGGGTGACCACGCCTGTAAAAGGGAGTGCAAACCGCTTCTCTGGTGGAAACGTGTCTGGCAGCAGGAACCACGTTCCAATAAACAGCAACACTCCGAACCCTGCGCCAACCCAGAAAATCAGTCTCCACTCCCCCAGATCCAGCAGAAAACTGCCGATGGAAGGTGCCAGAAGCGGCCCGAGACCAAAAATCAGCATCAGCTGGGACATCAGCTTCACACCAGCAGGCCCGGTAGCAACGTCCCGCACCATGGCTCGTGGCGCTACCGACGTTGTCGCCCCTCCCATGGCCGCGATGAAACGCAGAATGCAGAACAGGTGGAAGTTTGTGACCACGGCCAGCAGGGCAGACGCAATCACATAGACCACCAGCCCCAGCAGAAGCGGTAATTTACGTCCATAGCGGTCACAGAGTGGGCCGAGTGTAAACTGCCCGATCGCCAACCCGGCGAGCCAGGCTGTTAGGGTCAACTGCGCTGAACCAGCTCCCTGCCCCAGATCATGCTCCAGCATGGGAAATGCTGGCAGATACATATCTGTCGAAACCGGTCCGAGAATGAAAATAAGGCCGATCAAAATCCGAACGACCGGCGAAAGGGTCGTTACAGGAGCATCAGGGGTGGAGGAAGTGGACAAAAGTACACCACGTCATGGCAGGGCGATAAACAGGAAAACGGGCCCCCATTAAAGAGAAGCCCGTTCCGGTACTCAACGCCTTTTTATGCGCCCTGACCATCCCCGAAAAAGCAGAAACGATCAGGAAAACAGGGAAGACTGGAAGATTATTTCCCCCAGCCAGCCAGCACGCTGTCCTTCACACTCTTCGGCAGGCCAACATAATCAAGGCGGGCATTGTCCGCGTCACCGTTCTGGAAGCCCCAGGCGAAGAAGTCACGAACAGCCTTGGCGGCCTTTGCATCCTTCGGGTTCGTCGGAACCAGGACGAATGTTGCAGTTACGATAGGCCAAGCGCCTGCGCCAGCCGTGTCGAGCAGGTTCACAGCATAATGATCAGCATAAACCCAGTCAGCAGCGTTTGCAGCTTCCACAAAGCTCTTGAGCGTCGGGGACACGAATGCACCCGTATGGTTCTTCATTTGGGCAATATTCAGATGGTTTTGTGCGGCATAGGAATACTCGACGTAGCCGATGCCACCTTCCGTCTGCTTGACCATTGCTGCCACGCCGTCGTTGCCGCGAGCGCCAGAGCCACCCGGCCATGCGATTGACGTGCCAGCACCCAGCTTCTGCTTCCACTCAGGGGAAACCTGGGACAGATAAGACGTAAAGACAAAGCTCGTGCCAGAACCATCCGCGCGGTGAACAGGCGCAACATCCGTTTCCGGCAGCTTCAGACCCGGGTTCAGGGCCTTGATGCGGTCGTCATCCCATTCCGTGATTTCGCCATCATACAGGGCAGCAAGCGTCGGGCCGTCCAGACGCAGGCTACCTGGCTCAATTCCAGGAACGTTAGCGACAACGACAATGCCGCTCATCACGGTCGGAAACTGATACAGGTGTTCAGCAGCCAGACGATCGCCAGCCATCGGCTTGTCCGAAGCGCCGAAGTCGACGGTACGAGCGATAACCTGATCCTGACCGGCGCTGGAGCCGACACTCTGATAGTTCACGTTGACGCCGATCTGCGTCTTGGCGCCAGCACCCCATGCCCCATAGATGGGAGCGGCAAAGCTGGAACCTGCACCCGTGATTTCCGCAGCACGGGCGGAAGACAGCGAGACAGAACCAAGGGCCGTCATTGCGACAAAACCGAAAAGCGCGAGCTTGTTCTTAATCATGATGATCCCTAACCGGGCATTGGTAAACGGAGTTATGTACTAGCCCCAGCCCTTCAAGGGAAACAGGGGGAGCCTCATGATAGTTTCATGACAGGCTCAGAGGGCCTGATGCACAAATATCACACCCATTTTTCATTCCCCGAAAGAGCCAAATAACGGGGAAATTTCGTCCTTTCCTAAAAGACACATATTTTCAAAGAGATGACAGGGTTTGTCATAAATGAGTCTTTTTCCCGTCATGAAACCTTCCCACTCTTCGAAAAACGGAATCAGATACCTCCGCTGTGGATCACCTGCCATTCATGCAAGGACGCACCACGGCAATGACTTTTTCTCTCCGAAGAACAACTGCTCTTCTGGCGACTTCGACCCTGATGTCTCTTGGAATATTCGCTGGACAGGCACATGCGGCTGACCAGATGGAAATCATGGAACGTCAGATCCACGCGATGCAGGCGCAGTTGAATGCCCTGAAGAAAGAGCATAACGACGAGATCAAGCGGGCCAAAGCCGTCCTTGCCCGCCAACGTGAAGAAGCTGAAAACAACCCTTACGGTCAGCGCAGCAGCTACATCGGCTCACACCAGCAATCCCCAGCGCCGCTGATCACTGTGCGGCAGGGCACAGGTGGTCCGGACAGTGGCCGCCCGGCGTCAGACCGTGCAGACATCACCTCCTGGGCTGACTTCCAGCGCGCAACGTCCCAGGACGAAGAAGTCACTGTCGGCGGTGTGAAAATCGGCTTCCCGAAAGGCCGCCCCACCATCCAGTCCTCTGATGGAGCTTATGCGCTCTCCATCGGTCTGGCCTTTCATGAAGACTTTGGCGGGTTCTTTAATTCGGGCCCACGCCGTGGTGAAAGCCGTGGCGCTTTCAATAGCTTTACCTCCAACATGCGCCGTCTGCGTATTCCGTTCATGTTCCGCTACAAGAACTGGGTTGCAGCCGTTACGCCTGACTTTGGTGCGAACCATAACGACGGCTATGTCGGACTCTATGAAGGCAACCTGAACTACACGGGCTTCCGCAACACGATCCTCACAGCTGGTTACTTCCAGCCTCGCGTGACGGAAGAGGACTCCGAGAGCTCCAACGACTTCTTCACACTTGAACGTCCGAGCATTACCGACATGGTCCGCAACATCGCTGCTGGCGATGCCCGTTTCAGTGTTGGTGGGCTGCATTATGAAAAGCGTTGGTGGGTCGCAGGGTACTTCACGGGCCAGGAATGGGGCCACCGAAATGGCTCTGACAATGGCAGCACCTATTATGGTGGCGGCAGCAGCAACACCGTTGACAGCCAGACAGGCGGAACGCTTCGTGTCGCAGGCCGTCCGGTCGCCACGAAGGACTGGGATGTCCACGTGGGCGTATCAGGCATTTCCGCATTTCGCGTAGCCTGCAACACTGGAACGAGCACCACCTCCTGCTCGCGCTCCACGTCTTTTGGTCAGCGTCCCGAGTTTGACATCGGTGAAGCCAACCTCGCTGGAACGGGCACGATCAGCAATGCCGCACAGGTGTGGGCTGCCGGTCCTGAACTGGGCGTTCGCTGGAAGCGCCTGATCGTCAAGGGTGAGTACTATCATGTTGGTGTTCAGCGCTCTGGCGCTGGCCTGAAGTCTGCAGGCTTCCAGGGCTGGTACGGCTCCGCAGCTTATACGATCCTCGGCGACCCACGCATGTACAACTATAAGGAAGGCGCGTTTGGTGCCCCTGGCGTCAAGTCTTCTGAGGAGTTCAATCCTGCTCTCAACCAGTGGGGCGCTCTTGAAGTTGTTGGCCACTACAGCGTGATCGACCTCAACAGCAACCTGAACGATCCCAATCCAAGCAATGTCATCCGCGGTGGTCAGCAGACTGTCTGGACGGGTGGCCTGAACTGGTACCCCAACCGTCATTTCCGCTTCATGCTGGATTACAGCCACTTCATCGTGTCTCGCAGCATGCAGGCGACTAACCTGTACGGTCGCACCGGAAACTCTATTGCAGCCCGAATTCAGGCTGGTTTCTAACACTCTACCTTTTCTCAGACAGGCGGGGCGGATCATGGATCCGACCCGCCTTTTTTTATGGAGCATGAGACAAGAACAATATCGTCTGCAGCAGCGAGTTTCCTGTCGCACAATGACACGCACCTCATTGTGGTTTCTGTCTAAAGTAGTCGGCCTTCGCTTGTATTACGCTTGCGATATTGGCCCCGACAGACGAGCTGCCCCTCCAGGACGCCCTTTCGCTTATGTATGTCTCTTTGCCCCGTTTGAGTTCCCTCGCAGCAACGACCCTTTTATTATCTCTGGCTCCCGCCCTTCCCGCTTTCTCTGCCGATAGACTGGAAATCATGGAGCGCCAGATCCGGGCGATGCAGGCTGAAGTTCAGAAACTCAAGAAAGAGCGCAATGAGGAGATCAGGCAGGCACGAGCCGTCCTCGCACATCAGCGTGAAGAGACAGAAGCGAATCCCTACCGACAACGCGCGGCCTTTCTCCCGCCTCCTCCCCTCCTTCAGGCCATGCCGGCAATTGCCCCACTCACAACCCACAGACCTGGCGCCCACCCGCAGGACACGCCGCCATCTGACCGCGGTATCGTGACATCGTGGCAAGATTTCAGGGCCGCCACAGCTCAGGATGAGGAAGTCAGTGTTGGGGGGATCAAGATTGGCTTCCCAAATGGACGTCCGACCTTCAAGACATCTGACGGTGCCTACGCCTTATCCATCGGTCTGGCTTTTCAGGAAGATTTTGGAGGTTTCCCAAGCGTTTCACGTAGGAATGGGGAGGACCGCGGCAACTTCAACAGCTTCACGTCCAACAGTCGGCGTCTCCGCATTCCGTTCACTTTCCGCTACAAGGACTGGGTCGCAAACGTCACGCCCGACTTTGGGCATGGCAATAATGACGGGCAGGTCGGCCTTTACGAAGCCAACATCAATTATGCCGGCCTCCACAACACAGTCCTGACCGTTGGATATTTTCAGCCGCGTGTGACGGAAGAAGATGCAGAAAGTTCGAATGACTTCATGTTTGTCGAACGCCCGGCAATCATTGACCTTGTTCGTACGATCGCCGCTAACGATGCCAGATTCAGTGTCGGCGGCATGCACTATGCCGATCGCTGGTGGATTGGCAGTTACTTCACTGGCCAGGAATGGGGTAACCGCAACGAACGTGGTTATTACGCCAGCATCGGGGACAACATCACAGATAGTCAGACTGGCGGGACTTTCCGGGTCGCAGGGCGCCCGATCGTGACCAAAGATGTGGACATGCATGTCGGCATTTCATCCATTGCGTCTTTCAAGGTGGCAAAAAGCGCAACCGGCCGCAGTTACACCTTTGCTCAACGCCCGGAAATCAATCTGGGTGAATCCATTCTTATGACCACAGGCGCTATCAGTAATGTTGCACAGCTCTGGTCGGCAGGGCCGGAGTTTGCATTGCGATGGAAGCGGCTCCTGGTCAAAGCCGAGTATTATCGCATTGGTGTCGAACGCTCGGGCGGCCTGCCCTCACTTGGATTTCAGGGGTGGTATGGGGCCGTTGGGTACACGCTGTTTGGGAACCCGCGACGATACAGCATTCAGGAAGGAGGATTTCTTGCCCCAGGCGTTTCTCCAGATCAGGAATTTGACCCACTGCATGATCGTTGGGGAGCTCTGGAAATCGCAGCCCGTTACAGTGTGGCGGATCTAAACAGCCGCATCGGTGATGCAGATGGCATCCGTGGTGGACAGCAGATTGTCTGGGCGACAGGCCTGAGCTGGTATCCCAATCGTTATTTCAAATTTATGCTAGACTATAACCACTTCATTGTCAGTCGCTCTTCCGCCACCATTAACCTCTATGGTCGCAACGGGGATGCGGTCGTCGGACGCATTCAGTCAACATTCTGAACAGCATTCATTTGAAACCCAATGAAATGTTCTGGAAAATTATTTTTTCCAGACAAACTCTCCCGCTCCAGAGATCTTCCAGTTATTGTAGAATTTTATATTCGGTATTTGGAAAGACTTTCTCTTGCTTAAATGGCTTCTTGGGGCGTTCCTCTGCCTTCTTGTCGTTTGTAGTGCGATCATCGGGGGCGGCTGGTTCTGGATCGACCAGAAAGATTTCGCTGCACTTGCGACCCAGAAGCTCGAAAAAGCCACAGGCCGAACGGTCACGATCGGTTCTCTACGCGTTCGCGCTGGACGCTGGATCACGATAGATGCCAAGGATCTGCATCTGGCCAATATTCCCGGAGGAAGCCGTCCAGATATGGTGAGTGTGGGCGCCCTGCATGCCAGGATACGGGTGACCTCACTTTTGCATGGGCCAATTGAAACACGCGATGTCACGATTGACCACTTCTCAGGTCTTTTTGAACGAACGCCGGACCGAACACCTAACTGGCGCTTTAAGCCTCAAAAAACTTCCGATCATGCAGAGACCGAACACTCCGGCTCTGACAAGCCAGACCTGAGTTGGTTTCCGGGACTCCGTAACGCTACGATTATGGACAGCGATGTCACTTATCGCTCCGCAAAGGGCTCTTCCTATCAAGTCGGCATGCAGCATGTGACTTTTCAGTCCGATAATGATGCATCACCTTTGATTATGGCGTTTCAGGGCGCGTACAACGGCACTCCCGTCACGCTGGATGCCACCATGCAGCCGCTTGAGGTTCTACGCCGCGCGCCAGAGCCCTATGGGGCTAAAGCACACATTACTTCTGGCGATCTTGTCATCGATTTCGACGGCACCCTGACAGACGCTCTGAACTTTGATGGTGTGAACGGCAATATTGCCCTTTCCACACCAACTGCGTCTCCAGTGTTCGAACTCGCTGGGCTATCGGGCACTCACCCTGCTGTTCCATTAGCTCTGAAAGGAACCTTCAGCCATACTGGAGACAACTGGCATCTTACGAATGCCTCAGGCAATTTCCAGAACAGCAAAATAAAAAGTGGGACCTTTGATCTCAACGAGGGCGGTAACGGCAAGCCCGATATCATTGCGACAGACCTGAATCTGGGCCGCGTAGATCTCAATGATCTGAATAAAGCCCTCTCATCCGGAAAATCTTCCGGATCAACCGATATTCCGTTGATTGCCCCTGCCAATCCGGATCCGGTTCTGCACGTCAAACTCACCGCAGATGAGATCCTCTACAACGCCCTCACATTCTCGAAACTGAAACTGGAGGCATCCCAAACACCGGGTCGCATTGACGTCAGCACTTTAGCACTAGGCTATCTTGGAGCGGGGCTTCAGGCCAACGGTCACATGGAAGATCAAGGCGGACATTCGCGCGTCACAGCCAACATCGCTCTATCCCATGGTGATATTGATCGCCTTCGCCGTACCGCCGGTCTCGCTCCCGTCCCGGTCAAAGGTGCCCTGTCGATCCGTATTATCGCTTCAGCAAATAATGTCCGCACTTTGAACGAAGCTACACGGAAAGCCGATCTGGTTGCCGCGGTCAGCATGGAAAAAGGCGAAATTGCCCGTGAAATCGTGGAAGCTGCATCCATGGATCTTCGGCTACTGTTCCGACACGCCAAGGGAACGACACCGATCACCTGTATGCTTGGTGTTCTGGAGATGCACCAGGGGATTGGGAAAGTTGTTCCGCTCCGCCTGAAAACGAGTACCGGTGTTCTGGCTGCCAAGGCAGATTTTGATCTGAACCGTCGGTGGTTAGACCTTGTTTTCGCGAGCCGACCATTCTCAACAAGCTTTTTTGCTCTCGATATCCCAATACGTGTGAGCGGACGTTTTGACAGCCCCAATTTGAGCATTGCGAAGTGGTCGAAAAAGGGACGGGATCTTTTGGCTGATTCCAACGAATTGACAGTTCTTCCTGCCGCACTCCGCTCCTTTGCATCATCGAATGCCTGCGTTCGCCCCACGCAATGACACACTATTCCAGCAGTTGGGACGACACCGATTTGCTCCCTCAATGTGCGCAGGTTATGCAGACCCCATAGCGCTTGGAGAGTTTCTGTTATGCGTATAGCAATGATCGGTGGTGGTTACGTCGGACTGGTCTCTGGTGCGTGCTTTGCCGAATTCGGTTCAGATGTAGCCGTTGTCGAGCGGGACCCCAAGAAACTGGCAGCCCTGCGTGAAGGCCGTATTCCCATCTATGAGCCGGGTCTTGATGCCATTGTTGCCAAGAATACCGAGACCGGGCGCCTAACATTCGGAGACGACCTGTCAGCCGCCATTAGTGGGGCGGATGCTGTCTTTATCGCCGTGGGCACCCCAACCCGACGCGGCGATGGTCATGCAGACCTCACCTACGTCTATGCTGCCACAGAAGAAATCGCCCGATCGGCCAAAGAGGGCCTTCTCGTCGTTACAAAGTCTACGGTTCCCGTCGGAACGGGACGCGAAGTGGCGCGGATCTTAAGAGAAACACGTCCCGAGCTCACATTCGACGTTGCCTCAAATCCCGAATTCCTACGCGAAGGTAGCGCGATCGGGGACTTCATGCGTCCGGATCGCGTGATCATCGGAATCGATACCTCCGGTCCCGATGAGGGCGAGCGGGCGACAAGAATCATGCGTGAAGTCTATCGCCCTCTGCATCTTATCGAGGCACCCATCGTCATCACCGATCTTGAGACGGCGGAGCTCACCAAATACGCGGCCAATGCCTTTCTCGCCATGAAAGTCACGTTTATCAACGAGATGGCTGATCTTTGCGAAAAAGTGGGAGGCAATATCCATGATGTCGCGCGTGGCATGGGCCTCGATCAGCGCATTGGTCGGCGCTTTCTGCATCCCGGGCCCGGCTATGGCGGGTCATGCTTCCCGAAAGATACACGCGCCCTGACAGCAATCGCGAGTGACGCTGGCGCCCCATCCCGCTTGGTGGAAGCCACCGTGGCGGTAAACGAAGACCGCAAGAGCCGCATGGCAGAACGCATTATTGCTCAGGCTGGAGGCTCCGTCCAAGGAAAGACAGTGGGTGTTTTAGGTCTGACCTTTAAGCCAGATACTGATGACATGCGTGAGGCTGCCTCCCTACCTATCCTCGCACATCTTCATGACGCAGGCGCCCGGATCCAGGCCTTTGATCCAGAGGGCATGGAACCTGCCCGTACGCTTCTTCCTGACGGGGTCATTTACTGTGAGGATGCACTGGAAGCAGCTACCGACGCTGACATTCTGGTCGTTCTGACGGAGTGGAACGTGTTTCGCGCCATTGATCCGGACCGCCTGAGCAAGGCCATGCGAGGGAAGGCAATTGCTGATCTCAGAAACATCTGGAACCCCGCGACCATGCGGGCTGCCGGATTTGAGTACAGCTCGATTGGACGAATCTGAGTATAAAAAAAAGCCGGCTCCCTCATGGAGCCGGCTTTTTTTTGAGACATTGCTTTCCGTGGAATCAGGACTTGTGAACGGGGGCAAAGGTTCCGTTTCGAAGGCTCATTTCAAGCTGTTCCAGAGACTGTCCTTTGGTTTCCGGCACATAGCGCAGCACGAACAGGAATGCCGCTGCATTGACGAGGGCGAAAAGCCAAAACGTCATGTGCGCACCCAGCCCCTGAACCAGCGAGAGAGTCGTCAGGGAGATCAGAAGATCTGCTCCCCAATGGCTACCCGCGACAAGGCTCATACCTTTGCCACGGCAGGACAGCGGATAAACCTCAGCACCAACCAGCCAGACCGCAACCGACAGACTACCCGTGTTGCAGATCGTGTAACCCATGATTGCTATAACCGTGATCCATGCGCCAGCACCGCCCTTCATATGAAGAGCAAACATTGCACCGAGCACGATCAGGGAAATAACTGCACCAGGCAGCAAACGTAGGATCAGTGTCCGGCGGCCCCAGTTATCGACAGCCCAACCACCAAAGATCGTCGCGCAGACCATCGCCAGACCAACAGCAACGGACGTCAGAAGAGCAGATTCCTGTCCGAAGCCTGCATCTGCAAAGATCGTTGGAGCGTAGTACAGAACCGCGTTGATGCCGGTCAGCTGACAGAGCAGCGCAATACCAACAGACGCGATAAGCGCGGGGCGAACCCAAGGCTTGGCAAGTTCTGACCAAGGAGCTTGCTCATCATGGTTGTCTATGATGGCCTGAAGCTCATTCTGGGCAACTTCTTCCGAAGACCGCACCCGACGCAGCACAGCAAGAGCTTCGTCTGTGCGTCCTTTGAGCGCGAGCCACCGTGGGCTGTTAGGCAGAAAACCCATTCCGACAAAGAGAATCAGTGCCGGCAGCATGCCGATGCCGAACATGATCCGCCAGCTGCTGTCTCGGAGAAAATAGCCCGTCAGGAAGGAAATCGTGACGCCCGAAACAATCGCAAGCTGGAAGCCAACAACCAGGCGTCCACGCCGGTTGGGTGGCGAAATTTCTGCAATGTAAATGGGGACAATCTGAGACGCCGCACCAATCGCAAGCCCCAGAATCAGACGCGATACGATAAGAACCGTAACCCCTTGCGCAGCCGATGCAAGCGCAGTGCCACCAAGAAACAAGGCGGCAGCAAGCATGACCGTCCGGCGGCGGCCAAACCGGTCTGAAATTCCGCCTGCACCAAGACAGCCAATCAGCGCACCGAGAATGATGGCGGACGTTACAATTTCGGACCCGATCGTATCGAGATGAAACTGCTCACGAATCTGTAGAAGTGCTGACGATATGATCCCGGTATCATACCCGAAAAGCAGACCACCCGTTGCAGAGATGGTGGCGATGAAGTTGGTCAGCGCTTCTCCGCTGAGCCGTCGTGAAACATCAAGGGACTGCGTCATTAGGGTCTTCTTCCGTCCGTGAGCAGGGTCATTCGGGGTGGGTGCTTCTTTAACGTTACAGCACCTAAAGGAACATCATAAAAGTGAGTATTTTCATATTTCGATGATATTTATGTTATTTATCACCCAGATGTGACATTCAATGATGCATGTTTGTCACATCTGACCGCATCGCTGGCGGTTGAACTTTGACTGTCACCACAGGGACAAAGCGAACATCAAGCCTACTTCCCCAAGAGTAGTCCGTTTTCAGGAAGAGACCACGATCACCATCTAGCGAGGAGCGGCGTGGCAGGCCTGTTCTCCCGAAATATTGAAAACTCCCGTAAATAACGGGGTAATCAGACAACAGATGGATCAGAATCCATCCGCTCTACAAATCATACGATCGATAAAAAATCTGTAGCTCTTTTGTGACTGAGAATAGTCACGATATCATGGAGCGAATTTTCTAGATTGGAAATATCAAGGATACTTCCAAGAGAAATTCTGGCGCGCTGCGGAAAGTCACCATCCACTGTGAACACGTTGCTCGGGACCAATGCGATACCACGATGGCGCGCATATGATACAAAATCCACGCTACTCCACCACTCAGGAAGCTTTAACCACACATGCGGACCATTGGGATCCATGCCGTGGCTATCCCCCAGAATGTTTCGGGCGATCGACTGCCTGAGTCGTAATTCCTGCTTAATAGACCCCAAAATTTCTTTGGACTGTCCCGTCTGCATCCAGCGCAATGTCAGTGCACTCAATAGTCCTGCGTTTGTGAGGGCAAACGCCCGAACGGCAACAGCAAAGCGTCTGGTCATTTCGGCGTTTGGCAGAGCAACATAAGCGGTTCGCAAGCCAGGGCTCAAAACCTTCGCCAAGGTAGAGATATAGATTACACGGCCATGGTCGAGCGCGGCCAATGCAGGGACGGGATTGTCGTGCAGCAAACTGTAAGGATCATCTTCCACGACATAGAGACGATTATCGTGGACAATCTTCAGGACGTCCTTACGGCGCTCCAGTGACATTGTTACGGTCGTCGGGTTCTGAATAGCCGGAATACAATAAAGCGCTTTTGGCTGATATTGTCGGCAGGCCATTTCCAGTTGCTCGGGTATGAACCCATTTTCGTCGCCATCTACCCCGACAAGAATAATCCCAAGTTGATCAGCAACAGTTCGTATCCCGGAATAGGTAATACGATCCGTCAAAATAATGTCGCCCGGGCTAGCCAGAATACTCATGGTTGCCGCAAGAGCAGTCTGAGCACCAGGTACAACCAGCACATCATCTGGGCGTCTTGATCCAATAACAGGCTCAATCCACTTTACCGCATGCTGGCGCTCTTCCAGTGTCCCACCCGTTACGCGGTATGACATGAGATTGGAGATATCCTGCTTCTTCAGAAGAGCCGCAAGATCACTCTGCATAATGCGTTGAAGTGGGGGATTTTGAGGTATCGGCGGCAAATTCATCGTCATATCAACAATGGCCGCTTTGGGAGATCGCCAATGGCTGACTTCGGCCCCCATCCTGACAAAAGTGCCGCGCCCTACTGTGGCATTAATCAGTCCACGACGATGCGCTTCCCTGAATGCCCGCGTTACGGTTGTAAGGTTTGTCTCAAGAGCACTGGCTATCTCTCGCTGTGTAGGAAGCCGTTCACCACCGTGAATAATACCATTACGGATTGAGGCCGCCAAAGCCTCTACAATCGCGAGGTACATAGGCCCGTTAAAAAGGCCTACGTATTCATTCCATTTTTCTAATAATTTTTTGTTTTTCATCGATAAGACGCTTAATTATTTTCTAAGCGACTTCAGGATAAAACCGAAAAAGCGGTCCAGCGCCGGACCAATAAAATATCCAACGAATATGGATGCAAATGCCAGAGGCCATGCAAGATATTCATACGGTGCAAACCAGGCCTGGCCTTGAATAATCGTTATGACGGTTATGGCAACCAAAACGAAACCCCAAAGCGAAGACGACATAAAGGGAGCGAAATACCGCCCGTAAATCCCATTTTCTTTTTCAGAAATCGCTTTCGATATACCAATATGATACAGAAAAATCATTGATGAGACAAAGCAGCCAAACAAGGCCATCCAGCTTGTGTGGAAGTGATTTTTATCGTCAATGTACGTGTAGTAAAGAGCCAGCGCTACATAGGCATGCGCCAGGAACAGCCCCAGAACCATGCCAAAAAGCCGATGCTTTAGAACCGTCTCAGCTTCGACGTTTTTATTATTATAAACTTCGTTCTTATTAAATTGCTCAATCATGATTCTATTCTCTGTCCTGCAGCACGATCCAAGGCGTCGAGGTCAGTATATCCTCTGTCCATGAGCCTCCACTCTTTGGCGCAGATTGTCTGCCCTTTAGCGCCAATATGCAAATTTCTGCAAACAGATAACGCCGTTATAAATCAGTACAAATGAAGACAATTCCGGAAAAATCTGCACCATTGAGACATACAATATTTTAGTAGGCCGCCATCAAACATATATTTTCTCATATCGTATTGTTTTATAATGATTTTTTTATGTATGGAATTTAATATGAAAATATTATCTTCGCATCGAAGTACGCCTTCTCCCAAACTCTTCTAAATAAAAGACGCAAAAAATTTTACAGATTTTTTAAATCGTACATTTGAAAACCGAAAATGTATGTATCGGAAGCTTCTGAGTTCAAAATACTCTGTGCTCACAGCGTCACAGGAGTGCGCCTTAAAAATAAAATCTTTCGACATAATGACCTTGGCTTACTTTGTAACTCTGTGAAGGTTTTAAGAAAGGAGAAGATATTCCTTTCAAAAACACATCCCGTTCCATTAGCAGGCAGAACATTGATCCACGAACGGAAGAGATGCCTGTGTTTTCCATATCCAGGAATGACCTTTCCGCTTTTTGCCTCAGTGATACACGATGACGGAACTGGTCAAATCGCAGTCATGCTGGTCTCTTCTCTCATCCAAAATTCAGCGCCGGACAGGACGCAGAGATTCTGAAGATTTGTTGCAATCTGCATTTCTGAAGCTTCTAGAGCTCAAACCATCCAATATCCGCAATGTAGAAGCCTATCTTGTAAAAACAGCCCAAAATACGGCCTATGACAGTCATCGACGAGAACAGAATGGCCCCGTTGCCTACGTTGAAGACGACGATATAAAAGAACTTCCCTGCACAGGGCCCACGCCCGTCGAAACAGTCATGTCTCGACAACGCTTGGACATATTGGAAGACGCCATAAAAGATCTCGACCCACGGACACGAGAGATATTTCTACTTCATCGGCTCGAAGGTTTGTCTTACCCACAAATTGCAAAACGTTCCGGATGCTCAATTAGTAATGTGGAAAAACATATCAGCAAAGCTTTGGCCTTTCTGACAAAAAGACTTTTGGATTAAGATTTATGCCTACCCTTCATGATACGGCAGCTTTCTGGTTTGCGCGTTTGAATGCTCCCGATTGTTCGGAGCAGGATCGCGAGCATTTTTCTGTATGGTATCACCAAAATACCGCCAACGCGCAGGCGTATGAGCTTGTTTCTTCTATCTGGCATGCATCCGGGAAAGTAGCTTCGCACTCTGCGGAAACACCACTCACTATCACCGCATATCGCTTCAGCCGCCGCAAAATGCTGGCTGGCGCTATAGCGATGACTGTTGGCTCATTTGCTCTTCTTCCAGCCCCGGCAGAAGCGACGATACGCGCAACCAGAACTGGGCAACAAATTAGGGTGTCCGTTTCACCTGCAATGACAATTCTGCTGGATAGTGACAGCTCCGTTGCCATTCACAGCGAAAAAAACACTCTGGATCTGTTGTATGGGCAGGTCGAAGTTAACCTCAAAAACTGTGAAGCCCGTAACACGATAAACCTTGATCAGTGGAACATTGGGCTAATTTCAGGAACGTTCAATCTATCGAAGTCCTGCCTTAAAAACACCATTACGGTTTTAAACGGAGCAGCAGCTCTGGCACATCCGGATATGGCCGGATCGCACATACTCAAGGTGGGCGAACGCGCTACGATTTTGCCTGATAATAGGTTGCTAATTGATCGTCCGTCTTTGGAAGATGTACTCGCCTGGCGGAGTGGGCGACTGGCCTTTCGAGATACGCCGTTAAAGGAGGTTGCGGATGAAATGAACCGCTATTCGACCAGAAAGCTGGAGATCAGTCCTTCTGCTGCAAATCTGCGAATTTCAGGGTTCTATCATTTTGGGCAGAACGAGACCTTTGCGCGCCTGCTTGAAAATTTTCTGCCCATTCGCGCCAGCTTTGAGAAGACCATCACGATCATTAAGCTTTAATGACAACGACCATTTTCCACTGAGGGGATACGCGTCCCATTCGTCAACGAAGCAGACACCCATTGCGGCTTTATGCTTCGGAGACTCACTCATGCTTCGCCTCAGACCGTCCTTCCGACAGGCCATGCTGGCCGCGACGATTTTCGCAAGCCTGCCAGACTCAGCTTTTTCAGCCACTCCCCCCTCGCTGGAACTGCATATTGGTTCGCAATCACTGTCCTCGGCCTTGGCAGAGCTTTCCCGTATCAGCCATCAGGATATCCTGTTTTCAGAGGCAGCACTGGGATCACGCACAGCTCCCGCATTAAACGGAAAATACACGTTTGATGAGGCATTACGGCGACTCACACAGAATAGCGGCCTGCTTGTTTCCCGAGATGTCAGCGGCGCCATCACCGTCAAAACAGGGGGTGCATTGCCAAAAAAAACTCCACGCCCCGTAGCCGAAAAATCTGCCCCCGTCCGTGAAGAGGCTATGGTCGTTCTTGGTACGGGGCAATCCAGACAGGTTCAGACACTCTCACGCAGTGAGTTGCACAAAGCCGCACCAGGGACCTCTCCCCTAGCCGTGCTTTCTGAGCTCCCTGGCGTCAATTTCCAGTCTTCCGACCCCCTCGGGGCTTACGAGTGGGCTCAGCAGATTACCGTTCGTGGTTTTTTTACCGATCAGCTCGGCTATACCCTGGACGGAATTCCACTCGGAAACATGCAGTACCGTAACAACAATGGCCTAGCCATTGGGCGCGCACTGGAGACAGAAAATAACGGCCCAGTCACCCTTGCCCAAGGCACCGGTGGCTTGGGTACAGCCTCGACCAGTAATCTTGGCGGCACGATTCAGTTTTCATCCATTGATCCAACAGATCATTATGGACTGGACGTTTCCGGAACCGTGGGAAGCTCGAACACGTGGCGTGGATTTGTGCGACTCAACAGTGGCATTTTACCGGGCGGAGGAAAATTCTACGCCAGCTATGATTATCAGTATGCAGACAAGTGGAAAGGCTGGGGACAACAAAAGCAACAGCAGCTCAACTTCAAATATATTCAGCCTCTGGGCGATGCCGTCAAAGCCACCACTTACCTGGATTTTGATGACCGTCGCGAGGACGATTATCTTGATCTTTCTACCAGCCTGATCAAGCGGTTTGGCTATAATCATGACGACATCAGCAACAACTATAAGCTGGCTGAACAGATTGCCCGTGCTTACCAGGCAGGACAAACTCTGCCCTCTCCATACACATCACCAGACGATACATATTATCGTGGGGGCGGTGTTCGTCAGGACATGGTGGGCTACGAAAAATTCGATTATCACCTGCTCCCGCACCTGACAGGCTCCACGACAGTTTATGGTCATTATGACCGTGGACCGGGCACGTGGTCTGATCCGTACGATCCCACGCCTGCCAATCTTGGAGGGTCGCCGCTTTCTGTTTCGACAACAGAATATCGAATGCAGCGTGAAGGCGTTCTGACCAGTCTCGCGTATCAGCGCTGGAACCATAAAATCGAAGCCGGCTTCTGGTTTGAAAACAATCTTTTCAGTCAGGCTGCAAAGCTCTACCCGCTTCAGGAAGGGGTAACCCCGTCAAATTTTCAGCGCTTTTATGAAAATCCGTTTGCCGTGCAGTGGCAATATACATTCCGCACGCATGTTTATCAGTTCCACCTGGAAGACAGCTGGTCAATCACACCCAAGCTCCGTGTAAATGCTGGCTTCAAATCTTTGGTGTCGAGCAGCTCTGTAACAACGGCCCAAAGCACAAATCCGATTAATGCCTCCATTTCCGCATCTAATGGATTTCTGCCTCAGGTTGGCGTTCTGTATCGCTTTAATCGCCATCATGAAATCTTCGCAGATTTCGCACGCAACATGTCTGCCTATACGGCGTCAGCTTCAACCGGGCCATTTTCAACGACACAGGCAGGATTTTCGTACATCCACAACAAGCTGAAACCTGAAACAACCAATACAGAAGAACTTGGCTACCGTTTCCATAACGACAGCGTGCAGGCATCTCTGACAGGCTATTACGTCGATTTCGAAAATAGACTTCTGGCCTCCTCCATGAGCTCTGTCATTGTGGGCAACCAGAATGTGCTTGAAAACGTGGGAAGCGTAACATCTCGCGGTGTAGAAGCCGCAGCAACCTGGCGCTTTTTCCGGAACTGGTCTCTCTACGGCGCCTGGTCCTATAACGACGCGCATTACAACGATAATATCAAAAGCTCTGATGGGTCCATTCTGCGCATTTCGGGCAAGCAGGTCGTGGCTGCCCCACGCAACATCGGAAATTTCAAGCTCGCTTATGACGACGGGACGATCTGGGGCCAGTTTGGAGGCCAATATATGAGCCGCCGTTTCTACACGTTCCTGAACGACTCTCCCCTACCAGGGCGTGTCCTGTTCAACCTGTCAGCCGGTTATCGTTTCCATCGCCCGGGAATTCTCAAGGGACTGGAAGCACAGGTTAACGTCGTGAACCTTTTCGACAAGGGATACATTTCCAGCATTGGCACCACCGGCTTCAAGAACAGTGATCCAACCGGAGCCTATCAGACGCTCCAGGCCGGTGCTCCACGGCAGGTCTTTTTCACTCTGAGCAAACATTTCTTCTGATCAGCCAAGGAAAATTCTCATGCCATCACTATCACGTCGCGGCATTCTGGGAGCGGGAGGTGCCTTGCTGTCCACCACTCTGGTCAAGGGCGCTTTTGGACAAAGCACGCCAGCCATCTCGCACGAGCCTTTTTCATTCCTGTTCATAACGGACACGCATCTCCAGCCAGAACTGGATGCCATGAAAGGCTGCCAGATGGCCTTTCGGGCAGCCTCCAAAGAACAAGCAGATTTTGTCCTGCAGGGTGGAGATCACATTTATGACGCAATGGAAGTCTCTCTTCCTCGCGCACATAAGCTGCTTGATCTGTATGAAATGACTGAGCAGGAGCTTGGCAAAAAGGTTTACCATACTGTCGGCAATCACGACTGTTTTGGGGTCTATGCCAAGAGCGGGGCTTCAACGCAGAATGCTGAATTCGGAAAGAATTTTTTCCGTAAGGCATTTGGCGAAACCTATTATGCGTTTGAGCATAAAGGTGTTCACTTCATCGTTCTGGACTCCGTGACAATCACGCCAGATCGCGATTACGAGGGACGCTTTGACGCACGGCAAGTAAGCTGGTTGAAAGCCTACCTTCAGACAGTCCCCGCAACAGCACCGATTATTATTTCGACGCATATTCCTATGGTGACCGCATTTTACACCTATGCTGACGAAAGCCCGTCTCTTTTCAAGCACCAGGCACTAAGCACCGTGAATACACGAGAAATTCTGGCCTTACTTTCCGGACATAATGTTCTGGCTGTTTTCCAGGGCCATACTCACGTTCTGGAACAGGTGGAACATAACGGCATCCAATTTATCACTGGCGGCGCTGTCAGCGGAAATTGGTGGCACGGACTACATCTTGGAACCCCTGAGGGCTACATGATGGTTCATGTCGAGAACAATACCGTTCGCACGGAGTATAAAACTTACGGATTTCACACCGTCTCCCCTCAGAACACTTACTGACTCAAAATTAGTTTTAATTGGGGAATTATTTTCCAGCTGAGCCGCCTTCACTCTGATTTTACAATCGATTTGAAAGCGGCTCAGCTCATTTGTCTCTTTGCCCTTATGTGCTTCACACAAAGCCATCAAGGCAATCTATTACTGCAGCGATCCCAATGCTCTATCTTCGTGATGACCTTCAATGACGTGCGTCAGTTCATCCACGAGACAGATACGGGGGCCTCGAAACCGGTAGAATGCAATAACCTTGATGAGGCTATGCTCACCAGAATAACGTGTAGCGCGCGCGAAATGCACCGTAGCGGCGTTGTCACCGTCACAGATGATACGTTGGATGCTAATATCCAGCTCTCGGAGGCCGCTGCGTAAAGCCGTGGTATGGGTGCGAAAATCATCGAGCGTCATCTCCTGTCCATCGACGAACTGTCGATAGTCCGTCGTCATGAAATTGGAGAGTCCACTGATGTCTGAGGTAAAATCCGTAAAAGTGGCGAACATCTGGCGGATTGTACGCTCGTGTTTTTCCAATGACATAAAGCCTCCATTAATTTTCTGAATGTCATCAGAAGTCATATTGGAGAAAAACATGGCGCGCTCTCGAAAATAGGTCATATTTCGACTCATGTGCGCCAAAATATCTTCTCCCATACCAAGGATGCTTTCCACAGATACTGACATCTCGTGGTTATCGGCAGGACAGATCAGCCAACCTCAGCGTCGTATAACGGACCTTCATATCCACAAAACCGGCCAGATTATACTGATAGAACACGGGATTATGGTCGTCAAAACTGAAGGGGCTTACTGGCTGATCGGCCCGGGGCAATTTCTCTGGGTCCCGCCGAAGACAAATCACGATGCTCGCTCTCATGGAGCAATTTCTGGATGGAGCCTGTATGTCAGGGAAGATAGGTGCGCATCCCTTCCGGTCAGGCCTTTTGTCGCAGACAGTACGCGCTTGATAATGGCTCAAGCCGAGCGCCTGACATCTGTGATTGCTGATGAAAAATGGGATGACCGTACAACGCGCCTGGCTGAAAGCTTTTGGGATGAACTGCTTTCCATCCCTTGCAGTTCCGTCACATTGCCTGCCCCGAAAGACGTCAGGCTAAAGCTGGTCACCGAAGCTCTGAGCAGTGACCCGGCTGATGTGAGAGAACAGCAGGACTGGGCAAAGTTTGCCGGAATGTCCTTACGCTCTTTTGTGCGCCATTTTACCGCTGATACGGGGATGTCATTTTCAGTCTGGCGCCAGAAGCTCCGCATTCTCAGCGCGCAGGAAAAACTGGCGCGTGGCGAGAGGGTCACCTGCGTAGCTGCCGCGGTAGGCTACGAGAGTCTGGGTGCTTTCGCTGCGGCGTTTAAGAAAAGCACCGGATACGCCCCAAGCGATTACACGAAACGGGTAACCAGAAAGATTTAAAACCTTGACGCCCTTGTTCAGGAAAGGGCGTCAAGGTGTCGAACCTGCCTGCCGTGATCAGAAGTCTACTTTCAGGCGACCACCAACCATGCGTGGCGTTCCGGGAACGCCGAAAATACCATTCAAACCCGTGTCCCGTGTTACGTCATAATGGCGGTTCAGCAAATTGTTTGCATAGGCCGAGACGGACCATTTTCCGCTCTTAGGTGCGAACGTCAGACCAGCGTCCAGCAGGAAATAAGCTGGCAGCCGGTAAAGGTTATTCCCAGGAATATTTAACTGGGATCCGCGGTAACTGTAATCGACATAGGGCGTCAGCCCCCATGCTTCACCGAGCTTCACCTTGTAGGACGCAGAGCCCTCAAGCGTCAGCTTCGGAATTCCCATATCGACGTTATTGAAATTCTTGTACTGCGCGCTCAGCACGCCCGTCTTGATGTACGCAAGAGCGACAGCCGTTGAGTCGATAGCGTTGAAATCCTTATAATTCCCGCGCTCGTATCCAATATGTTGGTGCAGGACCAACCCCGCGATCGGGTTGGCATCAATCTCCATCTCCACGCCCCAGATACGGCTCTTGGGAATGTTGACGTACTGGCCGACCACGCCATAACGCGGGATAACGGCCAAACCGATCATCTGCTGATTATGATAATCGTACCAGAATGCATCACCATTGATACGAAGCTTGTGATGCAGATAATCAGACTTGAAACCAACTTCATACGCCAGAAGGGATTCCGGCTTTGTTGGATTAAGCTGCGATTCAACAACCGTATTGTTGGCTGTGAACCCTCCCGGCTTGAACCCTTTCCGAATTGACCCATAAAACATCAGATTATTGAACGCCTGATATTCAATGCCGCCCATTCCGGAAAACTGATTGGTCAAAGCACCATGTCGGCCATACCGGTTGTCAAAAGGCATTGGATACGCCGGAGTGTTATACCGCATAGTCCGCATATTATAGAGGGTACGGTCATCGGATTCATGCGTCAGGCCCGCCTGAAGATGCAGTCGTTTGGTGAGGGCAAAGCGCAAATGGCCATACTGACTGAACGCCTGCTGATCCTGATTATAGCTGGTCCGCTGCACATAAGGCCGGGACCCAGACTGGGAATAATCATTGAAAATGGAAGAACGCATTTGCGTGCGGTCATAATACATCCCCACTGTCCACTGAAGGCGTGACTGTGGGTTGCGCGATGCTAACTTGACCTCTTGCGAGAACATATTGGCATTCGTGTTGACGTCCACGTCATAGATTGCATAGCGCGTGCCATCCAGATCCATGAGATTATGAACGTACATCTGCTGGAATGCGCTGATAGTCGTCAGGTTCGCAAATCCTAGGTTCCGCGTGATATTAACGCCTGCCCCCCAGAAGGTGTTGTTATAAGATGGTTTTGTCTGTCCCTCATTACCTGACAACTTGAGAAATTCCGGGCGAAAGCCCCACGAGGTATCCCTGTTATTGCTGTAAGCTGGCGTATTTCTCGATAGATCCTGAATATTATAAACGCCGGTAGCCTGGGAATTATCCTGCATCCAGTTCCCACTAAAAACGATGTTCGTCTTATCGTCAGGCTGCCAGGCAACCTTTGCGCGCAAACCGCCTTTGTTGGCATTTCCCAAAGTCTGGCCTGTGTTGATGTTCTTCTGAAAGCCTCCCCCCTGCTGAGTAAAACCAGCAATCCGGTATTGCACGTTGGAGGTGATGGGGCCGGAAACATAGAGGTTGGTAATGCTGCGATTATAAGTCGCAATATCTTCCGACGCACCATAGTGAAGCGCCTTCGTCGGATCCGCCGTTTGAACGTTGATCTCACCAGCCGTCACGGTTTGTCCGTGCGTGTAACCGGATGGCCCGTTGCTGACATCCACACCCGCCATATCAAACATCGCAGCGCCTGCCATATATCCAATAGGCAAAGCTACGCCGTCCACATAGGTCATGACGGATGGCGTATTGTTGGAGGTAAAATCGTTTAGCCCCACACCACGCAATGTGAAATTGACACTGGAACTCGCACCTTGAGGCTGCACCGTGAGATTGGGCGCAAGATTCATCAGGCCTTTAACGTCCGTCACTTGATGCCTTGCAAGATCCGCAGCATCGATATGAGTGACTGAAATGCCCTGCTTCTGTCTCGCCGCCTGCCCAAACACGTTTCTCGTCTGCCGAACCATAATCGTCTCAGGTTGCGAAGATTGCATGGCCTTGCGATTATGCTGAACGGGAGACAACACAGGCTTTTGTGCAGTTGCCCCAGCTTTGGGGTGAGACGCATGTTTGTGAACTGCGCCCTTTGTGATTGGGGCCGCGACAGATGTTTCCGTACAGACGGAAAGCGTCATGGCAAGAGCGGTGCCGCACAGAAGAAAATAATTGTTATATCGGAACATTTCAGGTCTCCCCGGAATATCTCCGGTTATGAAGGTGGCGTGTTTCATGCATTCGCATGAGCGAATTTGGTGGAGAGAGACGTGTGGAGGCAGACGTGACTTACACGCCGTAATCTCCAGTAATCGCTTCCAGAGAACGGTTTTTGGTGGACGGCCCGAACAGGAGGATACTGAGCGCGCCACCGAACAAAATGACGGCGGTCAGCCCAAACACTCCTGCAAAGCCTACTTTGGGATATGCGGCACCAATCAAGAGCGGGGCAGCAATCGCTCCTACTCGACCAAGTGCCGATGCTGTTCCCATGCCCGTCGCACGGAGAGACGTTGGGAAAATTTCAGGAGTGTAGGCGTACACCCCGGCATACGTTCCATTCATGAAGAAGGAGAGCAGAAGGCCGGATACGAGAACTGCGGTCGAAGAACTCGCCATCCCCAGACCAAGAGCGCTGACCATCGCGGCAGCTAGATAACCTACAATGGTCGCTTTTCGTCCCCACGCTTCGTTGAAATAAACAGCGCTGAAATACCCGGGGATTTGCGCCACGTAGATTGCGATTGAAAAACCGAAACTATGCGCAATGGTAAAACCCCGAGCGATCAGGAGCGTAGGCAGCCAGGAAAAGAACGCATAATAGCTGAACGTTATGGACATCCAGAGAAGCCAGCTCATGATGGTGACCTTGCGCAGGCGTGCCGACAAAAGCTGCGTGAATTGCTTGGACATACGCGTGCATGGTGATGATGGCGCGCCTTCTGCCTCATAAGCCACCGATGGGCGCCCTAGTTCTCTTTCGATGCCACTGAGAACAGCATGAGCTTCCTGTCCTCGCCCGACGATCTGAAGCCAACGGGCAGATTCCGGCAGAGATCTGCGCCACCAAAGCAGCAGAACAACCGGACAGGCTGTCAGAGCCAGCGCCCAACGCCACCCGTCCGCAGATCCCGGTATCAGGGCGTAACCCAGCAGAGCCGCAGCAACGAAGCCAAAAGAGAAAAAGCCGGCCAGAGCACCAGTAAAGGCTCCGCGATAACAGCGCGGCACAAACTCTGAAAGATATGGAGCGATAATGGCGGATTCAGCGCCAGTCCCAAGACCCGCGATCATCCGTGTCAGAATAAAGCTGTGCCAGTTTGTACAGAAGGCCGAAGCCAAAGATCCAAGACAGTAGCAGGCCAAAGCCCACATCATGACGGATCGGCGGCCCCATCTGTCTGCAATCAAACCGGCACACAGCGCACCAATGAAATATCCCAAAAACGCGGAGCTGCCCAATAGCCCCAGCTGTGACAGGGACAGGCCCCATAAATGCTGAATAGCGGGCATCACGAATGCCAAAATGGCTCCATCAAGCCCGTCAAAGCAGTACCCTGCTCCCCCCACCAGAAGAAGCTTGTAATGAAAGCGGGAAAACGGAAGCTGCTCCAGCCGTTCTGAAATAGTCATCGATAGCGTTCCCGACACAAGGGAGAATGAAAAAACAAACTTCGTCAGGAAAAATCAGCGTGTGCCTCAGGCCTAACGAACGATGAGATTTTCTTTTCCATCGGGATATTTTGTCAGTATTTCGTATCCGGATTCAGTGATCAGAACTGTATCCGAATGCCGGTATCCACCCTGCCCTTTGATATAAATTCCCGGCTCAATACTGAAAATCATACCCGGCTGAATGACGTTATCTTCACCCAGAGCAAGGAACGGAGCTTCATGACTGGTAACGCCGAAACTATGGCCAGTTCGGTGTAGCGGCGTTTCATAGCCCGCGCGATGCGCAATAGCCTGGCAGGCCGCATCAATTTCGGAACCAATCGCACCCGGCTTAAGCATGCCGTATGCCGTATGGCGCATTTCCATCATGGTATCGAAGGGACGTTTCGCGTCTTCGGGGATATGATCCAAGAAGAACGTTCGCTCGATTTCCGCGCCATATCCGTTAATGCGTCCCGCAATAAGCCCCATAAACGGGCCTCCTGGTTCACACGGTGCGGTCAGGCATGAAAAATTATGCGGATCGTCTGTATAGGCAGGCGGCTGGATGAGACCGGCAGCCTTGCTGGACATGACATTATAAGCCGGTGCTTCCGTCAGGCAGCGGTGGTAAAAATAGGGTGTCACGTCTGAAATGGCCTGAGCCACCATCACACCTGGCTTGACCTTGCCCATCATCATGGCAAGCGCCTTGGTCATCACGTCACTTGTCCACGCGATACGTGAAATCTCATGGGCAGACTTAATCTGCCGGACGTCATCGACGATATTCAGGATCTGGCACCGAGGTCCGATCGCTGCCTGCAAATAAGCCGGACAGGCAGCCTCAATACCGATTGTGCCCTGCGCTGGCAGAATGCTCGCCAGACGATCAGACCATCGCGCTCCAGCAGGGGCTGGGAACTCGGCATACTCCGCGAGCGTCAGGGCACCGACCTTGTGCCGCTCCACATGCGGGATCTCAAGCCTGGGAACAATGAACGTCGCGTCAGAGGCAGTCAGAACCAGTACAAATGGACGCTCATGAACGAAATTAGCGAAATTTGTCAGGTAATAGATATTGTCGGGATCAAAAGAGACATACGCCGCATGGCCGGCTGCCTCCATTTTTTCCCGGACCTTCTTATGGCGTTCGGCCATTTCGGCGGGAGAAACCTGCAAAGCAGTAAGAGGCGGCATTGTCATGTCTGACCCTGTTGTGCTGGAGGGAGGTCTCTCAACGCTCCCATTCAAATTCTTATAAAAGCAATACAACCTACTTGTTTGTTGTGCGTCAAGATAAATTATTTGCGTATCGGAATGATTCGACCCTGTCCGTGCGCGACGTTTCCAGCCCTCTCAATCAGGGAGTTTTCAAGGCAATCCGAAGGAATTCTTCACGGGCAAATCTGCGCCAGACTTCAAAGGAGCGATAGAGATCCTCCAGCGGAATGCCTCGTGCCGTTTCAACTGCTAACCCACGCAAAAGCGCAGCATTCAGAAGTCGCAGATCAATAAACTCCTGACTGGGCGCCACACCCCGCTTTCCGGACAACCACCGCGTCATGAACTGGTCAATGCGGGCGAGAACCGGAGCTGTCACTTCTTCCAGATCCGGATCGCTTCGCCTTGCCAGCTCTATTTCCACCGTCGCAATAAATTCCGGCCCGGCGGTCACGAGTGCCCACATCGTATCCAGCATGGCATCAACACGCTGCTCAGGTGTTTCCTTGTTGCTGATAGCCTGCCTGTAGAGGCGCGCGCGCTTAAGAGCATAATGACGCAGGACCGTGGCCATAATCAGTGATTTTGTGGGGAAGTGGTGCTGCAACGCCCCAAGACTGACACCCGCCGCCTTTGCGATGCGCTGTATTGTTGTCGCGGCATAGCCCTGCGTTTGAAGCAGATTGACGGCCGCTTGCACAACCTTGGCACGCGTCGAGGCGCTACGATCAGCCTGCGTACGCCGCCGCACGGGGACGGAAGAAACACTCATGAGATTACAGACAGGCCCCTGATGCCAAAACCAACGATAGGAAATTCTCTTACAGTGAAGCTTCCGCTTCCGGAAATTCCTCTTCAATTCCATTCGCCAACGCTTCTTCCAATCAACACTTTCTTAGGGTTGCTGTTCTAGGCAAAGACCTCGGGACATGACGTTATCGAGATCATCAGTCTCTCCACATCTCGAATGGGCCTCTCAGGTTTGCCGGGAGGGAGGCATTTCCAGAAACCACTATGCTACCGCAGACCATCTATCGATTTGAAAATATCAGAGCGCTTTTCTGGCCTCTCTCCATCCCACATTCGGAATCCAATATGAAAATTCCGATTAACACCGCCCTCTAGAATGCATTTTTTCAAAAAGTATTTCTCCTGAAAAGATCAGGACTTTTTAGAAACTCAGTGTTTTCTTTTTGATTTTTCAGCCGTGGAAAATCGTGAAAATCAATATTTCCATTTTACAAAAACCACCTGAAATCATACCATTAGTTTACTTAAAACAAACCATTCGCATTCAGCGTCGACGAAGAAGCATAGGACTCACATGACAACGACAGTCAGTTCAGGCAGCTCCACGACCGTTAGCGGTACGACACAAAGCGGTTTCGTTGTCCGTGGTGGCGGCACACTGAATGTCTCAGGTGGCGGGAAAGCCAGCAGCATCGCTGTTTCTTCAGGCGGCGTTGTCAATGTCAAAAGTGGAAGCGCCTCTGGCATCGTACTGAGTTCTGGCGGCGCGAAATATGCTGCCAATGGCGCTCGGCTCTACACCTATTCCGGCGCGACAGTCACAGGTGTCACGGTTTTTTCCGGTGCTGAAATCAATAATCGAGGCGGTGTACTCAGCAACGTCACCGTTTCCTCTGGTGGATTTGCCCAGGAGTTCGGTAACAGCTACGGCCCATCCAAGGACTATTATACGACTGTTGCCAATGGCGGAGAATTCTCCGTGCAGGCTGGTGCGTCGTCCATTAGCGCCACGGTGTCTTCCGGTGGAATTTATACAGTTCATTCAGGCGCCATTATCAGCGGTCTGGACATTACCTCTGGCTCTCTGCTGACATTTGCAGACTTCAAGGCTGGTTCCAGCATGTCAGCCAGTGTCAGTGGCTCGACCTTGAATGTTTATTCAGCAGGTAAGCTTGTACAGTCCGTGGGCCTGGATACGACTGCCTATGATGGTCATAAGTTCGACGTCTCAGCGTCGTCGGGTCAGTACGATAGCGGCGGCATCCGGGTTACGGTCTGCTATCTATCCAACACCATGATTTTAACGCCAGGCGGTGAAAAGGCCGTTGAAACCTTGCAGATTGGTGATCTGGTCATGGTCAAACGGAATGGCAAACTTCAGCCAGAACCAATCCGCTGGGTGGGCCGTCGTTTTGTGGACGTCAAAGCCAGTGCAGACCCGGACAAATGGCCCGTCTGCATCAAGGCCAACGCACTCGCCGACAACGTCCCCCACAAGGACCTTCGTATTACCTCGGAGCACTGCCTGCATCTGAATGATCTGATGGTTCCGGCGCGGATGCTGGTCAATGGTCGTTCCATCACGACAGATACGTCCGAGAGCTTTTTCGAAATCTTCCATGTGGAACTCGAAACACACGGCGTTCTTATCGCCGATGGCGCAGAAGCTGAAAGCTATCTGGACACGGGAAACCGCACTTCGTTCGAACAGACCGGAGATGTTGTTCGCCTGAACAATCAGACATGGATGTCTGATGCTGCCGCGCCGCTAGGTGTAAACCGCGAGCAGGTCGAACCGCTTTATACGGCGCTTCTGGAACGTGCGATCAAGCTGGATATCGGCGAAACGTCGCGTCCCGCAGAACAAACTGATGACCATGATCTGCATTTGGTCACGACGGACAACACCGTGATTTATCCATCGCGGACAATGCAGGGATCGGTTCTGTTCCAGATCCAGCCGGGCGTCACATCGGTTCGTCTGGTTTCACGAAGCAGCCGCCCAGCAGATGTCATTGGTCCATTTGTTGATGACCGTCGCAATCTCGGCGTTCTGGTTGGGCAAATCAAACTCTGGGACAGCACAATTTGCCATTCCGTCACGTCCCATCTCTCTGCATCCGAGGACGCAGGCTGGTACGCTGAAACCAACGGTGAAGCCCGTTGGACGAATGGCAATGCTCTGGTGTCTCTGGGAAACCGGAATGCTGATGCGATCGGGATGCTGGAAGTTCAGGTTCTGAACGCAGGGCCATATCTTCTGGAGAGCCAGGACGATTCAGCGCTCCAGCTTTCTTTCGGCTAAGCCGTTAATAGGGGTCAGGAGCTTTTGGAGAGAAAGCTCCTGACCTTTCACTTTCGCCAGGTCAGGAGTTCTCAAGACAAGGCGTCGCCTGACGCGTTTCTCTGAGAAAGCGCCGGTTTTTCCCTTACTCCCCCAGAGAAACTGTGCGTTTTTGCTCACCTTCAAGAAGCTGAGTCTGCAGTTCCTTTCCCACCACACCAACACAAAGCGCGAGAGAAAGAGCTCCCGCATCAGGGTGACCCTTGCTTCTTTCACCATGGGTTCTAGCGCGCCCCATGCGAGGGAGAAGATCTTTCGTAGCCTCGGCAGCGGCTTGTGAGGCATTGGCGGCCTTAGACCATGCCACGGGCAGAGCCGCACCACCTGAAAGCTCCTGCTCAAGCATTTCCACAAATGGCACGAGAGCATCAATGAGGGTTTTGTCCCCAGGCTTGGCTTTCCCAAGAGACATGATGCGCTCCATTGCCTGCCTTACTCCCTGAGCAAGCTGCGTTGAAGAAGGAAGCGCATTGTCGTCCAGCGCCAGACTGAACGCTCTCAGGCCCTCGCCCCACAAAGCGCCAGACGTTCCGCCGGCACGATCTGCCCAAGCGTCTGCCGCCGCTGAAAGCGTGGTTGCAGGCCCAGCTCCTGAAATCGCCGCTCTGGCGGCCGCAGCTTTAGCGGCAGCCGAACCGCGGGCCATTCCCTGACCATGGTCTCCATCTCCCGCCACCGCATCGATATGACCCAGCTCAGTTTCTGCCGCTGCAAGAGCCTCGGCCAAGGTGATCATAACTCCCGAGACGCACTGACCACCTCGCCGCCCTTCTGCTGTGGACGATTTCATGTATGTCACGCTGGTCTCGACTGGCGCGTCCTCGAAAGTTGTATCTACTTCTTCAATCAGACCATGGCGCAACGCGGCCGTATCAACTGGAGCGCACCAGAGGCGCTCCAGTTCTTCATCAAGCCAGGTCAAGGTCAGTGAACAGCCTGCCATATCAAGACTGGTGACATATTCTCCAACCAGAGGGGCCACAGCCGTCAGGCCTGCTTTTTCCAACAGGGGCGCCAGTGCTTCCCACAGAACAAACAGTTCCTCCTGTTTCGTGCTTCCCAACCCGTTGAGAGTCAGAGCCACACGCCGGGATGCCCCGGCAGGCAGTTCATTTAGGACTTTTTCCAGCAGGATCTGTGCCAGGACCTGCGGTGTCGGAATACTCTCTTCCCCGATCCCCGGCTCCCCATGCACACCAAGCCCAAGCGCCATTCGGGCATTCGGAACGTGAAACAGCTTGTCTGCTTCGCCCGGCAGTGTGCAGCCATCGAAAGCAACGCCGAATGTTCGTGTCTGACGGTTTACGCGATGACCAATCTGTTCGACAGCGTCCAGATCCAGCCCTTCTTCCGCAGCAGCGCCCACAATCTTGAAAATTGTCAGATCACCCGCAATACCGCGCCGACGTTCCCTCTCGTTTTCTGTCGCGCTGGCCACGTCATCCATGGTAGCAAGAATGCGAACGTCATATCCCTCTGCCCGCAACCTGTCGGCGGCGATACCGAAGTTCAGAACATCTCCAGCATAATTGCCAAAACCCAGAAGAATGCCTCCGCCGAGATCAGCCTGACGGACGACACTTTGAATGGCCTGCGTTGACGGAGACGCGAAGATATCTCCAGCAATGGCCGCGTCTGCAAACCCAGTTCCTACATATCCGATGAACGCCGGATAGTGCCCTGATCCTCCCCCTACGACGACAGCCACCTTACCTTTTGAACCCGGTTTGGCGCGCACAACACCACCCCGGACCATTTTGACAAGGTCTCGATGCACCATGCTGTATCCATGCAGGGCCGAGGCTGCGAATTCGGAAGCATCGCCACAGATCTTGGTCATGTGAGTCTCTCCTTCATCAGGATGAAAAGCTGCTGACGGTCAGGACGCGTCGCGGTTGAGGTAATGACGGGCGAGGGAGTCCAGAGAGATGGCGAGCACAACGATGCCGCCGCTCACAACGGACTGCCAGTACGGCGAGATGCCAAAGAGGACGATGATGTCTTCAATGATCCCGATGATCACGGCCCCCAGCACAGCGCCTACCGGGCTTCCCAGACCACCCGTTGTTGCAACGCCGCCAATGACGGCTGCCGCAATCGGAGACAGAACCCATGTGTCACCGATGGATGGCTGTGCTGTTCCGAGACGCGCGACCATGAGAATGCCAGCCAGAGCAGACAGGAAACCAGCGAGAGCAAACGCGCCCATACGAATGGCATTAACACGAATACCGAGCATTCTTGCAGCCTGCGGGTTGCTCCCGATGGCGTAAATGTAGCGCCCGACAGGCGTACGCATCATGACGAATGCAACAACCGTCAGGCAGACCAGCAGCACCAGAAATGGAACCGGGATGCCGAGGACAAGACCTCTACCAAGGAAGCTGATTTCATGCGGCACCCCGGTAATGGCGACGCCGCGTGTCGCCACCAGATTGGCGCCCCCATAGACGCCCGCCATACCGATGGTCAGCACCAGAGAATGCAGACGAAGCTGAGTAATCAGCAGGCCATTCAACAAGCCACATCCCGCTCCCATCAACAGGCACAAAGCCAGCGAAAGCCAGGGATTCAAACCGACTTGCACCATCAGCATGCCGCCAACGACGCCAGCGAGGCCACCAATCGCACCAACGGACAGGTCAAGCTCGCCAAGGATCATCAAAACGGCCTGCCCGATGGTTACCAAGCCGATGAACGCAAGCGCACGCGCGATGATGATCATGTTGAATGACGTCAGGAAGTGCGGCGACAACAGACACGAAATCCCGAAAATCAGGATCATCGCACCAATGACGCCACCCAGCGGATTGGCGACCATTCTGGCTATAAGCGCACGAATGGAAGACGCCTTTGGAGGCGTGGGAGTTGCTCCAGGGAGTGTGGTTTCAAGCGACATGACGGGTCTCCGTGGCGCCGATGATCGCGCCCACAAGCGTATTGACGTCAGTGGTAGCCTGGTCGAACGACCCGGTGGTCCGACCGCCGTACATAGTGATGATTCGCGTTGCGCAACGCTGCAACTCAGTCATCTCAGAAGAGACGAGGATGATGCCGACACCCTCTTCCGCGAGCTGTTGCATGATGCGGTAGATCTGGAATTTCGTGCCGATATCGATACCCTTGGTGGGCTCATCGAAAATCAGGATGCGAGGACGACGCGCCATGGCACGGCCGATAATGGCTTTCTGCTGGTTTCCCCCGGACAGGAAGACAATTTTCTTGCCGACAGAGGATGTTCGCACATCAAATTTCTGGATCGTTTCAGAAACAATTGATTTCTCTTTGCCAGAAGAAATGATGCCACCGCGCTTCATCTTTTCCAGCACGGAAAGACTGATATTTTCCCGCACACTCAGAAGCGGAAAAATACCATGATGTTTCCGTTCTTCAGAAAGATAGACCATGCCCATAGCCACGGCCCGATCTGTTCTGCCGCGAGGCATTTCTTTACCGTTAAACATGCACCGTCCGGATTTTGCGGAATGATACCCGAACATGGTCTGCATCACTTCCGAACGACCAGCCCCCACCAGCCCCGCAAAGCCAAGAATTTCGCCACGACGGAGCTGAAAAGAGACATCTGAAAAACCCGGTCCCGTCAGGCCTTCCACACTCAAAAGAATATCAGAATCATCAATGGCACCTCGCGGCTGGAATTTCTCTTCAAGCTGAACAGAACTGCCAGACATCAGGCGGATAAGCTGATCTTCCGTCATGCCATCCATCGGGTACGTCCCAACACTGCGACCATTGCGCAGAACAGTCACGGTGTCTCCCAGACTGAAAATTTCTTCCATTTTGTGCGAGACAAAAACAATTGCACAGCCACTATCCCGCAACGTGGTGATGATGCGGAAAAGATGTTCCGTCTCGTTCGCCGTGAGGGAAGATGTCGGTTCATCCAGGATCAAAACCTTGAACTCATCCCGGCAGGCCGCACGCGCAATCTGAAGCAGTTGCTGATCTGATACGCTGATGCGACTGACGGTCTGTCCCGGTCGGGCATGAATCCCAAAGCGCTCGATAAAACGGGATGCCTCCGCTTCCATGGCCTTCCGGGAAATCGTCAGATGACCAAATCCCGAACGATGGAACGGCATGAACATGTTTTCAGCAACCGTCATGGACGGAAACAGATTCAGTTCTTGCGGTACGTAAGCAATACGGGAGAAAAGGCTATGATCCGCCAGAGCATCCTGCCCCTCGATCAGGACCGTTCCTTCGTCAGGCGTGACAAGACCTGTCAGGGTCTTGATCAACGTGGATTTACCCGCGCCATTTTCTCCGGCCAGGATATGGATTTTGCCCGGCTCAAGCGTCAGATCGACGTGATCGAGCGCGACCACACCGGGATAGCTTTTACGGACAGCTTCAACCTGGAGAACCGCCATGATCGTTACTCCTGCCTCAGAGCCAGGCTCAGAGGGTTTTCTTGGTGATGACGTCGATGCCCGTATCGATGTATTTGGGTGTTTTCTGCCCCATCGCGCTCTGCCATGCAGAGACGACAGCCCAGTAACCCTGCATTTCCGGGCGGCTGGACGCTGTTGATTCCGCAACACCATCCCGAATAAGCTGAAGCATATCGTTCAGGTTATCGAGGCCGACTTCCTGGACTTTTCCTGCCTTCCCGCTTTCCCGGATGGCCTGCCCGATGCCGACAGGACCAGATGCATCACAGGCAACCCATCCCACGAGATTGGGGTGCGCCTGCATGATGGCCGAGGCCTGTTTCTGACCTGTTTCGATGCTGTCGTTGTCGATCCCGGTCGCGACAACTTTGATATCCGGGTATTTTGCAAAGACCTTCTTTTCACACTCTGCACGTAAGGTGTGGTTGGGCGCTGTTGGCACACCCATCATGATGGCCACTTCACCTTTTTTGCCAATCAGTGTGGCAAGCCGTTCGGCCGCAATCGTTCCCTGCTCGCAGAAATCGGCGCCTACTGCCGTGATATTCATACCCTCCGGAGGGAGAGAGTCGAAAACGGTCATAGGAATTTTTTGCTCGATGGCTTCATCCATCGTCGCGCGATTTCCCTTCTCGTCTAGCAGATCAAGAATAAGTCCGTCAGGGTGCGTAGCAATCGCTCTTTCTATGATGTCATTCTGGGAAGAGACATCAGCTGTTTGCGGTGCACGGTATTCGATTTCGATTTTCTGTCCCGTGGTTTTGGTGATCATGTCTGCTGCGGCACGAGCACCCGTATTGAGCTTGTCAAACCACGGATGGACAACTTTCGGAATCAGAACAAAGCGCAGCGGCGTGCTTGTGTCAGCGGCCTGTGCAGCAAGTGGCGTTGCGGCCAGAACAGCACCAAGGAAAAGAGCTTTTTTCATGTTCGTCGTCTTTCCAGATAACCCGTTCCGTTATCAGATCGGAAGCAGGGGAAGTATTTTCAGCAGTTGGATGTTTGCAGATGATGCTCGGAATATTTCCGGCTCAGTTCTTCAATGCCCGCAACGTTGCCTGCGGACGGCCCAGACGGGTCAAAGCTATGCGCCAGCCAGGCATCCACAATGCTTTTGGCCAGTTCCGGCCCGATGACACGTGCCCCCATGGTGATGATCTGGGCATCGTTTGAAAGGGCAGCACGTTCTGCAGAATAGGTGTCGTGCGTTAGCGCGGCCCGAATTCCCGGAATTTTATTGGCGGAAATACAAACGCCAATTCCCGTTCCGCAGCACAGGATTCCCCGATCGAAATCCCCATGCGTGATCGCGAGACCGACCCGCTCACTAAGCTCCGAGTAAAGCTCAGGATGATCATCTTCAGGATGGGACATATCAACAACCGTATGCGGTGTTGTGGCGCGAAGATGTGCAGCAATGAGTCCTGCAAGACCTTCTCCGGCCCGATCGCCTCCAATCGCAATACGCATGATTTTTCTCCGTCTTCATGGGTTACGTTCAGGGGAGTTGCTTGATCCGCTCGCCCTGACGGTGGAGATTTCCGCAATTTTCAGATTGATCCCCGCATTGCGGAGCGTGTCCTCCAGGTCTTTTTCGAGACCTGAATCCGTGATCACCACATCGAATTCCGTTAAATCGGAAAAACGATTGAGCGTGATGACACCAAATTTCGTACTGTCCACGAGCAGGATTTTGCGATCGGAAATATTCATCAAGGCCTGCTTGGCTTTGATGATATCCTGCTCCTGATGATACGCAGTCATCCCGCGGATTGCCGCGACGGACAGGAACAGCGTATTGACGCGCAGCGATGCCGCGGCCTGCTCACACAGTGTTCCGAAGAACGCGTCAAAATCCATGTTATAGCGACCGCCAAGCAGCAGAAGATTCACATTGGGCTTGCTGGTGAACAGGTTCGCGGTACCCATGCTGTTCGTGACAACTGTAAGAGAGGCACTGTCAGTCAGACGCTCAGCCAGAACGCGGGATGTTGTTGAATCATCCAGTGCAATGATTTCACCTTCTTCAACAAGGGCCGCCGCCACAGCCGCGATAGCCTGCTTGGCCTCCATCGCACGATGGCTCCGCTGGGAAATACTGCCCTCTGAAAATGCTTTTGGAGGCGTAGTCACCCCCCCATGCACACGACGTAAAACTCCGCGTTCCGAAAGGACCTGAAGATCACGGTGAATGGTCATGCGGCTGGTGACAAAACGTCCGGCCAACTCGTCAATCTGTGCGCCGCCACGATCCCGGACATAGTCCAAAATGTTCTGACGGCGTGCAGAGGCAGAGCGCGTTTCAAAGGTTGCCTGGGGCATCATGCGATGACTCCCTCAGCCAACGCCTGAAAATGCTCCACATTCCAAGCAGCCCGCCCAACGAACACCCCATTCACATGAGGCAGAGCGACATAACCGGCCGCATTGTCCTGCGTCACACTTCCACCGTAGAGAAGCTTGATCGCAGACCCTGCACTGGATCCGGCAATGTTAATCAGGATCTTACGCAGATGATTATGCGTTCTCTCAACAAAAGCCGCATCTGCAGGGCGCCCTGACGCACCAATTGCCCAGACAGGTTCATATGCAATGAGAACCTGTGGAACATCGTCTTCAGACACCCCGTGAAGGGCGATCTTCAATTGGCGTGCCAAAGTTTCATTTGTTACGTTATAAGAATATTCATCAGTCGTATCACCGATACAGACGAGTGGCCTTAATCCATGTCGCAGAGCCGCATGAACCTTGAGATTGACGGTTTGATCCGTTTCTCCGAAATAAGTCCGGCGTTCTGAATGACCAATTTCCACCAGTTCTGCACCACATTCCGAAATCATGGTCGGAGAAATTTCTCCGGTCCACGCGCCCTCGTCCTGCCAGTGCATGTTCTGTGCACCTACTGCCACACGGCTTCCTGAGAGCCTGTCACAGACATCCTTTAGAGACGTAAATGGTGGGATGACGAACGGCTGGATAGCTGCCGGGAAAGACATCCGTGCAAGCTCGTTCGCGGCCGCGACAGATGCCGCAGGCCCCTTGTTCATCTTCCAGCTTGTACCAACCCAGATAGCGTCACGCTCCATCGTCCATCTCCGATTTGAGCACCCGATTCGTAACAACTATACTGTTATAAATAACTTCATCAATGAGAATTTCGTCACAAAAAGACTGTTACCACCGGGATTTAGAATGATGTTTTACGGATATAGCAAAGGCCGTTAATGCATAATTACCTGATATAATTGGGTATTATGCGTGATAAACGACGCCGATTGCTCCACGGATTTTCATCACATAAATACGTGATAAATGTTACTTTTTATGTGATGTCTATGTGGAATTACGGGTCAGAAGACGTATTCATCGCCTACTTACGCAGCCAGATTTTGACCTAAAAACGATCAACACAGAATGAGGCAATTCATCCTCTCTTTCGAGAACAGGACAAACTATGTGATCGGGATCGCGTGACACGCGCACCGTGAGGTAGACGGCTTTTGAGCAAAAAAAACGGCGGGACAAAGCCCGCCGTTTCTCAATTCATTTTATTTATTTGCAATCAGGGCTGCACAACCCGAAGCACAAAGCCCGTCAATTCACTGACAGTTTCTGCCTCCGTCCGGTCAGCTCCCAGCCGCAGCTCAGGAGACAGGGGAGCTTCGTAAGGTGCTGAAACACCCGTGAACTCTGGAATTTTTCCCGAACGTGCCGCAGCATAAAGCCCTTTGGGGTCACGCTGTTCGCAGGTTTCCAGAGGTGTATCCACAAAAATCTCGTGGAAGCCCTCACCTACAATCTGGCGCGCCAGATCACGGTCTGCCTGGAGGGGCGAGACCAGCGCGACAACGACAGCCTGGCCGCTCTCAGACAGAATTTTTGCGACATGCGCCGCACGACGAATGTTTTCGCGACGGTCTTCCGGCGAGAAGCCCAGATCGCTGCACAGCCCGACCCGCAACGTATCTCCATCCAAAACGGTGGCTTTCACACCCTGCCCTGCCAGAGAAACTTCTGTCGCACGAGCCACAGTGCTCTTGCCGGAGCCCGGGAGGCCCGTCAGCCAGAACACGCCATTCTTATGACCACGCGTCTGAGCTTGCTGGACAGCAGAGATACGGCTGGCCGTCGGGTGGATCGCATGAACACCATCTTCGAGTTCAGCAGGACCAATCAGCGGTGCGCCGCCAACAATCCGCTGATGACGATCGACCAGAACACCACGTCCATCGCCCATTCCCGGAGAGAACGGGTCAAACAGCACGGCGTGAGAAGCCGCGAGCGTGATTTCAGCAAATCCGTCCGGCGGGACCTCATCGCCCTGACGCAATGTCAGGTCATCCAGATCGACAACCGCATCAATGGACGCCACCGTCACATCATGCTCTGCTGTCGTCAGACGAAGCGTGAAGCTTTCCCCAACACGAAGAGGCTCACCCCGCAGCCAGAACAGACGCGTGCGAATACGGGCAGAGCGCTCTGGTGCTGACGCTTTATCATCTGCCGGGAACAGCAGGTCCCCACGATCCGGCACGAGATCCGGCTCCAGGCGCAGCGCAATGGATTCACCCGCACCAGCAACCGGCAGTTCCGGCGCATGCCAGCGGCAGACTTCTGCAACCGTTGCAATCTGGCCCTGGGCACCAATTGCCAGACGATCGCCCGCACGGACAGTACCACGCTCGATCCGGCCGGCGACGTAACGCACGCCATCAAAGCGATAAACGTCCTGCACCGGCATCCGGAACGGCAGAGACAGACGGGACGTCGGCGGGGGCACATTGGCCAGAGCCTCGATCAGCGTCGGCCCCTTGTACCAGGCAGACCGCTCGGAACGGCTGGCAATATTGTCACCATCACGCGCAGACGCCGGAACAACGGCTTCAACTTCGATTTCCAGACGACCAAGAAGCTGGCGGACATCAGACTCGGCCTGAACGATCTTGGTCTCGTCGAAGCCCAGAACGTCGGACTTGTTCAGCAGCACAATGACGTGCCGGATCCCGATCAGACGCAGCAGCATGGCATGACGCCGCGTCTGCTCCTGCGCACCCTCCTGAGCATCCACAACCAGAACGGCCGCCTCGGCATCGGCAGCACCCGTAATCATGTTGCGCAGGAACTGGCGATGGCCCGGCGCATCCACAATCACGAACTCACGGGAGCCCAGACGGAACGGAATACGCGTGGAATCAACCGTCACGCCCTGATCGCGCTCGATCTGAAGGGAATCGAGCAGGAAGCTCCACTCCACCGCCAGACCACGCTTGCGGCTGCTCTCAACGATCTGCGCCAGCTTGCCGTCCTGAAGGCTGTCTGTATCGTAGAGCAGACGTCCAATCAGAGTGGATTTACCGTGATCGACATGCCCGACGATCACGATCGGCGTGGCGGCCGCGCGATACGCTCCAGAGAGTTCCTGGGTTGCGATAATATCACCCATCTTACAGATACCCCGCCACGCGCAGACGCTCGAATGCGTCTTCTGATTCATGATCCATGGCACGCCCGGCGCGCTCGGATGTCTTGCTGCTTTCCAGCTCGGCAATCACTTCGGCTACGGTCGTGGCATTGCTCTCGATCGGGCTTGTGATGTCTTGGTCACCCAGAGAGCGATAACGCTTACCATCTTTGGCAAAATACAGATCCACGAGGGGGATGCCTTCGCGTTCGATGTACCGCCAGATGTCGATTTCCCGCCATGCCAGCAACGGATGCACGCGAATATGCATGCCGTCCTCATACGGCGTGGCGTACTGGTCCCAGAATTCGGGCGGCTGATTGCGAACATCCCAGCGATGACCGGCGCCACGCGGGCTGAACACGCGCTCCTTGGCACGTGTGGCCTGCTCGTCACGGCGAATACCAGCAATCACGCCACGCAGCTTGTGCTTGTCGATCATTGCCGCCAGACCCGCCGTCTTGCGCGCTGCGGAACGTGCAGCGGGCGGCAGGGACGGATCGATTTCTTCGACTGGCGGGCAGTACCCCAAAAGGAGATCCAGATCCCACTTCTTGGTGTACTCATCCCGAAAGGCATACATTTCCGGGAATTTCTTCTCGGTATCCACATGCATGACCGGGAACGGCACGCGTCCCATGAACGCTTTGCGCGCCAGCCAGACCATAACGTTGCTGTCCTTCCCGAGGGACCACAGCAGCGAGAGGGGCTTCAGTTTCCGATAGGCTTCACGCAGGATGAAAATGCTCTGAGCTTCGAGCTGGTCAAGATCATCCATGACGCGCGGTTCCGCCAGGGTTTGTGTCCGCGTCATTGTCCGCTCCATGTTCATGCCGGCCGATGAATGCCGCATTCTGTCTTGGTCAGACCGGCCCAACGACCTGCCCGCCCGTCTTCTCCGTCTCCCACCGGCCGTGTGCAAGGCGCACAACCAATCGAAGTGTATCCTTTTGAAACCAGAGGATGCCGCGGCAGATTCCGACGACGCATCTCTGCTTCAATTTTCTCCATGCCCCATCCCGCAAGCGGGTTGAGCTTCACGGTGCCATCCGGCTGTGGTTCCACAATTGGAAGAGCTGCCCGTGTTGAGGCCTGACTGCGCTTGCGCCCGGTCAGCCAGACATCAAATTCCGGAAGCACCAACTCCAAAGGCTCCACTTTACGCAGGGCGCAGCAGGCATCCGGATCGAATGCCGCGAGCTGATCCTGTGGATCTCTGTTCTCAAGTTCCCGAGCCAAGGGAGAAATAGTCCGGACGTCCTGAAGGCCGAGCGCATCGGAAAGCTCATCACGGTAGGAGAGCGTTTCCGGGAAATGGCGCCGTGTATCCAGAAAGAAAACCGGCACAGACGGGTCTATCCGGGCAATCTCATCCAGAAGAATGGCCGACTCAGCTCCAAATGAGGAAATAACAGCGACGCGGCCTTTCAGGCTCACGAGCGCCTCCTCAAGTGCGTGACTCTCCGGCGTATCCAAAAGATGTTGAAGTTCGGATTGTGAGAGAGGCATTTACTGCACCCATATCCCTGTTCACACGCGCCAGAATCACGACGTGAAGGAGACATAGGCGCGCTCCACCTATTATTCAACTATTTTATTTTGTATAACCATATTAAATGGTTTAATTGAGTATTTCTCATCGATTGAAATGCAGTAGAATTTTTGGCCTGATTTACCAATTAATGGTCAATTTTCCCGCAAATGACTTACCCCACAAACGGTATCATTCCTGAAAATCCCTACACCACAAAATCTGGCACACTTCATGCATGAACCCAGGTATGAAACTGCGTTCATCCTTTTTTGGTCAGGGCCTTCCGCGCTTCCTTGTCGGCCAGACCGTGCAGCCGCAGGTGGTGGCGGAACTGATAATAGGTCAGCCCCAGAAGATCTGCGGCCTGCCGCTGGCTAAACTGCGCCTCCTTGAGGGCCGCTTCCAGCAACGCACGTTCATGACCTTTAACTGTCTCAGCAAAATCCAGCGGGAAGGTTTGGGGAACGTCTCCCTGAACATGACCTTCCCCGGTCGAGGCTGGAGCCACAACGCTGCTCCAGTCAGGCATGACGAACGGATCAAGCACAATCTCATCCAGCCGGCGCTCAGGCTGATCCATACGATACACGCTGCGCTCCACCACATTCCGAAGCTCACGGACGTTGCCGGGCCAGTCGTAGTCAATCAGGCGCTGCAAAGCTTTCTGAGAAAACCCCGCGAAAAGCTTTCGAGCAAGCTCCGCGCTCATCCGCGTCGCAAAATGGTCGGCCAGCAGGGGAATATCGTCCTGCCGGGCTCGCAGAGGCGGAACATTGACCACATCGAATGCCAGTCGGTCGAGCAGGTCCGGGCGGAATGTTCCCTCCCGCGCCATGGCCGGAAGATCAGCGTTGGTGGCACCAATCAAACGCACATCCACGCGGATCGTCTCACTGCCGCCAACACGCTCAAAACTGCCGTATTCAATAACGCGGAGCAGTTTTTCCTGAACCGCCAGAGACGCTGTGCCGATTTCATCCAAAAACAGCGTCCCGCCATCTGCACGCTCGAACCGGGACAAACGCCGCTTCTGCGCACCCGTAAACGCGCCAGCCTCATGTCCGAACAACTCGCTGTCCAACAGCGCTTCCGGAAGGGCCGCGCAGTTCAGCTTGACCAAAGGTGCGTCCCAACGATCCGACAGCAACGCAAGCCGCGCCGCAACCAGCTCCTTCCCCGTCCCGCGCTCCCCGATCACCAGAACGGGGCGCTTCAGGGGAGCAAGACGGGAGATCTGGTCCAGCATCGCCAGAAATGCCGGAGCCCGCCCGATGGGTGTCGGAACCTCGTCCGCTTGGGTGGATCTCGCCATTTCTGAGCCTCGTTCGCCACTTCAGATTGTCACAACCATAACATCCCCAAAACGAGCCCGCTGACAAGACAGGTCATTGTGCTCTAATCCAGTTCTCAGGAAGGAAAGCGTCATGGGTATTTTTTCTCGGCTCGCCGATATCGTGAACTCCAATCTCAATGCGATTCTCGCCACGGCAGAAGATCCGCAGAAGATGATCCGCCTTGTCATCCAGGAGATGGAAGACACGCTCGTTGAAGTGCGTAGTCAGGCCGTCCGCACCATCGCGGAACGCAAACAGCTCGAACGTCGCGTGCGCACCATGATGCACGAAGAAGACGAATGGCACCGCAAGGCCACACTTGCCATCGAACGCAACCGGGACGATCTGGCCAAGGCGGCGCTCTCAGCACGTCACACGGTCGAACAGTCCCGCGAAGGACTTGAACGCCAGATTGCACAGGTCACGGAAGGTCTTGAGCAGCAAAACGACGACATCACGAAGCTTCAGGCCAAACTGGCGGATGCGAAATCCCGTGAGAAAACCCTGACCATGCGTGCCCGCACGGCAGAAGGCCGCCTCAAGACACGTGAAAAGCTCTACGATACCCGCATTGACGACACGCTGAACCGTTTCGAACAGGTCGAGCGCGCTCTGGATGAACTGGAAGGCAAAGCCGAAGCCTATGATCTGGGACGTCGGTCTGGTCGCCCCTCCCTGCACGAAGAGTTGGCCGCTCTGGAGACGGATGCGGCTGTAGAAGATGAGTTCGAGACTCTGAAACGCCGGATTGCAGAAAAGAAGCGCGAAGCCTGATGACTGCTGCAAGAAAGTCTGAGTCATGAATGAGGATATCGTCGCTCTTGTCCTGCTTTTTGGCTTTATCCCGGCGCTCGTCCTGGGCCCGCGCCTGCTGCGTGCCCGGACGGGCAGCCTTCCTAATCAGGGCATCTCAGATCCACATCTGCAGGCTGCCCTGACACAGGCCGAGGCCCATGCTACGCGTCTGGAAGAAAGGATCGACCAGCTCGAACGCATCCTCGACGAGGATATCCCGGGCTGGAGAGCTAGGAGTTCACGATGACATCCCGCACCGCCCTGCGCATGCTGCTGCTGTCCATGCTGACAGGGGCAGTTTCTGCCTACCCGGCTCAGGCCGCGCGCGTCACCATGTCCGGATCTGATCTGGATATGGCGATTCCCTGCACAGGTCAGGTGCGGATCGTCGTAGACCCAAGCATGAAAGACGGCGCTACTTTAGACAGCAGCAATGCAACGCAGGTGACGATGCGCAGCGGCAAGGAAGAGTCGGACAGCCGCATCTCCATCGCCACGAAAAGTTGCGCACCCAATGGTAAGGTCACGATCAGTGTGTCGCCTTATACTGGCGTCTCGATCCATGACAGCCATGACACGCATTTCATCATCAAAGGAAAACTGGCGTCCCTTGATGCCAGCCTCGACTCCGCGACGATGGATATCGAGAATACGCAGTCCCTTGATCTGAGCATGCATGGTGCCTCCAGTGTGCATATCGGATCTCTCGAACGGGCGGCCCAGATCGTGGCTTCCGGCACATCAACGCTGATCGCCGACTCTGCACAACTGACCGCTCTATCTGCACAACTGTCGAACGATGCCTCTTTCATGGTTTCACAGGGTAATATCGAAGCCCTGACGATCGTGACGTCAGACAATGCAAACGCCACCGTTCATGGCAACGCTTCCGTTGCAACGGTGACAGCCAATGGCACAGGCGCCGTCAATATTGAGCGCGTCTCTGGCCCGATCGTTCGGTCTGGCAGTGGCGCGGTAAATGTCGGAAGCCCGGCGGCAGTTGCTCCGCCGCCGACTGTCGTGACACCGGCCGCACCACCAGTTACGGCTACGCTGCCAGTCGCTCCTGCGCCCGTTCCCAAAGCTTCGGTACCGGCTCCTCAGCAGCCAGCCTCAACAGAAACATCTCCGCAGATTAGCCAGCCTTCTGTTCCAGCTCCATCAACATCTGCACCGTCAATACCATTACCTCAGAAACCAGCCCAGCAGGAACAGGAAGCCGTTCAACCTCCTGTTGTCGCGGCACCACCCCCGGCTGCCGTCGCACCAAGTACTCCCACCCCGACGCAGCAGACACCCTCAGTCAGTGTCCCCACGGCGCCGTCGGAGGCTCCTCAGAAGCTGCCACAGCCCCCCCTGCCGGACACTGTGGCACCGCCACCTGCTCCTTCGACGCCAACAGCTCCGGTCATGCCGCCTCAAGGCGATACACCAAAACAGGGAGGCTGATGATGAAGACATCCCACGATCTGGTACGTTTCGCAGGGGGCGTCCTCGGCCTCCTGCTTGCTACAGGAACGATCAGCTTGGCCTTCTCTCAGGACGCAGCCCCTGCCATTCCTGCTCCCCCGTCTCCACCGGCGCCACCAGCGTTTCCAATTCCAGAAAATGTAAGCTCCGTCACGGGAGCTACGCTGGAACTGGCACCGACCTGCCTGACAGACCTTCATATTGTTGAGGGTGATACAGCGAAGGTTCTTCAGGGTAATGGCAACCTGATGGCCGCCGGGGACAAGACACTCAAACTTGCTCTGAGTGACCCGTCCTGCAGCACCGAAACCACCTCGACAATTCAGGTTCCAGCCGGGACGAATATCCATCTCCGCGGCAACAAGACCGACATCACTGTCACAGGGCCATCCGGCCATCTCAGTGGCTTGTCCGGTAGCGGTGACGTACGCGTCAACAGCGCAACGGGCGTGGATCTGCGGATGACCGGATCCGGCAATGTGTCCATTGCTACGGTGACAGGCGATGTACACGTTCTCAATTTTTCAAGCGGCGACCTGCTTGTCGGGCTCGTAACAGCACCTCGTGTTGAGCTGTCCGCGACATCGTCAGGCAACATGCTGCTCAGAAGTGGCTCAGTAGAGAACCTCTCCATTCGGGATCTCGGTTCGTCCGACATCACAGCACATGTCGGTGCCATCTCAGCCAGCCTGTCACTTTATGGCTCCGGGAACGTTTTGGTCGATAGTGTTTCAGGAACATTATCCCGCAGTCACTACGGCTCGGGAGACCTGACAGTTCATACCACAGGCCCCGGCGTGCATGTCACCGCAGCCGCACCGATTGATGGGCAGGCGATAACGAAAGACATTTTAGCCAGCCTTGGTCAGTCCGTGAATTTCGATTCCGGCACGCAGCAAGGCTGGGAGGCTCTTGGCTCTTTCGGCAAACATAGCAGCGGCCACCATCTGGGCGGCCTCCGTCTTGTTCTGATCGTGGTCTGCGTCTGGCTGGTCCTGCGTCATGCCAGACGTTATCGCAAACGGACCGGGGAGTCCTTTTTTGGTGCTCTCTGGGCCGATATTGCTGAAGGCCTCTCCGCTTTCACGCGAAACTGGCAAACACGCATGGCTGACCGTCGCATGGGAGGACAATCATCTGCAGGTGACGCCCCCCATGTCTATTACACACGCCGTGCTGTCGATCTGTATGAAGAGGTTATTCACACAGCCAAGGATCAGAGCGCGCGTCATAAACAACGCCACGCCCCGGAGACGACATCTTTCAGTTCAAACCATACTCTGGTGCGCCTGAACGACCGCCTGGCCCGTATGGAGCCAAGGTTGGCACGCATGGAACAGTTCGTAACCTCCCCGGATTTTGCGCTGGAGCGCCAGTTCCGTGACCTGGAACGCTCCGCCTGAGCAAGACAGACTTTGACGTAGCCGGGCGCGCAGGGTAGGGGCTGAAGGGTGAATGCCGTTCTTGATCCCATAGCGGCCCTTGGCCGTGCCGTCCTCGGACTCGTCCGCCAGTCGGGTGCTCTCGCCATGTTTGCGCTGGAAGGGCTGTCGCATCTCGTGCGGCCACCGTTCTACTGGCGCATCTTCCTGTCCACGCTGATCGAAACGGGGTTCTTCTCCCTTCCGGTTGTGGCCCTGACAGCCCTGTTCTCCGGGGCCGTCATCGCTTTGCAGTCCTATGTCGGGTTCGGGCAGTATCACGTCCAGAGCGCCATCGCCGGGATTGTGGTTCTGGCTGTCACCCGCGAACTGGGACCGGTTCTGGCAGGACTGATGGTTGCCGGGCGTGTCGGTGCCGCAATGTCTGCCCAGATCGGTACCATGCGCGTCACCGATCAGATCGATGCCCTGACGACACTTTCGACCAACCCGATGAAATATCTGGTGACGCCACGTCTTCTGGCGGGAACCATCGCCCTGCCCTGTCTCGTCATCGTGGCGGACGTTCTGGGTGTTCTTGGCGGTTTCACCGTATCAGTCGCAAAACTTGGTTTTTCACCGTCCACCTACATCACGGCCACGCTGGATTCGCTGAAGACCATGGACGTGGTGGTCGGTCTGGTTAAAGCAGCGGCTTTCGGCTTTCTCATTGCTCTTCTGGGTTGCTACCATGGCTATAACAGTCGGGGCGGTGCGGAAGGCGTGGGGTCAGCCACGACAGCGGCCGTCGTGGGCGCCTCCATTCTGCTTCTGCTGTTTGATTACCTCCTCACAGATCTGTTCTTCTCCCAATGAGTACACCCAAAATCCGCATCCGCGGCCTTTCGAAGGCGTTCGGCTCCAAGGTCGTGCTCGACGGGATCGACCTTGATGTCGAGACCGGCACCTCAATGGTCATCATTGGTGGCTCCGGCTCAGGAAAATCCGTTCTTTTGCGGTGTATCCTCGGCCTGATCGAGCCCGATGCTGGCACTATCGAAATTGACGGCGAAAACGTTCTCACGGCTCCGCGTGGGCGACAGGAAATCCTGCGGCGACAGATTGGCATGCTGTTCCAGAACGCCGCTCTGTTCGACAGCATGAGCGTCGCGGACAACATCGCCTTCGGGCTTCGGGCCAAGCACTCGGACCGTGACGGCCCAGTTCCGTCCCGATCCAAGGCGCGTGAACTGGCAGGCGGAATCCTCCAGCAGGTTGGATTGGACCCCTCTGTTGGACAGCTCAGCCCGTCTGAGCTGTCAGGCGGCATGCAGAAGCGCGTCGGACTGGCTCGCGCCATTGCCGGACAGCCCAACATCCTGTTCTTCGACGAACCGACCACAGGCCTTGATCCCATCATGGGGGCCGTCATTGACGGACTGATCGTGGATTGTGTTCAGAAGCTGGGCTCAACGGCGATCGCCATTACGCATGACATGGCTTCAGCGCAGCGGATCGGCAATCAGGCTGCCATGCTTTACCAGGGTAAACTGGTCTGGCAGGGGCTGGCCGCAGACCTGATGAACTCAGGCAATGCAATGGTGGACCAGTTCACGCATGGACGCCGGGAAGGCCCGATCACCATGGAACTTCGCAAATGAAGCCGTTCCGACGCCCTCCCATTTCCCGCAGAGTCTGGCAGCGTCTTGGTCTGACATATCTCATCGCGCTGCCAATGGTGTTCATTCTGTTCATGCACCCGCCGAAAAGCCAGAATATCCTTATTCAGGCACTGATCCTGCTTATGATCGTGACGGCTGCCCGCATCATGGCACGCATCATCATCCGCACAGACGATTAACACCTTCTCTGACTGGATCATAACGGGAACGCTCCCTATATCGAGAGCATCCAGAGTCCATGTGAAGAGAGATTCCCTTGGCCAAGAAACCAACCGCACGCTTTGTCTGCCAGTCCTGTGGGGCTGTCTATTCCAAATGGGTGGGCAAATGCGAAGCTTGCGGGGAATGGAACACGCTGGTTGAGGAAACTTCCGAACCCACAGCCCGCAAAACGGGCAAGCTGAGCACCGGGCGTCTTCAGACTGTTCGCCTTGATGGCGAGGCCAAGCCGCCCCCACGCATCACGACAAGCATTGCAGAGCTGGACCGCGTTCTTGGCGGCGGCCTTGTGCCTGCATCCGTTGTTCTGGTTGGCGGTGATCCAGGTATTGGTAAGTCCACCCTGATGCTCCAGACAACCTGTGCGCTGGCTCGGAGTGGTCACAAGGTTCTGTATGTCTCGGGCGAAGAATCCGTCGATCAGATCCGCATTCGCGCGCAGAGACTGGAGCTGGACCGGGACAGCAAGACACTGGATTCCCTGGATCTGGCAGCTTCCATCAATGTCGGAGACATCGTGGGATCGCTGGAAAACGATCGGTCCCATACTGTCGTGGTCATTGATTCCATTCAGACCATGTGGCTGGAAAGCGTGGAAAGCTCTCCAGGGTCCGTAGCACAGGTCCGAGCGAGTGCCTTTGAACTCATTCGGCTGGCCAAAACGCTTGGCTTCGCCCTGATCCTGATTGGTCACGTTACGAAAGAAGGGTCTCTGGCAGGGCCCCGTGTGCTGGAACACATGGTTGATGCTGTCATGTATTTTGAAGGTGATCGCGGTCATCAGTTCCGCATCCTGCGCGCCGCCAAAAACCGCTTTGGCGCAACCGACGAAATCGGCGTCTTTGCCATGACTGATACGGGGCTGACGGAGGTGCCCAATCCTTCCGCCCTATTCCTCGCCGAGAGACGCGGCAACATTGCTGGATCGGCTGTGTTTGCTGGCCTTGAAGGCACACGTCCCGTTCTTCTGGAAGTTCAGGCCCTGCTATCCCCCAAGGCTGGAGACGGGGCACCACGTCGCGCCGTTGTTGGATGGGATACCTCTCGCCTGAACATGCTGCTGGCCGTGCTGGATGCAAGATGCGGTTTGAAACTCGCCAACATGGACGTCCACCTGAACGTGGCTGGTGGGTTAAGAGTCAATGAGCCTGCCGCAGACATGGCCGTAGCCGCAGCCCTGATCTCCGCAGCAACAGGGCAGCCAGCATCTTCAACCGCTGCTTATTTTGGGGAGGTCGGCCTTTCTGGCGAAATTCGACAGGTCAGCCAGGCTGATCTTCGGCTTAAGGAGGTTGCGAAGCTGGGATTTGTTGAGGCTATTCTTCCCAGACGGGTTTCTGCCGCTTCGGCTCGCGTCAAGCCGCCCGCAGGCCTCAAATTACGCGAGATAGGGCACCTTACAGATCTCGTAGGTCTTTTCACCGAAACCAGTGCAGGCTGAATAAATCCTGCTGGCACATAGAAAATAAATCGTGAATTAACGATTTATTTGCGACATATTATTTCCTTCTCTGTCTAAGCTTTACGAACCATGACGGCCTGATTCTTTTCAGACTACTGAACGTCCATTGAGTGTTCTGTTGTCGGGTGCTGTCCCTTCGAAAGCGAGTATTGAGATGGCGAGCCAGCAGACATCCTCCTCAACCCCACTTCCTTCAGGAAATGGCCCCGTTACGACCGTAAGCTCAGGCCAGGTGGTCAACGGTGGCACCATTTCTCCTGATGCAACACAGGTTGTTTCAGGAGGAACGGCAAATGGCATGCTGCTTCAGGGCAGCTCGGTTTTTTCCGCTGGCAGCACTGGCGCCGGCATGACAACCCAGTTTGCTCGGCAGGATATTATTGCCGGTGGCGCAGCAGTCTCCACAATTGTGAAAGACATCGCCATCCAAACCGTCCTGAACGGTGGAGTAGCGTCAGGGACGGTCTTGACCGGATATCTTCCACCCTATGCGCTGCAGAACACGAGTTCTTTTCAGGTCATCGAAAGCGGTGGCATTGCTATCGATACTGTTTTTTCTGGAAAAACCGGAGAGGCGCAGCGTTATACAGGCCTCACCCAGTCCTTTAGCTACATCAAGACATTCCAGACTGTCGAAAGTGGCGGAACGGTCTCGGGCAACCGGATCGGATTTGGCGGAGCGTCTACAATTGAGGCTGGAGGCAGCTCTGTTGACACGACCCTTTCTGGCTTCTCCAGTAGCTGGAACGGGTGGAATTTTCAGACGGGGCAAGGTGTAAGTGTGACGTCCCACGTCTACGCTACTCTGGATGTTGCAGGGTACGCAGACAAAACGTCCGTTTACAACGAAGCGATCATGACAGTCGGTGGTACGGCCGATCATACCACCGTCTTTTCCGGCGGAAGCCTCACCGCACTAAACGGCGCCACGTTGTCGCACCTCACAGTCAGCAGTGGTGGCACCGTGAGCCTCGGCGCCAGTACAGTTCTGACAGATCCGCTGACAATCGAGCGAGGGGGTGGAATTGTTTTTTCGGATATTTCTTCGACAAACGGGTTAAGCGCGGTTTTTGTTTCTACTCCGTCGGTCCAGAATGTCACAAGCGGCGCGACGGTTCAGGCGTCTTCTGAAGCCGCAACACCAGCAGTTTTTCTGGACGTCATGTCCAGTGGAACCGTTGTGAAAGAAATTGCTGTCACAAGCGCTTTCTCATCCCCGATCTATTTTCGGAATGCTCCTTCGGGCGGGGGGACAGAAATGCTTTACGGTACCCCCTGCTATTGTCCGGGAACGTTAATTCAGACTCCTCAGGGAGAGCGGCCTGTAGAAGATCTGGTTATTGGTGATCTGATTTTAACAGCGTCAGGGGATGCTCGCCCTATCCGGTGGATCGGGCGTCGCGCCTATGACCCACTTTTTGCCTACGGCAACCGGGACGTCTTACCGATCCTGTTTCACAAGGGATCCTTGGGAAATAACCTTCCAAAGCGGGACCTGACTGTTTCTCCGCTACACGCCATGCTGATCGACGGCTATCTCATTCCTGCCCTGCATCTGGTCAATGATCATTCCATTCTTCAGATCCAGAAACCGGAGACGATCCGATATATTCACATCGAGCTCGACAGCCATGACATTCTGCTTGCGGAAGGCGCACCCTCAGAAAGCTTTCTGGATGACAGATCCCGAGGGATGTTCCACAACGCACATGAATATGAAGCCCTGTATCCTGATGCTCCCCGACAGCATCCCAGATACTGCGCGCCACGTCTCGAAGATGGGCCTGAACTCGCCCAAATTCACAGCCGCTTGAAAGAACATGCAAAATGCCTCTTTCCGAATAAAGCAGCCTAATCTGCAAGGATAAGTCTTCCCTGTGCCACAGTTTCTGGCTGGTTATATCGATATTTGTAACCATGATCGCATTGCTGGGTGGGCGGTTGATTTGAAAAATCCAGATCGACCTGTCCGCCTGCGCATTTTCCAAAATGGCCAGTTAGTTCAAGAAATTGCGGCTACAACATTTCGCGCAGACCTGAGAAACGTAGCCCGAGACGGATGCTGTGCTTTTGACTGGGCCTGGCACGAGCCGCCACCGCATGAAGGGTGCCTGATAGACGTTCGTGACAGCCTGCAGGATCGTGCTTTTCAGGGTTCTCCTTTTCATATTGATCCGCAGCCCAGCCGTCTTGTCGGAACGATAGACATCGTGGACCGTCTACATATTGCAGGCTGGATCATGGATGAGCTTAATCCAGACAGAACAGTCTGGCTGACAGCCGTAATTGATAGCGTACAAACCGTGCGCTTTCCTGCAAACCAGTTTCGACGCGACCTGCGGGACTCTGGTCTGAATTCTGGTCGATACGGTTTTGACTATGTATTTGACGCCGCGTTGGATCCGCAACAAGACCACGTTATTCAACTATTCCATGGTCAGGAGCGGTTTGGTGAGCCCTGCCACCTTCCGACCGCCGAGCATCTGGATAAACCTCTCAAGCATTATTTCAGCACTCTGCTCCAAGGATTAAATACCCCAGCGGCGAGATCAGAGGCTCTGACGTTCCTGACCAAAGCGGCGGAGACCCTGCGACAGCAGACTGGGTCGGATATTGCCAGTATCGATGATCGTGCCTTTGCTTACCGGGCCAACCGACGCCATGACGATGTCACCTCAGTCATGCCCTGCGCCCTTTTTGTAGACGATCGCGTTCCCGACCCTACAGTGGATGCTGGATCTGTAGCGCTGCTGTCCCATATTCGTGCGACACAGGCGATTGGGTATAATTGCTGTTTCATAGCGTCCCGTCAGGCACCTTCAGAGCAGGATTATCTCCGCCTTGCCTCACTGGGCATCGACTGCCTGATGCAACCAGTCTTCACTGGCCCAGAAGAAGCTCTCAAACGCCTCGGACCAGGGCTGGATGTTATCTATCTTCACCGGTTGAATAATGCTGAAAGCTATTCCGCCTTATCCCGCGCCTTCGCCCCAACAGCTACACTGATCTGGAGCGTTGCCGATCTTGCATCACTTCGCCTGCATCGTCAGGCAGGGATAGAAAATCGTCCTGAGCTTGCGCGAACAGCAACGCGTATTGAAGTGCGGGAAAACATGTGTGCCTGGCTGGCAGACAGCGTACTGACCCATTCTGCAATCGAGGCCGAACGTCTCGAGCGCATGGTGCCTACAGCAAATATTCACGTTGTCCCTTGGGCGGTTCCCGTCAAAACCCGTTCCCGGCGACGCCAGGACAAGCCCGTCATTGCGTTTGTCGCTCACTTTGCACATGCCCCAAACACAGACGCTGCAAAATGGCTCATTCTGGATATTCTACCGCGTCTAAAAAAACGTATTCCCAATCTTGTCTGTCGCCTGATCGGGAGCGCCATGCCGCACGCAGTTCACATGCTTGCAGACGAAGACGTAGAAGTTATGGGGCACGTCTCCAACCTTGAAGATACCCTGTCCGACGTATCGCTTTGTGTCGCTCCGCTCCGTTATGGTGCAGGGATCAAGGGCAAGGTTTTGGATGCATGGTCTGTTGGGCTGCCGATTGTCATGACGTCCGTCGCAGCGGAGGGGCTCGTAGATGCGTCCAGCCCGCTATGGGCAAAATCCATCGCTGACAGTGCGGAAGATTTTGCGGAAAAAACAGCTGCTCTTCTGGTGCCATCTGCGGCAAAGGCTCAGATAGCGGCCGCAAGGAAGCTACTGAAAGAGCGTTTTTCCGAGAAGGCTATACAAGCCAGTCTGGAAGACATTCTTCCGCCCGTGATGATCGAGACGCCCCCATTGCCAGAGGACAGGTCAGAACCCGTCCTGAACTAACAGTTTTCTAGAACCTGAATGTCACGTTTGACTGCGCATAGCTGCCACTTTGCGCGCCCGCTTTGCGCAAACTCTGTGACGCCATGAACCGCGCTCCATAGATCTGCCAGGTCAGATGATGGTTGATCTGAAGCGTCAGCGACGCCTGCGGTACGACGCCCACATATCCTCCCCGATAAGCATGAGCGAATGTGTATGGGCCTGATGAACTCCAGATCGCTCCGTTTGCGTTTTCCCGCCACATAAACGGTGCCTTCAGACGCAGGGACGCAAAGCCTTTCCAAGGCGTGATGCTGATAACCGGCGACAGGCTCACCAGATTGGACGGTGAAATATAGGTTGTCGTATCCAGATAGTTGGTCTGTGGATTAAACGGCGCCATGTAAGTGCGCACCGTTCCGTTCTGACCATCCGACCCACCGGAATAAACATCTGCCTGCACACCCAGGAAGGGATGCAAGGGAGAAGGTGTATGCCTGTAACCTATGATCGTGTTGACGGCCCACGCACGAACGCTGCTTTTCCGCTCTGTCCCGGCGTATTGGAATGTTCCGTTCTGGTAGAGTGCTCCCACCGAGTATTCGACGGAGGCGGATGTTCCATACCAGCGAAACCCCAGATTACCGCGGGAGGATGTCCCTTTAAGAACGCGCGCCGCTGTCGGAACCGCAGACAGGCCGCTGCTGTATCTGTAGCGGATATAAAACAGGTCCAGAAACGAGTGAACGCGCTCGCTACCAACGGAAAATGCTGGAACGATCATCGTGGTGTTTCCACCATAAAGGCGCGTCCCATAATCCTCGGTGTTGTGGAACATGAGAGGACTGTCTGTTTTCGTCTGAACGAAATCGTATGCGTCCACTCGGATCCGGGGCCAGAGGGCGTAAAACCGGCCACCATTCCAAGACAGGGGAACGTTTGGAGTTTCACGATTGTACAACATGTAGGACGGAGCATCGAGGAACTGCTGGCGTCCAAACATAAAACCTGTCTGTGCCCCGGCGACTTTGCCCTTCAGTTCGACGAACCCCTGTTGCAGGTCCAGCCTCTTGCGATATGTCGACCCATACCCGAACCCCTTCCAACCGCCTGCATCCGCATTGATGAGTTGACCGAAAAAACGCACGTGCTCACCCAGATGCAAGTCTGCCCCGATCAGATTCCGGATGCCGAAGCGGCCTGACTGGGCTTTTCCACTGCGCCCCAGAAATGGCGCTTCCTCGTACCAGTTTCGTAACCGCGATTCTCCCGACAGGGTCAGCCAGATCGTGCGGCTATTGTTCAAGGCGATGAATTTGAGTGGATCAAAAAAGTCCGTGCGCTTGCTTTTGTCTCGCAGGTAGCTCCAGTCCTCCGCCCAGGCCGCTGCACCGTAGCGACCCACGGGGCCAAACCCCGCCGCTTCGCCATTTCCGTAGTTGAAATCACCCCACGGCCCCTGATGACCATTCGGTGCACGGTTCTGCTTGGCAGTGATTCGCCGTGGCTGGCCGACCACGCCGGCATGGGGATAATCCTGAATGATCGGTCGCTCGGTAGAAGGAACCTTGATCCACTCTTCCTCTGTCGGAGGGGACTCAATCGGACTGGCTTTCAAAGGAACGGTCTGGGCACCTGCGTGATGACCCAGGTTGACCGTCAACAGAAGCACTCCGGCAATGAGGCTTCTTTCATGACGGAAAGAGACGACAGAAAGAAGCATCGAGAACCACAATTTGACATGAAGAGGCAACGAAAACGAGTGAGCCTCATATTACACAGTATGTAAAGAGAGATTTTATTTATAACTTTTTTATTTAGTTGTTTATAGATCCGGGCGAGAGATGGCCATTTGACCACGTGTCAGGTCTCGTAGGTATTCCGTGATCATGTCTGCCTCTTCAACAGGTACAGCGACCGTCAACCACGCACCTTCTGCATCAAAGTCACACAGTGTCTTTTCTGCCCGCCACCCCGGAAGTTTGGCTTCAATCTGCGCATAAACCGAGAATGGGCAATGAAACCGCAGGGGCAGGGTTTCGATCCGCTCGATTTTGGCAGCCTCTCGCAGACAGGCCGCAGCCGCACCGCCATATGCCCGAACAAGTCCACCAGCTCCCAGCTTTACACCACCGAACCACCGGGTGACGACCACCATCACATTGTCGAAATCCTGCCCCTCAATCGCAGAAAGGATCGGGCGCCCTGCTGTTCCGGAGGGTTCTCCATCATCGCTGGCACGGTATCTTTGACCCGTCCGGAAGGCCCAGCAATTATGAGTCGCGTCCGGGATAGCAACCTCAGCAAAGAACGCCAGTGCTGCGGCTTCATCTGCAACAGGGGCCGCGCGCGCAAGGAAAGTGCTGCCCTTGATCACACTTTCATGTTCAGCCAAGCCATCGAGAGTCCACGTCATGGCTTCCATTGTGCCCCATGATGGCGGAAATGTCAGGTTGGGGTAGGGAAATGCTGCCCGTTCTGTTAAGGGTAGGCCCCATGTTTTCGGATCTGATCGGCCGGCTGAATGCCGCCTGTGCACGTCGTGCGCCACTGGTGGTGGTTCTGTTTGCGCTCCTCTGTGCGGGATGTGTCGCACTGAGTATCACGCGCCTCAGTGTGACAACTGATACCGGCAAGATGTTTGCCAGCGACTTGCCGTGGAAACAGCGGACGGACGAGATGAACCGTCTCTTCCCGCAGGATGACAATCAGCTCGTTGCCATCATCGACAGTCGCATTCCGGAACAGGGTCGGGCCACGGCACGGGCGCTTGCTGCGGAGCTCAGCAAAGACCACGAGCACTTTGAACTGGTTAGCCTCCCCGGCGACAACCCTTTCTACAACAGCCACGGCTTCCTGTTTCTGGACAAGAAGGACCTCGAGCCCCTTCTGGATTCCATTGTTTCTGCTCAGCCCTTCCTTGGAACCCTGGCAGCGGATCCTTCTGCCCGAGGTCTATTCGGCGCTCTTGGCCTGATCGGAGACGGCATTCAAGCAGGACAAGGCATTCCCAGTGGCTTCAACGGTGCTCTGGACGGCTTTGCGGACTCTTTGACCAAAGCCGCAGCTGGTCACCCTCAGGATTTGTCCTGGCAAAATCTTCTCGTTGGTCGTCTGGCAGAACTGGGTAGCCGTTACGAATTCGTCGTCACGAAGCCCAAGCTGGATTACAGCTCTCTTCAGCCTGGCGAAGGCGCCACGACGGCGATGCGCAAGGCAATCGATAACCTTGAGTTCGTAAAATCCGGTCAGGCCACGGGCAGCATCACCGGTGAGGTCAAGCTAAACGACGAAGAGTTTTCGACCGTGGCGCACGGCATGGTGCTTGGTCTGGTCGTTTCGCTGGTTCTGGTCGCACTCTGGCTGATTCTGGCCGTACATTCGATCCGCGTCATTGTCCCCATTCTGCTGACACTGATTTCAGGCCTTCTGCTGACGACCGGCTTTGCTGCGCTTAGCGTGAAGGAACTCAATCTCATCTCAGTAGCGTTCGCGATCCTGTTCGTGGGCATTGCGGTGGATTTTGCCATTCAGTACAGCGTCCGCTTCCGTGGACAGCGCAACGAAGATGGCTCCATGCCGTCTCTGCATGACGCCCTTGTTCTTACCGGACAGGAAAGCGGTGCCCAGATTCTGGTCGCGTCGCTTGCAACGGCTGCGGGCTTTCTGGCCTTCACCCCGACAAGCTTCATCGGTGTTGCTCAGTTAGGCCTGATTGCTGGCTTCGGGATGCTGATTGCCTTCCTGTGCACCATGACACTGCTCCCGGCCCTGCTGACGCTCTTCCGGGCGAAGCTTGGGAAAGGGGAACCAGGCTTTACGTTCATGGCGCCAGTCGATCACATGCTGCGTCACAAGCGTAGAAAGGTCGTGGGCGTGTTCGCACTTCTCGGGGTCGTGGGCGTTGCCCTGATGCCATTGCTGAAGTTCGATGCAGATCCTCTTCATACGAAGAACCCAAATACAGAGGGCATGCACGCTCTCCACCTTCTGGAAGATAATCCCCTCACCACCCCATATTTTGCTCAGCTTCTGGTCCCGAATGTTCAGGATGCGGCAAAGAACGCGGCGGCTTTCTCCAAGCTGTCGAGCGTCCATGATGTGCTGTGGCTGGGAGCGCTCGTCCCGGACGATCAGACCGACAAACTGGCTATGATCGAGGACACGGCTTCCATTCTTCTCCCGACGATTACCGTTCAGACACCCTCACCTGCACCAGACGCTGCGGCCATTCGTGCATCCGCTATCGCAGCAGCAGCCAAGCTGGACAGCGTGAAGGATCAGCTTCCTGCACCACTTGAGAAAATCCGCCAGGCTCTCAACACGCTCTCGACAGCCCCTGACGAAACACTGGTCAATGCCAGCCATGCCCTGACACGCTTTTTGCCGGATCAGCTCTCCATGCTCCGCACGGCGCTTCAGCCGAAGCCCATCACGATCGACAATATCCCAGATGACATCCGGAAGGATTACGCACTTCCTGATGGTCGTCAGCGCCTGACGATCCATCCGAAAGGACAGATTTCCGAGACGCCCGTCATGCACCGGTTTGTGTCCCAGTTGCGTTCGGTCAATCCGGATATCAGTGGGCCAGCCATGGAGATCACCGAAAGCGCGAACACCATCGTTCATGCTTTCACGATTGCCGCCATTTCGGCTCTGATTATGATCGGCATCATTCTTCTGGTGGTGCTTCGCCGCATTCTGGATGCAGCTCTTGTTATGGCGCCGCTCCTGCTGTCGGCTCTCCTGACTGTCATCCTGATTGTCACGGTTCCAGAGACACTGAATTACGCCAACATCATTGCTCTTCCCCTGCTTCTCGGGGTTGGCGTGTCTTTCAATATCTATTTCGTGATGAACTGGCGCGAAGGCATCAAGGGGCCGCTAACCTCTCCGACCGCGCGCGCTGTTCTATTTTCTGCCCTGACGACAGCAACGGCCTTTGGATCGCTGGCAACATCCGCTCATCCGGGCACTGCGAGCATGGGCCGGCTGCTTCTCATGTCTTTGGGCTGCACACTGATCTGCACACTCTTTTTCGTACCGGCGCTTCTCCCGAAACGTCCGATCGACGAAGCCTAAGTAGACATAGTTCGTCACTAATGTGAACGACTGACCGCAACCGTTTCTCCACTCACAGGTTGAGACCTTCATAACCATGAAGGATCTCTCCGTGAGTGCAGACCATTCAGGACTTCCGCGAGGTATCGACCATGTCGGTGTGACTGTACCCGACATCAACCTTGCCATCCGCTTTCTCGAAGCCGCACTAGGCGCTGTTGCGCTATACCGCAACATTACCCACACCCAACCCCAACAGGGTCCGCAGACAGAGAAGATACTCGGGCTGCCAACCGGCAGTGTGGTCTGGGAGATGTGTATGATGTCTCTGGGGCATGGACCTGGGCTTGAACTCTTTGAAATTCATGGCCCAGACCAGAGACCTGCCGTACGCGCCTGTGACTTCGGCGTACAGCACTTTGCCGTCTATGTTGACGATATTCATGCGGCCTGCACCCGCTTCACCAAAGCGGGTGGCGTGCTTCTGACAGAGCCACAGGGGCAGCCTTCTCTCGAAGCTGGCCCTGGTAACATGTTCTGCTACGGCCGTGCGCCTTGGGGCATGATTATCGAGCTTCTGTCCACGCCCTCACGCAGCCGTTTTGACGATATCGCCCCACAGCCTCGCTATCAGCCCCCAGCACGACATGAGGAACAATAAGCCATGCGCCCTATCTCTCTGCTTTTTGCTTTCGCTCTTGGCGTTACCGCATTTTGTCACGCGGCTGAAGCTGCAGATCCTGCACCTCCCACAGCATATTATTGGCACAACTGGACGGATCATAATGGCGTCAGCCATATGACGCGCTGTCCGTTTCACAATTACATTCTGAAAACCATGTCCAGGCCGGCAGGCCCGCAATGGCAGGACCGCCTCAAGAGCGGACAGGCTCAGATCATCTCCACCGTGCAACCCCCACATTGGGATGGAAGCTGGCACCCTGATCCGAAAGTCCAGTGGATCATTCCCCTCAAAGGCACATGGTACGTTACCGCAATGGACGGAACACGTGTCGAGATGGGACCGGGGGATGTTTCCTTGGGTGAAGACCAAATGAGCCGTAAGGACTCACAAGGTCACATCGGGCATTTTGCAGGAAATGTCGGCGATGATGCTGTGACACTCATGGTCATTCAGACTAATGAACAGCCGACCACAGATCAGCCATGCCGGTTCAAATAAAACCTCCTGTCAACTGTACTGTCTTTTCCTATTCGCTCGGTATTGAATTTTTCTCAATCGTCACTTTTAAAAAATGAAAGGAAAATACCGTAGACAAAATCGTTTTTTTTAAAGTGTTCGGTATCCGATAACAGATAAGGCTAATTTTCGTTAAATACATAATTTGAAATAAATGTGTTGTAATGGACACACCAAGAAAATCTCACTCCAAAATCGCATTGTTACCATTGCGCACAGGAGACATTTCCTTTCAGTTTTGTAATCGAAGATACATTGAGACATGAAATGAAGGGATATCTGCCAGCAATGAACACCTCTTTTCCAACGTTGGCCCGTCCGGGCTTTTCACTGAAACCCTCCCGGACTTTTTTGAAAATTGCCTTGCTGGCTGGTATTTCCTACACAGCGCTTCCTGTTCCTGAAGCCTGTGCAGAGACGACGACGAAGCATCTTTCTGCCGCTCACAAGTCTGCTGCGAAAAAAGCGGCTGCACCCCGTGCAACAGTGCAGTCCGCACGTCCTCAGACATCGGTTCAAGCCAAGCCCGTTACAGTTGCGCCTGTGTCTGCGCCCGTTCAGACAATTACGAATGCCAACCTCCAGCCAGGCACATCACCTGCCGCTGAAGTCGTTACCGTTACAGGAACGCGTCTTTCCCAAACGCGCCTGACGAACGTTATGGCTGGCTCAACCGTCGATGCTGCGCAGCTTCGTGCCCGTGGCTATACGGACATGGGCATTGCCCTGATGCGTGAGAACACCGCCTTCACGGTGGGTGACAACTCCCCTATCGGTTCACAGGGCAGCTTTGGTGCTGGCCAGTCGTTCGTTTCTCTTCTGGGCCTTGGCTCACAGCGTACCCTCACCCTCGTTGACGGCATGCGCATGGTGGGTGGATCAACCGCTTCCAACTATGGTGCAGGCTCAGGCTCGCAGGTTGATGTCAGTGCCATTCCGACATCCCTGATCAAGAAGGTTGATACCCGTCTCGGTGGCGCAGGCGCGGCTTATGGTGCTGATGCTGTTGCGGGTGTCGTGAACTACCAGCTCGATGATCATTTCAAGGGTGTTGATTTCAACGCACAGGGTAACTGGACGCAGAAGCTGGATGCGCCGCAGGAAAAGATTACGTTCAAGGCTGGCACAGACTTTGACCACGGCAAGGGCGGCGTCGTTTTTGACGTGGAATATCGCAATGCTGGCGGCATGGTCGCGAATGACCGCCCCTATACAAGAGGCAGCCTGTCCACCACCTACGCTCGACCTGCTTATGGCTCGACCACGCCATATGCCCGCGTACTGACGCCAGGCGTTCGTTTCCTGCAGAACTCGGTCACTGGTCTGCCGACCACAAGCGCCGTTTACGGTCAGCTTCCAGTCAAGGCAGGTAAAGCCGGATACGCTATTCCTAACGCCGCCGGACAGGCGCTGATGTTCAGCCCTAACGGCCAGTCTCTCGTGCCTATTACGTATAACTCTGCTGTGCAGGACGGACTTCGCGCTTCAGGCGGGAACGGCATCGCGCTGCAGGATTACAACCAGCTTTATGCGCCATCTGACAAGCTGAACCTGACCACGCTCGGCCACTATGATTTCACCGATCACCTGCATGCAACATGGCAGGGATGGTATGCCCGCGGAACAGCGTCCAGCCTGGTTGGTCAGGGTACCTGGAACACGCCTCAGTTCGATGACCCACTGAGCCTGCAAAGCTATCAGACGAACACGGTCGTCAATGGTGCGTACAAACTTAGCACGAACAATCCCTACCTGACGCCAGCCGTACGCGCGCAGATCGTCAATGCTCTTCAGGCGGCAGGAAAGCCGACGGATACGTTCTATCTGTCACGCCTGAACCAGGATCTTGACGCAGGAATGTATCGTACCACCATGCAGATGTTCCGCTTCCAAGGCGGCCTGAACGGTGATTTCAACGCAGTTGGCCGTCATTTCGAGTGGTCTGTGAAGGGTGTGTACGGCAAGTACATGAACGACACCTGGGAACCGTCTATTGCTACCCAGAACCTGACCAATGCGCTGAACGCCACGACGGACGCCAGCGGCAATATCGTCTGCTCTCCAGGCTATACAAACTCTACGGCAGTCACACGGAGTTCCACCTGCTCGCCGTTGAACCCGTTTGGTTATAACCAGATGACGCCAGCCGCCCGCGACTACGTCATTTCGGATGCGCATAGCAAGAACACAAACGCGCAGCGCGATCTTCAGGCAGAAATTCACAGCACGGTTGCCCACCTGCCGGCTGGTGATATCCGCTGGGATCTTGGCTACGAGCATCGTCGTGAAGGCTACAACTTCAACCCAGGAAGCTTCTTCCAGGGTGAGCAGCAGGCAGACGGAACCTACAAGCAGTACGGCAACTCAACCGCCATCCCCATTACGTCGGGCGCCTATCACACGCATGAAGTTTTTGGTGAGCTGGATATTCCGCTCGTTTCCCCGAACATGCATGTCCCGGGCGTTTACAGCCTGTCCGCAACAGCAAACGGTCGCTTCATCAACAACAGCATGACCGGCAACTACTGGACATACATGTTTGGTGGTGCGTGGTGGCCAACGCAGGATTTCGGTCTGTCCGGGAACTATGCCCAGTCCGTTCGTAATCCGTCCGTGACTGAGCTTTTTGCCCCCCAGAGCACGACCTACAATACAGCAGAAGATCCCTGCTCCATCGAGTACATCACCTCTGGTCCTGCGCCTGCAACGAGAGCAGCGAACTGCGCAAAGGAAGGAATTCCCAAGGGCGGTTTCAGCTCGAACATCAATTATTACACAGCGCAGGGCAAATCAGGCGGCAACGCAAAGCTGCAGAACGAGACGTCTCACAGCTACACAGGCACGCTGGATTTCCATCCGCACTTCGTCCGTGGCCTCGACATGACGGCCTCTTTTGTTGATGTCAAAGTCAACAATGAGATCACATCCCTGAGTGTCGGCGATCTGATGAATGCCTGCTATGATTCAGGCTCTTACCCGAACAACGCATACTGCAACTCCTTCAAGCGTGATTCGGACCACCAGGTTGAGAGCTTCACGTCCGGCTATTTCAACATTGCCAACCAGCATATGCAGATCCTGCAAGCGAACATCGACTACTATGTTCCGCTTCAGCGCCTCGGCCTGCCGCAGTCTGCTGGCAACATTGAACTTCGTGGAAACTATTCTCACTACCTGCGCAATCAGCAGACATATCTTGGCAACACATATCTCCTGAATGGTGATACGCAGTCTCCGAACAATCTGTTCACGCTGGACTTTAACTATACCCGTGGCCCGATTTTCTTCCAGTGGCAGACTATTTACTATGGCAAGTCCAAGTATGCCCTGCAGGTTTCAGACTATACGTACGAGCATAACAACCGACCGGGCTTTGCGTATTTCAACACGACGTTTGGATATCAGATCACCAAGAACATTGATGCCAACTTCATGATCAACAACATTACCGGTGCACTCCCCAAGTACCCCGGTACAGTCGATATGACGCGCTATTACGATGCCATCATGGGACGGTCGTTCCAGCTAAACATCGGTGCTCATTTCTGATCTTTCGATTTAGATATGGCACGAGAAAGAGGGGCTTCTGGCCCCTCTTTTTTTTGTGCTCTCAGCCCCGGAGACGTCACGAAAACTTCGCACTTGCGTGGGAGAGATGCTCTGTTTTCGTTGGGAAAATTCCGCTTAACTGGAAGCATGAAAAAGCTTCTTGCCAAGGCCTTTAGCGCGACCGTTCTGACCCTTATCAGCGGTTGTGCTTCAACGCCGCTTCAGCCGACGCCATGGATCGGGAAGCCAACTGTCATTCTCATCTCTCTAGATGGTTTTCGAACAGAATATCTTTCCAGAGGGCTGACACCTCACCTATTAGAACTGGCTCGGAATGGCGTTTCTGCTGAGGGTATGCGGCCTTCTTTCCCATCCATTACATTCCCTAACCACTACACCTTGGTGACTGGCCTCAGACCTGACCACCATGGGATTGTCGGGAATACAATGTATGATGCAGATCATCCCGGAATAAAATTCACCATGCAGAGCAAGGACTCTTATTGGTGGAATGAAGCTGAGCCAATCTGGGTCACCGCGAAACAGCATGGACTGAATGTTGGCACACTGTTCTGGCCTGGATCAGAAGCTATTATTCATAATATGCGGCCAGACGAATGGCTGCCTTTCCGTTCGCAGATGTCTGACAGCGAACGCGTGCACACACTGCTATCCTGGTACGACGCGCAACCTGCGAAGCGCCCTGAATTCAGTACACTCTATTTCAATATCGTTGACACACAGGGCCACCATTTTGGCCCTGACTCAGTTGAAGTTGAAGCTGCCCTGGAAGATGTTGACGATGGCATCGGGCAACTGATCGAGGGGCTGAAAAAACGTCATATTCCCGCTGATATTATAGTCGTCGCAGATCATGGGATGGCGTCCGTTGGGGAAAATCATATCATTCCCATGGATCAGATCGCGCCAGCCTCCTCATATCATTGGATCACGGGAGGCGCTTACGCCGGGGTAAATGCTGTGCCGGGAAAAACGGCAGTTCTGGAGAAAGCGCTCCTTCAGCCGCACTCGCATATGACATGCTGGCGCAAAGCTGAAATTCCGGAACGATTTCACTATGGAAAGAATCCCCGTGTCCCTGCCTATATCTGTCTTGCTAATGTTGGCTGGATGATTCAGGCCACTACTCCCGATAAATCTCAGAACCCGTATAAGGGCGCTCACGGCTATGATCCCGCAGCACCGCAAATGAGCGCCGTTTTCGTTGCGAATGGCCCGGACTTCAAAGCCGGTAAGGTGCTACCGCCCTTTGACAATGTCGATGTCTACTCTTTGGTGACGCATTTGCTGGATATTCCAGCGCAACCCAATGACGGCACACTCAAGACATTTCTGCCAGTTCTGAACACACCCTGAAAAAGCACAAAAAAAGCCGGGGCTGACCCCGGCTTAGATTTTCAGTTAGAGACAGGCTTACGCTCGCAGATCAAATTCTGCCTTGCCACCGCAATATTACACAATGGGTATACTTTTCAGTGGTTATGAGATCATAAATATTTGACGTTTTCTATGTACTAGTCTCCTGGGTACGAACTGCTATCAACAGGGATTTATTTCTGAATGACTCAGTACCAAAAATCTCACACCTGAACTGACACCAAGAATCATCTATCATCTAAACTTTGATCATTCTGTCTTTTAATTATTAGAATTTGAACGAAAATTAAATAAATATCACATCTATAAAGTTATTTATTTTATCCACTTCTCAACGCTTTTTAAGCAGAAATCCAGAAGCTCTTCAGCACGACCTTGATTACCAGCTTCAACATATAAACGTAATTCCGGGGCGTTCCCGGACGGGCGAAGGTGAATGATCTCGCCATTCTGGAAGGTCAGACGTAGACCATCTATTTCATCCACAGTCACCACAGAGCCACAGCAACAAACGAAGCCGAGAGCATCAGCAACACCTGAAATATTCTCTCGAAATGATTGAATCCGCTGCATGCTGCGCTCAGTAGGAATGTTTTTTAAACGATTACTGACAGTAAAGCGTGGCGGAAGAATTGTTAAAAGTTCTTTAAGATTACTCTTGCGGTCTTTTGCTGCAATTAGAGCGCAAAGCATTGGCAAAACGGCATCTCGTGTCGGAAGAGATTGAAGAGTTTTTCCATCCTGCACAATGTCACTAGCCAACAGGAACCCTCCATTAGCTTCATAGCCCACAGACGGAAGAAAACCTTCGGCAGCAGCAGCAGTCATCGCAGAGACAACAAATGGCGAACCAATCTGCGTTCGTCGTACAGCGGGAAAATACCCTGAAGTTTCAAGTGCCGTATTGCTGCTGACCGGGGTCGTGACGACAGCGGCACCCAGCTTCTTTGCAGCCAAAATACCTAGTATGTCGCCCCGTATCCAATTCCCTTGCTGATCAGCTAACAGTGGACGATCTGAGTCACCATCTGTAGTTAGGATGGCGTCATACGATCCCGTCTTTGCCCATTCATGCGCTAAAACGATGTCTTCCTCGCGCACAGCTTCAGTATCAACCGAAACAAACACATCTGAACGAGCCAATGGGACAGCCTTTCCTCCCAGCGCCTCAATAATAGTGACCATAACGTCTCGGCCAACGGCGGAATGCTGATACACACCAAGTGTAAGGCCCGATAAAGCGTGTGCTCCAAAAAAATTACAGTACCTATCTATATAGACATTGAGTACATTTTTAATCGGAGGAAGTTTAAAATCTATTGATAGATTATTTTCAAAATTAAACCAGCCCTCCGGTATGACAACCTCTTGCATCCGCATGGCGGATTCATCGCATTTAAGGAATTCGCCATAGGCCCGGTTGAACTTAATTCCGTTGCGATCATCCGGAATGTGACTTCCCGTCACCATTAGGGAAGGAATACCGTTCGAAAAGGCATACAGACTTAAAGCGGGAGTTGGTACAAACCCACAAAAAACTGGCTTACCTTGCATCCAGGTGATAGCTGCAGCACAAGCCTGCAAGATACGCGGAGAACTCGGCCTAAGATCGCCAGCAATTGCCACGGAGGTACCGGCAGAAAACTCTCCTACCGTTTGAAGGTACTTTAAATAACCAACGGTATAGGCGAAGCAAACAGCGTCCGTCATAGACACTACAAGCCCTCGAGCGCCGCTGGTGCCGAAGGCAACCCCTGACTGCGACATCCATTCTGAAATCTTCATATCTTAAGCCTGCTTCGTCTCTGAAGGTAACGCATGTATGCAATTCCAAAAAATTTACATGCGAATTTATATTAAAAAACATATCTACTACATGATAAAATATGAGAAAAATCCGCAAGGTAACCATCGAAAAATGTAAGCCCTGTATCCCCCATTGAAATTTTACGTACACCTTAATTAAATTTGGCACAGAGCGAGGGGAGAACTTATTGGAACAATAAAATAAATAGCTAGTGGCGAAATTAAGCATCTTCTCTCCTCGACTTTCCTTTCATCAAGACATCAATGAATTACCTTCCTACGTCTCCATTTTTTTTAAAAACCAGGTCGCGTTCACACAAGACCTGATCCAGAGTCTTGCGGCGGCTGTCACTGTCATAGCCCGATCAGCCTGCAGGGCAGTGGGGTTTAGAACAGGCAGCTTCATCAGGGCGTTTGCGGCTTTGTAGTCCGAGACGGCCTCCGGTAAAGATAAAGCCCAGAAGGTGTCCCTGATTGTCGCGTCGAGCATGGATTTTGCTCGTAAAGTCGTCGCGTGACCGGCTAAGAGCCTTCGAACGAGTATCAACCACGGTACTACTGTCGACCATACGTTGCCAGTTATCGGTCAGCGCCAGCTCTACCAGGGTTTGCAGCAGGGCATCTCACACACCCTGTTCTGCCCGACGGCGCAACCTGACATATATGGAGTTCCACTTGCCGTAGCAGCCACTCATGCATGTCCCGCCACGGACAACGTCCACGCTCGGAACGCAGAAGCAAACCAATTATCGCCCATTCCTGATCCGTCAGATCGCCTGGGCCATGCCTAGTCTTTCTGTTCGTTATTCTACAGGCATGAAGTAAATTAGATCTCAGGCAGCCTGTGTAGATCTTTTGTCAACGTGGCCTAGGCGTCATCCAAAGTATTTATACGGTTCTTCAATCCATCAATCTTTCTAGATCAGGGGCGCAAGAACGCTTAACCAACAATCCAAGGTCCGAAATAAAACCGTGACAGGATTACCTTTTTTTTGTTTTCATGATTTTTTATCCTTCGTCAGGACACACCTTTTGACATCTTTTAGGCGCCTCTGGTCCCTCTTCACACCGCGGACAAATACAACTCAGCCCACTGCTGTATGTAGACAACCGCCACCCGTCTCAACGAAAGATTTGCTAGAGGCCTGCCGACAGAAAGACTGGTCCCGCCTTATCAAACAGGAGGAGATTATCGATGTTCAAGCTATATGGAATTTACATCCTGAGGCCTGCCAGCAGTGGTTGACAACCCTAATCCGCGAAGCGGATCAAATGAGAGATGGTCAAGCTCCTGCAGGCGCCGCGAGGCTTTACCAAGCCGCCTTTTCGCTCGCACCTTGGCGCCTCGATCTTGGCATGCAACTTGGAAACATGCTCAAGGATAGCGGACAACTAGAAACTGCTGAGCTCATTTATCGCAGCCTTATCACACAAGCCCCGGAAGAGGCCGAAACCTACCTTCAGATCGGCCATGTCTACAAGATTCAAGGCCGTCGTCTTCTAGCGCTGCACCACTACCGCGAGGCCCTCGAACGCGATCCCCGTTGCGAAGCTGCACATCAAGAGCTTTTTCTTGCCGGGGATACAGCAGCGCAGCACGCTACGGCCGCAAACAGGCACCTCGCTCACGGAACAGAACAAGGACTTCACATCGCAGCAGCACTCGCTGATATGCGGCGCAAACTTGACGACATGGTTTCTATGCTACCTGAAATTTCTGCATTTAACGCATTCCCGAGCGAAGATTATGCGACTTTTCGGAAACTATTTCGCATCCCCGCCCCTCCAACTACCGCCTCGCGTCCCCTCATAGTTATCATCGAGCAGAGAGAGGTCTCCGATGCAGTCGCTGCGGCTCAGATGGCTGCGCTAGGATGCATGCCGTCCATCACGAAGCTTTATACAATCGGCGCGTCACCTCTGCTTCGGGAGACGTGGATCACGAGAATGCCACAGGGTCTTTCTGTCATCCACTTACCTGATGACACCTCCCTCCCCGCAACCCTTGCTTCACCTTCTGTTGACGGCCAGGCGTCAAAAAACATCCTTCTGATTGGTGCCTATTGTATTCCTTTTTCTCTTCTCCCTGACTGGATCACCTACACCTTCGAGACCAGCAATTGCGATATTGTGTTCTTCGATGCCGAGAGCCTAACGCCATCGACCTCCAACAGCACTCTATTTGAAGCTACGGCGCTCCTGCCGCACCCCGGCGCAGATGCTATCTGGCTCGAGCAGGAAAATACGGTCGGACACGCCATTGCCTTCTCCGCAGATCTATGGCCGGATTATCGCGGAAAAAATCCTGCTGAGATCGTTCGCAATGGGCTAAAAACCGGGCGTCGTATCGCTCATGTTCCCTACCCTCTCGTCGCTAGCCCCCGACTTTCAGACATACCCGTTCGCAGTAGCCCCCACCCCTTGCCAGAACAATTCGTCATTCATGATCTACCGGAACCCTGTACGATCATCATCTGCACCCGTGACAATGCGGCAGATTGCTGCAGGATGGTGGACAGCCTGTTCGCAACAGCCAAGCATCCCGAACGCATCCACTGCCGGATCGTGGATAACGGCACAAAAATTCCGGAGGATCTGGTCCTTCTCCAACAACTTGTCTCGCGTCATCATGGCGTAACTCTTTTAAGCGACCCCTCTCCCTTTAATTGGTCTCGTTTGAATAATAACGCCGTCGCCGGGATCAGCACGCCCCACCTCCTGTTCTGCAACGACGATATGCAGATGCTATCGAAAAACTGGGACATGATACTCGCTGGTCTTCTTCGTGCTCCTGCGACGGGGGCAGTAGGTGCCCGACTAATCTATTCCGACGACACCATCCAGCATGCCGGCGTCCTTTTAGGATGGCAGGGCTCCGTGATTCATGACGGCCTCTATGAACCGCGAGACAACAACGCCCATTTCGGTCGATGGCAATGCACCCGACAGACTTCTGCCGTCACCGGAGCATTTTTAGGTGTGCGAACCGATATCTTTACTGCCTTCGGCGGCTTTGATGAGATGCGGCTCCCCATCAACTACAGCGATATCGACCTGTGCCTACGTCTCCAAAAAAATAACATGAAAATCCTCTGGACGCCCCTCATTGAGGCCCGTCACGATGAATCTGCCTCTCGGGGACTGGACCATCTGAATCCGCTTCGGCATTCTCTTGCAACAACAGAGCGCGTAGCGTTTGAAAACATCTGGGGAGCTAGGAAGCTGAGTATGGATCCTACCGTTAACCCTATCTGGGTCGATGCGACACTTCCATTACGTTTAATTCGACCCGTTTCTCAGGCCGTAGCTCTTTGCCATATTCGGAAAACATAAGTCTTTTTCCCACCTTAAAACAAAAATTCATCCCTGTTTTTCGTTCTTCCGGATGCTTTACAGAGTGGCCGTAGCAGGATCCTGATCATGATTTTTCCATTCAAAAGCTCCCCTCGCCTTCGCGAATTGGCTCAAAATGCAGACAGGGCCAGGGACGCGAAACAGTGGCCAGAAGCCGCTTTAGCCTACCGTAATGTTCTCACCCGATACCCTAATCGGGTGGACATGTGGATCCAGTATGGACATGCCTTAAAAGAGAGTGGCTACCTCGTGGATGCCGAACTGGCTTACCGACAAGCTATTCAGCGCGATGCGGCAAAGTCGGAAGGATATATTCAGCTTGGGCACGCTCTGAAACTTCAGAATAGAAGAGATGAGGCAGCAGATGCCTACCGTGAGGCACTGCGCCATGACCCTGACGGAGCAGTGGCCACTGCGGAACTCTCAGCACTTTAATCTCTGATTTTCCCATTTTCGTAAAAAAACCTGTCTTTATCTGAAAGCGGATCAGGCACTTTATAATGCAAAAAATTTTTTCCCTGTCTGAAATCGATGCCACCGACGTCAGCCACAGCCTCATTTCCTTCGATATTTTCGATACGCTCGTCTATCGGCGATATTTAGAGGTCAATGAGGTTCATGATCTTACGAGTGCCTATGCTCTCAGCCTTCTGGGACAATTCGGCAAGGAAAATCCGGGAGCTCTGACGCTCACGCGATACGACATCACAAATGCGATGAAAACCGCTGCACACGAACGTGTCGAAGAACCAACCCTTGAGACCGTTTGGAGCCGCCTTTTCACTGCCCGCATTGGCCATACGGAAAAAGCCCTAACGTTGGGCAGGAAAGTGGCTGCCTTCGAATACGAAATTGATCGCCAGAACCTCTATGCTGTGGACGGCGCCATCCAAATGCTCGCAGCGCTTAAGGCGCAGGGTAAGACAGTCATTGCCATTTCGGACATGTACTTCTCTCAGGCCGAGATCGAAGGCATTCTGCTACAAACAGGACTGGCGCAGCATATTGATCGCGTCTTCGTGTCCGCACACGAAAACCTTACAAAACATTCAGGCAATCTTTTCTCCCACGTCTGGAAACAGTTTGGCATTTCCCCAGCAGACACCCTGCACTTGGGCGACAATACACATTCTGACGTCGCCGTTCCCACCAGCCTTGGTGGCAGTGCTATCCATGTCGCTCATGCCCCCTTGCTCCGGATCCAACGTCCGGACTATGGTCGCCGTCCCGATATCCACATGGAAATCGGCGATCTTTCCAAACTCTTCCTTTCCCAGCTATTGCTTTCCGCTCAAAGTGACCGCAGCGACAGGCTTTTCTTTCTGAGCCGCGACGGCTGCTTGCTTCACAAGGTGCTGGAAAAGTGGAACTCGCCGCTGTTCCGCAACTTTTTCACCCCGATCCGCTCGGAAGACCTTTTCTTCAGCCGTGCCGTCACTTGTTGGCTAAACGTCAATTTTCAGGATAAATGGCTTCTACAATCGATCGGCCATGCGTTCTGGCTACATCAAGGCAAGGCAACAGCCCGACAGATTTCCGACATGCTCGGTGTGGACGCAACGCCCTCTACCTTAGACAAAAACAAGGTCTACGCCTCCTCGACCGACACATTCACGGTCCTAGACGCCTATGAAGCATCAGGTCTGGTCGAGGATATTCGTAAGTCCCTCCTTCAAAAGCGCGCCATGGCCGCATCCTATCTAAAAGATGCTGGCGTTCTAGATCATCGCAGCGTCCATGTCTGTGATGTTGGGTATTCCGGAACAGTAGTGCGGGACCTTAACACCTTCTTCCTTCAAGAAGGACCGCAGGGTTTAGGGGGATCAATTCCGCAACTGCATTTCCACTGTATCTCCAGTAATGCCAACTATTCAGGAAATGCCCGAACCGCACTTCCACACGTCGTTTTTCAGAAAGACGTAATCCTGCATGATGGTCTTCTCCCAAGCGAACTGAAGGACAGCTTTGCGTGGCTGGAGATGTTTTTCAAACATCCGCTGTACGGCCCCCTAATCGGCTATCGCAAGGACGGCGACCGGACCGTGCCGTCCTATGACGTCGCGGCGGAAGAGGATCCCCACCATCCCTGCCATCTGATCCTCAACACTATTACATCCGACCCTTCGGATATCGTGCTGCTCTGGATGAGCGCCGTCGGGTTCTGGTCCCAGTTCACATCTCCCCTGATCGAGCGCTTCCTGAACCCGGACGAGTCCACGATCGAGCAAATGCTGAGTGACGTGTACGAAGTGGATGCCGTGAGCGGGAAGACCCGCAGCGTCGTCCTCGTTGCGCCGGAGCTTTCAGACGAGGAAATCCGCCATCGCGCCGAGCAGGAGGATTACTGGATCCCCGGCTCCCTCGTCGCATCACGCATGGCACGGACAAAATCGGCATTCGAGGCAGACACCGAGCAAAAGTCTCTCGTCAACAAACTGCGCGCCCTTGCGCATAGTGGCGCCGAAAGAAAAGGCGGCAAACAGGCGGACAGGAATCAGGACGCTTTCGATCCGGTGTTCTACCGCCACTTCTATCGTGACCTGAGCGCCCTGCCCAACGACCGCGCCCTCGAAGATCACTACTTCACTCACGGTAAACTGGTCGGCCGGTACGGGTCGGAAGTCATGATGAAAAGGGAACAGGCTGCTCTTGAACAGAGTCTCCCGCGAGATTTCGACGCTGGCGCCTATTTCATGGCCAACCCCGATCTGCCGGTCACCCAGCCTGTTTCGTGGACAGCCACCCGGCATTACCTCAACATCGGAGCGGCCCAGAAGCGCCCGTACCATTATCATTTCCCCGGTCTGGACGAAGCCTTCGAGGCTCTCCTCGCCACGAATGAGATTTCCCTAAGTGACGCCGAGCGAAAGGATTATCTGAGTGGCGTTCCCGCCCGGATTCTGCTTCTGCGTCGTCTGGGTGCGATCAGCGCGCCGTGGTTCACCATGCTGGACCTACAGGAATTCAGCGCGCTCAACTTCGAATGGTGCGGCAAGCCCGCCTCGGCGGCGGAAGCGATTCTGACCTTCCTGAAAGGCGGCATCGAGCGTATCGCCCCGCTCTCGGTCTCCGTGGCATTCGACCCGGACTTTTATCGCCGCCAGTACTCGGATGCGGCCGATCTGTCCGACGTTGATGCCTACCGCCACTGGCTGGAGGCTGGCAGCCTCATGCACCGTGCCCCGTCTGAGGAATGGGCCCTGCAGCACATGATCGGCCAGCGGACCTACCCCACGGCCTTCCACTGGGATCTTTTTCAGGCCACCGACCGGGCGCGCTTCGCCCGATCCACGCGTCTCGACCTGCTGGATGCCTTCCTTTCCAGCGCCGCGCCCCCGCGCGATGATCTGGTGGGCGGCCCGGGCGCCGGAGACCTCTGGACCTGGCGCGCAGCACGGGCCCAAGGAGCAGGCGACCAGCATCTATCCACGGAATGTCTACGCGAAGCCGCCCGTGTCGAGCCGCATCGCGGCGTTTTCTGGCATACACTGGGTGACCGGCTTCAGTCACAGGGAGATCTGCACGGAGCTCTTGAAGCCTATACACGCTGCCTGAAGACAGACACACCGAACCGCTGGAGCCACATCAACTGCATCCGCCTGTCGGCAGATCTCGGCTTCTACGAAAAAGGCCTGGAGCATCTCCGCGCCGCCCAGGCAGCCTGGAAGGAGATGCAGCCCTGGCGCGAGGCCCGGACCCATCTTTTCATGCGCTGGTTCGATCACGCCGCACACCACAGCTACGACAGAATCACGCAGGACGACATCCGGGCCAGAACCCACCCTGACGCACGCTTCCTCGCGTTCATGAACGCCTTTGTTTCCACCGTGGCATCGATAGACATCCCGGCCCCACTGACCGTTGCCCGGACAGACGGGCCGATCCTCATCCTCTCGGGATCCGGACTGTCCGAAAGAACCCGCTGGGAAGCATCGCTGCGTGTCGCACCGGAGGACGCGAGACAGGTTATCGTCTTCTCTCGTGAGCAGGTCGCCCTGTTCGCTGAAAGCCTGCCCGGCGCCTCCGTCGCCCTGTACCACGAGGTTGAGACCGACGGCCTGATCGTCGATACCCTGCTGCGCGCCAAGGCCCTCGGCGTGCGCAACATCTACTGGGCAGGACCTCTGGGCCGGGACAACACGGGCGAAGGCCCGGACCTGTCCGATCTGGCATGGAGCGACTTCCTTTTATCCCGCGACAGCCGGGAAACCGGACGGACCCTGCGCTCGATCCATGCGGCCACGATGTGTGACGACGTGGTCCTCACCATGCCTTCCCTCATCACCCGCTTTCACGATCTCGGCCTGCGTCCCCGTCTTGGCGTGTCCACGCTGATGGACGCCCTCGCCGACATGCCGGCTGCCGCAGAAACAGCGCCGGGAAAAATCCGCATTTTCTGCTCTCTGGCGGGCCGACCGGTTCGTGTGTCTACGGCAGACGAGGATGCCTATGCGCCACGGATCGGACAGAAGGCTCTCCTGAAGGCACTCGACACCCTTCTCGAGACCCATCCGGATGTTTCGCTTCTTGTGGAAGGCGTCGACGCCGCCCTTCCGCTTCCCATCCGCAATTCCGCGCGTGTCGAGCGTCTTGGGAGTGAACTGACATCGGATCAGCGCCTTGCCGCCCTGAGCCGCTGTGCCATCGCCCTCGACCTGCGCCACATCCCCCGCGACCAGCGTTCGCTGGCGGATGAAGCAGCATGGTCCGGCATTCCGTGCCTCGTGCTCTCGGACAATCCCGCACTGGGCAGCGCATCAACACCGGGCTATGCCAAATGGGCCCAGATTTCCGAAGTCCTGAAAGCCTGGATCGGCCAGCCCCAGACGCTGGAAGATGCCACCCGCGCGGCCCGTACACACTTTGAGGAAGCTGTTTCCCCGGTGCCTGTCGCCTGGTCGCCCGTTCGGGCGATTCCGGCCGTCAAGGCCAGGCCACGTATCCTGTTCGCCAATCTTTTCGCTCCACCCCAGACCACCGGTGGCGCAACACGCGTCCTGTCGGACAATGCAGGCTACATGCTGGCTCACGCCGGTGACGATTATGATTTCGCGATCCTGGCATCTGATGACGGGAACAGTCATCGTGGCGTCACACGCGTTGACAGCTGGAAAGGCGCACCGGTCTTCCGGATCGCTACGCCCCAGGAAATCGACATGGACTGGCGGACCTACAATTCCGAAGTCGATGCCCAGACACGCCGCATCATCACCCTGTTCAAGCCGGATCTGGTTCACATCCACTGCCTGCCGCGCCTTTCCGTCGCGGTAGCCGAGGCATGCCGCAGACTAGGCATCCCGTACGTCATCACTTTGCATGATGCATGGTGGCTGTCGGACTTCCCTTTCCTAGTCCAAGAAGACGGGGAACCGGCCCGTCTCAGCGTCGATCCGGCAACACAGTCCTATTCACACCGGATAGGCTTACCCCGTAGCATCGAACGTGCGGCCCGGCTGCGCAGCGTCCTACGCCACGCGCAGGAACTACTGGCAGTTTCCGAGGAGTTTGCGCAGATTTATCGTCAGGCGGGATTCCGTGTTTCCACGATCGCCAATGGCGTATCGGCACTGGTTCCGCCCGTTCGTGCCACCCGCAAGGGTCGGGTCCGACTGGGCCATCTGGGTGGACTGGAGCACCACAAGGGTGCCTATCTCGTTGAAGCCGCGCTGCGCAGCCGGCCCTTCCAGAACCTCTCCCTGACCATTCTCGAACATGCGCGAGATCCCGGCTCTCCGCTCGAAACGCGTTGGGGTAGCACGCCTGTCACCATCCGGGGCAAAGTCCCAGCAGACAGGATCGCCACACTTTATGGAGACATGGACATCTTGCTTGCCCCGTCCACTTGGCCGGAAAGCTTCGGTCTGGTGACTCGCGAAGCCGCACAGTGCGGCGCATGGGTCATTGGGAGCAATCAGGGCGCCATGGGCACTGATATCGTCGATGGCGTAAATGGCTTCGTGGTCGATACGACCTCGCCCGCGGATCTCGTCCGGGTCCTGGAAATGATCGACGCCGACCCGGAACGTTACCTGACGTCTCCCCCACAGCCGGACACACCGCTCCGTCATGCCGATGATCAGGCGCGGGATATCCTGTCCCTTTATCGTACCCTTCTGGCTTCCCGCCCATGAAACCATGGCGGATCGACCGACTGTTCCGGACGTCTCTCCCTGCGGATCACCATATCCGTCAGGGAAACGCCCATAACGGCGACCGGAACTGGGCACAGGCCGCCCAAGCCTATCAAGCAGCGCTGACGGTCGATCCGGGGCTGGCGCATATCTGGATCCAGCTCGGCCACGCCTTCAAGGAGCAGGGAGATCTTTCACAGGCCGAACAGGCCTACCGTCAGGCAACTCTTCTCTCGCCGCACGATCCCGATGGCTGGCTTCAACTCGGTCATCTACTGTCCCTCGCAGGCAATTTCCGCGACAGCCTCACCGCACTGGAAGAAGGCCAGCGCATCTCCGGCGACCCCCTCTTCGCGGCGGAGGACATCGCTGCCCTGCGCGAGCGCCAGAAGCAGCCCAAGCGTTCATGGCGACAGCCGGAATGGGTGACACCCGATATTACCGCGCTCTGGACCAGCGAGGGCTTCTGCCACGCCGGGATGGAACTATTCGACCCTTGGGCCTACTGGCAGATCAATCCTGAAGTGCGCCAGATGTTCAGAACCCCTGTAGCTCTGGACCTCGTGCGGCATTTCTGCACGTCCGGTGTTTCAAAATGCCTCCCCTTCAGCCTCATCGAGAGTTTCGATCCCGATTTTTATCGCAGGTTCCGTCTGAACGGCATCGCCTTCACGGATGCCGGCGCTTACCGACACTGGCTCACCACCGGTATTGCACAACACGTCCCTGCGAACGAAAAACGCTGGATCCAGAGCCTTCTGGGCGACCGGATCACTACGCTCGAAGACGTGGATCCCCTCCTCTCGTCGGCCTTCCGGGACGAAAACGCCGCCACCCATACCCGTCGCACCCTGGTTGAGGGCTTCATCTCCGACCTCCTCACCGACCCCGAGCGCCCCGTCACGCCCACACCGCGCAACGCTCCCCTCCTGCACGCCATCGCATGCCGTGGTGAAAAGGGAAGCGCTCTTCATCAGAAGGGAGCCAGACGACTACGGGAAAAAATTTATCTCCATGTCCCAACCTGCCGTCAGAATACGCGCGCACTCGCCTTTATGCTGGCTTCACAGAACATGGAAGGATCGGCGCTTCCATTATTGAAGGATCTGGTTCGCCAGCCTCACGAAGCAGCCGTGACATATCTGGTTCTGGCACGTTGCGAAGACCATTTAGGCGAACGGAAAGCAGCTCGAACGACTCTGTACGCAGGTCGCGCGTCACATGCCGGCGAACCTGCTCTGCGCCATACGCTCAGAACCCAGGAAGAACAGGACCTCCAGCAAGCCTGGAGAGAGGCACTGGCGTTAGCTCGAATCGGACGCATAGCCGACGGGCAGAATATCATTCACGATTTCCTAAATGAGATCCCATTTCGGCTGCCTTTTCCAAAAGCACTCAGGCCACGTACCGGAAAGATTGCCATCGTTGCCGAGATGAGCCTTTCCCAGTGCCGTCTTTATCGTGTGGAGCAACGGCGGGATCACCTGCTGACTGCGGGGTACACTGTTGAAATTTTCAATGTAGATAGTGATCTCGATGCCTTCACCGCAGGAATTTCCGCTTTTGAAAGCGTAATCTTCTACCGGACGCCCGCATGGCCCGCAGTCATCCACGCCATCCATCTGGCCCGCTCCCTCGGCCTCACCACGTTCTACGACATCGATGATCCGATTTTCGATGCCGAACTCTACCCTGAACCCTTCGAGACCTATGGCGGCACCATCAGCCAGGAAACCTATTACGGCCTGGCACTGGGCGCTCCGCTGTTCGCAAAGGCCCTGAGCCTGTGCGAATACGCCATAGCCTCCACAGAACCTCTCGCTGAGCGGATGCGACGCCATCACAATGGCGAAGTCTTCGTCCAGCCGAACGGCCTTGGAGAGGCGCATGCAATCGCAATGCGGCGTCACGGCAGCAAATCTCCCTCTCCCGATCAGCCCGTGACGATCTTCTATGGCAGCAACACGAAAGCAAACCGTTCAGAAATCGTTTCCGTGCTCGAGCCGGCCCTGGCGCGGATCCTTAAAAAATATGGCCAGCGGGTCCGGCTCTGCATCGTCGGCGAGCTGCCCGAGGACAGCATTCTCACGGACCTGAGGGGAAACATCACGCTTCTTCCCCCTTTGCCGGATGTGCAGGCCTACTGGTCCCTTCTCTCCTCGGCCGACATCAATCTCGCCATCCTTGGCCAATCCCCCACGACCGACACAAAAAGCGGCATCAAATGGCTGGAAGCCGCAATGTTCGGCATCCCCTCTGTCCTTAGCGACACCGCCGGCTACAGGGATGTTGCCAAAGAGAACGAGACCGCTCTCTTCGCCACGGACACCAACAGCTGGGTACGGGCGCTGGACCAGCTCGTGGCAGATCAGGCACTGCGGACCCGGATCGGAAAAGCCGCCTATACCCATGCCCTCACCACCTACGGCGCCACCCCGCTCGCCAGCCGTGCCAAAACACTCATGGAACGAGCGGCACCGTCAGACACGACAGCACGGCACCGCATTCTCGGCGTCAATGTCTTCTATCCCCCCCAGGCCATCGGCGGAGCCACCCGGGTCTTCCACGACAACCTCAGCGACCTTTCCACTCCGGAAGACAAACGCTTTCTGTTCGAAGTCTTTACTTCCCAGGCCGAACCCGACAGCGAAAAACTTCGGGTTTACGCGCAGGATGGTATCCTCGTCACATCGGTCGCCCCTCTGGATGTAGACGACAAGGACCGTATCGCTGAAGACCCCAATATGGTCACGCAATTCCGCAAGGTGATCGAACGATTCCGTCCCCACCTCGTGCATTTCCACTGCATCCAGCGCCTGACCGCCGGCATCATTGATGTGCTCCTTGAACTGGGCATCCCCTACTGCATCACTCTTCACGATGCTTGGTGGATTTCGGACCGACAGTTTGTCATCGACGAACTCGGGCAGCCGCGACTTTATAATTACTCTTCGCCTCTTGAAACCCTCGAACGGTGCGGTGCAAAGGCCGTGGCACGCATGGAGAGTCTGCGCGACAGGCTCTTTGGCGCAAAAGCTGTTCTGGCCGTCTCGGAAGCGTTTGCAGAACTCTATCGTGCTGCCGGGGTCCATCACGTCCAGACCATTGAAAACGGTGTCAGCGCCCTTACGCCCCGTCCACGTCTCCGCGAAGAATCCGGGCGTATCCGTTTAGGCTTTATCGGAGGCCTGGCACGTCACAAGGGATGGGACCTGATCCAGATTGCCCTTCGGGAAGGAAGTTTCCACAATCTCGAACTTCTGGCCATCGATCATGCGATGTGTCCTGGCGACGAGCGGACAGATGTCTTTGGGCAGACGCCGGTCGTTTTCCGCGGCAAAATGTCCCAAAATGAAGTGGCCGATCTCTACGCGAGCATTGATGTCCTGCTGGCTCCCTCGATCTGGCCGGAAAGTTTCGGGCTCGTCACCCGCGAAGCCGCGCTTTGCGGGTGCTGGGTTATCGCATCGGACCGAGGCGCTATCGGTGACACCATCAACAACAATATCAATGGCTTTCGGATCGATGTGTCCACCACAGCAGATCTACGCCGTGTCCTGACGCTGATCGATGAGTCCTCCACCCGCTTCAGGCAGCCTGCTCCAGAACTGAAAATATCCCGGACTGCACGCGACCAGGCACAGGATCTGGGCGTTCTGTACGAAAAGCTTCTTCAACCCGGAGAGACCTAAACATGTCCCGTCGAGCCGACCGTATACATCCCGATGTCAACCGCCGCCGGGCACTGGTCGGCATGGGTCTTGCGGTGCCTTTCCTCGCCACGGCTTCGGCCTCCGCGGAGAAGAGAGTTTCGTCACTGCGAATTGATGAAGCCGAACTCCGGCGTCGTGGCGCGGCTCTTGATGGGAGAACAGACGACCTGCATGTCCTGCAGGGATGCATCGACGAAAGCAGCGTCATCACTCCGGACATGGCGTGCCCTTCCATCCTGTTTGATCTTCCAGCTGTGACGATCTGTCTTTCGGGGCCACTACAGACGAAAGGCCGCAATCTTACTATCCGGGGGGCAGGACAGGACCTGACGGTCCTGGTGATGGAAACGGGCGGTAAGGGAATCCTGACACACGGGACGTCCAGTGAGCCAGCAAGGGGTTATCTTCAGCTTCAGGACCTCGGTTTCGATGACGGTAACCCGAAAGGCAGTGGATGCACGGGCATTTCCGTCCATTTCGCTGCAGAAGCCCCACAGGCAAGCATGACGTGGCAAGGCGTCGCCCTGCGGAAATGGAGCCAGGGGGCCACGATCGTGAACTGCCCACGGAACTGGCATTGCGAAAACGTGACGGTATTCGGGCCCGACTTCGCAATGCAGGATGCGGCTGGTTTCAAGATTATCAGCGAACCCCATTTCACACAGGGATGCTTCACTTATATCTTCATCAATGTCCTGGTCGCCAATTACAGCTGGGGATGGGACTATGACATCCACTCTCCGCTAGAAGGACAGCGCTTCTATTCCTGCACCTGTTATAATGGTTGGGGGATGGTGCGGTCGCGGGTCCATGCTTCACCGGACCGTCGGAACAGCATTGATGAGACCTATCGCAGCGTCATATGGTACTTCATGGAATGCGACTGGCAGGGCTTCGGATATGCTTTGGATCTGGTCCACTGCAGAAACATCATCGTTCGCGGCGGCTTCTACATTGCCAACCGCAACGTGGATAACCTGCCCATTCCCGATAGGCAGCCAAGACGGCGTTATATGAGCTTTGTCGATTGCGGGGATATCCTACTGGACGGCGTGAAATTTGACGTCTTTGCGGGTAGCGAACCGGACCTATCCCTCGTTTATGTCGACGGACGCTCTGACAATTTCCGTGCCCGCGATACCAATGTCCTGTCCTATGCCCCGATCTATTGCGCTTTTGAATTCGCAGATCCGGCACATCCAAATCACAAACGTAACACGCTCTCCGAGGTAGATACCCTCTGGGCCGCCTGGTCCGGCGGAGAAAAGGTTCGCGACGCCGGGGGAAACCAGATCAGCCAGACATCCCTACGAGAGATCGGAGGCGAGATGACCTCAGGCGGCCTGATGAGCCTTCAAGGAAAAACAAAGGCAAAGCGGGGGCGCACGGACTTTTTTTTCCCCAAACGACCTTTGGGACAAAGTTGGTTTTCCGCCCCACCGGTCCTTCTCGCACAAGCTCAGGGAGAAAACGCTGCAGCTGTCGTAACGAGCGTTTCTACTGTCGGCTTTACCATCACAGCCAGCAAAGATGATTGTGAGATCGTTTGGACTGCGACGGGGCAGTAACAGAGTTCAGACGACTGATATAAATCGTCGCACCCGCAAGGTCAGAGAGAGACCGATAATCAGGAGAATGATGGTCGCGTAAGCATCATAAACCATGTCGTAATAAGGGTGGATCGTTTCTCCGAACTGTCCTCCCCGGATCATTTCGATATTATTAACGGAAGGCGACCACAGCAATACTTCGCGGGCTTTCTCTGGAAGCCAGCTACAAAACGCGAACGCCCCCGAAAACGGCAAAGAGAGATAGGAAAACACGCTTACAGATTTCTCCACCAGTTCAGAGCGCTGACTTAGAGCCGCCACAAGAAGGGCGGTGGCATACGAATAGGCGGCCTGATAGACGATTCCGACATAAAGCAGACCCACATCCTTGGGAGGAGACATGTAGCCCAGAAGGATGGCTCCAGTACAAACGATCAAACCGGCCATGATCGTTCCGCTGATTTCCAGAACGCTTCGCGCCGTAATGATATCCAGAGGTGTGACTTGCCGATGAAAAAGCAGGCTACCGTTCGCTTCGAACGCCCGAATAGACACCATGAGACAATGACGCCACATGGTTAGGGGCACATAGCCCGTGATAACAACAGCCGTTGTCTGCAGACCATGCTCATGGGCCGGACGGATAGCAGTCCACGCGATCGCGACACCTGCACAGAACAGAATGGGTTCGCCCACAATCCAGAGATATCCCAGATTCTCTCGCCCGAAACGCGTGTGAAGCTCACGCATCATCAGTGCAGCAATGACCTTGATCTGGAGTTTTATCAACGACGCAAGACTGTTCTGATAATGACGCATGTAAATGAAACATCTCCAATGTAGAGAAAAATATTTCCAGATCTGCATTCTAATGCACTGTTCCGGCACCTTGCCTTTCAAGAGGCGGTCTACCATAGTTGCTCCTCTTTACAAAAGCGGAGAGGGATTTCGCCCCCTCGAAGCACGGGAAAATCGACAGAGAATTGCAGACAGACATGAACCCTACGGACCCCTCAAGGATTTTCTCATGATCCTTCGTGATGTTACCACGATCTGGGGAAACGATCATCTGGTCCGTTCACGCCCGTCGATAGAAGAGCATTTTGATGTTCTCTTCGTGCCGTTTACTCTAGGAGTGCATCTCGACAACGATCGGCAGTGGGGAATTTTCTCCCGCGACGGACGTCTGATAGACAGTTCCGGGTACTTCCGTGGGCAGCACGCTCTCGTATGCGGAAACAGTACAACAGATATAAAATTTGACGAAGTTCCGTATGCGCCAGAAGATCATTATATCTATGGTGGCCCGATCATAAACCACTTCGGACATTTCCTGATCAGTTCTTTGTCACGACTCTGGTTTCTGGACTTCTACGAAAAAACCTCCCCAATTCTTTGCCATAGTCATGGGGCAATTCCAGACTGGTTTAATCCTTCTTACAGGCGCGAGCTCTGGAAAGGGGCAGCGCTTGAGGCTAAGGATTTCGCCACGTTCGAAACTCCGGTCCGGATTCGTCATCTCTCGATTCCCAGAGCCTCCCTTGAGGAGCAGAATTTCGTACACGAAGCTTATGGCAGAATGATGCGAAAGATTGGCGATCGCATTGTTGGACAGAGGCCCATTCGCTCTAACGCAACGCCAGCTTATCTTAGCAAACACCGGATGCAGAACGGCGTTACCAAGATCGGAAACGAAGAAGAAATCATCGATGTTCTTCAGCAGGCAGGTATAGAGATTTTCTGCCCGGAAAGCATGTCTCTATCTGACCAGATCTGTTTGTTCCGGGAACGCCAGACTATTATTGGGACGTCTTCTTCCGCATTTCACATGAGTATATTTTCCGATTTACCGAACAATATTTTCTGTATTCTTCCTACAAATCTTCTTAACAGTAATTTCAAACTTATAGATAAAGCTGCAAAAAATAGAAGTCGATATCTATTTCCAAAATCCGGAACGATACAACACGAAAATACTTCAGGATTTAATCTTTATAGTATCGTTGAAGACCCAAAAGGGATCGGGAACGAAATTTTGTCAATGATTGACTGAGGAATATACATTGTCTCTGTATGATGCATTCACCAGCGTCAAAAGCGGTGAAATCGAAAAAAACGTACACTTCTTCTCAATTTATGAGCGATATCTTGCATCCTATAGACACCGTCCCTGCATTCTCTTCCTGATTATTGATGAGCCGCATGCTCAGGCACAGGCGAAGATGTGGGCACGTTATTTAGGGGCTTTTTCCAAGATCATTTGCCTCACCGATGGGAATAGAGATGAGGGTCAGATCGCCTTTAGAAACGGAAATCTAGACGATTCCACGTTCAAAAAGCAGCTAATAATTGAATTTGGCGCCCCAGACATAGTAATAGATGATGGATCCCACCTCCCTGAGGAGACCATTTCAGGATTTGAGAATCTTAATTCTATAGTTAAAAATAACGGGTTATATTTTATTGAAGATACTTATACGTCATATTGGGATAATTATAAAGGATCCCTCGGAGAACCACGCACAATACTAGGATACACCAAGGATCTGATCGACGAAATTCATGCTCATCATACGGGACAAGAAATCCCTCCCAACGCCTTCAGCGAAAACGTGCAAAGCATTCATATATACGATGGTCTTTTGGTGTTTGAGTATGGCCAGTATCTTGATCGACGAAGCATAAAAAACTTTTGAGACGTCGTCTGTCGGTATGCTTTCAGTCACAAACGTTTCAAAGGCTGGACCTGCTGTCCACTCTATGTCTACACAACGCGCTGATAAGGATTTTCCCGAGGGTTCAATTTATATGACCGTACTGCGTATCAGCCTGTCGTGCCCACGCTGGTCGGCCCGTTTTGCCAAACGAAGCATAATATATGCATTTACCTTTGCTCTTGCGGGATGTAGTGCTATGCCGGACAGCGGACCGACTGAGAGTGGTGTTCTGGAGGCAGCACGGGATACAAAACATAATCCTCTGGATTTTGCCGTACTGCCCGTTACACCGACTGTGGCGGCAATTTTGGCGGCTGAAATTCCTCCGTTCGTTTCTTCGCTGGATACGGCTGACAATGCTCCGGCTCGGAATGACCAGGTGGGCGCGGGCGATGTCCTGACCATCACGGTCTTCGAACTAGGAAACGGTCTTTTCTCCTCAGGAAGCAGCCTGTCTGGGGTTACACAGGCCAACGGCATGGGGGCCGCTTCAGCAGGCGCCACGGGTGTAACCGCTGAAACGCTGCCCCCGACTGAGATCGAAACTGACGGGACGATCCTTGTTCCTTATGCAGGACGTCTGCATGTATCAGGCAAGACACCACAGGCTGTTGCAGCGATGATTAGTGCCGGACTTGCTGGCAAGTCCCAAAATCCTCAGGTCATGGTCCGAATCGCCAATGACATTTCCAATACGGTCATTGTTTCCGGAGAAGTCCATCATCCGGGTCGGGTCACGTTAAGTACTGCCCAGGAACGTCTGTCTGACCTGATCGCCATTGCGGGAGGGGCCATCTACCCGCCCGAGGATACGCATGTACAACTTGTCCGCCGGGAGCATACGGCAGCCACTGATCTAGGAACGTTGGAATCCTATCCCGCTCAGGATATCCGTGCCCGTCCCGGAGACAGATTGCACGTCATCTATCAGCCGCGCACCTATACGGTATTCGGAGCCGCAGGGCGGGAAGCAACAGAAACGCCGTTCAAATCTCCGCATGTCTCCCTCGCGGAGGCTCTGGCCCGGGTGGGTGGCCCGTCTGACAGTCGCGCGGACCCAAATGCGGCTTTCTTGTTTCGTTTCGAGACTTTAGAAACGGCTAAAGCACTGAAAGTCACAACGCCTGCCACGCCGCTTGGAGTACCAGTCGTCTATCAGTTGGATCTCATGAATCCAACGTCATATTTCGCAGCACAGCGCGTCCCCATGAAGAGTCATGACGTACTTGTCATCGCCAATGCAAAAACCAACCGTTTCTATAAATTTACGCAGCTTATCAGCACACTGATCAGCCCAGCGATTACAGCAGCTTGGCTTGCCCGCTGATGAAGACAAAATTTCCTCTCACCCTATTCCGACAGGATGAGAGGAATTATACACCCGCTCAGCTCACAGGTTTTCGTAAATGGCGATTGCCTCTTCGAGCGTCTCATAGGGCTTGAGATGACCCTGATCAAGAACACTCACTCTGTCGCAGGTGTCACGCATGAAGCCCATATCGTGCGAAACAACGATCATGGCTCGCTCGCTGCGCTTGTTGAACAGTTCATCCTGACATCGCTTGTGAAAACGAGCATCTCCCACCATGATAACTTCATCGATCAGATAACAGTCGAATTCAATTACGATGGACAGGGCGAAGGCAAGCCGTGCCCGCATGCCGGAAGAGTAGGTTTTGACCGGCTCAAGAAGCTGCTGCCCCAACTCTGCAAAGTCATCAACGAACGCCCGGGTGTAGGCATAGTCCAGATCGTAAATCCGTGAAACGAATTTTAGGTTATCCAGACCGGTCAGACTCCCCTGAAACGCACCTCCAAAAGCCAGTGGCCAAGATACAGTCATGGTGCGTTCGATACGCCCGGCAGTCATCGGCTCCACCCCGCCAATTAGACGAATCAGAGTAGATTTTCCTGCGCCGTTACGCCCTAGGATACCAAGCTTCTCACCTCTGTTAAGAGTAAAGTTCACCCTGTCCAGCACCCGGCGTTGACCGCCATGGGCAGGGTAATCCTTTATGACGTCGATACAACGCAGCATGTGTCAGACGCTCTTGTGTTCGCGGGCACCAGCCACAAGAAGAGCGCCCATCAGATATAATGCTAGCGTAGTAGCAAATACGATTGCCATATTGGCAAAGGTCCGAGGGTACGCAGCATAATCTGGGCGATTGGGTTTTGTGACCTCTTCAAGATAGAGCTGCTGTCTGTCCGCCTGGATCCTGGCGGCATCAAGGGCGGCATCAGCCGCACTCACTTCTCGCTCAAGTAATTGCCGATGGAAAAGAAGATCCTCATAACCACTGATCTTGGGAACGAAGGAATCCTTTCCCCCTGTCACACGGGAAGAAGAATGGACGATTTCCTGATCAAATGCTGTCATTCTGCGTTTGAGAACGGGAATGAGTGGACTGTCCGGTGTAGAACGCTGGAGCTGCTCAAGCTGCACACGCGTCGCCATTTTCATCGTTTCCAGCCCCGCAATATCTGTCAGGAGAGGTTGGGACTGACGTTGAGGATCGAGCATCGCAGTTTCGTTGCGGTAGATATCAATCTGACTACTTAGGGTGCGCAGTCTCTCAATCGCAAGGTCACGTTCTTTACGAGAAGCCGAGATGGTATTTTCCCGTTGGCGTGCATTCATTTCATTGACGAGTTGCTCGGCCGCAGCAATCAGCGCATTGGCAATCCTCTGTGAATCGTCAGCCCTGAATGTCCTTACCCGTAGGGTAGACAGGCCAGTTGTCGTATCCAACTCTGCCTTCACATGCCGCTGATAATAGGAATAGAAATGCTCAAAAGTAAGTCCCGAGTAGAAATTCGGATAGCGCGCCAAAGCATCCACACCAGGCCTGTCAAAAACACGCGCTAGATCCTGCGTGCGGAGCAGCAGTTGCGCCGCATCGCGAGAAGTTACGTATTCTTGTACAACATAGGTATCTTCTGTTCCTCCGGAGCTGCCCCCAGACAGCAATCCGGCCAAAGAACCAGGTGACTGGGACGGCTGTCCTCGCACTACGAACTCTGCTTCCGATTGGTATTGTGGCGATGCCACCAATCCATAATAACCACTCGCAAGCACGGTTGGGAGAATGACCCCCCCCAGAAAAGCAGGTCGACGCTTAATCCAGAATATGAGCTGCTTTACTCGGCCGGGAGATTTGTGTCCATTGGCCATAATATCACTCTCGAAACCTAAAGATACCCTATTCATATAGATCGGCTTACCTTACACTTCTGCTTTTTCCACTATATAGCACTGTTATGGTTTATGAAGACCTCCGGTATGAGACACTTCTAAAAAACCTCCTTTGATATCAGACTCTTTTTTTAAAACATTCAAATGACTCTAAAATTTACCATTATTAACAATGGTATGGTTGGATAACATGTCCAAAAAACTGTGTTTTTGAAGATAGAGTGAGGTCTGCGATTATAGTCTAGATTTTCAGGGTGCATCCGAGCCGGAGCTAGTTGTTTTGAAAAAAGACCAAAGTTGACAACGCTGCTCTTCTCTGCCGGTCAGACCATGGCTGTGATAGTTACTCGTCGCAATAAAGACAGTTTTTTATCATGGAATTCACAGCTCAGAGAATTTTATTTATCGCCTTTCGAAGGGCTTTCACGGAAGGCATAGTCCAGCTGAATAGAAACAGAACGATATGCTGAAACTTCATTATGCTCGACAACGAGCGTACGAGAAATTTCAATACCCCTGACTACAGCTCGCGCTTCGCACCTATAGTATCTTAATATACCGTTCACATGACAGTCATCGTCTCGCCACGATCCAACAATCTGGTAGTGTATTTTCCGTTGCCGTCAAAGGAACTCAAGTGCCCGTTCAATCTCGCCTTCATGTCACTCTCGACGGTTTTAACCTTGCTCTCCCCCGCGGTACGGGGGTAGCGACCTACGCGCGGACATTAAGCTATGCTCTTAAGGAAATGTCCTGTGAGGTCGACGTCCTATATGGTCTGAACATACCATTTAAGGCACAAAGTTTATTGCGTGAGATCTTGTTCTTTGATCAGGTTTGCTCAGAGGAACAAAGCCGCCGTGCACGTTTTATGGGTGCCCGATGGAAAGAACGGGTACGCGCAGAGTTGTTGGGACATCGTGCGGTCAGCATTCCGGTAGATAGGCATGTGGATACCCGCTCCTTTTCGGAGCGACTTCCGGCCTTTGACAGTCTTTTCAATGCACGTGACTTGTTCATCACGGCATGGACACATTACCGCCGGACGCGCCGCTTCCTAAACATAACACTACCAAACAAGCCAGACGTTATGCACTGGACTTACCCGCTGCCGATCCGGGTTCGGCATACGAAGAACGTCTATACCATTCACGATCTCGTGCCCCTACGACTGCCGCACACCACGCTGGACAACAAGACTAACCACCTTCGACTGATCACGGACATTGTACGTCATGCGGACGCGATCTGTACTGTCTCGGAAGCTTCCAAGCGAGATATAATCGATTTCGCACCTCAAGCCGCAGCAATTACCTACAACACCTATCAGTCGGTGCGAGAGCAATCGGCAGTCCTAAATCTTTCTGCTGACATTATCACGCAGACCCTCAATCGTCTCTATGATCTCAAGACTAACGGGTACTTTCTTTATTACGGTTCCATTGAACCCAAAAAGAATATTGCCCGTCTGATAGAAGCTTTCCTAGCGTCAGAAAGCCAGAGGCCGCTAGTTGTGGTAGGTGCCATGGCGTGGAAGTCTGAAAACGAACAGCAGCTCCTAGAACGCGGCAAGCGTTTGGGGCGTATCATTCAGATGGAATATCTCCCGGAAAACGACCTGATGATGCTGATCCGTGGGACGAGAGCGGTTCTATTTCCCTCCCTTACTGAAGGTTTTGGACTGCCAGTCGTAGAAGCGATGATGCTGGGGACACCTGTTCTGACCTCGCGAGAGGCATCACTTCCGGAAGTAGTAGGACAGGCTGGGCTGATGGTAGACGCCTATGACACAATCAGCATAATGGAAGGTATCCAGACACTGGATCGAGACGATGCCCTCTGTAGCCAAATGCATCAGGACGGCCCTATACAAGCCCGGAAATTCGATATGGCTAATTACCAGATTGCCCTAAAGAAATTCTATGATGGCGTTATCGGCTAAAGGTTAACCCTAAATTAGAACTATTATAACCACTGACGCGCACGAACGTATTGCAGTGCCTCTAAAAAATTATTTTTTGTGAGGTACTACTCTCGTAATGAGAACGGATTTTATTGTGAGAGGGTAAAATGAATTTTTGCTTAATTGTAGAAGCCATTATCGATGAAGTATGCAGTGACCTGCGCGGCATCGTCGTGTATCCTCTCTGTCTGCCGTAAGTTTCTTTTTCTACTCTTGGAAACTGTGTTCTCCGCGAAACCGCAATTAATCTCCCAAGCGAAACCGACTATACCAATGAGTACGTTTTCTATGGGGACGGGATGCCTGTGACAGGCGCGAAATCCACGGCCACTCACGAAAAAACCAGTCGATGATGCTAGGGAATAGCCAACAGAAATCCGCTGCGTCGAAGACCGAATTTTTACATTCTAGCACAGTACATTTACGCTAATATCACCGCACCTGAGAACCAAAGGCCCCGCCTCATGTATGAGCTCCGCGTCCTAGACATGTTAATCTAGCTCTTCTCTATGACCATATTCTGTCTTAACGGCCTGAAACAAAATCAAGATACACTAAATGAAATGACCTTCTGCGCTCTTTTGACTCTTCTGACGCAAACTTCAAACCTATAGATCAGGCGCTTTCTTTGACCTTGTGCTTGATCTTGACGTCATGTCCCTTGAGCATTCCATGCCAGTACAGGCGGGGGAAAACTTCGGTTTTCAAGAGCCAAGCGAAGCGGCTGGGTTTCCGCTGATCATACGGGAAACTCGGAGCAACCTTCCCGCCATACAGGAACTCTGCCAGCACGACTTTGCCGTAAGACACCGTCAGTGGGCAGGCACCATATCCATCATATGCCCCCGTTTGAGGGCGACCGTCGAGAGAGGCCAGCAGGTTCGAGACCACAACGGGAGCCTGCTCGCGCGCGGCAGCAGCTGTCTTGGCATTACTGGTGCCCAGAACATCTCCAGCGCCGAAAACGGTATCGTACTTCACATGACGCAGACTTGTAGGGTCCACATCCAGCCAGCCACCGGCATTGGCAAGGGGGCTTTTCTTGACGAAATCCGGGGCGGACTGTGGCGGAACAACGTGCAGCATGTCGAACGACCGAACAACAGTTTCGTCCGTGCCAACAATCTGGAAGGTCGCTTCACGTTTCTCCCCATCGACCTTGATAAGGTTCTCTTTCTTATGAAGATTGACCCCATAAAAATCGATCTGCTTCTGGAGGGAAGGCACGTAGTATGCCACACCAAACAGCGCGTCTCCCGCCATGCAGAAATCGACTTCCGTGCGATGAAGCGACCCTTCCTTGCGCCAGTGATCGCTCGCCAGATAGACAATCTTCTGCGGTGCCCCAGCACACTTGATGGGCATAGGAGGCTGTGTAAAGAGCGCCTTTCCACCATCAAGATGACGAATGCATTCCCACGTGTAGGCAGCCGTTTCCCGGGAATAGTTGGACGTCACGCCATTACGGCCCAGCGTCTCAGGCAGTCCCTCGATTTTATCCCAGTCCAACTGAAGCCCGGGGCATACAACCAGCCGACGATATTCCACCACACGGCCACTTTCGAGCGTCACCGTGTTCGCGTCAGGATCGAAAAACACCACACTGTCTCGCAGCCAGGTCACGTCTTTCGGAATCAGACCACCTTCCTGACGGAGCGTTTCCGCCAACGTCATCACGCCGGCTCCAACCAGCGTCCAGCCCGGCTGGTAGGCATGCGTCGTAGAGGGTTCGATGATGGCAATCGACAGGTTGGGTCGCTGATGTCGAAGCTGCGCTGCAATGGTGATGCCTGCAGCACCCCCACCAACGATGACGACGGAGAAGCGATCCTGCGGGTTGGAATCTGTCATGTTCGATGCTCCAGAGTCATGGGCTGACAAAAGAAGACCCTAAACCAGACGGGCCAGTCTTTCGGTAAGAAGAGTGTAGAACGCGTCGGAATCAATGTGATCAATCCATAACGCATTAGGGAGGCGATCGGTTACCTTCCAAAGATCGACAACGCTCTGTCCCAGACAAAGCGGTGCTTCAATCTCGATCTCGACGTTACAGTCCCGTCCGGAGAACAGGTCTGGCCGCAGCAGCCAGCCAATCGTCAGCGGGTCATGGAGTGCACCGCCTTCCCATCCATATTTCAGCTTCTCAAAGCGGTCTTCAGCACCCAGCATCCGGACAACCATATCGCCCACAGGTGTTCCGAGCGCAGCAATGGGTGCCAGCCGCGCAGGAGTCGCAATGGCGCGATGGGTCACATCGAGGGGGAGCAGCGTGACAGGAATACCTGCACCCATCACAATTTTCGCAGCGTGGGGATCAACGAAGAAGTTGAATTCCGCAGTTGGTGTGATGTTTCCACCTTCGCGCTGCGCGCCACCCATTGCGACAATCCGGGAAATTTTGGGCGCAATATCCGGGGCGTGCGTCAGGGCGTGTGCCAGATTGGTCAGAGGACCCAGGCAAACCAGCGTAATGGCGCCTTTCGGCTCCTTCCGCAGCACATCGATCAGATGGGTAGCCGCGTCCATCGGCTGCTCACGGAGACGAGGGTTTGGCAGGTTAGCGCCCCCCATTCCGGTTTCACCATGCACGTATTCCGCACTGATCGGCGCCTTATGAAGAGGCCGTGCGGCACCGGCAAAAACCGGTACATCCTCACGCCCTGCCAGTTCGAGCAGGGCGCAAGCGTTTTTCGTGGTCTGGGCGAGCGACACGTTGCCAGCAACGGTCATGATCGCTTCGACCTGCAGTTCTGGCGAGGCCAGCGCCAGCAGGATTGCCACGGCATCGTCCTGACCGGGATCCGTGTCGATAATAATCCGGCGGGGGCTGACCTGCGTCATCATGCGTCCTTTTCGTCGTCCTTGAACCAGGCCTCAACCGTCCCCGTGACCTTCAGAGTCATCGGACGGCCTTTGCGGTCCACGGCCTTACCAACAGACAGACGTGCCCAGCCCTCGCTGATGCAGTATTCCTCAACATTGGTCTTCTCTTCGCCCTTGAGGCGAACACCAACGCCGCGGTTCAGCACGTCTTCATTGTAGTATGGGCTGTCCGGGCTGGCGCACAGGCGGTCGGGAGGGGTATCGCTCATAATCGGTTCCTTTCTGTCTTCTGTGACATCTTCTGTAGCGCCGGATGGCCTCGCCTCCAAGTCAGGATGGCTCCCCGGAGACAACCGGCGCTGCTATGATGCGTTTTCCTCCTCAGGAGACCATGAGTTACCATGACATTCATTCGCTTCCGCCGAACGATGGGCGCTACACTTCTCAGCCTTACCTCTCTCGGTGCCGCCCTGTCCGGTTGTGCATCGCAGGATGACGGAGACTCCTATTCCGTCAGCGTGCCGGTGGCAGCGGGTCAGGCGATGCGTTTGGATCACATGATTTCCCATGTTCCGGGCCAGGCCTGGCGCCTCACTTATCGCAGCGCAGATGCCCGTAATCCAAAGCAGCTTGTTCGGGTGTCAGCGGAAGTTCTGGTTCCCGCAGGCAAGCCGCCCGCTGGTGGGTGGCCTGTCTTGGCCTGGGCTCATGGAGAAAGTGGCCTGCATCTGACATGCGCGCCTTCTGTCATGGGCCTCGGGACTGTTCAGGAACACTTTTATGGTCCCTGGCTGCGACAGGGCTTTGCGATTGTCGCCACAGACTATCCGGGTCTTGGGGAGCCCGGCGAGGCATTGCTTCTCAATGCCCGTTCAGAAGGGATGAGCGTCCTGGATTCCGTTCGAGCCGCTCACGAACGCCTTCCTTCGATCTCAACGACAGTACTTCTCAGTGGTCATTCGCAAGGCGCTCAGGCGGCTTTGGCAGCCTCTGCGATGGCGGCGTCCTACGCGCCTCAATTACATATTCTGGGAACGATCGCTGTTGCCCCGCCCTATCTGGATGCGCAGGGCGTTCAGGATCTTCTGCACCCTCGTAATCCGCACAGCTTCTCACCAGCTGTTCCGGAACTCCTGTCTCTTGGCGCGTCTCTGGCTCAGGCTGACCCCTCCTTTGACGCCAACGCTGTCTTTACAAACCGGGCTCTGGCTTTGATGCACGACGCCGGAAGCACATGCAGTTCGGATTTCTTTCCGATGGTCCACCGTTCAGGCCTGACACCCGCCACTACACTCAAGTCCGGCGCCGATGCTGTATTGGCGCCAGCACTGAAATGGGCTGAATATCCGTCCCTGTCGCTCTCAACGCCTGTCATGATTGCAACAGGGGCGCAGGATCTGCACTCCTCCCCAACCGAGCAGCATCGTTTGGTAAATGCACTGTGTGCTGCAGGGACTTCCGTCAGCCACACGACCTATGGCGGTGCCAGCCATAGTGGGACTCTTGCTGCGGTCACCACAGATGCTCATGGTTTCGCACGAACCCTCCTTGCTGGACAGAAGCCCGCGAATAACTGCCCTGTACAATGACGATCCTCATTACAGGGGCTGGTTCTGGAATTGGTCAGGGATTGGCACATCGCCTTTCCAGGCCACACCAGACCCTGTTTTTGGGAGATCTGCATTCAGACAGCCTGAACCTGACTCAAGCACAATGCTCGTCTTTGGGGGCAGTCGTTCATACCCGCTGCATAGACGTGCGCGACCGAACGGAAATGGCTGAGTGGATAAGCGAATCCGGTCGCTCAAGACTGGACATGGTATTTGCATGCGCGGGCCTGACTGGAGGCCTTCCACCCTCCCACGGATACCCTTCGGTCATGGAGCGGGAAGAACATGCGAGAGCCATTTTTGAGACCAATCTGACGGGTGCCCTCAACACCCTTTTCCCAGCTATCGAACAGATGCGTCAGCAAAAGCCGGACAGAAACGGTCACAGAGGCCGCATCTGCGTCATGTCTTCAGTCGCGAGCTTCGTCTCTTACCCGGGGACCCCATCTTATTCAGCCTCGAAAGCTGCAATTGATCGGTTTGTCGTTGCCTGCGCTCCAAGCCTGGAACGACGGGGAATTTCCCTCACAAGCGTTTGTTGCGGGTTTGTAAAAACTCCGATGGTGCGGGCCAATCGTTTTCCCATGCCAGGTCTGGTCTCCACAGAAGAGGCAGTACGCCGCATTCTGCGTGGAACGCTACAGGGACAGAGACGAATCATGTTTCCGTTCTGGCTTGGGTTGGGCGCACGTCTGACAGACCTTTTGCCGCCGCGTCTGGCTGAACGTTACTATTGCAGGCAGCCCTCTGCCCAACCGGGCGGAATGCCCGATTACTGACCAGTCTCACGGTACGAAAATGACTTTTCGTGTCCTAATAGTAATGACCAAAAGACCATAATCGGGGATAAGCTGTCGGCATGAATTTCTGCCGCTTTTTCATTGACCGCCCCGTCGCAACAATCCTGATGTCTCTTGCCATCTTCATGGCCGGCGTCATCTGCTATCCTCTTCTGCCTGTTGCGACGATGCCTGATGCCACCACAACCAACATCATGGTCGTGGCATCACAGCCGGGTGCGGACCCGCAGCAGATGGCAACCTCTGTCACGACCCCGCTGGAGCGGCGTCTTGGCTCCATTGCCGATGTGAAGAGCATTGAGTCTGACACGAGCCAAGGTCAGGCGCAGATTTTCATTGAGTTCTCGTCCTCCCGGAACATCGACGGTGCCCTGCGAGACGTACAGGCCGCTCTTCGGGCTGCCCGCAGCGATCTTCCCACCGGCACGCTCGACGATGATCCGCAGGCCTTCAAACTGGATGGCAGTGGTTTCCCGGTTTACCTGCTCAGTGTCACGACAGACCAGCTGACACAGGCCGAGCTCTATGATGTGGCCAATATTCAGGTCAAACCTTATCTGGCCAAGGTCAAAGGGGTAGGCCGCGTCGAGGTCGTTGGTTCATCGAACCCGGCCGTTCGCGTAGAGCTTAATCCGGGGCCTTTGTACAAGTGGGGCATCGGACTTGAGAATATCCGCTCGGCCCTCGCCTCTGCCAATGCCTTCACTCCAAAGGGTTTCATCGACAGTCATGGCACACGCATGCTGCTGTCGACCAATGATCAGGCCGTCAAAGCGAGCGAATACAGGGATCTGATTGTCGGCTACCGGAACGGACTGTATCCCGTCCGCCTCAAGGACGTCGCAAACGTCTATGATGGTGTGCAGGACGTTTATCAAACGAGCTACATCAATGGCCACCGGGCCATTACGCTCATCGTTTCCGGTCAGCCCCACGCCAACACCGTGGCGATCGTGGACGGGATCAATGCTAATCTGGACAAACTGCGAGAGGGTCTGCCGGGTAGCGTCAAACTGACTGTTGGCCTGGATACATCCCGCTCCGTTCGGGCTGCCCTTGATGATGCGAGAGACGCCCTTATCATTTCCGTCATTCTGGTGGTCTTGGTCATTCTGCTTTTCTTCCGCAGGGTCATGACCACTGTCATCCCGGCCGTCACTGTGCCGATTGCCCTGTCCGGCACGCTGGCTGCGATGGCCTACTTCAACTTCACTCTGGATGTTCTATCTCTGATGTCCCTGACGATCGCTGTCGGGTTCGTTGTCGATGATGCCATTGTCGTGCTCGAAAATATTGCGCGGCACATTGAAGACGGGATGGATCATTACGAAGCCAGCATTGTTGGCTCGTCGGAAATCGGCTTCACGGTCCTATCCATTAGCGCCTCGCTTGTAGCTGTGTTTATTCCTCTACTGTTTTTGCCGGGAACTGCGGGCTCGATCATGTTCGAGTTTTGCATGACGATGATTTCCGCCATCGTGATTTCAATGTGGTTGTCCCTCACCCTGACACCCATGATGTGCGCCCGCATGCTTGAGATTGATCATGGGACCGCCCCCCGTAAGGGTCTTACAGGCGCCATCGTGGGCTTTACTGAAGCGGGGCTGGATGGCCTCGTGCGTCTTTACGCCCGTTCCATGCACTGGTGCCTGCGGCACACGATCCTTATGGGTCTGACCCTTCCCCTGAGCTTTATCCTGCTCGTGGGTTCAGTCATCGTCATGCCCAAGGAATTTATCCCTGAGCAGGATATTTCCCTGATTGGCAGTCGCATCCAGGGCGATGCGACCATGTCCTTTGATGAAATTGACCGCAGACTGCGTGCTGTCGGTGCAATCGTGCAGCGGGACCCGGATGTAACATCCACGACCATTTTCAGTAACGATAAAAACTCCGGTCAGCTCTACCTGCATTTGAAAGAGAAAAGCGAGCGCGCTCCGGTAGCGACAGTGCTGGCCCGTATTCGCAAGGCTGTTCCCGTTGAACCGGGAGCAGACGTGATGTTCTGGAATGTTGGCGGCAATAGCCAAGGGGGAAGCAGCCAGAAAAATACGGGTGCTTATCGATATGTTCTCCGCAGCGAAGATATTGCCAGCCTGACAGGCTATCTCCCTAAAATGCTGGGAGCGCTGCGTGCATCCGGGCAGTTGGTCAACCTTTCTTCCGCAACGGAAAGCCAGTCCATCGCCGCTTACGTCACGGTCCATCGCGATACGGAAGCACGGTATGGCATCACACCGCAGCTAATCCAGAATGTTCTGTATGATTCCTACGGCCAGACCATCGTCTCCACGATCCACCTTCCTCTGACGACACACCGCGTCGTTATGGTTCTGGGTCCGCAGTATCGAACTGATCCCAACATGCTGCATCAGGTCTGGATTTCAACTTCTGCTGGCACAGCGGCGGGCGGTGTGGCGTCCAACCTGATTAGAGCCAAGGCCTCCACCAGCGGGACTGAAAGCACGTTTGCATCTCTTGCAACGGCGTCTATTCAGAACTCACTGGCCAACCAGATTTCCGGCAACAGTTCCAGCGGTGCCGCTGTATCGTCTTCGACAGAAAAGATGATCCCGCTTGAAAACGTGGCTTCCATTCTCTGGAAACAGCAGCCGCTCGATGTCACCCATCGTTCGGGGTACTATTCGACCGCTATTTCCTTCGATCTGGCGCCCGGCGTGACCTATGCTCAGGGCGTACAGCTCATTCAGGACACGCTGAAAAGCACCCATGCTCCAGAAGGTGTTCTAGGCGAGTTCACGGGGACAGCGGGCGACACAACCAAAGTCATGATCAATGCACTGCTGGCGTTCGCAGCAGCCATTGCCGTCATGTATATTGTGCTTGGCATTCTGTATGAGAGCCTGATTCATCCCATCACCATTCTCTCCACGCTGCCCTCTGCCGGCATTGGCGCCATCATAGGGCTATGGTGTTTTGGAATGCCCTTCAGCGTTGTTGCTGTTATCGGCATCATCCTGCTGACAGGCATTGTGAAAAAGAACGCCATTCTGGTGATCGACTTTGCCATTCACGCAGAGCGCCATGATGGATTGTCGCCCAAGGATGCCATTTTCAAAGCATCCATCACGCGTTTCCGCCCAATTCTCATGACCTCTCTCGCTGCGGCCCTCGGTGCCGTACCGCTTATCATCGGACATGGTTACGGGAGCGAGATGCGGGCCCCGCTGGGCGTCTCTGTGCTCGGAGGTATGATCGTAAGTCAGTTACTCACGCTTTATACTACCCCGATCGTCTATCTCTGGATGGATGCGATTGGAAAATGGGTCCGGCGAATGATGCTCCGCATTGGAAAGCTCTTCCAGCACCGCGCTATGCCCAATAGTGTGCAGAACCAGAGTTAAGCCAGACGAGCGGACTGCTTTTCATTTTGAAGCCTGAAATGCCCCTGCGTTTCAGGCTTTTTTATAACGTCGGCAAGTTGACTGCTGCAGGACGGTTTCGGCTGTCCGCTGAAAGGGGAGCAATGTCTGGGATGACCTCTACTTCGGTTCGTCCCATGACCCGCCCTGTCAGAACCATGTGACTGTTGGCATTATAAATATGAACAGTATCGCCTTTGCCACCTGCCTCCAGAACGTTTCCTGACACTGTCAGGCGAACTCCGGGCAAGGTGTAGGACAAAACCACGGGTGATCCCCGCCGCACTAATTGAGGGTGCACAAGTTGCGAGGACGCCAGAACCTGTCCCGCAGACAGACTGCCTCTTGCTTCCAGGCCTACTGCATCATCAATGATCTGCAACGCGTCTTCAGGCACATCGGATGATCGGACCAAAGTAACACTCACATCTTCAGGCAGCACAGGCTGCCCAGGATGAAGCCCATGACGAAGCGTCACGGCCCGGACCTCCATGGTCACGGAGCCATTCACCGAAAAGGATGTTGCTTTGCCACCCGATGCAGCTGGAACCTCCATCCGGGCATTGAAATGGCCACCCCCTCGTGGTGGGCGCTCCAGATGCAGAAGAACTGGAGCCGCCTGATCCTGCGCAGGAACTGGCACAGACCGAAAACCACTCAGGGTAATTTCAACATGAGCGTCCTGAGGCAAATCCAGCCCCTGGCGCAAAACCGGTAAAATATCATCTTCCCCGATTAAACGTGTGGCCCGCGTCACTGTCGTGGAAACCAAGGGGGATGCATCGGGCCAGTCCACACCAAACTGTGCAGCAATCGCTGTCAATTGCGGGCCACCTACAACATAGCTTGCGCCAAGTGCAGGAGCGTCTCCGATATCGGCGTCCTGCGCTGACGTCAGGCCTGAAAACAGATCGGAGAGATGAACACGGGCATGATCGATACTGATATTCGTGCGGAGCGTGGCCGCATGGACGGAACCCGTTGCTACGGCTGAAAACACCAGCAGTCCGACTTGCCACCACCTTCCCTTCACGCTCAGCGGCCGCCAAGGTTGTTGAGCGTCTGCATCATGTCGTCTGCTGACGTAATAACCTTGCTATTCATTTCGTATGCACGCTGCGCCGTAATGAGATCTGTAATTTCCGTCACAACATTGACGTTCGAGTTCTCAACATAGCCTTGCATGACACTGCCATAACCCGTTGTGTTCGGGGTTCCGAGCATTGCATCGCCAGAGGCCGTGGTGGTCGTGAACAGGTTCTGGCCCATCGCGTCCAGGCCATTTTCATTCGTGAAGGTTGCAAGCTGGAGCTGACCGACAACAGTTGAATTGTTCTGCCCGGCGACGGTTACGCTGACCTGCCCGGACTGATCAATGCTGACACTCTGGGCATTATTGGGGATCGTGATGGTCGGGCTTAGCTGGTAGCCATCTGCTGTGACAAGCGATCCCGTATTGTCCATCGAGAAGGTACCATCTCGCGTGTAAGCCAACTGTCCGGAGGGGAGCTGGATCTGAAAGTATCCCTTGCCCTGCACGGCTAGATCCAGGGAGTTACTGGTTTGTTCAAGACTACCCTGATCGTTGATGCGATAAATAGCGGCTGTTTTTACACCCAGACCAACCTGTGCACCAGCAGGCACAGTCGTACCTGTATCAGACGAACTCGTGCCGACCCGGCGAATATTCTGGTAGATGAGATCCTGGAACTCAGCACGAGACCGTTTGTATCCGGTCGTACTCATGTTCGCGATGTTGTTCGAAATGGTCTCAACGTTGGTCTGTTGGGCCTGCATGCCCGTTCCAGCAATATCGAGTGCGCGCATGTGGCTTTAATCCTTGTCCCGTCAGGACGTCTGTCAGGCGGAGACCTGAACGATTTTATCGATGGCGTTCTGCTGACGTGTCGCCTCGGCGTTGACGAACTGCGCCATGAAATCGAAATTGCGCTGGATATCCATCATCTTCGTGACCTCGGACATCATCTGCACATTACTGCCCTCGACCATGCCTTGCAGGATCGAAGGCCTGTCCACGGCATCAGTTGGCTGGTCTGATCGGAGAAGATGACTGCCCTCAGCCTGGAGAGTGTTATTGTCCCGTGCAGTCACGATACCGATCTGCCCGGCTTCACCGGTTTCAGTGGTTATGACACCATCGGAAGAAATGGTGAGTTGATGATCCGTTGCTGGCAGCACGATGGGCTGCCCCTCCCGGTCCAGAAGGGCGTTACCACTTTCGTCAACTACCGTTCCGTCCTGCTGCTTCTCAAAACGGCCAGCGCGTGTCAGTCGCACACCGTTAGCGGTCTGCACCTGGAAATACCCCTCTCCACCCAAGGCAAGATCGAGCGGATTTCCCGTCTGCTGCATGTCGCCCTGCTGAAAGTCACGATAGGTCGCGCGATCCTGAGTATAGGCTTGGGTCTCAGCGCCCGTGGGCTGGGTACTTCCGTGCTGGCGGGAGAGATAATCACTGAACAGAACGTTTTCGCGTTTGTAACCAACCGTGGAAGCATTGGACATGTTGTCTGCCACCACCGCCATGGCGCGTTGCTGGGCATCCATGCGCGAAAGGGCAATATAGGTGCTGTTCTCCACGGCTGAAGCTCCGGCATTCCACTGTCATGGAGGAAGCTTAACTGTCAGACCCTTTCCCAATCGTTAACTGCCCCCGTCAGGACGAGTCGTCCTGACGGTATGGAGAGCCTGCTGCCAGGGCTTCGGCGTCATCCAGAAGAGCGCTGCGCTCTTCTTCAAGAAAAGCCGCAACAGCTCTTCCCAGCCCCGGATCCAAAAAGGCGTGCGCCGAGCGCGTAAGAGCTGGCAGATAGCCGCGCTGGATCTTGTGTTCCCCCTGCGCGCCAGCTTCCACACGGGTCAACCCATGGGCAATGGCAAAATCGATGGCCTGATAGTAGCACAGCTCAAAATGGAGGAAGGGCCACTCACCGTCACATCCCCAGTTCCGCCCGAAGAGAGTATCTTTTCCCATCAGATTCAGGGCCCCCGCCACAGGGAGACCTTCATGCTCCGCAAGCATCAGAACGACGCTATTGCCCAAGCGCTCTGAAAGCATCGGGAAGAAGCTTTCAGACAGGTAAGCACTCCCCCATTTGCGATCGACCGTAGACTGATAGAATTGATAAAAGGCTTTCCAGTCCGCAGCGGTAATGTCCGCGCCTTGCCTTGTCACGAAGGTAAGGCCAGCGGTCTGGGCTGTTTTGCGTTCCTTGCGAATGGCCTTGCGCTTACGGGATGACAGGGCATTCAGGAAATCCTCGAAAGACGCGTATCCCTGATTTTGCCAGTGATACTGAATGCCTAGGCGCTTGAGGTATCCGGCGCTTTCAAATGCCTCCATCGAGGCATCATCACAAAATGTCGCATGTACGGAAGACAGACCTAGCTGCCCGGCTGCTTGCATTAAAGCCGATGCCAGCGCGCGTGCGACGGCATGTGGTTCCACCTGATCAGGCCGGACAAGAAGGCGCGGACCGGGGACTGGGGAAAACGGAACCGCGCACTGGAACTTGGGATAATAGTGCCCTCCAGCAGCCTCATAGGCCCGGGCCCAGGACTGATCGAAAACATATTCACCCATGGAATGGGCTTTTCCATAAAGAGGTGCGAGTGCTGCGATCGTTCCATTGGGAGCGCGTAGGGCAGCATGCCGGACAAGCCATCCGGTTCGATCCGCAACGGATCCACTGTCTTCCAGAGCCGAAAGAAACCCGAAGGACACAAACGGATTTTCGTCGCCGGCGCAGGCATTCCATTCAGCCGGGCCGATTTCATGGATGGACGCATGAAGCGTCAGCGTCCAGTCAGTCGCTTCTGATGACGGGGGGGTAGAGGCGCTCATGACGGCTGATCCTGCAAACGTACATAACCCATAGGGCAAACGTGTTGATCAGGCATGGAAAAGGCAACGTCTTGGTGTCTTTTCCATGAAGTTGGATGGGCAAGAAGCCCATCCAGTCCGGTGAAATCAGACGACTTCGAACAGGGCTTCCACTTCAACCGGTGCATTCACTGGCAGGCTTGGAACGCCAATTGTAGAGCGGGCGTGACGACCTGCATCTCCGAAGACTTCAACCGCGAGATCGGACGCACCGTTCATGACAACAGCATGTTCCGTGAATTCCGGTGTGCAGGCAATGAAACCGCCAAGACGCACAACCCGCTTGATGCGGGACAGATCACCGCCCAGAGCAGCCTTGGCCTGGGAAATGACGTTGATGAGGCATGCGCGTGCACAGGCTACACCTGCATGATTGGAGACTTCGTCGCCCAGCTTGCCGGTAATGAGCAGCTTGCCATCTACGAGAGGAAGCTGACCCGAAACGACCAGCAGATTGCCAGTCAGGACAGTCGTGACGTAATTGGCAACCGGTGCAGCAGCTTCCGGCAATGTGATTTCAAGGGCGGCGAGACGATCTTCAGGGGTGTTGGACATGAGTGTTCTCCTGTGAATGGACTGTCATGTTGAAGCGCATGGGCGTTGATGCCAAGGGTGAACCGTCACACGGCTGATCCCTCTTCGCCGGCCAGTGTTCGGCGACTGCGCTCAAGCTCTTCGGCATAGCGACGCAGAGCGTGCTGTTCCGTCAGGATACCAACCACCTGACGGGACTGAAGATCTTCCACGACAACGAGAGCATCGGCTTCTGCACGTTCGAACAGTTCCACGGCTTCCCGAACTGTCAGCAGAGGCGTCAACATGGCGTTTTCAAAATGGGCGAGGCTCTGCACGGGCGTTGAGGCCGCGGGAATGGCCTGGAGCTCTGCCACATTAACCATTCCCACGTAGCGGCTATCGCGATCCAGCAAAACAATTCTCTGCGCGGAGCCCAACGGAAAAAGAGCCTGTGCCCGGTTCAGGGGGGTGTCAGACGAGATGGTTCGCACCTGTCCGCGCATCATGCGCCGAACGTTCAAAGAGCGCATCCACCCGATATCCACGGCAGAGCGAATGGATTCACCGCGCAGATGAAAGCGCCATGTGGCGAAGCTGTAGCCGAACAGACGTCTCACAGTGAGGAGCGACAAAACAGCGGCCACGAATGTTGCACCACTCATGGAAATACTGCCGGTCAGTTCCAGAAGCAGGCACACCATGGTCATGGGACTACCGATGATGGCCACGGCCATGGCGCTCATGCCAATCAAAGCACAAGCCGTCAGGGACACTGGCGCCAAGCCGATCCATTCAAGCAGCGCGCCATACACTGTCCCGGCAAGGCTACCGAGGTACAGAGATGCAAAGAACAAGCCTCCGCGAAATCCGGAGCCGATGGAAATGCAGGAGGCCAGCGCTTTCAGTATCAGCAGGCCGAGAGCCAGACGGGGCGTAATCCATCCCGCAAAAACCACTCGCATGGCGTCATGTCCCGCCGACAGGACTGATGGGTGAATGACTGCTAATCCACCAACCATCATTCCGCCGACAGCAGGCTTCAGCCACACGGGGCCAGGGAGCTTGCGAAACAGAACCTCGGTCTGGGTCACACAATACATGACGCCGATGGCGGTTAGAGCAGACAGAATGCTGATGACAACAACACTGACACTCCCATCCCACGTCAAAGTCCCCGGGTCTGCAATCACAACCGCGGCAGGCATGTGACCGAACAGATGCGCCACACCCACACCAGCAAGAGCGGCAACAGCGACGGGTGACAAACTGACGAGAGAGTAAGAGCCAATCACGAGTTCAAAGGCGTAAAAAGCTCCCGCCACGGGCGCGTTGAATGCCGCACCGATCGCCGCACCAGCAGCCGCGCCCACCAGAACACGCAGATCTTCACGACGGACCCGGAAAGACTGGCCAATTCGGGACCCAAGAGCAGAGGCAATCTGTGTAAAGCCTGCTTCGAGGCCGATGGAGCCCCCTATGCCATTGGACAGGATCGTTTGAAGCGCAACGATCGTGCTGTCTCGCACAGACATGCGACCACCATGCAGAGCATTGGCTTCAATGGGATCGACCGGACGGCGTGGCATAACTTTTGCAACCACCGCACCGAATATTCCAAGGACAAGGCCGCCCAGTGTCAGGACGAGGAGGAGACGCCATGGAGGGAGCCATGTCAGGCCGGAAAGGTGACCGTCCACAGTGTTCCCGCGACCGAATAGTGCGCTGTGAAGAAACAGGGTGACGGTTGTAACAATCACAACACACAGCCCGGACAGTCCCCCGACCACAGCAGCCAGAACAGTCAGCCAGATCTCGTCAGCTCGCACCATCGCACGCAGCGTCACGGGAGCCTGAGTGGGGTGACGAAGGAGCTCGCGCAGATGGCGACTCACGCGAAAACGCAATTCGTTACGGGTGGGACTGGTGGACAAGAGGTCTCCCCGGCGGCAGGTGTAGTTCTGTTTGGCTGGAACGCTGCTTGCGATCAACCGCTGTCATGGAAGGATCATGCATGAAACTCAACGCCATCGAACGCGGGGACGGACAGGAAACGGTCGTTTTCCTGCATGGACTGTTTGGACGCGCCCGTAATCTTGGTTTTCTTCAGCGTGAGGCAGCCCAGACATTTCGCACGATCGCCCTGGACCTTCGCAATCACGGAGACAGTCCGCACGGCCCCGTTAGCTACGCTGCGATGGCGCAGGATGTGCTGGAAACCCTTGATGATCTCGGGGTCGATTCTTTTTCCGTCGTCGGACATTCCATGGGGGGAAAGGTTGCAATGATGCTCGCTCTGGCAGAGCCAGACCGTGTAGTCCGCCTGATGGTTGCTGATATGGCCCCCGCGCGGACCCAGCAGGGCCATGGCGACATGATTGCCCGGCTGGATGCTATCACGTTTCCGCCAGACCTGACCCGGAGTGGCGCGCTGGACTTGCTGGAACCCGTCACAGGCAGCAGAGCCGTCGCGGAGCTGATGGGTCAGAATGTTCGCCTCGACGGCACGCCGGGCTGGGCCATTGGGTTTGATGACATTACGCACGGGATACGTCTGATCGAAGATTGGCCTGAAATTCAGGCTATTCCTTATGAAAGGCCTGCTCTCTTCCTTCGTGGTGGCAATTCCGACTATGTCAGGCCGGAGCACCATCCCCTGATCATGGCACTGTTTCCCCATGCCCAGATACAAACTCTGGAGGGCGCAGGTCACTGGCTGCATGCGGAGCAGCCCCGCCCTTTCATTGCTGAAATGATGGCGTTCCTCAGCGAACCGGCCAACTCTCCAGACTAACCCGTCAACACGTTGGGAGCAGTTTTTCGCCCTTCTTCCGCCACGCGCCAGCAATACCAGGCCAGCGCGGAGCGATGTGGGGAAAAGGGAAGCGTTTCAATTTTCAGGGCTTTGGGCTTCGGAGCAATGTCCAGCCCTTTAATCCGGCGCCAGCCTTCCCGAACACCAAAGTCATCCACCGGCATCACATCGGGCCGGTTCAACGTCAGCATCAGCAACATCTCAACGGTCCATCGTCCGACACCACGAAGGGTAATGAGCCGCTGGATCAAGTCCTCGTCTTCCAGCGCCTCAGCGTCTTGTCGGCTGGGCACAAGCCCGTCCAACCGAGCCTGCGCAACGCCCCGCATGGCACTCTGCTTGCTGGCAGACAGGCCGCAGGCACGCAGAGCATCTTCGGACAAAGCAAGAAGGGCATCAGGTGCTGGAGGCGTGCCATCCTCGGACGCCTCAGGGCCAAGAAGGCATAGCCGCCCGAAGATACGGCGCGCAGCCACACCATGGAGCTGCTGTCCGGCGATGGCACGGAGGAGAGCGTCATATGGCTCCTGATCGCCTCTTCCCTGAAGGCGACATGGACCAATCCTGCGGACTGCGGCTGCCACATCCGGATCAACGGAAAGACACGATATGAGACTGTCTGTCATGAAGCTGTCTTTCCTGCCAGGAACATGGCGCTTTGTCTCTTTCGTGAACTGCCCATTACTGCCATGATAGTGACAGACGCAATGCCCACCCCCAGACCGGATACCAGCCTGCCGGATGACGAACCCGCCCGCCCTGGTGCATAAAGCCTGGCGATGACTTGCCGCCACCTTTCCTCTTTTGAGCAGGCCCGCAACGTATGAGCGGGAAAATGCCGTCTGCCAATGGCAAGGTGGAGCGTCGCGAGCCAAAGCTGTTCGCTGCGTCCTTACGCCCTGTGAATGCACATCTTCAGTCACCGAAGGGATTCCGGTCCCGACTGAAGGATTATGTCCCACCTGCGAAAAGCCCGGTTCGTCCCGTCCTGACGCCCATGATGCGTCCACAGACCATTGTGGAACCGGGGCCTATTGTTCCGTTCTGCATTTCTGCTGGCCTTCATGCGGCAGTCCTCGCCCTGCTGCTTACGCAGCATCAGGGCGTGCATGGTTCACCTGCAGGAAGTGAGCAGCCGCAGGTTGAGATGGTCTTTGATCAGCCTCCCTCAAAAAGCAGCATGCAGGGACCGCGCGCCAACGATCAGGGGGGCGCTCCGCCACCGCCACCTGCCCAGAGCCAGGAAGAAACCCAGCAGGAACAGCAGCAGCCAGAGCAACAGCAATCTGCGCCAACACCTGCCGTACCGACGCCTGAAACGCCGTCGGCCCCGCCGGTGCCCGAAGAGTCGTCGTCCGAGCTTCCCAAGACCACGCCATCTCAGCAGGTTACGCCGGGCGCCGCACCCAGCCAGAGAAGCACACAGACGACGTCGCACAGTCATCGTGCCCATCGCTCGAACCGGTCACAGAACAACAATCCGTTCGCCCATCCGATGGATCTGTCCTTCGGTGAACAGCCATCGCCCTATCGCCATCGCCGTGGACGCGCGGCGGGATCGGGCGGACCGATTGACATGTCGCTGGGGCCGCTCAGCATGAATGGCGCCATTAACGCGCCTTATCAGACACGCACCAGCGTGAAGGGCGTCAGTGAAGATTACGGCAGCGAGATTGATCGTTGGATCCGGTCTCACATGTATTATCCGGAAGATGCCGCCCGCGCCGGAGAGGATGGTCCGTCTTCTGTCCATGTTGTTCTGGACAGATTCGGGCACGTCAAAACAGTCCGGCTGACGGGCCAGTCCGGCTCCTACTCACTGGATGCTGCCACGACGGGCATGTTCCAAGGGGCCAAACTGCCGCCAGTGCCGCCGGACATGAAGGGCGACCACTTCGATATTGATGTGACGATCAATTACATTCTGATCCGCCGCTGATCCGCAGTTTCGACATCGGCGAAGTGATCCCTTACACTTCGCCGGTCTCTTTATCACTGTTCCGGAGCCCTGATGCGCCGTTTTCTGCCTGTTCTGCTGCCCCTCTGTCTGGCTGGCTGCTTCAGCATGCCCCGCCCTTTCTCGGACCCGGGACAACAGGCCCGACAGCTCGCAACGGCAAACCTGCCTCCTGCCCGACTGGCCGTTCCGACATCTTCTGAGTCCCTGTTGTCCGATGATGCTGCGAAACTTTGGGCTCATGACGTTGCGGAAGCCATGGTGGCACAATCGGTGCCGGCTATTGCCCAGCCGAAAAAGCCTGGGGACTGGTGGCTGAAACTGAGCGCAAGCACACGCAACGGGGCGGTGGTGCCGCACTACGTCATCATGACGCCTGAGGGGAAAGCCCGCGCTGAAGGCGATGGCGCACCGGTTGATATGGCAGGCTGGAGTGCGGGAGATCCGTTGGCCATTAAGGGCGCCGCAATGCAGGAGGCTCCGGAACTGGCCAATCTCCTGACAGGTATCCAGGCGGATATGATGCAGCAGGACCCTCACAGCCTCATGCGCCGTGCCGCTCATATCTATTTTGAAGGCGTTAAAGGAGCGCCCGGAGATGGAAATACCTCTCTAGCCCGGGCGTTCTATGCCTCGCTGCCTGACAAGACAAACTCTGTGCAGACCAACGCCAAGAACGCGGATTTTACGGTTCAGGGCGTCGTGAAGGTCACAACTGCGGGGACAGTCGATAAAACTTTGATGCAGCACATCGAGATCGTCTGGCATGTCATCACGCCAGACGGCAAGGAAGCCGGGGCAGCAACACAACTTCACGATGTTCCGGCTCATTCGCTGGATAATGCGTGGGGTGATACGGCTATCATGGCTGCTGAAGAAGCCGCAGGCGCTGTACGGACCATCATCACCAATTATTCCGGCCGGGAGCACAAGCCGCTGCCCGCGTCGACACAAACTGTGAAACCATCTGACGCAAAGCACGCTTAATTTCAGCTCACGCATTCTGTGAGCCCTGTTTTCGAGGTTTTCATCCTCTGCCCTTCATGCCCTCGGAAAGAGAGCCGAATGCTTGCCCGCGCGTCACAGACTAAAGAATCTCCTGTCATCGTCTGGTTCAGGGATGACCTTCGCCTAGCAGATCACCCCGCCCTACAGGCTGCTGTGGAAACCGGGCGACCGCTGATCTGCGTTTACGTTCTTGATGATGAGACACCTGCACTCCACCGTCTGGGAGCGGCATCCCGGTGGTGGCTTCATGGCGCACTGGCCGAGCTGAGGAAATCTTTGGCTCAACACCATGGTGCGCTCCTGACGCTTCATGGCTCCGCAGAGACGCTGATTCCTGCGCTTGCAAAAGAAACCGACGCTAACTGCGTTTTCTGGCATCACCGGTTCCATGCCAAAGAGCGGGAGCAGGACGACCGTATTGCTGATGCGCTCAGTCAAAACGGTGTCTCCGTCACGGCAGAATGGGGAACTGTCCTGCTGGATCCTGAGCGGGTTCGCACGAAAGAAGAAAAATTCTACCGTGTTTTCACAGCTTTCTGGAAAGCGTTTCAGCTTCAGGATGTTCCCGATCCTATAGATGCGCCGTCCCACCTGTCGTTCTACACTGTTGAGAGCGAATTGCTTTCCGATCATCGTCTTGATGAGCAGGCTCTCCTTCCTACCCAACCTGACTGGGCCGCCGGGTTGCGGTCTCACTGGGAGCCGGGAGAAACGGAGGGACAGGAGCACCTGGAGGACTTCCTGAAGCATGACTGTACCCGTTATGGAACCGGCCGGGACGAGCTAGGACGTGAAGGAACTTCGCGCCTGTCCCCTTATCTGGCGTCCGGAGCAGTCTCTCCGCGGCAGGTCTGGGCCGCGATTCAGCGTAAAGGGGCTTCCGAAGAAGGAGCGAGAATTTTTCTCTCCGAAATCGGGTGGCGTGAGTTCGCGAAATACACCCTTTTCCATCAGCCTCTTCTGCCTGAGACCAGCCTGAATCAGAAATTTTCATCCATGTCGTGGCGCTCGAGCCAGACAGATTTGGAAGCGTGGCAACAGGGACGAACCGGCATTCCTGTTGTGGACGCTGGCATGCGGCAGCTCTGGGTGACAGGATGGATGCATAATCGGGCGAGAATGATCGTCGGATCATTTTTGACGAAGCATCTGCTGATTGACTGGCGTGAGGGGGAAGCCTGGTTCCGTGACACTTTGGTGGACGCGGATTGGGCAAGCAATGCCATGAACTGGCAGTGGGTTGCGGGAACGGGCATTGATGCCGCGCCGTTCTTCCGGATTTTTAATCCGACCAGACAGGGTGTGAAATTTGATCCTGACGGCGATTATATCCGTCAATGGGTGCCGGAGCTGAAAAAGCTCTCAGGAAAGGCACTGCTCGAGCCCTGGAATGCGCGCGAAGATGAGCTGCGCCACGCCAGCGTCATTCTGGGAAAGACGTACCCACGTCCGATTGTCGAGCTTCAGGACGGTCGGGACCGCGCTATGAAAGCGTTTCGCTCTCTGTAACCTAACAAGATACCAGCCGGATTACTCCGGCTGGCAAGGCTGTCTCAGAGACCGCCATTCAGAAAGTTCGTCGCATCGCTACGGCTTTTCTTGCCAAGCGCATTCAGACGGTTCTTCTGCTCCTGCGGCGCATTGCGCAGCTTCTGAACCTTTTCCGTCTGGGCGGTGCGGGCCGTGTTGAGCTTGTCACGCTCGTTGTTGATCTTGTTCTGAATGTTGGCTTTTTCGTTAGCCGGAGCATTCGTATACTGGCTCTTGAGAGCCTGAATCTTCTGTGTGCGCTCAGCCTGGGAAGCAGCCGACTGCGTCTGGTAATTCTTTACGCGGTTGTTGAGATTGTCTTCTTTCTGGGAAAGGTTACCGAGAAAATCGTTCTGTGTGCTCTGCGTGGCAGCAGCCGGGTCAGCAGCGTAAGCGCTGGAAGCCACTGAAACAGAACCGGTCAGCAGGCTGACAGCAAGAAGCGAACGAAAGAAAATACGGTTTGTCATGAAATCTCCTGTAATCGTCTTGCGGGAAGACATCAGCATTTCATGGCGGGAATGTGGCTTCCCGACAAATCAGTCTTTATTCGAGACCTTCCGCAATTGCTGCAATGCGGTCAGGTTGCATGATTGTAATGTGAGTGATGCCACGAATGCTTATGAGACCTTCCCGTTTAAAGGCACTCAGAACACGGCTGACTGTTTCAATAGTCAATCCGAGATAATCGGCGATATCAGTCCGCGGCATGGGCAGATCGAGCTCAATCGGCGCATGAGGCTCCGGCACTGGCGCGGAGAGCAGGCGCGCGCGCTCCATCAGGAATGTGGCAAGACGCTCGCGTGCCGTCTTTCGGCCCAGCAACGTCATGCGTGCCTGCATTAGAGTCAGTTCACGCGACGCTTCCTGGCGCAGTCGATGCTCCAGATTGGGAAAGCGACTTGTGAGTCGCTGCATGGACGCATGGGGAAAACGACACAGAACCGCAGTGCCGAGCGCCTCTGCACCAAATGCATAGCTCGTGGACGCTGCAAGCCCCAGGAAATCTCCACCTTCAGCAAAACCGGTAATCTGACGGCGCCCGTCTGGAAGAAGCGTGAACAGTTTGACGCGGCCACCAGTCACAACAAAAAAATCGTGGGCTGGCTCGCCCTCCTCTATAAATGAGCGTCCATCCGGAACAGTCATTTTTGAAGACTCACTGGCAAGTATAGCAAGATCACAATCGTCAATCGCATTACAGATACTGTGTTCGCGACCAATGCAATGAGCGCAGCGATCGTGGATTTCGTCCGGGATACGCGTTGATGTCATGATGATTGGAACTCTCCCGGCCTGTAACATTTGCTGTGCCGCCACACCCATAGCACATAATTCCCCAGACTTGATCCAGGTCAAGGTGAGGCATGGGGAGGAGTGCTTTGTGAGGTCAACTATTGTTGATGGAAACCCTTTAATATGAAGACTTCAGCTCTTGCGCTGGTCGCTGCCCTAGGCTTGGTGGCATCTCCTGCCTTCGCTCAGACGACAGCTCCTGTCGTTGCTCCTCAGGCCACCGTTTCCGCTCCCATGACGGCAGCTCCTGTGCCACAGGTCAACATTGCACCGCCGTCATCCGGGCACTGCGGCCTGTTCGAGACCTGTGCGAACACGAAGATCGGCCTGGGCAAGGGCGACTTCCTGATCCGTCTGTCTGCTCTTGGTGTTCTTCCGCAGGATACATCGTCCCGCGTGAAGGTGATCGGTGGTCGCGTCAAGGCAACCAACCAGGTCGCTCCTGAATTCACGTTTGAGTATTTCTTTACGGATCATATCTCTCTGGATCTGATCGCAGCCAGCACACGTCATGAGCTTGCCGCTGAAGACACGGCTCTCGGCAAGGTTGATCTGGGTAGCACGTGGGTTCTGCCGCCGACACTGACGCTGGCCTGGCACTTCCGCCCGCACAAGCGCTTCAACCCTTATGCAGGTGTAGGTCTGACACTGGCATTCTTCCACAACATCAGCCCGGCAGGCGGAGCAGTTCAGAAGCTTGATCTGCGCACCACGGTTGGTCCGGCAGCCAACGTTGGTTTCGATTACCAGCTCGTAGGCAACTGGTTCTTCAACTTTGACGCCAAGCAGATGTGGCTGTCCGTTCCAGCATTCGTCAACGAACGTGGTGGCGCTTCTGGCCCATACATTCACGCGCGTGACAGCCTGAACCCGACCACGGTTGCCGCTGGTATCGAATACCGCTTCTGATCCGTTCCTGCGGTTCAAGATCTAAAAAGCAGTTCATCCTTCACAGGGTGAACTGCTTTTTTTATGTAATTTTTGGGTCAAAACGATAAAATTTTTGCAATATGTTGCGGGAAGCCTTTAGAAAATCCGAGTTTTCAGCTTCTAGTGATGCTGACCGATGATTATGTCACGTAGCGATTGCCATGAAATCGTCGGGGTTCAGGAATAGCAGGGCGGTTTATGCTTCTGCCGCATTTGCGGCATTGGTCGTCTGGCAGATACGGGGTTTTCAAAAAGTATGCGTGTTGCGCGCGCCAGCGCTCTGGCTCTCGGCCTGCTGGGTCTGGTTTTCCTTGTTCTTTTCTTGAGAACCTATTTCTTCGCTCCGCCTCACGCGGCTACCCCCGAGCAACCGATGTTTGCACGGCAGAATGGTAGTCTCGTCTTGCGGGATGGTAGCCCTTTGCAGAAACGCCTTGTGGTCGCTCCGGTTTCCCTGTCACATGATACAGCTGGAGTGGCCCTGCCGGCGCAGGTCGTTGCTCTGCCTGATCATCAGGTCAATGTGCTGGCGCCAGCAACTGGCCGGATCATGAGTGTCGCCGTTCAGCTCGGCCAGCATGTTTCACGTGGGCAGGTGCTGGCGACAATTGCAGCCAGCGATCTGGATCAGGCCTGGGCTGACGATCGTCGTGCGCGTGCTGCACTGGATTTCTCCAAGCGTGCCTATGACCGTGCACGCGGCGTTCTGGCTGCGGGCGGAAATGCCGTTAAAGATCTTGAATCTGCACGCAATGATCTGGCTCAGGCAGAAGCGGAAGCTCTGAGAACACATCAGCGCCTGCAGGTTCTGGGCGCACGCTCTGATTACGCTGCGCAGGGACAGGTGCCGCTGGTCTCGCCCGTAGATGGTGTCGTCTCAGCAACCAACATGGCTGTGGGACAGAACATCACGGACTCAACGGCCATTCAGATGACGCTGCTGGATCTCTCTTCTGTGTGGGTCGCTGCTGCCGTTCCGGAAAGCCGCATGTCTGACATCACGGGTGGCGCGACGCTGGATGTCACGTTCCCTGCCCTTCCCGGGCAGACATGTTCCGGTCCAGTTGCAACACGAGACCCTGCATTGAAGCCTGATACACGGCGCCTCAACGTTTATGTTGTCTGCCCGAATACGGAAGGCTTACTGCGTCCCGGCATGTTCGCTTCGGCCAATCTGGGTGTTTCGGAAAACGATGTTGTTCGGGTACCGAAATCCGCGCTGCTGATGAACAACGATCAGGTTTCAGTTTTCGTTGAGGTTGCTCCGGACACTTTTCGTAGGCGTGAAGTCACCATCAATTATGATGAAGGTGACGATGTGCTTGTTCTCTCCGGCTTGTCAGCGGGTGAGCGTGTTGTGACCAGCGGCGCCATCCTGCTGAACGACGACTGACCGGACGGGCCAGCCATCATGATCGAACGTTTTATCTCCTGGTGCTTCGTGCGCCGGAACATCGTCTTCTTTGCTGCCGTTCTGCTTGCCGTCATGGGAAGCATTGCGTGGCGTATCCTTCCTGTTGAAGCCTATCCGGACCTTGGGTCTGTCAGCGTTCTTGTGACGACCCAGCAGTCCGGTCTGGCTGCGGAGGAAATGGAGCAGCAGGTCACGATTCCTCTGGAGCGCATGCTTGCCAGCGTTCCTGGTGTTTCAGACAGCCGCTCCACCAGCACATTTGGGCTCTCCCTCATCACGCTGATTTTCCGCGATGGGACGGATGTGTTCTGGGCCCGGCAGCAGGTTGAAACCATTCTTGCCAGCAATCCACTGTCCAATGGTGCGCAGCCCTCCCTCGGGCCGATTTCCGGCCCGACAGGCGAGATCTATCGCTATACGCTGGAGTCAGACGACAAGAACCTGATGCAACTGTCGGACGTTCAGAAATGGACGGTTATTCCGGCAATTTTGCACGTCCCTGGTGTTGTAAGCGTCAATAATTTTGGCGGCTTCACGCGGGAATATCAGCTCGTTCTCAAGCCTTCCTCCCTGTTCCGCTATCACATCGGCCTGGAAGATATTCTGTCCGCGATCCGGAACAACAATATCAACGCAGGTGGTGGTCGGGTCACGCGCGGCGAGCAGTCCTATATCGTCCGCGGTGTAGGCATGATCCACTCCCTTGAGGACATGGGTAATATTGTCGTTGCCCAGCGCGATGGCGTGCCTGTTCTGGTGCGTGATCTGGGCACCATCCAGTTCGGCCATCAGGTGCGCGAGGGTATTCTGGGTAAGGACCATAACCCCGATACCATCGAGGGCGTGGTCACCATGCTGAGTGGTGAGAATCCGTCTGTAGTGCTGGAAAACCTGCACCAGACGGTTGCCAAGCTTCAGACACAGCTCGCCCCTCAGCACATCCGCGTCGTTCCCTATATTGATCGCGACAATCTGGTTCTCTCCACGACCCACAAGGTCACGGAGACCATGATTGAGGGTATTCTCCTCGTAGGCGTGATTCTGACGCTGTTTCTGGGAAGCCCCCGCAGTGCCATTGTCACGGCCATTACCATTCCACTGGCACTCTCAGTTGTCTTCACCCTGATGCATTTCCTCGGCATGTCGGCGAATTTGTTCTCGCTGGGTGCGGTCGATTTCGGTGTGATTGTCGATGGTGCTATCGTCATTACCGAGACGATTCTGCGTGTTAGAGAAGAACGGCCGACCGAAGCTCTGAATTCCCAGGAAGTACTGACCGTCGCGAAACGGGCAGGTCATGCCATCTTCTCCTCAACACTCGTCATTATCCTCGCTTACAGCCCGCTCTTTGCTTTTGAAGGAAGTGAAGGGAAGCTGTTCCGGCCAATGGCTTATACTGTCAGTTTCGCTCTGCTGGGCGCCCTGCTGTGTGCTCTGGCGCTGATTCCGTCTCTCAGCTTTCTGGCGCTGCGCAAGCCACGGCATATCTGGCATAATCGCCCGCTGGAGTGGCTGCATGGGCGCTATATCCACTGGCTTGGCCATTTCATCGATCGCCCGCTGATTGCTTATGGCGCTGGTCTTGGTGCCCTCGTGGCCGTCGTGTTTCTGGGAATCAGCATTGGCAGAGAGTTCCTTCCAGATCTCGATGAAGGCGCCCTGTGGTTGCAGGTGCAGATGCCGACCGGAATTTCGATGGAAAAAGGCGAGCAGATCGCCAACGAACTTCGAAGCGCCGTTCGGGAATTTCCGGAAACCTCCTACGCCATCACACAGCTTGGTCGCTCCGACGACGGTACTGATCCTTGGACACCATCCCATATCGAGATGCCGGTTGGCCTGAAATCCTATGATCAGTGGCCATCGGGTGAGACGAAAGCCCAGTTCGTTCAACGCCTGCATGCACGGTTGTTGAAAATTCCGGGCATCGAATTTGGCATCAGCCAGCCGATCGAAGACAACATGAGCGATCTGGTGGGTGGTGCACATAGCCCGCTCGTGCTTCGCGTTTATGGAAATGACTTCGAAGAGCTGCGCCGCGTTGGCCAGCAGATTGTCGATGTGCTGCATCAGGTTCCAGGAACGACGGAAGCTTCCATCTTCCAGGAACCACGCATTCCGCAGATTGATGTCACGGCTGACCGTCTGGCGGCAGCCCGCTATGGCATCAACATTTCTGACATTTCAGATGCTGTGTCCTATGCGATCGGTGATGCACCAATTTCCACGGTGTATGAGGATGACCGCTTCTACAATGCTACACTGCGTATCCCTCGCAAGGATGCACAGGACCTGCAAAGCCTGTCGCAGTTTCCTCTCCTGACGGCGCAGGGGGCCTACGTTCCCCTGTCTCAGGTGGCCCGCGTAAACCTGCGCATGGGTGAAAGCAATATTGCCCATGAGCTGAGCCATCGTCAGATCACTATCCGTGTCGATAATGGCGAACGCCCGCTGTCACAGTACCTTGCCGATGCGCAGGCCCGCATTGAACAGTCCGTGCATTACGACAAGCAGAAGTACACTTTGGAATGGGCAGGCACATTCCAGCAGCAGGAACGCGCACAGAAGCGTCTTGCCGTTGCTCTGGCCGTCATGTTTGCCATGATGCTGGTGCTGCTGTTCATCGAGTTCGGTAAAATTCGCCAGGCACTGCTTATTCTGAGCGTTGTTCCGCTCGCGACGCTGGGTGGCCTGATTGCGCTGCATGTGCGTGGAGAGACCCTGAATATCGCTACAGCTGTGGGCTTTATCGCCCTTTTCGGTGTGGCGGTGCAGAACGGCATCATCATGATTTCAAGCATCAACCGACATCGCTCCGAAGGCCGTTCTGTACGGGATGCCACGATCATTGGTGCAGGTGAGCGTTTCCGTCCGGTTCTGATGACGGCAACCGTTGCAAGCGCCGGCATGCTCCCGGCGGCACTGGCAACCGGCGTTGGCACGGACGTGCAGCGTGGGCTTGCAACAGTCGTCGTAGGCGGGCTTGGGATTGCCACACTGCTGACCCTCTTTGCATTACCCGTCTATTTCAGTGAGCTTGAAATGTGGGTGGAGCGTCGGGATGCCCGTCGTCCGCGCCCGTCTGAAGAGAATGGAGCCCCGACATGAAGCGGGTTCTTAAAAATACGACCGCCCTTCTGGGATCGGTTCTGATATCAGCCTGCGCAGTCGGTCCGGACTTTCACCGTCCGGGCCTTCCAAATGATGTGAACTATCAAGCTACGCCGCTCGCCGGGACGGCTGGCAATGCCCAAAGCGGGACAGGAGTGGCTCAACACTTCCAGAGTGGCGTGGACATTCCTGGAAAGTGGTGGGAAGTCTTCCGCAACCCGCAGCTCAATGCGCTTGTTGAGCAGGCTCTGGCCAACAACCAGTCCATGAAAGCCATGCAGACAGGGTTGAAGTCTGCATGGGAGCAACGGCGGATTGAAGGGGCGGGTCTGTATCCGACGATCTCGGCCTCTTTCAACCCAACACGCAATAAGACCTCACGCGTCTACTCTCCGGTGCCGAACAACAACAGCTGGCTGTATAATGTTCATACTGCTCAGCTGACGATCGGGTATGTTCCGGATCTTTGGGGCGGAACGCGGCGCGCAATTGAGGCGGCGGGCGCGCAGGCCGAAATTCAGAAATTTCAGCTTGAAGCTACCGCGCTCACTCTGATCTCCGATCTGGTGAGCGCTACAATTGACGAGGCCACGCTGCGTGCGCAGATCGAAGCGACACAGGATCTGATTGCCAGCCAGAAATCGGCTCTCAAGCTGATTACGGCCCGGCAAAAATTCGGAGACGCTTCTGAGCAGGACATGGTGGCGCAGCTTGCTTCGGTGGCGCAGCTTGAAGCTACCCTTCCCTCTCTAAATCTTCATTTGGCTCAAACCCGGGATCAGTTAGCTGTTCTGGTTGGGGTGGCACCCAATACTCCGCTGCCGACCTTCAGGCTGGAACAGTTTACGCTTCCGCAGACATTGCCGGTCTCCCTGCCCTCAGATCTTCTGAATCAACGCCCGGATATTCGGGCGGCACAGGCACAGATTCAGTCTGCAAGCGCGCAGATTGGTGTGGCGATCGCCAATCGCCTGCCCAACGTGCAGCTCAGTGCCCTCCCAGGGCAGGCCGTCGGGACCATGAGCGACTTCTTCAAGCCGGGATATGGAAACTGGACGATCGCTGCAACTGTCATGCAGCCAATCTTCCAGGGCGGCTCCCTGCTGCATGCCGAGCGGCAGGCACGCGACAACCTGCTACAGGCCAACGAGACCTATAAGGCCACAGTCCTGAGTGCCATTCAGGACGTCGCAGACAGCCTTCATGCACTGGACTTTGATGCTGATGCGCTGATGGCAAATGAGAGTGCCTATACTGCTACGGGGAAGAGTCTGAAGATTGCTCAGGCTCAGCTTCGCTTGGGAGATGTCAGTGAGCTGATGGTGCTCCAAGCCCAGCAGTCTCATGCTCAGGCGCGATTGGCCTATGTTCAGGCCCAAGGCGCAAGGTTCTCTGATAGTGTGGGTCTGTTCCAATCCCTCGGCGGCGGCTGGTGGAACCGTAATGACCTGGGGATGACTCCTGAAGCACAGAAAGCTCTCGGAAAGTCTCTGCTGCCCTGGTAATTTTTGCACCAAAATCATCTTTCACCATGACAGCGTCTTTGACCTTTAAGTCTGAGACGCTGTCATATTGACTTGACGAAACTCAGAGCCAGTACGGGATTGTTTTGCCAACATATTCCTCTTGTCCTCGCTCGTCCTGCCATCACAAATTTTAGAAGAGATGCCGTGTCACGCAGCATGACGTCTTACTGCATCTCCACCACTTTTTTTCAGACCCCCCTGTTTTCCGATCAGGAAAACGTTTGACGCGCGAGGGGCACAGGAACCTCTGAGGCGCTGACATCAGCTTCTAATTGACTTTTTGAATAAAAAATGCATTAATTAAGGCATTATAGGAATAGTGTATTCCTGTATAATATTTCCCTTAAAATAAATGGTTTCAATATGGATTTAAATTTTCCAAGGAAACCGGGTTTCCTTATTGCTGTTTTGTCACTTCTTTCTGGAGTGATCGGATATTCCCCTTCTTTTGCCGGGGATGTTCCACTTTATTACAAGACACCTACAGGCTCTATTGCCCCTGTTACCGTGGGGACAGGTATAAATTCGCAGGGCTATCCCGTTGTCCCCACGTATAAAGGCAAAGACGGGGCGTGGCATTCTACAACTGTTATTGCCCAAGTCTGCGGAACAAATGCTGATGGCACTCCTGTTGCATGCAATATAGCAGACCAACTTCCCTCCAGTGTCCTGACTACAGCAAAAATCAACGTACAGTCAGGCATTGCTGGCCTGAATGATCAGGCTCAGGTTACGGCTGGGGTCAACACAGCTTCACAAATTTTGACACAAACAGGTTTATCTGAAGGGAATCAGGGGAGTATTCCCCTAAATCTGACGAGTAATGGCTGGCAGGGCGATGCTCCATCCCATCTCGCAGGACCACGAATTACTGTTGGTGTTTCCATGAACAATATGGCCGATCAAATGGCCATGTTTGGTGGACATCGCCTGTACGATAGCGTTTTCAGCAAGTTCTATGCCCTTCCATATGGCGTTGGCGATAATGGAGGATGTGTCCATTCTTCAGTCATGACCTATGCCCCGGGAACGGGCGCTAACTGTGGTGCAGGGGGTTGGGACGCCGTCACGGAATATGAGCTCGCAACCAATAATCCACCTTGGTATATTGCTGGTGCAGATTTTCCCGATGAAAATGGAACGTCTCATAGTGTGACGTTTACAACGTCTGGGGCAATTATTCGACCGGCTCTGCCCGCAAGCTACACTGACTACATGCATTACCACATGAATGTCATGACCAATATTGTAGCCGGACCAACGCTTTATTCAGGTCTGTCGCTGGATGGTGTGCAGGGACATCGCAATCAGGACCAACAGTTCTACGGAGGCATGCTGGAATCATGGAAAAATGATTCTGATAGTACGGGAACATTCACGCAGTTTACGATGACTGGACAATGGCAGCCCATCAGTGGTTCTGCCGTTGATAGTGGACACGTGCCACAGGTTGGCACTCAAAACACAGCGTCAGCCGCAGATCGAGTAGATGCGCTGGATCAAACCCAGTATGCCGAATTCACGCATCCTTTCATTGAGTTTGGGACGTACATCAAACACTTCACACGTAACACCAGCTGTGAAGTCATCATCAAATCCGGAACAGATGGCGAAGCCATGAAACGGTTGGGTCTTTCTCGCAAATGCGATGAAGAACTCGACAACTGGTATCATGGCCCAGACTACGGCGCGACCATGCATGGTCTAACCATCGGGGCAGGCTTCGACAATAAGGTCAGCCAAGATAGCTATGGTCTTTCAGTCGCTGGTCTCTGGCCAGAAGGCATTCGGGCGTGGCTGGGCTCTGACGGAATAGATTTTGATGGAGACGCTTATAAAGTTGGCTCCCGGATCGGTTCAGCCGCTGTTGTTGGCACGAAAAAAATGATTGCTGAGTACTGGCAGGAGCCAACAGCAAACATTGGGTACCTGGAGAGCGTCAAACTTTGGTCTCAAACTGATACTCTCTCAGAGACCAATAATGCTAATACGGGGGGAGCAGCCGCGAATGGTATGGATGTTTCCTATTGGTTTGGTCCACGTCAGTCATCTTCATCATTTAACATAGACGGTACATTTGAAGCAGCGATTGCCTTCAATCCTGGCTGGGCCAAAAATGGTCTGGCTTTGTGCGGATCTAATGCTGCATCGTTTGATATGACGTCTTCAGGGGCGGCGTGCCTCACAGTCGATAGCTGGGGTAATACGTCGACGACGGGCTCCTTGGCAGCAGGGAATGGTTTGACTGTGAGCAGTGGCACGACAACACTCAAAGACGTAGTAGCTACGTCCTACAAGGAGGCGTTAAAAACACCTGCTTCCAGTTCTGCGCCCTGTCAGGCCGGAGAATTTACTGATGATGAAAACTACCATTATGTCTGTGTTGCAGACAATTCATGGAAACGAGTGGCTTTAAGTTCATTTTAATTTTTAAATATTTATGTTGTGCGCGGGTTTAATTTATTTTTTTACTCGCACACAGAAAATCTCTTAATTCTCTTGGGTCATGTGTCTTTATCCTCCTGTTTTCTACTGGATAAAGACATCCCAACAGGGCTTCCCCTACGAGGAGAGTCTCGGGTATGCAGGCAGACAGCATCTGGTTGCCTTGTTTTTGCAGCGCCGGGTCTCTCAAGCTGAGGAGTGCTTTTCCCCATGGTGCCGTCATCTGTAGCTATCGCCCTATTCGTCAAGAATGAATTTTCTGACATTGCAGGATGGATTGCCTGGCACCTCGGGCTGGGAGTGAAAACCCTTTTCATTTTTGATGATCACTCCACAGACGGAACATGGGAAATCATCCAGGCTGCGGCCAAGTCTTTTAATATTCGTGCTTTTCAAACCGACCCGGTAGCAGAACCCGATTTTTACTGGCGTCAGCGGAACTGCTTTATGCAGGCTGCTGAAATGGCCAAAGGTCATTATGCCTGGCTCGGATTTCTGGACGGCGATGAATATGTTTACTTTCGTCATGCAAACAGCCTTCCAGAATTCCTTGAACGCTTCCCCCATGCCGATGGGCTCGCGTTAAGCTGGCGTATTCAAGGGAGCTCCGGACGGGTCGTTCGCCCCCGTAAAATGACAGTCGAAGCCTTCACTCAGCATTCGACACCGGAATTGGGCGACAATGTTCTCGTCAAGAGCTTTGTCAGACCGGAATGCATGGGCGACACGTATCATAACCCACACTGGTTTGACGTCCCGGCAGAACGCTATGTCAGACCCAATGGGCAGTATGTTCCTTCAGCGAATGCCGTGCAGGAAATTGACTGGGAAGATGCTTTTGTCCTGCATTACATCTGCCGCAGCATGGAGCATTACATCCAGCGCATCAAACGCCGCCTGAATGCCGATCTCAGTGACAGTCTCGGCTATTGGGACCATTTTGATCGCAATGATGTCGAGGACTTTGAGCCTCTTCGGTTTATCCCGAAAATTCGCCCGATCCAGGTCAGTATTAATCGAAATATGGTCGCGCGGGCTATTGAGGATTTAAGAAAGCAATATCCTCCCACAGTAGCGATTTCAGATTACGAGGGTGAAATACTGGAATCCCGTGTCTTCAGCATTCACTCTGCATATTTTGAGACACAGCTCTGTGTTGATGCCAGTACGGGAGATGTCTGCCACGCTTCTCCTGCGGTGATGTCCGAACGTAGCTTGTTACCCGTGTATGGTGCCGTTTTCGCTGATACGCCCGATTTGATTACGTTCTTCGTGCGCGACGGTGTGCATGTCGAGCACAATCGTGCGCTAAAGGTTTTTGGAGACGACAGGGTTTTCAGTGAACTGACTTATCAGATTGCGAAAACCATACAGGACAAGCCTGAAGGGACAGCGCTGAGAACAACTCTTTCCGGCGAATACCTCTGCTTCATTCTTCCTCATGATGGTATCGGACAGGTAGAAGCTAATCGCAGACAGGCAAAGGACTGGGAAGAAGCGTCACTCAGGCCCGAGTTTAATGTCACTTATAGCTGGCAGAGAATGACGGCACCTTTACCAACATCTGAAAAGATGACGTTTGATTCTTTGATCACCTGGCTTCGGAATGAAAAAGATGCTCCAAGCATCTATCTTTTCCTGAAGATGATCGCTCTTCTATCACCCAGTGATCGCGAGAAACTTCATAGACATGTCCCCGGACTTCTCTGGGGATTTATTTGAAATCGAAAATACCGGGCCAAGGGATCACTCACCCAAGGCCCGGGATATAAAAAGCTGGTTTTAGGCTGAAACCGGCACGTTCCGAAGGAAAGCTACGCTTTCCACACAGGCCGCAGCAGCTTCACGGCCTTTGTTCTCAGCGTCTTCCCGTGAACGGGCAACAGCCTGTGCTTCGGTGTAAGTTGTCAGGATACCAAACGCGACCGGCACTTCCGTTGCGAGCTGAGCCTGCATGATACCGATGGTGGCACCCAGCGAGATAAACTCGAAGTGGGCAGTGTCTCCCTTGATGACGCAGCCGAGGCAGATCACGCCCTCATATTTGCCCGATTTGGCCAGTCGCTGGGCAAGAAGCGGCAGCTCAAACGCGCCAGGAGCATCATAGACGTCCACATCCGTAATGCCGCGCTCTTCCATCCATTCGAGCGCCCCGTTCTTCAGTCCACCTGTGATACCAGTGTTAAAACGGCTGACGATGATCGCCATTTTGGGGGCTGGAGAAAGGCGCAGGTCAGGGGCGACGGGAATATGCTTGCTCATGCGGGCTGTTCCTGGAGAAAATGGCCCATCCGCGTCCGCTTGGTGGCGAGATAGGCCCGGTTAAAAGGGTTGGCTTCAATTTCCAGTCGCTCGCGGGACTGCACATCAAAACCGAAGCGAACAAGATTGGATTCCTTGTCCGGATTGTTCGTCAGAAGGCGAAGGGACGTGACGCCCAGATGCCGGAGCAGGTCAGCGGCTGCATCCCATTCACGGGCATCCGCCGGCAGGCCCAGAGCCTCGTTTGCCTCTACGGTGTCCATGCCGCCATCCTGAAGCTCATAGGCCCGGATCTTGTTGGCAAGGCCAATGCCCCGGCCTTCATGACCGCGCATATAAACCAGCACGCCACATTCAGAGGCCGAGATCCGCTCAAGAGCTTCCCGAAGCTGAGCGCCGCAATCGCACCGCAAAGACCCCAATGCGTCACCCGTGACACATTCTGAGTGCAGTCGAACCAGCGGGGTTCCCTGAGACGGATCTCCCTTCACGAGAGCCACGTGCTCGACACCGTCTACGGCCCGGAAAGCATGGATCTTCAGATCATGGCCACCGAAAATGCTGGGAAGAGCAGATACAGCCACCATTTCACCGGCAGCAGGGACTGGTGTGCTGATCAGTTGAGCATCATCCACGGAGCCACGCCCGTGCTCGAGGCACCACTCCTGCAAGTCCGCAATACTGACGACTGGCATTCCATGTTTTGCAGCGAAGCGGCGTAATTCGGGCAGGCGCATCATGCTCCCGTCGTCCGCCATGATTTCGCAGATCACGCCCGCAGGCTCGAGGCCAGCGAGGCGCGCAATATCGATCGACCCTTCCGTGTGACCGTTACGAGCAATCACACCCTCTGGATGCGCGCGCAGGGGAAAGATATGGCCCGGCGAGATGACATCGGCTGCTGTTGCGTCAGGGCTGGCAGCAACAACGATTGTCCGGGCACGGTCTGCGGCCGAAATGCCAGTGGTTACGCCTGTTGCCGCTTCAATGGAGACCGTGAAGGCCGTGCCGCGCGGGTCACGGTTGCGGCTGACCATGGGGGGTAGACCAAGACGGTCCACCTGCTCAGCTTCCAAAGGAAGGCAGACCAGACCCCTCGCTTCACGCACCATGAAATTGATGGCTTCCGGTGTGGCGAACTGTGCCGCCATGACCAGATCGCCCTCATTTTCACGGTTCTCGTCATCAACCATGACGACCATGCCACCTGCGCGAATGGCTTCGATGGCAGCTTTCAGGGATGGCTTCATGACGCAACCTTTCCAAGTGTAGGCGAGAAGCGCAGCAGGTTTTCGACGTACTTGGAGAGTACATCGACCTCCACGTTCATGCGTGTTCCGACTGTAAGGGACGAGAGGTTCGTATGGTCCCAGGTATGAGGGATGATTGTCAGACCAACCTCAAATCCGGACTGGTTTCCCCGAACAACATCATCATGCAGTTCGTTAACCGTCAGGCTGATCCCATCGAACGTGATGGAGCCTTTTTCCACGACATACTGACGCAGGGCCTGTGGGACGAAAATGCGGAGGGCGTAAGAATCTCCAGATTTTTCGACACTGGCAAACGTCGCAACATTATCGACATGTCCCTGCACGATATGCCCGGACAATCGGGTATTGGCTGCGACCGCACGTTCCAGATTGACGCGAGACCCGGCTTTGAGCTGCTCCAGAGGTGTCCGGGAGAGAGTTTCGCCGCTCAGGTGGAATGTTGCCACGCCAGCCGCATCGAACGTCTCAACCGTCAGACAGACGCCATTCACTGCGACGCTTTCGCCTAGCTCAAGATCCGGAAAGCCCGTCTCGACGGTCAGGTCCATGGCCTTGTCACGGAGGGATACGGCTTTGACAGTACCCAGACGCTCTATGATTCCAGAGAACATGCGCTTTCCCTCAGCAGTCGTAGCGGGCTCTCGTCCCGCGATTGAAGTTCAATGTGATCAGTGTCGCCGTCTTTGCGGATGGTCAGCCAGTCGTCCCATAGACCAGCGTCGGACACTGTTTTCAGAAGGGATGGACCGGCTTCCACCATGGCCCAGTTCACGCCGCGCTCGGCCAGCATGGCGGGTACGGAGAGAAGGTCAGGACTGACCAGAACCGTGAACCCGGCCTGTTCCATCCCGTTTTTCCAGTCTGCGGGCAGACGCCCCTGCCGATCACACACCACAAGAAGGCGTGGGCTGCGATCCGCGTGATCCGCTACCCGACGCACTGTAAAGCGCGGCTTGTCAGCCAGAACTGTACCGATGCCCGTGATGATGGCATCGGTGGCGCGACGGAGACGATGAGCCAGCGTCAGCGAGGCTTCGGACGTGAACGTCGTCTGTCCCATCGGCGGAATCATCGTACCATATGAATCCAGAGCCTGCTTGACGCTGATCCACGGACGATGACGAACGACACGGCTCAGGAAAGGCGCCAGAAGGGCACGGCAATCGCGCTCAAGATCAGCCATTTCCGGGACATCCGAAAGGAATGTCACGCTGCGCCCGTTCGGCATCTCCCGCAGCCGCTCTGCGCCGCCTGCAGCCTGCGGATTAGGATCAGCAACGCCGATCCAGACATGCTCGACGGGACTATTGCGCAGCGCTTCGCTGCAGGGAGGTGTACGCCCCGTATGATTGCAGGGCTCAAGCGTCACAATGGCGGTGCGCACATCGCCCAGGACACCGGCATCGCGAGCCTGTGCAAGAGCCATTGCCTCCGCATGAGGCTGCCCGACCCTCGGATGAACGCCGATGGTAAGAACACGACCTTCTGCATCGAGCAGTGCGCATCCGACAGACGGATTGGGAGAGGTTGCTCCCAACGTGTCGGCCGCATGGTCAAGGGCCAAGCGAAATCCTGCTCGGATCTGGCTTGCGCTCGCTGCGCTGGAAAAGGTGGTTTGTTTCAACAAGGCTGCGGTCACGGTCCCATTATTCGGGACGTTCGCAGGGCGCACGCCGCCCTCAGCCGATGCTCACAGTAGGAAAGTGCGAAGATGCACGCTCCTCCCACCCGAGCAATCGGGCAAGTGCTGCGTTCTCTCTCATCCGGACTATGACCGTCGGCTCCGGAGTCTCACCGGATCTGCTTGACCCTTCCTATCCATGGATAAGAAGGCGCTCGCGGGCTTAGGAGGGATCAAAATCCCTTCAATACCGCCGGTGGGGAGTTTCACCCCGCCCCGAGAACGTCTGTTCAGGCAGGAATATGAGACCGGGAAATCACAGATTACAAGTGGAATCGAACACAAAGAGACGTGAAAACTGCTTATGTGTCATATTTCGTGATCTTGTAGGTTTTCTTAAGCCCCATAGAAAAAGCCGCCAGAGAGAACTCTGACGGCTTTTTTTACTGTTCTCTCTAAGGAGAGACAGCAATCAGTGCGTGGAAGCATCCGTGTGACGCTGAATGGCATCCTGCGTTGCGTTCGCACCGCGAGACACATTGTGGCCCACGGAGCTGACGTCCTGACCAGCACCCCGAACAGTGTTGCAGGCCGAGAGAGAAACGGCGGCACCAGACAGTAGCGTCAGGGAAAGTGCAACACGGGCGACGGACTTGATGGACATTGGGTATAACTCCTTGAAGAAGCGTTCGATATCGAAACGCTATTCGCGGAGGAAAGTTCATCCGCGAGAAGACGTTTGTATGGCCCGATTGTTTCAAAATGAAACAGCGCTCGACCGCATCTTTCCAGCGTCCCGTTCCGGTTAGCCCAAGGTGAAATCCGCCAGTTCATCTGCAAGTTTCTCCGGGTCAGGGATACGGTAGTTCATTTGGAAACCACTTCCAGCCCCGACAGGCTCCAGGCCAGAACTATCGTACAGATAGCGGGCATGATTGTTGTTCGCCTTATCGACCAGACACTGGTTCGCCCACATATCCGGGCTATGTGCCAGCGTCACAACCCTTCGCTGAGGGAAGAAGATGCTCGTATGAAGACAGGCATCATTATAACCAATCACCAAGGGATTTGAGGCCCAGAGCTTGAGCTGATCCCGGAAAGTCATTTGGCTGGGATAAACAGTCCCTATTCCCTTTGCTCTCAATGCCGCCGTCAAAACGGACTCATTTTCTACCCTCACGTTGCCCTGAGAGAGCTTCTCCTGTGAGAAAAAGAGAACGCGTCCCGGGTGATCCTGCGCGCCTTCGGGTAAAATCTTTCGCCCGATGCTGTGAGCCAGATCTGCGAAGACATCATGAACGAGTGACAGCTCTTCAAATACAGCCGCTGCAACGGTGATCCGTGGAAAGCGCGCAGGTGACAGAACCTGCATGAAGTGATCTTCAGTCAGATCAAGCGCCGTCACGATCGTCCGAAAATAGCTTTGTGCCATCAGTTGAGCGAGAGGCTGCGGGCTGCTGAAAACAAGCTTCAGCCGTGAGCGTGCGTAGGGAGGAAGACTCCACAGACGGGACAATACGTTGGCAAAAAAATAGAGGTAGGACGGATTAATGTTTCCAAGGAAAAAATAATCGAACTTGTCGCTCAGGACTGGGCAATCCGAGAGGTCAGGGTAGTCCCGGGAGCAGAGAGGTGTGTGGAGTGAGCCCGCGCCCGTATAGAGCATCGCCTCAGGAACGCTTCGGCCCGAAGGTTCGAAAAGTCCCCACTGCGGGGCCGTTCCAGGCGGGACAAAGACAGCATTCCTGACGTCCCGCTTGCTTGGGAGGTCCTGAATCAGAAGTCTCCGGCCAACAAAACCCGTACAGTCTTTCAGGGCCATATTCCGACCTTTCCTGAAGCTTGAAGCAGCCTCCAGCAGGCCGCGCAGACAGTTCTTGAATGTGTTTCGCTTGCATCGGTCAGCACATCAAGCCCAACTTCCGTGCAAAGAATGGCTCAGAACTGATGACAGCAGGGGGGTGCGCTGTTAGAAAGCGCGCAATTCTCCCCCTGACGGATACCAGACGAGGCCGTTTCATGAAGATCGTTGCCTGCAACAGTAATTTGCCGCTGGCTCGTGCGGTAGCGAATGAACTACGGCTGCCCGTGTGCAAAACCGTGGTCAAGCGCTTCGCGGATGGCGAAGTCTTTGTCGAAATTCAGGAGAACGTCCGCGGTGAGGACGTTTTCGTGGTGCAGAGCACCTGCATGCCGACAAACGATCACCTGATGGAACTGCTGGTGATGCTGGACGCGCTGCGTCGTGGATCTGCCCGCCGGGTAACGGCTGTCATGCCGTATTTCGGATATGCCCGTCAGGATCGTAAATCCGGCCCGCGTACACCGATCAGCGCGAAGCTGGTTGCCAACCTGCTGACGGAAGCCGGCGCCAACCGTATCCTGACGATGGATCTGCACGCCATGCAGATCCAGGGGTTCTTCGATATTCCGACGGACAACCTGTACGCGGCTCCGCTCTTCGTGCGGGACCTCAAAACGCGCCTTCCGGACCGGGAACTCATGATCGTGTCTCCTGATGTTGGCGGTGTTGTCCGCGCACGTCAGCTTGCACAGCGTCTGAACGTTGACCTGGCCATCATCGACAAGCGCCGTGAGCGCGCCGGCGTGTCAGAAGTCATGAACGTGATTGGCGATGTCTCGGGACGGTATTGTGTGCTGGTAGACGACATTGTGGACAGCGGTGGATCACTCTGTAACGCGGCCAATGCTCTCATGAGCCGCGGCGCGGAAGGCGTGGAGGCTTATGTCACTCACGGCGTTCTGACTGGTAATGCCTGCGAGCGCGTGAAAAACAGTCCCTTGAACATGCTGACCCTGACGGACAGCATCCCTGCTACCCAGGCGCTGCTCGATACGCCAAACATTCGCCAGATTACGACTGCTAATCTTCTGGCTCGCGCCATGAGCGCTGTTGCAGACGAAAGCTCGGTTTCCTCTCTCTTCGACTAAGCTTTCCCATCTCTGGAGGTTTCATCCATGCCGAAGATCCTGACCAAGCCTTACTGGTATCTCCGGCACGGTGAAACGGATTGGAACCTCAGAGGTCTCTCCCAAGGCCGAACAGACATCCCCCTGAATTCTAAGGGGCTCGCACAGGCCGTCCGAGCAGGCCAGATTTTCGCGGATCTGTTCCGGAAGGGAGAAAATCCCTTCGATCGGATTATCGCGTCTCCCTTATCTCGAGCTCTTGTCACGGCGGAACATACACGCAATGCCATTCGAGAGAGTGGCGGCCCTGACCTGCCTTTGATTATCGATCCGGAGCTCAAGGAAGTCTGCTTCGGAGTGCAGGAAGGGCAGCCCATGGGGGAATGGTACGATCCATGGATCGAAGACGGCTATACGCCCGAAGGTGCTGAAAGCTTCGTTACACTCCAGGCACGCGCTGTAGGGGCTGTTAACCGAGCGCTGCAAGCTGACGGAACCCCTCTCTTTGTCGCGCATGGTGCATTGTTCAGAAGCCTTCGCGCAGGAATGAGCCTGCCAGTCAATGTCCGTTTGCCAAATGCCGTTCCTCTGCATCTGACACCAGAGGTTACAGGATGGACAATCCGCGCATGTCTGCCGGAAATAGCTCAATAGTCTTTCTGCGGATCTGACGCGGGCAAGGTTATTGCCCCTTGTGCAGAGGCGCAGGGACAATTAGGGCAGGAAGGACTTTGATTTACAAATCGGAACCTTTCTTATGATGCGTATGCGCTTTCTGGTGGCATTGACTGCATTCAGCAGCCTGGTTGCCCCAGCCTTTGCCCAGCCTCAGCCAGAGCCGCTCCCTCTGCCTGCCGCCATCCCAGACCCGCAGGACAAGCCTTTTCCCGGCGCTCTGACGGTTGCTGTTGATGCGACAGACACGGCCCATCACGTCATGTCCATCCATGAAACGGTTCCCGTTCCGAAAGAGGCTGTAGAGAAGGGCGAACTGATCCTGCTGTATCCCATGTGGATTCCGGGCGATCATTCCCCGACAGGCGTCATTGAGCAGCTTGCCAGCCTGAAAATCCAATCAGGTGGCAAGACGATTCCCTGGAAGCGCGACACGGTCAATATCGCTGCGTTTCATATTCCCGTTTCAGCTACGACCCCCACGCTCGACGTCCATTTCCAGCTTCTGTCTCCGGTTACGCCGGGTCAGGGCCGTGTCGTCATGACGCCATCCATCGTCAATGTTCAGTGGGATCAGGTTTCTCTATATCCGGCTGGGTATTTCACGCGGGATATTACGGTCAAACCAAGCGTTCTGGTGCCGCATGGATGGCAGATTGGCTCCGCTCTGCGCGCCGCTGCTTATGGCGATGAAACCCACTTCAATGCAACGACCTATAATACGCTAGTCGACTCCCCGATTTATTCGGGCCGATATTTCCGTAAGTTTGATCTGACCGGGCCGGATCATGTCCCTGTCGCACTCAATGTTGTTGCAGACGATGCAGAGTCCCTGAATGCAACGCCGCAGCAGATTGAAGCCCATAAGAACCTCGTCAAACAGGCTACGGCTCTTTTCGGTTCCCATCATTATGACCATTACGACTTCCTGCTCGCTCTGACGGAAGAGTTGGGCATGATCGGGCTGGAGCATCATCAATCCAGCGAAAATGCTGCTGCTCCAGGATATTTCACGGAATGGGACAAAACGTTCCCTGAGCGTGATCTGCTCGCGCATGAGTATACGCATTCCTGGAACGGCAAGTATCGTCGCCCGGCTGATATGTGGGCTCCAAACTTCAATGTTCCACAACGCGGCTCCCTGCTCTGGGTGTATGAAGGCCAGACCCAGTATTGGGGGAATGTTCTTGCAGCCCGTTCAGGACTTGTGACGAAGGATCAGGGCTTCGAGGCGCTGGCCTATATGGCAGCAACCTACGAAAACCAGACAGGCCGCCTGTGGCGCCCGCTGGAAGACACCACCAATGACCCCGTTATTGCTCAGCGTGCCCCTCTGTCATGGCGCGACTGGCAGCGTTCGGAAGACTACTATGTGGAAGGTCAGCTTGTCTGGCTCGACGCAGATACGCTGATCCGCAAGCTTTCCAACGGGCAGAAATCTCTGAACGATTTCGCGAAGGCCTTTTTCGGCACGAATAATGGGAGCTTTATTGTCAGCCCCTATCAGTTCGATGAAGTGGCTTCGACCCTGAACAGTATCCAGCCATATGACTGGGCCAAATTCCTGCATGATCGTCTGGACACCATCCGGTTGCATGCTCCACTGGATGGCCTGACAAACGGTGGCTACAAGCTTGTCTACACAGACAAACCAACATCATTCATCAAAGCATCGGAGGCCGTTCGCCATAGTGTGGATCTGACGTTCTCGCTTGGAATGAGCGTCACGCGTGATGCCAAGACGGCGCGTGTTCACTGGATGAGCCCGGCATACAAGGCCGGCCTGGCGTCAGGAGAGACAATCCTGGCCGTCAATGACATGGCTTACACTGGGGACCGTTTGCGTCATGCCATCGCGGATGCGCAGAAAGACCCGAAGCAGCCGATCAGGCTTGTGGTAAAATCTGGCGAGCATATCAGCACGATTTCCATCCCATATCATGATGGCCTGCGTTACCCGCACCTAGACCGTGTGAGTGGCACACCTGACTATCTGGGCGCGATCTACGCTCCCCTTTAAGCTGCCCCGATTTACAGCATGAAAGACCTTTTCAGAGTTCCCAGCGAAGGGGGCTCTGGAAAGGTTGTCCCGTCCTCAGAAAGCTCTGAAGACGGGTGCTGTGAGGCAGGTCAGAGAATATGTTCGCCAAGGATGCCGCGGCTCAAGAAAGAAACTGCCGACTTGGAGACGTCATCAAGCGCTGTAAGAGCATTGATAACCAAGCCATCAACTTGCTCTGCGGTTTCGCAGGAACGCTTTAAGTCTTCAAGACTGGTGATACGTCCAAGGTAAACACCTGCATCACGCACAAACTGTGGGCACTCAGCGATGTCCACGAGCTTCAAATTGAAGCTTTCCCATGCAAGCGCACGGATTTTACGAATATTATATGTTCCGTCCGGAGCAAAACCTAAATATCTATGGGTTCTTGGATGGGAAATAGAAATGGACCCATCTTCGTTATTCCACACCTTATAAGTCAGTACTTTGGTAACGCGAGAGTCCCCATTGACCCTTAGCTCTTCTCCACTTGACGTGAATACGTGAACATATTCACTTCCTTCACAGTAGATTCCAATTAACGGAATTCCATTTTCAGAATCTGTAGACAGCTTACCGTCGACAGATGTCAGCCTGTGGCCAAAGTGATTTTCAATATGAAAGGCGACAAAAGAGCTTCGACCATCGAAATGTTCGCTCAGTATTTTTCCTGGAGTTGTATGAAATGAAATCCAGTTATGCGCGATTTCGTGAGCTTCTGCCTTATAGGCAGGCTGGAACACAGGAACATTGGGGGGTGCAAGGATGCTCTCAAGCTGAGTTATAAAACAGGATGAGGTAGAGCGTAAAACGCGTGCAATCGTATGTGTCTGCTGCGAGACAATATGATCCATCCACTTATAGAAATCACGAATGTAATCGGCAGATATAGTGCTCTCGATAGCATTATATTCTGGATTATTCACGACAGTATGAAGCGGGTCGTTCACATCTCTGCGGACGTCTTCCAGATGGCGATCCCGGTTAATATAATGTTCCAGAGACCTGGATTGGTAGTGAATAAGACGTGCGCCCTTCCATGTCGGAATATTCCGGGTGAAACCACCGCTCGGAGATTCCCACTCAACAGGCAGACCTTCACTGTCTACACTGGAGCCGTGAACATCGACATTATGGACCTGATAAACCGACCTCGACAACCGATCAGGACGGAATATAACTTTGGTATGCCGGTTCCAGAAAAGCTCATTACTGCCCGTTCGGGTGTAATTCATAAATGGAACGCCTTCTGGACGGCTAACATATCCGTTTGTTCCAACACAGCACCAATTAAACGCAACGAGCGATGCATCGCCTTGTTCTGACAGATAAGATTTTATATTTTTCCCATACAGATCGAGATATTCGTCTGCATCGAAAAGCGCAATCCAGTCAAACTCATGACCATATCGAATGACGGCATCATTATAAGCACGAACCTGACGCACATTATGAATGTCGCGGTTAACGGCGTTTCTCATATAACGAATATCAATTCCGCCCTGCATGGAAAGAATTACTTCTTCCGTTGCATCATCAGAGAAATCGTCATAAATAATTAGAGTATCGAAACCTAACGCCTTATACCACGCTGCCCAATAAATAATTTCTGTTTGTTCATTTTTTACAACCAGACATACTGCAACCTTCATGTCTCATACTCCCACTTAGACAGACGACAGCATGAAGGGTTTCTTACTGTCTCGCCAATTTTAACCCAGACTTAAGTATTTTCAAGACCTGCAAAATTAATTATTAATAAATGCTCAATTAGTACCAGATCGAGCACCTACCTTAAGCGTTCTGTACGTTAAACCAGGTTTTCAACCTGCGAATTGCCTCTTCAATCAAATCAGTTGAGAGCGCAAAACTGAAACGTATGAAACGGTTCCCATGAACAGGGTCGAAGTCTACACCGGGCGCCGTCGTGACCCCCGTTTCCAGAAGAAGCTTACGACAGAACGACAGGCTATCTTCTGTGAGATGCCCAATATCCGCATAAATATAAAATGCACCGTCCGGTGGTGCGATATGCGTCAGGCCGAGCGCGGGCAGAGCTTCAAGAAGCAGATCGCGGTTTCGCCGATAGGTCTCAATATGGCCATCGAGCTCCTGCCGACAGTCAAAAGCAACCAGTCCTGCATGCTGACTCAGCGCCGATGGTGTGAGGAAAAGATTTCCCATGCGCGCCCGGGCAGCATCTATCTTGTCGGATGGCACAATCAGCCACCCCAGCCGCCACGGAGCCATACTGAAGTATTTTGAAAAGCTGTTGACCACAAGCGCATGTGGGTCATGTTCCAGAACACTATGGGCGGGCTCCCCGTAGCTCAGACCATGATAAATCTCGTCTGATACAATCCGGATCCCACGGGCCTTGCAGACATCAATGATAGCCTGCAATTCACTGTCTGGCAGAATTGTTCCCGTTGGATTGGCTGGACTGGCGATAATAAGACCGTCTGGGGCAGGCTCCAGTTCGGCCACAGCTTTTGCCGTCAACTGGAAGCGTTCAGCTTCTCCGCAAGGCATTTCCACCGGCACCATATGTAGTGTGCGGAGCGTATTGCGGTAAGCAACATAACCCGGTCGCGCGAGCGCAATACGCTGCCCAGGCACAAAACAACTCGTCAAAGCCAGGACAAGCGCCGGGGAGGCGCCGCAGGTCAGGATTACCTGCTCTGGCTGAACGGCGACGCCGTAGGCCTCCTGGTAATGCCGGGCAATACGCTCCTTGAGCGGCTGGCTTTCCCAGTATCCCATGGGATCTGTCGCCAGAATATGCTGTGCCCGTTCAATGGCTTCCTTTGGCGCACCAGTGGAGGGCTGACCAAATTCCATATGAATGATGCTGCGCCCCTCCGCCGCAAGCTTGTGAGCAAGCGCACTAATGGAGATGGCGTGAAACTGGTCAATGTCCGGAACGGGCATGGGAAACTCGGTACAAAACTTCAGAAGCGGCGGTAAACCAGTTCAGGCGTTTCTGCCTGCTCCACCGCCTTCTCGACGATGTCATGAAATGGCGAGCGGCTGCAAACCGGGTCCATGTTGGCGGCATTCCCTGTCAGAGCCAGCGCCTGACAACGACAGCCTCCCCAATCGATCTCCTTGCGGTCACAGGCCCTGCAGGCTTCCGGCATCCACTCCGTCCCACGGAACATGTTGAACAGGTGGGAATTGTTCCAGATCTCGGCCAGTGATTCATCCCGGACGTTCGGGAAGGTTACATTCGGGATGATTTCCGCAGCATGGCAGGGAAGAACGCGACCAGACGGGGAGATGTTCACGAACCGCTGCCCCCAGCCGCCCATGCAGGGCTTGGGACGGTCTGCATGATAATCTGGCGTGACGTAATCAATGGCCAGACCTCCCTTCTCACGCTCGGCTTCTACAGCACGCGTGGACTCTTCGAGCTGTTCTCTGCTGGGAAGCAACGCATCGCGGTTTTTGAGGCCCCAGCCATAATACTGGGTATGAGCAATTTCGACGCGGCCAGCCCCAAGCTGACGTGCCAACTCAAACATTTGCGGAATCCGCGCGACATTTTCCCGGTGGACAACAAAGTTCAATGTCATGGGAATCCCGGACGTCTGAATCAGCTGGGCGGCTTTAAGCTTGCGAGGCTGCGCGCCTTTCAGGCCGCCAATGCGTTCGGCGCCCTCTTCCGTCACATCCTGGAAAGAAAGCTGGATATGATCCAGCCCGGCCTTATCCAGCGCATCAAGTTTGGCTTCATCCAGCAGGACGCCGGACGTAATGAGATTTGTATAAAGGTTCAGCTTTCGTGCCAGCGTCACCAGTTCCACCAGATCTGGCCGGGCCATTGGCTCACCGCCCGAGAAGTGAACCTGCAGGACGCCCATCTCTGCCGCCTGTTCAAGCACCCGTCTCCATCCAGCCGTATCCAGCTCTGCCGCCTTACGCTCCAGATCCAGCGGATTGGAGCAGTATGGGCAGGCAAGCGGACAACGATGGGTCAGTTCAGCCAGAAGGCTCATCGGTGGCTGGGGCAAGGTCATGCGCGCAGAACGCCCTTTTCCGTCAGATCAGAAAGAAGCGCGAGAACATCCGTGGAGATGACTTCGCGCGGGGCGGAGAACTGTTCCGTCAGCTTCTCTACAATAGAGCCAACAGGCAGCTCCCCGTCCACAAGACCCAGGATATGTGGGGCGGCGCCTTCGATAATGAAAGCCTTTTCGGGAGCCTGGACAAGCCAGACATCCCGAACACGGTCATGTTGCAACCGATGACCACGCGCGAAGGACAGGACGGTCTCTTCCGTCACACTCATGGGACGAAAGCGCCCGGCGGGATGTGCCCTTCCACATACGCGTAATCCAACGCATCCAGCATGGACCACAGTACGGAGCACTTGAACTCCAGAGCACCCAGAACTTCGCGCTGTTGTTCCGGTGTACGGGCATTTTCCCGGACATAGGCCAGCGCGAAATCGGAATCCCGAGGAGCCTGCGTCAGACGAGGTGTAAAATAGGCCAGCGTTTCTTCAGAAATGAAGTCGTAGTGCCGCAGCATCCCTGAGACACGTTCGCTGATGATCGTCGGGGAGAACAGCTCGGTCAGGGAGGATGCGATAGCTGCCAGAATGGACTGATCACGCACGAAATTCACATACGCATCCACGGCAAAGCGTGTAGCGGGAATCAGGCCGTCCGTGCTCTCCACATAGTCCCGATCTAGACCCAGGCCATCCGTGAGTACGAGCCACCGGGCGACACCGCCTGTTCCCGGCTCCGTACCATCATGATCCTCGATGCGGCGACGCCATTCGCGGCGCAGCTCGGCGGTCGGGAGGCGAGCGAGGAGCGTGGCGTCCTTGGCCGGGATCTTAGCCTGATAATAGTAGCGGTTCAGGGCCCAGGCCTGCACCTGCTGCTTCGTCAGCAGACCATCATGCAGCTTGCGGTGGAACGGGTGACGGTTGTGATAGCGCTCAGCACCAATCTGGCGGAGGCGAGCTTCGAGCTGGTCAGGGGTCAGGAGTGTCATGGTGTTTCCAGTCTGAAAGTCATGCCGTCTTCGGACACGGTCCACCCCGCGTTCTCGACGTCTTTGCGTTCCGGACTGTCTTCCATCAGAACCGGGTTCGAGTTGTTGATGTGAATCAAGACTTTACGCGGTTTTGAGCAGGACGCGAAGCACTCCACCGGGCCACCACTATCCCGGACAGAGACGTGCCCCATACGCTGACCTGTCTTGGGGCTCAGCCCCGCTCGGATCATTTCATCATCGCGCCACAAAGTACCGTCAAAAAACAGCATATCCGCTTGAGCGGCACGTTCGATGATTTCTGGTGTGATGTAGGCGCAGCCGGGGATGAACAGAACCGTCTGAGTCCCATCTGTGATCGAAACACCCAAAGTTTCATCAGGTCGGGAACCTTCGGCTTCTGCATAAAGCGGAGCCTTACCCGGCACGGCAAAGGCTGTGAGCGTTAGGCCTGACAGGCTGCCATCCTTCAGCTTCAAAGCTATAGGCACATCAAGCGTCAGAGGAACGCGCGGGACAATTGCAGGATCGAGCGCACCGAAGATCGGATTGGCCGCCAGTTGCTCCAGTGTGGAGTCACTCCCCATGAGCGTGAAAGGCTCACGTTCCCGCAGGGTCAGCAGACCCGTAATGGCGTCGATTTCACCACAGGTGAGAATGACGCTCTGGATCGGCGTCCCGCGCAGACTACCCTGATGGTGAAGGGCCGGAGTCTCGATAATCTGCTGCCGGAGATCAGGGGAAGCGTTGAGAACAAACCAGTGTTCTCCATCAGCACTCACAGCAATGGAGGCCTGAGTGCGAGGGCGTGCGCCCTGTCGCGTGCGGGCGGCTACACAACCCGGCGCTGCGGAGTTCCATTGGGGGAAACCACCGCCGGCCGCGGAGCCGAGCACGATGACATCAATCATTTTTCAGAAAACCGTTTGGGAAGCATGAACAGAAAACGGCCGCCCCTGTGGGAGGCGGCCGCCATTTTTCCCCGAAAGGGAAAAGATGATTACTTCTTCTCGCCGCAGACGTACGAGTTGATTTCTGCGCCTAGCGGAATTTCGGTAACTTTCGGCGTGTTCCAAGCCATGGCTGTTCTCCTAGCTCCAGGTTCGCCAGCAGGGCAGACCCCTACCAGCTCTGATCATTATTTAGTTACCTCTTCCCACTGGAGTTCAAGAGGGTTTTTGGGCAGAACACGCAACTGTGTCCTCTGTCAGGGCTTTTACCCTGATGTCACCCCTCCCCGCTTCAGGCGTCAAACATGTCCGGCTGTCCGACAGAGCCTTCCGCAGTTTCCAGCCAGAAAGGCTCTCTTCCGCCGGAAGAGGATGCATCCGGCCCAAGTCGACCCAGTCAGCGGGAAGGAGATGAGCTGCCAGATCCGACGCTCGACCGTAACATATTACGTCAGCACCTGAACGTCAGGGACATCTGCGTCCTGATCCTGACGATTCTGGCCGTGTTTTACTCGCTGTATTTCACCGCGCCCATCCTTTTGCCCTTTGTGTTCGCGCTGGTCGTCAACCTGATGATGATCTCGCCGATGCGTTTTCTTCGGCAAAAACTGCATCTGCCCAAACATCTGGCTGCGCTGTTGCTCATCGTTGCCATGTTCGGTGTGGTTGGTGGAATTGCGACAACAATTTCTGTCCCGGCGGCAGGATGGATTTCCCGTGCTCCGCAGACACTGCCTGCTCTCCAAAGCAAACTGGCCGTCATGCGCGGGCCGATTGAAGTCATGGAACGGGATTACATGCGGCTGTCCGGCATGTTCGGCGGCTACAAACCCTCTGGCTCGCACGCTGTAGCGGCGCCAATCGGCGGGGAGAATGCCCTGAGCCGCCTTGGGACGTCCGTTCTCGCAGGCACCAGAGAAATTGCAGGCGGCTTCTTCTCCATGCTGCTGATGCTCTTCTTCCTCATGACGGAAGGAGACACATTGCTGCGTCGGATTGTGGAAATCATGCCGACATTTCGAAAGAAGCGCCGACTGGTTCAGATCACGACCCAGATTGAACGGAATGTCTCGCTCTACCTCGCAACCATCACGATGATGAACCTGCTGGTGGGGCTTGCGAACATGATCCAGTGCTGGGCAACGGGCATGCCCAATCCCCTGCTCTGGGGGGTTCTGGCTTTTCTGCTCAACTACATCCCGATCATCGGCCCCCTGACCGGAATGGTAGTCTATTTCGTTGTAGGGCTCTTTACCTTCCCGTCCCTGCTTTATGCGCTGGTTCCACCTTCCATCTACCTGCTGATTCATGTGCTGGAAGGAGAAACCATCACCCCCATGCTTCTGGCCCGGCGCTTCACGCTGAACCCGGTTTTCGTCATGGGGTCTCTTCTGTTCTGGGACTGGATGTGGGGCATTTCCGGTGCTTTCCTGTCTGTCCCGATGCTCGCCGTTTTTAAGATCATCTGTGACCATATCGAGGTTCTGGCCCCCCTCGGCCACATCCTTGGCGGATCCCGCAGACGGTCTCTCAGCAGCGCAATAACAGCACAGCTTCAGTCGGAAACCTGAGGAACATCTGGTCAGGCAAGGGGTTTTCAGGCTAGAGGCAGCGACATTGTCCTGCCTCAGGAAACATCAAGGAGACCCTCATGATCCAACAGCCCCGACGCGGTGTCTGCCTGGTGATTTCAGCCCCCTCCGGTGCGGGCAAATCCACGATTGCAAACGCTCTGCGTGCGTCAGAGCCATCGTTGAAGCACTCTGTTTCCGTGACGACCCGTGGGCCACGCCCTGGTGAAGTTGAAGGTGTTCATTATCACTTCCGGGATATCGAAGCGTTTCGCACGATGGCAGAGGCCGGCGAACTTCTGGAGTGGGCAGAAGTTTTCGGCCGTGGCTATGGCACTCCGCGTGCGCCTGTTGAAGAAGCGCTGGAAGCCGGTCATGACATGGTCTTTGACATTGACTGGCAGGGCCATCGCCAACTGAGAGCCGCCCTCCCCGCAGACGTCGTGAGCCTGTTTGTTCTGCCACCATCACTCGAAGAGCTGGAACGCAGGCTTCACAAACGGGCCTCTGATGATCCCGCAGAGATTGCAAAGCGCATGAAAGCCGCGCTGGATGAAATCTCTCACTGGGCGGAATTCGATCATACGATCATTAATTCTGATCTGGACACAGCTATTTCTCAGGCCAGATCAGTCCTGACGGCCGCTCGGTTGGCAACCAGACGGCAGAGAAATCTCTCCAATATTGTAGCGGCTTTCAACAAGACCGCCTGACATCTTCAAAAACTGAGTTTCCGGAAGGCCGCGATTTCCTGATTGTGGTCTTCATTTCTTTTCCAGAATGACAAAACATTTCGGTATCAGAATTTGCGTAGCCAGACGTAACGAGTTCGTTATGAATAATGACAGCAGCATTGGTGCTGCAGAAGGCCGTAGCTTATTGGGAGTCGACGGTATGTCATCAAGGCGTCTTTTTTTCCTCGCAACCACGTCTCTCCTGGCGTCCTCTGTTGAAACCCATGCTTTGGCCACAACACCAACGGCAGCAACGGATACTCATCACAAGGTAGTACATCACCATACGCCTGCGCAGGCAGCGACCACACCCACGACCGTAAAGCGTCAGGCTGTACAGCATCGCGCTGCTGAAGGTGGCAATGAGAGCATGATTGTTACAGGCACACACGCCAGTAACAAAAGGGCTCGCGACAGCTCAAGCCCAGTAACAGTCGTGTCAGCCGCAACATTGCGACGGTCCGGCCAGATGAATCTGGCAGATGCCCTGACCCGCACCTATGCTTCGATCAACGTTTCTGCAAAGGGAAGTGATACCGCAGCTCTCACATCCTCAATCCGGATGCGTGGCCTGAACCCGAACCAGGTGCTGATCCTGATTGATGGCAAGCGCCGCCACGTCACAGCCAACATTGTTCAGAACGCCGGGCCGCAGTTCGGTTCAACGCCAGTCGATCTGAACATGATTCCGGCGAACATGATCGACCACATCGAAGTTCTGGAAGATGGCGCAGCAGCCATGTATGGCTCGGATGCGATTGCCGGTGTGGTGAACATCATCACCAAAAAGCAGAATCACGGCCTGAACATGTCAGCCCAGACCGGCGCGAACGCCTACAATGGCGACGGCTGGCAGTACCAGCTCAACGCTGATGGCGGCCTGAAACTTGGACATGATGGCTATATGCACATCAGCGGACAGGTTTATCATACGGATCACTTTGTCGCTGGCGCGAATGACCATCGCCTTCTTGGAAGCTGGCCCACTGGCGCGAACACCAATGGCTACTACACGGGTGTTGTTGCCAACGCTGTAAACGTGCCGAAAAACTCCAACAAAATCATGAGCACCCCTGAAGAAACCCGCGAAAATCTAGGGATTGATTTCGGGAAGCCGATTACTGAAAAAATCGATCTGTATGGGCAGGTGACCTACGCCCATCGTCATGCCGAAGCCATTCAGAATTACCGCGTTCCTAGCATTGCCCCAACGCTTTATCCCTCCGGTTTCTCCCCCCTCGAAGTCATTGATGAAGACGACTACGCCGGTGAACTCGGCCTCAAAGGGCATGATTTCTATGGCTTCGACTGGGATCTGAGCACGGTTTACGGTGCGGATCAGGACAAGATCAGCAACAAGAACACGGCCAACACCGGTATGCTGGGCTCTACCTGCAACAACGGCAACGTCGCCAATTATTCCTCCACCGGGTGTGGCTGGTCTCCCACGACTGTGCGTGCGCTGAACTACCGTAATGCCCAGTGGACCAACAATCTGGATTTCCGCCGGAAGATCAACATCTTCAACACCGTCCCGATGGTTCTTGCCTTTGGGGGTGAACATCGCCTCGAAATGTATGACATCGTCGCTGGTGAACCCGCTTCTTACGAGGTTGGCGGCACACAGGGTTATGCTGGCCTGCGACCACAGAATGCGGGCTCCTGGAGCCGAAACATCTGGGCCGCCTATATTGATGGCGATTTCCACCCTCTGAAGCACTGGGATCTGGATTTCGCAGGCCGCTTCGAGCATTACACAGATGTTGGCAATGCCCAGAACGGCAAGGTCTCCACACGCTACGACGCAACGCCATGGCTGGCGTTCCGCGGCACGATCAGCACAGGCTTCCGTGCCCCGACCCTCGCCGAGCAGCACTACAGCACGATGAGTGTGAGCCCGACCAGCGCCAGCGGTCTTCTGCCTGTCAGCTCCGCAGCAGCACAGATCCTGGGTGCCAGCCCGCTCAAGCCTGAATACTCCGTAAGCTCCAGTGGCGGTGTCGTCGTGGAACCGGTCAAGGGCTTCCACGTGGAGGCAGACGTCTATCAGATCAATCTGCGCAACCGCATTTCGCAAGGTGGAACCACGAAGGGTCAGGCGGCTGTCGACGCCATTCAGGCCATGGGTTACGCGCTGCCCGTCAACTCCTTCGATATCAGCAACGTCTCAGCCTATTACTTTGCCAACGTTGCCAGCACGCGGACACAGGGCCTGGACATCAAGGCGGACTACACGTTCCACCTGCATCGCTACGGTAATCTCGCTCTCAGCATGGCGCTGGATCTGAACCGTACCCGCATGCATCATGTTGCCAGCGATACAAATGGCAACCCGCTGCTCAACGCGCAGACAATTGGGTACCTCACGACGGGGTACCCGCGGAGCAAGATCATCCTCAACGCGTACTACACGGTTGGGAAATGGGACATCAACGTGCGGCAGACGCGTTACGGCGAAACCACCAGCATGATGACCTATCAGGACTGGACGCCAACCTCTGCTACCTGCGCTGCTGCCGGCGGGGCCGCCCTTCGTTACTCCAACACCTGCTTTGGCCAGTTCAAGAACACTCCGCGCTGGCTGACCGATCTTGAAGTCGGCTATCGCTTCAACGAGCACTGGCATGTGGCTGTTGGCGGTAACAACGTCTTCAACGTTCGTCCCCGCAAGCTTCCGGAAGAGCTGAGCTCCTACGGTGCTGCCGTCTATGACTCCAACTCGGCACAGGTGCCGATCAACGGCGGCTACTACTACGGCCGTATCAACGCGACATTCTGAGCCTGCAAAGGGCTGCCAGGGAGAAAACCCTGGCAGCCCTTTTTTCTTACTTCGTCGTGTATCCACCATTCACAAGAATGGTCTGACCCGTCATCCACCAGCCATCAGACACGAGCGTCCGGACAAAGGGGACAACATCTTCAATATCGGTCAGGCCGGTCTTGCTCAGAGCAGACAGGGCAGCCGCCGTCTTGTGATATGCGACGGCATCCGCACCTTCCTGCCCATAGAAGAAGGGCGTATCCATTGGCCCGGGACCAATCGCATTCACGGAAATGCCTCGTGCACCGTACTCTTTGGAAGCAGCCCGTGTGAAATGCTCGACGGCCGCCTTGCTTCCCGCATAGGTGGCGTAGAACGGCGTGTAAGCTCCCAGAAGGGACGTAACGAGCGTCAGAATCTTGCCGTTGTCGTTGAGATGTTCTCCGGCCTCTTTGATGAAGAAAAAAGCCGACTTCGTGTTCACGTCGAACATCTCGTCGAACTCCTGCTCAGACGTCTCTGCCATCGGCTTCTTGAGCACCTTGCCAACCGTATTGATCGCAATATCCGGCCGACCAACCGCAGCCACAGTGTCAGCAAACAGCTTGGTGTTCCCGTCAGCTGTTCTCAGGTCCTGCTGAAAGGCGACGGCCTCCACGCCCTGAGCTTTGAGACCCGCGACCGTTTCGTCCGCAGCGGGTTTTGTAGCTGCACTGTTGTAGTGAATGGCGATGGCACGAGCCCCATGAGCCGCCAGATCCCGAGCGATCAGGCCGCCAAGGTTCTTGGCGCCCCCAGCAACAAGAACCGTTTTTCCTTTGATACTGTGATCTGTCATGATCCGGTCTCCGCCTTTTTGAAATGGAACGCGCAGGCTACCGTCTGACGGAACACAACAAAGGCTGTATTCCTGACCACACCTGTCAGGAATCACGAACAAACTCAGGCCCCTGCTCTGCGGAGATTTTTTTTGGACCGGATCGACCTCTTCCGCATTTTCACCAGAGTCGTTGAAACCTCCAGTTTCACACGCACGGCTGACATGCTGAACATGCCACGTTCGACCATCTCCACAGCCATTCGTGATCTGGAAACGCGCGCAGGAACGCGTTTGCTCGCCAGAACCACGCGCGCAGTCTCTCCCACTCAGGACGGACTGGCTTTTTACAAGCGCTGCCTGCGCGTCATTGGAGAGGTGGAGGACATTGAAACGCTGTTCCGGAAAGACCGTGACGGCCTCAGCGGTGTCGTAAGGGTCAATATGCCGGGCAGGATCGGGCGTCTCATTGTTGCCCCGGCTTTACCCGATTTTTTATCCCGCCACCCTGGCTTGTCCGTCGATCTTGGCGTCACGGACCGAGCCATCAATCTGGTGGAAGACAGAGCGGATTGCGTTCTGCGTGTAGGGCCGTTGCAGGATTCCGGTCTCATCAGTCGCAGGATCGGAGAACTCAATCTGATCAACGTCGCGAGTGCGGCCTATCTTGACCAGTTTGGCTGCCCTGCCCACCCAGATGCCCTGAACGATCATTACGTAGTGCGTTATGCATCGCCCGTCACTGGCCGACCGGAAGACTGGGAATGGCAGGAGGGCGGAGAGACCAGAACCGCTTCGCCACCCAGTCGCGTGACGGTTGATAATGCTGAAGCCCTCATTGCCTGCTGCCTGGCCGGGCTGGGTCTGATCCAGATTCCGGCCTACGACGTGCAGCAGCACATCCAGGCTGGAGAGCTCGTCAGCGTGATGCCTGAATGGTGCGCAGAGGCTCTGCCCATGACCATTCTATATCCACACAGGCACTCCGCTGGTGATCGTGTGACAACATTCGTGGACTGGCTGGAGCCTCTCATCAAAAGCCACGTTCTGACGTGATTCCGGCGGATGGTGCTTCAGAATCCGTTTGCGTTGCGGCCTGTACGGCCGCAGCAAAGGCGGTCGCACTTCCCATCGCGTCTGCCATGGTGGTCGGCATCAGAATGGTCGTTCCACGGTTTTTGTTCATCTCAAAAACGCGGTTGATCTGAAGAATCTGCAGGGCAATCGGTGAGGCTTCATACGTTTTGGCTGCAGCCGCGAGTTCCACAGCAACAGCACGTTCGGCACTGGCGAGCGTAACACGCGCTGCACGTTCCCGCTCTGCCTGCGCCTGACGGCTCATCGCATCCTGTAAATTATCTGGCAGCTGAACATCACGGATTTCAACAGCCTGCACCGTAACACCCCATTCGCGTGTCTTGACCTCAATCAGGTCCCGAAGCTGGTCATCAATTCTGCGACGATCCTCCAGCAACACGGCAAGGTCGGAGCTGCTGACCACCTCACGCAGGGTCGTCAGGGCCACCATGGACACGGACCCCTCGTAGTCATCCAGCTCCGTGATGGCGCGGAGTGGATCATGAACCATCCAGAAAACAACAGCATCCACATCCACCGGCGTCGTATCACGCGTCAGGGTTTGCCGCGTATGCACCGGAACCGTCCTGATCCGCTGATCAACCACTTCGGTGACCTGATCTACAAAAGGGATGATGAGAAACAGCCCAGGTCCCCGCAAACCCTGAATTTTACCGGCTCGCAAGACCAGAGCACGCTGCCAGGAATTGCACATCTTCAGGGACAGAAGGACGAGAACGCCCAGCACCACGCCGATGATTGAGAAGGCGAGGTTAAAGGTCAGAGCCTGTAAGCCCCCGCCGGCCAGAATACACCCGAGAGCCAGTGCAATAGACACCGAATTGACAGGAAGGCCATTGCTGCGCCGCGACACGGACGACGGAAGTGTTGGATACGAAATCATGACTATGCCTTTCCGGCGCCGGTCTCTGGCGCGATTGTGGGCGAAGACGCTTCAAGAAGGTGCTGCATGGCCCGGAGGAGCGCGTCTGGATCGAGCCCCAAGGCATGGCTCCGGGCGATTGTTGCCGCCGCGAGATCCATGAGCTCTTCCCTCTTTCGATCAATATCGGCCGATGGAGGATGCTGGCTCACAAAACTGCCTCGCGCCCGATAAGTCTCGATGGCACCCAGCCGTTCCAGTTCCGCGTAAGCACGCTGCACAGTGTTGAGATCAACCCGAAGATGAACTGACAACGCCCGCATCGTGGGAAGCTGGTCTCCCGGAGAGAGCAGACCAGACCCTATCGCTGTCAGGATACGCTCCCGCATCTGTGCGCGCAGGGGCAGGCCACTCGCAGCAGAAAGGGGGGTCGGAAACAGCAATGTTTCTATGTTTGCAGACATGCATACAAGATGCATCGATATGCACCCTCCCTGTCAAGAAATTTTGGAAGACCGCCGCTTCGTGATATGCGCTGCTGTTCTCTTTTCATTGGCTGCGGACAGCAAGGACAGACGCCCCATGACAGCGCCTCAGACCGGAACGGACACTTCTGACCGAAGCGGTTCTCCGCTGATCCTTGCCCTTCCAAAAGGGCGGATTCTCAAGGCGTTAGCCCCCGTTCTAACACGAACAGGCATCGAACCCGATGCGGACTGCCTTCAGGAAAGCAGCCGTCGGCTGCGATTTGGCACCTCCTATCCAAATCTGGACGTTGTGCGCGTCCGTTCTTTCGACGTCGCAACTTTCGTAGCGTATGGTGGGGCGCATATCGGGGTCTGTGGCGCAGATGTCCTGATGGAATTCGACTATCCGGACATTTACGCACCGCTTGATCTCGGAATTGGTGGTTGCCGAATTTCCGTGGCGCGCCCTAAAACCGTCACCGAAGATCCGGCAGCCTCTCAGTCACGCCTGCGTGTCGCCACGAAGTATCCGACCATTGCACGCCGTCACTTTGCGTCCCGCGCCGTGAATGCAGAAATCGTGCACCTGAATGGTGCCATGGAGCTTGCGCCGACCCTGGATCTGGCGAGCGTAATCGTGGATCTGGTTGATACAGGCTCCACTCTCCGCGCCAACGGCCTCATGGAAACAGAAACCATTGCCCACGTCACAAGCCGCCTGATCGTCAATCGCGTCGCGCTCAAGACGCGCCCTGAAGAGATTGGCGCATTGATCGAGCGATTCCGGGCAGCCCTCAACACTGAGGGAGCGTCAAAATGAAACGTCTCGACACCCTGAGCGCCAGTTTTGAAAAGGATCTTGCGAACCTTCTGGCAGATCGCAGCAGTGACGAGCGCAGCGTCGCGGAGCCTGTCCGGGCCATCCTGGCTGATGTTCGTCAGCGCGGGGACGAAGCGCTCTGTGACTATACGGCCCGCTTTGACCGCCTGACTCTGCCTGCTGAAAGCCTACGCATCAGCGCGGAAGAAATTGCCACGCAGGCAGATCTTGTCCCGTCAGACCTGATGGATGCTCTCAAAACCGCTGCCCGGCGCATTGAAGCGTTCCATGCTGCACAGATGCCGAAGGATCTGGATTTCACGGACGACGAAGGAATCCGGCTTGGCATGCGCTGGACGGCTCTGGATGCCGTGGGTCTTTATGTGCCCGGCGGAAAAGCCGCTTATCCCTCCTCGGTTCTGATGAATGCCCTTCCCGCGCGCGTCGCCGGAGTGCAGCGCGTGGCCATGTGTGTTCCATCTCCTGACGGTGTGCTGAACCCACTTGTTCTGGCAGCGGCCCGTCTCTGCGGCGTAGAAGAAATTTATCGGATCGGCGGCGCACAGGCTGTGGGCGCCATGGCATATGGAACAGAACTGATTGCTCCGGTAGACCGGATCGTCGGCCCCGGCAATGCGTTCGTGGCGGAGGCCAAGCGACAGGTCTTTGGCCATGTTGGCATCGACAGCATCGCCGGGCCTTCGGAAGTTGTCGTTGTAGCAGATGGGAATAATGATCCCCGTCTGGCCGCAATCGATCTACTGGCGCAGGCTGAACATGATGAACAGGCACAGGCCATTCTCATCACTACGGATGCCGCGTTTGCAAAGGCAGTAACGGCGGCTGTCCAGACAGAACTGGAAACCCTTCCCCGTACCGCTATCGCGGCCAAAAGCTGGGAAGACCATGGTGCAGTCATTGTCGTTCGGGATCTGGATGAAGCCGCCCGGATTGTGAACCAGCTTGCTCCTGAACATCTTGAAGTGCTGCTCGACGAACCGCGTGCCTTCAGTGCAAAAATCCGCCATGCGGGGGCCATCTTTATGGGCCGCTACTGCCCGGAAGCTGTCGGCGATTACGTTGGTGGTCCCAACCACGTTCTACCCACAAGCCGCACGGCCCGTTTCGCATCAGGGCTTTCTGTGTTCGACTTCATCAAACGCACAACGACCATTGAGGCGGATGAAGCCGGACTTGAAAAGATCGGCCCCGCTGGTGTTGCTCTCGCACAGGCGGAAGGGCTGGATGCTCATGCTCTGAGTCTTTCGCTACGTCTGGGCCAGATCAAAAACTAAGTGTTCGCCCGCCCTTACGGGGGCGGGCAAATCTTAAGGCCGTCTAAATCCTGACAGTGCCGATTGGCAGCAGGCTGCAATCCGCCCACATAAATTTCGAGCGTTCCCTCCGCCTGGTCGGCTTGGGGCTTTTCTCTGCCACATGCAAAATCTTTGGGCGGGCGGGACAGGTAGAACGTATTGATCGGCCGGTTTTGTTCGGCAGAGAGTCGAAAAACTGTCATAATCCGATCGGCATCCGGGCCGTAGAGATCCAATCCACAGCCTGCAACGGGGTAGAGCGCTACCTGCTGCGCGTCCCCAATCAAACCTGTCAAAGACCTGGTAACGCCCGTAACAGGAAAATCGGCCTTCCACAGGTCATGTGCCTGCGCGCGTAACGAACGGGTGTCCAGGAATTGCAGCAAGGCACAGACAATCAGCAGGCTGCCTCCCACCCTTCTCGGTATAAAGCGGGATAAACGGATTGCCGCGATCAACAGACCATATCCTACAGGCCAGAAGCATCGCCCACTCGCCCGAAAAACGTCTGCCAAAGGGGGCGACAGGGCTATGTGCCAAAGCCGGTATGGGCCTGCATATCCCGTGTTGGAAACAGCGTAGAGCGCCATAATTCCAAGGAAAATCGACAGTCCGGCATGCCGCCGCATCGCGCTCAGAAGTTCGCGCCCGCAAAAGACCACATCACAGAGCAGAAGCAAAAGAAGCCCTGCACCGAGATAGGAATAGCCCTCAAAAGACTGGGTCTCCATGCCGTAATGCAGCGCAGGAATAAACGCCAGCAGATTAGAATGCATGGGCCAGATGGGCGACAGCAGGTTCATGGAGAACAGGCCATACCCGCCAGCACCTTGAGCATACCGGAAATATCCCAGCACCTCGCTGACAATCAGGACCAATGCAATTCCAGCCCCGCATGAACAGGCTACCTCACGCCACGCCTTAGCCCTCCGACACAGAAGCGTCAGAGCTGCTGCCGCAATGGTCCCTGAAGCCAACAGAAGAAGGATCGGATGAATGAGCAGGCAGATCACAAGAAAGATCGGCGTCAGCCCCAAAGCCCACTTTTTCCCCCGCACAAGGGAGAAATAAAACGCAAATGCCAACAGAAGAAGGAATTGCCCCATCAAACTGAGATGAATGATACGTCCCAGAAAAAATGGCATGCAGAGAGCCAGGATGGCTCCGGACATCAACGCCGTAAAACGCCGTTCACCCGCAGCGGATAGCGCCAGAACCATAGAGACCGGCTGCATAAGGAAACAGAACACCAGCCAGAGCCTGTAAGGTACAAATCCGGCGGGAAGCAGCGCCACGAACGGTTTGAACAGTAACAACAGTAACGGTGTACTGTCTGTCATTGCTACGCTGGCACCCCGAGGGGTCAGGAGCGAGCGTGTGTCCAGCAAAGGCCACTGCCACGCATCGCCCAGGAAATACCGCTGCCCAGCGACGGCCTGGATTCCGTCCTGGAAAACTGGAAAACGGCTTAGACTATCCAGCGGGACAAGATGCAGGCCCTCGCCCAGCCCCATGAGTACGGCAAGGACCAAAGCCCAGACAATCGAAGGCACCGCGCGCACCCACTCATACCTTTTCGCCACGCATGTCCTCGCCTGCGGGGCAGAGCTGTCAGAAGCCGTCCCGCTTTTGTTTCATATTACCAAGGCACCAGCCCATTTCTGCCATTTTCATACCCGGTGCCATGGACAATCGGTATGTCTTGTGAAAAGTCCACAATCATTTCGGCCAAAAACATCAGAAAAACCGCGTTAAGCTTGACCTTTTGCCGGACAGTCCGCACATAGCGGAACTGGATTTTCAGGCTCCGATCGGGGCCACTGCCATCCGCAGACCTTTACCCTGTCCCTGAAGCAAGGATTCCCATGTCCAAAGAAGACCTTATCGAGTTCACCGGCACCGTCATGGAACTGCTGCCCAACGCCATGTTCCGTGTCACGCTCGACAACGAGCACACCATTCTCGCCCATACGAGCGGCAAGATGCGCAAGAACCGTATCCGCGTTCTCGCTGGTGACCGCGTAAACGTTGAAATGACCCCATACGACCTGTCCAAGGGCCGGATCACGTTCCGCTTCAAGTAAGAGACTGCGGCGTATGCCCCTTTCCCAGTCTCCCGTGCCTGAAAACGGCATGACAGATCGCCCGGCGCTTGTTCTGGCGTCTGCCTCTCCCCGACGTCTGGCTCTTCTGAAGCAGATTGGAATTGTGCCTGATGACGTCATCGGCACAGATGTGGATGAGGAACCGCGCCCCGGTGAACTTCCCCGCGCGCTGGTCCAGCGTCTTGCCCGAGCGAAAGCTGACCATGCAGCAGCACAGCGTCAGGATGCAGCTCTGGTGATCGGTGCGGATACTGTCGTTGCCGTTGGACGACGCATTCTCCCCAAGGCGGAGGATGAACAGACTGCACGCGCGTGTTTGCGGCTGCTTTCAGGCCGAAACCACAAAGTGCTGACCGCAGTGGCTCTGCGTCCCACCTCTGCGTGGCCGGACGGTGTGGCCAATGAGCGCCTTGTGGAAACGTCCGTCACGTTCCACCGACTGACTGACAGCCAGATCGACGCACTGATCGCCAACGGAGACTGGCAGGGCAAGGCTGGCGGCTACGCCATTCAAGGGGCTGCCGCAGCTCATATCCGGCAGATTGGCGGCAGCTACTCTGCTGTCGTGGGTCTTCCGTTGTTCGAAACCGCACAGCTTCTGCGCGGGCAGCCCCGTCGTCAGGGTGGGTGGATCGCGTGATCGAGATCCGCGCCGCCTGCTCTCCGGGCGATGTGCGGATTGCGGTTGCGGACCATGAGACTCTTCTGGATGCTGCCATTTGGCGTCCCGGCCTTCCGGATGGGTTTGATGACTGGCATATTGCGCGCATCCAAACGGTCGCTCCTGCACTGGGCGGGGCCTTTGTCACACTCCACAACGGAGACGATGGCTTTCTGTCCTGCCGGGATGCGCTGGTTCAAGGAAAACTGATCTCCGTCCGCGTCAGCCGCTCCGCACAGAATGGCAAGGGCCTGCGCCTGCGTAAGGCAGAGCCTGTGCCGGATATGCCTGTTGCACCGACGCTTCTGGCATGCGGCCCTTCACCACTGGAAGAACTGGCAGACCGCTATCCCGACGCCCCCCTGTACGTTGATGCGCCAGGTATTGCCGCGCGCCTTCCGGCCCGACTGCGCCCCCGGTTTCAGCGATGCCAGCAGGCCTTTGACGACACGCTGGAAAGCGACTTTGACGAACTTGGCTCCGAATTTGCAGATCTTGGCCAACTTACAGCCAGTATCTTTCCCACCCCCGCCCTGATCGCCATAGACCTGGACAGCGCCAGCGCTCCTGACTTCAAGGGAAATGTCGCAAGTTTTCCGGCCCTGGCGCGACAGATCCGCCTCCGCAATCTGTCAGGCACGCTGCTGGTTGATCCCGCAGGCGTTAAAACCCGCAAGAGGCCTGCCCTCGTCAGCTTCCTGCGCGATGCCCTGTCGGATGATCCGTTAAAGTCGCAAGTGCTCGGAGCCACGCCTTCCGGCCTTCTGGAAATCACTCGCCCGCGGCGCAGACCTCCCTTGCACGAACTTTTGTCCTCCCCACATGGAAGGGCGCTGTCAGTGCTCCGCACTATTTTGCGAGAAGACCGCAAGGGTCGCACTCTGACAGCATCCATTTCTCTCGTCAGGGCTCTGGAGAACGATCCAGAAGCCATGAGTGACTTTACTTCCCGCCGGGCCGCTCCTCTGGAGCTGGTCATGGATCCAAACGCATCCCCTGCAAGCTGGAGCCTTTCATGAGTGCCACCTGCCCTATCTGCAACCGCCCAACGGAAACGGCTTTTCGGCCCTTCTGCTCACAGCACTGTGCAGACATTGATCTGGGGCGCTGGTTCAACGGTAACTACCGCGTTCCATCCTTCAGGCAGGATAATGAAGAAGACTCTGAAGAATATCCTCATACTGAGGGTTGATCCCGAGCGAATCATCAGCTAAACCCCGTTTCCGCAGCGGGTGTCTCACCTTAAGCCCGGTGCCCAAGTAGCTCAGTTGGTAGAGCATGCGACTGAAAATCGCAGTGTCACTGGTTCGATCCCGGTCTTGGGCACCATTTTTTCCAAAAAATAAAAAATAATCTCTTTGTGCTAAGCCTTAAGGCTTAATCGTTTTGGTGCGTCTGAGCTGCGCCGAGGCTCATGAACAGAGCCGTCATTCCTGATCCACCGCATCAATCTGGGGTGGCAGGCGCCGATCAATCCATTTCACCAGAACTCTCAACACCGTATTGGCACCGAGAATAAAGACGGTCAGCAGAGCTGCCTCTGCAATCATGTCACACCCTGTGCACGCACCGATGGCGGCTGAGCACCAGAGTGTTGCCGCAGTATTCAGGCCCCGCACATTGGGGCCATCTTTCATGATGACGCCGGCGCCAAGAAATCCGACGCCTGATACCACGTAGGCAATCACGCGAATGGCCGAGACATCGCCGCCAATACGCTCTGCGAGATCTACGAAAGCAGACGCACCAATCGCGACCAGCGCATTGGTGCGCAACCCGGCGGTCCGTTGGCGGAACTGACGTTCCGCCCCGATCAGCGTCCCAAATACAAAAGCAGCCAGATAGCTTCCGAACGTATCCAGAAAGGAGTGCGCATCAAAGGTCTGGGTAAAATGCATTGTTACTCTTTCGCTGCCTGCCGTGTATCGCGGTTCAGAAGCCTTGGCTGTTTGCAATCATACGGCGGTCGGACGATCCATGGTTTTCCGCAGAGGATACAGACTGAGATTTTCGATGGTTGCACCAGCATTTGTTGCCTGAAGACTGAGTGTATCCAAGGGACTTGCAGGAAACACCAGAGCTGTCCCGACCGACAAGCCATCATTGATGAAGATTTCGAGCGCACACGCATCCAGAACCAGTTTCAACGAGAAACGTCGGCTGTTTGCCGTTAGTGGCGTGGAGAACCTCTCCGTGAAAAATGGCTGCGAAAAGCCATGCAGATCTCCGCGATCCAGCCAGAGCTGAGCTGAAAATGCGTCAAACCCGATAGACAGAGACTCTCCCTGCCCGTTGGAGAAGACGATCAGGAAACGACCCGCTCGCCCCTTGTTGCCATCAGGTTGCGGGTTTCTGCGCTCATCCACAGTTACCGTCAGAGAGAGTTCAATAGCCTGTCCTGTGGGGATGGAGACCTGCACGCCGCTCTGGGCAGCAATACGTTCAACCCGAAAGGGAATCTGCTCGCCTCTCAGCATTTCCAGTCCTCGAGGACGCTGCACCAACCGTAGCCAGTTCATATCGTCCCGCCTGAGCGACAAGGTTCGCGGAAGGGTCATAAGGCCGCGCCAGCTTCTGTTCGGAACCTCTTCGCAATACTGCCAGTTCCCAAACCAAGCAAAATAGACAGCTTCATTGCGCGGCATGTTTTCATAAACCTGCATGGCGTAGCTGTCTTTGGCGAAGTCCGTCAGACCTATGACCGTATTTTCGGGGATAAAGCGCTCACCGTCGAAGTCCCCTACAAAATACTGCGTGACACTTCCGCCCTGAGGCCCACCGGGATTGACTGAAACGAACAGAACCCACCGAGACGCCTTCCCCTCATCCTCAACCTGCAATTCAATAAGATTGGGGCATTCATAATCCACGCCGAACAGACCTGCTGGCCCGAAATCACTGAGATGCATCCAGTGCTTCAAATCAATTGATCCGTAGAAGGCCACCCTGTGAGCCCGAGCCTTCACGACGACCATGACCCACTTTCCACTGGGTTGGTGCCAGAACACTTTCGGATCGCGGAAAGAGTTCAGCCCGATATCCAGAACGGGGTTGTGCTCGTAGTCGATAAAGCGCTTACCGCCATCTGGACTCCATGCCAGATACTGCGTCTGCTTCTGGGGTGTAGCGCGCGTGTAAAGAGCGACCAGACCACCCGGCATGGATGGTAACGGCGGAACCGAAGGAGCCGCTGGCGGAAGTTCAGCTGTTGTCGGTGGATCAAAGACATGTCCGAAGGGAGCATTCGTCCCCGGACCAAGAACATCCATGTTTTCCGGCGAAAATGGCACATCTGACGTGGCCTTGGTCAAGCCGGGAGCCAAGGCCTCAACTGCCGCCTGCGTTGCCGTCTTGGGAGCGGGTGGAGTGTCCCCTTGCGTAGGGGAGTTTTCCTTCGGCGGAAAAAGACCAGAATCATTATTCCGGTCCAGAACCACGCACCCTGAATACGCCTCGCCAGCGACTGTCTGATCAATCGCAATAGGTTGATCTTGCCACGTGTATAAGTCCGTACTGGTTGCATGCCCCCAGTGCACCTGACCCGCATAGGGTGCAAAAGGGTCGTACTGGTAATAGAGATGATACGTCTGCCCGTCGAAAATCAGACCATTGGGATCATTCATGAAGCCGGTCTGTGGCGAGAAATGAACCGTGGGGCGATAGAGATAGTCACTCTGCGTTCTGACAACGGGCTGGCTTGCTATCCCCGGATGATTGCCCGGCTCCTGATGGGAATTGCTGGGTTCATCGTGATGAGGAGTCATTGCAGACATCGGCGTTTCCTCGGCGGCTCTGGCAATCCGGCTACTGCCAACAGCAGCTCCTGCGGCTAGAATGCTGGCCAGAGCCGTGCGGCGCCCGAGTTCGGGCCTGTCGTTTCGATCTGTCATACCTCCACCATACAGGAGGATGCTTAACCCGGAAGCCTTTCAGGAAAACGTCCGTCTTCAAAAAGAGGAAGGACATTGCATGTCCGTTGCGAATACGCACATAAGGACGTCATGAAGCGCTTAGACCCTTTCCTGATGGCCCTGATCTGCGCGATCGTCCTGGCCTCCGTCCTGCCCTGCCGCGGGGAAATGCAACATATTCTGCAGCAGGTCGTCACAGTTCTCATCACCCTGATGTTCTTCTTCCAGGGGGCCAAACTTGAGCGCCATGCCATTATCGAAAGCGTGCGTGACTGGCGCCTTCAGGGAACGGTTCTGCTCTGCACATTTGCTCTCTTCCCGCTTCTGGGCATCGGGCTGCATCTGCTCTTCCGCAATTTGTTCCCGAATGCTCTGTTCGGGGAAGATTTGTGGGCTGGCATTCTTTTCCTGTGTTGCCTGCCTTCAACCGTTCAGTCCTCGATTGCCCTGACTTCGATTGCACGCGGCAATGTTCCTGCGGCCATCTGCGCAGCCACTGTATCGAATATTGCAGGCATTGCATTGACCCCGCTTCTGACAGGCATTGTCCTTGGTCACGTTGGTGCAGGTCATTCCCCCCTTGAGAGCGTTCTGGACGTTGCGAAGGAACTGCTTCTTCCGTTCATTCTCGGGCAGATCCTTCAGAAATGGATTGGCCCGATTGTCAAACGCCACAAATTCCTGATTTCGTTCACAGATCGTGGCTCTATCGTCGTGGTCGTCTACACCGCGTTCAGTTCAGCCGTTGTCGAAGGCATCTGGCACCGCGTTTCACCGCTTCATTTGCTTGAGGTGGCGCTGCTGGACAGCTTCATGCTTGCGCTGGTGCTGGTGGCCTCGCATTTCATGGGCAAGGGCATGAACCAGTCCACGGAAAACAGCATCGCGCTTCAGTTCTGTGGTTCAAAAAAATCGCTGGCCTCTGGTGTTCCGATGGCGAGCGTTATCTTTCCCTCTGCCTCGGTAGGCATCATTGTTCTGCCCCTTATGATCTATCACCAGATCCAGCTTTTCACCTGCACGCTTCTGGCCCGTCATTATGGAAAACGCATAGGCCTGGAAACGCATTCAAAGCCTCATTCCTGAGCTTCATGACAAAGCTGTTAAAGAGGTTTCTTTTTGTCACGAGGTGGTCTTTGACCCCCTTGGGTTCGTAGACCAGTGTGGCCCCAGTTTGAAAACCGGAGCTACAGAATATGCCGTCATACTCGACCCTGGTTCAGGAAAAAATTCCTGAATCGTCGGTACTCAGGCCTGTACCAGACGGCATTCCACAATCCCTTCTCTGCCGACTTTTCCGCGTTCAGCAATTCAATGACATTCACGAACGAGCTGCTGAACTGCATCTGCACCTGCCCTTGGGCAAAAAACGCTTGAAACGTCTGGAATGTATTCGAAGTGCTGGTGCACTGTTTATTCATGTTCCCAAAAATGGCGGAACATCCATCTGTAACCAGCTTTACGGCTGTTCCATGATGCATCAGACGTTTCGATACTATCGCCACGTCACACCAGAGCTGTCCAAGGAACTGCCGAGCTTTGCCATTTGGCGTGATCCGGTAGAGCGATTTGTTTCCGCCTGGGCGTTCGCAAGAAAAGGCGGCACTTCGACAGTCAAGATCCACCCTTCTGTAAATGCACTTTACCGCTCATTCCACACGCTGGACGATGCCATCACACACGTGGAAAGCCAGTCATCTCCATATGACGTAGACCACGTCTTCCGCCCGCAGGCCTGGTACATTTGCGGAAAGGACGGACAGCTTGAGGTGGATAACCTGTTTCCTATGGAACAAATTGCGCAACTCCCCGAACTCGTTCCAGCCATGCGGGGCCACGTCATCCCACACCTGAATCAGAACCCGCACGCAATCGAAGTTACGGCACTACAAGCTCGCAGAATCCGCAAGCTCTACCAGCAGGATGAAGCGCTGCGCCCGTAACGCCAAGAATAGACAAAGGGAAAAATAGGACCCTTTTCTCTAAACTGTCACAAAGCATACAGCTATCGCTCTATAAATAGCCCCGGAAAGACTGTGTTGTTGCGAAATTACCATACACCCTAAATGTCATAGTGTGACTTACATGATCTGATTGAAGATCACTGCAAACCATGGTCTTTCTCGGCCGAACCAAACCCACCTGGCCGAGAAAGACCCCACAGACGATGCGCCTTACACGCCTCCTCTCGACCTCAGCGCTGATCGCATTTGGCACACTGCCAGCATTTGCAGCGCCTGTTTCAGATACGAAACATCCAAATCAAAAGGCTCATCCGAAGACGGAAATAGCCGCCCCATCCATGATGGGTAATACGGCTCCGACAGATGTGCATGAAGAGCATGTCTCCGTCAGCGGTCGGCATTCTTTCGACGGCGTAACACGTCGTGCCGTCGGCGGCGGTCTGATGGAGAAGCAGGACAGCGCAAAGTCTGTGTCGGCCGTCTCGCGTGACTTCATCGAGAAGCAGGTTCCGGGCGCTGACCCGATGCAGTTGATTTCCCTGCTCCCGGGTGCAAACGTCTCTTCAACTGATCCCGCAGGCCTCTCTGGCAGCTCCATGAGCATGCGCGGCCTTGATTCCTCACAGATCGGCTTCACCCTCGAAGGTTTCCCGATCAACGATATCGGCAACTTCGCCGTGTATTCGCAGGAAATCGTTGATTCCGAAAACCTTCGCACCGTTCGCGTTGCCCAGGGTTCGGCAGATCTGGATAGCCCACACATCAGCGCCACAGGCGGTGTGGTCGACATGTATATGATCGACCCGAAGATGAAGGCTGGCGGCGCATTCGACGTTTCATACGGCTCATACGATTACACCCGCGGCTTCCTGCGGCTCGACACAGGCAAGATTGGTCACACCAATCTGCGTGCCTACTTCTCCGGGTCTTATGCAACCGAAGGTGTGAATAACAGCGATGCTACGCAGCGTAAGCTGCACGCGGAAACGAAAATCGTAAACGATTGGGGTGACGGGAACCGCGTCTCTCTCGCGATCGTGGGTAACCGTCTTTACAATTATCTGACACCAAGCGTGAACAAGGCATCCTGGAATGCCTATGGTCGCGGCGTTGGAAACCGTTACGTTGCACCATGCTCCAATAACGCAACGTGTACCCGTGCCGATGGCACGACGTATAAGAATACGACTGGCGCAACGATCTCCAACACGGTTTGGAACTCGTCTTACAACACGAGCGCGTCCGACAAGGGCGTTTCGTACTATCAGTTGCACCAGAATCCTTTCACCAACATCTATGTCAGTGGACCTTCCACCTTCAAGTTGGCTGATCACCTGGTTCTGACGGAAACACCGTATTTCTGGTATGGCGAAGGTAGTGGCGGCAGCGCATACAGCACCAACCTGAACAGCCTCAGCTACGGTACCACCAAGGTTACAGGTAGCATCAACGGGCAAAGCGGAACGCGCACCCTTTACAACCCGTCCATCACCAAAACCTATCGTCCGGGTGCAACCACGAAACTGACCCTCACAACAGGTGCAAACCGCCTGATGGTTGGTTACTGGTTCGAATATTCCAAGCAGTCACAGCAAGGCCCTTACACAGGCGTTGGTGAAGACGGTAATCCTTGGGACATCTGGGGCAGCGCGGAAAACGTTGTTCTTTCCAATGGACAGACATACCAATACCGCAACACATTAACGCAGACGCGCGTCCATACGATGTTCATTGGTGACACCTTGTCACTTCTGAATAACAAGCTGACAATCGACGCTGGTTTCAAATACGCGATTGTACTTCGTACTGGCACCAACATGCTGCCGGACACTTCTACCGGCCGCAATATCAGCCAGACGTACAAGGAACCTCTGCCAACCTTCGCAGCTCGTTACCAGATCAATCCGGAAAACCAGATCTTTGTGTCTGCTGCGACCAATTTCCGTATGCCAACCAACTATGCGCTGTATGACTCCGGCGCCTATTATGCTGGTTCCGGCTACTCAACGCACGCCAACACGAACCAGAAGCCAGAAATCTCGATTTCTGAAGAAGTGGGCTACCGTTACACTGGCCCAACCATTATGGGCTCTCTGACGTATTTCCATTACGACTTCACAAACCGTCTGATGTCCACCAGCCAGTGCATGGACTCTGCATGCACGAATTATTACTCCACCAATATCAACGCCGGTGGCCAGACCACAAACGGTGTGGATGCTGAAATCGGAACGCGTCCGATCTTCTATCACCTCCGTCCGTATGTTTCCTTCGAGTATGTTGATGCCCGTCTGGGCAGCAACCTGCAGGCAGGTAGCGGTACAGGCATCGACTATCTGCGTACCAAAGGTAAGTTCGCTCCGGAAACACCAAAGTTCCAGGCTGCCTTCAACCTTGACTACGATGACGGCCACCTCTTCGGTGCCTACAACCTGAAGTATGTTGCCAAGCAGTACTCCACCTTCATGAACGACCAGTCCATTCCAGGCTATGTCGTCATGAACGTGAATGTTGGCTACCGCTTCAAGACCATTGGCTTCCTGCAGAGCCCGAACATCAAGCTGAACTTCTCCAACATTACAGACAAGGCATACCTGGGCTTCGTGAAGGGCCTTCAGACCAATGCCAAGCCGACAGTTGGTATTTTTGGCAAGACTGTCAGTGCCTCTGTTCCAACCTACGCCATCGCAGCTCCGTTCTCTGCTATTGCGAGCGTCAGCGCCGGTTTCTGATCTTCCGACCAGATATCGCTTCGTACAGTCCTCATACCAGTCTCTGGTATGAGGACTTTTTTTGTACCCTACGCCGAATTTTCATCATGACGTTGACAGTTCACACGTCATGCACAGATATAAGCCAAGACCCCGTCGTCTTGACGCTAGAGGAAACCCATGGCTGGCAGAACAAAGTCCGCAGAAACAACAGCACTGGATATTTATCTGGAGCGGTTGCAGGACCATCTGGCAATCGAGACCAAAGCTATCGAGACCGTTCTTTCAGAGCTTCCATTCTGCGAGCGCTATGGAAGTGTGAGCGCCCAGATGGAACAGGATCTTATCCTGCGTCGAAAACATGTCAGCGACATCACGGCCCTTCTGAGCCGACATGGCCGGCAAACGCCCGCAGCGCATGAGACCGTTTCTTCCATTCTCAGCACTGTTTCCAGCTTGTTGAGCACTGGAGAGGAAAGTAATCTCCTCAAAAACGTGCTCACCGACTTCAGTTACCGCGCTCATCAGATCGCATCTTTGAATATGCTGGCGATCCTTGCAGACCGCTTGGGTTTCAGCAGCGACCTGTCTCTTCTGGAGCGGCTTCGCAATGAGGAAACAGCTTCGACTGACAAGCTACAACAGAATTTGCCAGTTATCGTGACGCAGTATCTCGCCAATCACTAAAAGCATAGTCGCCCTCTTCAGTCAGGCAGGCCGTAAACCTGAATCTGACTGAAATGCAGGTATGTTTTTTCACCGAGGATTGTAATCCTTACAAATCTCGCTCGGATACCTTCTGGGGTCAGCCAAATGTAGGGGCTCCCGTCGGCACCACCGAAAATCTGTCCGTCTTCCTTACGATGGACTTCGGCCCAAGCCTCTCCATCAACTGAAACAGAGATTGCCAGATTGTTTGCACGCTCTAATGCAGTATCAAGTCGATTAAACAACCGCACTTCATGAACGCTTACTTCTTCCTGAAGATCGACCTGCCACCACGGGTCTTTTTCTTCAGCAGTATGGTGCGCAGGGAAATTACCGATTTGTCCTGAGAGTGGGCCTTCTGCGTCATCTTCTGGAGAGATGTCCAAAAGTGCTGAAGACTGCGTAGCGGTGCATCCCTCTGACAAAAGCGGCCACATTGAAATCGGAAAAACGCAGGTTACACGCGCATCAGATAATTTTTTCCAGTAATCGGCCAGATAAGTGTCGTGAACAGCATTTGTCATCGAAAAAAAGCTTTCGCGCTCTGACTGCGTCATTAACTTCCAGGTGTTTTGACCACTAAAATTCCCGACAACGCTCCGCTTTGCACGGATTTCAAAGTCCTGCTCTGATTTTATATTATAATGAGCAATAAAAGCGATATCCATTATACTGTGATTTCGCTCGTTTTTTTTAAGATACGCCCACGCGTTTTCAGGAAAATTTTCATAGTAACCAAGCATCGTCTCTCCCAAAACATTCGTGGCCCTGAGATCCGGTGCTACCGTGAGAAGATTATGGTGAATTGCTTCATGCGGGTTTTCAAAGATAACCTGATAAGGAACAGCCGCTGACCTTACGAGGATTTTCGTAAATGGCGTCGCTCCGTTCTCGCGGCGCGTATAATTGGTCAGGACGGAACCTTTAGGTCGAATTTTATGCCCATTATTGCCAAAAAAAGACCAGTTGAAATAAAGAGCATCATTCTGCGGGAATTTTCCAAGAAATTTTTCGATGTTGTCGCAATCTCTCAGACACAAAAACTCATCGACATCTAGAAACATATGCCACTCTGTCTCAGTCGAGTAGTGGCGTAAATAATGAAAAAACATCTGAAACTGGGCACCGACAACCCCATAGTGAACAAATGTCACTTTAGGATTAGGGCCGACAGTTAAAGGAAGAACTTCATCATAAAGTTCGCTTGGGTCGTCATCATTGCAATATATGTAGACGTGCTCGAACCCTATCGAAAAATGATAGGTAAGCCACTCTAAAATATAGGGTGTTTCCCACCGTACCGTGGTCACAAGAGAAAACTGATGCTTGGGAGTGGGTCGTTGTCCTCCCCCAGCAATCACTTCACGAGGTGCAGTACCGTAGGCTGTCCAACTATCCATTGATCCGGCATAGGGTGGGTTGTCTTGCTTCGTCAAGGCCATCTTCCAAAACACTCTTCGCTCGTTTCTGCTCTCGCGTTAGAGTGTCGCTATGTCCAGCTTCCGCTTCCTTCACGCCGCCGACATTCATCTCGATAGCCCCCTCAAAGGACTAAGCCGTTATGAGGGTCTTCCACTGGAAGAAATCCGGAATGCAACCCGGCGAGCGCTGGAGAGTCTCATCGATATTGCCATCGAGGAAAAGGTCAGTTTTCTGATCCTCGCAGGCGATCTGTATGACGGAAGCTGGCAGGACGCCAGTACCGGCCTCTACATGATGAAATCTCTTAGTCGCCTCGTACATGCTGGAATTCGAGTCATTACTCTTTCGGGCAATCATGACGCTCAGTCCGTCATCGCACGTGAGCTTCCTCGACCGGCTGGCATTGATCACTTCAGTTACGATGCTCCTGAAACCATACGACTGAAAGACATCCAAGTCGCCCTGCATGGTCAGAGCTTTCGTGAAAGACATGTTCGAAAAGACATGACGCCTACATACCCTGAGCCTGTTTCCGGATGGTTCAATATTGGTGTTCTCCATACCTCTCTTTCAGGCTACGGCGAACATGAAACCTATGCGCCCTGCTCCGTCGAAACGCTTGCGTCAAAGCAGTATGACTATTGGGCTCTAGGGCATGTTCACGCCCAACAGATTGTTTGTCATCATCCATGGATTGTTTTTCCTGGAGTACTTCAAGGGCGACACATCCGGGAGACAGGCCCTTGTGGCGCAATGCTCGTCAGCGTCGAAAACAACATTGTCCAGTCTGTCACACCAGTTGCCTGTGACGTCATACGCTGGAGCCATATCGTCATAGATATAGCGGACCTGCATGGCCTGGATGACGTCATGCATGCCGCGAGGCTTCGTATGAAGGAAGCCCTGGCTCAGGCCGAGGGACGCACCGTTATCGCACGTGTGACGCTAACGGGAACAACCACTCTGCATGACAGCCTCTGTGCATCCACTTGCTGGCAAGACGATTTAAAGAGTGTTGCTGTATCCCTGGACACCGGTCAGAACCAAATCGCCTTGGAGAAGCTCCGGAACAAGACAAGCTCTCCGCCCACTACAAATACACTCCATGACCTGGATGCGGCTTTGTCGGAGCTCATGAGCGATCCCGAATTTATAGCAACGCTCTCTGATGACTTTGAGATGTTCTTCTCCGCGCTTCCTGGGTGTGTCGAGAGAAGTGCTTTGATGGCTGATGAAAATAGTTGGCCGCTGGAAGAAGCAAGTTCTGCCTTGCGCGCACGACTGAAGGGGAGCGCAAGCTAATGCGGTTTGATCGTCTTGACCTGTTCAGATATGGCGGCTTTCAAGACCGCACTATTACCTTCCCAAAATCGGAAGGGGATTTTCACGTCATTCATGGACACAATGAAGCCGGAAAATCCACGATGCTTGCAGCTATCAGGGATTTTCTCTTTCAGTTCCCTCATCACATCAGTGCAGACTGGATAAGTGCAGCATCCCTTCTGCGAGTTGGCGGGCAGGTAAGTCACAATGGAGCGGTACTGGAGGGCATACGACGTAGAGCCCGCACACAGACCTTCTACACCTCCGATGACGCCACCCCCAAAAGTGACGAGTTGCTGAGACAATGGATGGGAGACTTGGATGCTAAAAGCTTCGAGACCGGATGGGCTCTTGACCATCGTCGCCTTCGTGAAGGCGGTGAAGAAATGCGCCGCCTTAAGGACGATGCAGGCCTGCAAATTCTTTCCGCAGGTCTGGGCGTCGGCGGTTTGGGCGCCCTGATAACTTCTCTCGAAAAAGAAATGAACTCTCAATGGCGAAAGGGAAGCAGTACATCTGCCATTCTGAAAGCAAAGCGTGACCTTTCAGATCTGAATAAAACCCTTAGAAATACCGCAGTCCTCCCTCACGATTTAACTGTCGCCCGCGAAACGCAGGAAAAAGAAGAGAAAGCCCTTTCTGAATGTAATGCTGAACAACAACGCCTTGTCGTGCGGCAGAGAGAAAACTCTCGGGCCAGAAACATCAGCATTCCCTATCTTCAGCTTATGGATCTGCAATTACAACTTTCGCAATCAGGACTTCCGGAATTTTCTTTCTCTGAATGCGACAATTTTGAAGTTATTCTTTCAGAGATAAAAACAGAAACAACTATCGAATCTGCAACAAAATTAAAATTAGAGTCGATATCGGAACGTATAAATGAGTCCGCACCTAGAGGCAAAATTTTAGATGATGCAGACCAGATAATATCATTAACCAACAGGAATGATTTTATCAGTAAAATCGATATCGATACAAATTTAAGGTTAGACCGAATTCGCAATGACGAAATCTGGATGGAGCAATTTTGGTCACGACATCGCGCAACGCCCAATCGCCTTCCTGACGCAGGCGCGCTGGACGCCTTAAATAAAAAGCTTCAAGAGCGAGAAAATTATCTGACCCTTGAGCATGAAATAAAAGATCGCTTGGAAAAATTACGCCAAGAGTTTGATTTAATACGATCTTCTAATTTTTCTTCTGACAAGCAGAAAACCGTTTCTACAGCCGATTTCGAGCAATTAAAAACCAATTTGAACTATGCGAGAAGCCTAGGTGGAATTGATGATGAAATTGAAAAATTAAAGAAGGATCTGAAAACAGCCATTCACGACACTAATGCAGCATTTGATCGTCTGCTTCCTTGGTCAGCAAGTACTGAAAATCGTTGGGCGGCGCTGGATGGTCTTCCTGTTCTGGAAAAAGAGATCATTGACGAGGAGTATCTTAAATGGCGTGATCTTGAGGAAAAGTCTCTTCAGGAAAATAGCCTTCTCCTAAAACTCCAAGAAACGCTTTCGAAGAAAATCTTTGATCGTGATATCTTGGAAAAATCTGGAGATGCTGTTTCCATAGAAGCTCTTTCAAATGCACGAGATCTCCGCGATACGACCTGGTGCAACATTCAGGGTATTTTACAAACAGAGCAATATCCGGATCCATCTGTTTTAGATGCATTTTTCATTCTTCTGAAAAACACAGATATTCTTGCAGATCGGCGCCACACTCATGCTGAGCAATCGGCTCGACTGAACGATCTTAGCCATCATATTAGCAGCATTAAAATTGAAGCTGCTCAGGTTGAGAAACACATCCTCTTTATTAAATCACAACAAATTTCTCTTCAAAATACTTGGTTTGAAAAATTAAAATATCTTGGGCTGCCCGCACTTCCACCTAAAGAGTTTCTGAGCTGGTGTGACGCTAGACTTGATGCTCTTTCCAAATCAAAGCATCAGGAACAAATTGCAGAATCCTTTCAGAAAAAACAGCAGCAAAAACGTTCTGCACTAGAACAGTTATCACCCTATCTAAATGAGGCTCAGACTGATAATTTTGTTCTCTGCCTCCAGCATGCTCAAAATATTCAGGATGAATATGAGGCTCATTTAAGGAGTGCACTGGATAAAAAACAGGCCCAAGAAAGACTGCAAACTGCTATCGCAGCTGAAGAGCGTCAACTTGAGACGCTCAAGCATAATTTGGCCGCATGGCAGGTTTCATGGGAAACAGCTTGTGCCTCTTCCCATTATCCTGCTGGGGGCCGGCATGTTGATCTTGTTGATGTGCAAGAGGCGCGATCAATCCAAATCCGTTTGGAAATCGAAAAGAAAGAGCACCATAAAAATTACGCGGATATTCTGGAATTTAAAAATTCTCTCAATTTCATGCTTGAAAAGCATAACAAGAAATCGTTGGAAAATTTATGCACCTCACTTCGGCAGTCCGAAGAGGCTGAACACAAACGTCAAGAATTCATAACCCAAAGAGCAACACTCCAGGAAACTCTCGAAGCCACAACTATAAGGCTCACCTCATTGCGGCAAAGCCTAGCTCCCATATTAATTAAGCTTGGCATTCCATACAGTGACGATCTCCATAATATCGCTGCGGAACTTAGGCATCGCGCCACTCTGCTTCAACGCCGTGATGAGCTGAACACCATTATTCTCTCCGCGGGTAACGGCCGGGGTCTTGAGGCCCTTTTGTTAGAAGCAAAGAAGTCTGACCCTGAAACACTTGAAAGGGAATCTGACGAACTTGAGCAGCAGAGTCTTATGCTAAAGCAAAAACACTCGGAAATTGAAAAGCGATTGTGGGATGCTCGGCAAATTTTGACATCTCTGGAAAATAAAGGCGGCGCGCACGAAACTGCCGAGCGGATACAGGAAGTAGAGGCAGAGCTGAATGATCGTGCAGCGCGATATGTTTCGCTTCGCCTTCAAAGCCTGATGTTACGTCGTCTCGTTGAAAAACAGCGCCAGGAAACTCATGGTCCTTTGCTGGAGAAAGCAGGGAGCATGTTTTCGCACCTCACACGACATCGATATGCAGGAATTGCTTTGGAGGACACAGGAACGGACAATCTGACTTTGTCCGGCCTTCTTCCAGATAAGTCCTCTCTTGTTCCCGTACACTCCATGAGTGAAGGGACTAGAGATCAACTTTATCTGGCATTACGACTTGCCTCGGTAGAACAATCTCTCGACCGTGGAATCCAACTTCCCTTTATCGCAGATGATCTTTTTATAACATTCGATGAAGAAAGATCTCTTTCCGGACTTGAACTTCTTTCTTCAATATCAAAACGAACTCAGATATTATTTTTCACACACCATGCACATATTGCGGATATTGCAAAGAATTTTGGTCATATTACCCGTCTTTGAAATATAAAATTTAAAGGATATTTTAATTTTTATGTTTTAGAGACATTCCTCAGACACATAACGAAATTCTATATTTTCATTCCTATGACTGAGTAATTTCGTTATAGCAGACCATTCCTGTTTTCTTCTGGAGGCTCCATAGAGTTTCTGCCATGACCCAAAAAGGGCCTTCGCCAGAGCTGCCCGCTCGCATTATTCCGCTTGCGACGCTTGCTACTCCGTCCCAAGGGCTGCAGCCCGTCGTTCAAAGACGACAAGGCGCCTCTCATGAAACGATTGAGAGCCTTCTCCCCTATTTCAATGAAGACAGAGCTCTCTTCACAATCTCACGTCATACTGGTGGAAACCTGTATATTGACCGTGAACAGCTCATCAGAACCCATCAATCTGAAAAACCTGCTTTAGGTCACGAAATTCTTCTGACTAATGACAGCATTCTTATATCTGTGACACGGAGCGGTCTGCTCAATCACCTTCCTGTCCTATCCGGCCTTCCTGTGGTCCATTTTGAAACCCAGTCAGGCCCAGGTCGCTTTCTTCTCACCTGCTGTGAATTAATTCTCGATGGTGCCTTGGAGGCCAGCCCCTCCCAAACGCAAACGCGTTTGTTCAAACACCTGACAGACCTTCTGATCACAACACTTCTGGACTCTCTCGATCTGGAGCTAAGCGTTGCAGGTCGACGCAAACATCGTCAAAAACATATTCGATCTTATATTGAAAGCCGATTACAAGAGCCTGATTTAACGCCAAAAAGCATTGCCAATGCCTACGGCATTTCATCCAGAGCGCTTTATTTGCTTTTTGATGGAGAACCAGGTGCTGTCTCAGGCTGGATTTTAAGCAAAAGGCTGGAGAGAATTTATAAGGACCTGCAATCGGCTGAATACACATCTATGGCCATTGCCGAAATCGCTGCAAAACATGGCTTTAGAAACGCGGCTCATTTTTCAAGGCGCTTCCGTCAAAAATTCGGTCTTTCGCCTAGAGAGCTTCGTCAGCAAAAATTGACTGGCTAGAGTTTCGTTCGTTACCTCAAGATCCAAAAAAGCGGAAGATTACTCTTCCGCTTTTTCCTATTCTTCCTAAATCGCCGGAAAGAAATTTATTAGGCAGTTGCAGCCCCGGCAAGCAAACCTGCAAGCAACCGAGCAAACCCAGTCGGATCTGGTAGGGGCTCGCCCTCCTGAACACGCGCGAGATCCAACAGCACGCGTGCAAGATTTTGAATGCTTTCCTTCTTTTCAACGCGCTGAGCCAAGGCTTTAATTAACGGGTGACGAGGGTTAATTTCCAGAATTGGGAGCGTTTCCGGAAGAGCCTGTCCTGATCGGCGCATCAGCCGCTGCATGGCCAAGTCCGGGCCTCCCTCAGACGTAATCACGACCGCACTATTTGTCAGGCGAACGGTACTCCGGACATCTTTCACTGCATCGCCCAAAGCCTCTTTCAACGCAGGAACCAAAGTGTCTACGTTAGCTGCCTCGACTGTTTCCTCATTATCTGTCGAGAACTTCTCAAGATCTCCATGAGAATAGACGACTGACCGCAAAGTTTTGTCGTTGTATGAATGAAGCCGCTCTGGCCAAAAAGCATCTACTGGATCAGAGAGAAGAAGAACCTCCAAGCCCCGGGCATGGAAGCCTTCCAGCTGTGCAGATGCCTTCAGAGCCTCAAGGTTGTCACCTGTGAGGAAGTAGATAACGTCCTGTCCGTCCTTCATACGCGAGATATAGTCATCAAGCGTCGTTAGATCGTCACCATGGGTTGTATGGAACCGTGCAAAACCGGCAATTTCCTGACGGTGCTCGCTATCTTCCCACAATCCCTCCTTGAGAACCGCCCCAAAGTTTTCCCAGAATGCATTAAATCCAGCATCTGCGTCCTTGGCTCGTGTTTTAATCTCCGTCAGAACGCGTTTCGTGACCGCCTTGCGGATACGAGCAAGAACTGGTGTCGCCTGTAGCATCTCACGAGACACATTAAGCGGCAGATCTTCTGTATCCACTACACCCTGAACAAAGCGCATCCAGTTGGGAAGCAAATCTGCCTCATCTGTGATGAACATGCGGCGAACATGGAGGTGGATCTTGCTCTCCCGAGACTGCTCCATGAAATCAAATGGTCGAGCGCTGGGAAGAAACAGAAGGGCTGTGAATTCTGTCGTACCTTCTGCATGCCAATGCATTGTTGCATAAGGTTCATCAAAAGCACGCGCAATGTGCCTGTAGAATTCCGTGTACTGTTCAGGGGTAATTTCGGCCTTAGGCTTGCGCCACAAAGCTGTTCCTTCGTTGGCAGCTTTCTCTTCGACTGTTCCATCCTCATTGACCTCACGCAGAGTGATTGGCCAGGAAATATGGTCAGCCCATTTGCGAATAATTGATCGAAGACGCCAGCTGTCCAGGAAGTCTTCCGCATCACTTTTCATATGCAAAACAATGTCTGTGCCAGGCGTAGAGCGAGTGGAAGGCGCGAGGGTAAAAGCACCCTTCCCGTCTGAAGACCAAGTCCAGGCCTCGTCTGCCCCAGCCTTGCGGGACGTCACATCCACCCTGTCGGCAACCATGAACGCCGCGTAGAACCCAACACCAAACTGACCAATCAGACTTGGGCGATCTTCAGCTTTGGCAGCATTCAGTTTTTCACCAAAAGCGCGTGTGCCTGAACGGGCAATTGTACCTAAATTTTGAGCCAGTTCATCATGCGTCATTCCCACGCCATCGTCAGAAATGACCAACTCTTTCTTGTCTTTTTCCGGGGCAATACGAATTGACGCATTTTCGGGAAGAGCAAGAGCAGAGTTCGTCAGCCCTTCAAAGCGGCGCTTGTCTGTTGCGTCGGCTGCGTTCGCAACAAGTTCACGCAGAAAAATCTCTCGATCCGAATAAAGCGCATGCACGACAAGATCGAGCAGACGCCCCACCTCTGCACTGAATTCATGCTGTTCCGGCTGGCCTTGCGTTGCACTCATCGTCATCAATCTCCTCTTAGGAAAGTAACGAAGATATGCGACGTCAGGGTCAATTTTTCAACAGACGTCAGAGATAACTTGCAAGCGTCATACCCTTCATATTTGCGATAATGGAATATGATGCCTGGAGTTGATTGCTGGTATCATTCAATTGGACGGAAACCTGTGCCAGATCTGCATCCTTTGCCGTTCCAAGCTGAGTCGTAAGAGCGGTTTTCATCTGTGCCAGCATCGTACTCTGACTGGTCAAGCTGTTCTGCTGTATTCCAAGTGAAGCACTGATATCGGATAGCCCTTCTGTGACACCGGTATTCGTCGTCCGTAATCCTTGAATCAGCTGTGTGTAATCTGTGTTCCCTGCGTCATCAAAACTTAAAGAGGCAACAACCATCAGGTTTCGCATGAGATCTCGGATCGGAGAACCCGTTGACGTTTCTGACGATGTACTCCCCTCTGTCGCCACGATGCCTGCAGAAACTGTTTGATTAGTCCCAACGGTGATTTTTAATTTCTGCTGTGCAGCAGTAACCGGATCAGTCGAAAGTGCAGCGGAAAATGGCTGATTCTGGCTGGTGTCTTTTGCAAGAGAAAGCGTCTCTGACAGAACATCTGACGCACTACCATTGCCCATGCTTTTCACAGTCTCCTGTATAGAAGATGCGAGGCTGGAACTGCCTAAGCTGGTGCTTACGGGAGCAGTGGAAGACTGCAACCCTGAAAAAATATAGCTCCCGCCCTCCTGCGTATTCAACAAATTACCCAAAGACGATAAATATGATTTAGCCTGTTCGGAGGCAGAACTTATAGCCGTTGGGGAAACATTCCCGACAAGAGTTGAAAGAGTGTCATTCAGATTATCTGCGATTGTCGCAATTTGGCTGACTGTACTCTGCGTGACCGTTAATCTGTTTTGTGCCATGGTTACGTTGGAGTTCCAGGACGAAACCTGAGTGATTGCAGGCTGGAGCGCTAGCGCCTGAGCGCGTGTTTCTCCAAGCTGGGCGTAGTTGCTGGATTTCACGCCCGTAGAAGCTTGTTCCTGAAGATTATCTTTTATCTGGGATAACGAAGCCAAGTTTAGCGTCTGTTGATTCGATAATCCGCCATAACCAAACGATGCCGTAATTCCAGTCATAATCAGCTTCCAACAGCATTTAAAAGAGCGGTGAACATGGACTGTACGGACGAAATAACTTTTGCATTGGCTGAATAGGCGTTCTGTAATGTAACGATATTTGCCATTTCGGTATCGACAGAGACAGTTGATGTTCCTGCCAAGCTTGAAGAGAGATTGGTCTGCGTTGTTTGTGCAAGAGACAGACTGCTACTTGCATTATTAGCTGTCGCAGCCTGGTTGGCTGTCAAAGACGTCGCAAGAGCCACAAGATTTTGACTTCCACTATATCCGGTAGACAATTTCCCCGTCACACCTAAATTATTGGTAGGGGCGGCTACCTGTCCTGTGCCATCTGATTGAGTGGTTCCAAACGCATAAGACAGAATGTTCTGGACAACACTACTACTTGCGGTCTCACCAGATACAAGAAGCGATGGATCGTCCTGATAGGACTGGGAAACCTGAATATTCTGGGCAAAACCAGCGCTTCCCTGAGGCACAATGGACGTCTGGGACGCATCGGGAATATTGCCACTGGATGTTGTAAATAAAGACATGCCCTGCGCATCGAAGCGGCTGGCTACAGTATAGGCTAGAGAGTCAAATTGGGCCTGCATCGTTGGGAGCGTGGTATCTCGCAGCGTTATATAGGCTCCGAGGCTTCCACCGGTCAGATGACCAGTAATATCTTTTCCGTTCAGCGTAATTGCCGGAATCGCATTAGCGTCTGAGTTACCCGGATAGCTCATACTGGTTGAAATTTGCGCTGAGGCTGTCGTCAAAGGCCAGGTGCTGGAAATGGTATCTGCTGAACCCGAAGACGTATTGTGTGTAGGGAGCGTGACACCGTCTTGCGTGGTAATGGACATGTCTCCATTGGAGGAAACCTTCCAACTCACACCCAATTCACTGGAGAGCGATGACAAGGCCGTAAAGCGCTGATTTTCAATGTCCGCAGTATCGAGCCCTTGCCCTTTAAGAGCCATGATCTTGGTAGACAAAGAGCCAATAGTCGTCAGGTTGGTATTGATATCCGAAACTGACGAGACAACACCATCCTGTGCGTTCTGACGTTGCTCCTGCACAGTGTCTGCAAGAGTGTTCAACGACTGGGTAAAGCTATTGGCCGCCGAAAGAACTGTGCTTTGGGTGGTCGAACTCGACGCGGAGCTGGTCAAAGAAATAAGGGCTGACTGAAGATTTCCCAACTGGTCAGAAAGTGTCCCGCTGCTACCAGAATCTGCAGAGGTTGAACCTTGTAGAGCCGTGACGACAGAGAGCGCGTTGCTTGTTGTCGTATATTGGGAAACATCTGAATTCTGGGAATATAAAGCAGTCTGGATATGTGCGTTTGTAGCCAGACTGGTCGTTGCGCGTCTTACGCCGCCACCCGTCCCGTCATTTACGACAGACTGAACGTTTGCGACTTCTTTGATGTAACCTGCAGTAGACGCATTGGCGACGTTCTGGGAAGCCGTAGACATTCCATACTGGACGGCCTGCAAGCCAGAGACGGCGATCGAAAGTGAATCAGTCAGCCCCATGATATAGAGTTCCCCTCACCCGGCCTTACTGAATCATCGCCAAAGTGGTCTGCAAAAGCTGATTTGCAGTGGTCACGATTTTTGTATTCGCTCCATAAGCCTGCTGCGCGACAATAAGTTTGGTAAGATCGCTGGTCAGATCCGTCGTTGAGCTTTCAGTGGAACTGGTGCTGAGCGTCCCTGCCCCATTCGTGTTCACTGCATTGACTGTCGGTGCACCAGATGATGCCGTTGCCGTATATGCCTGTCCGTTTTGGGCAGAGAGCCCATTAGGGTCTGCGAACGTCGAGAGTGGTATTTTTGCAAGAAGCTGAGAAAGCCCATTATCAAATGTCGCCATCACAGACCCGTCGCTTTGCATAGACAGACCCGTGAAGGTACCGCTTGTGACGCTGTCCGTCGTCATTGTGGGATTGGTGCTATAATTACTGCTGTCTGTTGCCAGGCTCACACCGGACGTGCTCCCGATGGTTCCCAGATTGACGGTCATATCCTGCGGCAGCCCCGTATATGAAAAGGTTGCCGCTGAACCCGTAGACTGGGACGCTCCATTTACAGACGCCAGAGAACCATCACTGTTAAACTTCACTGTGGCTGAATTGCTCGAATCTGCTGAATTACTGACAGTCCAAACCAAGGGATCCGTGGAGGATTGGTTCCAGTTCAGGCTCACCTCCTGAGCATTTCCCTTACTGTCATAGGCTGTTGCCGTAGATGTATTGGTACCTTCTGCCCCAGAGGTGCTGCCGATTGCAGCAGACAGAGAAACGGTTGTGCTCTTGGTTGGCTGAAATGCGACGGAATCAGAGATTTTTATAGGTGACAGAGTGCTACTCAAAGCACCCTCTGAACCCACCTGATACCCTTCCAGATAATAACCCGAAGTGTTGACCAGATATCCCTGGTTATTTTGTGAGAAGTCACCATTTCGCGTATAAAACTGCTGGCTGCTGAACGTCGGCGCTGTGCTGGACGTCGTGCTTCCCGTGGGTTGGACAACGTTGAAGAATCCGTTGCCTGAAATTGCGAGCGCCAGCGTATTTGTGGAGGAAACAACCATACCCTGATTGTCAGTATGCTGCCTGGTTGTCGCAGCCACACTGTCGCTCAGTGACTCCCCGTCGCTTGCCAGATCATTGCTCGTCACATAATCGGCAAAGCTTGTTGTTGCAGCTTTATATCCTGTCGTCTGACTATTCGCGATGTTGTTGGAGAGATCGCTGAAAGCATGTGACTGGGAATTGAGGCCACTGACAGCCGTGTTGAGAGAATTGATGATCGACATGGCGGACTCCGGCAGAAACTAGGCTTCGGGCCTCACGCCCGGGTGTTATCTGACCTGACAGTTCCACATCATGCGTTAACGAAACCCTTACACTCTCGGAAAACCTCCTTCTTCCTCCCACGCTCCCTTTCCTTTCTGGCAGACAGAAAACCTTGCCAACAAAGCACTTCAGGCACTGGTTCTTTGTCACGGGACGAGGCAGTATATGCCGACATGCCAGTACCATCAGATGACCCATCCAAGCCCAGAATTCCTGACGATTCTCCCATAAAGCCGGCGAGATTCGTGCATGGCAGCATCATGCGTCATGTCATCACCATGGCGGGAACTGGGGCCATTGGCCTCATGGCAGTTTTTGCTGTCGATCTTCTGAACTACTTCTACATCTCCCACCTGCATGATTCTGCCCTGACGGCCGCTATCGCTTTTGCGACGTCTCTAAGCTTTCTGCAGATTTCAGTCTCCATTGGCATGACCATTGGACTTGGCGCCTGCATTGGTCGTCTGATCGGTGCGCGCCAGCATGCGGAGGCCCGAAGTCTCGCATCTGCTTTCATTGCTGTCATGGTTGGCATCGCGGCTGTTCTCGGAATGCTCACGGCAGTATTTGCCACGCCACTTCTCAGGCTGCTTGGCGCTCAGGGAGCAGCTTTGGAAAACGCGGCGACCTTCCTGCACATAGTATCGCCAGCTCTTCCATTAGTGTGCCTGGGAATGGCTCTGTCAGCTCTGTTGCGCGCAGTTGGTGATGCCAAACGGTCCATGCGCATTACCCTGACAGGTGCGCTTGTTTCAGCTCTGCTGGATCCCTTAATGATCTTTGTGCTGCATCTAGGTTTGGAAGGTGCAGCCATCAGCACCATTCTGGCGCGATGTGCCATTACAGCGAGCGGCTTCCTGAACCTTCGGGGGCACGCCATGCTGGAATGGCCAAAGAAAGAAGCCTTTGAGCCTGCGATGCGAAAAATTGGCGGCATTGCGGTCCCGGCGATTGCAACCAATCTCGCCACACCAACAGGCGCACTGTTCGTAACTCATGCCATGGCACAGTTTGGACTGGATGCTGTTTCAGGACAGGCAACTATCGACCGCATTGTGCCTGTTGCGTTTTCATTGGTTTTTGCTTTGACAGGTTCTGTCGGACCCATCATGGCGCAGAACCTTGGTGCCCAACAATTTGATCGGGTGCGTGAAGCCCTGATGGCCGCACTGAAGCTGACTGCGCTCTGTGTTGGAACCACCTGGTTTGTTCTTGCTGCCGGGCACAATGTCATTCTCCAGCTTTTCAACGTTCAGGGTATTGGGGCGGAAATCGTACGCCTGTTCTGTTGCTGGCTGGTCCTGAGTTATATGTTCGTCGGGCTGCTATTTGTCGCCAATACGGCGTTCAACAACCTTGGGCACCCTTTCTACTCAACCGGCTTCAACTGGGGACGCGCCACACTGGGAACCATCCCGTTTGTGTGGTTTGGCTCAGCTTATGGCCCTATTGGTATTCTCGTTGGGCAGTCTCTGGGTGTCGTTATTTTTGGCACGTTTGCAGTTTTGACAGCTTTCCGCGTCATTGGACGGCTCGGGCCGCACCCCGCTCCCTGACAGACGCAGGCATGAGATCATGCCTGCATCGTTAAAACTCAGGGAGCGGGGTTCGAATGCACCTGGTGAATGGCGTTGATCTTGGCTTCCAGTTCAGGCGTGATGTGTAGACGGGTTGAATCCAGAATTGTCTGAAGCTGATCCGTGCTGGTGGCCCCAATGATATTGGATGTCACGAACGGACGCGACGTTACAAAAGCCACAGCCAACTGAACCGGATCCAGTCCTTCCTCACGGGCCAATGCATGATAGGCCTCAATAGCAACATCCACACCGGGCTTCTCATAACGCTGACCACGATTAAAGAGCGTAGTGCGTGCGCCAGCAGGGCGTGCCCCGTTCAGGTATTTCCCCGTAAGATATCCCTGAGCCAGCGGGGAGTAGGCCAGAAGCCCGACATCTTCCCGCAGGCACATCTCTGCCAGACCGATTTCGAACGTCCGGTTAATGAGATTGTAGGCGTTCTGAATGGATGCCAGCCGCGGAAGACCATTCTGCGAAGCCGCAAGGAATTGTGAGACTCCCCAAGCTGTTTCGTTTGAAACACCGACATGACGGATTTTACCTTGTGCGACCAGATCACCTAATGCGCCAAGAGTTTCAGCAATCGGAACTTCATTGGCTGCCGGCACGTCCCGAAACGTCGTGCCGCCTTCACCAAACAACCCGATTTTACGGTCGGGCCAGTGGAGCTGATAAATATCAAGATAGTCCGTCTGCAGACGTCGCAAAGAGCCTTCAACTGCATAATGAATCTGCTTTGGCGTCAAACGGGCTTCCTCACCGCCGGGCCGAAACCACGGTGAAGAACTGCGTCCAACAACTTTGCTCGCAATAACAAGTTTGTCACGGCCGCCGCGAGCTTTTAGCCAACTTCCAACAATGGTCTCAGTCGCGCCATAGGTCTCAGCACGCGGGGGAATGGAATAAAGTTCAGCAGTATCAATAAAGTTGATCCCCTGATCGAGCGCCATATCGAGCTGTGCATGCCCTTCGGCTTCCGTATTCTGCTGACCGAAAGTCATTGTGCCCAGGCAGATTTCACTGACCTGAAGACCGGTGCGTCCAAGTTTGCGATGTTTCATAGAAGGTCCGATGAGATGATTTTTTGGATGTCAGGTTGCGCATCCAACAGTTAAATGCGCAACCGGTTAAGCTGAGTCTCTCCTGTGCCGGGATCAAACGCAAGGGCAGGGCATGCATGTTTGCGCTGCCCGCGACAAAGCAATTTCATTCTGTCCAATTGAATGTTTCTTATTCAGAACATTCAAACATACCATTCCGGAATAAAATCGAATTTTTATAAAGTCTTCTATTTTGATTTCTTTATTCATAAGGCCGGATCAGCGGATGTGGCAAAAACAGTTCGGTAAAATCTCAGCTCTCTCTCAAGAGCATCTTCGACAACTTCGCGGGCTCTAAAACCGTGACCTTCGTCCGGGTAAACATGGAGATCAGACTGTGCCAGTTTTGTTCTCATGGCTTCAGCCTGTGCGAGAGGCACCACCTTGTCAGCACCGCCATGCAGGAACAGGACAGGAACGGAAATTTTCTCCGCATGTGTAAGAGGAGAACGTTCCAGATACACAGCTTCCTTTTCGGGATAAGGCCCAATCAGACCATCCAGATAGCGTGCTTCGAATTTATGCGTTTCTGCTGCCAAGGCCCTTAGATCGGTAACGCCATAAAGAGAGGCGCCTGCCGCAAAGAGATCAGACTGTGCAAGCGCAGACAGAACCGTCAGGCCTCCTGCACTGCTTCCGCGAATAACGCAGCGTGCTGGATCAACCAGTCCTTGTTCAATCAGGGACTGAACACCAGTAAGGCAATCCTCAACATCTGCAACACCCCATTGTTCGTTTAGGGCCTCCCGATATTTGCGACCAAACCCTGTTGAACCGCGGTAATTGACATCAAGAACAGCGAAACCGCGGGAAGTCCACCATTGCACTTTGAAAGCAAAGCCTGAATCGGCACGCCCTGTTGGACCGCCATGAGCCATAACAACCAAAGGCGGTTTTTCTCCTTCTTTTAGATGCGACGTGCTGCTCGCAGGTTCATAGAAGAGCGCATATGCCTTCGATCCATCCGCGGTTGGAAAGGAAAACAAAGAAGGCTTGGCGATGTCGTCAGACGTAATCGTATCAGGCAGCACAACACTTGGGCGAAAACGCTCGAAATTCCCATCCATGTCACCAATAGCCAAAGCAGGTGGAGCGTTTTCGGGGGCATCAATCCAGACAAACTGTCCGTTCGACAGACGCTCTGGAACGTTGACGGGCGCTCCCATCTGAACAGTTTTCCAATGTCCATCTGCAAAGAGCAGAACGCCAGTGAGGCCTTCCCGAATTCCTAATGCGAGAAGCTGACCGTCAGGCAGTGGCGTGAGTGTTCTTTGTCCGAAGACCCAATGCGGCAGACCAATCTCAGCTCCAGCCTCTGGGAAAAACTGCTTTTTCCATTCCGTTTGATCATGCACGAATTTAACAGGCGTCCAGCAGCCCTGAGCATCTGATGTCGCATAGAGGCTACCATCTGCCCCCCAACGCGGTTCAATAATGCTGCAGGGTGTCTGACCACTCAGATCTGTGGCTCGTCCAAGCTTGAGGCCGGTTCGGTCAATAGGTGCCACATACAGTCGGGTGACTGTCCACGGCATCTCTGGATTCTGCCAGGAGAACCAAGCCAGAGAGGCACCATCCAACGAGGGGCGAGGGGCTGCATAGAAATCAGCCCCGTCTACCAGAACCGTTTCCTGGCCCGAGTGTGATACATGAACAAGCGCCGCTGTTGGCAGACCTTCGTCATGCGTTTCACGAACGCAGAAAACACCGTCTCCGGCTGTATCCCATGTCAGATCAGCATAACGCATTTCCGGTGCACGATCGTCAGATAACGCCTGAAACGTGCCTTCTCTGTTGCTGAACCACAGGCCGCCGACCTTTCGGTCACTGAAAACGACTTCCGGATATCCGTTTTTCAGGCGGACATCCCACGCTCCTCCACCATATTCGTGAACACGGGTTCCGACGGTTCTCTCTGGCGGTATCAGGTCTACGAGTGTTCCATCGTGACGTCGTCCGACGATCACAGTGCGGCCTTGCTCTTCTGGTCGGGTCTCCTGCCAGAATACCCAGTCTTCGATCGTTCTGAGTTCAGAGAAAGAAAGAGTGCGGCCAGCCACGAGTTCAGGGCCAACCCAGGAGGGCCAGTTTCCGGCTACGTGAGGAGGGCAAAGCTCAGTCATTTTTCATCCCGTGTCTGATGTCCTAATATCGTAGCTGGCGGTTTTGCCTTCCGCCATATTCGCACAGGATCACGACACTGTTTCATCTCACGCAATTTCTCGATCACCTGCTCCAGGAATATGGCTACGGCGTTATCGGCGTGACAGTCATGCTGGAAAGCATGGGCCTGCCACTGCCAGCGGAAAGCATCATCATTGCTGCGTCCCTCTATGCAGGAAGTACGCATCATCTCGAGATTCGATGGATTGCCCTTGCCGCTGTGACAGGCGCCATCATGGGCGATAATTTCGGGTATCTGCTCGGCCACCATTTTGGCTACAGCATCCTGAAGAAACACGGCAAGAAAGTCGGATTGACTGATGAGCGCCTGATGCTCGGTCGCTATCTTTTTCGCAAACACGGCGGGATTGTTGTCTTCCTTGGACGCTTCGTCGCTGTTCTGCGCGTGTTCGTGGCCCTTCTGGCTGGAGCAAACCGAATGCCCTGGCATTCGTTTCTTTTTTTCAACGCGCTGGGCGGTCTCTTCTGGGCTGGAGGCTATGCCTTCATCACTTATGAACTCGGTAAGCAGATTGAAAAGATCACTGGGCCGGTTGGAATTGCTCTGGCCGTCGTAGGAGCCTGTTGTCTGGGAGGAGCGTTTCTCTTTCTCAAAAAAAACGAGAAGCGATTGACCGAAGAAGCCATGAAACAGGCTGAAGAAGATGAAAAGCGCTCAGCCGCCGGAGCCCACGAAAAAGGACAACACTGATGACCCGTCTTTCCCAGATCAGCTGGTCTCTTGATAATCTGAATCGTCTGGATGGTCAGACTGCGCTCATTACGGGCTCCACAGGCGGTCTGGGTTTCGAAATTGCCTGTGGACTGGCTGAACGTGGCGCTTCCATCATTTTGAGTGGGCGTAACCTGGAAAAGGGCAGGGCGGCTCTTAATCGCCTGTATGAACGTGTTCCAAGTGTGCAGGGCCGCTTTGAAGTGCTGGATCTTGCCTCACTGGCATCTATTGCAGCTTTCGCCACCGCTTTGCGCGAGCAGGGACGCCCCATTCAGCTTCTTGCCAATAATGCTGGCATCATGGGCCCTGCATCCCGGCTCACCACAAAAGACGGGTTTGAACTTCAGTTTGGTACCAACCACCTTGGTCACTTTGCTCTGACCGGACGGCTGCTCCCTCTGTTAGCCGCGGGCAATGCGACGATCATGACTGTCGCGTCTCTTGCTGCCCTGAAGGGTGAAATTCCGTTTGGTGATCTGAATGCCCGGCACCGCTACAATCCGATGGCACGTTACCGGCAGAGTAAACTTTCAAATCTGCTCTTTGCTCTGGAACTAGACCGCCGGGCCAAGAAAGCTCCCTGGCCCATTCATTCACGGGCTGCTCATCCCGGCTGGGCGGCAAGCGATATTGTCTCCAATAACGGCTCGCTTGATCGGAATGGTACCCCCGTTGGCCGCTGGGGTCGTAAAATTGCCCGAAGCTTTGCCGGCCCCGTGTTTCATATGATGGGGCAGACAGTGGAGGAGGGGGCTTGGCCCCTTCTCTATGCTCTGGCGTCTCCTGAAGCGCAGGACGGGGGTTATTACGGGCCTCAGGGCAAGGGAGAAAGAACCGGTCTCCCGGGTGACGCCGGGCTGCCAGAGGCTGCGTCAGATCATACGCTTGCAAAACGCCTCTGGGCAATTTCTGAAGAAATGACTGGCGTCAAATACGGCCTTCTCTAAGGCCGTCTCTTTACAGGCTACGTGTCTCAGGGCCGAACCATGATCATGATGACAATGATCACCATGAGAATGGTCGGTACCTCATTTGCGATCCGGTAATATTTCTCGGAATGCGGATTACGGTCTTCTGCGAACAGACGACGCCATTTGCTGCATGCCCCATGAAACCCCATGAGGCCGAGAACACAAATCACTTTTGTCCACCACCAGCCGCTGTTCCAGTCCACCAGACCCGGCACAGACGACATCATCCCTCCCACAAGCACGGTAACAATCATCGCAGGCGTCATGATCTGACGGAGAAGCTTGCGTTCCATGATTTTGAAACGTTCGCTCTCCGCAGTACCAGGCGTTGTCTGGGTATGGTACACGTAGAGGCGTGGCAGATAGAATGTCCCCGCCATCCAGGCCGTGAAGGCCATGATATGGAGGGACAGGAACCAACTCAGGTGATCAACAACAAAGTCCATCAGTTGTCTTTCTGGCTTTGAAGTGTCTTGCGAAGCAGCGGTACCAGTTCGGAAAGATGACCGATTCTGACAAAGCCTGGCGTTGGCCAAAATGTCGGCAGAGGGAGGCCTTCTGAACGAAGAAGCACACAACTCATACCAGCACGCCGGGCGGCTTCAGCACCCGTGTCACTATCCTCAATCACAACACAGTTTTCTGGCAGAACACCTTCTGCTTTTGCAGCGTACAGATAAACCTCAGGAGAGGGCTTCGGTTCATCCATGTCATTTGCTGAATGGACCCGGTTTTCCGGGAAAAACATGGTCATCTGTGTCCGTTCAAACTTGGCATCCATCTCAACGACAGACGAGTTCGAACCAACACGAAACGGCAGTTGCAAACCACGTATTCCATGCAGCATTTCTGGCGCACCCTCTACAGGTTCTGCCATTTTCTGCATCAGACGTACAAGATTTTCCCTCATTTTGAGTGCCGTATTTTCAGGCAGAACACGTCCTGTTTCGTGCTCCAGCTCCTTCACGACCTGAGAGAGTGCCTTACCTGAAAACCGGTCATGAGCCTCATCGTCTGAAATCTTAAGACCCAGGGACCGAGCAAACTCTGCTGTGGCCCGGCAGGACGCACGCTCACTGTCCACGAGTACACCGTCACAGTCGAAGATGACCAGTTTCAGCTGGCCTGCTGCATCCAGAGCCGTGGTCATATCGCGCGCACCGCCTCAACGAGGGCACCGACGTTTTCAGGCGGCGTGTGCTGCATAACGCCGTGTCCCAGGTTGAAAACATGCGAACGCCCACGAAGCGCGTCCCGGATCCCCTGAGCTTCACGCACCATGGCCTCACCGCCAGAAAACAGGACCATCGGGTCCATATTCCCTTGTAGCGTCACGTTTGGTACCAGCTCCGCAATCTGTGCCGGATCAGCCACTGTATCGAGCGCCAGCGTATTGATCCCGGTCTTTTCTGCGTATTCGCGTATCATGATCCCTCCGAGGCGCGGGAAACCGATAATCGGCGTATTCGGATGCTTCTCCCGGATATGACGCACGATCTGCCGGGTAGGTTCAATCACATAGCGACGAAACGCGTTGGGAGGGAGAATTCCAGCCCAGGAATCAAAGAGCATGACAGCTTCAGCGCCTGCTTCAATCTGACCGCAAAGCATCTCTGCCGTGCTGATCGTCAGGGTTTCAATCAGACGATCAAACAGCGCTGGATCAGTTTGCATCATTTTGCGGGTATTGGCGAAATCCCGCGATCCGCCGCCCTCAACCATGTAACAGGCGACCGTAAATGGGCTACCAGCAAAGCCGAGCAATGTCGTGACATCTGGGAGTGATTTACTCAGTCGCGAGAGTGTTTCCCGAACAGGTGCCGTGGCGTCCTGTACACGCTTGGGATCAAGTTTTTCCAGATCTGCCTGAGAACGAATGGCGCCAAGAACCGGGCCCCGACCATCAATGAATTCAAGGGACTGACCCATTGCCCAGGGCAGGATGAGAATGTCCGAGAACAGGATTGCTCCGTCCATTCCATACCTGCGGATCGGCTGAAGGGTGAGTTCTTCAGCCATGTCCGGAGTCATGCAGCGTGTCAGGAAGTCAGCCTTGTCACGCATGGCACGAAATTCGGGAAGGTAACGCCCTGCCTGCCGCATGAGCCAGACCGGCGGGGGCCAGACAGCTTCACCCTTGAGAGCTCTCAGGAGCGGTTTCGAGGATGGGGAGAGGGGTGCGTTTTCCGAATTCATGCCGCTCACTAACCATGAAAGAAATAAGAAAGAAATCCTGGAGGATAGGATGATCCCTGTGGATACCGGGGTACCCGGCTCTCTAAAAATGTACCCCGTCTTACTCACACTGTGTACAACTGCAAAACCCGCAGTGGACAAGGGGGTGCAGGATTCTATCCCGATTTGCTCACAGACCCCCTGTGTACAACCCCCAAAATTTGGGGGCGTACCCAACAATCCACGGTACTCGGTACCTTCCCGCAAACTTCAAGTACTGTCCCCATGTACCCCAGTACTGACACAATCTTTTCACCGGGTCATACGCAGTACTGGTACTCGTGCTCGCCGTCGATAGTTTGGAGTCGCATCTTATGACCTTGCTCAATAATTCCATAATCCTCGCAAGTGGCTCGAGTGCCCGGCGAGTACTTCTGGAAGAGAGTGGTCTGATCATTCAGGTTCGACCGGTAGATCTGGATGAAGAGGCTTTGCGCCAGCAGTGTGAAAGTGAAAGAAAATCTCTGGGAGACACGGCTTTGGCTCTTGCGGATGCCAAAGCGAGGCTTGCGGCCGACGTATCGCCGGACACCAGTCTGATTATCGCGGCTGACCAGATCCTCGATCTGGACGGAACAGCCTTTGCGAAGCCGCAGGATCTCAGTGAGGCGAAGACGCATCTTAAATACCTTCGAAACCGCACGCATATCCTTCAGACGGCTGTCGTTTTGTATCGGGGCACACAGAAAATCTGGGAGACACTCGCTACTCCTCAAATGACGATGCGCCCCTTTTCCGATGAATTTCTGGAGTTCTATCTAGAGGAAGAGGGAGACAGGATACTGTCCTGCGTAGGAGCTTATCGGCTGGAAGGCTTGGGTATTCAGCTCTTTTCCAAAATTTTAGGCGATCAGGATGCTATCCTTGGACTTCCACGGCTTTCGCTTCTTGAGAAGCTGCGTCAGGAGAACGTGATTCTAGCCTGAAAAAGTGTTTTTATGGCTTGTCACGATGAAAACATCCTTATATACCGCGCTCATCCGGCTCCACCCCAAAGGGGCTGTAGATGAAACACGTGGGGCCATAGCTCAGTTGGGAGAGCGCCTGAATGGCATTCAGGAGGTCGTCGGTTCGATCCCGATTGGCTCCACCAGTTTCTCCCAAAAAATCTGAAATTTCTGCTCCACGATTTTTGTGTTTTTACACACGAAGCGCGTATCGCCGGATCAGACCTTGCCCTTTCAATATGAAGGATCAGGTCTGTGTCCAAATTCAGGGCAGGGGGCGAACGAGGTCTGCGACCAGACCGTTCGTCGCTATGAGAGCATCTTCCGGTCCAAGTTCCAGAAGAAGGCCTCGGTCTCCACCATTGATGACGACAGGAGGGCCATCCATTGCACTCTGATCAAACGCTGTTGGTACAATACTGCGCTGGCCGAATGGGCTTACACCGCCAATCTTGTACCCTGTCCGCTGTTCTGCCTCCGGGCGAGAGAGCATTTTGGCTTTTCTTCCCCCAAATGCTGCTGCGACCCGTGTGAAATCCAACTCGCGATCAGCAGGCAGGACAACACAGGCAGGGCGCCCGTCAATCTGCACCATCAGGGTCTTGAGAACATGATCCGGGGAAAGACCCAGAGCTTTGGCGGCGGCGATACCTAGTTTCCCGGCGGATGGATCATAGTCATAAATGCGACGCTGATAGGGTATGGACAGAGCATCCAAGGTCAGGGTTGCGGAAGTATCCTGTGTGTTCATTCCTGTTGCTCTTATTCTTTCGGCTTGTTGTGCCAGGATGGCAGGTAGGGTCAGGGGATGCTAGACTATGAGCTTCTTTAATAAAGATGACAGGGTTTCATGGCCGCTGGTTTCCTAGCCTGTATGCTTGCTTCGGCTTTGCATTATCGCATTCCTCCCCGTGTTCTTCCGGCAATTCAGCGGGTTGAGGGGGGAGTGATGGGCAAGGTTAGCCAGAATAAGGATGGATCAGTGGATATTGGTCTCATGCAGATCAATTCGCGTTGGATCCTTCCTATTTCATCCATGCTGCACCAGAGCCCTGCCCAGATTGCAACGCGACTGGCCCTTGAGCCTTGTTTTAATGTTGCTGCCGCTGCGATGATCCTGCGCACCGCTCTGGATAATGAACACGGGAATCTCATGCGTGCCATTGGAGATTACCATTCGCGGACCGTGCCATTGAATATGGCGTATCAGCGTAAGGTTCTTGCCGCAGCAACCGAACTTTACGTAAGGCCGCCGTCCCGAGGATAGCCAAAGGAAGAATGTTATCTTATAACGTTTTTCCTTTCCATCCGTCCGGGGAAACTCATGCGCTGTGTCCGAACCCTGTTTCTGGCTGGTTCGCTTCTGACTGCGCCTTTTGCGTATGCTGCTCCGTTGCCTGTGGTCTGCGTTGAGGCAGCCTGGTGTAATATTGCAGCGCAGATTGGTGGACCGGCCGTCCAGACACAGTCTTTAATTTCAACTCCGGGCATCGATCCCCATGAATTGACGCCAACGCCATCCATGGCGCGGAACATGGCTCATGCCAGCGTCATCGTTCTGAATGGCGCGACCTACGATGACTGGGCAGTTCATTTTTCTCCTTCATCAGCAACACGGATTATTGCAGCAGAAGAAGCTGGATGGCGCGCAGGGGATAATCCGCATCTGTTCCTCGATCTGAACGCCGTGCGTAAAGTGGCCTCAGCCGTGGCGGACGCGTTTATAGCGCGGGGCCTGGATCAGACGGATATTCGTAGCCGCCTAACGAGCTTTCTGACTCAGGTTGATGCTCTGTCTGGCCAGACAGCAGTCATCAGGCAGAAATACGACGGGACTATCATCGGTGTCATGGAACCGGTGGGAGCTGATCTGATCCAGACGATGGGACTCAGGATCATTGACCCCGGGTTTGCCCTGTCAGTCATGCATCATAGCGAACCGTCGCCGCGTGATGTGGCCCAACTGGAAACCGCAATAGACAGCAGACAGATCAGATTTCTAATCGTCAATCCTGCCGTCAGGTCTCCACAGATTGACCGTATGGTAGAGCGGGCCAGGGGCAGCGGTCTGCCGCTGGTTATGATAGGAGAGACGCTCCCTGTCAGCCAGCAATGGCAAGACTGGGTCTCGTCGATCCTTCAGTCCGTTCAGCAGGCACTTGATGGCCAGTCCCGATAACCTTGTTCTTGAGAATGTTACCCTCTGTGCAGGCCAGACACGTGTTTTAAATCAGGTTTCCCTGACCGTCCCTCTTGAAGGCATTACGCTTTTGTCAGGACGAAATGGTGCAGGAAAATCGACTGTTCTGCGGGCCTGTCTGGATCTTGTAAGGCCTGAGAAAGGACAGATCCTGATTGATGGCCTCTCCCCCGGAATGGCCTGTGAACGCATTGGATATATGCCGCAGGGCTTGAGCGATGCGGCTCTCATGATCCCGGCGATCAGTCATGTGATGGCTGCCATGGATGGTGCGCGCTGGGGCGTGCCTGTTCATTTTGGTCAAAGAAAAAGGGAGGCCGAGAGGCTTCTTGCCCTGACTGGAGCGCTGTCTTTTTCAAAACGACCTCTGGGACATCTGTCAGGGGGAGAGCGACAGCGTGTCTGTCTGGCACAGGCACTTGCCGGTCAACCGGGTCTGCTCCTTCTGGACGAACCCCTTGCCGCTCTGGATCATGACGCACAGCAGCAGATTGTTGCCCTGCTGGTATCACTCACCCAGACCCTTGGCGTTTCAATTCTTATGACATCTCATGAAACTGCCGCGCTGGAAGGAAAAGTAACGCGCGTTCTGGCTCTGGAAAATGGCGAGTTGCATGTTCGAATTTGAATTCATGCGGCATGCATTTCTGGGATGCACGCTCGTCTCTGTTCTCGCAGGAACTGTGGGATGGTTTCTGAGCCTGCGGCGACAGGCTTTTGCAGCCCATGCACTGTCCCACATTGGCTTCAGTGGAGCCGCAGGGGCAGTCTGGCTTGGCGTTTCGCCTCTCTTTGGAATGATTGCTTTCAGCCTTCTGGCAGGCCTTGCCATAGGAAGCGAAGGTGAGGGACGCGGTAAAATTCCCCCTCAGAGAGACAGCACGATTGGCCTTGTGCTTGCTGCCAGCCTTGGCTTGGGCACCTGGTTCCTGCATGAGGCCAACGGAGCCTCCAGCATGGCGACGACACTGCTATTTGGGGATGTGCTCGGAATTGACACTCCGACGCTGTTCATTCTGGCTGGAGTGACGGTCCTCTGTCTGTTGGGGCTGGTTTTTCTTGGGCGGCCGCTTCTGTTTTCGAGCCTGACGCCAGAAGTGGCGCGTGCACGTGGTGTTCCTGTGCGCCTGACGTCCCTTGGATTTATGGCTGTAGCAGCTTTGGCCTGTTCAGCATGTGCTGAAGTCTCCGGAGCATTGCTGGCCTTCAGTCTCATGATTGGTCCGGCGGCTACGGCATTGAGGCTAGGGCTATGCCCGGCGATAGGACTACTGGTTTCCGTATTGCTCGCTCTTGTCCTGTCCTGGGGTGGTCTGATGCTGTCCTGGATAACGGATATCCCCATTCCATTCTGGATTGGGTTGGGAGCAGGGATTTTTTATGGATTGGCGAACCTCTGGACGAGGCTGAGGACTAATTAAGAGATCCGGCAAACCAGTGCACGAACACGATGAAAGCAACGATACAGATGTGCATGATGATCAGGATTCTACCAGAAATATAGGGCACATCACGGGTGGTATCGGGTGTGGGCGTCAGCATAGAAGGTCTCCGGAGCAGTCCTGATATTCATATAGAATTCTGGTTTTCGTGGCCACAATAAGTGGAAGCTCACTTAATTTTCAAAAAAATAGAAAAATGCGGAAAAACTGAATAGATTGCGATATGTTAATGTCATTATGCCAAATGATACAAAAACATCTCGACCTGCTCGTGAAAAGATAGACCTCTCACAGGTTGAGGTCTCACCGAACGCGAAATTGATCCTGATGCTTGCAGCCATGGTTGCTGCAATCTGCGGTGGCCTCTACGGCTACGACACAGGCATCATCTCCGGCACATTGCCTTTGATTGGCGATGATTTTCATCTGAACTCTACAATGAAAGAAAGCGTCGCTTCGGCTATTCTTCTTGGAGCAGTATTCGGCGCCTTTGTGGCCGGGTCTCTCTCAGAGAAATTCGGACGGCGCACCACAACGTGTCTCGTGAGTGGTGTCTTTGTCCTTGGCGCGACAGCGTGCGCTTTCTCGCCGGATGTATGGAGCCTCATTGCTGCACGATTTGTGCTTGGACTTGCCGTCGGCGGTTCCACACAGGTTGTGCCGATGTATATTTCGGAGCTGGCCCCCCAAGAACGGCGGGGAAGCCTTGTGACGATGTTTAACGTGGCGATCGGCCTCGGTATTCTGATTGCCAATATCATCGGTCTTACACAGCGCACGAACTGGGGCTGGCGCCCCATGGTGGGGATTGCCGCCATACCGGCTTTCCTTGTCTTTGTATCCATGTTCTTCATGCCAAAGAGCCCGCGCTGGTCTGCTGAGAATGAAGGCATGAAGAATGCCATTCTTCACCTTAGCCGTATCCGCACCACAAAAAGGGCAGTTCGCAAAGAAGTTGAGGCCATTCGTGAAAATGCAGAGGGCATCAAGCAGGAGAACCGGGGATGGCACGGTCTTTTCCAGCCCTGGGTTCGACCAGCCCTCGTCGCAGCACTGGGTGTAGCATTCTTTACCCAGTGTGGTGGCCTGGAGATGATGATCTACTACGCCCCGACATTTCTGAATGATGCTGGTTTCGGAGCTTCTTCAGCGCTCTGGGCATCGCTGGGTGTTGCGATCGTTTATTGCATCATGACCATTCTCGGCTGTCTCTTTGTGGACAGGATTGGTCGTCGTCGTCTGATGTTGATCATGGGGCCAGGGGCAGCACTCTCGCTGGTTGGCCTAGGTATCATGTTCATGCTGCACCCTGCCGCAGGTAGTGCAGGGTCATATCTGATCGTAGCGTTCCTGCTGCTGTTTATGATGTTCAACTCGGGTGGCATTCAGGTCTGTGGCTGGTTGCTGGGTGCTGAGATGTTCCCGCTGTCCATGCGTGGACAGGCGACCTCCCTGCATGCCGCTACCCTGTGGGGGGCTGACCTGCTCGTCACCAGCACGGCTCTTACGATGGCAGAGGGCATTGGTCTGACATGGACGATGTGGTTCTATGCCCTCGTCAATCTGGCTTCAGTTATCTTTGTCTTTTTCTTCGTCCCAGAAACATCCGGTGCTTCTCTCGAAGATATTGAAGACGCCTTGGTGGAAAACCGTTTCCGGCCCACTCGCGACAACAAGCGTATTGTGCCGGAAGAGGATGAAGAGGACGCACGTTCCGCTGCATGATAGCTTTCCCTTTTTGAAGGGAAACATGCATGTTGGATGTTATTGCAAAACGGGTTGTTGCCGCGCGAAGTGGCAGCAACCCGTTTGTCATTGGGCGTATGAAATCAGGCTGGCTTGTTATTGGTGAGACGCAGCCTCTTGCAGGATATTGCCAACTCCTCGCCGATCCTGTTGTGCCGTCCCTGAATGACCTGAAAGGTGAGGAGCGGATTCAATATCTTCTGGATGTTGCCGCTATTGGGGATGCTCTTTTGGCTCTTACCGCCTCAAATCGCATCAATTACGAAACATGGTGCAATCTGGCACCGTCTCTTCATACGCATATTGTTCCGCGGTATGCTTCAGAACCTGAAGACCTGCGCATCAAGGCAGCCAGTATTGCTTATGATTACGCGTCTGCACGCCCATTCAGTCTTGAGCATGACGGGGCTTTCATGGACGCCATGCGGCGCGAGCTACATATTCAGCCTTGAGAAGGCTGTCGGACCGCGAGAAGAAACCAGAGACGGAAAATAGCGGTCTCACAACGTGTCTGGCGTTGAAGCTCTCTTCGCCTCCAGAGGATTTTGATTCTGGCTCTTAACGTCCGGGCTCCCGCCAGTTCTGACAGAAGGGTCTGTGCGTCTTCTGTCAGGATATCTGGCTCATGGAGCAGATGCTGAACATTGGACTCAAAGATCGTCATGAAGACGCCGGGTCCACGTCTGAGAGCACTTAAGCCGCGGCTGAGAAGCGAGCGTTTTGCCCCGACGGTATTGCGCGCGTGCTGGCGATAATAGCTGGCACATCGCTCATCAAAAAAAACTTTGCCGCCAGAGGCCATCGTAACGAGATAAGCCCACCAGTCATGCAGGATGAAGGGTGGAGGCAGTCGCTCATATAAAAGCTCATATGTCGCAGCGTTGATAACAACCGTGTGCCCGGTTGCGATGTTTTGCGTCAGAGCGGATGCAAAGTCAGGGGTTCGGCTGAGGGACGCCGACTTACTGAACACGTTGAGCGAAGAATCTGTCAGATACTGACGGGCACAATATAAAGCGGGCACATCGAGCGGCTGTTTCTGGAGCCATTCCAGCGCCCATTCCAGCTTTTGAGGCTGCCAGACATCATCCTGGTCCGCGAACGCTACGAATGGCGTTGGAGGAATGGAATCCAGAAGATGCAGATAAGACCCCGTCACGCCCATATTGCCCATGACGGATGTAATTTCGATGCAACGCCCATGTCCGCGATGCTCTTCGAATGAGAGCATGATCACACGGGAGGCATCAGTTGATCCGTCATCACGCCAGTAAAGGACCCAGTCCGTGTGGGTCTGCGCGAGAATGCTGTCGAGCTGTGCGTTGAGATAGGTCTCGCCGTTATGCAAGGACAGTAGAATGGCGACACGGTCTGTCCTGTCGGCGGTCTGGCTTGCTCCTCCCCGTATCATCTGTGGGTTCCAGCGGCGAATGCCGGAGTGGGGAGAAGACATAATATCCTTGGTTAAGACGGGTCAGGGAAGCTGGGCAGGAGGGTCATCCTGCGTAATTGCTGGATGACCCATTTTTTCAGATCGCAGCGAAAAGCCGGTGGACTGTCCGTGCGACGCTTTCACGCCATTCAGGCAACCGAACGCCAAACACACGATGAAGTTTTGAACAATCCAGTCTTGAATCCTGCGGACGCTTGGCCGGGGTCGGCCAGTCTTCAGTCCGGATTGCACTGACTGTTGGCATGGATTGACCATGCTTTTCTGCTTCTTCCAGGGCAGCGACAGCCAGACCGTGCCATGTCGTCTCGCCTGTACCGCTGGCATGATAAATGCCAGCAAATTCCGGCTTCCAGCCATCTTTCTCGATGAGGGCCAGGATAGCGAGAATAGCGTCAGCCAGATCGTCAGAACTGGTGGGGTTGCCGCTTTGGTCGCCAACAACCTTGAGCGCTGGATTTTTGGCGCCAGCATTGATCATGGTCTTGACGAAATTTTTGCCGTGCGCGGAGTAAACCCAAGAGGTCCGAAGGATGATGCTCTTTGGGTTTGCCGCCAGAACAGCCTGTTCGCCGTCAGCTTTTGTGCTGCCATAGACTGTTTCAGGGCTGGTAGGATCCTCTTCCGTGTAAGGAGATCCCTTGTCACCGGAGAAAACATAGTCCGTTGAAACGTGGATGAACGGAATGCCAGCCTTTGCGCAGGCTTCCGCGAGCGCCTTTGGCCCTGAGCAGTTGGCGCGCTCCGCTCCAGCTGTTTCCGTTTCTGCCAGATCAACGGCCGTCCAGGCAGCTGCATTCACGACAGCTTCAGGGCGGTATTTTTCGATAGCTGCGGAAATGGTTTCCGGCTTGTCGAAGTCGAATTCAGGGCGCCCAACACGGATGATCTGATCACCCCCGATGTTCGCAAGAGACGTCGCGAGCTGGCCATTGCCGCCCGTGACAAGGATAGGACCTGTGCTGGACATAATGCGACTCACTTTTCGTAAGAGAACCAGCCCTTGGCTGCGGAGAAGTGCGGAGCGACCTTATCCTTGTCAGAAAGGATAGCCTCTTCTTCGGCGATGGGCCAATCGATGTTCAGGTCCGGGCAGTTCCAGATGACGGCGCGCTCGGAAACCTTGCTGTAAAGCGATGTGCATTTGTACTGAACTTCCGTGTTCTCTTCGAGAGTCACGAAACCATGCAGAAAGCCCGGCGGAACCCAGAGCTGAGACCAGTTTTCAGCAGACAGCTCTGCAGCTACCCACTGACCGTAGGTCGGGGAGCCTGTGCGGGCATCTACAGCAACATCCCAGATTGCACCGCGCGTTACACGAACCAGCTTTCCCTGCTCATAGGGGGCAAGCTGGCAGTGAAGCCCGCGCACAACGCCTTTCTCGCAGGACAGGCTCTGATTGTCCTGAACAAAAGGAAGGTTGATGCCCGCTTCCGTCATACGATCGAAATTGTAAGTTTCTGAAAAGAAACCCCGGTTGTCACTAAAACGCGGCGGCGTGACAAGAATGACGTCGGGAATGGCGAGACGTTCAACCTTCATAACAAATTCCTTTTTATAAATGACGTTTGAGAACTGGAGGCCAAATAGAGATTGCCTCCGAAAAAACGCTGTCTGAAAAATCAGACAGCGTTTGGGGTTTTTATTTCAGGAAGCGTGGTCCGCGAGTTCAAGCAGAAGACGCCCGAGCTCTGTCTTGCCCATTTTCTTCGCATGGGCACGAAGCTGATCAGCGTTGATGAACTTGTTGCGGAATGCGACTTCAGCAGGTGAGCCAACCAGCATACCCTGACGGGACTGAATGGTCTGAACGAAGGTTCCAGCCTGCATCAGGCTGTCCGGCATGCCGGCGTCAAGCCAGGCACAGCCGCGCCCAAGGCGATCGACCTGCAACGTTCCCTCTTCAAGATACATCCGGTTAAGGTCAGTGATTTCCAGTTCCCCACGAGGGCTAGGCTTTACCTTTTTGGCAAAATCCACAACGCGGTGATCATAGAAATACAGACCTGTGATGGCCCAATGAGACTCTGGCTCGGACGGCTTTTCCTCAACCTTCAGGGCCCGACCGCTTTCATCAAACGACACCACACCATAACGCTCTGGATCGCGGACCTGATAGGCGAAGACGGTTGCCCCTTCCGGACGGTTCGATGCCGCACGGAGCAGAACGCCGAGATGTTCGGAGAAGATCAGGTTGTCGCCAAGAGCGAGTGCGCAAGGCGCCCCCTGGATCCAGTCTTCCGCGATCAGAAATGCCTGGGCCAGACCGTCCGGGGAAGGTTGGATGCGGTATTCAAAGTTGACGCCGAACTGTGAACCATCGCCCAGAAGGCGCTGAAACTGTGGCATGTCATGCGGGGTCGTGATGATCATGATATCCCGGATTCCCGCCAGCATCAGCGTGGAAAGAGGATAATAGATCATCGGCTTGTCATAGACCGGCAGGAGCTGCTTTGAGGAAGCAAGCGTCATGGGATACAGGCGTGTGCCTGAACCACCAGCCAGAATGATACCCTTCATGGGCTTCGTCTCGATCGTGCTCATGAGCGTGTTCCCAGTCGCTGTCCCGTGTAACGCTTGGAGCGGATTCCTTCCCACCAGTCACGGTTGTCGAGATACCACTGAACCGTTTTGCGGATGCCGGTTTCGAAGTCGTTCTTGGCTTTCCAGTCCAGCTCTTTCTCGGCGTGGGACGGATCAATTTCATAACGGAAGTCATGGCCGGGGCGATCTGTCACATAGCGGATCAGACGTTCACGCGGGCCTTCCGGGTCAGGAAGAAGTTCGTCCAGAACCGCGCAGATTTTCTTGACGACTTCCAGGTTCGTCCGGGGCTGACGTGCACCAATGGCGTAAGTCTCTCCCGGCTCGCCGATTTCGACAGCGCGGACAAGGGCTTCAGCGTGGTCTTCAACAAACAGCCAGTCACGGATGTTTTCACCTTTGCCGTAAACCGGCAATTCGCGACCTTCAATGGCGTTGATGGTCACGAGCGGAATGAGCTTTTCCGGGAAGTGCCAGATGCCATAGTTGTTGGTTGTGTTGGTGACGAAAGTTGGCAGGCCATAGGTGTGATACCAGGCACGAACCAAATGATCGGAAGAGGCTTTTGAAGCGGAGTAAGGGCTGCGAGGGTCGTAAGGGGTTGTTTCAGTAAATGGCGGATCGTTTGGCTCAAGGTGGCCAAACACTTCATCCGTTGAAATATGGTGGAAACGGAAAGCCGCTTTCTCATCATTCTCAAGGCTGCTCCAGTATTTCCGGGCAGCTTCAAGAAGAGAATAAGTGCCAACAATATTTGTCTGGATGAAAACGCCAGGACCATCAATCGAACGGTCTACATGGCTTTCAGCCGCCAGATGCATGACGGCATCCGGACGATATTCCTCAAAGAGGCGCTGCATTTCAACGCCGTTTACGATGTTCGCCCGTGCGTGGGAATAACGCGGATCAGAAGCGACTTCGGCTACGGTATCTTCAGAAGCTGCATACGTCATGCAGTCTACATTCAGCACGCTGTGTTCGGTATTTCTGATAATATGACGCACCACGGCTGAACCTATGAAGCCGCAACCGCCTGTCAACAATATCCGCATTTCAACCTCTTAACATCACGGTAGGAGCTCCTGCCCCGTCACGAGAAAGTATCTTACAGTGTTGTACAAGAGGCGCAAACTTTGATCATGGTAATATTAATGAAACCAATTCCCGTAACCATTAAGGCCTCGCCCCGAGTTCCTTAATGAGCTACCCAGACATTCCTGTTAGGCAGGAGATTAGAGGCATGCTGGCTGATATACTGACCCGATCGCTTGTAGACGTTTTGGAGCGTCCGGATCTGAGGGTCGTTGCTGCAGGGCTGATGCCCGAGCTTGATATTTCGCTGGAGCAGTCTTTTCAACTCGGTGAGAATCTTCTGTCTGAACCGCATTCGGTTACAGGCCGCGCATGTTTGAAGCTGGGTGAACCCTGTTTGCGAATGCCGGGTCTGGCTCCGACATTCCTTCGGCAGGCTGTTGAGCTTTTCAGGCTTCTTCACAATGGAGCAGACGCCCGGCTTGCGAGTTTTGCGGCTGCTCGTGTTGCCGCTCTCTTTCATGCGCTTGATACGAACGCGGTCAATCCCCTTCCGCAGGAACTGGCTCTCTGTGCGGGAGACGTTCCGGACAGCACAACGCTTCTGTCCCTTTGGGGAACTCTGAAGAAACACCTGTCGAATACGCCTGAGTTCATCGAAGATGACGCAAAGCGCCTCAGACCCGTTCTGGTGCGTCTGTGGCACGTTATGGCGCCGGCAGAGACATTGATGAGTAGTGGCGGGGATTCCCGTCTGGCCGTTGATCCCGAAACTGGCCTGAACAAGTATTCCTGCTCTCATCGTCCACGCCCCTGGGCGGTGACGTTCGGTTCTTCCACAGCCTCCTCTTTGTCAGAGCGGGGGTTCGGGGGAGCAGAATTCGCGCGTTGCATGATGATGAATGCGCTTCTGTCCAAGCAGGACCCGGATCTTGTGCAGGAAGGCATCGTCAGAAGCGCGCGCGCAGGTATTGGGCGCCACTACGGATTGCCTGAAGATGCTGTTCTGCTGTCGGCGTCTGGCACGGATTGCGAACTTGCTGTTCTTGCTCTTGTCGCTGCTGGAACAGATCGACCCGTCAGTTCCATTCTTCTGGCGCCCGACGAGACAGGAAGCGGCGTGCCCCTTGCTGCGCGTGGCCGTCATTTCGCGGGTGACAGCGCATGCTCCACGACAGTCGGGAAGGGAGAGCTGATTGAGGGCTTCCCTGAAGACACACAACTGTTCGGGGTTACCATCCGGAATGAGGATGGAACTTCGCGTCCGCTTGAAGACATCAATGCCGAATGTAGGGAACTGGCCAGACGAGAAGTGAAAGCTGGCCGACATGTCCTGCTGCATCGTCTGGATCAGTCAAAAACGGGTCTTGCTGCACCTGATATGGAAACGGTTGCAGAGTTGCAGGCTGAGTTGGGAGAGCATCTGAGTGTAGTGGTAGATGCCTGTCAGGCTCGCCTCAGCCCGTCGCGTGTTTCCGAATGGGTCAGGAATGGTCTGCTAGTTATGATCACGGGGTCAAAATTCTTTACCGGACCGCCGTTCTGTGGGGCCCTTCTGCTGCCAGATGTGATCCTGGAAAAGATGCCAGCGTTTTCGCTTCCAAAAGGCCTAAAGTCTTATGGAAATCGGGACGAGTGGCCTGAGCAGGCTGACGGGCACGCGTTGAATAATGGTCACAATATCGGTCTGGCCCTACGCTGGCATGCCGCTCTCGCTGAAATGGATGCGCTCTTTTCGCTTCCTGATTCCCTGATCCGTCAGAGACTCAATGATTTCATGACCGAGGCTGTTAAGCTGGTAGAGGCCAGTCCTACGTGTACGTTACTGCCCGTCGGGAAACCTACTGATGATGGTCGGTGGGACGCTGTGCCGACCATTCTGTCATTTCTGGTGGAAGATCCCAAAAATCCGGATGCGCCTCTCGGACTGGAAGATGCGCGTAAGTTGCATCGGTGGCTCAATGCAGATCTTTCACCATGGGTAGGGGAGGGCGAGGCAGCACTTCTCTGTGTTCTTGGCCAGCCTGTTCCGGTTCCACACCCCTTGGTGACTGGCCATGCTGGGGCTTTAAGACTGTGTGGCGGCGCGCGTCTGGTCTCAGGAGAGCCATCGCACGAGGGCCTGGACGAAAAGCAGCGCTTGCAGCGGGAGTGCGCAGACGCGAAGCGGGTGCTTGCCAAACTTGAGCTCATTTTGGAAAACTGGGACGTTCTTCTGGACGCCAACCCTGTTCCCCGTTACGCGCCTCTCTCATGACACAGACAGACCAAGCCGTCCCTCATGGGCACTTTCTTGATACGCCTGAACTGCCACGCGGTATTACCCGCTTCTGGCTGATCAGACATGCCGTTGTAGAGGCGAGCGCGCGTAAGACCATGTATGGCGCGATGGACGTTCCGCTTTGCAGGGATGCGATGGCGAGCCAGCAGGGTGGATACGCTGCTTTGGCTCGACGTCTGCCGTCCGATGCTGTCTGGTATACCTCACCGCTGCAAAGAGCACGTGACACTGCTGCACAGATACGCTGCGCAGGAGCGTTTACACATGCTGACGTCACGGTTGATCCAAGATTTATTGAGCAATCTATCGGAGAGTGGCACGGAACGCCGCACGATCAGTTTCTCTCTCTGCTGAGGCTGCCGCCCAATCCATTCTGGTCTTTGTCAGCCAGTGAGCTTCCGCCGGGCGGAGAAAGCATGCTGGATGTTTGTGCGCGCGTCTCCCATGGGCTGGAAGATCTTGCGAACGCAAATGCTGGTCAGGATATGGTTGTTGTGAGCCACGGTGGCGCGATCCGGGCGGCACTTTCACATGCTCTGGCCATTCACCCTGATATTGCTCTGCGCTTCACTATTCAAAATCTATCGATTTCGATTATCGAGCGTATCAATGGGCTGTGGCGTGTTGTGGCTGTTAATGAACTGCCAGATTTTCGGGGATAAACCGGGGATGCCTCTGAAGAGGTCTTGGTTAGGTATTCTTTTTCTTTAAGCGAGCACTTGTCACATCAACAATCCATTGCATCAGGCAACCGCCGAGTGCAGCCAGAATATAGGATGCGTGATGGTACTCTTGCAGAAGCTTGTACAACAAAACTGCAAACAGCGCCGAGCAAAAATTCTTTAAAGCTTTTTCCATGAGATCTTCTTGTCGTCAAAAATGGCGATAGGAAGATTTCATTAGCACCAAAGAATGCTCTTTTAGGGGCTATTGTTTTTAATTTTTGTGAAAATATTCGAGCAAATGCTTTTTAGAAGTAAAAGCAACCGAATTTAGAAAATTATATTTTCAAGGGTAAGACCGGAAACGGAGCTTGGTGGGCACACAAGGGCTCGAACCTTGGACCCGCTGATTAAGAGTCAGCTGCTCTACCAACTGAGCTATGTGCCCGTCGCTCCGTTTCCGGTGAGGCGCCTTATAAAGGGGAAGCGGGAATGCTTGCAAGGGGTTTTTTCAGATTATAATGAATAAAATCCAAAAAAAATGATGGTTCCCTTTGATAACCGCCTCTTATTCCCGGTTGAGAAGGCGCATGAGGCTCTCAAACTGTTCAAGAGATCGGTAATCGATCTTTAGCGAGCCGCCCTTTTTTCCATCGTAAGCGATGTGGACTTTAAGTCCCAGCCGAAGAGCCAGATCTTCTTCAATCTGGACAATTTCTGCGTCCCGGCGCTTTTTCTGAACGGCTTTCTTCTCTGATTTTTCAGCAACAAGAGCTTCTGTCTGGCGGACATTCAGCCCTTTTTCCAAAACAGTTTTGGCCGCAGCTAGCGGGTCCGGATGGCTCAGAAGGGCACGGGCATGTCCGGCGGAGAGTTCACCGCGGCGAACATGGGCCCGGATCTCTGGCGGCAGGTTCAGCAAGCGCATGGTATTGGTGATATGAGGTCGGGATTTTCCGACAGCGCCGGCCAGTTCTTCCTGCGTCAGGGTATAATCTGTGATGAGCCGCTGAAGGCCTTCAGCTTCTTCGATCGGGTTCAGGTCGGCGCGCTGAAGGTTTTCCACAAGCGCGGCTGCCATGGCATCCGTGTCATCCAGTTGGCGTACATGCACTGGGACACTATGCAGCCCGGCTAGCTGAGAGGCGCGCCACCGCCGCTCGCCAGCGATGATCTGGTATCGCTCAGGGTTGGACGGGTCTGGTCGGACGAGGAGGGGCTGCAGAACGCCGCGGGACCGAATGGAATTGGCCAGTTCTTCCAGGCGCTCAGGGTTCATGTCCTGACGGGGCTGAAAGGGGCTGGGCTCCAGCACGTCAACGGGCAGGGACGTATGCTGCTGAACAGGCGCATTGGCGCGCGTAGCACGGGCCAGTTGGGGAGCCTGATCGCCCAGAAGGGCGGCAAGACCACGACCGAGGCGCGGAGAAGTGTCCTTTTTGGCCATCGCAGCTTACGCCTTTGTCCTGTTCTCGGTTCGCTTCAGAAGTTCGTCCGCCAGTGCCACATAGGCGACTGCGCCTGTGGAGCGTGCATCATAGTTCAGCACCGGGCTGCCATGACTCTGGGCTTCGGAAATACGAATATTTCTCGGGATTAGCGTTTCGAGAACCTGCTCACCAAAGAAACCTCGTGCATCCTGTGCCACGAGTTCTGAAAGGTTGTTCCGCCGATCGTACATGGTCAGCACAATGCCTTCGAGATGCAGATCTGCATTGAAAGCGCGCCGCACACGGTCAATGGTGCGCACAAGCTGACTGATCCCTTCCAGCGCAAAGAACTCACACTGTAGCGGCACGAGAACGCTGTCTGCAGCGACGAGGGCATTGAGCGTGAGAAGGCCAAGGCTGGGCGGGCAATCGATCAGGATGGTATTGTAGTCGCCTTCAAGGGAGCGCAGAGCATCCCTTAGACGATATTCACGACGCTCATCTGCGATCATCTCAAGTTCAGCACCAGCCAGCTCATTATTGGCGGTGATAATCGAAAGATTTTCGAACTCTGTCGGCTGTGCGAGAGCCTGAGGCTCCGCTTCCTGCATTAGGGCGGCATATGTGCCAATATTCCGCTGATCATACTCAATGCCCAACCCGGTCGAGGCATTGCCTTGAGGGTCCAGATCAACGAGCAGGACGCGCTGTTTCCGTGCCAGCGCAGCAGCTAGGTTGATTGTGGTCGTGGTTTTGCCGACACCGCCCTTCTGGTTGGTGACGGCAATGATGCGGGTGGTGGGGGATACGGAATTAGACGACACGCTTGAAATCACTGACCTTGATAATGGCTCCGCCGGGGTCGGTGCGGCTGGGAAGAATGGTAGATGTCATGTGCCAGTCACGGCTTGCCTCGGTCAACTCATCCTGCGCCTTTATGCCTTTGAGAAACAGACAAAATCCGTTTTCTTTCAGCAAAGGACGCGCCCATCCGAGCAGTTTGACCAGCGGGGCCAGCGCGCGGGCTGTAATGATGTGGGCTTCTGGCGGGGTTGCGGCTTCAATGCGCTTTGGAATGACCGTGACTTTGGCTCCGCAGATGCGTCCAGCTTCTCGGAGGAAGGCACATTTCCGCTGATCGGACTCAATCAACGTCACAGGATTATCTGTTGCGATTGCCAGAATAAGGCCAGGAAAGCCTCCGCCTGAGCCCAGATCAGTAATGGTTGCACCGGCAGGAATCATGTCTGCGAGTTGCAGGCTGTCCTGAATATGGCGTGGCCACAATTGGCCCAGATCTTTTGGGCTGACCAGATTGATCTTCGCATTCCATTGCACGAGCAGGTCTGCGAAGCGTTCCAGTCTCTCCTGCGTTTCACGTGAAACGGTGGTCATGACAGGGTCCTTACATGGGCCAGCAGGGCAACCAGCGCAGCGGGGGTTACACCTCGCACACGTTGCGCAGCTGCAAAGCTGGTTGGTCGTGCCTGAGTAAAACGCTCACGCATTTCACTGCTCAGGCCGCCGATAGCGTTGTAATCCAGATTGTCCGGAAGAGCGATGGCGCTTTCGGATGCAAGCTGCTTGATCTCGCGATCCTGCCGCTGGAGATAGCCGCCGTAGCGGGCTTCCGTTTCCACATGACGGCGGATACGGAGAGGCAGAGCGCCAAACCATGGCGCCAGATCCAACACCTTCGAATGGTCGCCGTTGCTGGCAAGAACATCCAGAACGCTCCGACGTCGTCCATCTAGAGAGACCTCAAACCCGACGTCTTTGAGGGCTTGGGGCAGGAAGGTCGTCGATGCTGCCAGTGCCATGGCTGCGTCAATCTGGGTTTTCATGTCGGTAAAGGCTTCAGCGCGTTCAGAGAGAATGCAGCCGGCTTCCATGCCTTTTGGCGTAAGTCGTAGGTCTGCATTGTCAGCCCGAAGGCTCAGGCGATACTCGGCCCGTGACGTGAACATGCGGTAGGGCTCGCTGATGCCATGCAATGTCAGGTCGTCGATCATGACACCCAGATAAGCATCGCTCCGATCCAGAATGAGCGGATCGTTTCCGGCGGTCGCGCGGGCGGCATTCAGGCCAGCAAGAAGGCCCTGAGCGCCAGCTTCTTCATAGCCTGTCGTGCCGTTGATCTGCCCCGCAAGGTAAAGGCCAGGCAGGCTGCGCAACTGAAGTGAGGGCATCAGTTCTCGCGGATCGACGTAATCATACTCCACAGCGTATCCGGCTGTGACGATCCGCGCTTTTTCCAGCCCCGGCATCGATGCGATCATGAGGGCCTGAACATCAGCGGGAAGGCTGGTGCTGATCCCGTTCGGGTAAACAAGGTCACCCCCGGGATTTCCAGGGAGCGCTTCGGGCTCAAGAAAAACCTGATGGGAAGACCGCTCTGCGAAACGGACAACCTTGTCCTCAATCGATGGGCAATATCGTGGGCCACGGCCTGCAATCGCGCCACCATACATGGCTGAACGGTGCAGGTTTTCGTTGATGATCCGGTGCGTTTCCGGTGTGGTCTGGCTGATCCGGCATGAGACCTGGGCGTTGGTGATGCTGCTCGTCAGAGGGCTGAACGGCTCTGGAATTTCATCACCCCGATCTTCAGGCAGGCTTTCCCAGTCAATGCTGTCTCGGGCAATGCGTGGAGGTGTGCCAGTCTTGAGGCGGCCCATACGAAGCTTCAGAGCTTCCAGTCGTTCTCCCAGCTTGGTAGCTGGCGCTTCACCGATGCGCCCCGCAAGCTGTTGTTCGTGGCCGACATGGATGACACCGCGCAGAAACGTGCCTGTCGTGAGCACCACGGCGCCACAGCGGAAGGACCGACCATTTTCGCAGATCACACCACGAATATGTCCGTTCTCTTCAATCAGATCTCCAACAGCTCCAGCCATGATCGTCAGATTAGGTGTTTCTGCCAGCAGGGTTTGAATAGCCGTTCTGTAAAGGGAGCGATCGGCCTGCGCGCGCGGGCCATGGACAGCCGGTCCCTTGGAGCGATTGAGCAGCTTGAAATGGATGCCAGCGCGATCAGCGGCTTTGCCCATCAGACCATCCAGCGCGTCAATCTCACGCACGAGATGTCCTTTACCGATGCCGCCGATGGCAGGATTGCAGGACATAGCCCCGATGGTTTCGAGCTTGTGCGTCAGCAGGAGCGTCTTGGCCCCAAAGCGTGCTGACGCTGCGGCTGCTTCACAACCAGCATGGCCGCCGCCGATCACGATGATATCGAAATCGCTCAAAACTTACTTCCCGATACAGAACTGCCCGAAAATTGCATCGAGCAGGGATTCAACATCAACACGTCCGGTCAGACGTCCCAGAGCCTGCATGGACAGGCGTAACTCTTCTCCGCGCAACTCGGGCCACGTGGCACCTCGGGCGAGATCCAAGTGCGTAACAGCTTCCTGAATGCCTGCACGGTGGCGAGCACGGGTCAAAGGCGGCGCTCCGGCATTGGCCGTCATCGCAGAGACCCGTTGGGTCAGGAAGGCTCGCAGTTCTGACAGACCTTCACCCGTCTGGGTGCTGATGCCTAGCATGTTCGGGGGCGCTGGCGCGATGTCGATTTTTGTTCGGACTGCAATTTCATCGGAAGACAAAGCATCGACTGCTTCATCCGGCCCAATGAGGTGCAGAATAACGTCTGCCTGTTTCACGTGAAACAGTGCCCGGCGAATGCCTTCAGCCTCAATCTCATCTTCAGTTTCCCGCAGCCCGGCGGTGTCGATCAGACGAAGACGAACACCATCCAGAACCCAGTCTACTGCAATGGCATCCCGTGTTGTTCCTGCGCGGTGAGTGACAATAGCTGCATCATATCCGGATAACGCATTGAGAAGGCTTGATTTTCCAACATTTGGCGAGCCTGCGATCACGACCGTCAGACCCTGACGCATCAGTTCTCCACGGTTGTCCTGAAGATGAGCGGACATCTCGTTATGTAGAGCTGACATCTCGGCCAGAAGAGTGTGTTCCACCTCAGGGGGAAGGTCTTCATCAGGAAAGTCGATCAGAGCTTCCTGATGGGCCAGAACCAGCCTTAATCGTTGAGCCCATCCGTCATAAAGGCGGCTTAGCGCTCCATCGGCCTGTTGTAGGGCCTGTTTGCGCTGGCTTTCAGTCTCGGAATCGACGAGGTCTGCGATGGCTTCTGCTTGCAGGAGATCCAGTCGGCCCCTCTGCACGGCGCGCTTTGTGAATTCTCCCGGCTCTGCAGGGCGGGCGTCTAGATCCGTCAAGGCGTCAGCGACACGTGCAATAACTGCCGGACCTGCATGCAGGTGTAGCTCGAACCCATCTTCTCCGGTGTACGATTTTGGCCCTGGCAGCCAGAGCACCACAGCATGATCCATCACCTCGCCCTGATGGCGAATGCTCCGGAGGCTGGCACGCCGAGGTTCGGGCAAGGACCCGCACAGGCTTTGGAGAATAGAGGCGCTTCCCGGTCCGCTGGCGCGCATGATGGCGATCGCTGCGCGGCCTGCGCCTGTGGCCAGAGCAAAAATGACCTGAGGGTCCGAGGAAGAAAAGGGGTTCATGCCCCTTTATGTAATGCAGGACGTCGTCATGTGAAATCGGCCTGTACAAAAGAATACGGGCGGCCCGTTTCCGGACCGCCCGTTTCTGTCAGACCGATAGGGTCAGAAGAGGCTTATTGAGCCTCGTCCACACCCGTATGCGTCTGCGGGGAGAAGGTCCAGCCTTCGCCGTAAGGCTGTGGCATGTAAGCCATCCAGCCTCTGGACGACACGTTCCAGCCTGCTGTGGAAACCGGAGCACCTGTTGTACGGAGCTTGCGGATATCTGCGGCAGACAGTGTGCCTGGAGCCTGGTTGCCCCAGCTCTTGCGCATGAAGTTAACGGCATCAGCGATCTGCTGGTCAGACAGATGATCGCGGAAGCCCGGCATGGCAACAGCAGATGGTGCTGTGTTCGTCGGAGGCAGAATGCCGCCGAAGGTCACGATGTTGGCCATCGACGTTGCATTGTCGGTGATGACAACCGGATTGCCAGCCAGAGGCGGGAACATACGGTTGACGCCTGTACCGTCATTCATATGGCAGATGGCGCAGTTATGCAGGTAAACCTCTGCCCCCGCATCACCCTTGCCGCCAGCTTCCAGCAGGGCTGTTGCCTTGCCATCGTCCTGACCAAGGTTCTTACCTTCAGGCACGGCAGGCATGCTCTTCAGGTACTTGGCTGTGGCGTGCAGATCGTCATCAGTCCAATGCTGCGTGCTGTAGGCCACCACGTCAGCCATGCCACCGAAGACGGCGGAATGGTCGATACGGCCGCTCTTCAGGAATTCAGCAATATCGTCTTCAGACCAGCGGCCCAGACCCGTGTCGCTGTTGCTGCGCAGGCTTGGAGCAATCCAGTTGTCGATGGGGGCACCACCGGACAGGTAAGCATTGCCGTCCTTGGCTGTGTAACCCTTGACCTGCATGGCCATGCCACGAGGTGTATGACACTCGCCGCAATGGCCCGGGCCGTTCACCAGATATTCGCCGCGAGCCACTTCCGGATCGGAAATGCTCTTGTCCAGACCCGGTGTAACGGTTGGCACGAACATGGCGCGCCAGATGGCCAGCGGCCAGCGCATGTTCATCGGCCAGGAGATGTCCGGCTGCTTGTTCTGAAGGGCGACCGGCTTCACGCCATGCATGAAGAAGGCATACATGGCCTTGATGTCGTCGTCAGACAGGCGGGCAAACTCAGGATACGGCATGGCCGGATAAACCGTCGCGCCGTCCTTGCGGATACCCTTGCGGATCGCCTTGGTGAAGTCTTCCAGTGTGTAGCTGCCAATACCGTATGTCGGGTCAGGCGTGATGTTGGTGGAGTAGATCGTGCCGATCGGGCTCTTGATCTCCAGACCACCAGCAAAAGGCTGACCGTGCAGGCTTGTATGACAGGCAACGCAGTCAGACAGGCGGGCCACGTAGGCACCGCGCTGAATCAGGGCGTCATCAGCGTCCTGGGCTTGGGCAGCGCCAAAAGACACTGCCATAAGGCCGACTGCGGCCGCGAATTTCCATCCCTGTTTCATCTCAGATACCAGTCTGTCCCGAGTTAATGCCTTGAGCATGTCACGTCATTCCTTTCAGCGTGACGGTTTCCCGTCACGGATGGTCCGGCGTTGCAGGCGCAACCGGACCCTGAGGGACGTTGAGGAATTCGCCGTTCGGGACGCCTGCCTCATTCTCTCGGGCCTTGACTTCGTCTGCGTAGGACTCGTTGGCGCGCTTTACGATGAAGTTGCGGATGTCTTCGATTTCAGCCGGAGACATGGACGTGTCGAAACGATCCATACCGTAGGCCGTCAGAGCACCCTTGCCGACGAGCTTGTAGAACTTCTCAGGCCCGCGGATCGCACCGGACCAACGCAGGTCAGGCAGAACGCCGCCAGAGATGCTGTTGTCGCCGTGGCAGGCTGCGCAATAGGTCTGGAACTGGAAGTAGCCGTCCTTGGTCTTGGCTTCGTCCCACTTCTCAGGCGGCTTCACCGGAACAAATCCGAGCTCGTTCTTGGCTGGCAGCTTGTCGTTGCCATCAAGAGCGAAGGCGATGATCCGTGAGTGGTTGACGGTCCAGCCGGAGGTGCGAGCTACGCCGCCGAGGAAGAACGGATAGATGCCGCCCCAACCCACTTCAACCGCAACATACTGCTTGCCGTGAGCTGTATAGGTCACCGGAGGAGCAATGATGGCGCTCTGGGCTGGGAACTTGAACAGATCCTTGCCTGTCGTAGCGTCGTAAGCATGGAATTCACCGGTCGCGAGACCCTGGAACAGAACGCCGCCAGCCGTGGCGAGAAGGCCACCATTCCACGGACCCTTGTGGTCAACCGTGAACGCTGCCTGCTGCTTCTGCGGATCCCAGGCCACGATCCAGCCCTTCAGATCTTTCAGGAACTGGGCTTTGTCAGCCTTGTGCTGCGGATCGTTGTCATCCAGCAGGCCGATCTTGTTCATGTCCAGACCAAGGTTCCAGCTATCGTGGTGAGCCTTGAAGCCACCCTTCTGCGGGTCATAGACGAACGGAACCTGCTGAGCCGGGATGTAAACCAGCTTCGTCTGCGGGCTGTAAGCCATGGCAGCAAAGTTATGGCCACCCAGATCGCCCGGAATGCCGTACCAGGGCTTGCCGTTCAGCGTCCACAGAGCGTCGGGGTTATAGTTCGGACGGCCCGTCACAGGGTCCAGACCATTGGCCCAGTTCTCGTAGGTGTAAGGCTTGCCGGAAATGAACTTACCGGTCTTGGCATCGAGGATATAGAAAAAGCCGTTCTTTGGCGCATGAACGAGCACATGGCGCATTTCGCCATTGATCGGCATGTCGAGCGCCATGATCTGCTGAACCGAGGTGTAATCCCACTGGTCCATCGGCGTTTCCTGGAAATGCCAGACGTATTTGCCGGTATCAGGATTGATGGCCACGATGCTGCCGAGGAAGAGGTTGTTCCCTTTTCCTTCAGACCGGAACTTGTAGTTCCATGGTGAGCCGTTACCGACGCCCAGGTAGACGAGATCTGTGACCGGATCATAGATCAGCGAATCCCAGACGGTACCGCCGCCGCCCTGCTGCTTCCATGCGCCGCCCTTGCCCCATGTCGGGTAAGCCTTGGACATCAGCACATCGTCAGAAGCTGCGCCGTCCGGCTTATTGTCGGGGTTTGGAACAGTGAAGAAGCGCCAGTCCACTTTGCCCGTTTCAGCGTCATACGCCGTCACGAAGCCACGGGCGCCAAATTCTGCACCACCGTTACCGACGATGACTTTACCCTTGGCAATACGCGGAGCGCCATCAAGCGTGTAAGAGCGCTGATGACCGAGCTGTGCTTCCTTGGGAACGGTATAAACGCTCCAGACCAGCTTGCCGGTCTTGGCGTCCAAAGCGATCAGACGACCGTCGAACGTGCCGAAATAGACCTTGCCGTTCCAGTAAGCCGCGCCACGGTTGACCGTATCGCAGCAGCCACGGTCAGCAATGTTACCGGGAACTTTTGGATCATAGGACCAGAGCAGCTTGCCTGTTGCTGCATCCAGAGCTTTCATCTTGCTCCAGTTGGTCGTGGCATACATGACGCCATCGATGATCAGCGGCGTACCTTCCTGCCCACGGTTGGTATCCAGGTCATAGTGCCATGCCAGCTTCAGATTGCCGGCATTGTCCTTGGTGATCTGGTCCAGGGGGCTATAGCGCTGCTCGGAGTAGGTCCGACCATAGCTCATCCAGTCTCCTGGATGCTGGTCGGCGTTGGTGATGGCGGTACCGGTGTCCTCAGCGAGGGCAAGAGGGGAAGCTGCGCAGAATGCCAGTGCGGCCGCGCAGCCCAGAAGGCGCTTCTTCGTAACGTTGATCGGCGTCAGTAGACCAGAAACCATGATCCGACTGTCCTTTTTGCAAAGACTGTTCTTACTGCTGATATTCCGGACCGCTCAAGTCCTGATGGATGCCTTACAGGTAAGGAATCATCAGTTTTTGAAGTTGCCTGGAAAACCAGCATCACGAGAACTTACTACTCCTTATCTTATTGTTTATAGAAAACTGAGCTTCTGACGTTTCCGTGAGCGTTATGCTGACAAAAATCGAAAAACAACTAGATGAGAATTGTTCTCAAAAACTAATGACCTGTATCTGAGCGATCCTGTCGCAGTTTTGACACACGAATGGCTATTTCCCAACAGATTGCAGAGTATTTCAGGAAAGAATACGAAAATAGTTCCATATGTTATTTGAGAATATCGGCTTCCCGGAATATGCAGAGCATGCATACGTTTTTTTGATCGGGACTCTTTTAGGGAAGCATGATTGACGCTTTCCAAGGCATCAGGCAGCCTAGCTGTATGCCACAGCTATCCTGTTATTCTCCTCTTGGAGCCCTCACCATCAGTGAAGACGAAGGGCGTATTGTCGCTCTCGACTGGGGATGGGGACGCGATCAGGAGGAAACTCCACTCCTCGTAAAAGTTCGGGATCTGCTCGAACAGTATTTCGATGGCGAAAAGGTAGATTTTTCCAGTCTGCCATTTTCTCCATATGGCACGCCGTATCGTCAGAAGGTCTGGCAGGCAATCCTTGAAATTCCCTACGGAGAGACCCGGACATACGCCCAGATTGCGGCACAGGCTGGTGGATCAGCCCGGTCCATAGGCGGAGCAATGGGCGCGAATCCGATCCCTGTTCTGATCCCGTGTCATCGGGTTGTGGGAACAAACGGGCTTGGAGGCTATTCGGGCCTGAATGGTGTTGTAGACAAGAGAATTCTCCTCAATCTCGAAAAGGGTGAGTGAGAAAGCCCAATAAAAAAGGGGAGCCATGGCTCCCCTTTTTTGTGATGCAAACAACAGGATCAGTTGTTCATCGCGTCGAAGAAGTCCTGATTGGACTTGCTGTACTTGAGCTTGTCCAGCAGGAAGTCCATGGCATCCATCGTGCCCATCGGGGCAAGGATGCGACGCAGGACCCACATCTTGGAAAGCTCACCGCGCTCAACAAGAAGCTCTTCCTTACGTGTGCCAGACTTGGTGATGTCGATGGCCGGGAAGGTACGCTTGTCTGCAAGCTTGCGATCCAGGATGAGTTCGGCGTTACCGGTGCCCTTGAACTCTTCGAAGATCACTTCGTCCATGCGCGAGCCCGTATCGATCAGGGCCGTTGCGATGATGGTGAGTGAGCCACCTTCTTCAATGTTACGGGCCGCACCGAAGAAGCGCTTGGGGCGCTGCAGGGCGTTTGCATCCACACCACCTGTCAGAACCTTGCCCGATGAAGGAACGACGGTGTTGTAGGCGCGGGCAAGACGCGTAATGGAATCCAGCAGGATGACCACGTCGCGCTTGTGCTCGACAAGGCGCTTGGCCTTTTCGAGAACCATTTCCGTCACCTGAACGTGGCGTGTTGCCGGTTCGTCGAAGGTGGAGGACACGACTTCACCACGCACCGAGCGCGCCATGTCCGTCACTTCTTCCGGACGCTCATCAATCAGAAGAACGATCAGGAAGACTTCAGGATGGTTGGCCGAAATGGACGCAGCGATGCTCTGGAGCATCACGGTCTTACCCGTACGGGGCGGAGCAACGATCAGGGCGCGCTGGCCCATGCCGATTGGCGTCACCAGATCGATTACACGCGGGGTGTAGTCGCGCTGGTCCTTTTTGCCTTTGCTGCGTGGAGAAGACTCGCTTGCGGCTGGCTCGGACTGCTCAACTTCCATCTTCAGGCGGCGCTCAGGGTAGAGCGGCGTCAGATTGTCAAAGTTGATACGAGTCCGGACAACGTCCGGGTCCTCGAAGTTGATGGTGTTGACCTTCAGCAGAGCGAAGTAACGCTCTCCGTCGCGCGGCGCACGGATCTGGCCTTCGACGGTATCGCCAGGGCGGAGACCGAAGCGACGAACCTGAGTTGGGGAAATATAGATATCGTCAGGGCCAGGAAGGTAATTTGCTTCCGGGCTGCGCAGGAATCCAAAACCGTCTGGCAGGATTTCCAGCGTCCCTTCGCCGTAGATCGCCTGATCGCGCTCGGCAAGGGTCTTGAGGATGGCAAACATGATGTCCTGCTTGCGCATGGACGAGACGTTCTCGATCTCCAGTTCCTCTGCATAAGCCAGCAGATCGGCCGGAGATTTTTTCTTGAGTTCGGCGAGATGCATGAAAGACGCGCCTTATGTGCCCTTTGGGCAGACCTTAATGGGGGAGGATGTGCCTGCCTGATGCAAGAACTGGATCGGAAGCAGTGGTTCGGGATGTCTGGAACCCATGAAGGGCCGGGCATCGCAAACGGGCATCATCCGGTTAGGAAAGGAGACCGGGCAGCTGATAGCCACCAAGAAGTCACGCTTGGATTACCGGAGCGCACAAAGGGGTGTCAAGCCTCGTGCGCTCCGGGGTGGCACTTTGATATAAATCAGTTTTTCAACATGGCATCTGCAGTGCGCAAGGACAGGGCCATAATGGTCAGGGCCGGATTGGCTGCCGTTGCACTGGGAAAGGTTGAATGATCGCTGATCCAGAGGTTGTCGATATCAAAACTCTGGCCGGATGGGGTGACGACAGCAGAGCCGGACTCCGTCCCCATCCGTGCCGTTCCCATCATATGGGCTGCCCGATCAAGAAGACGTAGATCCTTGGCTCCGATGGCTTGCCACATGCGCGTTAACAGACGCGATGCATGAGCGTGCATTGCCAGTTCGTTCGGGCCGTAGCTGTGGGTAATGAGTGGCTTTGGCAGACCCAGAGCATCCTTTTCATCTGACAGAACAACCCGGTTTTCAGGGCTGGGCATGCAGTCGCCGTGAATCCCCATGCCGATACTGCGGTTGTACCCGGCCAATGTTCTTACGAGATCTGCTCCACGACGCTTTGACCCACGTGCGATGTTGGAGGCCCAGGTGATCGGCATCATTCCGAGAGACTGAATCAGATAGCCCCCCGCAAAATCGGCATCTTTGGGGCGCATCATGTCTTCTGTGATTGTGAGGGACGGATAACCCCGGTTCGGGCGTACCTCCTCATCAATTTCTCCCCAGATCTGCGTCGAGATATGGGTCATGTAGTTTTCACCGACCTGTCCGGAGCTGTTTGCCAGTTCGTTGTGAAGCAGTAGTCTTGCCGTTTCGACAGCACCAGCAGACAGAACAAGGCGCTCACAGCGTTGACGGACGTTTTCACCGTTTCGAGTGTAGACGACACCGGTGACGCGCCCAGCCTGGTTCGTCTCGATTGTATGGACGTGGCATCCAGAGCGAATTTCAGCACCACGCGCGACAGCAAGTGGAAGCCACGTATTGTCTGCGCCTGACTTGGCCCCGTTGCGGCAGCCCTGATGACATGCGCCGCAATTTGCACACGCTTTACGAGTTCCAAAATGAGGCTGATTGAAATCGCGCGTAATGAGAGCCGTTGGCCCATCAGCATGACGAATGCCAACGGCATCGCAGGCGTCCCGCATCTTCATCGCAGCCGGATTGGCTGGTGGGGGGGCATAAGCATAACGCCGGGCAGGATCCCACGGATAGTTGGATGGCCCCGAGACACCAATGAAAGCTTCAACCTCTTCGATGTAAGGGAGGAGCTCTTCATAAGAAAAGGGCCAATCCACACTGCGGCCGGTTTCAGTATGAAGCCGAAAATCGCCAGCATGAGGGCGGGGTAGAAAAGCGCCGTAATGTAGCAGGGAGCCGCCCACGCCAGTGCCACTGTTATTTCCACCGAAAGGTTGAGGATTGCGGCCACCAGACAGACGTTCATGCAGCCAGTAGATTTCGCGCGCCTCGATCTCGTCTGATGTATAACGGGAGGGTGAAAAGCTCGGGCCAGCTTCAAGGACCAGGACACTCTTTCCGGCCTGGGCCAGACGAGCGGCAAGAGGAGCGCCACCTGCGCCACTCCCAATGACAATGACGTCCAGAATCTCTGTTTCGGCATAGGTCTTCATGGAAGGGTCTTGTCTCACGGTTTGGCTGAAGGAATTTTGGGTGAGGGTTCAAAGGATTCCCGCTCATTGGCCTCAACAGTCTGGAACCCTTGGAACACATTATCCCCACCGTTGAGGTTGGCGGAAATTCCCAGTGCATCCTGAACGCGAGCATCGGCAAGGAAGCATTCAATCGCGTCTGCCCGGAGATCGAATGACCACTTTTGCATCTGCTCAGCCGTCAGGCGGTTCGCCGCGTTTATGCCGTGGCGTCCTTCCGCGAGTTCATCGAGCGTCTCACCAATCGCTGAAGCATTAAGCGCCGGGAACGGCATGCTGTGCTGAGCTTTGGCGAGATCATCCAGAGTTAGTAATGCCTGCTCCCACGCCGTGACGTCGGGAGGAAGTTCTGCAAACCGCCATCCGTCGCGTGGTCCGGCAAGGGCGGTATCTATGCGGACGGCCAGATTAAGGGGACTGTTTCCTAGAATATCTTCCTGAGGAATCAGAACCGGGAGGATGGCCTCAAGAACCGCAAAGGCTTTTGGGGAAAGGACGCGTGGCGCCTGTAACAGGTCGTCCTCAAGGCGCGTGACGAGAATGTCGCGCGTTCTTCCAGAAAGATGATCGGATGCAAGAAATTCGGGATAATCCGAGGGAAGGGGCATGACGGTGTCCTTTGCTCTTCTTTTCAAAGTCCCGGCATAGGGATAGTTCCTGGCTCCCGTTTGACCGCAAGATGCACTATCCTGTTTTTGTGATCCTGTCGTATGTCCGACGGAACGGGAATTTTATAGAGATCCATCCCTTGATCGGGATGTTTGTGCAAGTAAGGAGTGACGATGGCGGTCAAAATCCGGGTACCGGCGCTAGGGGAAAGCCTGACGACCGCAATCGTCGCGCGGTGGCTGAAGCAGTCTGGCGACTATGTTCAGCACGATGAAACAATTCTCGAACTTGAGACAGACAAGGTCAGCGTTGAGGTGACGGCCCCGTCTGCCGGGCGTCTGGAGAATTGCATCGCGGTTGGCACAGAGGTGGAAATAGGGGGTCTTCTGGGAGAAGTGGACGAAACGGCTGAAGCGCCGACTGTCGCTCCCGTTGCTCCTGTCGAAGCAGTAAAGCCTGAGCCTGTTTCCACGCCTGCCCCCGAACCTTTGCCTGCTGCTGCTCCGAAGCCGGAACCCGTTGCTGCACCGGCCAAAGCACCAATTCCCTCAGCGCCAAGGGCAGATGATGGTCGCGAGCGTCGTGTTCCCATGTCACGCCTTCGTCAGACTATCGCACGGAATCTAAAAGCGGCTCAGAATACGGCTGCCATTCTCACGACGTTCAATGAAATCGATATGTCAGCGGCAAAAGCTTTGCGGGCAGAATATCGTGATGAGTTTGAAAAAAAGCATGACGGTGCCCGGTTGGGCTTCATGTCATTTTTCGCCCGGGCTGTTGTTGGAGCGCTGAAGGATTACCCGGCACTTAATGCCCAGATCGAAGGCGATGAGATTGTCTATCGCGATTTCGTCAATCTGGGCATTGCCGTTGGTACAGAACGGGGGCTTGTTGTCCCGGTTCTGCATGAAGCCGATCAGATGAGCTTCGCTGAATTAGAGCGTCGGATCGCCGACTATGGAAGGCGTGCGAGAGTTGGGTCTCTCAAGCTTGATGAGCTTTCTTCTGGAACGTTTTCCATAACGAACGGAGGCATTTTCGGCTCACTTCTGTCCACGCCGATTCTGAATACTCCGCAATCGGGTATTCTGGGGATGCATGCCATTCAGGATCGACCCGTTGTGCGGGATGGTCAGATTGTTGTCAGACCGATGATGTATGTCGCACTTTCCTACGATCATCGAATTGTCGATGGTCGGGAAGCGGTCAGTTTTCTTGTTAGAGTGAAGCAGCTTGTTGAAGATCCAAGACGCCTCTTGCTCGACCTGTGACTTTTTGGGGAGATGGCGCGTTAAGGCGTGGCGTCTCCCGCTGAACGCTGGACGGTTCTGCCGATCCCCCGCGTTCATTGAACCATTATGAACCGAGGGTAATCCTGTCCATGCGGCCTGTTTCCACATTGTATCGCTCTGCCAGACTTCTTGTCGTGACAACCGCATTATGTGGTGGCGGTCCTTTGTTGTCAGCGTGTGCGCATGCGGATCCAACTCCTCCTGCATCGAGCGCACCAGGTGGAGACGTTTCTGTTCCTGCGCCTGCCAGTAATCCCGTGACAGATGCTACGCCGGTAGTCCCTGCGGTTCAGATTCCGCCTCTTCCTGTCGTCAGCAATGCAGAGGCCCACAAGGAAGCAGCGCGCCTCGTGAAAATGATGGCAAAGACCGTGAAGGGTTTTACGACCTATAAGCAGGACCGTCGGGACGCTTTTGTTTCTCTTGCTCAGGCTGAAGTTGCAAAGGCCAATCAGCCTGTATCACGTCCTCAACTGATTATGGTTGTGGATCGTAATGAGCGTATTCAGCATCTTGATTTTGTTCTGGCATTACCAGACGAGCCTTGGGTATCGCTGGGGGGCACTCCTGTTTCAACAGGAACAACAGGCCGGAAATACTATTACATTACTCCGACAGGTGTGTTCCAAAATTCAGCCGACCGCTTGGGCTATCGCGCTGAAGGCACAAAAAACAAATATGGTATCCGCGGAATTGGTGCCAAAGGATCTCGTGTTTGGGATATGGGATGGCAGACGGCAATGAAGGGCTGGCTCCCAAAACATGAAACTGGGCAGATCCGGCTGGAAATTCACGCTACGGACCCACAGTTTCTTGAGTGGAGACTTGGTCACTCTGCGTCTGAAGGGTGTATCCGAATTCCAGCGACGATGAACCGCTTCATGGATCATTATGGTCTGATAGATGCGCTTTACGAACAGGCGGCCAGCTATGATCCACGCTTTGCGGCACTCCTGCCAAAGGACCGGGAGGCGACCCCGATCGCAGGAGATCTGGTTGTTGTAGTGGATTCCGGCCCATTGACGGAACCGAAGATTGACCCCATCGCGGACAAGCGACCGCTACCCTGATACATTCCAACACCAAAATGTTTCATAATATTTATGACAGATTTTGGTATTCCGTATGAAGTTTATATTACAGAATGGTAATTCCTGTTCTCAGCGCTGGGCAGTAACAGTAATGAGCGTTCTCTATTCCACGGGAGCGCGCAATTCCAATGATCAGTACCAGAAAAAAAATCGTCCTGCAGACAGGCGTTATGGCTGCGGCGATATTTTTTGGTTCAACGACCAACGCGGCAGAGCTCAAGCAGGCTGACACCGAAAAGGATGCATCCAAAGAAAAGCCGAAGGTCGAAAAGCTCACAGTTCTTGGGCATGCTGCACGTATCGCTCCCGCAACGGTTCCGCTAGACATTACGCAACCGACATCAAAAATTCAGTCGGGGTTTTTGGCAAATAATATTATTCCGCTCGCCAGCGTTGATGACATTATTCAATTCCAGCCAAGCGTATTTTCTCAGAACCCGAATGGGCCGGGAATGGGAAAAGCTGAAACCATGAGTCTGCGTGGTTTTCAGGACGGCCAATATAATATGACATTCGACGGCATTCCTTTCGGAAATGCTTCCGATATGGGCCATACGACGTCCTCACTGTTTATCTCTCACTTTCTGGGGGAGGCGCAGATTGATCGTGGGCCTGGCACAGCGTCAACGATAGGAAATGCGACGTTCGGCGGAACCATGGGATTTATGTCTAAAAACCCAGCGGCGCGGATGGGGACAACGCTTTACGGGACGTACGGTAGTTTCAATACTCGCGCAGGTGGTATTGAATTCGATACAGGCAAAACCAGAATGGGCCGTGCTTTTATCGATATGCAGCACGAAGAAACCAATGGTTATCTGACCAATTCTTCTGAGCGTCGCAGCAACCTGATGTTCAAGGATGTTATCGATCTGGCGCCAGAAACAACGCTGACGATTGAAACGACGTATAACAAGGAATGGCAGTACACGACCCAGGGCGCTACCTTGGACGATTATAAAAAATATGGAAAGAACTACGGGTTATGCAATGATCCGTCGAAGCAGTGTTATTACGGGTATCAGCCAAGCGTTTATACATCTGATTTTGATTATATCTCTCTTAAGACAAAGCTTCTGTCTTGGCTCACATTGGAAAATCAGATTTACACCAGTGGCTTTGAGCATGATTATTCTGAAAGCACAGACGCAAGTCAGGGTGATGCCGCAGCAAACGGTGTGACATTTTATAGTGCTGCTGGGAAAAAGGTGGCGACTTATAAAAACGATATTCCTGGAAAATATGCAGATGCAGCTTACCGGACATATGGCGATACCCTTCGTCTGAAAGGGCATACGTCTTACGGTGATATTCTTCTGGGGGTTTGGGCTGATGTTCAGAAAGATCGTCGCTACACGTATGCCATTGATCTGAGCCAGAACTCCGTTCCGGTTCTTGGTAAAAATGGTTCAGCATATAGCTATGATATTTCAGACCTGAACACGACAATTCAACCTTATCTGGAACTGAATTTTCATCCGTGGGCAGGAGCAACAATTAAGCCGGGTGTAAAATATTCCATTTTCAAACGAGATTATGATGCGGGCATTAATAAGGGGACAAAGCTCCCACTGAAAGACACACAAAGCTATGGATCATGGCAGCCATCCATTGCGATTAATCAACGTATTATGAAAAACTGGAGTGCTTATGCTCAGGTCGCGCGCGGCTTTCTCGCGCCACCACTGTCTGTTTTTCAGGTTAGTTCCGTTGGAAATGTAAAGCCTGAAACCACCATGAATTATCAGGTGGGATCGGTATATCATGGCCGCAACTGGATGCTTTCTCTGGATGGATATTACATCAATTTCTCGAATTATATTGCCTCTGCGCAGATTCAGGTTCCCAATATCGGTACGACATCGACATATGTGAATAGCGGTGGTGCAGTTTACCGAGGAATTGAACTCGAAGGGCAATATGTCATTGGTTACGGTTTTTCCCTTTATGGGAATTACAGCGTCAATGACGCAAAATATAAGCACAGCAATGTTCGCGTTGCTAAAAGTCCAAACGCTTTGGCGTCTTTCGGGCTGCTCTATGAGAGTGAGCACGGGCCCTATTTCTCAATCATGGGGAAATATGCCGGAACGCATTGGGGCTTGGACAGCACGACTGATGATGCAGACAATACGGTCTTCAAAAATCAGTACAAAATTGGAAGCACTGTGACGGCGGATCTCGCCATGGGCTGGCGCATTCATCATATTGGCTCGTTTTTCAGTAACGTGACCCCAAGCATCAAGATTGCCAACCTGTTCAACAACCGCGCCATCAGCGACTTTGCGGGTAATCAGTCTTATGGCGATGCCCCACTGTTCTGGCGTATTGCTGGCCGGAGCGTGTTCTTCAACATGACGGCAACGATGCCATGATACGGCAACTGTCTTCGCTTGCTCTTCTGTTTGCCTTAGGGGGCTGTGCCTCTCAGGCGCAGCCAGATGTTCTCGAAAAAGTTGTTTTTCTCGGTCGACACGGGATCCGCAGTCCGACGCTTTCGCCTCAGGACATGCAGCACCGGACGGGTCATACCTGGCAGACATGGTCTGTAGCGCCTGGAGAAATGACACAGCACGGTGCCGTAGCGTTGGCAGCGATGGTGCAGGCTGTTCAGAGAAACTATAGCGCAAGCGCTCTGTTTCAGGGCTCCAAGACGTGTCAGATCCTGGAGCAGGAGACTGTTGTCTGGGCTGATACGGCTGATCATCGGACGCGACAGACGGGGGACGTCTGGGCTAAAGAAATAGCCCCAGGATGCGCCATAAAGGCCCATTGGGCGACGACAGGTGTCGATCCGGTTTTTAATGGGCTTGGCACTCAGGCAGGCCAGATTGATCGTGGAGTTTTGGAGCAAGAATTTGCAGCCGCCACGAAGATATTGCCCGAACCGGCCTCTCATAACGCTTTGAAAGCCGTTCAGTCGCTCATGGCGCCGGATGCATGCTCGGAGAGTAATTCGCCGCCTCAATGCTTTTTAGGTGCGACGAAGATTGAGTGGAAAAAAGGAGCACCACATCTTCAGGGCGGCTTCGTAACGGGAGGCATGGCTGCAGAAAGTCTGTTGCTGACTTATGCAGAAGGTTTGTCTCTGGCTGACTTCGAGGTGGCTGACAAAGATGCGCCGCACGTTCTGGACGCTGTTATGTCCGCGCATGAGGCAGAAAATCATCTTCTGAGGCGTCTGCCCGAATATGCCCGCGCCAGAAACGGGGTGATGGCGGAAAGTATTCGTGCGTTTTTGTCTGATCGCCCGGTTCTGTCTATCCCCGGGATATCGTCTTCCACAAAGGTCCTTGTTCTGGCCGGTCACGATACCAATCTGGCCGCCATGATGGCCCTGTTCGGGCTCGACTGGTCTTTCCCCGATCAACCGGATTCTACGGCCCCGAATACCGTTCTGGCGTTCGAACGCTGGCGTCACGCAGATGGCTCACGGGATGTCAGGATCAGGGTTTTCCACCAGTCTCTGGCAGAGCTGCGTCAGGGGAGGGCGCCTGATATTGAGACGTCTGCCTTAACACTGTCCCCTTCGCGGCCCATTCTTTTTTCTACGCAGTGAAAAATAAAAAAGCCCGGATGAGAACATCCGGGCTTTTTCGTAACAAATCCTTTGGAAAGGCTTAGTGAGCCCAGCCTTCAGGAACCTTACCACCGTTCTTGGCCAGCTCGGCATAGACCTGCTTGATGAGCCAGACGTTCATCGTTGCTGAGTCATCCGTGCTGCCCGTGTAGTGCAGTTCGCCTGCCAGCTGCTTGCGTGATTCCAGGGAACTGTCGAGGCCGAGCAGCTTCAGAAGATCCACAATCGAGGTCTTGTAGTTCAGCGGCTGGCCAGCCTTGGATGCCAGATCCGAAAGAACGGCATCCACATCTACTGGTGCGGCTGGAGTTGCAGGCGTCGCTGGGGCTGCGGCAGCCGGAGCGCCAGCGGAAGCCTGTGCATCAGCCGTGCCGGAGGTTGTCGGCGTGGCTGCTTCTGCATGTCCGAAAATCTTGGACATGATCGAGCTGAAAAGACCCATAGGAAATTCTCCTGACGGTTTGAAAAACAGTGTCGGGGTAGACAACGCCTACCCCGTGTCACCTGTTCCGCTCAGTAACGATATTCTTCGTGCTTGAACGGACCGGCAACCGGAACGCCAATGTAGTCAGCCTGCTTCGTGGACATCTTGGAGAGTTCAGCGCCGACCTTTGCGAGGTGCAGGGCAGCGACCTTTTCGTCCAGAGCCTTTGGCAGGGTGTAAACCTTCACCTCGTACTGGCCCGGCTTGGCGGTCCAGAGTTCGATCTGGGCCAGCGTCTGGTTGGTGAAGGAAGCGGACATCACGAAGGACGGGTGACCCGTGGCGTTGCCAAGGTTCACGAGACGGCCTTCGGAGAGCAGGATGATGCGGCGGCCTTCGGCCAGCTCGACTTCGTCAACCTGCGGCTTGATGTTGTTCCAGCGATAGTTGCGCAGGGCTTCGACCTGGATTTCGCTATCGAAGTGACCGATGTTGCAGACGATCGCACGGTCCTTCATTTCACGCATGTGGTCGATCGTGATGATGTCCACATTGCCCGTGCAGGTGACGAAAATGTCGCCGCGCGGAGCTGCGTTTTCCATGGTGACGACTTCATAGCCTTCCATGGCGGCCTGAAGGGCGCAGATCGGGTCGACTTCGGTCACGAGAACGCGGCAGCCTGCGTTGCGCAGAGAAGCAGCGGAACCCTTGCCCACGTCGCCGTAACCGGCAACCACGGCAACCTTGCCGGCCATCATGACGTCTGTGCCACGGCGAATAGCGTCCACCAGGCTCTCGCGGCAGCCGTACAGGTTGTCGAACTTGGACTTCGTGACGCTGTCATTCACGTTGATGGCCGGAACCTTCAGCGTGCCAGCCTTTGCCATCTGCCAGAGGCGATGCACACCTGTCGTCGTTTCTTCAGACAGGCCGCGGACGTCTTTCAGGAGTTCCGGGAACTGGTCGTGCATCATGACCGTGAGGTCGCCGCCGTCATCAAGGATCATGTTCGGCGTCCAGCCGTCCGGCCCCGTGATGGTCTGCTCAATGCACCAGTTGAATTCTTCTTCCGTCAGGCCCTTCCAGGCAAAAACCGGAATGCCAGCGGCGGCGATGGCTGCTGCGGCGTGATCCTGCGTGGAGAAGATGTTGCAGGACGACCAGCGGACCGTTGCGCCGAGAGCTGTCAGTGTCTCGATCAGCACGGCGGTCTGGATGGTCATGTGGAGGCAGCCAGCGATACGGGCGCCCTTAAGCGGCTGGGAGTCCTTGTACTCTTCGCGGAGAGCCATCAGGCCGGGCATTTCGCCTTCAGCGATGGAAATTTCCTTGCGGCCCCAGTCTGCCAGGGAGATGTCGTGTACCTTGTAGTCCTGCGTGGTCATGATTGGCCCTTACTGCCCGTCTTGGATGGCAGCAGGTATAGAGATTTGGCGGAGCCACGCAAAGTGTGGCTCCGTCGCATCTGGTCTGTGTCAGTTCGGCTGTGCGGTGTCAGGCTTCGTCTTGACCGTCAGGTGAGACTGCTTTGTCCGCTTCAGATGGCTTTTGTATTCTGTCTTGCCCTGCTTGGACGTGTTGGACATGGCGTGTGGGGCCGCAGGAGCTGGCTGGTCCGGCTGTTCCGTAATGGTCCGGGGATTGGTCGGAAGATGGTTCGCCGGCTGATCAATGGTGGAGTTCTGGGCCTTCTGCGCGGCGGTGTTGGCCGTCTGCGTCTGGTCGTTACTGGGGCTGCTGATGGCCTGCGCGAATGCTGTTGAAGAGACCGCCGGGGCAGCCATCAGAACAGCGGTGGCAAGCAGGGAAGCTTTGAGGCGAATGGACATGATTATATTTCCTTTGATGGTGAAGAGCTGGCTCTTCCAGGAATAATCTGTTAACTCCCGGCCAGCGTAACAGTTGCCATAAAGAGCATATTGCGTCTGCTGTGCGGCCATGTCAGAGAACGGCAGATTACCCTCTGTCGTGCTGTTGAGTGCCGACAAAGGTCCAGAATACCCCCTGAAGAACAGGAGGATGCCGTGTCAGAGAACTCCACCTACAACTTTCCTTTCACGGTGATTGATCCTGCGTATCAGGAGACGGGGAAGCCTGCGTTCGCGAACGGGCTGGTCTGGGCTGTTCATGCTGTACCCGGACAAGACCTGCGACCTTTGGGTCAGGAAGAGGTTGAAGACCTTCTGACACCGGGCCATGAACTGACGTCCCAGGGCTGGTTCTGGCTTCATTTTGACACGGTCCACAGCTCCGCACGGTCTTTCGTCGCGCATTTACCCGACCTGCCTGAAGATGTGTGCGGGATGCTGGCAGAAACGGAATACGGGATCGCACTTGAAGCGGCCGATGATCTGATCTGGGGGGCGCTACCTGCTTTTGATGATGCCTTGTCTGAAGATGACCGGGAGATCTGTGCATGGCGCTTTGCAATGCGACCCGATCTTCTGATTACGACACGGCGCAATCCGATCCCGGTTCTTGGTGCCGCTTACCGGTCTTTGAAAGCCGACCATATTCCTCCGACGCCGGCAGGAATTATTGATCGTGCCCTTCGGGAGTTCACAGGGACAGTGCGGCGTCAGCTTGGCCAGCTTGATGACGACCTGGATCGCGCAGAAGATGCTCTTTTACTGATCGAGCATCGTTCTGATCTGGGTCATCTGGGTGGTATTGTTGGTAAGGTGCGGCGTCGGGCGACGGAGCTGCGTCGTGTTGTGACGCCAATTGATCGCGTTCTGAAAGACGAAGATCTGGATCTTCCGGATTGGGCAGAGGACGAACTGCGGGATCGGGCTGAGCGCCAGGTGCATGCAGCCTTGGACGATCTTATCGCGCTTCAGGACCGTGCCCGGTCTTTGCAGGATGAACTGGGGTCCAATCAGGCGGAAGAAACCAACCGGCGGCTCTATATCGTATCGGTCGGCACAACCTTGATGCTTCCTGCCACGTTCGTAACGGGATTCTTCGGAATGAATACGGGCGGAATGTTTCTGGCTCAGGGAGCCTGGGGGACCATTGAAGCTGGTTTTGTCTGCTTCGTTTTCATGAGTGTGACGTTTCTGTTCATGAAATTCGCACGTCTTCTCTAAAAGCTTGGCAGGTTAGAAGCCGTAGAAATTTCGTTGGATAAGGCCTTGGCCTAATCGCCGGAGCGGTTAGTCTACGTTCTGTTACGAAAAGATACGGTTATTTTGACTGTGCCTGATGATGGAGAGTGGACAGTGATAGCGCTTTTTCAAAAGAGCATTGCTCTTGGTGTCGTGGGTATCAGTCTGGCTGCATGTTCACCTGAAGCGTATACGCCCGAAAAAGCGATCGCAGCGGCAGCGGCAGACCCGACGGGCGTTGTTGGAAAATTCGAGATGACTGTCCAGCGCGTCGGGCGGCAGAATAATATGGTCTATCTGGATTCCGCTGATAACTATCGGGATCCGAAGACGCTTATCATCGCCATTCACGAAAGCACGGTAAACGACCTGCTACAGGGAACATCCCAGACCGCAGAGCAATATTTCATGCATCGTCATGTTCAGGCTTCAGGTCTGGCCAAAAGGGTTTTAATCGGCCGGCTCAAGGCAGATGGCACGATTGGCAGCACTTACTACCAGACACAGGTGTTTATTGGTGGCGTTGAAGACATAAAGATCCTGCCTTCAGATTAAATGCCGAATGCCCGGACGCTCTGAAAACAGCTCTATCGGGTGTCGTTTTGAAAGAGGAAGCAGATTAGCTCTTCCCAATGGGCTCAAGGGTTACTCACGCGCTGAGACCCGGTTTGGTGCGATGCTCGGCCCAGAAGCAACATGTCTTTGGTCGCGCTGTCGACTGTTTCTTGGATCGCTTCGCTTGCTTGAAGCTTGCTGCCAACAGGAATGATAATTTTCAGGGGCGCTCTAAGACGTCAGAGACGTTCCTCTGTTGCCGCATTCAGGTATTTCAGATTGATAACTATCTAATGTCACGGCGGAAACCGGACTGGGTCTCACGCAGGGTTGGCCTGCGATATGGCATGGAATTTCCAGATAGGCTGGTTTTTTCTCGCGTAGAGCTGCTCGGAGAACGTGATCTATTTGCCCCGGGGCTGTTTCAGCAGAGATAATTTTCTCTGCGGCTACCGTGATGCGGCCGATTATGGCGATCTGACTGGGTAAAGCGCGATCTGCCCCTTCGTCATTTGTGTTTGATATTCCTGAAATCAGGATGACAGGCAGACTTTCAGCGTAGGCTTCGCCTATGACGTTCAGGGCCGAGGTGGCTCCAACCCCGACCGTCATGATCGCTGCAGCTGCACCATTAACACGGGCATAGCCTTCTGCGGACAAGCTGCAATTCAGCTCATTGCAGCTGTAAATCTGCTTCATGCCGCCATGAGCCAGCATTTGATCCAGCAGGACGAGACTCTCGTCGCCCGTCACTGCAAAATGGTGCTTCAGCCCAATCTGGGTAAGGCGTTCAGCAAGATAGTGCCCGACGGTGAAGGTCATGGTGCACGCGCCTCGGGGGCGAGGTCAGTTATTTGCCTGTTGCGGGCAGGTTTGGTGCCGGTGGGTTTGCCGTCGGCGGGGTAGCGTTACCGAGGGTTGGTACGCCATGGGGTTGCTGTGCCGCATATTTTTCGAAGGCTTCCTGCGTGCCGATATAGGCGCAGTCGCAGATGTCACGGTCTGCGTAGATATAGCGCAGGCCTTCAGGTGTGGTGCGGGTCAGGAAGACATGCTGGGGCATGAGTTGAAGTTCGGCCCGGCGGGACGGGGAATTGGCCGGATGCCTGACAAACCCTGCTGAAGCGAGTTGCTGCTCCTGCGGGCTGAGAGGTTCGGACACGCAGCCTGCAAGGCTGAACGCTGCGAGGAAAAGGGCGGCCGGTACGGAGAGGGGAGAAGAGAGTTTAAGCATAGCAAAGATCCTAACTGTCTGGGCGGTGTGGGGTTCCATTGCATGCGAAGTGTGGCTTGCACGAGATAGGTTGAGGAGGGCGTTTACAACGCGTCTTTAGGCAGGTGGATCATCTGACCTGTTCTGGCGGACTGATAGAGCGCTTCCATCAGTTTCTGATCTCTCAGCCCCTCTTCGCCAGACGTTCGGGGAGGCTGGTTCTGGAGAATGCATTCAGCAAAATGGTCGATTTCCAGAGTAAACTGGTTCTCGGCCGGGATGTGCCATTCGCTGACTATTTTATGGTCACCCTGACGTCGTCCAATGCGCAGACGATGCCCTGTATAGGCAAATGCGTTTTCCAAAGAGATCCATCCTTTTTCCAGGTGGATGCGCAAGTCTTTGCTTTCATGTGCGCCGTAGCTGGTGGCGCAGTTGGCAATTACACCTGACGGGAAGCGGAGCATGAATGAAAATGTTTCGTCCAGATTTTTGTAGCGTGGATCATCAGGAGGGCTGACCATCTGTGCGAACAGGCTTTCAGGTTCTTCTCCAAGCACAGAGCGTGTTCCGTTGAGACAATAAAGACCGATATCCGGAAGGGCTCCTCCGCCAGCCAGTTCGGGTTTGAGGCGCCATTGATCCGCGTTTCCCTGCATCTGGGTATTGATGGCTTCTACAAGTTTGGGTCGTCCCAGTTCGCCGCTTTGAACCAGGTTTCTGACAAGCTGATTGAAAGGTTCATAATGGCAGCGATAGGCAACCATGAGCTTAACACCTGCAGCATGGCAGGCTTCAATCATGCGTTTGGCGTCTGCGCTTGAGTTGGCCATGGGCTTCTCGCACAGGACGTGTTTGCCCGTGACGGCAAGTGCTTCCACTTGACTGGCATGCAATGCGTTGGGGGTTACGACATACACGGCCTGAATGTCGGGCCTGTCTGCCAGTTTGTGAATTTCATCATAGGTGAAAAGCGAATCTTCCCCGATCCCATAAGCATGCCCTGCGGATCTGGCTTTTTCCCTGCGACCGGAAATGAGCGCTACGGGTTTGGCGAGCCGACATTGAAGGAAGGCAGGAAGAATTTCTCCGAGGGTCAGCCGTCCCAGTCCCATGACCGCAAACCCGATACGTTCGGATGGTGGAAGTGCGTGTGGAGGCTGTGCTTCAGGAACGTCAGCATCTCCGCGCCAGTTTCCAAAAGTAATCTGACCCTGTTTGACTGTTCCCGTATCCAATTCGGACGGGAGAAGATGTTTGAGGTCAGAGGACGGTGTTTGAGGCATTGTCGCAGCTTTCCCTAAGAGGTTTTCAGGAAAAGCAACGCAGGTTCAACCATGAAAGGTCTGGAAATCACCTGCCCTCACGACAATCGTGAATTCCGTGTCCTGATGTGTCAGCTGGGTCGTCTGACATGAACTCGGAAGGGAGGCTGATCATCGTTTCGAATAAACGAAATTTCGGCTTCGTGCCGTGCGGGGAGCCGTCCGATCTGTTCAATATTCTGGATGTTGGCAGCGAGGGGAAGAGGCGTTTCTCCCAAGGACCACAGAAACCCTACGCCGGGTTTGATGGGCGGAAGTACTTTCCCGGTGGCTACATCAATCAGGCTGGCGGATTGAGGGGTTAGAAGAGTGGACAGGCCACGCATGACGTCTTCCGTCATGGGGAGAAAGCGCTCCCAGTTTTTTGGAATAGAGGCGTCGGTGGTGATCTCGCCCTTTCCTGGTACGGGGGCGCTTTTCAGAAATTTGTCGTGCCCTTTTAACTGAAAAAATAGCAGCCCGTTTTCAGCATCATGGGCTTCAAATACGGGCAGCGGGCGGGGCATTGAAACGCGCTTGGTAAACGTAATGTCGCAAGGAAGGTTGAGGGGAAGCGCAATCAGGGCCGACATGCCGGGATAGACGCCAGGCTGGAAGGGCGTCGGAGAAAAATAGTCGCTGATCGGGTCATGATCCAGAACGCGGCTGTGCCAGTCCATGAACCACAACTGGGTTTTGGGAAAAGTCTGGCTCATTTTTTCTCCATATCAGTAACTGCAAGGGCAAGGCATTTCTTCATAACGCCCGGCAATGCTGCGCGTGTCGTTGACCGAAACGCGCCAAAGGATGGGTCGATCTCTGCATTATGTCCCGCAGGGAGGGTCTTTGCGTAAACCATGAGCTTAAGTGTGAAATGGGTAAAGACATGAGTGACCTCTCCCCGTAGAGCCCACGGCCCAAGTGTTGGGGCATGGTTCATGGCATCAGCTTCAGTCCAAGGGGCCTCGCGCCACTCCGTTCCCGGAAATTCGTCCATGCCGCCGAGAAGACCTTTTTCAGGCCGGGCTCTCATCAAAACCTGCCCACTTGTATCCAAAAGGATAAAGTGCACGCCATAACGCGTGGGACGTGCCTGTTTAGGCGCTTTGCGGGGAAGTGTGGACGCTATTCCTTTAGCATGACCAAGGCAGGATGGACGCCAGGGGCATGTCAGACAAAATGGGTTGCGGGGTGTGCAGATTGTGGCCCCAAGATCGAACAGGGCTTGGGCAAAGTCTGATGGACGATCCTGTGCTTCTGCGGACTGGTTGAGGAGCGCTGCCTCTTTGGCCAGAAGCGGGCGCGAGGCGGGGAGAGGGTTTTCTATGGCAAAAAGGCGTGATGTCACGCGCTCGACATTTCCATCGACCGGTACGACGGGGCGGCCGAAGGCAATCGCGGCGATGGCGCGTGCGGTATAAGCGCCCACGCCCGGAAGCTTCAGAAGGTCTTCGACTGTGTCCGGGAATTGCCCGAGTTCTGCAACGCGTTTGGCGCACGCATGGAGATTACGGGCACGGGCATAGTAGCCGAGCCCGGCCCAAAGATAGAGAACGTCTTCCTGTGGGGCTGCGGCCAGATCCTGCACGGTCGGGTAATGCGTGAGAAAGCGTTCGTAATAGGCTATGACAGCCTTTACGGTCGTCTGCTGAAGCATGATTTCGCTCAGCCAGACGGCATAGGGGTTAGGCCGCTGCCCCGGGAGGCTGCGCCAGGGAAGGGTGCGGCGGTGAGTGTCGTACCAGCGGAGCAGGTCGGAAGCATCAGGTGTCACGGAGAGGGATATGACGAAGGATCACGGTCCGGACAAGAACCTTCGTGGTCGGGCAGCGGGAATGGACCAAAAGCCTGCGTGGATTCCCAAGCGGGGAGGAGCCCGGCAGATCGGTGCTCTGGTGCCAGGAATTACCAAGCCGGCGTTCAAGAAGAAGTCTCCGCTTCTGGTTCGGCTTTCCATGGACTGGGAAGATTTTATCGGTCCACGTCTGTCTCGTGTGACCGAGCCGCGTCGGCTGTCGGCAGGGTCTCTGACGCTGGCGTGTTCGGGGCCGATTGCCATGGAATTGCAGCATCTCGCACCTCAGATCATTGAACGGATCAATACAGCCTGTGGTCTGCGGGGAGAGCATCTCATTCTTCGGTTGAAGATTGTTCAGGACATGACAGCATTTGAGAGGCCCAAGCCGCCAAGGCCCAAGCCCGTTCAGGTTGATGTTCCTGAGATTGAAGATGACGAGTTGCGGGATGCCCTGCAACGCCTTGGTGGCCATATCGGAGCGCGGGGTGGCCGCAGGCGTCGGTGACAGAAGTGTTTCACGTGAAACGACTTGTTTCATGCCCTGAAAGAGCCCTTTTCAGGGACCAGAGTTCTGACGATATGGAAAGTTGAAAAGCGGCTATTTCCAAGGAGACAAGCCATGAACATCACGAAAAAATCTGCTGGAGCCTTGGTGCTGGCCGCATTGATTGGTGCTGCACCGTTTTCGGCCATGGCGCAGCGTGGCGGCGGTGGTGGCTTCCATGGTGGAGGTGGAGGCCGCGGTGGTCCCGGAGGTGGCGGGATGGGCGGATTTCGTGGTGGTGGCGGTTACGGTGGAGGCCCGGGAGGTGGATTCCGTGGCGGCCCTGGCATGGGTGGCTTCCGGGGTGGTCCAGGCGGTGGTTACGGCTATCGTGGAGGCCCCGGTTGGGGCTTCCGTCCCGGCTATGGTGGCTGGGGCGGTGGATGGGGTGGCCCGCGCTTCGTCGGTTGGGGTACGCCCGGTTGGGGTGGATGGAATGGCTGGGGCGGCCCGGGCTGGTTCGGTTACGGCTGGGGTACGCCGGGCTGGGGCGGCGGCTGGGGCTGGGGCGGCTGGGGCGTTGGTGCTGCCCTTGGTGTCGCAGCCGGCATGGCGATCGAAGGTGCTGCCAATTCCTATCCCGGCGGATACTACCCTGGCGGATATCAGGGGGGCGTTCCTGCTGGCGGGTATGCCGTTCCGCAGGGATATTATGGAGCGCCAACCTATTATGGTGGTGTCCCGCCTTATACCTGGGGGTATTGAGGCGGGAGTATAAAGGCGCGGCCTTTTCGTCAGTCAGTGACGAAATCGGCGGCGCGGTATCCCTGAGCGAACAGATGTGCACGCAGACCTGAAAAATTGATCTGCGTGCCAATCACCTTCTTCACATTCGGTTTTGCGTGGAAGGCCAGACCCAGCCCGGCGCTGGCCAGCATTGGAATATCGTTCGCACCGTCACCAGTTGTGAGCGCAGCACGAAGTTGAACACCCCGCTCAGTTGTCAGGGCTTCCAAATGAGTCAGCTTTGCATCTGGCCCCAGAACCGGGCCGCCTAGCTTTCCAGTCATCTTGCCATCGGTGATTTCAAGAATGTTTCCGTGATTTTCATCGAAGCCACATAGCTCTGCCACACGTTGTGTGAACCATGTGAAGCCACCTGACACCAGAGCCGTGCGTGCGTTGTGCTTGCGCATGGTCTGCACGAGCTCTTTCGCGCCGTCCGTCAGGGTTACATTCTTCCAGACGTCTTCCAGAACAGATGCTGATTTTCCTGCGAGCAGAGCAACGCGTTGTTCAATGGACGTTTCAAAGTCGATCTCTCCATTCATGGAGGCTCGGGTGATGGCCGCAACCTGCTCGCCTACACCAAGAGCCGCCGCCATTTCATCCAGCGTTTCTCCCGTCACGACAGTGCTGTCCATGTCTGCGACGAGAACAGCTTTGCGACGGCCACGGGTTTTCAGCAGCAGTGTGTCGACCTGATAGGGGGCCAGCGTTGCGCGGATTGTTGCGGCGCTTGCGGCGCCGGGCCCAGGTGTAGGGCATGGAATATCGACGGCTTCCCCTTCAGACAGAACGATAGGGGCTTTGCCTTTCACCAGAGAGCGGGCGACGTCGATGGCTTCTGGTTTGAGGGGGCCAGCCTTGCGGTCGGCAATGAGTGTCAGAACGGAAGGAAGGGACATAAGCTCTCGTAACGATCCAGCGCGTGTGGCAGGAACAGGGGAATGAACGCCCCAAAGACAGCAATCATTGTGGCTGGCCCGACGTGCTCCGGCAAGTCTGCTCTGGCTCTTGATCTTGCGCGGACCTTCAATGGAACAGTGATCAATGCTGATTCCATGCAGGTTTACCGCGATCTTCATATTCTCACAGCCCGCCCCGATGCAGCGGATGAGGCGGTTGTTCCTCACCGACTGTACGGTGTTTTGGATGCGGCAACGCCGGGAAGTGTGGCCTGGTGGCGCGAACAGGCTCTGACCGAAATGGACGCGGCCTGGAGGGCTGGGCGTCTGCCAATTCTGTGCGGCGGTACGGGCATGTATCTCCGCGCTCTTACAGATGGTCTGGTGGAAGTGCCTGACCCGGGGGATAGCGCGCGACAGGAAGCCCGAACGCTGGCGCAGGACATTGGCCCGGCAGCTCTGCATGAGAAGCTGTTGGAGGTAGACCCGGAAACTGCCTCCATGCTGCGCCCGAATGATACGCAGCGTATTTCCAGAGCATGGGAAGTCTGGCGTGGGACGGGGCATGGTCTTGTCTGGTGGCGGGCTCAACCCGGTCTGCCAGCGGCTCCCTGCCGATTTGTTTCCGTTCTTCTTGATCCACCTCGGGAGGAATTGCGGGCGTCTCTTGATGCCCGCTTTAGCCAGATGTTGGAGGCTGGGGCGCTGGATGAAGTGCGTCAACTTGTTGCACGGGGTCTGGATTCTGTATTGCCAGCCATGCGCGCGCATGGGGTTCCTGAGCTTGCTGCAGTGTTGCAGGGTGACGTGACGATCGAGGCTGCGCGACAGGCTGCTGTTCTGGCGACAGGCCGATATACGCGCCGACAGGCGACGTGGTTTCGGCATCATGCCTTGGGATCAAATGGTAATTCGATGGTTTCGTTTCGTAGATACACCCCATTTGCGCAAGAATCGAAAACAGAACACGAAAAAATTGAGAATTTTATATCTGAGCGAGTTGACGAATCCTACAGAACTGTCCTAAATCCCGCGCCTCATACCCCTTAGGAGGATACGGTGACGGCTTCTGCTGAAAGAGACGCAACAACAGGCAACGAGGCGCTGAATGGCGCGGAGGTGCTTCTGCGCGTTCTCGATGAACAGGGCGTAGAGGTAGTCTTTGGCTATCCGGGGGGCGCTGTCCTTCCAATCTACGATGCGCTCTTCAAGCAGGACCGTATCCGCCATATTCTTGTCCGTCATGAGCAGGCTGCCGTTCATGCAGCTGAGGCTTATGCGCGTTCGACCGGCAAGGTTGGCGTTGTTCTGGTGACGTCCGGTCCGGGTGCGACCAATGCCGTGACCGGCCTTGTCGATGCGTTGATGGATTCGATTCCGCTGGTCTGTCTGACCGGTCAGGTGCCGACGAAGCTGATCGGCAATGATGCGTTCCAGGAAGCGGACACGACGGGCATTACCCGCCCGGCCACGAAGCACAACTATCTGGTGCGGACGCCGGGTGCTCTGGCGCAAACGGTGCGTGAAGCTTTCGAGGTGGCGCGTTCCGGTCGTCCGGGGCCTGTGCTGGTTGATCTGCCCAAGGACATCACGGTTGGTCAGGCTCCGCTAACGGCGCCGGCGCTGTCACGGCTGAAGCGTTTCCGCCGTCAGGGTGGACCGGATGCCGAGGCGATTGTCCGCACGGTCCAGGCCATGAAGACGGCCAAGCGTCCGCTGTTCTACACGGGCGGTGGTATCATCAACTCCGGTCCGGAAGCGTCTGAGCTGCTGCGTCGTCTGGCGCGCAAGACGGGTTTCCCGGTCACGTCCACGCTGATGGGGCTGGGAGCGTTTCCGTCTCCTGATCCGCAGTTCCTTGGTATGCTTGGCATGCACGGGTCTGTTGAGGCGAACATGGCCACGCATGGCTGTGATCTGCTGATCGCTCTGGGTGCGCGTTTTGATGATCGCGTGACGGGCCGTGTAGACGCGTTTTCGCCGAATTCGTTCAAGGTTCATGCGGATATTGATCCGAGCCAGATCAACAAGATCATCCGCGTGGATGTGCGTCTGGAAGGTGATGTTCGCGATACGCTTCAGGCGCTGCTGGACGCATGGGACGATACGCCAACACCTGATCTGAGCACATGGTGGAACCAGATTGCGTCCTGGCGCAGCGTGGATGGCTTCGGCTTCACGCAGGACATGACGCCGTCTGCGGTGATCCGTCCGCAGCATGCCGTTCGTCGCCTGTACGAAATGGCGATGGAAACGGGGCGTGACACGTTTGTGTCCACCGAAGTCGGCCAGCATCAGATGTGGGCGGCCCAGCACTTCCAGTTCGCCAAGCCGAACCGCTGGCTGACGTCGGGTGGTCTGGGTACGATGGGTTATGGTTTGCCAGCGGCTGTGGGCGCGCAGGTTGCGCATCCAGATGCTCTGGTGATTGATATTGCGGGTGAAGCCTCGACCCTGATGAATATTCAGGAACTGGGAACGATCGCGCAGTATCGTCTGCCGGTGAAGATCTTCATCCTGAACAACCAGTATATGGGCATGGTGCGTCAGTGGCAGGAGCTGCTGCATGGGTCACGCTATTCCCAGTCTTACAGTGAGGCGCTGCCAGACTTCGTAAAGTTGGCGGAAGCGTTCCAAGCAACCGGGATGCGTGCGACCTGCGTGGGTGAGCTGGATGATGTCATCCGCCGGATGCTGGAGCATGACGGCCCTGTCATCGCGGATATCTGCGTGGCGGAAAATGAAAACTGCTATCCGATGATTCCATCGGGTGCGGCTCACAACCAGATGCTGCTTGGCCCGGATCAGGATTCCGCAGCCGCAGGTCTGACCGAAGAAGGGATGATGCTGGTCTGATGACGGAGACAATCCAACATTCGGTCATCTCGGTTCTTATTGAAGACGAGAGTGGCGCACTGGCCCGCGTGGTGGGTCTGTTTTCAGGCCGGGGCTACAACATTGAGAGCCTGACTGTGGCGCTGGTGGATGCCGAGCGCAGCCTGTCACGCATTACGGTTCTGACGTCGGGGACGCCGCAGGTTATTGAGCAGATCAAGGCGCAGCTGAAGCGTTTGATTCCGGTTCATGCGGTTTGTGATCTGACGGAAGAAGGCCCGTATGTGGGCCGTGAGCTTGCTTTGGTAAAAGTCGTTTCCCGTGGCGAGAACCGCACGGAAGGTTTGCGGATTGCAGATTCTTTCCGAGCCCGCCCGGTTGATACGACGGCCACCAGTTTTGTGTTCGAACTGACGGGGTCTCCCTCCAAGATCGACGCTTTTATCGAGTTGATGCGCCCCCTTGGCCTGGCTGAGGTTTCGCGCACGGGGATTGCGGCCATTGGTCGTGGCCCTTCTGTCTTTCACGTTAACGAGGAACATGTCTGATGCGGGTGTATTACGATCGCGATGCCGATCTGAATCTGATCAAGAGCAAGAAAGTCGCGATCATTGGCTACGGCAGCCAGGGTCACGCTCATGCCAACAACCTGCGTGACAGCGGCCTGACCGACATCGTCATTGGCCTGCGTCCGACGTCCTCTGCCGTCAAAAAGGCAGAAGAGGCTGGCTTCAAGGTCATGTCCCCGGACGAGGCTGCTGCCTGGGCCGATGTGGTCATGGTTCTGACGCCGGATGAAGGCCAGGGCGCCCTGTACAAGGACAGCCTTGAGAAGAACCTGAAGCAGGGTGCAGCTCTTGCATTCGCACATGGTCTTTCCATCCACTTCCGCATCATTGAAGCCCGTCCGGATCTGGACGTGTTCCTGATCGCCCCGAAGGGCCCGGGTCACACGGTGCGTTCTGAATACCAGCGTGGCGGTGGCGTTCCGTCCCTCGTTGCTGTGGCCCAGAATGCTTCTGGCAAGGCTCTGGACATCGCTCTGTCCTACGCTTCCGCAAATGGCGGCGGCCGTGCAGGCATCATCGAGACGAGCTTCAAGGAAGAAGTCGAAACCGATCTGTTCGGTGAGCAGGCTGTTCTGTGTGGCGGTGTCGTTGACCTGATCCGCGCTGGTTTTGAGACGCTGGTTGAAGGTGGCTATGCCCCGGAAATGGCTTACTTCGAGTGTCTGCACGAAATGAAGCTGATCGTGGATCTGATCTACGAAGGCGGCATTTCCAACATGAACTACTCCATCTCCAACACTGCGGAGTATGGTGAGTACGTGACGGGTCCGCGCATCATCACGCCGGAAACGAAGGCTGAGATGAAGCGCGTTCTGACGGACATTCAGGATGGGACGTTCGTTCGTAACTTCATCCTTGAGAACCAGTCTGGTGGCGTTGGCTTCAAGGCTATCCGCGCTCGCAATGACGCTCACCAGATCGAGAAGACCGGTGAGAAGCTGCGTGCGATGATGCCGTGGATTGCCAAGGGCAAGCTGGTCGACAAGGCCAAGAACTGATCTTTACGGATTAGGTCCCCTTAGTCGCTATCGGCTAGGGGGTATGAAAAACACGCATTGCGAGGCTGAGATATTTCAGCCTTGGAGTGCGTGTTTTTTTATGCGCTGTGCAGGGCCCCGCCTGCCTACGCTGCAGATGACGCATAGGACGAATCGTTGGCTATGACGGAGCGTATCTGTTGCTGAGTCAGAAAGACCCTGAAGTGAAGGGTAATCCCAAAAAATCGACGGATTCTCGAGCTTTTGGAGGGTGTTTTTACTCTGAATTCCCAAACGGTGGTTCTTCTTGGGAGCGTCTAGCGGCAGTGGGACGATCTGTGATGTCGGCCCGGCTTCTTCCGGGAATGTGACATATTAGCGAATCAGGCCAGAAAACCCTTGCATCCGCAGGAAGGGGGCTCTAACTACCGCGCTTCTTGGCCCAAGGGGGCGATTTCGCCCAACAGGCTGTCTACTGGTTTGGGGGTACGTGATGAACGCACTTGCTCAACTGGGGATGGTATCGGAACTCCCGAGAGATATCCAGAACAGCGCTGCTCACTCTGTTGAAGAGGAGCGCAAAGACTATTTTATTGAACGGGATGGCGAACGCTATGCCGGTAATCATTTGCTGATCGATTTCTGGGATGCCCGGAATCTAGATGATCCAGCACGGATTGATGAGACGCTGCGCGAGGGTGCTATTGCAGCCGGTGCAACGATTCTGCACAGCCATTTCCACCACTTCACGCCGAATGGTGGTGTGTCTGGTGTTCTGGTGCTGGCAGAAAGTCACATCTCGATCCACACATGGCCAGAGCGTAATTACGCCGCGGTAGATGTGTTCATGTGCGGCGCCTGTGATCCGAATCTTTCGATTCCGGTCATGCAGCGCTTGTTCCAGGCTGGCCGCATCGAAGTTGATGCCGTACGCCGTGGACGCGTGCAGGACAGGAACGCTAGCGCGGCCTGATTCTCGGATAGGGGCCAGCCGAACCGGCTGGTCTTTACTCTGCTATTAAATCCCGACAAGGAACCCCGATGACCATGGCTGAAACATGGATCAACGAGACCCTGTACCCGGACTGGGGACAGCGTTTTCTCGTAACGCGTGAGCTCGCGCGCGTAAAATCTGATTTCCAGGACATTGTTGTCTTTGAAAGCTCCAGCCATGGCCGTGTGCTGGTTCTGGATGGCGTCATTCAGATCACGGAACGCGATGAGTTCGTTTATCAGGAAATGCTGACGCATGTTCCGATGCTGGCGCATCCGTGTGCGAAGCGCGTTCTGATCATTGGTGCGGGTGACGGTGGCGTTCTGCGTCGCGTTCTTGAGCACAAGACCGTTGAAAAAGCCGTCATGGTGGAAATCGATGGTGCGGTAATTGAACTCTCCAAGCAGCATCTGCCGAACATTGCGGGCGATGCCTGGAATGACCCGCGCGCTGAAGTGATTGTCGGTGATGGTATCGACTATGTTGCCAAGGCTGCTGACGGTTCTTTTGACGTGATCATCGTGGACAGCACGGACCCGATCGGCGTTGGTGAAGTTCTGTTTACGGACGAATTTTACAGCAACTGCGCACGTATCCTGTCGGATGAAGGTCTGATCGTGAACCAGTGCGGTGTTCCGTTCATGCAGTCTGATGAACTGTATGAGACGAGCCTGCGTCGTGCGAAATTCTTCCCGCATGTTTCAGCTTATGTTGCCGCTGTCCCGACTTATGTCGGCGGTTTCATGACGTTGGGTATGGCTTCCAAAGGCCAGGCTCCGAACACGCAGACGCTGGAGCAGATTCGCGGACGTGCAGACGCTGCCAAGATTCTCGGCACGACACGCTATTGGACGCCTGAAATTCACGTCGGCTCTTTCAATCTGCCGCCATATATTGCCGAGCATCTTCCTAAGACGGAGAAGTAAGGCCTGATCCTTCGCTCTTTTAGGAGTGAAGGATTTTAAAGGCAGCTTTCGAGGCTGCTGCTCATGCGTTCCAGAAGCGTAATGAGAATGTCTCTTTCCAGCGGGGTGAAGCCTTTGAAGGCTTCCTCGCTGGCACCTTCCATAATTGGAATAACCTGCTGGCTTTTAGTGAGGCCAACTGGCGAAAGCCGGATCTGACTGACGCGTTTGTCGTCCGGGTCGGGTTCGCGTTCGATCAGGCCGTCCCGCTCCATGCGTGCCAGCAGTGTTGCCATGCCTGGTTGCTCAATCCCTGCGAGTTCAGCAAGCACCTTTTGAGTGCGGACTTCGCCTTTTCCGAGGGCAAGGAAAACCGGAATCTGTCCTGCGCGCATTCCGGCGGGTTTCAGTTTCTGTTCCATCAGGCGCGTGAAAAGGCGCCCGGTCTTACTTGTTAATGAGCCTATGGAGAGGCAAGGGGCCTGATTCTGCATGGGGAACTGCCTTCAGGTGGATAGTGTGGATAACATACATAACATGTTATGTATTTATTTTAAGAAGACTGCTCACATCGTAAAGCGGTTTTCCTGATCTCTTTGGAAATCAGGAAAACGAGAGGAAGCACTTACGGTTTGGAGGTGGGTGGCAACGATTTGCACTGATGGTCGCGGTACAGGCTCCATTCTTCACAGGTCTGGCCGGAGGGCAGGTGGCACATACCAACCTGTCCAGACGGCTGACTAACAATTTCCAGAGTTCCTCCCTGCTTTGTGCAGGAGACGCTGGCGGGGTTTGCCAGACCTATGAGATGCGGCTTCTGCGGTTGTTCCGCGTTGCATGCAGCCAGTAGGAGAAGAGTGGCGCCACAGAGGCTGTTTTTGAGCGAGAAGCGCATATCAGGGTGCCGTCCTTGTAAAGAAGCGGACGTTGTTTTCCTTGGCGCCAAGGGTTTTTACAGCCTCTGCGAATTTCTGGAAGTGCGGCGTTTTGAGGTGCACATCAAAGGCGGCCTGATCGCTATAGGTTTCGACAAGCACAATGAGATTCGGATCTTCATTGGATGTCATCACGTCAAAGCTATGGCAGTCGGGCTCGTCCGCGTTGGAATGCTTGCTGTCATAAGCACACATTTCAAGGAATTTTTCCCGATTTTCTGGGGGAATGGACAATTCTGCAATGACAGTCAGTTCGCCAGCCATGAAAGTTCTCCCGTTCTGGTTACAAAGGTATGCGGCAATCGTAACGCAGAACTAACCGTAACGATTGCGAAGAGATCAGGAAACTGGCAGGATCGAGTCCGACCAATACGGGAGAGACTGGCCTTGAAGGCTGGCGCCGAAGGAGCAACCGCCCCGGAAACTCTCAGGCCAAAGGACCGAGTTGGTCGGTAAATTCTGGAGAGAGGTGCGCCTGACGTACCCGCCGACGGGATAGCGATCTCAGGCAAAAGGACAGAAGGGGCGGCGTTTTCCGGAAGATTCCGGGTGCGTCTGCACCTTCATGTTCTGACCGGGCCGGACCTACCTCATGACCGACTCTCTCCAGCGTACCCCTCTTCATGCACTCAATCTGGAACTTGGCGCCAAAATGGTGCCGTTTGCGGGTTATGAGATGCCGCTTCAGTATCCCGCAGGGCTGATGGCCGAGCATTTGCACACGCGCAGCAAGGCTGGGCTTTTTGACGTCTCCCATATGGGGCAGATCCGGATTGCTGCTCGCAGTGGCGATGTGCGTGATGCCGCTCTGGCGCTCGAAAGCCTGATCCCGGCCGATTATGCGGGGCTTGCGAAGGGACGGCAGCGCTACGGATTTCTGACCAATGATACCGCAGGCATTCTTGATGATCTGATGGTCGCCAATATGGGCGATGATCTGTTCGTTGTGGTGAATGCGTCTTGCAAGGAGCAGGATGCGGCGCTGATTGAGGCGGCTCTTTCTGACCGTTGTGTTGTGGCGCGGCAGTTCGATCGTGCGCTGATGGCGTTGCAGGGGCCGCAGGCTCAGGAGGCTATCGCACCTCTTTGTCCGGCAGCGGTCGATATGCGTTTTATGGATGTGATCGAGACGGAGCTTGCTGGTGTTCCGGTGACGCTGTCGCGTTCGGGTTACACCGGGGAAGATGGTTACGAAATTGGCTGTGCAGCCGCGGATGCGGAGACTGTTGCGCGGGCGTTGCTGGCTCAGCCACAGGTTCTTCCCATCGGGCTTGGAGCCCGGGATTCGCTTCGTCTGGAAGCGGGGCTTTGCCTGTACGGCAATGACATCGACACGACGACCACGCCAATTGAAGCCTCTTTGGCCTGGGCCATTCAGAAGGCCCGGCGAGAGGGTGGTTCCCGGGAAGGCGGGTATCCGGGTGCAGAGATCGTTCTGCGTCAGGCCCGTGAGGGTGTCAGCCGCAAGCGTGTTGGCCTGATGGCGGAGGGGCGTGCGCCTGTTCGTGCGGGGGCGAAGCTTTTTGCAGATGCGGAAGGCCAGAAAGAGATCGGTCTGGTGACGTCAGGGGCGTTTGGCCCGACGGTTCAGGCGCCGGTGGCGATGGGATATGTCGCAACAGACTACGCGGGGAATGACACGGCACTGTTTGCCGAACTGCGTGGAAAATTCGTTCCGGTTCATGTTCGGGCGATGCCGTTCGTGGCGCCCGGTTTCAAGCGTTAAGCCAAGGAAAAGCAGCGATGACGACTTATTATACCAAATCGCATGAATGGATCCGTCTGGACGGGGAAGAAGCGACCGTGGGCATCACGGCTCATGCTTCTGAAGAGCTGGGCGAACTGGTGTTCGTGGAAGCCAAGGATGAAGGCACGGACGTGGCGGCGGGCGATGCTGCTGCGGTTGTGGAATCCGTCAAGGCGGCGTCTGACATCTATGCTCCGGTCGCGGGCGTGCTGTCTGGCTTCAACACGAAGCTTTCCGATGAGCCGACGCTGGTTGGTAATGACCCGGAAGGTGAGGGCTGGATCTTCAAGATGAAGGTTTCCAACCCGGACGACGTGACGTCCCTTCTGACGGCAGAGCAGTACAAGAGCCTCTGACGTTCTGTGATGGGTCTGGCTTTTGCCGGGCCCATTTTTCTTTCCCTGCCCATCAAGACTTCCAGAGAACGATACCGTGACGATCCTGTGGCCTGAACAGACCGAAGACTTCAGCTCCCGCCATATTGGCCCACGCTCCTCTGAAATTACGGAGATGTTGCAGACGATCGGGGCGTCCAGCCTTGAGGATCTGATTGACCGGACGGTTCCGAAAGCCATTCTTGATCGTGGCGATCACGGGATTGGCGCGGCGCTGACGGAACAGCAGGCTCTGGCGCGTTTGCGGGAGATTGCGTCCCGGAACCGCGTTCTGACGTCCATGGTCGGGCAGGGATATTACGACACGGTTCTTCCGCCGGTCATTCAGCGCAATATTCTGGAAAATCCGGCCTGGTACACGGCTTACACGCCGTATCAGCCGGAAATCAGTCAGGGGCGCCTTGAGGCGCTTCTGAACTTTCAGACGCTTGTGGCCGATTTGACAGGGCTCGATATCGCCAATGCGTCTCTGCTGGATGAGGGCACGGCCTGTGCGGAGGCGATGGCGCTGGCCAAGCGTGTCTGCAAGTCCAAGTCCGACCGGTTCTTCGTAGATGCTGATACGCACCCGCAGACGCTGGCTGTTCTGAAGACGCGGGCCGAGCCGCTGGGCTGGGAGATTGTGGTGGGTGATCCGACGACGGATCTGGATGCGGCGTCCGTGTTTGGTGCGCTGTTGTCCTATCCGGGGTCGTCCGGGGCTGTGCGTGACCCGCGCGGTGTGATTGAGGCGGTTCATGCGCAGGGCGGTATTGTTGCCGTGACCTGTGATCCGCTGGCTCTTGTGATGCTGGAAAGCCCGGGGGCTCTGGGCGCGGACATAGCCATCGGGTCCATGCAGCGTTATGGCGTGCCGATGGGCGGTGGTGGCCCGCACGCCGGGTTCATGGCGACGAAGGATGCTTACAAGCGGCACATGCCGGGTCGTCTGGTGGGCGTGTCCCGTGATAGTGCCGGGCGTCCGGCGTATCGACTGGCGTTGCAGACCCGTGAGCAGCATATCCGCCGCGAGAAGGCGACGTCCAACATCTGTACGGCGCAGGTTCTGCTGGCCGTCATTGCGTCCATGTATGCGGTGTATCATGGACCGGAAGGGCTAAAGGCGATTGCGGGTCGCACGCATCGTCTGGCGGCTATTCTGGCTGCGGGCCTGAAGGCCTTGGGTGTGACGGTTGAGACGGAAACGTTTTTCGACACGCTGACAGTACAGGCTGGTTCCGATGCACAGGGCATTCTTGCTAAGGCTCTGGACGCCGGAATCAATCTGCGGGATGCTGGCGAAGGACGGATTGGTCTGTCCTGTGATGAGACGACCACGTCTGAGACCATCCGGGCGCTGTGGCAGTGTTTCGGGGCGGATGAGGCGCGTGTTGCGGTTCTGGAGCGGGAGCTTTCCGTGGAGGAAGCTCTACCGCAGGCGCTGTCCCGTCAGGCAGCTTTGCTGACGCATCCGGTGTTCCATGTTCATCGGTCAGAGACGGATCTGCTGCGGTATATGCGGTCTCTGTCTGACAAGGATCTGGCGCTGGACCGGACGATGATTCCGCTGGGCTCCTGCACGATGAAGCTCAATGCGACGGCGGAAATGATTCCCATCACCTGGCCGGAGTTCGGGCGGATTCATCCGTTTGCGCCGAAGGATCAGCAGGCTGGGTATGCGGAACTGTTCGCATATCTGGAGCGGACGCTGTGTGCGATTTCTGGCTACGATGCTGTGTCGCTTCAGCCGAATTCTGGTGCACAGGGTGAGTTTGCGGGCCTTCTGGCGATCCGTGGGTATCATCAGGCGCGTGGGGATATGGATCGGGATGTGTGCCTGATTCCGGCGTCCGCGCATGGGACAAACCCGGCGTCTGCCCACATGGTGGGGATGCGTGTTGTTGTGGTGGCCTGTGACAGCAATGGCAACGTTGATGTTGAGGATCTGAAGGCGAAGATCGCGCAGCATGACGGACGTGTGGCGGCCATTATGATTACCTATCCGTCCACACATGGTGTGTTTGAGGAACGGATTGTCGAGATCTGTGACCTTGTTCATGCGGCTGGTGGGCAGGTTTATCTGGATGGTGCGAACCTGAATGCGCAGGTTGGTCTGGCACGACCGGGTCTGTACGGGGCCGATGTTTCGCATTTCAATCTGCATAAGACGTTCTGCATTCCGCATGGCGGTGGTGGACCGGGTATGGGGCCGATTGGTGTGGGCAGCCATCTGGCGCCGTATCTGCCAGGCCAGAACGGGATCGCCGTTTCTGCCGCGCCGTATGGTTCAGCGTCCATTCTGCCGATCTCTGCGGCGTACATCATGATGATGGGGGATGAGGGGCTGCGCCGGGCGACGGAGGTGGCCATTCTGAATGCGAACTACATCGCGGCGCGTCTGGAAGCGCATTACCCGGTGCTATATCGGGGTAGCAACGGCTTTACGGCGCATGAGTGCATTGTTGACCTGCGGCCGATCAAGGATGCGGTTGGTGTAACGGTGGACGATATTGCCAAGCGTTTGATTGATCACGGGTTCCATGCGCCGACGGTCAGTTTCCCCGTAGCGGGGACGTTCATGATCGAGCCGACAGAGTCCGAGGGGAAGGTCGAGCTGGATCGGTTCTGCGATGCGATGATTGCCATTCGGGCAGAAATTGCGGACGTGGAAGCGGGGACAGTTGCCGTAGAGGATAGCCCGCTACGGTTTGCGCCTCATACGACGGCTGACTTGGCCGGTGAGTGGGGTCGCCCCTATGCGCGGGAGAAGGGCTGTTTCCCGGGTGGGGTTAACACGTCCAAGTACTGGTCGCCTGTCGGACGGTTGGATAACGCATGGGGCGACCGGAATCTGGTGTGTTCGTGCCCGGATATTTCGACTTACGCAGACGCATAATATTAATCTGTTTTCTGAGTAGAAAAGGGCGCCCTCAAAAAGGGGCGCCTTTTTTATGGTCTATCAGGATGTGACGGTGACCCACTGTGCAGACGTCAGTTCTGCCAGACGAGCCGGGGTGAGCATGACAGAGGCATTGGTGGCACCTGCAGCAGGGATCACGATGTTAAATGCGCGAAGAGACTCATCGCAATAAACGGGAAGTGGTTCTGATAGTCCAAAGGGGCAAACGCCGCCGGGCGGATGGCTTGTAAGTGCCAGCACTTCTTCTCCGTTAAGGAAGCGGGGACGCCCTCCCAGGGCGTCTTTTGTCAGACGATTATCCAGACGTTTTGTTCCTGCCATAACGATCAGAACATTTTTAGCCTGTGGCCCTGACCCAACCTTCACACCGAGTGTTTTGGCAATCTGATCGGGCTCGACATTGTGTGTGGCAGCAGCTTCTTCAACGGTAGCCGTGGAACGCTCCGTCACGATGATGGAGAGATCAGGCGCGCGCTGGGCGAGATCAGTCCTTACGCTTTCAAGACTCATGAATAGGTGCCTCCGGAAATTTCAGGAAGATGTTTCATGTGAAACATGGGGGAGATTTCAGAAAACGTATCTTGTAGAAATGGCAGCGCACAGGGGCGAGGGCCATCAGTTTACCGATGGGAACCAGATCCTGTATCTTTTTTTGTGAGGAAAACATCGTGAGTCATGCTGCCTGTGTTGTCGCCATTCTGACTGTATCGTCTGACCAGGCACGAGAACTGGAGCTGGAACTGGTACGCTGCATTGTTGCATCACGTGCGGAAGAAGGCTGCCAGCGGTACGTAATCAGCCGCGATCAGGATCATGCAGGACGCTTCACGGCCGAGGAGCGCTGGGCTTCGACTGAGGCTTTCGAGCAGCATCTGGAGACGCCACATTTTAGGTCTCTTGCCGCGTTGCTGGATCGTCTGGATGCTTCGGTGCAGTTGATGAAGGTGACGCCGCTTGATGAAATCAGTGACGCGATCTGAAAGCTGTTTCAATTCCAGCGGGAATATGTCTCTTCTGATGTGTCGCTGTTGGGGCGGCAAACCATGCACGAAGGAGAGACACCCATGACAGCAACCGTAACATTTCAGGTCGAAGGCATGTCCTGCACAGGGTGTTCAGGCAAGCTCCAGAAAGCCCTTGAAGCTGTTCCTGGCGTTTCTGCTGCGGATGTGACCCTGGAGCCAGCACAGGCTGTCATTCAGTATGATGACTCCAAGGTTTCTACGGCAGCGCTGAAAGAGACAGTGGAAGACGTTGGCTTTGATGTTGTTGGCTGACTGAGAGATTGCCTTTGGCGGTCAGAGCCTGAGGTGCAGGCTCTGAGCTGCCATAATGAAGTGGACGCCTGTTGTATTGCCCGCTTCCAGTTCTTCATGAATGCGCAGAACGGGATCTTGCTGGCGTTTGAGTGTCGGTTTGACGTGCGTGATTACGACGGGCAGATTTTTGAGCGAAACGCCTGTGATCTGCTGAAGATCTTCCAGTTCTGCCTCTACCCAGTGCGGCGTCAGATGCCCGTACAGGTGGCTATCGGAAATGGAGTTGTCATAAGAGCACTCTATCATGATGGCATGGAGATGTTTCTGACGCACAAGGGGCGCGACAGCCTGCCAGAGACGATGCAGGTGATCTGAGTGCTGTGGGGCGTCTGGCCCGGTATCTCCGAGATAGAGCAGGGCGTCTTGGCCGTTTGTGAACAGAAATGCTGTTGATTCCACACCGCCGTGGTTCAATGAATAGGCCTGAACCTGCAAAAATGTCCCGCTAATGGGTGTTGGCTTCTCGGGTGTTAGGTCGTCATAGCGGTATGTGCCGAGCCGGGGTTTGACGCCTTGGTCGCCCATGTTGGGCCAAATCTGCCAGTTGAAGATATGTTTGGCGAGAATGGCGTTGACGGATGCGAGAGCCATGATCGGTTTGGGTGTGTCATCCGGGGAGATGGCGACCAGACCGGCAATATGATCCAGGTGAGCATGGCTGATCAGATAGGCCGCAATGGTCGTGTGAAGAATTTCCCCTTCCGGCGTCAGTGTTGCGGACTTGAGAGAAAGGGTTTTGAACGCACCCGCTTTTACGGCGTCTTTCAAGCCATGCAGAACGGTTCCCGCATCGCAGAGAACGCCTTTGTCAGAACCTTCAGGCCGGATCAGGTAAGCGCTTAACGTTCCGTCATCCAGGCCTCCGGCGGCTCCCAGTACGACGATATCAAAGTCTGAGGCGTACGCTATGGGGGCACAAAGAAGCAGAGGGAGAGCGGCTAGAAGTCCCTTCAGGACGGGGGCGATGCGCATGAGCGGGCGTTCTTTTCCGTGAGGAGGGGCTATTTTCGATAATGCGGCAGCGACAGTCCCTTGAGAAGAGCAAGTGCGCGAAGGGCAAACCCTGCGAAAATGGCGATGGCAGCCGCCAGTGTGGTGTCACACCCTGCTTTTGTCAGGAGCACATAGCTGCACGATGAGAGGGCAACAGCAGTAACATACAGCTCTGGACGAATGATGATGGATGGGACGCCAGCCAGCACATCGCGAAAAATGCCTCCCATGCAGGCACTGACAATTCCCATTAGAGCGGCTGGAACCGGTGGAATGCCATAAGCAATGGCTTTGGCTGCGCCATACACACCATAAGCTGCAATCCCCATCCCGTCGAACCAGTCTACGGCGCGCTCGGACCAGAGGCGACCTGGCGTGAACCAGACGAGCAAAGCGCAGACCATGCAGACTGTGATGCCAGTGGAGTTGTGCATCCATGAGACAGGTGCACCGATCAACAGATCGCGCACGGTTCCACCACCAACACCTGTAATGGCGGCGAAGAACATGAAGGTCAGGATTGTCAGGCGTTCCCGTGCGGCGGCGAGGGCTCCTGAAACGGCAAAGACGGCCGTTCCGGCAATATCCAGAATGGGCAGGACAGAAGTTGAGAAAGCCTCGAAAGCGGGATGCATCATGACGGGTGCCGTAACAGGGAAAGCGGGTACGAAAAAGCCCGGCGCAAAGGCCGGGCTTCTCCGTTTTGCAGAAGTCTGCTCGGATTAGACCGAGTAGTACATCTCGAACTCGACCGGGTGGGGTGTGTGTTCGAATTTGTAGACTTCAGGCCACTTGATGTCGATGTAGCTCTCGATCTGGTCCTTGGTGAAAACGCCGCCTTCGAGAAGGAATGCGTGATCTTCCTGGAGGGCTTCGAGGGCTTCACGGAGCGAACCGCAGACCGTCGGGATCTGAGCCAGTTCTTCCTTCGGCAGTTCGTACAGATCCTTGTCCATGGCGTCGCCAGGGTGGATCTTGTTGCGGATGCCATCAAGGCCGGCCATCAGCATGGCTGCGAATGCGAGATATGGGTTTGCCATCGGGTCCGGGAAGCGGACTTCAACGCGCTTTGCCTTCGGGTTCGTGGCGTGCGGGATACGACACGAAGCTGAACGGTTGGCAGCGGAGTAGGCCAGCAGCACGGGCGCTTCAAAGCCCGGGATCAGGCGCTTGTAGGAGTTGGTGGACGGGTTCGTGAACGCGTTCAGAGCCTTGGCGTGCTTGATGATGCCGCCAATGTAGAACAGTGCGTCTTCGGACAGGTCCGCATACTTGTCGCCAGCGAAGGTTGGCTTGCCGTCTTTCCAGATGGACTGGTGAACGTGCATGCCGGAACCGTTGTCGCCCGAGATCGGCTTCGGCATGAACGTGGCCGTTTTGCCGTAGGAGTGGGCGACGTTGTGCACGCAGTACTTGTAGATCTGCATGAAGTCAGCAGACTTCACGAGCGTGTCGAACTTCGTGCCAAGCTCGTGCTGGGACTGTGCAACTTCGTGATGGTGCTTCTCGATCGGAAGACCCATTTCGCCCATCGTGGAAAGCATTTCGGCGCGGAGGTCATGCTCGCTGTCCACTGGCGGGACCGGGAAGTAACCACCCTTGACGACAGGGCGATGGCCCATGTTGCCTTCCGGGTAGGCTTTCAGAGATGCGCCTGGGCCTTCGATGCTGTCGAGCTGGTACGTGCCGAAGTTCGGGCCGGTGCCGAACTGGACGTTGTCGAAGATGAAGAATTCAGCTTCCGGACCGAAGAAAGCGGTATCCCCGAAGCCGGCTTCCTTCAGATAGGCTTCTGCAAGCTTGGCCGTGGAGCGGGGATCACGATTGTAGAAGTTGCCTGTCTTGGGATCAATAATGTCACAGAACAGGATCAGCTGCGGCTTTGCGGAGAACGGGTCCATGACGGCCGTTTCCGGATCTGGCAGCAGAACCATGTCGGACTCGTTGATCGCTTTCCAGCCCTGGATGGACGAGCCATCGAACATGAAGCCTTCAACGAACGTGTCGTCTTCAATGGTGGAGACCGTCTGGGTCGTGTGGTGCCACTTGCCCTTGGGATCGGTGAAACGCAGATCGACGAACTCAGCCGCATGTTCCTGGATCATCTCGAAAACGCGGGCAACGGCCTCGGGCTTCGGTGCTGGTGGCTTGCCAGCTGCGGCGGTTGTCTTGGGGGAGGCAGCCTTGGCGGAAGCGCGGCGTGGAGCTGCAGCTTTCGGTTTGGCGGTGGAGGAAGTAGGGGCTTTTCTGGCCATCGATCTGTCGCCTTGCATCGTGTGAACGGCTTCAAAACGATTACGGGACAATTTCCCATCTGTCGAGTACGACATACACCTTCATTTCATCATCAATTGAAGAAAGAAAGTGTCTCAAAATGGCACTTGGCCTGATTGGACGCGTTTTTCTGGCCGATCAGGGATGGGGAAGCTCTGACTTGTCGGGGTGTTGTCCGATCGGGAAAATTTTATTGATCGGGAATTCCATAGTTACTGTGCGGGTACTGATTCCAAAAAGACGTTTGTTCAACTGAGATCGTGAGGTGAGGACCAAAGCGCAGGGAATGGCTTTTCAGGACGAGCGGGTCCTGCAATGGTGAGGTCTCTCTTCCGTTCCATGTCTTAAAAGCGCTGGTCCATGAAAACGCCCAATACTTATCTGTCTTCGCTGCCCACGACCGTTTTCACGATTATGTCTCAGCTTGCTGCCAGGTATGATGCAATCAATCTGGGGCAGGGCTTTCCGGACACTGAAGGCCCGGCGGATATTATCAACGTCGCGGCCGAGGCGCTGAAGGATAATAGAAACCAGTACGCGCCGCTAACGGGGTTGCCGGAGTTGCGGCAGGCTGTCGCTGAATCAAACCGGCGTTTTTATGGGCTTGAGATTGATCCGGCGACAGAAGTTGTTGTGACGTCTGGAGCAACGGAGGCTCTGGCAGCCTGCCTGATGGCTGTTGTGGAAGCTGGTGATGAAGTGGTTCTGATCGAACCTCTCTATGATACCTATCTTCCAATGCTCAAGATGATAGGCGCAGTTCCCAAGTGCGTCCGTCTTCAGCCGCCACACTGGAAGCTTCCTGAAGAAGAGCTTCGTGCAGCCTTTGGCCCCAAAACAAAGGCCATGATCCTGAACTCTCCGATGAACCCTGCAGGCAAGGTCTTTTCACAGACTGAACTTGAACTGATTGCAGGATTGGTGAAGGAACATGATGCCTATGTGATCTGTGACGAAGTTTACGAACACCTGACGTTTCACGTGAAACACATTCCCCTCATGACGCTTCCTGATATGCGGGAGCGCTGCATGCGCATTGGGAGCGCAGGCAAGAGCTTCTCTCTGACGGGCTGGAAAGTCGGGTATGTCACGGCTCCTTCGGCTCTGGCGTCTGTGGTTGCCAAGGCTCATCAGGTGCTGGTGTTTGCCACGGCTCCTAATCTTCAGCGCGCCGTGGCGCATGGTCTCAATAAAGACGACAGCTACTACAAAAGTTTGTCCGCTGACCTAGAATTGCGCAGAGACATTCTTGTGGAAGGATTGCATCGCCTCGGTTTTGAGACACTTCCCGCAGATGGAAGCTATTTTGTCGTGGCGGATACGTCACGCCATGCTCAGGGACGAACGGATGTGGAGTTTGCCGAATGGCTGGTTGAGCATGGAGGCGTGGCAACAATCCCGGTCTCTGCCTTTTATGACCCGGAGGGCGCTGAACCGCCACGCAACATGATCCGCTTTGCATTCTGCAAGAAGCCGGAAATTCTTCAGGAAGCCCTGCGTCGCCTCGAAAAAGCACTCACCTGAAGGCGGCCTCTTTCAATTCGCGTGCTATGACCCATTTCTAGTTCTTCACCATCCTCTCAGCCAGGAGATTACCCCGATGTCCATTGCCGCAGATGCGCTGGGAGCCCTTGCCACAACTGATGCCCTGTTTTTTGACCGCCCCGGTTCCCGATTGACGCGGGAGGGTGCCGAGGCACTGGTTGCACAGGGATTGGCAGGGGTAGATGATGGAGAGCTGTTTCTCGAATACCGCGAAAATGAGGGGATCTCACTGGATGACGGGACAATCCGATCAGCGAGTTTCACAACCTCTTCCGGCTTCGGTCTGCGCGCAGTCTTGGGAACAGAAACGGCTTTCGCCCATTCTGATGAAATGAGTGAAGACGCCCTGGCACGTGCGGTTAGCACAGTCGGTGCCGTGCGACAGGGACGAAGTGGCGTGATGGCGCCGGGCCCGCGATCAACCAATCAGCGTCTTTATTCTGACTCCCGACCGCTGGAGGGAACGGACTTTGCAGCGCGTGCGGCAGTTCTGGGCGAAATTGACGCCTATGCCCGTGGTGTAGATGCCCGCGTTGTTCAGGTCAGTGCCAGTCTGAGTTCCGAATGGCAGGCCGTGCAGATCATGCGTCGTGCAGATGCTGGAGATCGCGTTGCGGATCTTCGTCCGCTGGTCCGTCTGAATGTATCGGTCGTGGTTGAAAAGGACGGTCGTCGCGAGAGTGGCAGTCATGGACAGGGAGGACGGTATGAACTGGATCGTCTTCTGGATGGCGCAACATGGAAAGCAGCAGTTGATGAAGCTCTGAGGCAGGCTCTGCTGAACCTCGATGCAGCGCCGGCACCTGCAGGAGAAATGGATGTGGTGCTTGGACCAGGATGGCCAGGTATTCTGCTCCATGAAGCTGTTGGCCATGGGCTGGAAGGGGACTTCAACCGCAAGGGAACATCCTCCTTCACTGGCATGGTCGGGAAGCGGGTGGCTGCTCCTGGGGTGACGGTTATTGATGATGGCACACTACCTGAGCGTCGGGGCTCTTTGAGCATCGACGATGAAGGGACGCCAACGGGACGGACTGTTCTGATCGAAGACGGTATTCTGACGGGCTATTTGCAGGATCGCCTGAATGCCCGTCTGATGGGTGTGTCTTCCACGGGAAATGGGCGTCGGGAATCTTACGCTCATGCCCCTATGCCACGTATGACAAATACGGTGATGCTTGAAGGAACAGCAACGACCGACGAGATGATCCGCTCTACAAAGCGTGGACTGTATGCCGTCAATTTTGGCGGTGGTCAGGTTGATATTACGTCCGGGAAGTTCGTTTTCGCGGCGTCTGAAGCTTATCTGATTGAAGATGGAAAAGTGACGCGCCCGGTGAAGGGGGCGACGCTCATTGGAAACGGTGCAGATGCCATGAACCAGATTTCGATGATCGGGTCAGATGTGGCGCTTGATCCGGGAATTGGGACATGCGGCAAAGCTGGTCAGGGCGTTCCTGTCGGAGTGGGGCAACCAACGTTGAAGTTGTCTGGCCTGACGGTAGGTGGCACAGCCTGACAGGGTAAAACTCTCCGGCTTTCCGGCTCTTAAAGTAGCCGTAACTCATTCCGGATATTGCAGCTGGCAGCATCGTGCCTATTTAAAAGGCATAAGATGTTTTGAACTGTAATGTCCGGTTTTTTATTTTTGCCATGGTCATTGCAGCTCAGGAGTTCACGTTGTGAAAGGAGCTCCACCATGGGGCATAATTACGCCAAGCCACTGACCAGTCAGGTCCGGATGGAGCGTGTGCTAAGCCGCTTGCCTGAAGACTGGTCTGTTCGCATTGAACGTGAGCCGGGAAAAGGGTGGCGCGCCTGGATGCAACCGCCGACGCACTCAGCTCAGTGGAGTGAGCCGCACAATGATCTGGCTGATGCGCTGGAGGAAGTGTGGCGCGCAGTCCGGTAAGTCTTAGAAAGCAGGGTGGTAAATCAGCATGGCGAATACACGGTTGACCAAGGGATAGACCAGAAACTGGATTGCCAGCAGCAGGACCATCGGCGCGAAGTCCATGCCGCCTGTGCTGGGAAGAATATTCCGAATAGGGGCCAGAATCGGTTCGACGACGCGTGCAAGGGTGTTGAAGAGCGAATAGAAAAACCGGTTACGAATATCCAGCACGCCAAAGCCCAGCAGCATGGACAGGATACAGTAAGCCAGAAGAGCCCATACGAATGCCTGAATGATCATCAGGATAATGGCGTGCAGGGCAAGCATGCTGAAAACCTCGTCGGAAAACGCGGAAGACCGGGTAAGCGGCCAGCCAGGAACAGGTTTTGTATCTGCCTCGGCGAGACAGGACAACCTCATCCGGATTGCTTGACAGAAACCGGGCTGATGGGAACTATCAAAAGTGCCATGGGGCTGTAGCTCAGTTGGGAGAGCGCCTCGTTCGCAATGAGGAGGTCAGGGGTTCGATTCCCCTCAGCTCCACCATGGAAATTTCCAGGAATTTAGTCCGGGGCGAACATGCCTAGGTCAAGACGATGACCGTTTGAGTAGTTCAGGCCTTGAATACGGCCATATTCTACGATGCTGAGGTTGGTTCGGTTCAATGCATCCCGAAAGATCTTTTCATCCTTTCGGTCTACCAGAGCGAGGGTGCAGCGAGGATGCTGCTGGAGATAAGCTGCTGCGGCTTCTGGGCCAATCAACTGCGTGTGTTCGCCCACCAGGAAGACCAGGCTTGGCTCGGAATAAGATGTCGAGACAAGCACAGTTTGAGCGCATGGCTTCACGTCTTCAAAAAGTGCAGCCACTCGGGGAGCCAGGCGAATGGTTTGCAGGTTGGGGATTACGGCCAGGAAGAGGCCGGCCTGTGCAATGACAGCGGCACCCATCGCGCAAAACGCTGCCTGCTGACGATGATTGCGGATTAAAAGAAGAATTGCTCCTCCCATGAGAGGGAGTGCTCCGCAGAGCGCCAGGCATTCGCGGATCGAAAGCATGTGCTGCATTTTATACAGAACGACCGTGCCAGCGAAACAGAAGGCCAAGCCAACTGCGGCCCATATTACGCCGTAGAATCCGAGAGCGATTTTGCTCCATTTGGAAAGAGCTGGACGACCCCAAATCGTTAGAGCCGCGGCAGTTAGGATTGCAATGGCCGGATATGTGGGGAGCACGTAATGCGGAAGCTTCGTGGCGATCAATTCAAAGACCAGCCAGTGCGGGATAATCCAGCTCAGCAAAAACCGGACTTGAGGCAGTTTGCGATTTTTCCAGACTGAGGGAATTGCCAAAGCAGCAAAAAAAGATCCAGGCCAGAATGCTAGCGCAAAAACAATAAGATGGAATCCTGGTGGTAGGCCGTGAGCTTCCTGGCCATGTGCTACTTTCCCCAGAAAGTTACGGCCAATGGCGCGTGAAAAGAAGTCCCCGTGACTGACAACGTCAATCGCGACACACCAGGGAACGACTACGGCAAGCATGAGCAGCCAACCCCAGCGTGGACGCAGTCTGGACCACCACTCTCGATCACGTTCGACAGCCCATAAGGCCAGTGGGGTACAAAAGCCTGGAATGAGAACAACAGGGCCCTTGAGCATTAGGCCGACGCCCAATGCCAGCCAGTAACCGCAGGCAACCCAAACAGATGTCGGACTATTCTTCTGACGATCGAGAAATGCCCTCAGAAGCATTGCTTCAAAGCACAGGATATCTAGGAGTAGGACTGTATCGATTGTCGCCATATGGCTTTCGGCAACAAAGAGCGTCGAAACCATCAGGAGGCCCGCAGCCATCAGACCGGTGACGGCTCCGAAGAGTGCGCTTCCCATCCAGGCTGTCAGGGGGATGATAAGGGCGGCGGCTATGAGGCTTGGAATGCGATAGGGCCAGGTTTTGCGAAGGACGTCTGAGCCAAAGAGTTCTTCCGCAATTTTTGCTGAAGAGGCTTCAAGCCAGTAGATGCCAGCCGGCTGCAAATAGCGTGGTTTGTCCTGAAAGCGGACGTCTACGAAATTTCCGGACGTGAGCATCTGCTCTGACGCTTCCATATAACGTGGTTCGTCACGATCCAGCGGGGGCAATGTCATGCGTCCCGGCAAGGCAAGCAGAAAGGTCACTAGCCCGAGGAGGGCATAATGCCGGAATGTCAGTTTCATGCAGAGGCTCCGTTCCGGTCCATCCGAGAATGGTGGCCGGAAAGTGTCTGAAAGGCCATCCTCGTTAAAGGATGGATCAGTGTTCGGTCAGACGATCGGGTAGGTGGGTTCGGTTTTGCAGCCACATGACACCCAGAAGATCACGGATGCCGACAAGAGCCCGATTGAAATTGGTGTATTTTGATGAGCCGTGCAGACGAGCACGGTGCTGAACTTCATGGCAGATCAGCAGGGCGCCATAGTGTCCAAGGAGGGCCGGTAGAAAGCGGTGTACACCCTCAAACTGCGGAATACGCAGGAACATCTCACGAGAGAAAAGTTTAAGAGGCGCTCCGGTGTCCGGGCAACCATCATTCAGGAGGCGACGGCGCAAACCGTTGGCCAGCTTCGTCGCAATGCGCCGGGAGAGACGGTCATTCCTTTTTCGACGGACACCAACCACCAGCGGCGGCTTGGAATTGGCTGAACGCGCCAGTTCAAGCATCCGGATGATGGAAGAAGGATCGTCTTGACCATCGCCATCAATGGTCGCCATCCATTCGCCATGAGCGGCTGTTGCTCCGGTTCTCAGAGCAGCAGATTTGCCAAGGCGCCGTGGGTGGCTAAGAATTCTAAGATTTGGAAGATACTGACGTCGTGCTTCAAGAAGCTTTTCGACAGTGGTATCTGTACTGCCATCGTCGATGGCGAGAATTTCAGTATTTTCCGGGAAGCCATCAAGAACTCCGGCGAGTTCCTGACAGACAGGTAGAATATTGTCCGCCTCATTCAGGACTGCCATGACAATGGAAAGCGTCACAGGAGTCTGGGATGGGCGGACGGATGTCATAAACTCAGGCCGCAGAACGGCGCAGCGCTTCAGGAAGGTTCTGAATGCTCTGTTCAATCAGCTGAGCAGCAACGTCCGGGCTTTCGGAAAGACGGGAGGCCACAACATCGCGAGCTGCCGAGATGGCAATGGCTGTTGCGCGCTCTTGAACTTCACGGATTGCAGCGCGCTCTGCGGCTTCAATCCGGTCGTGCGCCATCTTCTCGTAACGGCCGGCTGCTGCTTCTGCTTCGTGACGGGCGCGTTCTGCCAGAGCAGCAGCTTCCGTCTCTGAGCGGGCAATCATGGCCTGCGTTTCTGCCAGCGTCTTCTCACGCTCGCGGGTCGCATCTTCGAGCATCTGCTCTGCCTCACGGCGGAGACGGGCTGCCTCGTCCAGATCGCGTCGAACGCCTTCTGCACGGGCATCAAGATGGCTCGTGATGACGGCCCAGAGCTTGCGACCAAAGATCACGAAGAAGAGGACAAATGCCAGGGCAGTCCAGAAACGGGGTTCTTGGAACATCGTCGTCTCCTTAGGCGCTGACGCGTTTCACGGCGCTGGCGACAGTCTGTTCATCCTGTTCCCCGATCAGACGGGAGACCAGGTTCTGAGCGGTACCAGTTGCAATCGCGGGGAGGCTGGAAAGAGCCTGCTCGCGGGACTGGGCAATCCGGGCTTCGGCGTTTGCGACTTCAGCTTCGAGACGCTTTGCGGTTTCCCGTGCATGCGTTTCAGCGCTGAGGCGAGCCTCATTCTGGATGCGCTCTACATTGGCCCGGGCCTGTGCGGCCGCTTCATGGCGGGTGCTCAGGAGTTCGGCGCTTGCGCGGTCGGACTCGGCTTTCGCACGGCGGGCAATATCGAGGTCGTTCTGGATGCGGGTGCGTCGGTTCGACAGCACGCGCTCGATCCGCGGCAGAGCGGAACGGCTAAGGACGACATAGAAGCCGGCAAAAATGACGGCTCCCCAGGCGACCTGTCCGATCAGCAGCGGATCATGGACGTTCAGCTGCGGCATGCCCGCAGCCACAGCTCGGCCCGGCACAGCCGCCAGCGGAGCGGCGAACAGGAAAAGACGTGGCGTGCGGTGCATGTTCGACCTCAGGCGAACAGGATCAGGAAGGCGATCAGCAGCGCGAACAGAGCAACGGCTTCCGTCAGCGCGAAGCCGAGCATGCCGAGGCCGAAAACGTGCGGGCGGGAAGCCGGGTTGCGAGCGATGGAGCTCACGAGCGTCGAGAAGATGTTGCCGAGGCCAATGCCGACGCCTGCGAGGGCGATTACTGCAATACCGGCGCCGATGTCACGAGCGGCTTGAACGTCCATGGTCAGGTTCCTTTAGGGTCGATACAGGGGTTGTGCAAAACCGCGCTCAGTGAGCGACGGCCTCGCGCAGATAGATGCAGGTGAGAATGGCGAAAACGTATGCCTGAAGCACACCCACCAGCAATTCCAGAGCCGTCAGCGCAATGTTGATCGCGATCGGGGCAACGGCCAGGATATGGCCGAAGAAGCCCAGACCGGCGAGCATGATTGTGAAGCCGGCAAACACCTCGAGCAGAACGTGACCGGCCACCATATTGGCGAACAGACGGATCGACAGGCTGACGGGGCGAGAAAGAAAAGAAAGGATCTCGATCGGCACGAGCAGCGGCGACAGCCACACAGGGGCGCCAGCTGGCATGAAGTGCTTGAAGAAACCTAGGCCCTGAAAGCGCAGGGAAGCCAGGATCGAGATCACGAACACCGTTACGGCCAGCGCAAGTGTTACTGCGATATGGCTTGTATAGGTGAAGGAGAAGGGAAGCAGGCCGAGGTAGTTGCCAGCGAGAATGAAGAAGAACAGAGCGAACACGAACGGGAAGAAAGCAGCGCCTTCTTCCCCCATCGTGCCGATGGCAAGGTCATGAATGAAGTCGTAACCAATTTCGGCTGCGGCCTGAAGACGGCCAGGAACGACGGAGGCTGGGCGCATTCCGATAAAGAGGAATGCGAGCACCAGCACAACGGCGATCAGCATGAACAGTGGAGACTGTGAGAACCGCAGAGCTTCGCCCAGAGATCCGAGAACCGGATGGAGCTCGAACTGTCCGAGCGCGTCAATCGTCGATCCGGCTGCCACGCTGGCTTCTCCCGTCATCTTTCAGCTCGGGCACCATGCCCGGCCCATTCAAAACCCGCCAGACATTCATCATGCCGGCACCAAAACCTAGCAGGGCAAAAATCAGAAGGAAAAGAACCCTGTAACCCAGCCAGCGGTCAAGAGCGTAGCCTAATGCCACACCAACCGCCAGACCGGCTACCAGCTCCGTTCCGACCCGGATCGCAACACCGAAAGATGCGATAGAACCCGCATCTCCATCGGAGGACTTCGTGGAAAACTCTTCCGCGTGGGGATCAAGCTTTTTGCTTGCGCGCTTCAGGCGCACATCAAAGCTGTCATCCTCGTCGGAAGGGGCGTGTCCCACGCTGTCTGATCCCTTACCCTGTGCGCATCCTGTCCACCGGGCACAATGACCGGATTCCTTCTCAGCGCAGGCGCTAGCTACCGACGTGTCCGCAGGCTGTCAATGTATTCCAGCAGCGCAGACGTCGGAAGACGCCATATTTTCATCAACTCACCAGTCTGAGGCGTCGACCGCGGGGTGTATCACCCGACGAATGATCGAACGGCAACATAGGAGATGTATCTTCCGCGTTGGGTTCGATCTGTGGTGCGTCTGGCATGTGCTGACCGAGATAAGCCTCCGAAAGTGTTCGGAAGGCGTAATCGAGCATCGACGATGCGTAGGCAGCGCCCGGATCACCTTCGACCGTACCCGCAGGCCCGAAGCGGGTATAAGCGAATCGTTCGACAAAAGCGTCCAGCGGCGCGCCAAACTGAAGACCAATGCTGACAGCCTGCCCGAGACAATCCATTAAACCCCGGGCCATTGGTGTTTCTCGGGTCGGGATGATGCTGACTTCACCCAGGGTGCCGTCTTCAAACTCGCTCGTGCGCATGAAGAGGCTGTGGCCGCCGACAGCAGTGCGCTGAGTAAAGCCGGTTTGACGCATTGGAAGCTGACGCCGAGCGCCCCGTTCCAGTTTGGCACGCAGATTCGCCAGTTCGGGTTCTGGCAACTCCGGAAGAAAATCGACGGAGCGTTCCATGGCCTTATGCATGGCGGCATGGGCTTCCGGCCTTGTCGGAGGAAGGGGAGCTTCACCAGCAAGCGCCATCGCAAGGGCGGATTCGGGCGTCAGGCCTCTGTAAGCCAGCCTGGCAAGGGTCGAGGCGCGGAGGTGTCCGTCGCTTCGCAAGGGCGAAAAGACCGGCGCCAACCCACAGGATTCAACTCCTAGAAGTGCATCGACAGGCCCGGGTCCGGAAAATCCCGTTTCCACAGGGGAAAGATGCTGGCCTTCCATGGCCGCGCAGGCCTCTGCCGCGAGGGCGCGCAGCCCCGGTAGGGATGCGCAGGCTGGAATGGTCGGGAGCGAGAGATTTGTGCCTGCATGCGCGATGCTTGTGGCCAGTGCGGCAATGGCTCTGGCGGCCTCTCGTCCTGCATCACTGTCGTAGTCGAGCCCCATGGATGCGAGGCAAGCGTCCAGGTCCGTTAGCAGGATAATGCCTGCGGGTTCTTCTGACGGATCAGCGGGCAGATCAAAGAGCGGCAGTTCGCCTGTTCGCTCCACGCGTGTTGCTGCGTGAAGTCGACGCAGGGAATCGCAGGCCAGCTTCAGGCAGGCTACGAAATGCTCTGGTGCGAAACCGTCCTCCTGAACAAAGCCAGACAGTCGCACAACAAAACCTGGAATTTCGTCAGGGTGACGTTCCCACAGGGCAATGTTGGGGGCGAGCTGACGCATCAGCAGAAGATAAGACAGGCTCCGGGCGGGAGAGGGTGCATTGGCTGGCGTTCCGGGGAGAGGCGGACACGCATCAATTGTGTCAACCCAACGTGCCGCTTCCGTCGAAAGGCGGATGGGGCCACCATTTTGCGTGATCTGGGCCAGCGCCTGCGCGGCATCATCCTCCCAGGCGGCCGGAAGGGTGACGGAGCGCGTGGCGCTGTCGTCCGGATCGGTGGTGACCCGAAGCGTTCTCATGCGAACGCCGGTCCAATGAAGACGGGCTGTCATGCTGCGAATCTACGCTGCGTTCCGGTGCCCCGGAAGCGGGAAAACGTGCCTTTTGGCCGGGTTAATGGGTGGGAACATGGGGATATGGGGGATAACATTTTCCCAGGCTGATAATCTCTGTTTCCAAAGGGAGGGTTGGACTGCGGCGATGGAGTCCGCTAGTGCAGGAAAATGATTTTTTCGAAGGTGATGTCATGAGCGCAGCCACGGGAACAGCGCCTGCCGCAGCTCGCCACGATCGGCTTGAGCTTCTGGCTGGGTTTCTGGTGCTGGTCTTTCTGGTCGGGATGCTGGTTCTGGCGATGCTGGGTCATCATCGTCACGATGATGGTGGCTACCAGGTTCATGCGTCTTTCAGCCAGATTGATGGTCTGAATGTCGGATCAGATGTGCGTCTGGCTGGAATTACCGTCGGCCATGTGATGTCTGAGGTGGTGGATCCGAAGACTTTTCAGGCGCAGGTGACGTTCACACTGTCGCCGGATGTGAAGCTGCCAACGGATTCTGCCGCGATTGTGACGTCTGACAGTCTGTTGGGCGGAAAGTACATTGCGCTGTCACCGGGTGGCGCTGACGCTCTTATCAAGGCTGGCGGAGCGCTGACGGAGACGCAGGGGTCTATCAGTCTTGAGCAGCTTCTGAGTAAATTCATCTTTTCGGTCACGGATACGCTTCAGAAGGCTCAAAAGCCCCAGAAGCCTGCTGGTGGCCTGTCAGACGAGCCGTGAGTTCCGAGGATTTTCCCTGGCTGGATCGTGATGGGCAGCCAGTGGCCTGCGTCGAGAAAGTGCGCGTGCTGAGAGAAAATGATGCCGAATTGCGTCAGACCCTGCAGGATGCGTTTGAGGACGGTATTCTGATGGGTGTTTCCCCAGATGCCATGCGCCAGTCCTTCATTGCCATGCTTGCCGATCTCGTGGACCCGAAATCCCAAGGAAACGCCTGATCATGACCAATCGGTTCCTGTTTGCCGGTGCGGCGCTTCTGGCTCTGTCTGTAACGTCATCGGCGTCTGCCGCTGTAGGGGTTGCCCCCCCGGCGATGTACCCGGCTAATACCTGGCAGGGACGGACACAGGCTGTCATTCGTGTTCTGGATCGGCTGGATGCCCATATTGAAACGCTAACGATTCCGGTGGGTGCAAATGCTTCCTACCGAACGCTTTCGGTCGCTGTTGAGGCGTGTGTCAGTCGTCCGGAAACATTGCCGGCTGATTCCGGTGCATTGCTGCACCTGCGTGATTCGGGAGATTCGGCTCGACCACCCTTCGACGGATGGATGTTGCAGAATGAGCCATCTCTCGGGACTTATGGCAGTTCGCTTTATGATGTGCGTGTTGTGGCGTGCACGGGAGATCGTGTTGCGCCGGACGCTGGACCGCTGCCCGTCATAAAAGCGCCTCAACTGGCCGGTACGACAGCAACGGAAGATGAAGGGGGGACCGATCAGTCCGGTTCTTCATCATCATCTGAAGGAGGAGCGGTTCCGCTGGCGCCAGACAGCCACGCACCGATTCCTCTCGCGCCACCCTCTGGTGGTGCGCAGTCTCTTGTGCCTCCCGCACCACCGGCATCAGCCGGACCGTCCTTGCCTCCTCCCGCAGCCGACCCCGGCCTGGAATAAGGAGTGGGCGGAGCGGGGGTACCCCTGAAACTGGAAAGAGAAGCCTACTCATGATCCAGATTCCTTTTCCGCCTTCCAAAGCTGCAATCCTGCTGGATTTCGACGGAACACTGGTCGATATCGCTCCTACTCCTGAAAGTGTGGTTGTCCCCCCGGGACTGGCAGACGATCTCCTCCGCCTGAAAGAGATGCTCGGCGGAGCGCTGGCTATTGTGACTGGCCGACCGATCGCCCAGATCGACCATTTTTTGCCCGGCATTCCTCATGCCGTAGCGGGGGAGCATGGAGTGGCCGTGCGGACCTCACCTGAAAAAGACATCACCCATCCTGCTCTCCCCTCTGTGCCAGCTGACTGGCTGCAGAAGGCGGAAGATATCGTCTCTTTGCATCCCGGTGCGAGCGTGGAACGCAAGAAGGCTGGAATGGTCCTGCACTATCGTCAGGCGCCGAAGGCGGAAACGGCATTTCGGGCGTTGACGGAGCAATGGTCACCGGAAGCTGGCGGTTTCCGTTTGCAGGACGCTCACATGGCTATCGAGCTTCGTCCGTTGGGCGTGGACAAGGGGGGAGCTGTGCGGGAGTTGATGTCTGAAAATCCTTTTCGCGGTCGCTTGCCACTCTTTGTCGGGGATGACGTTACAGACATGGACGGAGTGAGGGCTGCGCGCCAGATGGGCGGTGCTGGCTGGCTCATTCCGGATGATTTTCCTGATGCAGTCACGTTCCGCCGGTGGCTGCACGATTTATCGGAGGGGCATGGATGGGGCGCCTGATAGTTGTTTCCAATCGTACACCAGCGCCCGGAGAACGGACGCAGCCTGCGGGTGGTCTGACTGTTGGGTTGTATGATGCTGTTCAGACACGGGACAGCCTCTGGTTCGGCTGGTCCGGGGAACAGTGCGAAGATGCACTGGACCGGCCTGTCATGGAGGACCGTGCTGGGAATGTGACTTATGCCACATTTGATATGACGCCCCGGCAATATGACAGGTTCTATCTGAACTTTTCCAATGGCGTTCTCTGGCCGTTATGCCACTACAGAACGCAGCTGATTCGCTACACGCGTGAAGATTGTGAGGCTTACTACGAAGCCAATGCCGTCTTTGCCGATCGTCTGGTTCCTCTTCTGAAAGAGGACGATACGATCTGGATTCATGATTATCATCTGTTCCCGCTGGCTGAGATGCTGCGGGACAGAGGGGTCAAGGGCCGGATTGGCTTTTTCCTGCATATTCCTTTTCCACCCTGGAGTGTGGCGCGTCTCCTGCCGCAATTGCAGCGCCTTCTGAAAGGGCTTGCAGGTTGTGACCGAATTGGCGTGCAGACACCCGAGGATGCCCAGAATCTCAGAGGATGTTTCGCGGAGTATGGCCTCAAGGCAGAAGTAGAGGCAGTTCCGATCGGGATTGACCCGATCCGTTTCAGGCAGCAGGCCATTGAAAGTGCATCCACGGAAGACGTGGAGCAGATTGTGGACAGTCTGGTTGGAAAGCGCCTGATTATTGGTGTGGATCGGCTGGATTATTCCAAGGGTCTGCCTGAGCGGATGCGGGGGTATGAAATGCTCCTGAAAAACTATCCGGAATATCGCGGCAAGGTGACGTTCTTACAGATCACGCCTGTCTCCCGGACGGGTGTGGAAAGCTATCGTCTTCTGAAGGAAGAGCTTGATGGCCTGGTGGGAACGATCAACGGGGCATATGGCACGCCGGACTGGGTGCCGATCCGTTATACGACCTGGCCAATTTCCCGGAATGTTCTGGCGGGGCTCTATCGGGTATCCGATGTCGGCTACATCACACCGTTGCGCGATGGCATGAATCTTGTCGCCAAAGAGTTCATCGCGGCTCAGGATTCCAAGGATCCGGGCGTGTTGGTTCTGTCACGGTTCGCTGGTGCGGCACCTGAGATGCCAGAAGCGCTTCAGGTCAATCCGCTGGATGCTGAAGGGATGGCCGATGCACTTCATGCGGCACTCACCATGGACGTGCAGACCCGTCATGAGGCATGGTCCGCACTTTACGGCGAAGTCTCTCGCAACACAGCGGGAAGCTGGGCCAAGCAGTTTCTAGATAGCCTGGAGGCCTCTCGCACATGACACTGACCGGAACGAAGCAGCCCGATATGACCAGGGTACTGGGAGGGCTGTTCGTTCTGGCCGGGGTTTTGGCGCTCGGGACGGCATGGTTTGCGGAGCATCGGCTTCTGCTGGCGCCGTGTGAACTGTGTCTGTGGGAGCGGAGGCCCTGGCGGGTTCTGATCGGGATTGGCGCTTTGACGTTGCTTTTGCCGCGACGTTACGCACGATATCCCGTCTTTGCGGGTCTGCTGTGCCTGGCGGTCAGTATCGGGTTGGCAGTTTTGCACGCTGGCGTTGAACACAAGTTCTGGCCAAGCCCTGCTCCCGAGTGCCGTGCGCCGGTTTTTCATGGCGGTAGCTTCAAGGACTGGATGGCAGCGATGCCGACCCGGCCGAACAAGCCCTGTGATTCGCCCGATTATCTATTCGGCCTTCCGATTTCCATGACGGAAACGGGCGGTTTGTATGCTGTAGTCGTTTTTGTGGTGGCCAGCCTCGGAAGCGTGCGCATGCTGCGCTCCCGAGGCTGAGACCTGTCAGAGTCTCGGGCGACCGCGACCGAAGATCAGGCTGATGATCAGCAGTACGAGGAAGATGAAGAACAGGATCTTGCCGATATAGGCGAAATCTGCCGAAATCCCACCGAACCCAAGCACGGCGGCGCACAGGGCAAGGATGAGGAAGACAACCGTCCAGCGAAGCAGATCCATTGGTAAGTCTCCTGGGTCATAATGTTCCTCCGGTTGGAGAAACGGGGTGAGCAAGCCAGAACGGCACAGAGCCTCTCCGGTTCAATTTCGTAATGGCTGTATCGCTGAACATATTGAAACGTGGCGCCCGCTTCTGCGTCGCCTGGGTCTGAGAGAGGCACCATGACCAGATTCCGCTCACTTTATCATCAGGGTTTTGCCCGGATTGCAGCCTGTACGCTTCCCGTTTCGCTGGCTGAACCGCACGCCAATGCGGAAAGGGTTCTTGAGGTCCTGAAGGAATGCGACCGCCAGCGTGTTGCTACGGTTGTTTTTCCGGAACTGGGACTGACTGGCTACACGCTTGATGATCTGCGGTTCCAGGATGTGATGCTGGATGGTGCCCGAACTGCCCTGGAATGGCTCGCCAGGCAGACGGCTGACCTGATGAGTGTTGCTGTGGTCGGGCTGCCGCTTTGTCGGGGGGAACTGCTCTATAATTGTGCAGCAGTCATTCATCGCGGGCGTATTCTGGGTGTCGTTCCCAAATCCTATCTTCCACGATACCGGGAGTTTTATGAGCCCAGACAGTTTACGTCTGGCTTGGGAACGTCCGGACTGGTGCGGATTGGTAGCGCTGAGGTTCCGTTTGGCGCGGACCTTCTGTTTGAAGCGCATGATCTGCCGGGTCTGACGCTGGGCGTCGAGATTTGTGAGGATTTGTGGGTGGCCAACCCTCCGAGCGGAATGCTGGCTCAGGCGGGGGCGAGTGTTGTTCTCAACCCTTCTGCGTCGCCAGTCACAATTGGCCGTACAGATGACCGTTCTCTGCTGTGCCAGGCTCAATCCATGCGGACTTTGACCGCGTATGCTTATGCCGCAGCTGGGGAAGGGGAATCCACCACTGATCTGGCATGGGATGGTCAGGTTTCCATTCATGAGAATGGCCGTCTTCTCGCGCAGTCAGATCGTTTTCCTCAGGGAGAGCGGCTGGTGGTGGCGGATGTGGATCTTGATCTTCTCCGGCAGGAGCGCTTGCGGACGGGTCAGTTTGGTGTCGGGCGTGACCGTTTCAGAACCATTGGGTTCGCGTTGTCTGCCCCACTGGAAGACTTGGGGTTAAAGCGCGACGTTGCAAGATTCCCGTTTGTTCCTTCTGATCCGAAAACACTGGCCCGGGATTGCTACGAAGCCTGGACCATTCAAGTGAGCGCGCTGCGTCAGCGGTTGCAGGCGAGTGGTGCGCAGCGTGCTGTCATTGGGGTTTCCGGCGGCCTTGATAGTACGCTGGCGTTACTGGTCGCTGTCAGAGCTGCTGATGAGCTTGGCTGGCCCCGGACGCATGTCCTTGCCTACACGATGCCCGGATTTGCCACTGGTAGTGAAAGTCGTGGGTTTGCGCATGCGCTCATGTCAGCGCTGGGCGTAGAAACCAATGAGCTCGATATTCGGCCTGCGGCCGAGACGATGCTGGCGGGCATTGGGCATCCTTATGCAGAGGGCAAACCGGTTCATGACATTACCTTCGAGAATGTGCAGGCAGGGCTGAGAACGGACTTTCTCTTCCGTCTGGCCAATCATCGAAACGGCATTGTCATCGGGACAGGTGACCTTTCCGAGTTGGCGCTGGGGTGGTGCACCTATGGCGTCGGGGATCAGATGTCTCACTACAATGTGAACGCTGGAATGCCGAAGACGCTGATCCAGCATGTCATTCGCTGGTTGGTCCGGGAAGGGGGGCTGGAAGGTGATGCACCAGACGTTCTGGAGAAGATCGTCAATGCTGAAATCTCCCCTGAGCTCGTTCCGGATGTAGGGCAGGGAATTCAGAGTACGGAGCAGATGATTGGCCCGTATGCCTTGCAGGATTTCACGCTTTTCTATGTGCTCAGGTATGGATTTCGCCCGTCACGTATCGCCTTTTTGGCTGAAAAGGCATGGGGACCTGTTACAACCGGTTCGTGGCCGATGCATTTCCCTGAAGACCGGCGAAAATCCTATGATCTGGAAGAAATCTGTCACTGGTTAAGGATTTTTATCCACAGGTTTTTTGCTACCAGTCAGTTCAAGCGCTCTGCCATGCCAAATGGGCCAAAAATCGTTGCTGGCGGCTCTCTTTCTCCGCGCGGAGACTGGAGGGCACCGTCCGATGGTAACGCACGAGCATGGCTGGAAGAGCTTAAACAGAACACGGCTATGTGAACTTTCAAACTTTTGAGGGGTTGGGGGTTCCGTACCATGGCTTTCATGCCAATATGCAGGGTACCATTTTATTCAACGGAGATTTTCCGTCATGGCTTACGCTACGACCAATCCATATACGGGTGAAACGCTTAAAACCTTCCCGGAAGCAACTGACCAGGAAGTTCAGCAGGCGATCACCGACGCGTATGAGGCATTTAAGAGCTGGCGCGACGTTTCCTTTGCAGACCGCGCCAAGGTTATGGCTGCTGCAGGCGCAATCCTTCGCCGTGATATCGATAAATATGCGAAGCTTCTCACCCTTGAGATGGGCAAGCTTTATGAAGAAGCAAAGCTGGAGACCATTCTCTCCGCTGAGATCTTTGAATATTACGCCAAGAACGCAGAAGAGCTTCTGAAGCCGGAAAAGCTTCCGGTTGCTGATCCGAAGGAAGGCGAAGCCATCCTGATCCATCAGCCGCAAGGTATTGTCTTTGCGATTGAGCCTTGGAATTTCCCGTACTACCAGATCGCTCGTATCATCGCACCGCAGCTCTCTGCCGGTAATACGGTTCTGCTGAAGCATGCATCCAATGTGCCGCAGTGTGCTGCTATCTTCGATGATCTGATGATCGAGGCTGGCCTGCCAAAGGGCGCATTCCACAACCTTTATGCTGCCCGTCATCATACGGCCGTGATCCTGAATGATCCGCGCGTGTGTGGTGTGGCGCTGACCGGCTCTGAAGGTGCGGGCGCCATTGTTGCCAGCACGGCTGGTCAGGCGCTCAAGAAGGCAACGATGGAACTCGGCGGTGCCGATGCATTCGTCGTGCTTGAAGATGCCGATGTTGAAAAGGCCGCCAAGTGGGCTGCTTTCGGGCGTCATTGGAACGCCGGCCAGGTCTGCGTGTCTTCCAAGCGCCTGATCGTTGTAGACGCCATCTACGACAAGTTCCTTGAGATCTATAAGGCTGAGGTTCTCAAGTTCAAGGCTGGTGATCCGATGGATCCGGCTACGACGCTTGCGCCGCTGTCTTCACAGAAGGCTGCCGATGATCTGAAGGCTCAGGTTGAAGAAGCCAAGAAGCATGGCGCTGTTGTTGAAGTGATCGGTGCACCGGTTCCGGAGAAGGGTGCGTTCTTTCAGCCGCTTCTGATGACGAACCTGCATGGCGACAACGAAGCCCGTCACTGGGAGTTCTTTGGCCCGGTCACGCAGCTTTATCGTGTGAAGGACGAGGCTGAGGCAATTCGTGTTGCCAATGACTCGCCGTTTGGTCTGGGCGGTTCCGTCTTTACCAAGGATACGGCGCGTGGCGTGAAGGTTGCCGAGAAGATCCACACGGGCATGGTCTATGTGAACCATCCGACGATGGTGAAGGCTGATCTGCCGTTCGGTGGTGTGGCTCGTTCCGGTTATGGCCGTGAGCTGATTGGTCTGGGTATCAAGGAGTTTGTGAATCACAAGCTGATTGATGTCGTGGATATCGACGCACCGTTCTGATTATGAGTTGGCTGGATCTTGCGATCCGGCCTTTTCATGAAAAACCCCGGACAGGAAACTGTCCGGGGTTTTTTTCGTCTGAGAGATGTATCTCGGAGAGGTTAGACTCTCTGATGGGCCTTCTCTGCTGTCAGATTAATCCAGGGGTGTCTGTCCTGCACATATGCGACGACACGCGCTTTGTGGGCAGCACGCTCTGTCGATGCGTTGGTCATGGAACTGCTGTGCTGCCTGTAATCTGCCAGAATGGCTGGAACCTGCCGTCCTGGTAGTCCGAGTTCAGCAAAAGTGCACCAGAGATCATAGTCTTCCCAGCCCATTGCTTCACGTGAAACATAGTAGCCGCCGGCTGCTGCCCACGCCCATTTGGCGACCATGGCCATGGCATCAATGCGATTGCCTGAAACCAGTGTCAGGGGATTGGAGGGCAGATCCCCCAGCAGAACGGGTGCGCCGGGCGGTGTCGTCAGATTAGGGGTCTTCTTCGTGACGAGTGGCCCGTTTTCGTCGAAGCACTGGATCAGCGGGTAGGCGTAGGCGATGCCAAATGTCATGGCAGCCAGCAGGGTTTCACAAGCATCCCGGCGCAGGATGTTGTCGGCGTCCAGTTGCAGGGTGTGGGGGGTTTCTGCTGCGTCCATGCCGATGTTTCGTGCGCCACCCAGCCCCGCATTGCGAATGGACCGCCTGAAGATCAGGCGGTTGAAGCGACTGGTGTGTCGTTCCATCCAGATCCTGATGAGGTCAAGAGATTCATCCGTTGACCCATCGTCCACCACGATAAGGTCCAGAATGGGAAGTGTCTGCGCTGCAACGGAGTCCAGAGCATCCAGAACGTGATTGGCGTAATTGTAGGATGTCACAATGACGGTGACCTCCGCTTCCCCCAGAATATCATGGTGGAAGAGGGTCTCACTTCCCGGAATGACCGGGAGCGCCGGGGACTTCAGACGGCTCCGGGCGAGAAGGGTCTCTGCGGCTTGAGCTGCTTCCACATCACCATTGAGAGAAGAGAGTGCGAGTGACATGCGCCGGGCCTGCGCTTCCGGGCTGAAGGGCCAGAGAACGTCATGGTAGGCATTGCGCGCCAGGGTGCGGCGTAGATCGGGGTTGTCGACCAGTTTTAAAAGGGCGCGGGTCCAGTCTTCGGGCGTTTCAGCGAGCAGGCCGGTTTCGTTATCTCTTACAATGCGCCGGAAGGGGCCTGTTGGGGAAACAATCGAGGCATTCCCGGCCAGGGAAGCTTCAAGGAATTTGATTTCGCTTTTGGCTTCGCAGAAGACGTTTCCAACTTCCAGCGGAGCAATGGAAATATCGAATCTGGCGAACTCTTCTCCAAGTTCGGACAGCGGGACCATGTCTCGCCATTCGATCTGGTTTTCTACGGCTTTAAGTGCTGGAAACTCTTCCATCAGGAGAACGGGTCGATGATTGTCCTTCTCTCTGAATAGAACCAGCCGTGCATTGGGGTGGGTCTTCAGCACATGTGTCAAAGCGGGATAGGCAATTGCGAAGTCACGTTGGTGCGTCCGCGAGCCTGTGGCGTATCCAATGCGGATCAGTGCGTCTTCAGACGTTGCACGACCAGGCTCTCCGCGAAGGCGGCAGCCGAGACGCGATCGACGCAGTGTTTCATGATTATAGACATTCGGAAGAAGGTGAACGACGGGTCGTAGCTCATGCATCGCAAGAGCCAGTTCGCGTGTCGTCGTCGATCCCTGATCACAGCGGACAAGAGTTCGGCGCATGTCTGCAAAGCAACGCTCGATACGCTCTTCTGTCGCCCCGACAGAGCGAATGCCGTCGATGAAGTCGACGCGGGCGTAATGTGGAACGAAGACAATATCATCAGCGTCAAAAATGGTTTTGACGCCCTCTTGCTGGGCGAGATCAAGGATGGTGCTGACATGCCCGCTGTATTCTACGCGCCAGAAGATCAAGACGTCGGCCCAGCGGATATCCTCATAGCCTACTGCGGCGCACGGCTGGATGCGCGCTTCATATCCGGCATTTTGGGCAGCTTCAGCGTTCCGGGTGCATCGATAAGCCACACCCGGAGTGTTGGGTTCTCCGGCGATGAAAAGAACGCGCTGTATGCCATCGGGTGAAGACCCGTGAGTGTCGGGGCTGTCTGTGGTCTCGCTCTGGACAGAAGCGGCACTGGACGAAAGATCTTCCTTGTTCGACTGAGGCTGCAGTTCTGGAAGCGTTGGAATATAGGGAATGAATGGCTTTCGAAATGACCGGAGAACCCGGCGCCACAGAGGGGCAGGTTGCGAGAGGAAAGCTTCCAGAGACTCCAGACCAGCACGATTTTCCGTGTAGTGATGTTCAAGCTCTGCCCGCTTCTGGCTCTCTTCCATCATTTTTGTGCGGAACACGTCACGTTCCTGACGGATGGGGTCAAGAATGTGCGTTAGGGATGTTATCTTCTCGTTCCGACTGCGAAGATCTCTCGAAAGGGATCGGCTTTCAATCCGAAGAGTATGGACTGCGCGCTCGGCTTGCTCGGCGGCTTTTCTATATCGCTGAAGCTCTGTGTTAGCCCGACGCATGGTCAGGTCATGGGCTAGGAGTTGACGAACCCTGTGACGGAAGTTGCGAGAAGTGTCTGACTGACCCTTAAGGAGTTCTATAAGGGGGTGATTACCTGCTGGGTAGAGCGAAATATAATCCGAAAGGCGTATTTCTTCTGAATGCGGCCGAGAATTCCTTCCGACTACAATAACTGGAATGCTGGAGACTGTATTCTGTTTTTCATGTGCCTGCCGACAGAGGATTAGCCCTGCGTCAGTGTTCTGGAAGACGCTAGTGAATCTTGTTTCCGGAAGATTGCTTGCAAGCTCCAGATGGGTCCTGAGCTGGGAGCCAAGCTCATCGTCAAGAGTTGGGGAAAGCAGGATAGGGGCTGCTTGCTGAGATTTATCCTGCAAGCCTGTCACCAGCCACGTAATTGTTCTGACGGCGTGGTCATCCCAATCTTCCTGCTGGCAGGAGGTTGCCTCGGTTGTTGGCCTCTGGGTAAGCAAAATGGCTAAGTCAGCCAGATACTGGTCCTGCAGAGCGGGGGAGAGGGAGGTTGGGAATATGTTTGTCACAGGTGCAATTTACAGATTCGTATAGGATTATGGTGTGAAAAGCATCTTAAGGCATTGTAGAGACACAATCCCTCCTTCTGTTTGTTTTTTGTGAAGTATTTTAATTTTTTATTGATTGCCTGCTGTAAAGTTTAACCTGTCATTGCAACTCTTCGTAAAATGCTCCCTTCTGTGATGGGGCATTCCTGCCCCTGCCTGTCTGTGTCTTTTTAAGCACAGTTGGGTATTGCACTGTGAGTGGACCTTTATATTGCTCCGATGTTGGGGTGGTTCTTGTGTAGGTGCGTCAGATCCTTATTGCTTTTGGTGATGGGGCTTTGATATATGCAAGACTCGTCACTCGATCATTTGGGTGGTCTGAGGGCCGCCAGTGCGAGGCAACCTTTTTTAGGAGTGCATGGTAATGGCAATCACTACCGTGGTTGGCGCCTCCGGCCAGATCCTTGCGGTCACGGTCGACGGTGCGCAGGCCCACGCTCTGGCCAGTCAATATTCGTCTGCTATCGCTGGTGTCAGCGGTCTGACGAGCTATGATCTGGTACCAGGCGGAAACAGCAGCCCAAGTAACGCAAGCGTTTCCCAGGGCGTTATCACCCAAGGCGGCAGCTACAGCATCACTGGTGATGTAGCTTATGTTGCTGCGGGCTCATACGCACCGACCGATACGCTTAATGGCGCTGTTTCAATTGACCTTTCAAATGATACCGCTTCCAACATCAAGCTGCTGACAGGCAGCTGGGTCGGCGTTTCGGTTCAGGCTGGCAACCAGAACGGCGTGTTCATCGGTGGCGTTGGCAACAACACCTTCGCGGGCACGAGCAAGACTGGTAACTGGAACATCGCTACCGGTTCCGGTAACGACACGATTTCTGGCACCGATGGCAACAACACCATCGATGGCGGAACAGGCAACAACCTGATCACCCTGGGTTCAGGTACGAACGTTGTTCGTTCCGAGGGCCAGGACACGATCGATGGTTCCGCTGGCACCGACACTGTTACCCTGCTGGGTGGCAGCTCGGTCGTAACTCTTGGCGCCAACGCCACGGTTTATGACACGACGTACGCAAACACCGTATCGGTTGGTAGCAACGGCTTCATCACGGGTGGTAGCTCCAGCACGTACTTCGCGACTGGAACGACTGCTACGGTCGCTGGTGGTCTGAACGATACCATTTCTGCTGCAGGTGACTTCCAGCAGATCCGTGGTACGGGCAACAGCATCAGTGTCGATGGTTCCCTGTCCTTCCTGAACGGTACGGGCAACACCACCATCACGGCTGGCAATGCTACCATGTTTGGTGCATCCGGCCTGAACGCTCAGTTCGATGGTGTGTCCGGTTACAGCCTGTTCGTAGGTAACGATGGTGACGAAGCAATTTCTGCTGCGTCTTCCCATGGTGTCCTGCAGGCTTTCGCAGGTACCGGCAACACGACCGTCATTGGCGGAACCGGTGCCGATACGCTGGTTGGTGGAACGGGCAATGCTACCCTTGAGGGTGGTTCCGGCTCTGCTAACCTGTTTGCTCTGAACAAGGGTGCTGCTGGTGGCAACTACACCATCAGTGACTTTGGCAGCGCAGCTGGTAACCTGATGGCTCTGTACCAGTACGGCCTTCAGAACAACGGTGGGCTTGAGAACGTTCTGTCCAATGCAACTGTTGCCGGTGGCAACACGACCATTGCACTGTCCGACGGTTCCAAGATCACGTTCCTCGGCGTTACAGATCTGAAGGCTTCCAGCTTCAATCTGAGCTAATCTATCCTGTTTGCTGGCTTGCCAGCATTCATGAAGAAAGCTGGGTTCGAAAGAACCCAGCTTTTTTTGTTTGTGCCCACCCCTTCACAGACTTTGGCCTTTTCTCTGATGACAGTGCAGCCCGGCTTTAACGTGACCCTCCTTCCAGGTACAGCTGAAGAAGATTCGCAGAAGGTTTTGCTTGAGAGTTACCGCAGCTCAGCACGTCTGAACGGAATGAGAGCCGATGGACTACAAATTGAAAACACGCATCTGCGGGATCAGATGGCTCTTGTTCAGAGTTCTCTGTCGTGGCGGGTCACCGCTCCACTGCGGCTGGTAAGAGGCTTGTCTCTTGGGCGGCTTCCCTCGGGCAGGCCCCTTAGAGAACTTCCTGATCGCGTTACCGAGCTTTGGAGCAAAGGCGGTCTTCGGGCAGTAGGGGGTGCACTGGCACGCCAAGCTCTTCCTCGCTCTGGCAAGAAGAGAAACTCCGTTCTTTCAAAGGCTACCCAGCAAGGTACGTCTGAAGAAGCTGTGGCTGGCCACTCCGTTTACAGTGATGTGCTTGATGAGGCCGCAGCATCCCTTGCACCAAAAATTCTGATTATCGCAGAAGTCTCCTTGCGGCAGTGCGCGAAGTATCGTGTGTGGCAAAAGCGGGATCTGCTGGAACGCCTTGGATGGTCTGTTCAGGTTGTGGACTGGCGGGACATTGGTGTTGCCATGTCCGGGTTGCAGCTTTGTACGCGGGTGATTTTCTACAGGGTTCCTGGCTTCGAGACTGTCATGAAGCTGGTCGCCGAGGCCCACCGCCTGCGTCTTGAGCCGTGGTGGGAAGTGGATGATCTTATTTTCGATGCTGAAGAGTATCTTCAGAATGGGAACATCAGCAGTTTGCCGCAGGCAGAGCAGGATCTGCTCATGTCAGGTGTTACCTTGTTCCGGCGCTGTATGCTGGCTTGTGGCCGAGGTATCGCTTCGACCCAGGCATTGGCGCAGGCCATGTTGGATGCAGGACTGCCTGACGTCTCAGTGCTGGAAAATGCTCTTGATCATGAGACGCTTGAGATCGCGGCGTCGCTTCCGACCCATGAAGGTACGGACGTGGAGCGTGTGTGGGTTTCTTATGGATCAGGAACCAATACGCATGATGAAGATTTTCGGCAGGCTCAGGTCGGGCTGATTGCTGCGATGGAAGATGAGCCGCGGTTGTGTCTGCGGGTTATTGGTCAGCTTAAACTTTCGGATGACTTTCACAGGTTCGGAGACCGTGTGGAGCGCCTGACAGAACTCTCTTATCGTGACTATCTGGCGGCACTCTCCCGAACGGATATTGCGATTGCGCCTCTTGAGCCCACGCTTTTCAATGACTGTAAGAGCAATATCAAATTTCTGGAGGCGGCAGTCGTCCGGGTTGCGGCCATCTGTTCCCCTCGGAATGCTTTTCTTTCAGTCATGCGGCATGGCGAAAATGGCCTGTTGGCCGTTACCGACGACGACTGGAAGCAGAGTTTTCTGACCTTGGCACGAGATGTGCCATTGCGTCAGCGTTTAGCGATTCAGGCCCGTCAGGATGTGATGGAGCGATACGCGCCTGAAGCAATGGCTGTCACGCAGGGGCAGGCTGTTTTTGGTACACCCGTGATACCGGAGCGGAAAGCTCTGCGAGTGCTGATGGCAAATGTCTATTACGCTCCCCGCTCATTCGGGGGTGCGACGATCGTCGCGGAGGAACTGGCAACCCGGCTCACGCAGCGCGGTGTTGAAGTGGGAATCATGACATCCCGCCCACGCCTGGATGAGAATTTGTCAGGAAGTATTCGCTACGTCATCAACGGCACGGATGTGTTGTCTGCGGTTATCCCGGAGGGGACGGACCTTATTGGTGCTCTGGACAACCCGCAGATGGCTGAGGTGTTTGCCGGCTGGCTCGATGCTTACCAGCCTGATGTGGTGCATGTGCACGCCGCTCAGGGGCTTGGTACTGCCATGCTGCGGGTTTGTCAGGAACGGGGGGTTCCTTATGTCCTGACACTGCATGATGCGTGGTGGCTATGCGACAGGCAGTTCATGGTTCGGGAGGATGGGCGTTACTGCTTCCAGACCCGTATTGACCAGCAGGTTTGCCAGATGTGCCAACCTCATGCCCGACACTTGCGAGATCGTGTGACGATCATGCATCAGGCTCTGGCTGAAGCGGCTTTGTTGATCAGCCCGTCAGAGGCACATCGTCAGCTTTATCTTGCCAATGGTGTTGAGCCTGAGCGGATTGTTGTGAACCGGAATGGCTTTCGGTGGCCTGAACGATCTCGTCGTCAGCGAACGCCTGGTTCTCGCATCCGTTTTGGATTTGTCGGTGGGACAGAGGCCGTAAAGGGATATCCACAACTCAAAAAATGTATGGAGTCTCTGGAGCGATCTGACTGGGAACTGGTTCTGGTCGATAACAAGATTAATCTTGGTTTCAGGTCCATTCATGCTGAAGACTGGTCAGTGAAAGGGGAGCTGAAAATTGTTCCTGCCTTCACACAGGCTGGACTCGATGATTTCTATGACCGGATTGATGTCTTGCTGTTTCCGTCCCAGTGGAAAGAGAGTTACGGCCTGACGGTTCGTGAAGCTTTGGCGCGTGACGTCTGGGTTGTGACGACTGCTCCCGGCGGACAATCAGAGGACGTTGTGGACGGGGTGAATGGAACGCATCTCCCTCTTGATGGACGTCCTGAGACACTGGCTGCGGCCGTCAAATCTTTGCTTGGTCAGGCTGAAAAATTTGATGGATACGTCAATCCATTCAAGAGCAATCTGGCAACGTACGAGGCGCAAACAGAAGAGCTTCTTGGCTTTCTGGAGCGCGTGGCGAAGCGTAAAGTCAATTTAGTGACCCATTAAAAGCGCTGGTAAAGCACGTAGTCTGTCTTCACTGGCCAAGGCCTGAACCAGTCGCGCTCGGAAACCGGCCTTTTTGTGCTGAACGCGCGGCGGGTTGTTGGCCAGGTAGAGTGCGATCCAGTCGGGGTCGAAAAAGGTTTTGTCAGGAATTTCGCTTCGCCAGAGATGAACTGACGCTACTCCACTTGGGTTGTCGCGGAGAAGCTCTGTCTTGATGAAAGGTGCTTGCCCTGAGTGAAGCACGGTGCGCCAGTCTGTATGCATTGGGTTCAACGAAAGAAGGCGTGCCAGCCCCCGTTTACTGCTCCAGGAGGCTGTCATCTCCAGTTTGGCCGCCTGTATCGCCAAGCCGAGGCCTAACTCACCATGCAAGACAATTTCCGGCTTGCTCATGCTGTTGAATGGCTGCTGAAACACGCGCCTTATGGCGGGATGATCGAGGGTTTCCCGTGTCATGACGAGAAACCATGACTGAAGATGGGCTGTAATAGCCTCTGACCGCACCATGCCCCAGACAGGGGAATGATGGGCTCGCATGTTGTCCACAATGGGCTGCAAGGGTGCCATAGGCCCAAAAATGCTGTCATTCGCAAAGAGAATTTCAGTCGCTCCCGCATCGCAGTTCCTATTGAGCAGGTCCTGCCAGGCACCAAAATCAAGACCGGAGTTTTCTCTGGGATAAAGGGTCGCTGCGATTGGTATAGGGCCAGAAGTAAAACTGTTCTGAAGGACTGTTAATCCTTCCGTATCGTTTGGGTCTAGGCCGGAGACGGCGACATGCAGTTCAAACCCACATCCCGAAATCTGATCGAGGAGATGGCGGGTGTGTGGGGCCAGTGTTGGTGCAGGCGCGTGGTAGGCGAAAAGGCAGATGGAACGCGACATGAAATTCCTGACGATGGAACGCTTGGGCTGCTGAAGCGATTATATCATCGTTGCCTAATGGTATTGTAAGAAATACTTAGGAATGCTGTAAAAGATGGTGAATGTTCAGGTGTTGGAGCTGCATCCTGAGACAGGGACGCACAAGAGGAGAAAAATGCATCTATGAGTAAGGCATTTCTCGCAGCTGTTCTTCAGGACTCCATAGACTGTACAGGCGTGGCTGCACAGCGAGCAGCTAACGATCTTGTAGATGCTATTATTGATGAACTGAGACGTGAGGGAGGGTTTACTATCTCCTCCTTTGGTACGTTTACCGTGTGCGAAACAAAAGCGCGCCAAGCGATAAACCCGCGGACAGGAGAACCGGTGGAAGTTCCCCCGGGACGGACAGTCCGGTTCAAGGCAAGCCCTGGACTGAAGCAGAATTTATAAAGATTTGGCTGGGGCGGGAGGATTCGAACCTCCGCATGGCGGAATCAAAATCCGCTGCCTTACCGCTTGGCTACGCCCCAGTAGATCGTGTTTACGAACGCGATGGATCGGCTTTTAATCCGAACCAATGCGTCTCGTAAAGCCCAATATCAGAATTCAAGTTCCAGTTCGTGATCTGGCAGCCCGGTAGTGCGCATGGCTTCGTCCATTTTGCGGCGGGCTGAGGCCTTCAGGATACCGAGGCGCTCGGCTTTGTTGAGTGCTTGGTCCAAGGCTGCCATGGTGCTTCCAAGGTCTTGGCTTTCGTCTTTTTCCCAAGCCCGGAGCGCGTGTCCCCAGACGGCGGTCAGGGCATTAATACGCCAGAGGCCGCCGAGACCGGAACAGTCCATGCCTGCTGCGTCAGCGAGCCAGCGCATGGAGTCCACAGTTGCTCCGGCTAAAAGTGCTGCCAGGGCGGGGTCATAGGGAACGGCGTGAAGGACAGCTCTGACGCCTGTGCGATATTCTTCGAAAATATCGAATCGGCGCATCATCAGGTCAAAAAGATATTCGCGAAGTGTCCCGCCATTTCCTTCGTCACGGAGCGCGCTTTCATCGGCGAGCCGTCCCAGACGCAGCAGCAGGAGTGCTTTGACCGGATAACGGGAACGCACCGCATCGACAGGCAGGCCTGCCTCGCGCGCTGCATCGACTAGAGAAAACCGGTGCCAGCCGTCTGAACCGGCGAGGCTCAGGGCAGACTGGAGGAGAGCAATATCGAAGGCTTCCCTGTCCAGTTCCGGTGTGCTGTCTGATGCCAGCTCATCGGTATCAAATGGGTCCTGCCGCTCTTCCATGCCGGTCTCCTGTAGAAAACTTGTTTCTTAATGGTGGGAGCGTTTGCCAGTGTCAGCAAGTTCCCACCAGAGAGAAACGATCAACCGGCGAGTTCGTCGGCCCGTTTTGTGGCCGCGTCAATGGCTTTTGAAATATTTGACGGCCATGCGTCTGGTGCCATGAGAACATTCAGGGCGGCAGCAGTTGTTCCGTTTGGGCTGGTGACAGCTTTGCGCAGGTCGGCAGCATCGTCGGGCATGTCATCCAACATGCGCCCGGCGCCGTAAATTGTTCCCCGTGCCAGACGGCGTGCTGTTGTTTGGGACAGGCCGTGTGCCTCTCCAGCTTTTTCGAGCAGTTCAGCAAGAAGAAACACATAAGCAGGACCCGAGCCGGAGACGGCTGTTACTGCCAAAAGGTCTTCCTCACTATCGACGCGGACAACATCGCCAACGGCGAATAGCAGTTCGTGGCAGAGGCTTGTCTGCTCTTCTGTCGCTTGAGGAGATGCATAAAAGCCGCTGATGCCTGCGCCGATTGCTGAAGGGGTGTTCGGCATGGCGCGAAGAATGGGGAGAGTGGCGCCGCTTTTAGATGTCGCATCTGACAGGGCGGCACAGGTTCGGCCGGCCATGACAGAAAGCAGTGCAGCCTTCTTCATGCGAGAGCCCAAGGATTCCCCTAGGGCGCTGATCGCGTCTTCCGCTGTCGCAGGTTTTACGGCCAGAACGATAATATCCGGCGTAAAGGTCGATGGAATGTCAGACGCGGCCCGAACGACTGAAAAGGTATCGTCCGAACTGGATCTGTGTCGATCAACGACAATGATATGGGGAGGTGTGGGAGAGGCGAGCCACCCATCGAGAAGCGCGCCTCCCAGTTTTCCACAACCAACTAGCAGAATTGAAGGTGTTGATGGCAAGGTCATGCGTCTCCGACACAATCAAGCATGGCAGCGTCCAGTGCATCCTGAGGAGATTTTCCGCCCCAGAGAGTGAACTGGAAGGCGGGGTAAAAGCGCTCACATTCTGACATTGCGATATCGATCAGGTCTTCCATGCTTTCACCTGGAGGGGTTGAGACACCACGCATCAGGAGCGTATGGCGAAAGGAGGGAACACCGGTTTCCGGATCAATAATGAAATGACCAACCCACAGCTTGTTGTTGGCGAGGGAGACCAGTTCATGCACGTCCGATCGACGTGCTGTGGGGGACCGTAGATCCAGCGTGCAGTTCAGATGCAGGGCTGAAAGCTCGTCTGACCAAGTGAAATAGAGAGAGTAGTCACACCATTGACCTGGGGCCTGAGCCGCCATTTCGGACTGGCCAAGGCGCTCGAATTCCCATTCGTAGAGGCCCATGACCTGTTCCATGAGGTCAAGCGGATGGGATTCTGTTTCTGTGGTGAGTGAGGTGCTCAGGGCAGGCATGTCGGATCTCCCAAGGCCGTGGAGGCCGGAACCGGTCATGCACCGGTACGGCGCTCCAGATGTCTGCGGCCAGGAGGGGAATGACCTCTCCTGACGTTGATCACGTTATGTGGCCTTGGTGAAGTGTGCAAGTATCACGCACAGCTTCAATCAGTTCGTACGAAGATGTGTTGCATCCGGATCGCAACGAAAGCGACCGTTTCAGCCCTGAGGGCCACCCTTTTCTTCAGTTGCGAGGTCTTCGAGTGCTGTCAGGCGCGATTCGATGGCAGCAAGGCGTGCTTCTGCCTCGTCCTGTGCCATGCGCGCGCGTGTCGCCATTTCCTGAACGGCATCGAACTCATCACGACGAACCAGTTCCAGCGAATTCAGGACTTCGTCAACGCGGGTGCGGATGATGGAGTGAAGTTCTTCGCGTGCGCCGGTAACAGCCGAAAAAGCATTGCCGGCAAGACCTGCGAGGTCATCAAAGAAGCGGGGTCTGTCAGACATGGGAGAAACTCCTGCAGAGAGGCGGCGTGTCGTGTGTGGCGCGTCGCTTGGATCGTTTTCGGGGGCAGACTATACAGGAAGGATGATTATCGTCACCGGCGGAGCCGGATTCATTGGATCGTGCCTTCATGCCGCCCTGCGTCAGCGCGGGCTGCGGACGGTTGTTGTGGACCGGCTTCGTGAGGGCGTAAAATGGCGCAACCTCGCGTCTCATGCGCCGGATCAGATCATCACGCCTGAGGCGCTCCCGAGTTTCCTCGAGACAGCGCCAAAGATCGAAGCGATCTTTCATATGGGCGCGATCAGCGCAACGACTGCACGAGACGGAGACCTTGTCTGGTCGACTAACGTGGCGTTGTCGCAGTTTCTCTGGCGCTGGTGCGCGAAGAACGATGTCCGGATGATTTACGCTTCATCTGCGGCGACATATGGCGCTGCGGACCAGCCTGAGATGTTCCGTGACGGGCTGGACGCGATTGATCATCTCAAGCCGCTGAACCTTTACGGATGGTCAAAGCAGGTTTTTGATCTGTGGGTAAGGCGTGAGCTGGAAGCTGGGCATTCGGCCCCACCGCAGTGGGCTGGACTGAAATTTTTCAATGTTTATGGCCCGAATGAGTATCACAAAGGGTCCATGATCTCCGTCGTGAAGGTCAAGTATGATGATCTTCAGCGTGGGGCTGCGGCACGACTGTTCAAATCTGACGTTCCAGGAATGGCCGATGGCCAGCAGAAGCGTGATTTCATCTGGGTCGGGGATGTTGTGAACGTCATGCTATGGCTTTTCGACCATCCGGATGTCAGTGGTCTTTTCAACTGCGGAACCGGTGTGGCGCGGAGCTATCTGGATCTGGCGCATGCAGTTTGTGACGCTGCGCATCGGGCTCGGGATGTAGAATTCGTCGAGATGCCTGAGAAGCTTCGTGGGCAGTATCAGTCCTTCACCTGTGCGGATATGAGCCGTTTGCGTCAGGCAGGATATGATGCGCCGTTTACGTCTCTTGAAGACGGAATACGGCAGTATGTGCGTGATTATCTTTCCCGAGCGGAGTCAAACCTTTGAGCCAGCCCTTGATGTTCCCTGGGTTTGACCCCGTTGCGTTTCATGTCGGCCCGCTGCCGGTGCGCTGGTATGCCTTGGCATATATGGTCTCGTTCATCATCGCGCTGCCAATTGCGAGACGATTGAACAGGCTGGCACCGGAAGTAGCGACCAGTGAACAAGTCGATGACTTCCTGTTTTACGCTATTTTGGGTGTTCTTTTGGGTGGTCGCCTTGGGTACGTGTTGTTCTACCGACCTCTGGATTATCTCGCGCACCCAGTGGACATCATCAAGACATGGGACGGCGGAATGTCGTTTCATGGTGGGGCTTTGGGCGTCATTCTGGCTCTGGCGTTCTTCTCTTGGAAGAACCGTCTGAGCTTTCTGGCTTTTGCGGACCGGATCGTGCCGGTGGTTCCGATTGGGCTGGCGTTAGGTCGTTGCGCCAACTTTGTGAACGGGGAACTGTGGGGGCGTCCAGCATCGCCTGATCTGCCGTGGGCCATGGTATTTCCCACAGGTGGGCCCGTGGCGCGGCATCCTTCCGAGCTTTATGAAGCGTTGACGGAAGGCGTTCTTTTGTTGTGCGTCATGCTGTTTGCTGCAACCCGCCCTAAGTTGCGGGCACATTTCGGATTTCTGTCAGGGTTGTTCCTCTTTGGATATGCCTGCGCGCGGAGCTTCTGTGAGTTTTTTCGGGAGCCGGATGCGAATATTGGCTTTCTGGCCGGTGGGGTCACGATGGGGCAGATCCTTTGTATTCCGATGGCGCTCGCCGGGTTAGGTCTGATGACGTATGCCCTTCGTCGTCCGGCGCAGGAGAGCGCACATGTCTGAGGCTATTCTCAGAAGTGATGGTCTTGGCGTGCCACATGGCTTTTTTACGCGCCTCGGCGGCGTGTCCCCGAAACCTTATGACAGCCTGAACTGCTCCCTGTCGTCTCCTGATGATCTGGCGAACGTGAGCGAGAACCGTGCGCGTGTTGCGCGGCAGATCGGGGTTGAGCCAGAAAAGCTTCTGGGTCTGAAGCAAACGCATAGTGACATTACGGTTCCAGTGACTAGGGAGACGGTTCTCTGGGCTATGGGGCGTGGCCAGGATGGCGATGCGCTGGTGACGGATCGCCCTGACGTCGGTGTTGGGGTCATTACGGCAGACTGCGGGCCTGTTCTTCTGGCTTCCGAGGATGGACGGATTGTGGGAGCCGCGCATGCGGGATGGCGTGGAGCGGTAGGCGGCGTTCTCGAATCTGCTGTGACGCAAATGAAAGCTCTGGGTGCCACGAATATCCGGGCAGTAGTCGGCCCCTGCATTGGACCTGAGAGTTATGAGGTTGGCCCGGATATGCGGGATGCCGTTCTGGCTCAGGACGGGAACGCAGGCCTATTTTTCCGCGTGGCGGAACGGGCAGGGCATTTCATGTTCGATTTGCCAGAATACTGCTCGGCGCGGCTGAAAGCTGCTGGTGTTCAGCAGGTTGAAGTACTGGGTGTGGATACATTGACGGACCAGAGGTTCTTCAGCCATCGCCGACGGACGCTCGCAGGCGGTGGCCATATTGGTCATCAGATCTCAGCAATCCGGCCTCGCGTTTCATCATAGTATTGCAGAGTGCCGCAGCGCTTGTGCGGATCGCTGGGACTGTTATCGTTCCGGTATGAAAATGCTTCGTCCTGCTCAGATTCTCTGTTCCATGCTGGTGGCCGCCTGTGCCGGGGGCGTAGCCTACGCCGAACCGTCTCATCTTCTCGTTCGTAACGCCCTGATCTTTTCAATGGCCGATGGGCAGAAAGCGCCTTTTAAAGGGTATTTTTCTGTCCGTTCAGATGGCGTGATCGATCATATTGGCCCCGGTGCTCCCCCCAAGGATCTTCAAGCGGATCAGGACATGGATCTGCACGGGCATTGGGTCATGCCAGGGTTCATTTCCGCTCATAGTCATCTCTGGCAGGCTGCCTATCGTGGCCTTGCGGCGGATCAGACTTTGATGGGATGGATTACGGCTTTGTATTCCGGGAAGGCGAGTGTGGCGCGACCTGAGGATATTTATTGGTTCACTCTCGATGGCGCGCTGGATCATCTCGCTCATGGCGTCACGGCTGCCTATAATTTCAATTATGGCGGGGCGAGCCCGAAGATGGTCGTGCAAACGGATCGTTTGCAGTTTCAGGCTGAAACTGCTTCCGGCATTCGATTTGTACATGGTCTTGAGCCATTGCCGGGTAAAGCCGATGTGTCACTGGCAAAGGCTCGCCAGCATGTTGGGGATTTTCTGGCGTGGTCTGCCGGGCAGCATGTGGGGTCTACGTTCCTGTCCGTGATGATCAATGGTGGGACGGGATTTCACGACACCGGAGACGTTGCGAAGATCGAAGGGGCGTTGATGCGGGAGTATCATCTGTCCAACCAGAGTCATTATCTGGAGCCACCTGAGAACGTTTCAGCTCAGCAGGCCCGGTTCCACTGGTTTGAGGATGAAGGCATTCTCGGGCCGCATCTGATTTTCGGTCATTTCATTCATACGACGCCTGAGATTATTGCCCGATCCGTAAAGGCTGGGGCGTCCATGGTCTGGAATCCGCTTTCAAACGGTCGTCTGGCGTCAGGGACGGCGGATATTCCGGCCTATCTGAAAGCTGGTTTGCGGGTTGGTATGGGAGAGGATGGGGAAGCCAGTGCGGATCTGGCAGACCCGTTTGAGAACATGCGGACCGGGCTTTATGCCATCCGGGACAAGTATCAGAGTGCCGCGATCATGAGCCCGTATGATGTGGTGCGCCTGCACACGCGAGGGAGTGCGGATGTTCTGGAAGTCGGGGATCGGCTTGGAAGCCTGGAAGCTGGGAAATTTGCGGATTTTCTTGTGATTGATCCGACTAATCTTGGGTATGTGTTTGACCCGTATGCCACGCTGGTTTTTGCGGCGGCTCAGGAAAATCTGGAGCAGGTCTATGTGGGGGGCGTGCTGATGGTTGAGCATGGAAAGCCGTTGAAGCAGGATTTTGCGCATGTTCGGCAGGAAGCTGATCGGCGGGTTGCGGCTTCTGTTCAGCATTAAAAAAAGCCGGGGTATGATCCCCGGCTTTTTTTGTGTCAGACGCTGTGGGTTTTGGCTTCACGATCCCAGAAGCGGAGCTTTCGGCAGGTTGTGATGAAGGACTTGAAGTCTCCATCGTTTTTGATGGGGATTACACCATCGTCCATGTCGTCAGGCGTGATGCCGCCTTTTGCCAGAAGGGGGGCAGCGTCCGGGCCGTAGGCGATGAATTTGGCGTGGGCGAAGGCATCTGCCACGAAGTCACGGGCTGTTGCTTCCCTGCTCAGAAGCTTTGTCCCTTCCGCAGAAGAGAGCAGCACGACGGCGTCGTAGAGTACGGATGGCGCACCAACGATTTTCTGGCCTGCCGGGACGGTTTTGCCGTCTGTCAGTGTTACGCCGCCGACAACGGGTGCGACCAGCTCAATCAGTGTGCCTTCCGCCTTTGCGGCTTTCTGGAGAGCGTCCAGCAGGGCTGCATCCGTACCCTCTGTAATCACGACACCCAGTTTGCGGCCTGCGAAGGAGTCGGGGCCATTCTTGAGGATGCTGAGTGCTGTTGAGGCGGCCAGATCCGTGATGGGTGTACGGGCGGCCGGAGCTGGGGCGGGGAGCTCTTTCAGGCCCAGACCTTCGGCCACGCCCTTGGCCAGCGCTTCATCCACATTCAGAAGATGGGCGATGACGCGGGAACGAATGTTTGGTGTTTCAACCTTGCTGAGTTCGAACACGAACGCATTCTTGATGTGCGTTTGTTCGGGCTTTGTCTGGCTGATATAGAACTGGCGTGCCTGACTGTAGTGATCGGCGAAGAGTTCACCGCGTTCGCGGGTCGTGCGACCGTTGTCATCGGGGAAGTGCCTGTAGCCGGTCTTGGGGTTTTCACGCGGACCTGCACCCCAGGAGTTGGGCTCGTAGTTTACGCGACCCTTCGGGTTGTGCATGGCGGCGTGGCCGTCCTGCTGGAAGTTGTGGAACGGGCATTTGGGCGCGTTAATGGGGATATGCGTGAAGTTCGGGCCACCGAGACGCTTTGTCTGTGTGTCCAGATATGAGAAGTTCCGGCCTTGCAGGAGCGGATCGTTGGTGAAGCCAATACCGGGGACGACATTCTGGGTGCAGAAGGCGACCTGTTCAGTTTCGGCGAAGAAGTTGTCCACCATGCGGTCCAGAACGAGGCGACCGATCCGTCGAACGGGGATGAGTTCTTCCGGGATGAGTTTGGTTGCATCCAGAATGTCGAAGTCGAATTTGTCGGCGAAGGCGTCATCAAAGAGCTGTACGCCCAGTTCCCATTCCGGATAGTCCCCTGATTCGATGGCCTGCCAGAGGTCACGGCGGTGGAAGTCAGGGTCGGCGCCATTGATCTTGACGGCCTCGTTCCAGACAACTGACTGAAGGCCCTGCTTCGGCTTCCAGTGGAACTTCACGTATGTGGATTTTCCTTCGGCGTTGATGAGCCGGAAGGTATGGACGCCGAAGCCTTCCATGAAACGGAAAGAGCGGGGGATGGCACGGTCTGACATGATCCACAGGAGCATGTGGACGGTTTCGGGCGAGAGGGATGCGAAGTCCCAGAAGTTGTCATGGGCGGACTGCGCCTGCGGAAAGCCGCGATCGGGCTCTTCCTTTACGGCGTGGACCATGTCCGGGAACTTGATGGCGTCCTGGATAAAGAACACGGGCATGTTGTTGCCCACGAGATCCCAGTTGCCTTCCTCGGTGTAGAGCTTCACGGCGAAACCGCGGACGTCGCGCGCGAGATCGAATGATCCCTTGCCACCTGCGACGGTTGAGAAGCGGACAAACGCCGGGACGTGGGTGCCGGTTTTTCCGAGGACGCTTGCGGTTGTGTAGTCGGACAGTGAATCTGTGAGTTCGAAGAAGCCATGCGCGCCGTAGCCCCGGGCATGAACAACGCGTTCGGGGATGCGCTCGTGATCGAAGTGGAAGATCTTTTCCCGGAAATGGAAGTCTTCCAGAAGCGTTCCGCCGCGCGGTCCAGCTTTCAGGGAGTTCTGGTCATCGGCGACGGGCACGCCCTGCTGGGTTGTCAGGGTCGGTGTGTCGCCATCTGCGGTCTGATGGGTTGCGCCTTGCGGGCCGCGCTCGAAGGTCTGGTCACCGATGGTCACGGTGGTGCGTTTGTCTGCCGTGTCGCTCATGGTCCGGTCCGATCTGCTGTCGTCGCGACTGTCCGGATTGAATAATGCCGGGCACGTCGTTTCAAATTCGGTAAGTCGATTTCCGGTTTGGGAAATCCTTCACTTTAGAAGTCTGAGTCCCGGGTAAATGTTCCGGAAAATAATTTGGTGAAATGTTCTGAACTGAAGGAAAGAGTGAGCCGTTACGGCTCCTTACTTGCATCTTTCATGCAGTTTAGGAGGCTTGAATGCCTGTCGATCCTCGCAATCGTTATCCTCAGCCTCCTTTTGAAGGGCAAAGTCAGCCTTTTCCGGGGCTATCATCAAAAATGACGCCGCAGCCTGATTATGGAGAAAAGACCTATCAGGGCTCTGGAAAACTCAAGGGGCAGGTGGCTCTGATTACCGGTGGTGATTCCGGGATCGGGCGCGCTGTGGCGCTGGCTTTTGCCCGGGAGGGGGCGGAGGTTGCGATCTCCTATCTCGAAACCGAAAGTCAGGATGCAAAGGATATTGCCGGGCAAATCGAGTCAGAGGGGCGTCGTTGCCTTCTGCTGCCAGGGGATATTCGTGAGGCGACGCATTGCAAGTTGCTGGTTGGGCGCGTTCTGGAAGAATTCGGTCGTCTCGATATTCTTGTGAACAATGCTGCGTTTCAGAACTGGGCGGAGCATCTGGAGGATATCGGTGACGACGAGTGGCGGCGTCATTTTGATACGAACACGCATGCGCTTTTCTATCTCACGAAGGCAGCTTTGCCCCATCTGAAGCCGGGAGCGTCCATCATTAATACATCTTCAGTCAATCTGAAGACGCCACCTCAGATTCTCGTACCGTATTCCATGACGAAAGCAGCCATTGCGAACTTTACGGTGAGTATGGCGCAGCAGCTTGCGTCACGAGGTATTCGGGTGAACGGAGTTATGCCGGGCCCGATCTGGACGCCGTTTATTGCGACGGGAATGCCGGAAGAAGCGCAGAAGAGTATTGGGTCTGATGTTCCGCTGGGCCGCCCAGGTCAGCCAGCGGAACTGGCTGGGGCTTATGTGTATTTTGCGGACCCGCTGAACAGTTACACGACGGGTGCTCTGTTGCCTGTTAATGGTGGCATGCCGATGCTCTGATCGGGCCGGATATTCTGGATCTCAGTGGAACGCCTGCTCCTGATCGAGCGGGCGTTTTTCTGTTTTGGGGCCGAAGAGAAGGGTGATGCTAGCCCCTATGAGGAGGACGCAGGTTGTGAGGCCGAAGACGCCGGGGAAACCGGCTTTCGGGTAGATCCAGCCAATCAGGACGGGCGACGAGATGGCGCCCAGACGAGCGATTGCGGAGGCCAGTCCCATGCCTCTTCCGCGCAGGGACGTCGGGAAGAGTTCGGGGGTGTAGGCGTAGATGCCGCCGTAGGTTCCGTTCATGAACATGGACAGCAGGATTCCGAAAAGCAGGACCTGTGTGGGTGTCTGGCTTGCGGCCATGCCGATGGCACTGATCCCGCCGCCGATCATGAAGGTGGCGACTGTGGCGCGTCGGCCAAGACGTTCCGTGCAGAAGGCTGAGGCCAGGTATCCGGGGAGCTGTGCGGCGTAAATCGAGATGGCGTAGGCGAAGCTGCGGGTCACGGTCATGCCGCGCTCGATCATGAGGGTCGGGATCCATGTGAAGAACGCGTAGAAGCAGAAGGTGATGCTCAGCCACAAGGCCCAGCTCATGAAAGTGGAACGTCTGAGGCTGGGGGCGAAAAGGTCGCTCAGGGGGCGGTTTGTTCGTCCGGCTGTATCGGGGGTTGTCGAAAGACCGGCGGCCAGTCCGGCGCTTTGTTCGATGGCTCCGACAATTCGACAGGCTTCGTGCGTTCGCCCCTGCTGATCGAGCCATCTGGGGGACTCGGGAAGGGTACGCCGCCACCAGAGGAGCATCAGGACGGGTAGGGCTGTGGCAACCAATGCCCATCGCCAGCCATCCGGTGATGAGGGGACAATCATGAATCCGAGGATGGCTGCGGCGACGTAACCGAAAGAATAGAAGCCCGTGAGGCTGGCCGTGAACGCGCCGCGATAACGGGATGAGACGAACTCGCTCAGATAGGGGGCGATGATCGTGGCTTCTGCGCCGGCGCCCACTCCTGCGAGAAGACGGGCGCTGAAGAAACTGCCGAATGTGTGGGAGACTGCCGAGAGAAGAGAGCCGATCGCGTAGAGCGCGAGGGCGCTCATCATGACGGAACGGCGGCCAGACCTGTCGGCCCACCAGCCTGCCAGCAGAGAGCCGAGACCGTATCCCAGATAAGTGGCGCTTCCCAAAATACCGAGAGACGGGCCGGACAGGTGCCATTCCGTTTTCAGAACCGGAAGTGTGAAGGCAACGATGGCGGAGTCCAAGCCGTCGAACATGTATCCACAGCCGCCAAGGATCAGGAGCCGACGGTGGAAGGGGGTGAAGGGCAGGTGTTCGAGGCGCTGGGCGATGCTCATGGATTCTCTGTAGACGCAGGCGACTATGGGGCTGTGATAGACTATCTGGCGGTTTGGGCGTGGGTCCAGCCATGGTTGGGGTAGGGCATCAGGAAGGTAGAATCTGGGAAAAAGGTTGTGTGTGGCGCAGTTTTCCGCTATTTCGCCGCTCGCACAGGCACCCCTGGAGGTCTGTGTGATGACAAAATTCAATACGCAGGAGCGTAACAGTGGCTAATTTGACGACACTTGCTGTCTCGACGCGCGCGAAGGCTGGTAAGGGGGCAGCGCGCGCAACGAGACGTGCCGGGCTGGTTCCGGCAGTAATCTATGGTGGCAAGCAGGAGCCTTCCATCATTGCTCTTGATCCGCGCGTGATCATGAAGGAACTGCACCGTGGTGGCTGGTCCTCCCGCGTGTACAACCTGGCAGCAGAAGGCGCAGAGCCGGTTGCAGCCCTGATCCGTGACGTGCAGCTGCACCCGGTGACGGATGCTCCGATTCACATCGACTTCCAGCGCGTTGCAGCTGGCACGAAGGTGCACGTTCAGGTTTCCATCATCTTCGTTGGCGAAGAGAAGGCTCCTGGCATCAAGCGCGGTGGCGTTCTGAACGTTGTCCGTCATTCCGTAGACGTTGCTGCTGATGCAGCCAGCATTCCGGAAAGCTTCACTGTTGATCTGAGTGTCCTCGACATTCATGACAGCGTTCGCTGGTCCGACCTGAAGGGCACGGAAGGCGTAAAGCTGACGGGTCATCAGGCTGCTGATCTCGTGATCGCTTCCATCGCTCCGCCGACCATCGATGCGGAAATGGAAGCTGAAGCTGCTGCCAAGGCTGCTGCCGCTGCTGCAGCTGCTACCGCAAAGCCGGGCGCAAAGAAGAAGTAAGTCATGAGGCTCTGGACCGGTCTCGGCAATCCCGAGCCGGGGATGAGCCGTCATCGACATAACATCGGCTTCATGGCGGTTGATGAAATCGCCAGGCGTCACGGGTTTTCCCCGTGGCGCAAGCGCTTTCGGGGGGAGACTTCCGAGGGCGTTCTTGGGGGGCAGAAAATTCTGCTCCTCAAGCCGATGACTTACATGAACCTGTCGGGTGACAGCGTTCAGCAGGCCGCGCAGTTCTTCAAGATCGCGCAGGCCGACATCACCGTTTTCCATGACGAACTCGACCTTGCTTTCGGCAAGCTGCGTATCAAGCGTGGCGGCGGAGCGGCTGGGCATAATGGCCTTCGCTCAATGGATCGCTGTCTTCCCGGACCGGATTACTGGCGTGTGCGGATGGGCATTGGCCATCCGGGGCATAAGGACCGGGTGCACGGGCATGTTCTGGGGAATTTCGCCAAGGCGGAAGAGCCGGAGCTTGAGCGGTGGCTTGAGGCGGTTGCGGATGCTGCGCCTATTCTGGCCAAGGGCGAGAATGAAGCGTTCATGACGAAAGTGGCGCTGCTTACGGCCTGAGTGCCGCGAGACTTCAGGTCTCTTATGGTCAGCTTTTTTCACTGTTATAACGTGCGGGTAGCGTTGCCGGAGAGAGATCTCGGGCGGGAATCGTACTCTGCTGCCTGTTTTGCGGGGTGCAGGTGTTGTCCGTGGGCGTGGATTCTGCGAACACAGGGCAACTGAATTTTGAGACTGGGCTGACCGATGTGGCGGCCTGAAAGATGGAGAGCACAATGGGTTTCAATTGCGGCATCGTTGGTCTGCCCAATGTTGGCAAGTCCACGTTGTTCAATGCTCTGACGGAAACAGCCGCAGCGCAGGCAGCGAACTACCCATTCTGCACCATTGAACCGAATACGGGCCGTGTTGCCGTGCCGGACCCTCGGCTGGATATCCTGGTGAAGATTGGTAAGTCCCAGAAAGAGATTCCGACCAGCCTTGAGTTTGTAGATATTGCAGGTCTGGTCCGTGGCGCGTCCAAGGGTGAGGGGCTGGGAAACCAGTTTCTGGCGAATATCCGCGAGACGGATGCGATCATTCATGTTCTGCGCTGCTTTGAAGACGATGACATCACCCACGTTGAAGGTGGGGTCGATCCGGTTCGGGATGCGGACATCATTGAGACCGAGCTGATGCTTTCGGATCTGGAAAGCCTTGAGAAGCGCCAGATCAATCTTCAGAAGCGTGCGCGTGGGAATGATCGCGAAGCACAGGCGCAACTCGAACTCATGGAGCCGCTGATTGTGGCTCTCCGTGATGGCAAGCCTGCCCGCACCGCCGTGCCGAAGGGCCAGGAAGGTGAGGCTGCGCGTCTTCAGCTTCTGACAACGAAGCCGGTTCTGTATGTGTGTAACGTCGAGGAAGCTGCTGCGGCGACCGGCAATGCTCACTCTGAGGCAGTTCGGAAGCGGGCTGAGGAAGAGGGCGCTGGCGTTGTGATCGTGTCTGCTGCGATTGAGGCTGAGGTTAGCCAGTTGCCGCAGGAAGATCGCACGGAGTTCCTTGAGGGGCTTGGTCTGAGCGACAGTGGTCTGGATCGCGTGATTGCAGCGGGCTATCGCCTGCTGGGTCTGCGGACATACTTCACGGTCGGCCCGAAGGAAGCGCGTGCCTGGACCATTACGGCAGGTGTGAAGGCGCCTCAGGCTGCGGCTGTCATTCACAATGATTTCGAACGTGGCTTCATTGCCTGCGAAACAGTTGCTTTTGACGACTATGTGGCCTGCAATGGTGAAGCAGGTGCTAAGGAGGCCGGGAAGTTGCGGATTGAAGGCAAGGAATATGTTGTGCAGGACGGAGATATTCTCCTGTTCCGATTCAATGTCTGACGCTGCGGCTATTCTGAAAGGGCTGACGGATAAGGCCCGTCAGGCTGCTCGTGGATTGGCGCGAGCGGATGAGGCGACGCGTAATCTGGCACTGAATGCTGCGGCTCAGGCACTTCGTGCCAACAGCGCAGCAATCGTTGCGGCAAACGAGCAGGATCTGGCTGGACTTTCTAATGATCGGACTGCTGCATTCCGGGACCGTCTGACTTTAACGCCTGGGCGCGTTGAGGCCATGGCAAAGGGTCTGGAAGACGTCGCAAAGCTCCCTGATCCGCTTGGACGCATTCTCGCAGAATGGGAGCGCCCTAACGGGTTGCTGTTCCGTCGTGTTGCTGTGCCGCTCGGTGTCATCGGCATGATTTACGAAAGCCGGCCAAATGTTGGGGCTGATGCTGCTGCTCTTTGCATCAAGTCTGGCAATGCTGTCATTTTACGTGGTGGAGGCGAAAGCCTGAATTCGGCGCGCGCAATTCATGCGGCAATGGTTGACGGGCTGACGGCTGCGGGTCTTGATCCGGCTTGTGTGCAGATTTTGCCGTCTGCCGACCGTGCTCTGGTGGGGGCGCTCCTTCAGGCTGCTGAGGGCGTGGACCTCATCATTCCACGTGGTGGAAAATCTTTGGTGGAACGCGTCCAGCGTGAGGCGCGGGTGCCTGTTCTGGCCCATGCCGATGGACTAAATCACACCTATGTTCATGCCAGTGCTGATCCTGAGATGGCGCGTCGGGTTCTTCTGGATGCCAAGATGCGTCGTACGGGAATCTGTGGGGCGACAGAAACGCTTCTGATTGATCGGGCGATTGCTCCGTCACTCCTGCCGAGCATTGTGGGTGATCTGGCCAGAAAGGGCTGCACATTCCGGGCGGATGAAACTGCCAGATCTATCGTTTCGACCTTGCCGCCTGCCAGTGCCGCCGATTTCGATACGGAGTGGCTGGATTCGATTCTCTCCATCGCTGTTGTTGATGGCGTTGAGGAGGCTCTCGACCATATCGCGCGTCATGGCAGTGCTCATACGGAAGCGATTATCGCTGAAGATCCTGAGATTGCTGCTGTGTTCATGAATGGGACTGATAGTGCGGTTGTGCTGTGGAATGCATCCACTCAGTTCTGTGATGGTGGTGAATTTGGCTTTGGGGCTGAAATCGGCATTGCCACGGGACGGATGCATGCGCGAGGCCCGGTGGGGCTCGAACAGTTGACGTGTTATCGCTACGAAGTGCTTGGCAACGGACAGGTGCGGGGCTGAATACGATCCCGACGTTTGGCGATGGCCGACGTATGCGGATTGGGCTGCTGGGTGGCTCTTTCAATCCGGCGCATTATGGTCATCTGAAGGTGGCTCAGCAGGCGTTGCGCTCTCTGCGATTGGATCAGGTGTGGCTGATGGTCTCACCTGGGAATCCTCTCAAGCCTCGAAAGGGCATGGGATCGTTCAGAGCGCGCCTTGCATCAGCCCGGAAGATCGCTGATGGCCGTCGAATCTGTGCTACGGATATAGAAGCAAGGCTGAAACAGCGTTTTACAGTGAAGACTGTGGCATTGCTTCAGAAGCGCTTTCCTCATGTTCAGTTTGTCTGGTTGATGGGAGCAGATGGGCTGGCGCAATTCTCTCGCTGGAAAAACTGGAGGATGCTGGCCCGTATGGTGCCTATAGCGATTCTGCCGCGGCCAGGGAGTGTAACGCCTGCTTTGCACGGCGCTGCGGCGTCTGCTTTACGTCGAAATCGACGGCCTTCGAGGGAGGCTGCTATACTGGCACAAAGAAAAGGATGCGCATGGACGTTCCTTTCTGCGCCGCAGAACGATATATCGGCTACAGCGTTGCGAGAGTCCGGGCAAATCTGTCTGGAACCGGATCAGGAGTAAAAGCCATCACCAAGACGACCTCAACCGACCCGAAGGCCAAGACCACGCGTCGGAAAACCAGCACCCCTGATGCGGCACTGGCCGAGGCTGCCAAGGTGCCTGGAACGCCTCGCAAGAAGGCTGCTGCTGCTGGCCCCAAGAAGACTGCCGTCAAGCGCGAGCCTGTGAAGCCTGATGTTCTGACAAAAATGCTGTCCATCATCACGGCCAGCCTTGAGGAAGACAAGGCAGAGGACATCGTGGTTCTGGATCTGGTTGGCCGCGCCAACTTTGCAGACCGTATGGTTGTGGCAACGGGTCTGGCAGATCGTCAGATCGCAGCCATGGCGCATCATATTGAGAAAAAGCTGGGCGAAGATGGCTTCAACCGGGTTCTGGTTGAAGGCGCGAATGGCAGCGACTGGGTCCTTCTGGATGCAGGGGATGTTGTTGTTCATCTCTTCAAGCCAGAGAGCCGTGAGCTCTATGCTCTTGAGAAAATGTGGGGCTCTGATCTGGATTCTAGCGAATCCGAAGTGACTGTCGGTAAGGACGAAGAGCAGGGCTGAATGAAGCTCGTTGCTATTGGGCGATTGAAGTCCGGGCCTGAACGGGAACTGTTTGACCGTTACGCTGCCCGGATTCGTCCTGTGCTGACGGTGACAGAGATTGCGCCGTCTAAAGGCTCCATTATGGAGCAGAAGCGCAAGGATGCTGTGGGGCTTTTGGGAGCCTGTCCTGAGAATGCTTTTGTCATTGCCCTTGATGAGGGGGGAAAGACGTTTAGCAGCCTGCAGTTTGCAGCCACGTTTGCTCGTTGGCAGGAAACTGGCCGTCCGTTACATTTTTTGATTGGTGGAGCAGAAGGGCTGGATGGATCGGTGATCCAGAGAGCTGATGCCGTTATTGCTCTGGGGGCGATGACCTGGCCCCATATGCTTGTGCGTGTGATGATTGCCGAGCAGGTTTTTCGGGCTCAGGCTATCAATTCGAACCATCCTTATCATAAAGACAGTCGGCCGGATTAAGCCGTTCCTGAGCGATTGGGCATAAAAAAAGCGGGGCTTTAAGCCCCGCTTTTTGCACCTGAAGTCTTCTTATCGGATAGACCGGTTCGGAGCATCAGATGTGAATGCATCGTCTGGGGCTTCTGCAACTTCCGTGTTGCTCATCGGATGGCTCAGAGCATTCGATCCTCTGAAGATTGCACGATGACGGAAGGTGGTTGCATGGCTTTCGCGAGCGACCATGACCTGCGGAGCTTGGCGACCATCGTCTGCGCGCCCATAGATGAAGCCGTATGTCGGATAGATGCTACCAAGACGGCCGCTACGGTCGTTAAGGGCAACGCGAACGGCGCTCCAGTCATTGTTGGGTGATACGTCAACGACGCGCACGTTGTGCGCAATGCCATTGGATGCCCAGTGAGACTGGTCAATGTAGATCGTACGGTTGTTCTCGACAGCCCGTACCACAGCGACGTGACCCAGAGGCATACGACGGATGCCACGGAAATTTAGAACCGATCCCGCTTCCGGAGCGTTACCACGGGCGTAACGGCCTGCAGCGTTGTACCACCAATCCCGTGCATTGCCGTGCAACACGACGGCAGATGCTTCTTTTGCATAAGCTACGCACTGAATGACGTGCGCAGTTGAAAAGGTGTGATGATGGTACGCATGAGATGCGCGATGGGAGCGGAAGACACCATGACCACCGTGTGAACTACGGAGGTGTTTGGCCTGTGCATGACTCGCAAAGAACATGACAGCGGAGAGCGCCAGGGCAGAGAAAAATGTTTTCCGGCAACTTTTATGCGTCACGATCTTTTTGATCCTGAATAGGCTTGTGTCGTTCGGGTTACAGGGAGCTAACAATCTTCATGCAACCCTGACAAGGGCAGAATGCATCACTGAGGGTTAAATTTTCATTTCTAATGAAAATCTTTCTCGTGTCGCATTCTGCCTTAATTGTGCCGTATTTGGTCGAGTGGCTTATTTCGTGGTTGTCAGCATGATTTCCACGAGGATGCGTGGGTCAGCCATGACAGCCTGAACGCAGGCGCGTGCAGGAGCTAGTCCTTCCGGGAGCCATGCGGACCAGTGCGTGTTGAGAGCATTGCGGTCTGCGATGTCCTTAAGCCAGATCTGTGCCTGAAGAATGCGGGTATTGTCTGTGCCGTGTTCTTCAAGAATGGCATCCAGCTGAGCCAGGACGTCTTTGGTCTGGCCATCGATATCTTGTGACAGGTCTGAGGCGACAACGCCTTGGGTGAAAACAAAGCCATGATATTCCACAGCCTTGGAAAGAATGGCGTTGGGTTCTGTGCGAATGATGCGGCTCATGGGGGTATCCTGATCCCGAGATTGGAAAGCCCCAGAGTGAGGCGGCTTTAAGAAGCGGTCAATCACCTCTTGGCTCCCTTGTCGTAGGGGGTGGGACGCGGTATCGCCGGGAGGTATCGCTAAACTGGCCGTGCGGGAGAAAAAACCGTGGTCCCTTTGAATGTCAAAAGAGTGCCTGTGACGCCGATCCGGCAGAATTGCACGATCCTCTGGGACGAACGGAACCATGCCGTGGTGGTCGATCCAGGGGGCGATGTGGATGAACTGCTCTACCAACTCCGTGGACTGACGGTTGAGGCTATTCTTCTTACGCATGGACATCTTGATCATGCTGGCGGCGCTGATGAGCTCCGGGAACGCCTGAATAAAATTCAATCAGAGCCTGTGCCTGTTCTCGGGCCAGATCGGCGTGATGCGTTCCTGCTGAGTAGTATTGAGAAACAGGCTGCGCATTTTGGTATGACAGGGATGGTGAGTGTTGTTCCGGACCGCTTTCTGGAAAGCGGTGAGACACTCCAGCTTCTGGGCCATGATATCGAGGTGCGTCATATTCCCGGACATACGCCAGGGCATATCGTGTTTGTGGATCATGGCAGTCGTCGTGCCATTGTTGGCGATACATTGTTCCGCCGGACGGTAGGCCGAACCGATTTTGCTTATGGGGATGCTCCTGCGCTGATTGCAGGTATTCGCCAACATCTTATGAGTTTGCCGGATGAGACTGTGGTGCTGTGTGGGCATGGAATGCCTACGACCATTGGGGAAGAACGCCGGTCCAATCCATTTCTTGTTTCTGAACGATAAATTTCAAAGAGGGTTTCCCATGCGTGTGATGGCTTGTTCCATATTAGGTGCGATAGGTGTTCTCGCGAGCAGTATGGCGACTTCCGCCTATGCCGCAGAAGAACCTATTCGTCAGGCGCAGCCTGTTCTCCCGACAGCACCTTTGACAATCACGACGCAAGACGGGGTTAAGCACTCGTTTACGGTGGAGTTGGCCAAAACATACAAGGAACAGGAAGTAGGCGAAATGTTCCGCAAGGAGCTGCCCAAAAACAAGGGAATGCTTTTCCTTTGGCCGCAGCCGCAGGTTTCGGACATGTGGATGAGAAACACACTGGTGTCCCTCGATATCGTTTTCATCGATTCCACCAATCATGTTCATGCCATTGCGGAGAAGGCGGTTCCGCTGAGTGAGGCAATCCTGAGTAGTGACGGGGTTGTGGCCAACACGCTTGAGCTTGCTGGAGGGGTTACGGAAGAGTTGGGTATCCGCGTAGGGGATACCGTAAGTAGCCCGGCACTGAAGCACTGATACGTGAAGGTTTTAGTTACCGGGGCAGCGGGATTTATCGGTTTTCACGTCTCGCATGCGTTGCTGGCGCGAGGCATGGAGGTAATCGGCGTTGATACGCTGAATGATTATTATGACCCGCTCTTGAAAACGGCGCGCCTGAACAGACTGACGTGTCAAAAAGGGTTCGTGTTCGAGCAGAAGGACGTGTCTGACCGCGAGGCTATGCGATCAGTCATAGATGGCCATTCTGATATTGAAGTTATCATTCACCTGGCAGCTCAGGCGGGAGTTCGATACTCACTCATAGACCCATATTCGTATGTACAAGCGAATGTCATGGGGCAGGTTGTTTTGCTGGAGGTATCCAGAAGCCTGAAAAGGTTGAAGCATTTTGTCTATGCGTCTTCGTCCTCAGTCTATGGTCGCAACCAGTCGTTGCCTTTCAAAGAGAGTGATCGCGTGGATGAGCCAGGCTCACTTTATGCGGTTACAAAGCGTGCAGGTGAGCTCACGGCCTCCGCATACGCTTATCTTCACGGCATTCCACAGACAGGCTTGAGGTTCTTTACCGTCTATGGGCCGTGGGGTCGGCCAGATATGGCTTATTACGGTTTCGCGAAAGCTATCTGCGAGGGCCGTCCGGTCACCCTTTACGAGGGAAAAGGACTGTCTCGGGATTTCACCTATATAGATGACATCACATCGGGTGTTCTTTCGATCATGGACGTTCCTCCTCAAGTGGGTGAGGCACGCATCTTGAATCTGGGGGGAGATCGCCCGGAAAAAGTGACGACACTGATTGCTCTACTGGAAAAACATCTCGGGCGATCTGCATGCATAGAACATCAAGCTCGCCCTGTGGCGGATATGGAGAAAACCTGGGCGAGCCTGGAGGATGTGAAAGCATTATGTGGCTGGACTCCTAGCGTCTCGCTTGAGGATGGGGTTATGAAATTTGCCCAGTGGTTCAAGGATTTTCATAAAAAGTCAGTTTTTTGATTTTTATATGATTTTTTGATTGACGGTGTGTGTAGGTGGCCGTATAAGCCCGTTCACCGACGCGGCGGGGCCTTCTTCGAGGGTCTGGCCGGGGCGGTTTGAGA